>NZ_JBIUXZ010000003.1:0-437835 GCF_044744265.1 Pseudomonas sp. NPDC087342
GAGGCGAATTCTACAGCGTTACTCGCTGCTGTCAACACCTCTTTTTCAACTCCTTTCGCGCCTCGATGAACTGAAGCAACTCACTGCCGAAACCTGCGTAACTCTTTGTTTACCAAGGAGTTTTCCGTTTCGACTGCGCCGGAAGTGGGGCGAATTATAGACTTCCAGAATCTGCCGTCAACCCCTGATTCAGCTTTTCTATCAGGACACGCAAAATCCCTGCTTATATATAGACGCGACCTCTACGAATGCGCAGTATATTGCCCAACACATAAAACAACACTTTCGCTTCCTGCCTTGGACGATGCCTAGCAATGAATGACCAACCCCGCAGCCTTGCCTCGACCCTCTTCTCGGTTGGCCTGCTAATAATAGCCATGGCATCCATCCAGTCTGGCGCCTCCCTGGCCAAAAGCATGTTCCCCATTGTCGGCGCTCAAGGGACCACCACCCTGCGGCTGATCTTTGCCAGCGTGATCATGCTGCTGCTATTGCGTCCATGGAGGGCGAAACTCACCGCAAAATCCCTGCGCACCGTCATCATCTATGGGATGGCGCTGGGTGGCATGAACTTCCTCTTCTATATGTCCTTGCGCACGGTCCCGCTCGGGATCGCGGTAGCGCTGGAGTTCACCGGACCACTGGCTGTCGCCATCTACGCCTCACGTCGTGCCATCGACTTTTTGTGGATCGCACTCGCCGCCGTCGGCTTGCTGCTATTGATACCAACGGGAGCCGCAACGGCCGGTATCGATCTGGTGGGAGCAGGCTATGCGCTCGGCGCCGGTGTCTGCTGGGCACTGTACATTCTGTTTGGCCAGAAGGCCGGGGCAGACAATGGTGTAACGACCGCCGCCCTGGGCGTGATGATCGCCGCACTGTTTGTCGCCCCTATCGGCATCGTCCACGCGGGTGCCGCCTTGCTGACCCCGTCGCTGATCCCTGTCGCCATCGGTGTCGCGCTTCTGTCTACCGCCCTGCCCTACACCCTGGAAATGATCGCACTGACCCGGATGCCGGCACGCACCTTCGGCACACTGATGAGCATCGAGCCCGCCATCGGCGCGCTCTCAGGCCTGCTGTTCCTCCATGAATACCTTTCCTTGTCACAATGGATGGCCATCCTCTGCATTATTCTGGCCTCTATCGGCGCCACCATGACCATGGGGAGTGCCGCCAAGCCCGCGGTCGCGGCAGATTGATAGCGGATTTGACGAAGCTCTGGTATTTGCCGCGCAATTAGGCCATGTTTAGGCCCGCAACCCAGTGCCACACATGGACTTTTTCAGATAAGGACATCGGAGCGCGTCAAGCGATAGCAAAAGCGAACGCAGACCCGGGCGCCAGATCCGGGCCGCAATAAGGAAAGTGATGAAACGAATTTTGATACTGATCGCCATACTTGCAGTTGCAGGCTGCGCGGCGACCTCGAGAACCCAGGTCAAACACGGCAAGAAAGGGCTGCATATCAACTGTTCGGGGCTCTCGTCCTCCTGGGACAAGTGCTACACCAGCGCCGCCAATTCGTGCGCGCCCAAAGGCTACAAGGTCATCGCCAAGTCGGGAGACTCGGTGGAAGAGCCCGGCGACTATCCGTTCGGTCTCAACCCCGCCGGCTACACCAGTCGCAGCATGATCGTCATTTGCAAATAGACGGACCCCGCCCGGCAATCTGGCGGCCAATCTCGTCTTGACTGGACTGCAGCACGGTTCTCTGGATATCAGGAGTGGCCAACATTCGCGCCACCACCAGCGCGCCAATGCATTGCGACAGAATCGCCCAGGCCAGGCTGTCGCTGTCCAGAATCCGCGCCCAGCTCTCCTGAAGCCGACAAATCCAGATCTCTGCCTGTTGGCGTACCACCAGATCTGAACGAGCAATCTCCGCCCCCAACGCAGGCAGCGCACACCCGGCCTCCGGCTGCTCGACGTGAGACATGCTCAGGTAATGCTTGAGGCAGCGCTCGAGCCTGGCGCGATCTTGCTCACCATGCCCACCCAATCGGTCCAGGCTTTGGCAGAGTTCTCGCTCGACGATGGCAGCGAACAGTTCATCCTTCGACGAGAAGTGACTGTAGAACGCCCCGCCACTCAAACCGATCGCCTTCATTAAACCATCGACACCGACCGTGGCAAAACCCGACTTCTTGGCCGACAACGCGCTGCTTTCCAGCAACTTCTCTTTGGTTTCCAGCTTGTGATTGGGCGAGTAACGCATTGCCTTGTCCTCAGATTGATCGCCTTGACGCTGGCCGGATCGTAGCATAACGTTCGTTTAGTTAACGATCGTTTACCAAAGGGATCTACCCATGAATAACAAGAAGGTCGTACTGGTTGTCGGCGCGGGGGATGCTACTGGCGGCGCCATCGCAAAGCGTTTCGCACAGGAAGGTTTCATCGCCTGCGTCACTCGCCGCAGCGCCGATAAACTCCAACCGTTGGTCGACGCCATCAAGGCCAGCGGCGGTGAAGCCCATGGTTTTGCCTGTGATGCGCGCAAGGAAGAGGACGTGATTGCGCTGGTCGAGCAGATTGAAACCCAGATCGGTCCCATCGAAGCGTTCGTCTTTAATATCGGCGCCAACGTGCCGTGCAGCATCCTCGAAGAAACCGCGCGCAAATATTTCAAGATTTGGGAAATGGCCTGCTTCTCCGGCTTTCTCAATGCCCGCGAAGTGGCCAAGCGCATGGCCACTCGCCAACGGGGCACCATCCTGTTTACCGGCGCCACCGCCGGCTTGCGCGGTGCCTCGGGGTTTGCCGCGTTCGCCGGTGCCAAGCACGGCATTCGTGCCCTGGCCCAAAGCATGGCCCGGGAACTGGGGCCGATGAACATCCATGTCGCGCACGTCGTAGTCGACGGCGCCATCGACACTGACTTCATCCGCGAAAGCTTCCCGGAAAAGTACGCGACCAAGGATCAGGATGGCATTCTCAACCCCGAGCACATTGCCGAAAACTACTGGTACCTGCACAGTCAGCCACGGGATGCCTGGACCTTCGAGCTCGACCTGCGCCCCTGGAACGAACGCTGGTAAGCCCTCCCCCTACAACAATAAGCAGAGTGCATCGACCATGAGCAAAACCGTGGAGTTTTACTTCGACCTTGGCAGCCCTGCCACCTACCTGGCGTACACCCAACTACCGAAGATCTGTGCGCAGACCGGCAGCCAGTTGATCTACATTCCGATGCTGTTGGGCGGCGTCTTTAAGGCCACCGGCAATGCCTCACCGGCGATGATCCCGGCCAAGGGTCGCTACATGTTTCAGGACCTGGACCGCTACGCCAAACGCTACGACGTGCCGCTGAAATACAACCCGCACTTCCCGATCAATACGCTGCTGTTGATGCGCGCCGTGACTGGCGTGCAATTGCGCCAACCGGAGCGTTTCCAGGACTTCATCGATTGTTTGTTCACAGCACTGTGGGTGGAAGGCCGCGGCCTTGATGACCCGGCGACCGTCGCGGCCGTATTGAAGGAAAACGATTTTGACCCGAACGAAGTGCTGGCCCTGACCGCCGATGAGGAGGTCAAAGCCGCACTCAAGGACAACACAGAGAAAGCCGTGCAACGCGGCGTGTTCGGTGCGCCGAGTATGTTTATCGATAATCAGCTGTTCTTCGGCCAGGACCGACTGGACTTCGTCCTTGAAGCCTTGAGCTGAATGAAATGAGCCAGGCGCTCGAGCGAGCGCCTGAACTCAAGTCGATCAGATAGCCGCGGTCCGGGTGTTCAACCACTCAAGCGCGGCACCATCGAGCAGCGGGCTCAAACGCTCACGCACTTCAGCGTGATAGCCGTTGAACCACTGTTTCTCGTCGTCAGTCAGCAACGATGGCTCCAGGCATCGAGTGTCGATCGGGCAAAGGGTCAGGGTTTCGAATTTCAGGAATTCGCCGAATTCGCTCTTGCCTGCTTCACGGTTCAACACCAGGTTTTCGATCCGCACTCCCCAGCGACCCGGACGATAAGTCCCTGGCTCAATGGAAGTGATCATCCCCGGCTGCATCGCGGTTTGCGGTGCTGCGGCGGCTTGATAGGCAATCACTTGCGGGCCTTCGTGAACGTTCAGGAAGTAACCGACGCCATGCCCGGTGCCGTGACCGTAATCAACGCTCTCCGCCCAGATCGGCGCGCGGGCAATCGAGTCCAGCAACGGCGACAAAATGCCCCGAGGGAATTGCGCACGGGACAACGCGATCACGCCCTTGAGCACACGCGTGCAATCGCGCTTCTGCTCGTCGGTTGGCGTGCCGACCGGCACCATGCGGGTGATGTCGGTGGTGCCACCCAGGTACTGGCCGCCGGAGTCGATCAGCAACAGACCGCCGCCTTCGATCACCGCGTGCTCTTCTTCGGTGGCGTGATAGTGCGGCATCGCGCCATTGGCGTTGAACGCGGCAATGGTATTGAAACTCAGCGAAACATAATCCGGGCGCCGGGTACGGGCCGCGGTCAGGTGTTCGTCGATGGTCAGTTCAGTGATGCGCTCACGACCCCAGGCCGATTCCAGCCAGGCGAAGAATTCGCACAGCGCCGCGCCGTCCTGCTCCATGGCCCGACGAATGTGCTCAGCGTCGTCCAGGCTTTTGCGGGATTTGGCCAACGTGGTCGGGTTCAAGCCTTCCAGCAGTTTGACGCCGCTGTCCAGGTTATCCAGCAACCCGGCAGTGACGCGGGCTGGATCGACCTGCAAACTCGCACCGCTCGGCACGCCGCGCAAGGCATCGGCCACTTCACTGTAATCGCGCAGGGTCACGCCGTCCTGTTCAAGGATGGCGCGCAACTCGGTGCTGACTTTGCTCAAGGCCACAAACAAAGTTGCCTGTTCCTGACTGATCAAGGCGAAGGACACAAACACCGGGTTGAACGACACATCGCCGCCGCGCAGGTTGAACAGCCAGGCGATGTCGTCGAGGGTGGCGATGAAATGCCAGTCGGCACCGCGCTCCTGCAGCACTTCGCGCAGATTGGCCAGCTTCTCGCCACGACTGACCGTCGCTTGTGGTGGCAAGTGTTGATAAATCGGTTCGTTCGGCAGGTTTGGGCGATCACTCCAGACTTCGCTCAACAGATCGATGTCGGTGCGCAGACGAGCACCGCGTTCTTCGAGTTTGCCGCCCAGCGTACGCGCCGAGGCCACAGCCATCACCGCGCCATCGACGGCAACCACGCCACCTTCAGGGGTTTGTTCGGCCAGCCAGTCCAGCGGCCCGGGTTGACCCGGTTGCAGCTTGACCAGTTCGATGCCGCTGCCCTTGAGCTCCTTGCTCGCTTGTTCCCAGTAACGGCTGTCGGCCCAGACGCCGGCGAAATCCGGCGTAACAATCAGGGTGCCGACCGAGCCGTGGAAGCCCGACAACCATTGCCGACCTTGCCAGTAACCCGGCAGGTATTCCGACAAGTGCGGGTCGGCCGACGGCACCAACAGGGCGTGAATGCCCTCGCGGTTCATCAGCTCACGGGTTTGCGCCAGGCGCTGGGGTACCAATCCATTGGTCAAAGGCTGCGTACTCATCATGTCTCCTGCTAACCACTTCATCATTATTGTTGAGTGCCGATCTGAGTCGGCGCTTTACCGGCTTATTGCCAGAACGCCGGGGCGCTGGCATTGGCCGCTTTAATCAGTTCGATCGCTTGGTCGATGTCCTGCTCGGTGGTGAATCGCCCGAGGCTCAAACGGATAGTGCGACCGGCCGTACGGGCGTCGTGCCCCAGGGCCAGCAACACATGGGATGGCGCATTGCTGGCGGAATTGCAGGCCGAGGTCGCGGAAAACGCGATCGAATGGCCCAGCGCCGCCGCGTTGAACTCACCTTCATTGAAGGTCAGGCTCAAGGTGTGGGGAATTCGTTGGGTCGCGCTGCCGTTGAGGCGCACGCCGGGGAGGCTCAGCAGTTGTTCGAGCAAGCGCTCGCGCAGATGCACGATGGTGGCTTTCTCGTCATCAAACAAACTCGCCGCCAACGCAAACGCTTCGCCCATGGCGACGATCTGGTGCGTGGCGAGGGTGCCGGAACGCAAGCCGCCCTCGTGACCGCCGCCGTGAATCTGCGCCTGCAACCGCTGTTGCGCACGCGGACCGACATACAGCGCGCCGATGCCTTTGGGGCCATAGATCTTGTGTGCCGAGAACGACATCAGGTCCACCGGCCATTCGGCCAAATCGATCACGACTTTACCGGCGCCTTGGGCCGCATCGACGTGAAACAACGCGTCACGATTACGCACGACCTGGCCGATGGCCGGGATGTCGTTGACCGTTCCCAGTTCGTTATTCACCAGCATCAGCGAGACCAAAAAGGTGTCGTCGCGCATGGCTTCGCTGACCGCTTGCGGTGTGATCAGGCCTTCAGCATCCGGCACCAGATAGGTCACCGCCACACCGGCGTCCTGCAATTGTTTCGCGGTGTCGAGAATCGCCTTGTGTTCAATCTGGCTGGTGATGATGTGGCCGCCGGACACACCGCGGGCCTGGGCGACGCCCTTGAGCGCGAGGTTATTCGATTCGGTGGCGCCAGAGGTCCAGACGATCTGGTCCGCCTGGGCACCGACCAGTTCGGCCACCTGCTGGCGCGCCTGCTCGACCGATTGCCGGGCCTGCTGGCCAAACGCATGGGAGCTGGACGCCGGGTTGCCGAAATTGCCGTTGAAACCCAGACACTCGACCATAACCTTGATGACCCGCTCATCCACCGGCGTGGTGGCGGCGTAGTCGAAATACAACGGACGTTTATTCATAAAAAGACTCGCAGAGCGTGTTCCGGGATCAGGAGGCTCGTGACTGAACAGTTCAAAGCGTCACCTTGTGGGCGACGCCGAATTATCCGCACCTCAGCAATACCTGATCGGAGGCCGTTAAAGAAGAACAACTTCATTTAAAAGTGCGTAGGAACGCTCCTGAAGTCGAGCTTAACAGGCATCGGCCAACCGGTTGAAGCAATGCGTCAGCTAAAGCTTTCGATCAACAACGGATACAGCGAAGCCACCAGCAGCAGGGCCATGCCCCAGTTGAAGATCCGCAACCAGCGGCGATCCTTCAACACATTGCGCAACAACGTTCCACAACCCGCCCACATGCCGACACTCGGCAGGTTAATCAGGGCGAACACGGCGGCAATCACGATCACATTGGTGAAGTAGCCCTGCATCGGCGTGTAAGTACTGATCGCGCCGATAGCCATGATCCAGGCCTTGGGATTGACCCACTGGAACGCGGCGGCGCTGAGGTAAGTGATCGGTTTGCTTTCGCCCTGTTCGTTGTCGGACACCGGGCCGGAGTGAGCGATTTTCCACGCCAGATACAGCAAATACGCCGCGCCGACGTAGCGCAGGACGGTGTAGAGCAACGGATAGGTTTGAAACACCGCGCCCAAACCAAAACCCACTGCGACCACCAGGACGAAGAAGCCGCAGGTGATACCGAGCATATGGGGGATGGTGCGGTTAAAGCCGAAGTTCACGCCCGATGCCAGCAACATGGTGTTGTTCGGGCCGGGTGTGATCGATGTCACGAGGGCAAACAGGGCGAAGCCCAGCAACAGATCAAGCGAGAGCATGGGTGGCAGTCCGTCAGGGTCAGTCAGGTATTGACCCTATCGCACGCCTTGCGGGAAACCCATGGACAGTTGGGTAAAAGTTCAAGCAGTACAGTCGCGGATCAGCTAGGACGACCGTGAAGGTGTACGGCACGTTCAGCGTTCATTTCGCCCTGGCTATCAAAGCCAAACGACTTGGTTGGCTGGCCGAGCAATGCAGCTTTTTTCGCGTGGTATTCCTCAAACGACAGACCTTGGCGATTCAACGCTTCCATCGCCAGTTCCTTGGTTTCCTCGGCGGTGTAGGGCCGCAGTTCAGGCGAAACATGGCTGGCACATCCAGCGAGAACGGAGACGGCGAGGAGCAAGGAAACAGTGAGTAAGCGGTTCATGGTGAGCGTCCTGACAAGGTTGTGTTTGGCGATGTGTGAAGGCTACGCCCGGCCTGCGTTTGGCAGAAATCAACGCTCTCGATAGTGGGTATCAGGGGCCGCGGGACCGCAGCGCCGCATATTCTATAAAGATCTATAAATATCTTTTAATGATCTTTTACGGAATAACAGCAAGCCTTTATAACAACTGCATTGCTTCACCCGCTGTTGCCCACGCAACTGTTTGCCAGGCAACAGCCATTCAACAAATGGCCCTGCCAGTCACACAGTCTGCGTCGACCATAACGCTGAAAGCCCCGGGATACGGGGCTTCGAAGGATTGGTACAGGTCTTGCTCAAGCCCAGTGACTATTCACTGCTCCCTGAGCAACTGTTTAAAAAGGAACTGATCATGTCGCGTCCATTGAAAGTCGTTGCCCTCTCCGGCGGTACCTGGCGTCCGTCCCGCACCTTGGTGCTGACCCAAGCGCTGTTGGCCGAACTCGGCGAGCAATTGCCGATCGAGAGCAAGTTGATCGAACTGGGCGACATCGCCCGACCATTGGGCGCCGCCCTCGCCCGTCAGGAATTGAGTGCGGAGATCGAAGCCGAGCTGCAAGCCATCGAAAGCGCCGACCTGCTGATCGTCGCCGCGCCGGTTTATCGCGGCTCCTACCCTGGCCTGCTCAAGCACCTGTTCGACCTGATCGACCTGAATGCGCTGATCAACACCCCGGTGTTGCTGGCTGCTACCGGTGGCAGCGAACGCCATGCCCTGGTACTCGATCATCAGCTGCGGCCGCTGTTCAGTTTCTTCCAGGCCCTGACGCTGCCGATTGGCGTGTACGCCACCGAAGCCGATTTCTCGAATTATCAAATAACCAGTGAGCCCTTGAAGGCCCGCATTCGTCTTGCTGCAGAACGCGCCGCGCCGTTGTTTGGCGTGCACCCCAAAAATCTGCTGAAAATCGCTTAAGGATCTCTTCATGGATGTTTTCTGGTTCCTGCCCACCCACGGCGACGGCCATTACCTGGGCACCACCCAGGGCGCCCGCCCGGTGACGCTCAACTATCTGAAACAAGTGGCGCAAGCCGCCGACAGCCTTGGCTACTACGGCGTGCTGATTCCCACCGGGCGCTCCTGCGAAGACTCATGGGTGATCGCTTCGGCGCTGGTGCCGTTGACCGAACGCCTGAAATACCTAGTGGCGATTCGTCCGGGGATCATCTCGCCGACCGTTTCAGCGCGCATGGCTGCCACCCTGGACCGTTTGTCCAACGGCCGCTTGCTGATCAACGTGGTGACCGGTGGCGACCCGGACGAAAACCGTGGCGACGGGATCTTCCTCGATCACAGCGAACGCTACGAAGTCACCGACGAATTCCTGCACATCTGGCGTCGGGTGCTGCAAGGCGAATCCGTCGACTTCGAAGGCAAACACCTGCAAGTGCAGAACGCCAAGGCGTTGTATCCGCCGGTGCAAAAACCCTATCCGCCGCTGTACTTCGGCGGCTCTTCGGAAGCGGCCCATGAACTCGCCGCCGAGCAGGTCGACGTGTACCTGACCTGGGGCGAGCCACCGGCCGCCGTGGCGGAAAAACTCGCCGATGTGCGCGAGCGTGCCGCGCGTAACGGGCGCACGGTGAAGTTCGGGATTCGTCTGCACGTGATCGTGCGCGAAACCGCCGAAGAGGCGTGGAAAGCCGCGGACAAACTGATCGAGCACATCAGCGACGAGACCATCGCCGCGGCACAGAAGTCGTTCTCGCGGTTTGATTCCGAAGGCCAGCGGCGCATGGCAGCGTTGCATGACGGGCGGCGCGACAACCTGGAAATCGCCCCTAACCTGTGGGCCGGCGTCGGCCTGGTGCGCGGCGGTGCCGGGACGGCGCTGGTAGGTGATCCACAGCAAGTGGCGGCGAGGATCAAGGAATACGCGGACCTGGGGATCGAGAGTTTTATCTTCTCCGGTTACCCGCACCTCGAAGAGGCGTATCGCTTTGCCGAACTGGTGTTCCCGCTGCTGCCGGAGCCGTATGCCAGTCTTGCGGGACGTGGCGTGACCAACCTCACCGGGCCGTTTGGCGAAATGATTGCCAATGATGTGCTGCCGGCAAAAGCGTCGGCCTGACACTGCCTGACACTGCTCCTGTAGGAGCGAGGCTTGCCCGCGAAGAACGATCACGCGGTGCATCGGAACCACCGCGGCGCCTGCTTCGCGGGCAAGCCTCGCTCCTACAGAAAGCGTCGTCCATATAAGGAATTCCCCGCGTGACGGCCAAACCACAAAGCGCCCTGCTCTCTCCCTTGCACACCGCCCGCCAATTGGCGGCCGAGTTTGCCCTGACCGCCGTCGAACGCGACGAACGTGGCGGTACGCCCAAGGCTGAGCGTGACGCCCTGCGCAACAGCGGTCTGCTCGCGCTGAGCATTCCCACCCAGTACGGCGGCCTCGGCGCGAGCTGGAGTGAAACCCTGACCATCGTGCGCGAGTTCGCCAAGGTCGACAGTTCGATTGCCCACGTCTTCGGTTTCCATCACCTGATGCTCGCCACCGTGCGCCTGTTCGCCAAACCCGAGCAGTGGCAGCCATGGTTCGAGCAAACCGCGCGCAAAAACTGGTTCTGGGGCAACGCCCTGAATCCGCTGGACACCCGCACCGTGGTGAAAAACCTCGGCGGCTGGCGCGAGTTTTCCGGCAAGAAAAGCTTCTGCTCCGGCGCCAGCGATTCACAGATGCTGATCGCCTCGGCGGTGGATGAAACTGCTGGCGGCAAACTGTTGATCGCCGCGATCCCCAGTGGTCGCAGTGGCATTACCCTGCACAACGACTGGAACAACATGGGCCAGCGCCAGACCGACAGCGGCAGCGCCACCTTCGAACGGGTGCGGGTCGAAGAGTCTGAATTGCTGCTCGATCCCGGTCCATTGAGCACACCGTTCGCCTGCCTGCGGCCGTTGATCGCGCAACTGACCTTCACCCACATGTTCCTCGGCATTGCCGAAGGTGCGTTTGAAGAAGCGCGGCAATACACCCTCACCGAAACCCGGCCCTGGCATAAATCCAGCACCCAGGATGTGCGGGAAGATCCGTATGTGCTCGCCCATTACGGCGAATTCTGGGTGGCCCTAGAAGGCGTTCGCTTGTTGGTGGAACGTGCCGCCGATCTGCTCGACAAAGCCTGGGCCAAAGGACCGAATCTCAGCGCCGAAGAGCGTGGACATCTGGCGACGGCGATTGCCACGGCCAAGGTCGCCGCCACTCGCAATGGCCTGGAACTCTGTAGCCGACTGTTCGAAGTGACCGGCGCGCGTTCGACCCACGCCTCGCTGCGACTGGACCGGCACTGGCGCAATCTGCGCACGCAAACCCTGCACGACCCTGTGGATTACAAACTCCATGAACTGGGTGATTGGGCGTTGAACCAGTCCCTGCCGATTCCGACTTTCTATTCCTGACCTTCTCTTCATGGAGCCTGCCATGCAACTGCTGACCCTACCGCCCTCGCCCGCCCTGGCCACGTCTATCCGCGCCACCGCGCAGGTGTTCGAAGACCCGAAATCCCAAGCCTTGCTCGCGCATTTGCAACAGGTCGCACCGAGTGAAGCCAGCGTGCTGATCATCGGTGAAACCGGCACCGGCAAGGAGTTGGTGGCGCGGCATATCCACAACCTCAGCGCACGGCGCAACCGGCCATTCGTGGCGGTGAACTGCGGCGCGTTCTCCGAATCCCTGGTGGAAGCCGAGCTGTTCGGCCACGAAAAAGGCGCGTTCACTGGCGCCCTGAGCGCCAAGGCCGGGTGGTTCGAAGAGGCCGATGGCGGCACCTTGTTCCTCGATGAAATCGGCGATTTGCCGATGGCGATTCAGGTCAAGTTGCTGCGGGTGTTGCAGGAGCGGGAAGTGGTGCGCCTCGGTTCGCGCAAAAGCATTCCGATCAATGTGCGGGTGCTGGCCGCGACCAACGTGCAACTGGAGAAAGCCATCAACGCCGGGCATTTCCGCGAGGATTTGTACTACCGCCTCGACGTGGTCAGCCTGGAACTCAGCCCGTTGCGCGACCGTCCCGGCGACATCCTGCCGCTGACCCGCCACTTCGTCGAAGCCTACAGCCAGCGCCTCGGCTACGGCACCATCACCATCAGCAAAGAAGCCGAGCTGAAACTGCGCAGCTACAGTTGGCCGGGCAATATCCGCGAACTGGAAAACGTGATTCACCACACCCTGCTGATCTGCCGTAATGGCGTGATCGAACGGGATGACCTGCGCCTATCGAACATGCGCATCGAGCGTCAGGACGATCACCACGGCACCGTCGACGATTCACCGGAAGCCTTGCTCGACCGTGCGTTTCAAAAGCTCTTCGAGGAACAGGCCGGAGCGTTGCACGAGAAGGTCGAAGACGCGTTGTTGCGCGCGGCGTATCGCTTCAGCCATTACAACCAGGTGCACACCGCTGCGTTGCTCGGCCTGAGCCGTAACGTGACCCGCACGCGGTTGATCAAGATCGGCGAACTGGCAGTGAACAAGCGTCGGCCCACGGAAAATGTGCAGGGCGAGCGTTTGATGCAGTTGTCGATCTAGCTCACTAGATTGCAGTGCAGCGCATCATCGTGACTGCGCTCCAGGCTGTGCAGCACCTGGAATGAACCGAAGGTCACGGTTTTCGCCTGATGGGCGCGAATCAGTTGCCAGAAATCCTGCTCACCGCTTTCAAAGCGCTGGAACGCGGCTTCCCCGGCCTCGCGGGACTGCCATTGCAGGTAATTGAGCACCCGTCGGCCATCGTCACTGGCCTGGATGCTCGCGCTCAGGAAACCACTGAAATCCTGGGCCAGGCGCTCGGTCTGGGCGGACAGCGCCGAGACCAGCGCGGGTTGTTGATGAGGCTCGATCTCGAATTCGATCAATTGGGTGAAACTGCGGTTTTTCTCTGACGTTGGCATGAATAGTCCCCACTCACCTTGAAACCGGATTTGCGATCCGAAGGCCTGCAGGGTAAAACCTCAAGTTAACTAGAGGTCAAGAGGCTTTTTCAGATGATCACCCCGGAGAACCTGCACAAGGAACTCACCGTCGGCCAGGTCGCCGCCCGCAGCGGCGTGGCCGTCACCGCCCTGCACTTCTATGAAACCAAGGGATTGATCAAAAGCCATCGCAACCAGGGCAACCAACGGCGTTATCCGCGTGAAGTGTTGCGGCGGGTGGCGTTGATCAAGGTTGCGCAGCGGTTGGGGATTCCGTTGGCGGAGATTGCCGAGGCGTTGAAGGCGCTGCCGGATAACCGCGCACCGACGGCGGCAGACTGGCAGGTGTTGTCGGCACAGTGGAGCCGGGATCTGGATCAGCGGATTCGTCAACTGACCTTGTTGCGCGATCGTCTGAATGGCTGCATCGGCTGTGGGTGTCTGTCGATGGAGGCGTGTCCGTTGCGTAACTTTGGCGACGTGCTGGGGGAGCGTGGGCCGGGTGCAAGGCTGTTGGAATCGGGGATTGATCCGCAATAGTGGTGCGGCCTTCGCGGGCAAGCCTCGCTCCTACAGAAGAACGCGTCCCCCCTGTAGGAGCGAGGCTTGCCCGCGAAGGCGTCCTCGTGGTCAACCGATCATTAAAACCCCGGCGCAATCTGCCCTTTATAGCGGGTCAAGATGAACTGCCGAACCTCATCGGAATTCAGCGCCTTGGCCAGTTTCTGGATGCGCGGATCGTTGATGTTGTCCGGGCGCGCGACCAGGAATTCGATGTACAGGCTCTTGCCCTTCTCGACGATCAACGCGCTGTTGGTGTCGATCCCGGCTTCCAGCGCGTAGTTGGCAAACACAAACGCCAAATCCACCTGGCTCACCGAACGCGCGAGCAACGCCCCTTCCAGTTCACGAATCTTCAGGTGTTTCGGGTTGTCGATAATGTCCCGTTGCGTGGCCAGGGTGTTGCTCGGATCCTTGAGTTTGATCAGCCCCGCTTCGTGCAGCAGCACCAGCGCACGACCCGTGTTCACCGGGTCATTGGGGATCGACACGCTGGCGCCGTCCTTCAATTCGCTGATGTTCTTGATCCTGGTCGAGTAAGCGCCAAACGGTTCGATGTGCACACCGACCACCGGCACCAGGTCGGTGTGGCGAGTCTTGTTGAAGTCATCGAGGAACGGTCGGTACTGGTAATAGTTGGCGTCGAGGTTTTTCAGCGCCAGTTGCTGGTTGGGCTGGATAAAGTCGGTGAAGACCTTGATGTCCAGGTCCACGCCTTCCTTGGCCAGGGTCGGTTTGACGAATTCGAGGATTTCCGCGTGCGGTACCGGGGTGGCGCCGACGATGAGTTTTTCGTTGGCGTGAACGCTGAACGACAGGACGGCAGCCAGAATGGCCAGGGTCTTTTTCATGCTGTGCTCCAAGGCAGATTGAGTGGCCGTCGTGGGGTGGACGTGAGGCCTGATTGTTTTGTCGAAACGAATAATTAGCGTCGGCTGTAACGCGCCACCAGGCGGTCGCCGGTCATTTGCAGGGCCTGCACCAGGATCAGCAGCAACACCACGGTGACCACCATCACGTCAGTCTGAAAGCGCTGATAACCGTAGCGGATCGCCAGGTCGCCGAGCCCGCCACCACCGATCACCCCGGCCATCGCCGTGTAATCCACCAGCACAATCGCGGTCACCGTCACCGCCGCCAACAACCCGCCTCGGGCTTCCGGCAGCAAGGTGTGGCGGATGATTTGCCACGTGGTGCCGCCCATCGCCTGGGTCGCTTCCACCACCCCGCGATCGACTTCGCGCAACGCGGTTTCCACCAGCCGCGCGAAGAACGGCGTGCAGCCCACCACCAGCGGCGGAATCGTCCCCGGCACGCCCAGGGAAGTGCCGACCAGCAGCGTGGTCAGGGGAATCAGCACGATCAGCAAAATGATGAACGGCAGCGAGCGCAGCATGTTCACGATCACCGACAACACCCGGTAAACCCCGACGGCTTCGTGCAACTGGCGCTTGCCGGTGAGGAACAGCACCACCCCCAGCGGCAACCCGAGCAACACGGTAAAACCGAGGGCGGCACCGAGCATCGTCAGGGTGTCGAGGCAGGCCTGGGCGATGTCGGCCCAATAGATGTTTTTAAACCACTCGGCCATGATCAGGACCAGTCGTGGTGTGGCGGTTTGACGCCGTTGAGCAGCCAGTTGCCGACCACGTGGTACTTCCAGCGCACCGGGTCATGCAGGGTGTGAACCCGCGCGTTGCGCCAGTGGCGGTCAAAGTTGTGCTTCTTCAGGGTCGAGCGCGTGCCGCCGAGTTCGAAGAGTTTGTTGCTGGCTTCGATGGCGATTTCAGTGGTCAGCACTTTGGCTTTAGCCACGGCAAGCGAGGCGCGGGCGACGTTGTCTTCATCGGGTGCCGGGCGCGCTGCATCCAGCGCACGACCGGCGCGTTCGAGCAAGGCTTCGGCGGCTTCCAGGCGAATCTCCAGGCCACCGATTTGAATGATGGTCAGCGGATCTTCGCTGGCCTTTTCCACCCCCGCGTCGATCCACGGGCGGGCGAATTGCTGGACGAAAGCGATGGTGTCACGCAGGGCCGCGCGGGCGATGCCGGCGTCGATGGCGGCGGTGGTCAATTGCGCGAACGGGCCGGCCAGGGTCGGGCTTTCATAGGAACGATAAGTCGGGAACACGTTGAACGGCGAGACGTGCAGGTCCTCGGCCAACACCGTGCCGCTGGACGTGGTGCGTTGGCCGATGCTGTCCCAATCGTCGACGATCACCAGCCCCTTGGTGCCGCGCTCGACAAACGACAACTGGCCCTTCTCCTCCTCATCCACGGCCAGCACCGCCAGCCAATGGGCGTAGAGCGAACCGGTGCAGTAACCCTTGCGCCCGTTGATCACATGGCCGTCACCGTAACGACGGATCGTCGCCTGAATGTCCTGTACATTCTTGCCGCCGGTTTCCGACAGCGCATTGGCGAAGCGATGTCCTTGCAGCGCGAGTTCGAAGAAGTGCGCTTGCTGCTCCGGCGTGCCTTGCAGACGAATGTCTTCGAGCAGGCAATAGTGGTTTTGCGGGATCTGTCCGAGGGACGGATCCGCCGCCGAGATGATCGCAATCACCTGCGCCAGCACCGCGTAGGACACCTGCGCGCCGCCGAACTCCTTGGGCACGCTGATGCCCCACAAACCGCTGTTGGAATACAGATCGACGATCTCGGCCGGCACCTGGCGAGTGCGGTCGCGCTCCGCGTCCTGCTCCAGCAACACAGCGGCTACGCGTTCAGCGACGCGCAGGGCTTCGGCTTCGTCGGCGATCCGATGGGCGGCCGGCGGGTTGATCGGATAAACGGCAGATTCAGGCATACACGACTCTCGACAACAGGGTTTTGAGAGGGTCATTGCAGCTTCTATGCCGAGTGCATGGGCCAATGTTTTCGGGGGTTTTGCCAGGTTTTATGGTAATGAACCCGAGCAATCTGCTGCTTCACTGTTGATGGCTGAACAGTGGCGTTGCTGCTCGTCGGGCACTCGGTGACGCCAATGGCGCTGACCTATAGTTATCCGACCGGAAATCGGCGAAGTAACACCTCCAACTCACAACAAAAAGGGAGAACCGTTATGAGCGTCAAACCCATTCCAGAGGGCTATCACAGCATCACCCCCTACCTCGGCATCCAGAAAGCCGCCGAAGCCATCGACTTCTACAAAAAAGCCTTTAACGCCATCGAAGTGATGCGCCTGAGCATGCCCGACGGCGGCATCGGCCACGCCGAACTGCGCATCGGCGACTGCCCGATCATGCTCGGCACGCCGTGCGATCAAGGACCGTTGAGCAACCCGGACCGGTCACCGTCCGTGGGGCTGCACTTGTATGTGACCGATGTCGACAAGTCCTATAAACAGGCAATTGCCGCCGGTGGCACGGTGGTGTCCGAGGTCAAGGATCAGTTTTACGGCGACCGCTCGGGGACCTTGAAGGATCCTTATGGGCATTTGTGGTTTCTGGCGACGCGCAAGGAGGATCTGACTCAGGAACAGATTGAGCAGCGGGCGAAGGAGATGTTTAGTCAGGCTTGAGATATTTGGTGACTGACAGGGCCTCTTCGCGGGCAAGCCTCGCTCCTACAGAAGAACGCGTCCCCCCTGTAGGAGCGAGGCTTGCCCGCGAAGGCGGCCTCCCAGCCACCGCCTATCCCCTTGAACACACTTCATGAACAACCACCCCACGCTTTGCGCCTTGCCGTAACCGCTCAACAATTTCAGGATGCAGGCAACTACAACAAGGAGTCATTCCCCATGTTCGCCGGATTCCTGAAAGACCAGCGCCACGTCAACGGCGTGGACATTGCCTACCGCATCGGTGGCAGCGGGCCGGGCCTGCTGCTGTTGCACGGTCACCCGCAGACCCACGTCATCTGGCACAAGATCGCCGAGCAACTGGCCGAGCATTTCACCGTGGTCGCCGCCGACCTGCGCGGTTATGGCGACAGCGGCAAACCGCCGGCCAACGATCACCACACCAATTATTCCAAACGCGAAATGGCCAAGGACGGTGTCGAGCTGATGCAGTCCCTGGGCTTCGATAAGTTCTCGGTGCTGGCCCACGACCGTGGCGCCCGGGTCGCCCATCGCCTGGCGCTGGATCATCCCGATACCGTGCAACGCATGGTGTTGCTGGACATCGCCCCGACCCTGTCGATGTACGCGCAAACCAACGAAGCGTTCGCCCGCGCCTATTGGCACTGGTTCTTCCTGATCCGCCCGTCACCGTTGCCGGAAACCCTGATCGAAGCCGACCCCGAATCCTACCTGCGCAGCGTGATGGGCAGCCGCAGTGCCGGGCTCAAGCCGTTCACTCCCGAAGCGTTCGCCGAATACCTGCGTTGCCTGAAACTGCCCGGCACCGCACGCGGGATCTGCGAGGACTACCGCGCCAGCGCCAGCATCGATCTGGAACACGACCGCGCGGATATCGACGCGGGCCGCGATTTGAATCTGCCACTGCTGGTGTTGTGGGGCGCCGAAGGCACCGTCGGCCGTTGCTTCGAGCCACTCAAGGAATGGCAACGGGTAGCCACCGACGTGCGTGGCAAAGCGCTGCCCGCCGGCCATTACATCGCCGAAGAAGCCCCCGAGTTGCTGCTCGCCGAAGTACTCGGTTTCCTGCGCTGACACCCGCAACAGCCTGACCTGAATCCACCTCCCGTCGCGGGCCGTCACTGGCCCGCGCGGGATCGTCATGCCCAAAAACCGTCTCGAGATAATAAAAATGACAATCAGAAAACTGCTGGGAACCCTCTATGTGCAGGTGCTTATCGCCATCGCCCTGGGCATCGCGATCGGGCATTACTGGCCGCAGGTCGGCATCGATCTCAAGCCGTTGGGCGACGGTTTTATCAAGCTGATCAAGATGATCATCGGCCCGATCATCTTCTGCACCGTGGTCTCCGGGATCACCAGCATGCACGACGTGAAACAGGTGGGCCGGGTCGGTGGCAAGGCGTTGCTGTACTTTGAAATCGTCTCGACCATCGCGCTACTGATCGGGTTGCTGGCGGCGCATGCGTTGCATCCGGGCGCCGGTTTCAACATCGACGTGAAGACGCTGGACTCAACGGCCATCGCCGGTTTCGTCGGCCAGGCGCAACACGGCGAAGGCGTAACCGGGTTTCTGCTGCATGTGATTCCGACCACGTTTTTCGAGGCGTTCTCCCAAGGCGAAATCCTCCCGGTACTGTTCGTTTCAGTGCTGTTCGGGATTGCGCTGGTGATGGTCGGCGAAAAAGGTCGGCCACTGGTGGGCATCATCAATCAGGCCAGCGAAGTGTTTTTCCGTATCGTCGGCATCATCAGCCGCGTGGCGCCAATCGGCGCGTTTGGTGCGATTGCGTTCACCATCGGCAAGTACGGGCTCGGCTCGTTGCTGCCGCTGCTGAAACTGATCGGCACTTTCTACCTGACCGCGTTTATTTTCGTCGCCTGTGTGCTGGGCAGCATCGCTCGGTATGCCGGGTTCAGCATTTTCAAACTGCTGGCGTATATCAAGGCTGAATTGTTGATCGTGCTCGGCACCAGTTCTTCGGAATCGGCGCTGCCGCAGTTGATCCAGAAACTGGAAAGCCTCGGCGCGTCGAAAGGCGTGGTCGGCATCGTGGTGCCGACTGGCTACACGTTTAACCTGGACGGCACCAACACCGTTTCATGGCGGAATGCCGATCCCTGACCAACATCATCGGCAACGCGGTAGCAGCGCTGGTGGTGGCGGCGTGGGAAGGTGAACTGGACCGCAGCAAAATGGCGCCGATTGCCCTCAAGCGTGGCCGACATGCCCGGGCCGCCGCCAAGCTTTCCGCTGAATAGAAAGCCCACACACCGATGCTATGCTGGCGGCTCATGCCGCCAGTGCTCGTTCTGCCATGACCACCAAGAAAGACACCGTGCCCCTACCCGAAGACTTGCGTGTATTGCTCACCGTCATCCGCAAAAGCGGTTTTGCCGCAGCGGCCGATGAGCTGGGCCTGTCCCCCGCTTACGTCAGCAAACGAATCCAGATTCTCGAAACCACCCTCGGCACCCGCCTGCTGCATCGCACCAGTCGCCGCATCGCCCTGACCGAAGACGGCGAGCGGGTGCAGCGCTGGGCCTTGCGCATCCTCGATGACTTCCAGCAACTGCACGACGAACTCTCCGACGCCCACGACAGCCCTCGCGGGCGTTTGCACGTGTGCTGCACTTTTGGTTTCGGCCGTAACCATGTGGCGCCGGCGGTATCGCTGCTGGCCGAGCGTTATCCTGAGCTGGAGATTCGCCTGGACTTGTTCGACCGGGTGGTGGACATCGTCAGCGAAGGTTTCGACCTGGAGATCCGCGTCGGCGATGACATTCCCGGTCAACACATCGGCCGGCGCCTGGTGAGCAATCGGCGGGTGCTGTGCGCGGCACCGGCGTATCTGCAACGCCACGGCACGCCGCAAACGCTCAATGATCTGGAGCAGCATCATTGCCTGGTGATCAAGGAGCGCGACAACGCGTTCGGCATCTGGAACCTGGAGCATGACGGGGTTCAGGAGAGCGTGCGGGTCAGCGGGCCGTTGTCGTCGAATAACGGCGAGATTGTCTTGCAGTGGGCACTCGATGGGCGCGGGGTTTTGCTGCGCTCATTGTGGGATGTGAAGCCGTTGCTGGAGCAAGGACGGTTGGTGCAGGTGCTGGCGGATTACACCCAGAGTGCGAATGTGTGGGCGGTGTACCCGACGCGGCTGGCGTATTCCGGGAAGTTGCGGGCGTGTGTGGAGTTTTTGCAGGAGCATTTCAAGGGGTTGTCGGTTTGAAATGTGTTGTCTGGGCGGGCCTCTTCGCGGGCAAGCCTCGCTCCTACAGAAGATGGTATCCCCTGTAGGAGCGAGGCTTGCCCGCGAATGCGATTTCAGGACAACCAGGGATTGGCCGCCAGATGCTCACGCTCAAAGGCTTTGATCTGCTCGGCACGCTGCAACGTGCTGCCAATGGCATCAAGCCCCAGCAGCAACGCGGTCTTGCGCAAGGTGTCGATTTCGAACGAAATGACTTCCCCTTGAACACGAATCTCTTGGGCCTCAAGGTCGACGCTGATCTGTGCACTGTCGGGCTCACTGACGACCCGACCCAACCGCTGCAACACCGGCTCATCGAGCGTGATCAACAACACCCCATTGCGCTGGCAGTTGTCATAGAAAATCCCGGCGAAGCTTGAACCAATCAACGCCCGAATCCCCATCTGCTTCAATCCCCACACCGCATGTTCACGGCTCGATCCGCAACCGAAGTTCGGCCCGACCACCATGAAACTCGCGCCTTGCCAGGCCGGTTGATTGAGCACGAACTCAGAATTAAGCGAACCATCCGCCAGGAACCGCAAATCAAAAAACAACCCACGATCCAGCCCGGCGCGGTCGATGCCCTTGAGGAATTGCTTGGGCATGATCACGTCGGTGTCGATATTGGCCGCAAGCATCGGCGCGGCTTTACCACTGACCTGGGTGAAGGGTTGCTGGCTCATGCGCGTGCTCCAAAGTGGCGGATATCGGTGAGGCGGCCGGTGATCGCGGCGGCGGCGACCATCGCCGGGCTCATCAAATGCGTGCGGGCGCCGGCGCCCTGGCGGCCTTCGAAATTGCGGTTGGTGCTTGAGGCGCAGCGGTCACCCGGCGCGAGCACGTCGTCGTTCATTGCCAGGCACATCGAGCAGCCGGACTGACGCCATTCGAACCCTGCGTCGATAAAGATCGCCGCCAGGCCTTCGGCTTCGGCCTGATCGCGCACTTCGGTGGAGCCGGGCACGATCATCGCTCGCACATGCTCGGCGACGTGTTTGCCGCGCACCACGCTGGCGGCATCGCGCAGGTCTTCGATGCGCGCATTGGTGCAGGAGCCGATAAAAGCGTGGCTGATCACGATATCGCTCAGCGGCATGCCGGCCTCCAGGCCCATGTAGTTCAGGGCGCGGCGCATGTCCTGGCGCAGGATCAGGTCGCTGACGTCTTGCGGATCCGGGACTCGCGCGCCAATCGGCGAAGCCTGATCGGGGCTGGTGCCCCAGGTGACCATCGGTTCCAGCGCGCTGGCGTCCAGATACACCTCGCGGTCGAACTGTGCGTCCGCATCACTGTGCAAGCTGCGCCACTGCTCGACGGCGCGATCCCACAATTCGCCTTTGGGTGCGCGGGGTTTGTCCTTGAGGTAGGCGAAGACTTTTTCGTCCGGCGCCATAAATGCGCCGCGAGCCCCCGCCTCCACTGCCATGTTGCAGATGGTCATGCGCGCTTCGACGCTCAGGGCATCGATGGTCGAGCCGCGAAATTCGATGGCGTAACCGGTAGCGCCAGATGCGCCGATCTGGCCGATCAACGCCATGATCACGTCCTTGGAGGTCAGCCCGGTGGCCAGTTCGCCGTCCACGCTCACGCGCATGCTTTTCAGGCGTTTGTACACCAGGGTCTGGGACGCCAGCAGGTGTTCAATTTCCGAGGTGCCGATACCGAAACCGAAAGCGCCGAGGGCGCCATAGGTGGTGGTGTGGCTGTCACCGGCGGCGATCACCATGCCCGGCAGGATGAAACCCTGCTCCGGGGCGATCACGTGTTCGATGCCTTGGCGCTTATCGAGGATATCCAACAGTTCGATGCCGAAGTCCCGGCAGTTTTCCGCCAGGTACGAAACCTGCCGCGCCCCGCCGGCATCCGGCATCGCGGCGATGCGCATCGGGGCCGTTGGGTTGACATGATCGACCACCGCCAGCGCGGTTTCCGGGCGCCAAACCCTGCGCTTGGCCTCACGCAAACCGCTGAAGGCTTGCGGGCTGGTGTATTCATTGATGACCTGGCGATCGATGTACAACAGGACGTGGCCCTGGTCATCGAGGCGACACACCGTGTGGGCATCGATGTGTTTGTCGTAGAGGGTTCTGGCTGGGGTCATGGAAGTACTCGCTCAAAGGACGGCACGCCGCAGGCGTCTGGGTTCCATCATAGGGAGCGGGGGTTGGCCATCAATGGCTGGAGAGTGATCCCGTGAACCATGGTTCGTGTTGGATGCGATCCTGAATACGCACATAACCCCTGTGGGAGCGAGCTTGCTCGCGATGAGGCCATCACATCCAACATTGATATCGACTGTTACACCGCCATCGCGAGCAGGCTCGCTCCCACAAGGGTTTCTGTGTTCGGTGAACGCGAAACATTTACTTTCATATAAGCCTTCGGGATTTTCACTGCTCATCCGTCTTATCTAGATGCAGTCAGGCCGCGTAGGCAAAAGCCACGGCCGGGCTTTTCGAGGACCATCACGCTGCGAAGCCCGCAGTAGAGGTCCCTTCATCGAAACAAGACCTTTAATCATGTCGAAGAAATCCCGCTCCAAACTTTGGTTTCTCGTCCATAGCTGGCTGGCACTGCCGATCTGGTTTTTCGTGTTGATCGTCTGCGTCACCGGGACCCTGGCCGTTGTCAGCCAGGAGATCGTCTGGCTGGCCAACCCGCAAATGCGTGCCAGCCCGCCGTCGGACGATGCGCCACGGCTCAGTTACGACCAGGTCCTCGCGGCCCTCAAGCAAGCCGAACCCCAGACCCTGGTGCAATCGATCAAGCGCCCCGACGAATCGCACTTCGCCCTCGACGTGAGCGTCAGCTACCCCGACGGGCGTTCGACGACGGTCTACGTCAACCCGTACACCGGTGTGATCCAGGGCGTCGCGCCCACGTTCAACTTCAAGGCCTTCACCCGCGCCTTGCATGGCTGGTGGCTGGTGCCGTTCACCAATGGCTACAGCTGGGGCTGGTACCTGGTGTCGTTCCTCGGCTTACCGCTGCTGGTTTCTTTGATCACCGGGCTGGTGGTCTACAAGAAATTCTGGAAAGGCTTCTTCAAACCGACTTTGCGCTTTCGTCACGGGGCGCGGATTTTCTGGGGCGACTTTCACCGCCTCAGCGGTATCTGGTCTATCTGGTTCATCGCCGTGATTTCCATCACTGGCCTGTGGTTCTTGATTGAAGCCCTGCTGTACGACAACCAGATTTCCATCTCCAGCGAGCCGGTCATTCCCGCCATGTCCCGCGAAGCGGTGCCGCTGTCCGCTGACGGCTCGCCGCCACCGCGCATCGATCTGGATCGCGCGATTGACATCGCCATGCAGAAAATTCCCGGGCTCGAAGCCAGTTTCGTCAGCCTGCCAGGCAATGGCTACAGCCACCTGGACATCGGTGGTCGCGGTTGGTATCCGCTGATGTTCCAGACCGCGACGATCAACCCGTACAACGGTGAAATCGCCGCCTCGCGATTGCTCTCGGACCGCACCGCCCTGGAGTTCGTCACCGAATCCATGCGACCGCTGCACACCGGGGATTTCGGTGGGCTGTGGATCAAGCTGATCTGGTTCTTCTTCGGCCTGGTGCTGAGCATGATGGTGCTTAGCGGGCTGCTGATCTGGACCAAGCGCACCGCCCTGGCCACCGCCAATGCGCTCAAGCGCAGCGAAAAGAAACAGCGAACCGCCACGGCGCAATCAAGCATCAGCCGCGAAACCTCGGAGGCCAGCCTGTGAGCAAAATCACCGCCGCCCCGCAACCGTCGCGCCTGAGTGTGTTCTGGCACAAATGGCGTTTCCATTTGAACATCCTGTTGCTGCTGATCCCCTTGGGTTTCATGCCCAAATACTTCAGCGAAGCCTCGCTGCTTCGCGGTGACAGTGGCCTGGGCGAACGCGAAGTCGGCGAGATCCAGGTCGGCCCGTGGAGCATGCGCCTGGCCGAGCTTCGCGACGAAGCACCGCGCCCGGATGGCCCCGCCAGTCACCTGAAAAACTTCAACGCCGCCCTGTGCAACGCCTGTGTCGAACAGGTCAAGGCCACCTACCTGCGCATCGGTAAACCGCGCAGCCTGCGCGCTGCCGGGGTGATTTTCTTCGGCACGCCGTACCGCATGGGCGCCTCGTTGCCGGTGCCGGTCAAGACCCCGGCCGACGCCGAACTGTGGATCACCATGGAAGGCTGGGACGGCAGCATGCATCAGGCCTCGATCCCCCTGAGCCAGGCATCCCCGGCCACCATCGCCTGGCTGAACAAACAAGGAGGCAAACCATGATCAACCTTTTCCGCCCGCTGCGCGTCGCGCTGCTGGTGCTCGGCGCCGGTTTCAGCGCGAGCGCCCTGGCCCATAACCCGATGTGCGAATGCAAGGCCATCGACGCCGAGCAGATCAAATGCACCGGTGGTTTTTCCGACGGCAGCGGCGCACCGGGGGTGACCCTGGACGTGATCGGCTACGACGAAACCATCCTCGTGCCGGGCAAGCTCGGTACCGACTCGACGCTGGTGTTCAAGAAACCCGCCGCCGAGTTCTATGTACTGTTCGACGCCGGTCCCGGCCACGTAGTCGAGATCGACCAAGCCGACATTGAGGCGCCCTGAACATGAGTACACCCACTACCCAAGTCGTGCGCCCCGCCGGTGCCGGTCATGAAACCCTGTATGTGTTGCTGTTGTGCCTGATGATCCTCGCGGTGGCCGGCTCGGTGGTCGCTTGGCGCCACGAGTCCCAGGACGTGAGCACTGTCAGCAGCCATCAACTGGATGCGCGCCGCGACCTGAGCGCTTCCGAACAAGGCATCTATGCCGATCTGCGGGTGACCCTGGACGAGATTCACTTGCTGCGCCAGGAGCAAACCACGTTGCCGACGCCTGAAGCGCTGGCCGAGGAAGGCTTCGCGCCGTTTGCCCAAGACGCCAGTTCGGTCAGTCGCGGCGGCCATGCGTGGCAGTTGCTCAGCACCAAGGCCTATTTCGGCCAGAGCCAGACGCCGAGTGTGGCCGGTTCGTTCCTGATGCGTTTGACCGCTGACGACGATGCGCCGGACGTCTGGCTCAACCGCAGCAAAACGCTTGCTGCGCCGACTGACCTGACTGACGCCGCGCTGGAAAGCGCTGGCTGGCAGCAGATCGTCGCGCAATTCGATGCCGGCGTGACCCGCCAGCATCGGCACTGACCCCTCGCCTTCACCCGAGAGAAGACCGCTTTCCCATGCCTATTTCATCTCAACGCTCGTTTTTGCGCCTGCTGCTGGTCGGCCTGTGCGCCTTGCTGCTGGCTCCGTTGGCCAGCGCCGATCAGGCCAAGCGCCTGCGCATCGGCATCACCCTGCACCCTTATTACAGCTACGTGGCCAACATCGTCGGCGACAAAGCCGAAGTGGTGCCGCTGATCCCGGCCGGTTTCAACCCCCACGCTTACGAGCCGCGCGCTGAAGACATCAAGCGCATCAGCGGGCTGGACGTGATCGTGCTGAATGGCGTCGGGCATGACGACTTCGCCGACCGCATGATCGCCGCCAGCGAAACCCCGAACATCCCGGTGATCGAAGCCAACGAAAACGTTCCGCTGCTGGCCGCCACCGGCACTGCCGCACGCGGTGCCGGCAAGGTGGTCAACCCGCACACGTTTTTGTCGATCAGCGCCTCGATCGCCCAGGTCAACAACATCGCCCGGGAACTCGGCAAGCTCGACCCGGACAACGCCAAGACCTACACCCAGAACGCCCGCGCCTACGGCAAACGCCTGCGGCAGATGCGTGCCGATGCCCTGGCCAAACTGACCCAGGCGCCGAACGCCGAACTGCGGGTGGCCACGGTCCACGCCGCCTACGACTACCTGCTGCGCGAGTTTGGCCTGGAAGTGACGGCGGTGGTCGAACCGGCCCACGGCATCGAACCGAGCCCGAGCCAGTTGAAAAAAACCATCGATCAACTGCGCGAACTCGACGTGAAAGTGATCTTCTCGGAGATGGACTTCCCGTCCACCTACGTCGACACCATCCAGCGTGAATCCGGCGTGAAGCTGTACCCGCTGTCGCACATCTCCTACGGCGAATACACCGCCGACAAGTACGAAAAAGAAATGACCGGCAACCTCAACACCGTGGTGCGGGCGATTCAGGAGTCGGGGTCATGACAGCGAAAGAAAGCATCAGCCAATCCCCTGTGGGAGCGAGCCTGCTCGCGAATGCGGTGGATCAGTCAACATTGATGTCGACTGACACGACGCCTTCGCGAGCAGGCTCGCTCCCACAAGTCTTCGGTCCGACGCTGGATTTTGCGGAGGTCAGCCTGACGCTGGGTCGCACGACGATCCTCGACAAGGTCACCTTTACCGTTCAGCCCGGCACCGTGCATGCGCTGGTCGGCCCGAACGGCGGCGGCAAGAGTTCGCTGATCAAAACCCTGCTCGGACAGATGCCCCATCAAGGTCGCCTGAGCCTGCAATGGCCCGGCGAGCCCGGCACCATCGGCTACGTGCCCCAGGCGCTGGAGTTTGATCGTGGCCTGCCAATGACCGTCGACGATTTCATGGCCGCCATGTGTCAGCGGCGCCCGGCGTTTCTCGGCTTGAGCAAGCATTACGCGGCGGCGATTGGCGAAGCGCTGGAACGGGTCGGCATGCAGGACAAACGCAAGCGGCGCATGGGCGCGTTGTCCGGCGGTGAACGCCAACGTGTGTTGCTGGCCCAAGGGCTGATCCCGGCGCCGCAATTGCTGGTGCTCGACGAACCGATGTCGGCCCTTGATGAAGCCGGCATCCAGGTGTTCGAACGACTGCTCGGCGACTGGCGCCAGAGCGGCATCACCGTGCTCTGGATCGAACACGACCTGGAAGCCGTCGGGCGCCTGGCGGACCGGGTCACCGGGCTCAATCGCCGGGTGCTGTTCGACGCCACGCCGCAACAGGCGCTAACCCCGGAACGCTTGCTGACCCTGTTCTCGACCCATCCTCGGAGCGCTGTCTGATGAGTTACGAAGCCTTTCGTTTGATGGTCCAGGGCTGGGCCTCTTCAGGTTATTTGCCGGAAGCGCTGGCCTATGGATTTGTGGTGAATGCGCTACTCGCCGGCCTGTTGATCGGCCCGGTGCTCGGCGGCCTGGGCACGCTGGTGGTGGTCAAGCGCTTCGCGTTTTTCTCCGAAGCGGTGGGCCACGCGGCGCTGACCGGCGTGGCCATCGGCATCCTGCTCGGCGAACCTTATACGGGTCCATATGGCAGTCTGTTCGGTTACTGCCTGTTGTTCGGCATCCTGCTCAACTACCTGCGCAACCGCACCGGCCTGGCGCCGGACACGCTGATCGGGGTGTTCCTTTCGGTGTCCCTGGCATTGGGCGCGAGCCTGCTGTTGATTCTGGCGGGCAAGATCAACGTGCACATTCTGGAAAACGTGCTGTTCGGTTCGGTGCTGACGGTCAACGGCAATGACTTGCTGGTGTTGGCCATCGTCGGATCGCTGGTAATGGCCCTGGCCTTGCCGTTGTACAACCGCATCATGCTCGCCAGTTTCAACCCGCAACTGGCGGCAGTGCGCGGGGTGGCGGTGAAGACCCTGGATTATCTGTTCGTGATTCTGGTGACCCTGATCACCGTCGCGGCGGTGAAAGTCATCGGCGCGATTCTGGTCGGCGCCCTGCTGGTGATTCCGGCAGCGGCCGCGCGGTTGCTCAGCCAGTCGCTGAAGGGGTTTTTCTGGTGCTCGGTGGCGATTGCGACGGTCAGCACCCTGTGCGGGATTCTGGCGCCGATTGTCTTCGACCTGCCGATCCCGTCCGGTGCCGCGATCATTCTGGTGGCCGGTATCGCCTTCGCCCTCTCCGCCATCGCGCGCGGTGTCGTTCCAAGTCTGAAAGGGAATCTCGGATAAATGTCTTTTACTCTGCGTCAATTGAGCCTGGCCGTGGCCCTGTGCGGGACAGCCTCCTTCAATGCGTCGGCGGGCGACAACTTCGAACCGATGCGCCTGGTGGCCAATCATGGGGTCGGCAATACGGCCCTGTTCGCCTCGTCGTCAGCGCACAAAATGCTGGTGCTGGCGTCATTGCCGGTGACCTATGGCCTGGGCAGCGTGTTGCTGGAAGGCACCGATGTCGCCATTGAGCGCGCGGCACCGGCCAACCTGCCCGGTACACGGCAGACCGCCTACTTCACCGGGCGTGGCGCGGCGGAACTGAGCAAACTGGCGACCGACGCTGATGCGGTGATTGGCATCCGCTCGTTGTGGCCGGACGATCCGCTGTACCCGAACGCGCGCCGCAGCAACATCCGCATCATTGAAATCGATGCCGCCCGCCCGGTGGACGGCGCCCTGGCCGGCATCGCCGTGCAGCCGGGTAACAAGGTCGATGGCTTGAACAGTCAGCCATGGTTTTCCAGCAACAATATGGGGCGCATGGCCGACGTGATGGCCGCCGACCTGGTGCGTCTGGCCCCCGAAGCCAAGCCGAAGATCGAAGCCAACCTGGCGGCGCTCAAGCAGCGTTTGCTCAAGCTCAGCGCCGACAGCGAAGCGCGGCTGGCCAGCGTTGATAACCTTACAGTGATGAGTCTGAGCGATCACTTCGGCTACCTGGTCGGTGGGCTCAACCTGGAACTGGTCGGCCTCGATTCGCGGCCGGATGCCGAGTGGACACCTGAAGCGCTCAAGCAATTGGGCACGACGCTCAAGGACAATGACGTGGCGGTGGTGTTGCATCATCGCCAGCCGTCGGAGGCGTTGAAAGCAGTGATCAGCGAGGCCGGCAGCCGGTTGGTGGTGTTGAGCACCGACGGGGCGGACCCGGTGGCCGAGCTGGAGGGGAATGTGGATTTGTTGATCAAGGGGTTGAGTGGGGCTTAATACCGCGTCATCGTTCTTCGCGGGCAAGCCTCGCTCCTACAGAAGATCGCATATCCCTGTAGGAGCGAGGCTTGCCCGCGAAGGCGACTTCATAGCCAACGCAAATTCCAGGCAAAAAAAACCGCTGGCCGTTACCCGGTTCAGCGGTTTTTTTATGGGCGATGACTTCAGTGCGCCACTACTGCCTGCTCTTCCATCTTCTGACGCAAGCTCAGCGGACGCATGTCGGTCCAGGTTTCTTCGATGTAGGCCAGGCATTCTTTCTTCAGGCCACTCTTGCCCACGGTGCGCCAGCCTTGTGGCACGGCTTTGTAGTCGGGCCAGATCGAGTATTGCTCTTCGTGGTTGACCACGACCTGAAAGAGGATGTCCTCGCGGTCGAATACTGACGTCATGCTATCTCTCCATCGTTGTAGGGGTGGGCTGCACGGCGCGTGCAGCCGGTATGTAGAAGGAACGTTCGAGGCCCCGGAAAATTTAGAGGCTGGCAGTGGCCGCCGCCAACGCACGACCGAAAATCTCCGCGACCCGGTCGACTTCAGCGGCGGTGATCACCAGCGGCGGCAGGAAGCGCACCACCGCGCCATGTCGACCGCCCAGTTCGAGGATCAAGCCGCGCTTGAGGCATTCGCGCTGCACCAGCGGCGCCAGGCGACCGAAGGCCGGTGGATGGCCTTGCACGTCTGGCGTGCCCGTCGGATCGACCAGTTCGACGCCAAGCATCAGGCCGCGACCACGAATGTCACCCATCTGCGGGAAGTCCCGTTGCAGGATGCGCAAGTGTTCGCTCAGGCGTTCGCCCATGGCGGCGGCGTGTTCGCAGACGTTGTTGTCTTTCAGGTAACGCATCACCGCCGAGCCGGCAGCCATGGCCATCTGATTGCCACGGAAAGTCCCGGCGTGCGCGCCCGGCAGCCAGGTGTCGAGCCAGTCGCGGTAAACCACTACCGCGAGCGGCAGACTGCCGCCGATAGCCTTGGACAGCACCACCACGTCCGGAATGATCCCGGCGTGTTCGAAGGCAAACATCTTGCCGGTGCGGGCAAAACCGCTCTGGATTTCATCGACGATCAGCGCCACGCCGGCCTGCTCGGTGATGCGCCGCAAGCCGCGCAACCAGTCAAGGTCCGCCGGAATCACCCCGCCCTCGCCCTGCACCACTTCGACGATCACCGCCGCCGGCAATTGCACGCCAGCCTCCGGGTCGTTGAGCAGGTTTTCCAGGTAGTTGAGGTTGACCTGCACCCCTTGCGCGCCGCCGAGGCCGAACGGACAGCGGTAATCGTACGGGTACGGCATAAACTGCACGCCGCTGCTGAGCAAGGCACCCAAGGGCTTTTTCGGCCCCAGGCTGCCCATCAGGCTCAATGCGCCCTGGCTCATGCCGTGATAACCGCCCTGGAACGACAGCACGGTGCTGCGCCCAGTGGCGGTGCGCACCAGTTTCAGCGCGGCTTCTACCGCATCGGTGCCGGTGGGGCCGCAGAATTGAATCTTGGCTTCCGCCGCTAATGCCGGCGGCAGCAGGCCAAACAAGTCTTGGACAAACTGATCCTTGACCGGCGTCGTCAGGTCGAGGGTGTGCAGCGGCAGTTCATCGGTCAGCACTTGCTGGATCGCTTCGATCACCACCGCATGGTTGTGCCCCAACGCCAATGTCCCGGCACCGGCCAGGCAATCGATGAAACGGCGGCCCTCGACGTCTTCGACATAGATGCCCTTGGCGCGCTTGAGTGCCAGGGGAATGCGTCGCGGGTAGCTGCGGGCATTCGATTCCTGCTGGCTCTGACGGGCCAGCAACGGCGATTCGTTGAACTGGTAAAGCGTCTCGGCAGGCGTCGGGGCAACCCGGGCCGGCTGATCTTCGATAAGGCTGGTAGCGACTGACATCTCTCGACCCCTCAATACGCTGTTGATAGTGACCAAAACTGCACACCGGGCAGGTGCGCGTTCCGGTCACGGGGCGCACTTGCAGGTTTTCCTGTTCTGGAAACGCATCAGGGGCGTGAGGATTTAGACCCGCGCTCAGCTTTCTATGAAGGTGGCACCAGCATCTTGTGCATCGGAATGGCATACAACCCCGCCACGCTGAAGGTTTCAGCGCAGGCGCAATACCCCATGTGCCGATAAAAGGCTTCGCTGGTGCGGGTGCTATTGAGTCGGGCCTGGGGCAAGTCCCGGGCGCGCAACCAGGCTTCCAGGTCACGGATCAAGGCCTGCCCGGCGCCACGGCGAAACCATTCCGGTTGCACGTAGCAGAAGGCGATCTTGCCACTGCTCGCGGCCATGGCGACGCCGATCGGTTTGTCATGGAGCAACGCGATATTCAGGTAAAGCCGTTGGTCGGTCAGCCAGGCGAGGATGTGTTCGGCGGTTTTGGTGTGGGTCCAGGCGGCGACGATTTTCGCGTCGTTGCGGTGGTCGAGGGCGCAACCGACCCGGATCGAACGCTCGACGATCCGGCTGATAATGCCGACGTCGGCAGCGGTTGCCTTGCAGATGTGCAGGGGTGCATCCATGGCGCTGATACCTCAATCCATTGAGTCAAAGCTGCCCGGAAGATAGCGCCGGTTTGGGCCGGAATGCCAATGGAGAGAGGTTACATTTGATGTGCAACACAGATCCCCTGTAGGAGCGAAGCTTGCTCGCGAAAGCGGTGTGTCATCAAACATTGCCGTTGTCTGACACACCGCTTTCGCGAGCAAGCTTCGCTCCTACAAGGGCTAGACCGTTTGCAATGGCATGGTCAGCTCGACCCGTAACCCATCCGGCCGACTGTCGAAGTGCAACGTGCACGCACAACGCTGAACAATCGCCTGCACAATCGCCAGCCCCAAGCCGCAACCGGTGCTCTGGCCGTTGCGCCAGAAACGTTGGGTCAGGTGTTGCAGGTCATCGGCGGCAATCCCCGGCCCATGGTCGCGGACCACGAAGCGCACGCGGTTGCCAGTGGTTTCCAGGCTCAACTCCACGGCCCCGTCGCTTGGGGTATGGCGCAGGGCGTTGTCCAGCAGGTTGCGCAGCGCGGCAATCGACAGCACCGCAGGCATTTGCACCGGGGCAGCCGAACACTTGATCGGCGGCTGAAACTTGATGCGCTGGCGATCACCGCTGGCGGCATCCTGAATCGCCAGTTTCGCGACTTGCTCGGCGCTGCACTGCACGCCGTCATCGAACGACAAACTGCCCTCGACCCGCGCCAGCAGCAACAGTTGCTCGAGCGTGCGGTGCAAACGGTCGGCGCCCTCTTCGGCCCGGGCCAGCGATTGATCCCGCGCCGCGCCGTCGGTCATACGCGCCACTTGCAGGTGGGTCTTGATTGCGGTCAGCGGGCTGCGCAATTCGTGAGCGGCGTCCCCGGTCAGGCGGCGTTCGCGCTCAATGGTCCGACCGATGCGCTGGAACAGTTGATTCTGCGTGTCGAGCAACGGCTGCAACTCGCTGGGCAGCGGTTGGATCTGCAACGGTTCGAGGGAGTCGGCGCTGCGGCGCATCAATGCATCGCGCATGCGATTGAGCGGCGCCAGGCCTTGGCCGATCCCCAGCCAGAGCAGGCACAGACACCCGAGCAACGCCACACCCACCGGCACCGAAGCGGCCAACAGGATCGACATGTTCAGGGCTTCGCGCTCGATCTGCCGGTCCGCCGTGGTGATCCGCAGATCGCCGCGCGCCAGGGTGAAACTGCGCCACGGCGCGCCATCGATCATCTGGTCATGGAAGCCCATTTTCTCGGCTTCGAGGGTTTGTTGCGGGTCGGTGTGACTGCGCGCGAGGATTTCGCCGCGCAACGAACTGACCTGACAGGCCATGCCGCCGGGGACGTTCAACTGCTCCGCGCTGAAATGCGTGCCCTCGCCCTTGGTCGGCAGCGCCGGCAATTGCTCCATCAGGCCGGCGACCATACGCGCCGAGGCGACCAGGCGCTGGTCGAGGGAAAACATCATCTGGTTACGCAGGTCGCTGAGCATCCAGGCTGCTGCCAGGGCCCAGATCAACGCAAAAGCAGCGCCGAGGGTCAGGCTCAGGCGCAAACGCAGGCTCATCACTTGGATTGATCTCCACCATCCGCCGGCCCGAGGCGATAGCCCAGGCCACGCACCGTTTCGACGATGCCATTGCCGAGTTTACGCCGCAGGTGATGGATATGAACGTTGAGCGCGTTGCTTTCCAGCTCATCGTTGAAACCGTAGACGCTGTCCTTCAGTTGCTCGGTGGACAACACCCGACCACGGTTATGCAGCAAGGCCTGCAGCAGCGATTGTTCGCGCCGCGACAGGTCCACCGGTTGGCCGGCGAGCATGGTTTCACGGCTGCTCGGGTCGTACGTCAGGGCGCCGTGCTCGATCAGGTTGACGCTGCGCCCGGCCACCCGGCGCAGCAACGTGTGCAGACGCGCGGCGAGTTCTCGCAGGTCGAAAGGTTTGAGCAGGTAATCGTCCGCACCGGCCTGCAGGCCATCGACCCGGTCGGTGACCGAATCCCGCGCAGTCAGGATCAGCACCGGCGTCTCCAGACCGTTATGGCGCAACTGCTGCAACAGCTTGAGGCCATCTTCGTCCGGCAGGCCGAGGTCGAGCACCATGACGTCGAACTCGGCGACCTTGAGCATCGCCCGCGCAGCGGAAGCCGTGGCCACATGCTCCACGGTCAGGCCTTGGGCGGTGAGGCCGGCGACGATGCCGCTGGCGATCAACTCGTCGTCTTCGCAAACCAGTACGTGCATGGGAGCTCCATGAGCAAAAACGTGAGTCAAGCAGGTGAGTATTAAGGGGCAATTATGGCAACCGCGCTGACGGACGAGAAGCTCGCTGGTCAGCCCGTATCGATCACGCGAAAAAACCGTCGCGTCCGTCTCGATTTAAACGGTTACCGCTGGGCAACTTTACGCTAATCACGTCGACTTATCGGGCTTAAAAAAAAGAAACATATTCGCATTACCATTCAAACAATAAACACCGTATAAATTTACCACTTGGAAAGTTCATGCTGCACAACTAACGAAAGGATTCGTTCAATGCAAATATTAAAAAACTTTGTTACCGTCGATTGGCGCGCGGGCAAAGATAAAATCTTCTTCTTTTTCAAAGACAGTAATACCTACAGCCGATTCGATATCGGCGACGATCGAGTACCCGACGGATACCCCGCACCGATCAGGCACAGTAACTGGCATGATTTCCATGCATACGCCAAAAAAGTTCGTTTTGGATTCACCACCACGTCCCTCGCAGAGGAAGACATCTTCAGCGCGGACCAGGACTTTCTCTGGCTGTTCTATATCGACGGCATTACCCCGATGGTGTGCAAATACAATCAAGATACCGACAAGGTCATCAGTACCCGACCGGTAATCGATACCGTATGGCACCCGATCCTGCCTTACTTTCATCGCATCGTCGCGGGCACCTGGTGGCAGGCCTCTGACAGTCCAATTGCGCTGTTTCGGTTCCTCATGAACAACGGCAATTCCTTTTACTTTGACTGGGATGTCAGTCTGCAGAGGCCGGTAAATCTCGATTTCAAAAAAGATCGAGTCCCCAAAGTAACGGTTGAACCCATCAACAACAGCACATGGCCCGGCCTGGAGCCCTACAAGGACCGGATCATTACCGCGGTACAAAACGACCGGACATTTGCCGACAGCTATTACTACATCTTCCTGACCAATAACGAATACATCACTTACAACATTGAGCAAAACCGGGTCGAATACGGCCCTTACCAAGTCAGCGAACAAACCTGGCCCGGCCTGATTATTGAGGAGCCCGATGGCTGGGAGGTCGACAATGACGATTAACATTTGAACATAGACGACTCTACCCACTGAAAGGAATCAGTTCATGCCCGCACTAAAAAATGTTGTCGCCGTCGACTGGCGCGTCGGCAAAGATAAAATCTACTTCTTTTTCAAAGACAGTAATACGTACAGCCGCTTCGATATTGGCGACGATCGAGTACCCAACGGATACCCTGCTCCGATCAGCCACAGTAACTGGCATGATTTTCATGTCCATGCCAAAAATCTTAGATTCGGCTTCGCTACCACGGATATCCACGTAAAGGCTAACAGCTTCAACTTCGACCAGGACTACCTTTGGCTCTTTTATGTCGATCGCCAAATACCGATGGTTTGCAAATACGACCAAGACAATGACAAGGTTGTCAGCATCGAAACAGTTGATAATTCGATGTGGAGCCGACTTGGCTACTATTTCGATGACATCATCGCAGGCACATGGTGGACGGACTCCGCCGACAGCATGGCACAGTTCCGTTTTCTCATGAAAAATGGTCAATCCCTGCTTCTTGACTTGAACATATCCCCTTTCAACTTTGATGCTTACTACGAAGGGCATCCGACATTGAAAGTGGTCCCCATCAACAACACGACCTGGCCCGGCCTGGAACCGTACAAGGACCGGATCATCACAGCCGTACAAAACGACCGGACATTTGCCGACAGCTACTACTACATCTTCCTGACCAATAATGAGTACATCACTTACAACATCATGGAAGATCGAGTCGAGTATGGTCCGTATAAAGTCAGCGAGAAAACCTGGCCGGGGCTCTTGCGCGACTGACTCTCGCTGACGCGATCGCCCGGCGGCGGTTAATCATCGGTTAATCGCCGCCCACCATTGTGCAACTCACTTGCACCGGGACAAGGCTTACCCATGCGTCGACTGTTTTTCCTCTTTGCTCTCTTGATCTCGGGTCTGGCCCAGGCAGGGACCAATCCGTTCGAGACCAAACCGGATTTCCTCCCCGTCGAGCAGGCATTCGTTTTTACGTCAGAACGTCTGGCCTCCGGTGAAACCCAGCTGTTCTGGCAGATTGCCGACGGTTATTACCTGTATCAGAAACGCCTGAAATTCGATGGCCTGGCGGCGGATCAGCAGCCGGTGTTGCCTGCGGGCGAGTCCCACAGCGATGAGTTCTTCGGTGAGCAGCAGGTCTATCGCCAAGGCCTGGAATTGAAGATTCCCGCCGGTGCCACGGGTCAGATCAAGGTCGGCTTCCAGGGCTGTGCGGATGCTGGCTTGTGTTATCCGCCACAGACCAAAATCGTCGACCTGGGTAATAGCAGCGCAACGAACGCGACGATCAATGAAGCACCAGACCAAGCGCTGGCCAGCAACCTGCAACAGCGGGCGCTGGGTTGGAGTTTGCTGGTGTTTTTCGGGCTTGGGCTGTTGCTGGCCTTTACGCCGTGCACCCTGCCGATGCTGCCGATCCTCGCCGGTTTGATCGTCGGCAGCGGCGCCACGCCCAAACGTGGTTTTGCCCTGGCCAGCAGCTATGTGATCTGCATGGCGCTGGTGTACGCGGCGATGGGTGTGCTCGCATCGCTGCTGGGGGCAAACCTCCAGGCGCTGCTGCAAAATCCATGGTTGCTGGGCAGTTTCGCGGCGATCTTCGTGTTGCTGGCGCTGCCGATGTTCGGTTTCTTCGAACTGCAATTGCCGGTGGCGCTGCGGGATCGGCTGGAAAACGTCTCGCGCAATCAACGCGGCGGCAGTCTGATCGGCGCCGGTGTGCTCGGGGCCTTGTCCGGTTTGTTGGTCGGCCCATGCATGACCGCGCCCCTGGCCGGCGCCCTGCTCTACATCGCCCAGAGTGGCAATGCGCTGCACGGCGGGCTGATTCTGTTTGCCATGGGCATCGGCATCGGTGTGCCGCTGTTGCTGCTGGTGACTGTCGGCAACCGTTTCCTGCCCAAGCCCGGCGCCTGGATGAACCTGCTCAAAGGCGTGTTCGGTTTCCTGTTCCTGGCGACGGCGTTGCTGATGCTGCGCCCGGTGCTGGATCAATCCTTGTGGGTCGGCCTGTGCGGCGCCCTGCTGCTGATCGCCGCTTATAGCGCCTGGAAGCAATCCGAAGGTTTCGGCCGCGTCGCCCAGTTGTTCGGCGCCAGCGCGTTGTTGCTCGGGATCTGGGGCAGTCTGTTGGTGGTTGGTGCGGCCGGGGGTAGCGATGACCTATTCAAGCCGTTGCAGGTGTACACCGCATCCAATACAAACAATGCCGCAAATCCGGTAGGTCACGACGCCTTCACTACGCTCAAGGACCCCGCCGCCCTGCAACGGGAACTCGACGCGGCCCAGGCTCAGGGCCAATGGGTGCTGTTGGATTACTACGCCGACTGGTGCGTGTCGTGCAAGGTCATGGAAAAACAGGTCTTCGCCAAACCGCAGGTCCTCGACGCCCTGAAAGACGTACGCTTGCTACGGCTGGACGTGACCACCGACAATGCCGCCAGTCGCGAGCTGCTCGGCCGTTACAAAGTGCCGGGGCCGCCCAGTCTGTTGTGGATCGGTGCCGATGGCAGTGAACGCCGCAGCCAGCGCATCACCGGTGAGGTCGATGCCGAGACTTTTCTGCAACGCTGGACCACCACCCGAGATGCCCGTTAATGCTGACCTTTACCCTCGGCACCTTTGCCATCGCGCTTAACCACCTGCTGCTGATCAGTGCTTTGGCGCTGGCCACCTTCGTTGGCTGGCGGGTGGCCAAGCGCGGCGGCGAGAACCCCGAGTCGGTGCTGTTCAGCCTGTTCCTGCTGGGCATGCTGGCGGCGCGGATCAGTTTCGTGATCGCCTACTGGGCGCACTATCGCGACGATCCGTGGCAGGTCATCGACTTGCGCGACGGAGGTTTTCTCGCCTGGCCGGGGGTTATCGTGCTGGTGCTGGCGGCGTTGTATCGCGGCTGGCGCCGACCGGGTCTGCGCCGGCCACTGGGTTTCGGGGTCGGCAGCGGCTTGCTGTTCTGGTTGCTGGCGACGTTCTCCCTGAGTCTTTACGAACAAGGCACGCGCCTGCCGGAAATCACCTTGCGCAATGCCACTGGCGAAACCGTGCAACTGGCGGACTATCAGGGCGGCCCGCTGGTGATCAATCTTTGGGCCACCTGGTGCCCACCGTGTCGCCGGGAAATGCCGGTACTGGAAAACGCCCAGCAACATCGCCCGGACCTGACCTTCCTGTTCGTCAACCAGGCCGAAAGCATGCAAAGCGTCAGTACCTTCCTGGAAACCCAGGGCCTGAGCCTGTCCAACGTATTGTTCGATGGGAGCGGCCGCTTGGGTCAGGCCGTCGGCTCCATGGCCTTGCCGACTACGCTGTTCTATAGCCACGACGGTCGCCTGCTGGGCAGCCATCTGGGCGAATTGTCCGAAGCCAGCCTGGCCCGCGCCCTGGAAAACTTCGACACACCCACTCCTGCCGCACCGGCCACCTCTGCAAGGAAATTGCCATGTCCCGCCTCCGCCACCTGCTGACGCTGACCCTGGGTGCAGCCCTGCTGCACCTGCCGTCGGCGCAGGCCGCTGAAGAATTGCCCGAGGCGATCAAGAAGATCGAAGCCAAGGGCGCGAAGATCGTCGGCCAGTTCGATGCGCCCGACGGTTTGCGCGGTTACGCGGCGCAGTACCAGAACCGTGGCATCGCGCTGTACCTGACCCCGGGCGGCAAGCACGTGCTGCTCGGCAACCTGTACGACGCCGACGGCAATGACCTCAGCAGCGCGCCGTTGCAGAAACTGGTCTACGCGCCAATGTCCAAGGAAGTCTGGGGCAAGATGGAAGCGAGCAACTGGATCGGCGACGGCAACAAGGATGCGCCACGCGTGGTGTACCTGTTTAGCGACCCGAACTGCCCTTACTGCAACATGTTCTGGGAACAGGCGCGGCCGTGGGTCAAGTCCGGCAAAGTGCAGCTGCGGCACATCATGGTCGGCATCATCCGCGAAGACAGCCCCGGCAAATCCGCCGCGCTGCTGGCGGCCAAGGACCCGAGCAAAGCCCTGGAAGACCACGAGAAATCCGGCAAGGAAAGCTCGCTTAAAGCGATGAAAGACGTGCCACCGGCGATCCAGGCGAAACTGGCGGCGAACATGCAGTTGATGGAAGACTTGGAGTTGCAGGCGACCCCGGCGATTTTCTACATGGATGACAAGGGTGAGCTGCAACAACAGCAAGGCGCGCCGTCGCCGGACAAGTTGGTGAAGATTCTCGGGCCTAAGTGACCTTACTGGCCTCTTCGCGGGCAAGCCTCGCTCCTACAGGTTCACGTTGTCTGTAGGAGCGAGGCTTGCCCGCGAAGGCGTCAGGACGATCGACTAATTCCTCTCAGCCAAAAACCCCAACAAAGCCTGCGTCACAAACCCCGGATTCTCCAGATTGGAGATATGCCCCGCCTCCGGCACCAGCACACACGGGCAACCAATCAATTCAGCCATCTCACGGGCTTCGGTTGGCGGTCGCGGCTTGTCCTGATCGCCACACATCACCAGCGTGGTGTCAGGACTCAGCTCGCCCAGACGCGGCAACAAATCATCCCGCCCAAACGTAATCCGCCCCATCGGCACGATGCTTTCGCGCAGACGTTCCGCCGGCAGCGCCGCCAATGATGCGCGGAAGTCCTGATACAGCGCTGACTGCGGATCGATGCCCGGGCGGAAGAAGATCGGCACCACGATGTCCAGCAACTGCGGCGAGATCACCCCGGTGTCTTCGATCTGTTTGAACAGCGAGAAATAGTATTGGCGAGTCGGCTCGGGCTCGACGCCAACGTAGGTGTCCATCAGCACCAGGCCGTTGAGCCGTTGCGGTGCGGACAGCGCCAGACGCACGCCCCACATGCCTCCGACGGACAGACCGACCAGCGTGACGCGGTCGATGTCCAGATGATCGAGCAGCGCCAAGGCCTGGCGAGCAATGTCATCCAGCGATGTGGTGCCTTCGGGTAGTTGACCGGATTGGCCGTGGCCCCAGAGGTCCAGGGCAATCACCCGGTAGTGCTGCGACAGCGCGGCAATCTGCGGCGCCCACATGGCCTGGTCCCACAGGTAACTGCCGGCCAGCAGCACGGCCGGGCCAGTGCCTTGGTCGATGTAGTGCAGGGGTTGTCCGTCTATTGTTGCGAAGGGCATCGAGTGTCTCCTTTGTGAAGGGGTCTACCGAAAAAGCCTTGGCAGGCTGAACCGGTACAGCTCGACAGTCAACGCGCAAATTGTAGCGAAAGTGCTGACGCCTTCGCGGGCAAGCCTCGCTCCTACAGGGATACGTAAATCTCCTGTAGGAGCGAGGCTTGCCCGCGAAGAGGCCCTCACTGACACTGGAGAATCAAAGCCCCTCCAACTCCGCCATCAGATCATTCAACCGATCCACCTTCTCCTCGGTCATGTCATTCGCCGCCAACCCGTCGATGTACTCGGCCAATTCCTCCACCGTGCTGCACTCGAACATCGCCCGCAACGGCACGTCCCGTTGCAGCGATTTCTGTACCCGCGAAGCAATCTGTGTCGCCAGCAGCGAATGGCCGCCCAGTTCAAAGAAGTTGTCGCGAATACCGACCTTCTCGACCTTCAGCACCTCGGCCCAGATATCTGCCAGGGTCTGCTCCAGTTCATTGCGCGGCGCCTGGTAATCCTGGCTCTGCAACTGGCCAATCTCCAGCGCCGGCAGCGCCTTACGATCGAGTTTGCCGTTGGCATTCAACGGCAACTTGTCGAGCCACAACCAGTGCAGCGGCACCATGTATTCCGGCAATTCGGCGCGCAGGCGTTGCTTGATCCGCTCCAGACGTTCGCTCGGGTTAAGCGCCGAATCCGCCGCCACCAGATAGCCGACCAGATGTTTGCCGTTCACACCTTCCTGCACACCTACCGCGCCGTCGCGGACTTCCGGTTGCTCGTGCAGACGCGCCTCGATTTCCCCCAACTCAATGCGGTAACCGCGAATCTTCACCTGATGGTCGATGCGGCCGACGTATTCCAGCACGCCGTCATTGCGCCGACGAGCCAGGTCGCCAGTGCGATACAGACGATCACCCGGCTCGCCAAACGGATTCGGCACGAACACCTGGGCGGTGCGCAGCGGATCGCTGACGTAACCGCGACCGACGCCCGTACCCGCGACGCACAACTCGCCCACCGCGCCCAACGGCACCAGTTCCAGCGCGCCATCGAGCAGGTACAAACGGTTGTTGTCGGTCGGCGTACCGATCGGCAAATAGCTGCCGCGAGTCGAGGCCATGTCGACCCGGAAGAATGCCACGTCATCCGAGCATTCCGCCGGACCATAGGCGTTGACCAACCCGATCTCCGGGTAGCGCAGCAGCCATTGGTGCGCCAGTTCCGGCGGCATTGCCTCACCGGTCGGCAACATCCAGCGTAGACCGTCGAGGCTCATGCGTTCCTGGGCGAGCATGCCCTGGATCAGCGACGGCACGCTTTCCAGCACGGTGATGCCTTGGTTCTGCACGTGGGCCAGCAAGCCTTGCGGATCGTGGGCGATGGTATTCGGCACGATGTCCACCCGCGCGCCGAACAGCGGCGCGGCGAGGAACTGCCAGACCGAAATATCGAAGCTTTGCGAAGCGGTTTGCGCGATCACATCGCTAGCGCTGAGGTTCAGATACGGCACCTTGCTCAACTGGTTATTCAGCATGCCGCGCTGCTCGACCATCACGCCCTTCGGCAAACCGGTGGAGCCCGAGGTGTAGATCACGTAGGCCAAATTATCCGGGGCGCTGTAGATGCCCGGGTTTTGCACCGACGCATCGCTCGCTTGCACGTCTTCCCAGACCAGCAACTTCGGCCGATTGGCGCAGCCGAATTCGTCCAGCAACGCCAGCGCTTGCTCGCGGCAGGCCTCGGTGCAGACCAGCAACGGCGTGCGGCTCAGGTCGATGATGCGGCTCAGGCGCTGACTCGGCAGGCCAGGGTCCAGCGGCAAATAACCGGCACCGGCCTTGAAACTGCCGATGATCATGCCCAGCAGATCGAGGTTACGTTCGGCGAGCAACGCCACCGGTTGATCCAGCCGCACTCCCGCCGCGATCAGCGCATGACCGAGACGGTTGCTGCGCTGGTTCAGCTCGACGTAACTGTGCAGCCGGTCGAGGCAACTCGCCGCGATGCGTTGCGGATGCTGCGCGACCTGGGCTTCGAACAGTTCGACGTAACTTTTTTCCAGCGGGTATTCATGTTCGCTCTGGTTGCAGCCATCGACCAGGAAGTCCTGTTCCTCGCTGCCCAGCAACGGCAAGTCGGCCATGTCGCCATGGAAACCTTGCACCAGCGCCAGCAGCAGACGCTTGAACTCGCCGAGCATGCGCTCGACCGTGGTTTCGTCGAAATAACGCTGGTCGTAGGAGATGTGCAAACCAAGGTCATCCCCCGGGTAGCAGACCGCCGTCAGCGGGAAGTTGGTGTGGGTGCGGCCCGAATCCGAGGTGGCGTTGAGGCTCTGCGCCCGGTCCAGCACCGAGACTTCCACCGGGGCGTTTTCGAACACGAACAGGCTGTCGAACAACGGCTGGCCTTTCGGCAGTTCGCTGTTTTCCTGGATCGTCACCAGCGGCAGGTATTCGTACTCGCGCAGTTGCATGTTGCTGTCGAGCAAACCGCTCAGCCACTGGCGCACGCTGACTCGCTGATCGTCTTCCGGCATTTTCACCCGCAGCGCGATGCTGTTGATAAACAGCCCGACCGTGCGTTGCATCTCCGGCATTTCCACCGGACGCCCGGCCACCGTCACGCCGAACAGCACGTCGCGATCACCGCTCAAGCGCCGCAGAACCAACGCCCATGCCGCTTGGGCAAAAGTGTTGATGGTCAACTGATGGGCCTGGGCCAGTTCACGCAATTGCGCGCCGTCACGGGCATCAAGTCGGGTGTAGCGGTCGCCAACGATCATGCCGCCGCTGTCGCCGGCGTGTTCGCGCAGGAACGGGCGGTCACTCGGGATCGGCGTGGTCCGTTCGAAGCCTTGCAGGTTGGTTTTCCACCACTGCCGCGCTTCGGCCAGGCTCTGGCGTTGCAGCCAGCCGATGTAGTCGCGATAACGCGGCGGCACGACCAATTGCGCGTCGCGGCCTTCGCCGAGCGCCATGTAGATTTCGAAGAAATCGTTCATCAGCAGCGAGCGGCACCAGGCATCGATCAGGATGTGGTGGTTGCTCATCATGAACCAGTAGCGTGCCGCGCCGACCTTGATCAGGCGCAGGTGGAACGGTGCCTGGTTGAGCAAATCGAAACCGGCCTCACGCTCGCTTTTCAGCAGTGCTTGCAGCTTCGGTTCTTGCTCGATGTCGGCGACCGCAGTCCAGTCCAGATACTCGATCGGCGTGCTGCCCGGTTTGTGGATCACTTGCAGCATGTCTTCGCCGACGTTCCAGCAGAACGAGGCGCGCAAGGCTTCGTGACGGGCGATCACCGCTTGCCAGGCCTGGGCGAAACGCTCGGGGTCGAGCTCGCTGTTGATGCGATAACGGTCCTGCATGTAATAGAGGCCGGTGCCCGGTTCCAGCAAGGTGTGCAGCAGCATGCCTTCCTGCATCGGGGTCAGCGGGTAGACGTCCTCGATCACGGCAGCCGGAATCGGCAGCGCATCGAGTTGCGGCTGAGTCAGTCGCGCCAGTGGGAAGTCCGACGGCGTCAGGCCACCCGCCTCATCCTGCAGGCAATGCTCGATCAGGCTTTGCAACTCGCCCAGGTAGGCATTCGCCAGATCGCTGATGGTGTGCGGGTCATGGCGCTCGGCGCTGAAGGTCCAGCGCAGCACCAGTTCACCACCGTAGACCTGACTGTCGACGCTCAGCTCGTTTGGCAGCGGCGCGTGAGGATCATGGGCCGCGCCGACTGGCTCATCGAGAGGCCGGAATAACGCGTCTGTGCCGAAGCTCTGGTCGAATTGGCCGAGGTAGTTGAAGGTGATCGGCGCCACCGGCAACGCGGCCATGGTCTGGCGGCACAGGTCGTCGGCGAGGTAACGCAGCACGCCATAACCCAGGCCTTTGTGCGGCACAGCGCGCAGTTGTTCCTTGATCGCCTTGATCGAGTCGCCCTGCTCCAGCGCCGGGATCAGTCGCAGCGGATAAGCGCTGGTGAACCAGCCCACAGTGCGGGTCAGGTCGATCTCGTCGAACAGGGTTTCGCGGCCGTGACCTTCGAGTTGAATCAATGCCGATTCGTGACCGCTCCAACGGCACATAACCCTAGCCAACGCGGTCAACAGAAGATCGTTGACCTGAGTGCGATACGCGGCCGGCGCCTGTTGCAGCAATTGCCGGGTGCGCTCGGCATCCAGGCGCACGCTGACGGTTTGCGCGTGACGATTTTGCTGGCCACCTTGTGGACGATCACATGGCAGTTCGACGCTTGGTCCAGCCAGTTGTGATTGCCACCAGTCCAGTTCTTCGCGCAGGGATTCGCTGCCGGCATAGGCCTGCAAGCGTTCCGCCCAGTCCTTGAAGGCGCTGGTTTTCGCCGGCAGTTTCACCGACTGTTGCGCGTCGAGTTGACGGTAGACCGTTTGCAGATCGTCCAGCAAAACCCGCCACGAAACACCGTCTACCACCAAGTGGTGAATGGCGATGAACAGGCGTTGCTGGCCTTCGGGACCATCGACCAGCAAGGCACGCAGCAGCGGGCCTTGTTCGAGGTCGAGACTGCGCTGGGCATCGGCGAACAGCGCACTGCACTTGTCCATGGACGCAACGCGGACCTGCCACAACACCGGAGTGTCATCCAGCGCCTGGTGCGCGGCGTGCCATTGCGCGTCCACTTGAGTGAAGCGCAGGCGCAAGGCGTCGTGCTGTTCGATCACCGCCAGCAGCGCTTGCTCCAGACGATGCGGTTCCAGCGCCACGGTCGGTTCCAGCAGCAACGCCTGGTTCCAGTGTTGGCGCTCGGGGATATCAGTGTCGAAGAACCAGTGCTGGATCGGCGTCAAACCCGATTCGCCAACCAGCAAACCTTGCTCGGCGGTGACCTGCTCGGTGCGGGTCGCGACGGCGGCGAGGGTCTGCACGGTCTGGTGCTGGAACAGGTCCCGTGGGCTGAAGTGAATGCGCTGCTGCCGCGCACGGCTGACCACCTGAATCGACAGAATCGAATCGCCACCCAGTTCGAAGAAGTTATCGTTGAGGCCAACTTGCGCGACGTTCAGCACTTCGCACCAGATGCCGGCCAACGTCAGCTCAAGCTCATTGCTCGGTGCCACGTAGTGCTGGCGGTTCAGCTCCGGATCCGGCGCCGGCAGTGCGCGGCGATCGAGTTTGCCGTTGGCGGTCAGCGGCATGCTCGCCAGCAGGATCAGGTGCGTCGGCACCATGTAGTCCGGCAGTTGCGATTTGAGATGCGCCTTGAGCGCTTCGCGCAGTGCGGCTTGCTGTGTATCGTCCTGCTCGGCAATCTCAGTTACCAAGTAACCAACCAGTTGTTTGCCGCTCGGTGCATCCAGCGCCAGTACCACGGCTTCACGAATGGATTCGTGTTCCAGCAGACGGGTTTCAATCTCGCCCAGCTCGATGCGGAAACCACGGATTTTCACTTGATGGTCGATGCGCCCGAGGTATTCCACCAAGCCATCGGCGCGCTGACGTACCAGGTCGCCGGTGCGATAGATACGCCCGCCATTGTCGGCAAACGGATCCGCAACAAAGCGCTCCGCCGTCATGCCTGCCCGCTCGTGATAACCCTGGGCCAGGCCGGCGCCGCCGACGTACAACTCGCCGGTCGCGCCTTGCGGCACGAGGGCCAAATCGGCGTCGAGAATGTACGCCACGCGGGCGCCGATCACGCTGCCGATTGGCACACTGCCGAGGCCTTCTTCCAACACGTCCGGCGCCAGACTGGCCAGCGGCATGACCACGGTTTCGGTCGGGCCGTAAGCGTTAAAGAACAGGCTCGGTTTGAACGCCGCGCGAATCCGCGCCAGGTGTTCGCCGGTCAACGCTTCGCCGCCAGTGATGATCATGCGCACCGGCAGGGTTTCGCCCTGAGTCGCCAGCCATTGCGCCAACTGACTGCCGTAGCTCGGGGTGAAACCGAGAATGTTGATCTGATGCTGGCGGATCAGACCGCAGATTTCTTCCGCATCCCATTGTCCTTGAGCACGCAACACCACTTGTGCGCCGCTCAACAACGGCACCAACAGACGCTCGGTGGCGGCGTCGAAGTTGATCGAATAGAAGTGCAGTTCGCAGTCGTCCGGGCGCATGCCAAAACGCTCGATCACCGCTTGGCAATGCATGGCGATTTCACCGTGGGACACCACCACGCCTTTCGGTTTGCCGGTGGAGCCGGAGGTGTAAATCAGGTACGCCTGATGCTGCGGCAGGCTGATAAACGGCAGCTCGCTGGCCGGGTAATTGGCCAGTTCCGCCGCGTCGTCTTCCAGGCACCAGCGCGCCACACTCGGTGGCAATTCACCGAGGGCGTTGAACATGGCTTTGTCACTGAGAAGCAGACCAATGCCGCTGTCTTCAATCATGTAATGCAGGCGATCCAGCGGGTATTCCGGGTCCAGCGGCACGTAGGCGCCGCCGGCCTTGAGGATCGCCAGCAGGCCGATGACCATTTCCAGCGAGCGCTCCAGTGCCAGGCCGACACGAACCTGCGGGCCGACACCGCGCTCACGCAGCATCCAGGCCAGGCGATTGGCGCGGCTGTCGAGTTCGGCGTAGCTCAGGGTTTCGCCAGCAAACGTCAGGGCCGGCGCATCTTTGCGCGCCAGGGCTTGCTCGCTGAACAGGTGATGAATGCACTGGTCCAGGCGATGTTCGCCCGGCTCGATGCCGAGGCTGTTCAGCAGGTTTTTCTGTTCCGTGACTTCCAGCAATGGCAGTTCGCTGAGGCGTTGCTGCGGATCGGCCAACAGGGCTTCCAGCAGGTTGCGCCAGTGTCCGGCCATGCGTGCGATGCGCGGTTCGTCGAACAGGTCGGTGCTGTAGGTCAGGCAGCAACCCAAACGATGGTCGAGGTCGGTGACTTCCAGGTTGAGGTCGAACTTGGTCGCCCGGGCATCGTTGGCCAGGTATTCGACGGTCATGCCGGCCAGGGTGCGGCTCTGCTGGAATTCCCAGCGCTGCACGTTGCACATCACCTGGAACAGCGGGTTGTACGCGGCGCTGCGCGGTGGCTGCAAGGCTTCGACCAAATGATCAAATGGCAGGTCCTGATGAGACTGGCCTTCGATCACGGTGTGGCGAACTTGCTCGAACAACTCGCCGACGGACATCTGTCCGTCGAGTTGGCAACGCAACACCTGGGTGTTGAGGAACGCGCCGATCAGCCCTTCGCTTTCCGGACGAATACGGTTGGCCACTGGCGCGCCGATGCGCAAATCGGTCTGGCCACTGTAGCGGTAAAGCAGCACAGCGAGGGCGGCGGTCATGGTCATAAACAGGGTCAGACCGTTTTGCGCATTGAACGCGCGAACCCGCGCCGCGAGGTCATCGCTCAGGTCGAACCGGAACAGTTCGCCCTGATGGCTTTGCACCGGTGGACGCGGACGGTCGGCGGGCAATTCCAGCAGCGGATGTTCGCGGCCGAGTTGCGCGGTCCAGTAGTCAAGTTGGCGCTGGCGCTCGCCAGATTCAAGCCACTGACGCTGCCAGACGCTGTAATCCAGGTACTGCACCGGCAACGCTTCCAGCGGCGATTCGCGGTCATCGACGAAGGCTTCGTAGAGCGCGCTCAGTTCACGGGCGAAGATGTCCATCGCCCAGCCTTCGGTGACAATGTGGTGCAGGGTCAGCACCAGGTAATGCTCCTGCTCGGCAGTCTTGACCAGGCAGGCACGCAGCAGCGGGCCGGTTTCCAGATTGAACGGTGTGTGCGCTTCGCTATCCGCCAGGGCCTGGACCCGTTGCTCGCGCAGTTCGGCGTCGAGGGCCGAGAAATCCTTCCAGTCCATGCGCATGCCCGTGTCGGCATGCACCTGTTGCCGGGCCACACCGTCGACACTCGGGAACGTGGTGCGCAGGGTTTCGTGGCGGATGATCAGCGCTTGCAGCGCCGCTTCGAAACGCCCGACATCCAGCACCCCGCGCAGCCGCGCCATGCCGCCGACGTTGTAGGCCGGGCTGTCCGGCTCCATCTGCCAGAGGAACCACATGCGCTGCTGGGAATAGGACAACGGCACCGCTTGGCTGCGGTCGACTTTCTCGATTGGCGGTTGTTTGTTGGTGTGGCCGCTGGCCTGGATCAAGCGCACCTGTTCGGCGAACGTGCCCAATTCACTATTTTCGAACAGCGCACGCAGCGGCAATTCGACGTCGCAAGCCTGACGGGTGCGGGAGATGATTTGCGTGGCCAGCAACGAATGGCCGCCGAGCGCGAAGAAATCGTCGCGCAGGCCGATTTGCTTCTGGCCCAACACCTCGCGCCAGATGCCAGCGATTTGTTGTTCAAGGGCGGTGACCGGTTCGACGTGTTCGCGCACCTGCCATTGCGGTTCCGGCAAGGCGCGGCGATCGAGCTTGCCGCTTGGGCTCAAGGGCATTTCATCCAGACGCATCAGTTGCGCCGGGACCATGTATTCCGGCAACTCGGCGGCCAATGCGGTTTTCAGGCGTGCTGTTTGAACATCAATGTCTTCGGAGGAATCCGTTGAGGTGTAGTAACCAATCAACTGCCCGCCAGACGCCGTTTCGCGCACCAGCACCACGGCTTGGGCGACGCCATCCTGGGCCAGCAAACGCGCTTGGATTTCTTCCGGTTCAACCCGGAAGCCGCGCAGCTTGACCTGCTGATCGAGGCGTCCGAGGTATTCGATCACGCCATCGGCGGTCCAGCGCGCACGGTCGCCGGTGCGGTACAGACGCGCGCCCTGCTCGCCCAATGGATCGACCACGAAGCGTTCAGCAGTCAGCGACGGACGACCGAGATACCCCCGGGCCAGACCGATACCGCTGATGCACAGTTCACCCGGCACACCGGCCGGGACAGGATTGAGATCGCTGTCGAGTACGCGGCAGATCACATTGCCCAACGGCCGGCCAATCGGCGAACGTTCGCCATCCGCCGCGGTGCAATGCCAATGGGTGACGTTGATCGCGGTTTCAGTCGGGCCGTAGCGGTTGTGCAGCTGCACCGCTGGCAGTTGCTCCAGCACACGGTTGCGCAGCTCGGCGGGCAAGGCTTCGCCACCGGAAAAAACCCGGCGCAGGCTGGTGCATTCGGTAGTCAGCGGCTCTTCGATGAATAGCGCCAGCAACGGCGGCACGAAGTGCAATGAGGTCACGCCGTATTGCTGGACCAGTTGCGCGATGCGGTGAGGATCGCGATGTTCGCCGGGGCCGGCGATCAACAGGCGTGCGCCGGTGATCAGCGGCCAGAAGCATTCCCACACCGACACGTCGAAACTGATCGGCGCTTTTTGCATCAGCACGTCGGTGTCGTTCAGGCGGTAAGTGTTCTGCATCCATTGCAGGCGTTCGGCGAGGGCCGCGTGGGTGTTGCCGACGCCTTTCGGCTGGCCAGTGGAGCCCGAGGTGTAAATCACGTAGGCCAGGTTGTCGCCGTGCAGGTGCAGACCCGGTGCCTGACTCGGCCAGTTTTCCAGGTGCAACGCGTCCATGGCGATCACGCTGACGCCGTCGGTGGCGGGCAAGCGGTCGAGCAATACAGTCTGGGTCAGGAGCAATTCGACGCCGCTGTCGCTGAGCATGTAGGCCAGGCGTTCCGCCGGGTAATCCGGGTCCAGCGGCACGTAGGCGCCGCCAGCCTTGATGATCGCCAGCAAGCCGATCAGCAATTGTGGCGAGCGCTCGGCGGCGATGGCCACGCACACATCCGGGCCGACGCCTTTGTCGCGCAGGTAATGCGCCAGACGGTTGGCCTGGGCGTGCAGTTCGGCGAAGTCGAGTTGGCCACCGTCCCAGATCAGCGCGGTGCGCTCCGGGGTCTGGCGCAGTTGTTCGTTGAGCAATTCCGGGAGCCATTGGCTGGCCGGTGCGCAGGGTGCCGCGCTCCACGCGGCTTGCTGATCGTGCTCGTTTGAGGTCAGCAGTGGCAGGTCGCCGATGGCTTGTTGAGGTTGTTCGCAAACCTCGCGCAGCAGGTTGGTGAAGTGTTCGGCCAGGCGCTCGATGGTCGCGGCGTCGAACAGTTCGCTGGCGTAATCGAAGGACAGGCTCAAACGCCCGTTACGGTCTTCTTCGCTGTGCAATTGCAGGTCGAACTTGGCTTCGCGGCTGTGCCACGGCAGCTCTTCGGCGAGCAACCCCGGCAAGCGGCGCAGTGCGCTCAGATCCCGTTGCTGGTGGTTGAACATGACCTGGAACAATCCGGATTCGCGAGCCTGTGGGAAGGCTTCAAGCAGTTGCTCGAACGGCAGATCCTGATGAGCCTGGGCGCCGAGCGCGGCTTGGCGGGTTTGTGCCAACAACTCAACGAAGGGCAGGCGCGAATCGACCTCGGCGCGCAGCACTTGGGTGTTGATAAAGAAGCCGATCAGGCCCTGGGTTTCCAGGCGCGGACGGTTGGCGTTCGGCACACCGACGCGAATGTCACGCTGGCCGCTGTAGCGGTGCAACAGGCTCTGGAACGCAGTGAGCAAGAGCATGAACGGCGTGGCTTCATGCGCCTGGGCAGTCTGGCGGATGGCCTCGCTCAGGCTCACGCCCAAACGCACGCTGTGGCGCGCGGCGCTTTGGATGTGCTGCGCCGAACGCGGGTGGTCAGTGGCCAGACTCAGCACTGGATGCTCATCGCCCAACTGGTTTTTCCAGTAGGCCAGTTGCCGCTCGCCCTCGCCCTGCGCCAGCCATTGACGCTGCCAACTGCCGTAATCGGCGTACTGAGTCGGCAATGCCGCGAGCGTGGCTTTCTGGCCTTGAGACGCGGCGGCGTACAGCCGCGAGAACTCGTCGATCAACACGTTCAGCGACCAGCCGTCGGCGATGATGTGGTGCATCGTCACCAGCAGTTGATGGTCTTCGTCGTCGAGGCGCACCAGCGTCACCCACAGCAGCGGGCCTTTCTCCAGATCGAACTGGGTACGGGCTTCGTCTTCGCGGATTTGTTGCGCGCGCAGTTCACGCTTGTCGACGGGCAAATCGCTGATGTCGATCAGTTGCAGGTTGAACTCACTGGCCGCATCGACCCGTTGCAGCGCCACGCCGTCACGTTCGAAGAAGCGTGTGCGCAGGGATTCGTGGCGCTCGATCAACTGCTGGAAACTCGCGCGCAGTGCGTCTTCGTCCAGCTCGCCACGCAAACGCAGGGCACCGGGAATGTTGTAGGCGCTGCTCTGCGGGTCGAGTTGCCAAGTGATCCACAGACGGTTTTGTGCCAGGGATTGCGGCATGGCGTCAGTGCGCGACAACGCTGTGATCGCGCCTTGGGCGAGGCCGCCATCCTGTTGCAGACGGGCGACGGCCTCGGCGAAAGCACCGAGGGTCGGAGCTTCGAACAGCAGGCGCAGGTTCAGCTCCAGGCCGAGTTCTTCACGCAAGCGCGCGACCACTTGAGTGGCTGCGATGGAGTTACCGCCGAGCAGGAAGAAATGATCGTCGGCGTTGACCTGTTTGACGTTGAGTTGCTCGCACCAGATTGTGGCGATCAGGCTTTGCAGCTCGGAAGCGGATTGCGCCGTGGCTTCGTTTTCTACTTCTGCCGACGGGAACAGCGCGTAGCTGTCGAGGCTGCCGTCCGCCAGGCGATTGCGGCACGCCGAACGTTGCAGTTTGCCGCTGGAGGTCTTTGGCAACGCGCCGGGATTGAGCAATACCACCACGCTCGGCGCTTCCTGATACGCCTCGGCCACCGCTTGGCGGATGGCTTTGATCAGTGCGTCGGGCGGCAGGATTTTCTGCACGCTGCGGCTGATTTCCGCCGCGATGCCGATGCCTTCCTGACCGTCGATATTCACCGCGAACGCCGCAACGCGACCTTTGCGCACCACTTCCACTTCGCGCTCGACGGTTTGCTCAATGTCCTGTGGATAAAGGTTGTGGCCGCGCACGATCAGCATGTCTTTCAGGCGCCCGGTGATAAAAAACTCACCTTCACGCTTGAAGCCCAGGTCGCCGGTGCGCAACCAGGTACGGCCCGCGTGCTGGACGAAAGTCTTGGCGCTGGCCTCGGGGTTGCGCCAGTAACCGTGGGCGATGCTCGGGCCGGCAGCCCAGACTTCGCCGACGGCATTGTCGGCAAGTTCGGTCAAAGCAACCGGATCGATAATCAGCACCGCGTGATCCGGCTGGCTGATGCCGCAACTCATGATCGCCGCGCCCTCGCCTGCTTCGGCACGGTTTTGTGCCAAGGCCTGATCGTCCACGCGCAGATTGCCGATGCCCTGGCCGCGCGGGGTGCCGGCCACGAACAGCGTGGCTTCGGCCAGACCGTAAGAGGCCATGAAGCTGTCCGGGGTGAAGCCGCACGGGGCGAATTTCTCGGCGAAACGTTCCAGGGTGTCGAGACGAATCGGCTCGGAGCCGGAATAGGCCACGCGCCAGCCGCTCAGGTCGAGGCGTTCCAGCGCCGATTCGCTGACTCGTTCGCTGCACAGTCGATAAGCGAAGTCTGGTCCGCCGCTGATGGTGCCGCCGTATTCGCTGATCGCTTCGAGCCAGCGTAACGGCCGGCCGAGGAAGTACGCCGGCGACATCAACACGCACGGCACGCCGCTGAAAATCGGCTGCAACAGGCCGCCGATCAGGCCCATGTCGTGGTACAGCGGCAACCAACTGACGATCACGTCGTCCGGGTTCAGGTCAATGCCGAAGCCGTGCCGGATCAACAGTTCGTTGGCCACCAGGTTGCCGTGGCTGACTTGCACGCCTTTGGGCAACGCGGTGGAGCCGGAGGTGTATTGCAGGAAGGCGATGTGGTCGTCTTCCAGATCCGGCGCGACCCAGCGTTCGGCCAGATCGTTGTCGAGGGTGTCGACGCAAAGCAGCGGCGGCGCGCCCTCAATTTGCAGCAAGGCGTCGCGCAGGCCGGCGCTGGTCAATAGCAGACGCGGTTCGGCATCGCTGATGATCGACAGCAGGCGTTCCTGATGATGACGCTTGGTCGATTCCGGCGGATAGGCCGGCACGGCGATGACACCGGCATATAGGCAACCAAAAAACGCCGCGACGTAATCCGGGCCGCTGGGAAACAACAGCACCGCACGATCGCCGAATCCTGCTTCAGCCTGCAATGCGCCGGCAATGGTGCGGGCGCGCTGATCAAGCTCTTGATAACTGAGTACCACCGTCTGATCCGGGGTTTCGGCGAGAAAACGCAAAGCCACGCGATCCGGCGTCAGGGCCGCGCGGCGCTGGAGGGCTTGGACCAGTGTGCTGGGGAGTTCGAACGCGTCGGTCATGAGGTTTCCTGCCTGAATTCGGCTTACAAGTTGGAATCGGTTTTCCTACGTCACGCTCATACAAATGGCGTGCAGGGCGCGGTCTTCGCCGACCGCGCAAGGCTTGGGAATGCTGTTTTGGCCGGGACGTGTCCGGAACCATTCACCAATGAGAACGATTGATGTCTTGAAATAATTAGTCGGCAGCCTTGAACGGCAACCAGGCTGGGGCGCGACAGCGTGTCGCAGTTCGCACTCTGCACTTTTGTGGAGCATTAATTCTCTTTCTCAATTGACAATCATTATCATTCAACATAATTTGTCGCTCGATGTGTAGGACGGCTCCGAAACGCTTGTCGTCCCACAACCCTATTTGCAGCAAGGTGATTTCCATGACGGAACAAGTATCCACAAGCAGGTGCGATTCACCGCTACTTCAGGCTTTTGTCGACAACCGACTGATTCTGGTCAAAATTGCAGCCCGCATTACCGGCTGCCGGTCGCGGGCTGAGGACGTGGTGCAAGATGCGTTTTTCCGGCTGCAATCGGCGCCGCAGATCACGTCTTCATTCAAGGCTCAGCTCAGTTACCTGTTCCAGATCGTGCGCAACCTGGCGATCGATCACTACCGCAAACAGGCGCTGGAGCAGAAGTATTCGGGCCCTGAAGAGGAAGGTCTGAACGTGGTGATCCAGGGCGCTTCGCCAGAAACCTCGCACATCAATTTCTCGACCCTGGAACACATCGCCGATGCGCTGACCGAGCTGCCCAGCCGCACGCGTTATGCCTTCGAGATGTACCGCCTGCACGGCGTGCCGCAGAAGGACATCGCCAAGGAACTCGGCGTCTCGCCGACCTTGGTGAATTTCATGATTCGCGATGCGCTGGTGCACTGCCGCAAGGTGTCGGGGAGTCGGGCGGATACGTTTGCCCGGCGTTAAAAGCTTCGCGGGCAAGCCTCGCTCCTACAGGTTTAGCGCCAATCGCGCCATTACCTGTAGGAGCGAGCGGTGCGACGATTCGACTTGCCCGCGAAGGCTGACTCAAGACCGCAAAGAATCTTGAGCCCTACGCATCACGCCAACCTGCACCGATCAAAAAACCGCTCACGCCCCAGCACCATCAGCGCCGCGCGCTTGTGCGGGAAGTCGAACTCTTTCTCGCAGTGGAAACACTGGTTGTGCATATGCCCGATCATCTTCGCGTTGTCGGCGCGAGGCTCGGCGACTACGCGCTGGGTGCGCGGATCATCCAGAAACAGGTAATGCACCAGCGCCGATAACCAGCTCGCGACTTTGTGCGGGCCACGATGCGCCTCCTCCCCCACCAACATGTGAATGCCACGGTCGTAATCGCCGGCGTCATAGAACGGCGCGATGCGATCTTCCTTGGCCCAGTAGGCTTCAAAATAGGCGAACGGCTGATCATCGAAACAACCGATCAGCGTCAGGGTGTGCGGATCGGCGTCGAGCTTGGTCAAGTACTCGCGATGCTTCTCGAGGCTGCCCTGCTCTTCCCAGAAACTCGCGACTCGCGGGCTGTTCTGCCAGCGATTGAAGCGCGGCAGGTCCTGTTCGATTTCTACCGTGCGCAAGGAAATCCACGTACCGAGGCGTGCGTCGAAACGTCGATAGACTTCACCGCGAGGTTTGGCCGGGCGCAACGGATGGCGCTTGCCGGCACTGATGACCATTTGCTGTGGATAAATGCCCGTCAGCGACTCCCCCAGCCACGGCTGCGGCAACTGCCAGAACAGCGTGCGCTCGCAACGGTACTCACCGAGTTTTTCGGTCGGGATCAGCAAACCGCTGAGCAAGGCTTCGGTCGGCGCTTCGCCGAGGCGCCAAGTCAGGCGCTGGCAATCCGGATCACGCGCAAACAGCCAATAACACGCCGCCCAGAACGCCTGACCGGCAGGCAGCCCGAAGCGTTCTTCCACTTCGATGTGCAACCCGGGTTCGCAGGACAGACGCAAACGAATCAGCGGCTGCCCTTCCAGGCTGAGGCTCAGCCGGTTTTCGGTTTCATCGGCTACAAGACTGCGCCCTGACGGCAGGGCCAGGGCAGACAGGTCATTCAGATTGGACATGGGTCGGGCTCACGTATCGTCGACAATTCAACAAGTGACGTAAGCGAGAGAAGGAAATTTAACAAGTCATTCACCCGGCCGGCCCGATAATCGACAAACCGTGTGAAAGCGGTTGAGACGTATCGGGTCTCCCTTCGACGCAAGTTCCTCTACTACAACGTACGGACCAGAATATCGTCCACGTAGTAATCATTGCCTCCCCCGGTGGCGACTTCGCTGATGATACTTAACGTCATCGTCGTACTGCTCGGGATGAAGCTCCCGCACAGTATCACCCAATCAGTGGTGGGGATTTCTTCCGGACCGGCCACCACCACATCATCGGCTTGAAGCGCGAGAATCGGCTTTGTGCCCGCCATGCCAGATCGACTAGTCCTCAGGCTGAACTCATAGAGCTCACCCACCCGCAATTCGGAATAGGTTTTGAATAGAACCACGCCGTTGGAGGTATTCGTGTGGGTCCTGTTGTGAAGCACGTCATTACCGTCAGGCATTCTGACAATGACCAGATCCCTTGGATCGGAAGCCGCCGGCCCGACCTGCCAGCCGTTGTAATCATCAGTGAAGGTTGTGAGGTCCTGCCACGGCACATTCACCCGCAGACTCAACGGCGCAAACAGCAACGGGCAGACGCCGCAGCAATCGTCGAACGCCACTTGGAAAATAAATACCAGTGAACTGCCATGCCGCAGATCACCGAGCTCATCCCAAGGGATCGTTCGCTGCCAACCCTCGTAGACTTCGACTTCAGTGACCGGCTCCGCATACGCCACGCGCAACATGAAGGGGCTATCGTCATAGTGTGTCCCGCAAACATGCAGCGTTGCCGTGTTGGACGGCGCCATGAACGGCCACGGTTCAACGCGCACCGCAATGCCCTCATCTGCATCTTCGGCGGGCCTTACGCTGAGACGATTATCAGGGGTATGCGCAACGTTGATTGATGGAACACATTTCAGATTGACGAAGACGGGTTGTGCCATGACAAGGACCTCTCGACAAAGTCAGCCCAGTAATAGAGCTGACGACAGGAGGCCATCTAAACGTTTGGCTCGCGGACTTTCTACTGTCAGATCTGACAGGTCAGTGGCAAAAACCCGCTTCTTTAGATAAGCGGTCAGGGCTTGGGCACCGGCACCACGGCGATCTTGTACGGCTCGAAAATCTTCAGCATCTGGCCGTTGTCGCGCAAGCCTTGCAGCAACTGGCTGAACGCAGGGCCACTGATCGGCGCGCTCGGGCTGAGCAGCGCGTAGTGGTGATAGACCTGATCGATGCGCTGGGACACCAGCAATTCATCGGCGACTTTTTCGTTACGCAGCAGGTAATCGCTCAGGTAAGAGCGCGTGACCAGGGCAATGTCCGCGCGATCACGCAGCACCATCAGCAGGTTGCTGTCATGGGAATAGGTCAGCGTGGCGTTGTAATTCTGCGCGAGGAATTTCGGGTCGGCGTTGAAGTTGGCGAATTCGTAGTGATAGCCACTGAACAGTGCGAGACGCTTGCCCGTGAGGTCGGCAAAGTAACTCTGCTGACGATCGGGTTTACGTTGCGCGACAAAAATCTCGGCGTCTTCCAGGCCCATGTCGACCGTGGTGTGCGGAATTTCCTTCCAGCCCCAATCCGGGTTCTCGAAGATCGCCATGTCCACCCGGCCCTGCTTGAAATCACCGAAACGCCGGGGAATAGAAGTGGGCACCAGCACGAACTGATAATCGGTTTGCAATTGATTCAGGGCTTCGACCAATTGCGGCAACAGACCGGTGTCGGCACCTGATTCCGGGCGCACAGTGTAAGGCGGGAAATGCGCGGCGCCGACACGCACCTGTTGCGCCGCCTGGGACGGTAATACCCATAGCGCCGCGAATGCCGCCAGCAAAAGCCGCGAGACCGTCCAACTTGGCGAAGACATCAAAACAAACCACTCCCCGAAAAAATACGCATCAATCCATTCAAGCTAGGCGGTTTCGCCTACTTAGCCAGTTTATCGTCGAGATAGACGTCTTACTGCCGTTCTTCCAGCACCAGAATCAACGCCTCATCGGCCAATTGATCGAGGCTCATGCTGCCGCCTGCGCGAAACCAGGTGGTGGTCCAGGACAAGGCGCCCGTCAGGAAACGCCGGGTGATGAACACATCGCCGCGAATAAACCCGGCGTCCTTGGCTTCGCCCAACACTTGCAGCCAAATCTCTTCATAAATGTCGCGCAGGGCCAGCACGTGGACTTGCCCTTCCGCGGACAACGAACGCCATTCATACACCAGCACCGCCATGGCTTCGCCGCTGCCGCCCATGATCGACTGCAATTCGCAACGAATCAGCGCCAGCACCCGCTCGCGCACGTTGGTGGCCTCGGCCAAAGCCGCCTGCATCAACGCGGTGTTGTAGCGAATGGTTTCTTCCATCACTGCGCGCAGGATCTCATCCTTGCTTTTGAAGTGATGAAAAATACTGCCCGACTGAATGCCCACCGCGCTGGCCAGATCCCGCACCGTGGTGCGTTCATAGCCTTTATTGCGGAACAGATGAGCCGCCACCTGCAGCAGTTTGCCGCGAGCGCTGTCCGGGTCGGTCAATTGGCCGTTGTCGACCAATTCGCGCATCACCCTCAGGGCTTTTTGCTCGTCCACCCGTTCTCTCCTACAGTCGTTCAGTCAGATGCGCCGCTCGCCGCTAAATCAGCGGGGTTGCGCGGGCAATTTAAGCTGGCCGGGGCGACCAAGCAAGCGCTCGGGTAGAAGATATTTTCGACATTTACAAACCAAGCGCTTGCTTGGTAGTCTCGGAGCACTTCTGTCGGAGCTGAGCATGGAGTTGACTGTGCCAAAAACAATCCGCATCGGTTGCGCCAGTGCCTTCTGGGGCGACACCTCGACCGCCGCCGCGCAACTGGTGCAAGGCGGGCGCCTGGACTATCTGGTGTTCGATTACCTGGCCGAGATCACCATGTCGATCATGGCCGGCGCACGGATGAAGGATCCCGAGGCCGGCTATGCCAGCGACTTCATCGAAGTGCTCAGCCCCCTGTTGCCGCAACTCGCCGAACAGAAGATCCGCGTCATCAGCAACGCCGGCGGGGTTAACCCGCAAGCCTGCGCCGCCGCCCTGCAAGCGGCGTGCGACAAGGCCGGTGTGGCGCTGAAGATCGCCGTGCTGCTGGGCGATGACCTGCAACCGCAGTTCAAACAGCTCAGCAGCCAGGGCATTCGCGAAATGTTCAGCGGTGCGCCATTGCCACCGATGTGCGTGTCGACCAATGCGTACCTCGGCGCACCGGGCATCGTTGAAGCTATGCGTCTGGGGGCCGACATCGTGATAACCGGACGGGTGGTCGACAGCGCCGTGGTCAGCGCCGCACTGGTGCATGAATTCGGCTGGTCGTGGCACGACTACGACAAACTGGCCCAGGCCGCGCTGGCCGGGCACATCATCGAGTGTGGCGCGCAGTGCACCGGCGGCAACTTCACCGACTGGCGCGAGGTGCCCGACTACGAGCACATCGGTTTTCCCATCGTCGAAGTCAGCGCCGACAGCCAGTTCATCGTCAGCAAGCCCGAAGGCTCCGGTGGGCTGGTCACGCCGCTGACCGTCGGCGAGCAGATGCTCTATGAAATCGGCGACCCGCGAGCCTATCTGCTGCCGGACGTGGTCTGCGATTTCAGTCAGGTCAAACTTCAGCAACAGGGCAAAAACGCGGTGCAGGTGCACGGCGCCAAAGGCCTGCCTCCGACGGATCAATACAAGGTCAGCGCGACTTACCCGGACGGTTTTCGCTGCACCGCCAGTTGCCTGATCGCCGGTATCGATGCGGTGGACAAGGCGCGGCGGGTCAGCGAGGCGATCATCAACAAGACGTCGGAGATTTTCAGCCAGCGCGGCTGGGCGCCCTACAGCGAAGTCAACATCGAACTGCTCGGCAGCGAGGCCACCTACGGCCCCCACGGCCAGCGCCAGGACAGCCGCGAAGTGGTGATCAAACTCGCCGTGCGCCACCCGAGCAAACAGGCGTTGATCGTGTTCTCCCGGGAAATCGCCCAGGCCGCCACCGGCATGGCACCGGGATTGACCGGAATCGTTGGCGGCCGGCCGACGGTGTATCCGCTGATCCGGCTGTTCTCGTTCCTGATCGACAAAACCGCCTGCACGCTGGAGATTGATCTCAAGGGTCAACGCCACCCTTGTGCCCTGCCCGCCCTCGATGCGCTCGACCCCGCTGATTTGCCCGTGCCGTTCGAGCCACCCAAACCCACCGAGCGCGCCGACGCCAGTGTCGCGCTGATCAAACTCGCGGTGGCCCGCTCCGGCGACAAGGGCAACCACAGCAACATCGGGGTCATGGCGCGGGATCCGCAGTTCCTGCCATGGATTGCCGAAGCGCTGACGCCGGAGGTGATCGTCGACTGGATGAGCCATCTGCTTGATCCGGTCCACGGGCGTGTCGAGCGCTGGTATTTGCCCGGCACCCACAGCTTGAATTTCCTGCTGGAAAACGCCCTCGGCGGTGGCGGCGTGGCGAGCCTGCGGATCGATCCGCAAGGCAAGGCCTTCGCCCAGCAACTGCTGGAGATCCAGATTCCGGTGCCCCAGCGCATCGCCGACCAGGTCAACTAGAGGACCGCTGCCATGGCTTACGACTCGATTTTCAAACCCGATCTGTTCGCCGGCCAAACCATTATTGTCACTGGCGGCGGCAGCGGCATCGGCCGTTGTACCGCCCACGAACTGGCGGCCCTAGGCGCCCATGTGCTGCTGGTGGGGCGCAACGCCGACAAATTGAGAAACGTCGCCACCGAGATTGCCGAGGACGGCGGCAAGGCTGACTGGAAGACCTGCGATATTCGCGAGGAAGAAGCGGTCAAGCATCTGGTCAGCGAGTTGATCCGCCTGTTCGGTCCGATCCACGGCCTGGTCAACAATGCCGGCGGACAATTCCCGTCACCACTGGCCTCGATCAACCAGAAAGGATTCGAAACCGTGATGCGCACCAACCTGGTGGGCGGCTTCCTGATGGCCCGGGAAGTGTTCAACCAATCCATGAGCAAACACGGTGGGGCGATCGTCAACATGCTCGCCGACATGTGGGGCGGCATGCCCGGCATGGGCCATTCGGGGGCGTCGCGCTCGGGCATGGACAACCTGACCAAGACTGCGGCGTTCGAATGGGGTTACGCCGGGGTGCGGGTCAACGCCGTGGCGCCGGGCTGGATTGCGTCCAGCGGCATGGACACCTACGAAGGTGCATTCAAAGCGGTAATCCCGACCCTGCGCGAACATGTGCCGCTCAAGCGGATCGGCACCGAATCGGAAGTCAGTGCGGCGATTGTGTTTTTGCTCAGTCCAGCGGCAGCGTTTGTCAGCGGCAGCACGTTGCGTATCGACGGCGCGGCGAGCCTTGGCGGTCGCGCGTGGCCAATTCACAAGGCGCAGAACAGCGAATCGTACAACGGTTTCCACCGCGCCTATTTACCCGATGTACTGCGGCCCGAAGTGCTCAAGGACAAGGAATAAGCCATGCCGGTGATCGAGTCCCAGATCGACCCTTTCAGTGAACAGTTCGCGCAAAACCGCGCGGCGATGCTGGTGGGCATCGAGCACGTCCGCCAGCTCGAACAGAACCTGCTGAACAAGGCCGCCGAAGCCAAGGCCAAATTCGACAAGCGCGGCCAACTGCTGCCCCGTGAACGTCTTAACCTGCTGCTCGACCCCGGCGCGCCGTTCCTCGAACTGGCGAGCCTGGCCGGCTATAAATTGCACGACGACAAGGACGGCAGTTCCGCCGGCGGCGGCTTGATTGCCGGGATCGGTTATGTGTCCGGCGTACGCGTGCTGGTGGTGGCGAACAACAGTGCGATCAAGGGCGGAACCATTTCCCCCAGTGGGTTGAAAAAATCCCTGCGCCTGCAACAGATCGCCATGGAAAACAAACTGCCGGTGATCACCCTGGCCGAGAGCGGCGGCGCCAACCTCAATTACGCCGCCGAGATTTTCATCGAAGGTGCGCGCAGCTTTGCCAATCAGGCGCGAATGTCGGCCATGGGTTTGCCACAGATCACTGTGGTCCATGGCTCGGCCACTGCGGGCGGCGCGTATCAACCGGGCTTGTCGGATTACGTGGTGGTGGTGCGCGGCAAGGCCAAGCTGTTTCTCGCTGGTCCGCCGCTATTGAAAGCTGCCACTGGCGAAGTCGCCACCGATGAAGAACTGGGCGGCGCGGAGATGCACGCACAAACCGCCGGCACCGCCGAATACCTGGCCGAAAACGATGCTGACGGCGTGCGCCTGGTGCGCGAGATTGTCAGCCTGTTGTCGTGGAACGAGCAGTTGCCGTGGCTACCCGAGCCGCAGTGGAAGGAACCGCTCTACCCCATCGACGAATTGCTCGGCCTGATTCCGGACGATCCGAAAAAACCCTACGACGTGCGCGAAATCATTGCGCGGATTGCCGACGCGTCGAACTTCCTTGAATTCAAGGGCGAGTTCGATCAGCAGACGATTTGCGGCCACCTGAAAATCCAGGGTCGCGCCTGTGGCTTCATCGGCAACAACGGCCCGATCACGCCCAAGGGCGCGAGCAAGGCTGCGCAGTTCATTCAGTTGTGCGACCAGAGCCAGACGCCGCTGCTGTTTTTCCACAACACCACCGGGTTCATGGTCGGCACCGAATCGGAACAGCAAGGCGTGATCAAGCACGGCGCGAAGATGATCCAGGCAGTGGCGAATGCCCGAGTGCCGAAACTGACCATCGTCGTCGGCGGTTCCTATGGCGCTGGCAATTACGCGATGTGCGGTCGCGGACTCGACCCGCGCTTCATCTTCGCCTGGCCCAACAGCCGCACCGCCGTCATGGGTGGCGCACAGGCCGGCAAGGTGTTGCGGATCGTCACCGAGGCCAAACAGCTCAAGGACGGTTTGGTCCCGGACCCGAAAATGCTCGACATGCTGGAGCAGGTCACCGCGCAGAAACTCGACAGCCAGTCCACCGCGATTTATGGCAGCGCCAGTTTGTGGGACGACGGGTTGATCGATCCGCGGGACACCCGGACGTTGCTCGGGTATTTGCTGGATATCTGCCATGAGGCCGAGGTTCGGCCGCTGCAAGCCAACAGTTTTGGTGTCGCCCGCTTCTAGCGGCGCTCAGGAGAACAATAAAAATGATCTTCACCCAGGAACACGAAGCACTGCGCCGCACTGTTCGCCAGTTCGTCGATCACGAGATCAATCCTCACGTCGAGGAGTGGGAAAAGGCCGGGCGCTTTCCGATCCATGAGATTTTCCGCAAGGCTGGCGACCTCGGTTTGCTGGGGATTTCCAAACCGGAAAAATTCGGCGGCATGGGCCTCGACTACAGCTATTCGATCGTCGCCGCCGAAGAGTTCGGCACCATTCATTGCGGCGGGATCCCGATGTCCATCGGCGTGCAGACCGATATGTGCACCCCGGCCCTCGCCCGCTTCGGCTCCGATGAATTGCGTGAAGAGTTTCTGCGACCCGCGATCACTGGCGAGCAGGTCGGCTGCATCGGCGTCTCGGAAGTCGGCGCCGGTTCCGATGTCGCCGGGCTGAAAACCACCGCCCGCAAGGACGGCGACGACTACGTGATCAACGGCAGCAAGATGTGGATCACCAACTCGCCGAGCGCGGATTTCATCTGCCTGCTGGCCAACACCTCGGACGACAAACCCCACGTCAACAAGTCGCTGATCATGGTGCCGATGAACACGCCCGGCATCAGCCTGAGTTCGCACCTGGACAAGCTCGGCATGCGCAGCTCGGAAACCGCCCAGGTGTTTTTCGACAACGTGCGGGTCCCGCAGCGCAACCGCATCGGTCACGAAGGCGCGGGGTTCATGATGCAGATGTTGCAGTTCCAGGAGGAGCGTTTGTTCGGTGCGGCGAACATGATCAAGGGCCTGGAATACTGCATCGACAGCACCATCGAGTACTGTAAGGAGCGCAAGACATTCGGCAATGCGCTGATCGACAACCAGGTGATTCATTTCCGCCTGGCGGAACTGCAAACCGAAATCGAATGCCTTCGGGCGCTGGTCTACCAGGCCACCGAGCAGTACATCAAAGGCCAGGACGTCACGCGCCTGGCGTCGATGGCCAAACTCAAGGCCGGGCGCCTCGGCCGGGAAGTCAGCGACAGTTGCCTGCAATATTGGGGCGGAATGGGTTTCATGTGGGACAACCCGGTGGCCCGCGCGTATCGCGATGTGCGGCTGGTGTCGATTGGCGGCGGCGCCGACGAAATCATGCTGGGGATCATCTGCAAACTCATGGGCATCCTGCCGGGGAAAAAGAAATGAGCAGCTTGCCGGATTGCCAGACGCTGCTGCTCGAACGGCACAACGGCGTGCTGCACATTACCCTCAACCGTCCAGAAAGCCGCAACGCCATGAGCTTGCAGATGGTCGCCGAACTGCGCGCGGTGCTGGTGGCAGTGCATGACGACCGGGCCGTGCGGGCCTTGGTGATCAGCGGTGCCGGTGGGCATTTCTGTGCCGGCGGCGACATCAAGGACATGGCCAATGCCCGCGCTCAAGGTCCGGAAGCCTATCGCGACTTGAACCGGGCGTTCGGTGCGTTGCTGCAAGAGGTGCAACACGCGCCGCAAGTGGTGATCACGGTGCTGCAAGGCGCGGTGCTCGGCGGTGGGTTTGGCCTGGCCTGTGTCAGCGATGTCGCGCTGGCCGATCATCAGGCGCAATTCGGTTTGCCGGAAACCAGCCTCGGTCTGTTGCCGGCACAGATTGCGCCATTCGTGGTCCAGCGCATCGGCCTGACCCAGGCACGCAGACTGGCCCTGACGGCGGCACGCTTCGATGGCACCCAGGCACGGCGCATGGGCTTGGTGCATTTTGTCGAGCATGACGCGCAAGCCTTGGCCGAACGCCTCGAAGAAGTATTGGCGCATGTGTTGTGCTGCGCACCGGGGGCGAATGCGTTGACCAAAAAATTGCTGTTGGCGAGTGCCGGACAGCCATCCGATGAATTGTTGGATCAAGCGGCCGAGTGGTTCAGCGAAGCGGTGACCGGGGTTGAAGGTGTCGAGGGGACCATGGCCTTTGTGCAAAAACGAAAACCGGGGTGGGCCACTTAAAAACTTCGCGGGCAAGCCTCGCTCCTACAGGTTTTCAGCCGTGCCCAACATTTGCGCCCCCCCTGTAGGAGCGAGGCTTGCCCGCGAAGAGGCCATCACATCCACCGCATAACTTGAGAGACGACCGATGCCCGGACTCCGCAAAATCCTGATCGCCAACCGCGGTGAAATCGCCTGCCGCATCCAGCGCACCGCCCAGGCCCTGGGTTATCGCACCGTCGCGGTGTTCAGCGACGCCGACGCCGATGCCCTGCACGTACAGATCGCCGACGAAGCCATCAACATCGGCCCGGCCCCGGTGCAGCAGTCCTACCTGAACATCCCGGCGATCATAGAGGCCGCGCGCCGCACCGGCGCCGATGCAATCCACCCAGGTTATGGCTTCCTCTCGGAAAACGCCGAATTCGCCCTCGCCTGCCAACAGGCCGGCATCACTTTCATCGGCCCCAGCCCCGAAGCCATCGAGCTGATGGGCAGCAAGCGCCTGTCGAAACTGGCCATGATCCAGGCCAGCGTGCCCTGCATCAGCGGCTATCAAGGCGCCGAGCAGGACGACGCGACCCTCAGCCGTGAAGCCGAGCGCATCGGCTATCCGCTGATGATCAAGGCCAGTGCCGGCGGTGGCGGGCGTGGCATGCGCCTGGTGCACGACGCCAATGAATTGCTGGAGCAACTGCGCACCGCCCGCTCCGAAGCCCTGCACGGTTTTGGCAGCGATGAACTGATCCTCGAGCAGGCGCTGATCGATCCGCGCCACGTCGAGGTGCAAGTGTTCGGCGACCAGCACGGCAACCTGATCTACCTCGGCGAGCGCGACTGCTCGATTCAGCGTCGGCACCAGAAGATCATCGAGGAAGCGCCCTGCCCGGTGATGACCGCTGAACTGCGCGAGGCCATGGGCGAAGCGGCGCTCAAGGCCGGGCGCGCGGTGAATTATGTCGGCGCCGGCACGGTGGAGTTCCTGCTCGATGCGCGCGGCCAGTTTTTCTTTCTGGAGATGAACACCCGACTGCAAGTGGAACACCCGGTGACCGAACTGATCACCGGCCTGGACCTGGTGGCCTGGCAACTGCACGTCGCCGAAGGCCTGCCGCTGCCATTGCGACAGGATCAGCTGCAACTTAACGGGCACGCCATCGAAGTACGCCTGTACGCCGAAGACCCGGCCCAGGGTTTCCTGCCGCAGACCGGGCGTATCGTAGCCTGGGAGCCAGCGTTGCAAAGTGGCGTACGCATCGACCATGGCCTGATCGAAGGCCAGCACGTCAGCCCCTTCTACGATCCGCTGCTCGGCAAACTCATCGCCCACGGCGCCACCCGCGAAGAAGCCCGGCGCAAGCTTGTGCGCGCGGTGCAGGACAGCGTGCTGTTGGGCGTGCAAAGCAATCAGCGCCTGCTCGCCAGCCTGCTCGAACACCCACAATTTATCAGCGGCGAGTTCAGCACCGGGTTTATCCCGACGCACTTTGCCGAGCATCCTTGCCTGCATGCCCACGTCCCGAGCGCCGAAGAACTGGCCATCGCGACGGCGCTGCTCTATCAAGCTTCAGCACAGCAACACGCCGCGCCGTTGGCCGGCTGGCGCAACAATGCCAGCGTGCCGCTGCACTATCGGATCGGCGTGGAAGATCAGAATTGGAGCGTAGAGCTGAATGCAGTGCCTGGCGAGCCGTATCGGCTAAAGGTCGGCAATCGGATGCTCACACTGAAGATCATCCACTGCGACGGGCAGCACGCCATCCTGGAAATTGATGGCATCCGCCAACGTCACGCCTACCGCCTCGACGCCGGGCAACTCTGGCTATTCACCCGCCCCGGCAGCCTGCGGCTGGTGGATCGCACACAAATTGCAGTGACCAGTCAGGCCAGCGTCAGCTCCGGCACGCTCAAGGCGCCGATGGACGGGGCGATCGTCGACGTGCTGGTCAGCGAGGGCAGCACCGTCAGCAAAGGGCAGCTATTGGTAGTGCTGGAGGCCATGAAAATGGAGCATCCGTTGAAATCCGGCATCGACGGCGTGCTCAAGCGCTTGCAGGTAAGGGTCGGCGATCAGGTCAAAAATCGTCAGATTTTACTGGAGGTCGAATAAGGCGCTAGGCGGATCCGCCGGGTTTGGCTACGCTCAAGCCCTATCAGGACGCGGATACCAGGAACCCTGCGATGCCTCACTGGTTGGTCATTGATCTGGAAGCCACCACCGATGAGGGCGGCTGGCCAGTCACAGAGATGGAAATCATCGAAATCGGTGCCACCCTGGTGGACCGAAAAGGTCGGGAACTGGATCAATTCCAGCGCTTCGTACGCCCGACGCGTCGGCCGTTGCTGACGCCGTTTTGCCGCGAGTTGACCCACATCACCCAGGCTAATATCGATACCGCGCAGCCGTTGACCGAGGTCTGGCCGGCGTTCGAACGCTGGCTCGGCCAACATCATTCGCGCCTGGACGGTTGGGCCAGTTGGGGCGATTACGACCGCAAGCAACTGGTTCAGGAATGGCAGCGCCTGCAACTCGACAGTTTCTTGAGCCAGGTGCCGCACATGAACCTCAAGCAGCGTTTCGCCAAGGCGCGGCGACTGGAACGGCCGCTGGGGCTCAACGGTGCGCTGCAACTGGCGGGCATGCAGTTCAACGGCCAGCAACACCGGGCGCTGGAGGACGCACGCAATACCGCGCGGTTATTACCGCTGGTGCTGCCCATCTAGGAAGGTGACGGCGCAAGGGGCGTTGTGCATACTGGCCGGCCCTTTTAAGCCCTTTTTCGAGGAATCGCCCATGTTTAAAGTCAACGAGTACTTCGACGGCACCGTCAAGTCGATCGCCTTTGGCACTGCTGAAGGTCCGGCGACCATCGGCGTCATGGCCCCGGGCGAATACGAATTCGGCACCAGCCAGCGTGAAATCATGCACGTGGTAACCGGCGCCCTGACCGTCAAGTTGCCGGACAGCAGCGACTGGGAAACCTTCGCCGCCGGCAGCCAGTTCAACGTGCCTGCCAACAGCAAGTTCCAGCTGAAAGTGGCCGTCGACACCGCTTACCTGTGCGAATACCGCGGCTAAAACCCTGGGTTTTCACAGTGACAAAAAAATGCCCGTGTCCAAGGACACGGGCATTTTTCGTTCATGGCGCGGGTTACTCGAGAATCGTCACCGGCATGCCGACTTCAAGTCGACCGTTGCTGTCGTTGACCAGGTTCTGGCCGAACATCGCGCCATCCTCTTCGGCCCGATACTTTTGCAGCGTGGCCAGCGGCTCGCGATCATCGCTGCGGACACCGGTCTGCGGATCGATGGTGGTCAGGATGCACCGCGCGCACGACTTGACCACCCGGAACTCGACATCGCCGATTCGGATGCGCTTCCAGCCATCTTCGGCATAGGCCCCGCTGCCTTCGATCACCAGATTGGGCCGGAAGCGCAGCATTTCCAGCGGACGCCCGACTTTGCTCGAGAGGTCTTCCAGCGATGCCTGCCCGATCAGTAGCAGCGGGAAACCATCGGCGAACGCCACCTGATCATCGTCCTTGCCGTAACCGGCCTGGGTGCTGCGCGCGCGATCCAGTGGTACTTGCACCAGCCGCGTCGGCTTGCCGATGAACTGACTGACCCAGGCACCCGCCGCGTCGCCGGCATCCGGCACACGCAAGGTGTCGCGCCAAATGGTCACGCCGCGCAGTTCCGCCTCGTTGCCGGGCAAGGCGATATCGATGGGTGAATGGCCAGGCGCACTGAGGGTCAAGCCACCATCAGCATTCCACAGCGCCGACAACTGGCTCATCTGCGCCACCGCTCGTTGGGTCAGGAAACGCCCGCTGGCCTCATCTACCAGCATCCAGCGTCGATCACCGTCCAGGCCCAGTTTGTCGAGGCTGACCTGTTGCAGGGTCTCGCCCTTGGCGGATTTCAACGGATAACGATAAAGCGCGCTCAGACGCAGCATTGCCTGCTCCCTGGTGGGCAAAAAAAGTCACCCTATACGAGCTTGATCGCTGAATCAAAGGCAAAAAAAAACCTGTGGGAGCGAGCTTGCTCGCGAAGGCGGAGGAGCAGTCAACAGGGATGTTGAATGGACTATCGCTATCGCGAGCAAGCTCGCTCCCACAGGTTGATTGCTCGTGCCGGAATCAGGCAGGCACTTCGTCCAGCATCAGGCGCTGGCGCACTACATCCACAAGCTTGTCCGGCTGGAACTTGGAGAGGAAGTTGTCGCAGCCGACCTTCTTCACCATCGAGTCGTTGAAACTGCCGGACAGCGAGGTGTGCAGGACCACGTAGAGGCCGCGCAGGCGCGGGTCGTTACGGATTTCAGTGGTCAGGCGATAGCCGTCCATCTCCGGCATTTCCGCGTCGGTGAAGATCATCAGCAGTTTGTCGGTCATGACCACGCCGGTATCGGCCCAGGCCTTGAGCATGTTCAAGGCTTTCAGTCCGTCGCTGGCGATGTGCATCTTCACGCCCAACTGGCCGAGGGTGTCACGCAATTGAGAGAGCGCCACGTTGGAGTCGTCCACGAGCAGCACTTCACGACCACGGGCGCGTTCGAGCACCGGGTCATCGAGTTTCTCCTTGGACACCTTGGCGTTGTACGGGACGATTTCGGCGAGGACTTTTTCCACGTCGATGATTTCCACCAACTGGTCATCGACCTTGCTTATGGCCGTCAGGTAATGCTGGCGACCGGCGCTGGTTGGCGGCGGCAGAATGGCTTCCCAGTTCATGTTGACGATACGGTCCACGCCACCGACTAGGAACGCCTGCACCGAGCGGTTGTACTCGGTAACGATAATGGTGCTGGTCGGGCTTGGCACCAAAGGACGCATGCCGATCGCCTGGGACAGGTCGATCACCGGCAGCGTCTGGCCGCGCAGGTTGACCACGCCGCAGACAAACGGATGACGCTGGGGCATCAAGGTCAGTTTCGGCAGTTGCAGGACTTCTTGAACTTTAAACACGTTGATCGCGAACAATTGTCGCCCGGCCAACCGGAACATGAGAATTTCCAGGCGATTCTCACCCACCAGTTGCGTGCGTTGGTCTACCGTGTCGAGAATGCCGGCCATCAATGACTCCTGGGCTTGTTCTGATGAATTCACTAAAGAGGGTTATCGGCTGTTATTGCAGGACCTTGACCCCCCGACAAAATGCCATCTTCAGCCATTGATGTCACATTAACATCATGCTTTACTGGCCTCGTGATTTTCATCACGTTTCTTTCCCCGCCGCGCGACCTCGGTTTGCACGATAGGTTCCCCTGCGTAAGGGATTCCCCTAGTAACAATCAGGCCCAACCTGATATTCGCAATATCCAATAGCCATTAATGTGACGCCATTCTCATTGCATGAACGGAGTCAGGCTTTTGTGTGCGATCGCAGGTCAGTGGCCCTCCACCCTCTCGAGTTATCCAGCGTGCACAACAGCTCGCCGGGGTGCGCTCGCGCAAAAACTCGTGATTATCGACACACACGACATTCCCCCATCTGACATGACGTTGTGGAGATAAGCATGCCGAACGACCATAAAGAGGGGACTCAAGGGCTTCCCGAGTTTCTAGTCGAGGCTGAAACACTCCTGGCCAAAACCGAGGAATGCGTCAGTCATCTGCAACTGATCAGCCATGATACGGACGCAATCGATTGCATGCTCAGCACCCTGCTCAAGCTGGCAAACAAGGCCGATGCCTTGGGACTGGAAGCGGTGTCGGAGTTTTCGCTGCACATTCATGGTTTGTTGAACCATGCCCAGCATCAGAGGGTGCTGAACGACCTGGCCCTGGAAGCGCTGAAAGATTGCCTGACGCTGCTGGCCTGGCAACTCGAACTCATCGACCAAAGAACCGGCCAGTTGAGCCTGGATGAAAGCGAGCAGACATCGTTGATCGAAGCGTTTGCCTTTCAGGTCGGGCAAAGTCGCTTTCAACCTCCCGTGCATGCCAAACCGCTCACCCTCGTGACCTTCTCGGAACGGCAAGCTTAAATTTACCGGACAACTATTCGTTGGCTGGTTTTGTTATTGCCCGCACCCGGCTGATTAATTTGAATGCACATGTCGCAATTGAATATTTCATATCTGTCAACGACAACTCACTACAAATAACTATTCCAGTCGAGCACGGACTTTCTGTCTTGGGCTCAGGTAATGCCTGACTTTAAAAATAAAATCCAGGCACCTTCACTATCTTCATGTGACAAAAACCCAAACTTTTTCCATTATGGAACCAACGTCCATGCACCCTAATTCCTGACTGTATAGACATATATACCAAACGCGACCAACGGTATCTTAAGTGGTATTATGCCGGCCATTAATTGGCGTCAATTAATGGCACCGTGATTCCAGACGATAGCAAACCGCTAAACTTCAACGCTGTATTTCGTCCTTTGGTTTGCCCCGTTGAAGTCGGTGATTTACCCAAAAGTTTTTCAGACAGAGACTCGTCAGTCACCATGACGGGTCTACCCGCAGCGAACATCCATTGGCTCCATCTGCTATGTACGCCAGCCTCAAGTCAATCACCACGTGGCCACCTTCCCGAGTAAACGCGCGTCGGTTCACGCTGTTGCTGTGTACCTGCTCGGCGCTTGGCAGTTTGCTGGTCTATGGCCTCTCCACTCGCTTGCCGGCGAGCCTGCTGGTGCTCAACATCGCGGCACTGGCCTGTGTCTGGACCGGGCATCGACTGTCGCGCAAATCAATCAAGTTCCAACCTCAAGAGCTGGCCGACCGGCTTCTGGAAGTACAGGAAAACGAACGTCATCGGCTCAGCCGCGAGTTGCACGACGATATCGGCCAATTGCTGACCGCGGCAAAACTGCAAAGCGAATGGCTCAAGCGCCGACTGCCCGAAGACCTGCAGGGGCAATGCTCGGTGCTGTGCGACACCCTGGAAGAAACCCTGACCAAGGTGCGCGACGTCTCTGCCATTCTCAACCCCCGACAGTTGACCAGTCTTGGCCTGGAAGCCAGCCTGCGGGCACACTTGCTCAAGACCCTGGCCAATACCTCGGTGCACTGGAGCCTGGAATGCCATCAGCGCTTGACCGGCATTCCGGAAGAAATGGCCGTGGCCGCGTTCCGGATTACCCAGGAAGCGGTGACCAATATTTTGCGCCATGCCGAGGCCCGGAATTTGCTGGTGCGCGTGCAACGCCTACCCCAAGGCCTGACATTGCTGATCAGCGATGACGGCCTGGGTTTCGCGCCCGCGGCCAACCCCGGACGCGAGGGACAACGTGGAATGGCCGGGATGTCGGAACGGCTCGAGCAATTGGGCGGGACCTTGACCGTGACCAGCGAGCCAGGCAAAGGCACTCAAATCGAAGCACTTTTCCCCTGGGCGCCCCGCGCGCTCGAACGGGCCAGTACGAATAAGGTTATGCGTTGACTTGTAATTTACTTCTGGTGGATGACCACTCGCTTATCCGGGCAGGCGTGCGCGCTCTGGTGCTGGATATTCCCGGCTACGCGGTAGTCGGCGAGGCAAATGACGGCTCGCAACTGCTGGAGATGGTCGAGCAACTGTCCCCGGACATTGTCTTGCTGGATATCTCCATGAAGGAGACCGGCGGCCTCGAAGCCTTGCAGCGCCTCAAAAGGGTTCGCCCGCAAAGCAAGGTACTGATCCTGTCGATGCACATCGACCCGACGCTGATCATGCAGGCACTGGAATCCGGGGCTCATGGTTATTTACTCAAAGACACCACGGCGACTGAACTCGAACACGCCCTGGACGCCTTGCGCAACAACGAGCGCTACCTGAGCCCGGCCATCGCCCACACGGTGATCAGCCAGGCGCTGACCCGTACCCAGAAAAACCAGGCGCCGACCCAGAACTCCCATAACCTGACGGCACGCCAGCTGGAAATCCTGCGGCTGATCGTGCGCGGCAAATCCACCCGGGAAATCGCCAACGGCCTGGGCCTGAGCATCAAGACCGTCGAAACCCACCGCTCGCAGATCATGAAACGCTTGCAGATCTACGACGTGGCGGGCCTGGTGCTGTTCGCCGTGCGCGAACAAATCATCAGCCTGGACGATTGAGGGCTGGCGTTGAGCTGAGCAGCGGCGAGTTCGGCGGCAAGTGCACCCGCAATGCCGCCGGACGCGCTTCGAAACGCAAGTCGTCGCCCTCCAGCGGTTCACCATCCAGATTGATATGCAGGCCTTCCGAGACCTTGATCTCGACCCAGGGCAAACGGGCTCGCACGAACATGTTGTCGATGCCGAAGCCCTCGGTCAGCAAGTTCTTCAACGTGCCGACCACTTCCTGAGGCGCCGGCAGAATGCTGATGTCCAGTAATCCGTCGTCCACCAGTGCCTCCGGGCACAACACACGGCCACCACCGGCCTGTCGGCCATTGCCGATGCCCAACGCGAGTAATTCGCCACGCCAGTGAAAGTCCGGCCCCTGCAATTCGCCATAAGCGGCATGCAATTCGCTGAAGCGCGATAAGCCGGTGAACAGATACGCCGCGCCACCGAGGATTTTTTTCAGGTCCTCCGAGGTGTTGGCCGTGACGTTACTGCCAAATCCGCCGGTGGCCATGTTCAGGAACGCTTGTCCGCCAACGGTTCCCAGATCGATGGCGCTCGGAGCACTGTCCAACAGTTCCAGTGCCTGAGCGGGCTCCAGGGAAATACCGGCGGCGCGGGCAAAGTCATTCGCGGTACCCAACGGCAGCAGCACCAGGCTAGCCTCGTTCGGGTGTGCCGCCATGGCTTCAGCGATATCGCGCAAGGTGCCGTCACCGCCCCCGGCAATCACTTGCGTGTATCCGGCAGCCAGCGCTTCATTCACCAGGCGCGCGGCATCGCCGGCCTCCCAGGTCAGCCGGACCGCCAGCTCCCATCCCTGCTTGCGCTTGCCTTCAACGGCCGCGCGAACGTCCTCATTGAGTGCCTGCTTGCCATGCAGAATCAACAGCGCCTTGCGCTCATCCATTGCCATCACTCCCATGATTGGAATCCGTATGGGAGATGTTGACCGCACGGACACGCAAAAAAGTCAGGAAAACTTGAATTAATTCAGGGTCCCGGCGCCCGGGGTCCTACAACGCGGTATTTTTTCTTACGAAACATACGGAATCGGCTCAATTGACCGAGCCAGGTGATTGGTCCAACGTTGGGCCTAATGGTTTCAACCATCAAAATACAAACACACAAGGATGTGCACGCAATGAATGCAAACGCCCTAAGGGCTCATCAGGCTGAGTTCACACACAGCGCAAAACCTGCTGGAGAAGATATGGAACCTCGCGTCGTTGAGTTGGAAACCCACCTCAAGTACATCCGCCGAGACATGGACGAAGTGCGTGGTGACGTCAAATCCATCAAGCACCGACTGGCCTACCTGGCTGGCGCAAGCGCCGTGTTGCTGGGGCTTCTGGGGTGGATCGCCAACAGCCGGTTCGATCAGGTCGTGACGCTCCTGTCTCATTGAGCGGCAGGGTGACGCAAGGCACGGCTGGATCAGCCGGCCCTGCGTCGACAGGCATCAGCCCAAGACTTCACTCAGGGGGATGAAGTTGACGTATTCACCCTCGATCAACGTGCGATCTTCCAGCACCTCCACCAGGCCTTCGGCCCAGGCGGCGCTGCGCAGAACGCCGGAGCTCTGATTCCTGTAGATGATTGCCCGACCATTCTCGAGGCGCCCACGCAGGTACTCCCGTCGGTTGCCAGCCTTGGGCCAGACGAACCCTGCCGGCACCGGAAACTTCAACGGTTCGACCTCCTGGACACCCTGACGGCGCAGGAGATAAGGCCGCGCCAACAAAGCAAAGGTCACCAGCGTTGAAGCCGGGTTACCCGGCAAGCCAATCACCGGTACGCCACGAAAATGGCCAAACGTCAGCGGTTTTCCGGGCTTGATGGCAAGCTTCCACAATGTGAGCTCACCCTCTTCGCGCAAGGCAATGCCGAGGAAGTCGGCCTCACCCACAGATACACCACCGGTGGACAAAATCAGGTCGACATTGCTCAGTTCGCCCAGGCGAGCACGCGTTACCGCCAGATCATCCTCAAGAATGCCGGCATCAATCACCTCGCAGCCTAAACGCTGCAACCAGCTGCAAAGCAACACACGATTGCTGTTGTAGATCTGTCCCGGACCCAACGCCTGACCGGGCTCGATCAGTTCATCACCGGTGGACAACACCGCCACACGAACCTTGCGCACCACCGCCAGCTCGGCACATCCCAGCGATGCCGCCAGCCCCTGCTCGATAGGACCCAGGCGCGTACCAGCGGACAAGACCAATTCACCGACAGTGGTTTCCTGGCCCTGTGGACGAATGTTCTGGCCCGGCGTCATGGTTTCGGTGAAACGCACGCGCTCATCCGCCTGGACCTCGGCGTTCTCTTGCATCTCGACGCAGTCGGCACCGGCAGGCACCGGCGCACCGGTAAAGATTCGTGCACAGGTTCCTGGCTGCAATGGCTGCGGGGCCTGGCCAGCGAAAATCTTCTGGCTGACCACCAACGGTTCACCGCTCCAGTCGGCCAGACGCAAGGCATAACCGTCCATGGCACTGTTGGGCCAGGGAGGCAGGTCCAGCGTCGAGATCAGATCCTCTGCCAGCACACGCCCCTGAACCTGCGCCAACGGCAGGTGTTCACGCTCGCGGATCGGTGCTGCTTCGGCCATTTCCAGCAAGCGCGCCAGTGCCACCTCGACAGGCATCAAGCTGCCGGTCTTGCCGGGCTTACCCGCGGGATTCACAGGGGGCTGCCTGTTTCAGATGAGGGACGAAATTGCACGGGCGGTGCCGCGAATCCAGTTGCTCGGCAAGAATGCCATCCCAACCGGTACGCACGGCGTTGGTCGAGCCCGGCAAGCAGCAGACCAGCGTGCCGTTGGCCAGACCGGCCAGAGCACGGGACTGCACGGTCGATGTGCCAATGTCGGCCACGGAAATCTGCCGGAACAATTCGCCAAAACCATCGACCTGCTTGTCCAGCAGGCAACTGACCGCTTCCGGTGTGCTGTCGCGCCCGGTGAATCCGGTGCCGCCCGTGATCAGCACGACCTGCACCACATCTTCGGCAATCCAGGTGGCGACTTGCGCGCGAATTTTGTAGAGGTCATCTTTAAGCAACACCCGCTCCGCGAGGTTGTGACCGGCCGCGCTCAGGCGGTCGACAAAGACCTGCCCAGAGGTGTCGGTTTCCAGGGTTCGGGTATCGCTGACCGTCAACACCGCGATGTTGAGCGGCGCGAAAGGTACATCAGCCTTGGCTTTCATAGGCTCTTCCAGTTGTAGGGGAAACAGCCCGGTGTTATATCACAGCGCCTTAATTTTTCGCCGCCCCCATGGAGAGCTGCCATGACCTCGACTACACCGCTGCCGACCTGTTCAATTCTGCTCCTGGCGGGTGGACGTGGCCAGCGTATGGGCGGCCAGGACAAGGGGCTGATCGAGTGGCACGGTGAACCGCTGATTGCCCATCTGCACCGCAAGACCCGCGCGCTGAGCGACGACTTGATCATCTCCTGCAACAGAAACCAGGAAAAATACGCGCCCTACGCCGACCAACTGGTGGTTGATGATCACGCCGACTTTCCCGGCCCCCTGGCCGGTATCCGTGCCGGCCTGAAAGCCGCCCGCCACGCCTATTTGCTGGTGTTGCCCTGCGACGTGCCGCGTATCGACGCAGCCCTGCTTCAAGGCATGCGCGAAACCGCCGCACAACACCCGGACAATCCCCTGATGCTGCGCCACGGTGACCATTGGGAGCCGTTGCTGTGCATTATTCCTGTGGCCCTTTCAAATGCGTTCGAAAATGCCTGGAACGAAGGCGAGCGCAGCCCGGGGCGAATCATGCGGCAGCTGGGCGCCACCGCCCTGCAATGCCCGGACAACGACCCTCGGCTGGCCAACCTGAACACACCAGAACTGTTAAGTGCACACCACACTGTGTCAGACTGACACGAGAAGGAACTTGCGCTCGTTGCATACGTCTACAAGCTCAGTAACTAAAAGTATTCATATTCGGAGACACACTCATGACTCAACGGACCCTCGCCACTTTCATGCTCGCACTGGGCCTCGCTACCCTCGCCGGTTGCGCATCGCCAACAGTGATCACCTTGAATGATGGTCGTGAAATCCAGGCCGTCGACCAACCTAAATTCGATGAAGAGTCGGGTTTCTACGAGTTCGAACAGTTGGACGGCAAGCACACCCGCATCAACAAGGATCAGGTTCGTACCGTTAAGGACCTGTAATCCTTGCGGTGACAACCAGATACAGAAAAGCCCGCTAAATGCGGGCTTTTTCGTGGCTGAAGAAAAGTGCTCTGCCGATCACCACTGCAAGGTGATGGTGCTTTCGAAGGCGCGCTCTTCGCCGGTGACCGGGTCCACAAAGCGCAGCCCTTGGGCCAACAGCTTCAAGGGATTGGCGTAATCATCCTCGACGTCCTTGAGTACCTGCGGATAGAACGGATCATTGCAGATGCTGGCCCCCAAAGAAGTCATGTGCACCCGCAACTGGTGCTTTTTGCCAGTGACCGGGTACAGCCCGTAACGCCAGAGCTCACCGTTTTTCTCCCTGACCTCGACCGCCGTCTCGGTATTGCTGACACCCGGGCCTTCCTGCATGCGGAAGAACGGTTCGCCGTCCACGAGACGACTTTTATGCACCAGCGGGAAGGACAGCTCAGGCAACGCCCGTGCAATCGCCTCGTAGCGCTTTTCGATCTGGCGCGTCGGAAACAACGACTGATACGCAGAACGCGTCTGCGGGTTGGCCGAAAACAGCACGAGCCCCGCCGTATGCCGGTCAATGCGGTGCAACGGCACCAGATGCGGGTTATCCAGGCGGTGGATCAGTCGTCGCAGCAGGGTTTGTTCCACGTATTCGCCAGCCGGCGTAACGGGCAGAAAGTGCGGCTTGTCCGCGACTACCAAATGTTCGTCGGCATACAGGATCGACTCGACCACCGGGATCGGCTTTTCGTCCGGCACTTCACGAAAATAATGAATCCGCAGGCCTTCCTTGTACGGCAGGTCCAGGGCGATCGGCTGTCCCTGGCCGTCGAGGACACGGCCACGAGCGATACGGTCCAGCCATTGCTCACGACCGATAGCGCCGAAGTGCTCGCACAGGCAATCGAGCACGGTCTGCCACGGGCCCGGCGGCAAATAGAGGGTGCTGGCCTGGCTGTGTGCAGCGGAAAACGATGAAGTGGACATACGAACGCTCTAACCCTCAATACAGGGCGGCATTATCCAACAGCGGCCGGAGCGAACCTAGCGGAGAATCCTCAGGCCGGTATCGACTGGGTCCGCGCCGCCGCCTCGGTGAATTCCTTGAGCCAGCGCAGCACATCCACCGCTTCCCAGCGAACGGGATCGTAAAGCGCGTACATCAAGCCCTGATACCCCACGACATCCAGCTGCCGGTGATAACCCGCGCGCTGGAACAGGGCTTCGATCTCGGCGAAACAGGTGTTGAAATGCAGCTTGTTGAAGGGGGTTTTACCTTCCGTGACCAGGCCATCCAGACGCAATTCGAGGACCGCCTCGCGCACCACGTCGACTGACATCCGGTTCACGCTGTTCTTCAATTGTTCGACATTGACCACGGTTCATCCCTCTGACTAGCGGGATCACCTGGCCAAATCCGCAGGAGGAGGACGCATGGCAGGCAATCCGAATAACTGTATGAACATACAGTAACCGAATAACCTGCTTTTCGCCAATGGCGCAAACAACACCGCGACGGATGGGGAAGACCTAGCGCAAGAACGTCACGACCTGCTCGGCATCAAAGGGCCAATCCAGTTCAGCGCCGGTATCCAGGCGCCGCAGCACCGGGATACGCAGGCCGTAGTCTTCGACCCAATCCTCGTTTTCCGCGATATCCACCAACTCCACCATCAAACCGTGCTCGACCAAAGGCATCAGTTCGTCTTCGGCAAGTTCACAGAGATGGCAACCCAAGGTGCCGAACAGCTGACATTCAGGAGGCATGACAAACAGACCCGTTCAAATAGACTTTCATTCTAGGCCCCGCTGACATCAACCGTCGAGCCAACGCCCCAAGGGCCCGCCAGCCAATTTCAAAAGGTTTCGGCAATTTCCTGATGCATATCATTTGCGCGCAATCCCGTTTGCGCGATGCTCTGGACTTTTTTTGCCTCTACGCTTGGGTAGCCCGAACCCTTCACCGGAGTTTTCAGTGTTTGCCAATTTGTTGATCATTCTCGCCTCCTCCCTGGTGGTCATTGCCCTGTTCCGGCGCCTGCGTTTGCCGCCCGTGCTGGGCTACCTCTGCGTGGGGCTGATGGTCGGGCCCACGGCATTCAACTGGGTGAATGAAAGCGAAGAGCTGCCAGACCTCGCCGAACTGGGCGTGGTGTTTTTGCTGTTTTCACTGGGGCTGGAGTTTTCCCTGTCGAAAATGCTCGCGTTGCGCCAGGTGGTGTTCGGCCTCGGCAGCCTGCAAGTGTTGGTTTCCGGGCTGCTGCTGGGGGGCTTGCTGATGCTGTTCGGCGTGTCGGTCACCCCGGCGCTGCTGCTCGGCGCCGGCCTGGCGTTGTCGTCCACGGCCATCGTCAGCAAGGAGCTGGGCAGCCTGGGGGAGATTTTCAGCAGTCACGGCCAGAATGCCATTGGTGTGCTGCTGTTCCAGGACGTGGTCGCTGTGTTGCTGCTGACCCTGGTGCCGGTGTTCGCCGGCAGCAGCGATCAAGCCTGGTATTGGGCGCTGCCCCTGACACTGGCCAAGACCGTGTTGCTGTTTGTCGGCCTGCTGTTGGCCAGTCGCTGGCTGCTGCCCCGATTGTTCCAGGAAGTCGCCGCGTCCCGTTCCGCAGAACTGTTCGTGCTGCTGGCGCTGGTGATTGTGCTGCTGACCGCGTGGCTGACGCATCTGCTTGGCCTCTCCCCCGCCCTCGGCGCGTTCCTCGCCGGCATGCTGTTGGGGGAAAGTCATTACCGCCATCAGATCGAGGCGGACATCCGGCCGTTCCGCGACATCCTGCTGGGACTGTTTTTCGTCAGTATCGGCATGCTGATCGACCTGCAACTGTTTGCCAGCCACGGCTTGTTGATCCTCGGCCTCACGCTCGGACTGCTGCTGATCAAGGGCAGTGTGGTGGCTCTACTGGTCAAATGGCGCGGCAGCGATGGCGAGACCGCCTGGCGCAGTGGCTTGGCGCTGGCCCAGGGCGGCGAGTTCTGCTTTGCCTTGATGGCGCAGATGCAACAGAACAAATTGATGCCCGCCGACCTTGGCGGCTTGCTGCTGGCGGCGACGTTCTGTTCGATGCTGGTCACGCCACTGCTGCTGCGCGCCGCGCCACGTATCGCTGCGCGCCTGCACCGCAAACCCAACGAAGAAGCAAAACTCGAGGAAATCAGCGCTCTCAACGCCGGATTGCACGGCCATGTGGTGATTTGCGGTTACGGTCGAGTGGGGCAATCCATCGGACGCTTTCTGCACAACGCGCAACAACCTTATATCGCCCTGGATAACGATCCGGTGCGGGTCCAGGAAGCGGCCGCCGAGGAAAGCAGCGTGCACTATGGCGATTCACGACGCGGCGAGTTGCTCGCCGCCGTGGGGCTGGAGCGTGCCCGGTTACTGGTGATTGCCGTGGACCAGACTGATATCGCCCTGTTGATCCTCAAGGAAGCACGTCGATACAACCCAAGTGTGCCGATCCTGGTGCGCACCCGGGACGACAGTCAGTGGGCCGAATTGAAAGCCGCCGGCGCCAATGAAGTGGTGCCGGAGTTGCTGGAGTCGAGCCTGATGCTCGCCTCCCATGCGCTGATCATGCTGGGGCTGCCGGCGCATCAGGTCCAGGAGCGGGTCGATCAGGTCCGACATGACCGCTACAGCCTGCTGCACCGGTTTTATCCCGGTGCCGACGATGAGGAAAACTAGTCCTGGCTCACGGCGCCGATCTTGTGCACCGACAAGTCCGCACCGTAATACTCTTCTTCCTGACTCAGGCGCAAACCATGGAATGCCTTGATCGTGCCGTACACCGCGAAGCCACCGGCCAGTGCCACGATCACGCCCAGCGAGGTGCCGATCAACTGGCTGATCAGGCTCACACCGCCGAGGCCGCCCAGTGCCGTCTGGCCGAAAATGCCACAAGCAATCCCGCCCCAGACACCGCACAAACCGTGCAACGGCCAGACACCCAGCACATCATCGATGTGCCATTTGCCTTGCGCTGCGGTAAAGCACCAGACGAACAAGGCCCCGGCAATCGCGCCGGTCACCAGCGCGCCGACCGGGTGCATCAGGTCGGAACCGGCGCAGATCGCCACCAGCCCGGCCAACGGGCCGTTATGCAGAAAGCCCGGGTCATTGCGCCCGACGATCAGCGCCGCCACCGTGCCGCCGACCATTGCCATCAGCGAGTTCACCGCCACCAGCCCACTGACGCCCTGCAATGTCTGCGCGCTCATGACGTTAAAGCCGAACCAGCCGACGATCAGAATCCACGAGCCCAAGGCCAGGAAGGGAATGCTCGACGGCGCGAACGCCACCAGCCGACCGTCGCGATATCGCCCCTGCCGTGGTCCCAGCAACAGCACCGCCGCCAGCGCCAGCCAACCGCCCATGGCGTGAACCACCACCGAGCCGGCGAAATCATGGAAGCTGGCGCCAAAGCGTTCCAGCAACCAGGCTTGCACACCGAAGTTGCCGTTCCAGATCATGCCCTCGAAAAACGGGTAGATGAACGCCACGATCAGTGCCGTCGCGCACAACTGCGGCACGAAGCGCGCCCGCTCGGCAATGCCACCGGAAATAATCGCCGGGATCGCCGCCGCAAAGGTCAGCAGGAAGAAGAATTTCACCAGAGCGTAACCGTGATCGGCGTTGATCACCGCCGCCGGTTGCATGAAAGTCACGCCGTAGGAAATCCAGTAGCCTATAAAGAAATACGCCAACGTCGAAATCGCGAAGTCGCTGAGGATTTTCGACAAGGCGTTGACCTGGTTCTTTTGCCGAACCGTACCGACTTCCAGAAACGCGAAACCGGCGTGCATGGCCAAAACCATGACCGCACCGATCAAAATGAACAACGTATTGGAGCTATGGACCAGACTGTCCACAGCGCTTTGCAGATTTTCCATGGGGTTGGCAGACCTGAAGGCTAAAAAAGCACCAAAGCAGTTCGCGCAGACAATCCATGCACCAAGTTGCGGCCTCCCGGAACCAACGCATTGATTCCAATGAACCGCTTTGGCGCACAAGGTCATGACCTTTGCGCGGGTTTCGATTATTTGAGTTATGGTTTTGCTCAAATCATGCCCAGCAACAGCGCAACGGCGCGGGCTGACGCACCATGACATAGCAAAAGTTGTACCAGTCATTTGTACTGAACCTTCACCCAAGGCTCATACTCGAACGCATCAGAAGCCACTTACGGAGATTTACCCATGGCCAGCATCAAGGCAAAGACTGCTCAAGAAATCCTGATGAACGATTTTCAGACCCTGGTCAGCGACACTGAACGGTTGCTGGAACACACCAAATCCATCGCCGGCGATCAGGCCGATGAATTGCGTGACCAGATCCACGACAGCCTGCTGCGTGCTCGCGAAACCCTGAAACTGACCGAAGACTCGCTGCGCGAGCGCGGTCAGGCCGCCGTCACCGCCACCGAAGATTACGTTCAGGCCAACCCATGGCAATCGGTCGGCATCGCTGCCGGCGTGGGTTTCCTGATTGGCCTGCTGGCCACGCGTCGCTGATATGTCTATCGGCGAATCCGGCCCGTCCGCGACGGGCACAAGCGCTTCCTCGCGGCGGCTGGGTGCGGCGTTTCTAGGGTTGCTGCACAGCCATGTCGAATTGTTCGGCATCGAATTGCAGGAACAGAAAGCCCGCACCGTCAGCCTGTTGTTGTTTGCCGGCCTGGCGCTGGTGTTTGCCTTGCTGTTGCTGGTGGGGTTGTCGACGCTGGTGATGATCCTGTTTTGGGACACCTATCGCCTGGCCGCCATCATTGGGCTGTGCGTGTTCTACACCCTGGCCGCGATTTTCTGCGGGATGCGCCTCAAGGCTGCGGTATTCGATGAATCCTCGCCCTTCCATGGCACCCTGGAAGAACTGGCCAATGATCGGGAGCGCCTGCTGCCATGAGCCTGCCTGAACTGCCGCACAACAGCTCGCGCGCGGAAATGCGCAAGGCGCTGATCCGTTTGCGCATGGAAATGCATCGCCAGGAAATCCGCCAGGAATCCCGGCAATTGTTGCAACCGCTGCAGCGCGTGCGCGGGATGACACAAAACCTGCAAGGTGGTTTTGGCATCAAGCACGCTCCGCTCTGGGGCATGGCCGCCGTGACCCTGCTCGGTTTCCTGACCGGCAAGGGCGCCAAGAACGGCGGCGTCAGCAGCCTCACGCGCCTCGTTCAACTGGGCACCAGTCTGGGGCCGCTGATCAAACTGGTGTTGCAGGGCAACTCGAGCAAACACTGATCAGTCGTTAACTGGCTGCATTCTTGCAATACCACCGGGATTGAACCTCTTTATCGAGGGGTTCAATCCTGCGTGCCTACCCGGCCTCGGGATCAATCCAAAAACAAAACCTCACCTATGGAGGCCTCGTGATCGACGGGCAACCGCTCGCCTGCTTTCAGCCATTTATCGATACCGCCACCGGGCGTATCGCGGGCGTCGAAGCATTGGGTCGACTGCGCCAGGCCGATGGTCAATTGACCTCCGTGGGACCGCTGTTCGCCGACCCGCGAACTCCCGCCATCGCCCTGCGTCGCCTCGACCGACAGATACGTGATAACGCGTTGAGCCGTCTGCACGAAGCACCTTCGGAATGGTTTCTGAGCCTCAACATGTCGCCGCGCTGGATCAGCCGCTTGCGCCCTGACCAGGCCTTGCCGAGTCTCAAGCAACTGGCCCGGCATGGCGTCGACCCGCAACGCATCGTCTTCGAGATCACCGAACTGGGCGGCGATGGCCAACGCCTGGCCGAAGTGGTAGCGCGTTATCGCCAGGCAGGTGCGCGGATTGCCATCGATGACTTCGGTGCCGGTTATTCGCAACTCGATCGCGTGCTTGCCCTGCAACCCGACATTCTCAAGCTCGACATGCGCCTGTTTCAGGCCGCAGCCCTGGGCGGACCGAGTAGCGAGGTGGTCAAGGCCCTGGCGCTGATGGCCGAGAAAACCGGGTGCTGGATCATCGCCGAAGGCGTGGAAACCGAAGCCCAACTGAGTTTTGCCCTGGAGTGCGGTTCACGTTATGTGCAGGGTTTTCTGTTCGCCCGGGCGCACACCGATTTCTTCGCCACTGATGCCTTCGTCGACCAGTTCGCCCAACTGCGCCAACGCTATGTCCAGCGCAAGCTGATTGAACGCGGGCAACTGATGGTCATGCGCCGGCAACTCAGCGAGCTGATGGCGATCCTGCAGGATTGGGCCCAGGCCCGCGCGCCCATCAGCGCCTTGCCGCAACTGAATGCCTTTCCCTGGCTGTTGCGTTTCTACCAATGCGATCGCCATGGCACGCAACTGACGCCCAATCTGGAATGGCGCAACAACCGCTGGGAAGCCGATAACCGCTACCTGGGCCACAACTGGTCTTGGCGCCCGTACTTCTATCATCTGCTGGCCGAAGGTTGGGATGAGCGGCGGCTGACGCTTTCCAACACCTACCGCGATGCCACCAGTAACCAGTATTGCCTGACGGCGGGACAGTTTTTCGACAACGGCGAGCGCCTGCTGCTCATCGATATCGACGCCGCCGGGCTGTAGTTCTGCTTGCAGGCACGCAGGCGAGACAGGACACTGGGCCATCAGTCATTTGACGGAGAGAACCAGCCTTGGATTGGCAAACCCTGCTTACCCGCGAACGCCTCGGAAAGCCGCTGCACAGCCCGGAAGAACTTGGCCGCAGCCCTTTCCATAAAGACCACGACCGCATCATTTTTTCCGGTGCGTTCCGCCGCCTGGGGCGCAAGACCCAAGTGCACCCGGTGTCCAGCAACGATCACATCCACACGCGCCTGACCCACTCGCTGGAAGTCAGTTGCGTCGGTCGGTCGCTGGGCATGCGCGTGGGCGAAACCATTCGCAGCGCCCTGCCCGAATGGTGCGAACCGAGTGATTTGGGCATGGTGGTGCAATCGGCTTGCCTGGCCCATGACATCGGCAACCCACCCTTCGGCCACTCCGGCGAAGACGCGATCCGTCATTGGTTCCAGCAGGCCGCCGGACGTGGCTGGCTGGATGCGATGAGCGAGGTCGAGCGTAACGACTTCCTGAATTTCGAAGGCAATGCCCAAGGCTTTCGCGTGCTTACCCAACTGGAATATCACCAGTTCGACGGCGGCACGCGCCTGACCTACGCCACCCTCGGCACCTACTTGAAGTACCCGTGGACCGCCAAGCACGCCGATTCCCTGGGCTACAAAAAGCACAAGTTCGGCTGCTATCAGAGCGAACTGCCGCTGCTGGAACAGATCGCGCACAAACTCGGCCTGCCGCAACTGGAAGAACAGCGCTGGGCCCGTCACCCGCTGGTGTACCTGATGGAAGCCGCTGATGACATCTGCTACGCGCTGATCGACCTCGAAGATGGCCTGGAAATGGACCTGCTGGAATACGCCGAAGTCGAATCCCTACTGCTCGACCTGGTGGGCGACGATATTCCGGAAACCTATCGCCTGCTCGGCCCGCAAGATTCCCGTCGGCGCAAACTGGCAATCCTGCGCGGCAAGGCCATCGAACACCTGACCAACGCCGCCGCCCGCGCCTTTGTCGAGCAGCAGGATGCGCTGCTGGCCGGCACGTTGCCTGGCGATCTGGTCGAACACATGCACGGCCCGGCCAAGCGCTGCGTGTTGAATGCCAAGGACATGGCGCGCAAAAAGATCTTCCAGGACAAGCGCAAGACGCTGCATGAAATCGGTGCCTACACCACGCTGGAAATCCTGCTCAACGCCTTCTGCGGCGCGGCGCTGGAACAGCACAACGGCCGCACGCCGTCCTTCAAGAGCCGTCGGGTACTCGACCTGTTGGGTAACAACGCGCCCGATCCGAATGGCCCGTTGCATACATCGTTCCTGCGCATGATTGATTTCATCGCCGGCATGACCGACAGCTACGCCAGCGAAATGGCCCAGGAAATGACTGGCCGCTCCATCCACGGATAAAACTCCGGGATCAGCCGTGTCAGATAATTCTGGCCGGCTGATCGAGTCGCTCGTCCGTCAACTGCGTTTCAACGAATCCCCCTACGTATCGCGCTGAGCAAGCTGATCGATTGTCCAGTCGGACCGCCGAATAATCGACCCTCCCCGCTGGCGACGAATTCCGTTTAATGCCAATTTCCATGTTGAAAAACGACTGGCGCATCTTGTTGGTGGAAGATCATCCCTTCCAGCTCTTTGCGACCCAATGCCTGCTGGAGAGTTTCGGCTTCACTCAACTGACCGTCACCGACAGCGCCGAAGGTGCGTTGCAAAAGATGCACGAGGCGCGGCAACCATTCGACATTCTGCTCTGCGATCAATGCCTGCCCGACCTCCCCGGACTGGAGTTGATCCATCTGGCCAGTCACCGTGGAATGATCAGGCAGGCGATCCTGCTGAGCAGCCTGACTTCCTTTGAACTGGAGGGGCTCAGGAAACAGGCCAGTGAACACCGATTACCCTTGCTGGGATACTTGACCAAGCCGCTGAAACAAACTGAATTTAGAAACTTGTTGACCTTGGCCTTAATATAAAAGCGCACAAAATACTCGCACTTGAAAAGTCCAATAAATCGCGCGTGTAATGCGCACTATAAACATCGTCACTTTCTGATTACACAATCAGAACTTTCACATTTCCCCACTCAAAACCCTATTGATCCGTAGTCCTATTCTTTTTCATTTGTAGGAATTGTCCTATATCACCACTATAGACCTGTCCGCTCATGCGCCCTCTCAATTAACTGAAAGGTAGAGTAACAACTGTTACTTTTCCTATCCTCTCCCCCAATCCTCCGATTTCCATAGGCCCTTCCCCTCCTACCAAGTGAAAAATCGGTCCATTCGGAGGGGGTGTGAATAGCTAGCGTCATCGAAAAACCAAAAATCCTAACGGCGTAAGCAAGCTTTTACCAATGCGAGGCAAAAAATTTACTCCCCAAAAAAACATATAATAACTCAATAAATATGGATCGAGGTGGATGTCAACATTACAGAACTCACCAATCAAACCCCGGAGACACAAGGATATTAATAAAAGTGTGAGATTGTTTTAAAAGGCAAACAACAGCACAAAACTTTGAAAGCAACAAAACTTGCACAACCTAGCCCAAAAAAAATGTTTGACACCAACATCAAGTCAAACTAACTTCCAACCACCAAACGAACTGAAGCACGGTTACATCTTTACCCACTTCAAAACCAGAACCTCGCTCTTTAAAAAACATATCAGGTGTACTTAGTGAGACTCATATTCAGCACAAGCGACTTTAAAATTTCTGATGTTCCCTATCCTAAATTCCCAATCTTGCTTGATGCATTTATGAATATTCAATGGCACGTCTTAAACTTTCTTATTTATATATGCACTCAGATAGGCAATGCTGGCAGTCCGGATACATGGGAGCAATATGGGAGGGCTCTTTATGATTACTTCGGTTTTTGCGAGGCTAACGGGTACGACTGGACAGTGACCAACAGCACGTCTAAGCACACAACTATAGATAAATACCGCAATTGGAGTATGGCTGAGTGTGGATTGGAAGCGAGCACAGTAAACGATCGTATGCGCATCATTTATCGATTTTATGAGTACGCACTTAAACAGCAGTGGATCCAAAGCTTACCTTGGGAGGGTGAGAAAGAATTCCTGAAGGATCACAAATCAGCGCTTGTCAAAAAGGATACTACCGGAGGTGATAAAAGTTACTCCGGTGGCCGAAAAAGTGGCCGAAAAGCAAGTGTCACCACTATCAGCATCCTCAATAGAATTCAAATCGCCACCACCTTGGAGGCCATTGCCAACCTCGAGTTAAAACTCATAACACGCTTAGGCCTAGCATGCGGCCTTAGAAAGCAAGAACTACTGACATTCCCAACAAAATATATTGTCGATCCGAAGGAATATCCAGTAGCGAAAATGAACTACCGCATTACACTGAACCCCGATGAAATGAAGACTAAAAACAATAAAAGTCGACAAGTTGATATTCCAGCGTCGTTAATGAGAGATTTATGGAGCTATGTCAAATATGATCGCCAAACACGAGCCTCACTCTGCAACGATGAAGAAGATAAAAAACTATTGTTCTTAACTGAGCATGGAAAACGCTTCGCGAACGGTGGCCGCGGCCTGAATACCCTTTACAAGGAGCTATCCCTACCCTTCAAATTAAACCCACATATTCTACGGCACACATACGCAACTCATACGCTCTACGTTTTGACGAAGATGAATCTTCCCATGGTTCCACTCATCTACGTAAGAGACAGAATGGGACATGCGAGCATTAAGACGACTGAAATATATCTGCACTTTATAGAGCTAGTAGATGACAGCGTCTTAGATACCATACAAAACAATTTGGCTGAGTACTACGCAGAGGTGGTAAATGAGGCATCGCAAGAATTTTAAATCGAATTTATCGGACGCCGATGTTGATATCGAACTCAAAGTCGACTCAGCGACTACCGATGCGGCCCCATGCATCGAATTTCCAGAGAACAGTACGAGCGTACGAAAATTCGATTCAAAAAAATTCTTGGGCAAGGGATTCGACGACATTGTACTTACAAGCTTCAGCACTATACAGAGACTTCTCAGCTCTGCAATTGATACGGACCAGCAAAGCCGCTCCTATACTACCTTAGCATCGTATTGCGTGGGCGGTCTTAAACATCTGTTTGACGGTTGCGACTACTTAATCAAATCAGAGCATTATTCCAGTTTGAACTGCGAGAATATCACTAAAGAGTTCATATTAAGCTTTTATGATTTTTTAGAGATGATGCCCATAAGCACACAACGTCATATCTATTCACGCGTCAAAGCGATACTGACAGAGCGTGAATTCAGCGTTGACCCTTCTTGGTTTCCCGCCAATAGCTTTGCGGGGAAAGATCCAAGCGAACCACCGCGTGCGACATCTTATGTCCCTTGCGAACACGTCCCGCTGCAGAAAGCGCTGGCAACTGAAGTGCAAAAAATACTTAAGGGGGTTGGCCCCCTAACACCTGAGCAACTCAGTTACTGCCTCATGACTCTGGCTGACAAAACTGGTGCTAATTTACAGCCACTTGTAGAAATTGATATAACGTCCGTAACTGAGCACCCTTTTCATCCGCAAAAACGTCTTTTACACCTTTATAAACGCCGAGGCAATAAAAACCAATCAATTCCACTTATTCCTGATAATAACGAAGGCGATCCATACTTTGCGGAAACTACTCCGTTCATAGAAAAGGTACTCGACGCTGTCATCGAGCGCAACGAGGAGTGCCGAAAATTAAGCAGCTTTCCTTCTCGTATTTTTGTTGCGCCTAATAATACTAATGAAGAGAGATCAGGTAAAGCGCTGACAAAAGCGGCCATTGGTGTAGCTATAAAAAAGCTGATTAAAAATCATAATCTAAAATCAGCCGATGGCAAGCCACTGATTTTAAATTATGAGAGACTGCGAAAAACTTGGATCAACAATGTTTATAAACTTAACAACTATGACCCATTCTCTACTGCCGCACTCGCGAATCACAGCGTAAAAGTTAGCAATGATCACTACTTACAAGCTCCTCCTGATTCAAAAAAAAAGCATCATGCGATGGTTGAAGTAAGAGTTAAGGAACTCCTCGATTACACATACGAACCCACAATCATTGCGAGTTGTACTGATCTAAAAAATGGTGATCGTGCCCCGAAAGACGGCAGCTTGTGCGTGCAGGTTTTCGGTTGTTTCAGCTGCTCTAACTTTGTCGTCACTGCGGATGACCTTTATCGGTTAACCAGCTTTTACTTTTATTGCCTTCGCCAAAGAAAAACTTTGGGCGCTTGGGCATGGAAAAAAACATACAGCGCAATTTTGAGAACCATCACTAATGACATTCTTCCCAAGTTCGAAAAAAAATTGGTAGAAGCCACGTTCACAAAAGCGCGTATCACGCCACATCCAGCTTGGAAATAACATAAAGAAGGAAGCATCGCATCATGCTTAAAACATTTCTTATCAAAGAACTCAAGTCCTGCATTGGAGACAATAGCTTTGAGTCAGTTGTGGCGACATACTACATTTCCTTGGAAGGGGTACACAAACCTTTAAGCTACTTTTATGAAATGATTTGGCGCCTGCCCGACGAAATATTTCCCGCAGGGACGCACGACTGCTCCAAACTACTTGACTTTTCTAAAGTACCATTAAAATTTGTTCAATCCGTCAAAATAGCCATACTTGGTTTTATACGTGGCCGCCGAGGAAAAACACCTCGTGGTAAGTCCATAGTGTCTGTTTACGAAAACATGCTGCCCTTCCTACGCTTTGTCGAGAATCACACCAAATCGCTGAATAGCATAAACACGCTAATTTTCCTGAACTACGTACACTCCCTCAAAAATCTTCCTAGCAGTACGGGGAAACCGCTGTCACCAGGTGCCATAAAAACTAGACTAATGGCTGTTGAACTTCTGCATGAGCTTACTGAAGGCTCGCTTGATGCTATGCCGAAACCATGGCCGTCATCCTCCGCGTATTTAATCGCCGGAGGAGCGTCAGTAGTTAATGCATACGTTAAAACTTCACGAATTCCTGATGAAATTCTCGCCAGTCTCCTCAAGGCGTCCGTAATCCTCCTTGAGTCGGCCGATAATTTATTGGAGCTTAGGGCGTACCATCATAGCAATTTGGAAAAAAATGCACGCTATCTAGCTATACCTAATTCACTAGCAAATCTAAAGAAAGCGGGATTTACCGGAAACTTGCAGGACTTGAAAAATACAGTATCGGCAACCCTCACTGCATGCATAATTATAATACTGGCGACATCAGGTATACGCTCCAACGAACTGCTCTCGCTGAAAACTGATTGCAATTTCAGTACCACAGAAGACGGAGAAACAATATGCTGGATTCGTGGTGAAGCCGAAGGATTCCCAAGGGTATGGATAGTTAACAAAATCACACATAACGCAACTGAGATTGCGGCGAAAATCACTCAAGATTTGAGAGATAAACTAGCCTTAAAAATAAGGGACCTAGAAGAAAGTGGGTCTGATGAATACTCACTAATTTCCGCTCGTCGCAACAAAGACTCTATATTCCTCGGCCTGGATTTCACCGGATGTATCCAAACCTTTAGTAATTCCGCTATAAACTACCGTCTAAAAGATTTTGTTCAGTCTGTCAATTTGACTTGGAATCTAGCGTCTCATCAATTCAGGCCCACTTTAGCTCATTACATAGTAAGCAGCGGGCATGGCGACTATCGTTATGCGAAAGAGCATTTTGGTCACGCCAGTCTCGACATGCTCATTTCTTATACAAAACATGGTGACCATGATGCGAGTCTTCTCGAGGACGTGGCATTTGCCTATAGCGAGCAAAAACAGTCCCAAGTTGAGCATTTCCTTCTTGAAACCACACCGTTGACTGGCGGACTAGCAGAACCCGTGCAAAGGTATAGGGCAATAATAAAAACCTACAAAAATTGGGCTCAGATGGTCAAGTCGATCGCCACAAATATCTATATTCGCGCTACTTCTGTTGGTTGGTGTACAAACGACAAAGGTAACTGTATCGGTGGTGAAGGCGTCGAGAAGACTCGATGCGCAAAGGATGGCGGCTGTGTGAATTTTCTTGCAGATGATACACACCTACCGGCGTGGCGCGAAATAGAGGCTCAACAGCTTGAACTGATCGATCTCCTAGACATCGGTGAATCGGGCAGAGCGAGAGCACAGAGAGATTTGGAGCGCAGTAGAAGCGTTATTGCACAACTTGATCCGGAGTACAGAGCTAATGAGTAATCCCCCCAGCCCGAGCCCAACGAGAAAGGATAGGAGACGGGAAGAAATCAGACTGGCGATACTTCGCATTGAAAAAGGGCGAACGAGGGTAGTCGAGAAAGGGCGCAAGCTCAGCATTATTGCCGTTGCTGAAGAAACTGGAATATCCGCAGCCGCTATCCACAACCACCATCCTGATATGGCGGATTTAATACGCCGAAAACTGGGCGTGGATATGCGAGAGCAAAGAAACAGCATCGCAAAAAAACTCAAGGAGTTCAGGAGCATCAACAAGGACCATAGGGACGAAATCGCATTGCTCAAAAAGGAAATCGCTTTGCTCGCATCACATAACGCCACCTTGATGCTAAAAAATAGCGAGCTTAACGCGATAATTCAAAGTGATAACGTTAAGCCCTTTCCATCTCAATGAATTATTTATGCATTGAGATTCGGCCTGTATTCGTTTTCTCCCCTAATCGGTCCAGACCGCAACTGACCGATACCGCGAGGGTCCTCGCGAATGTGGCCATATGGGGCGTGCTCTTTAGCAACGGTTTCGGTGTGCCGTTGAAAGCACACCGTACTCAGGTGAAAAAAGTACCAGGTACCAAGGTCAGGCTTTCAGCCTGAACCGCATAAGTGGCCCATCTTTCAACCTGTCTCGCACGACCCCGGTGATCTCTTCCATCTGTCGGCGATCCTCCTGAATATCGATTTCAGTGCCTCTGAATTCTCGCAGAGTGGAGCGTTTTAGGGCATTGATCAGGGAATCGCAGTGCAGGGAGATCTTTTGTTCCCAGTAAGCATCCCCCTCCGCGACGTCATCGATCTTTGGCGACTTGCCAAGGCTTTCAAAGGCAAATACGCCGCCCGCCAAAAAGCTACGAACACGATTGGTAGGGAGGTGATATTCAGCGGAAGGTACCGATACAGCTTTCAATATTGTCCCTAAAAGAAATGCAGCCCTAATTAGTCGCCGGAACATATCTTCTTCTGATTCAGGCTTCCTATACGATGCAGGCAGGTGCCACACCCAAGTGCCAAACATCGTGCCCGCGTTGAAGTCCGCATCGAACTCCAGCGCTCTCCTCTCCTCATCGATACTGGGTTCATAGTCGCAGTGACCATGGATCGCATGAGCCAACTCGTGAAAATAGAGCAGAAGGCAGACATCCAACGCTAAACTCAGTGCATCGAAACCAGCCTCCTCAGGATTCACCAGGTTTGGAAACAGGAGCTGGATAGAGTTCTCCTTCCCTTTGTACTGATCTGCCAGGTGGGAAGTTGGACTGTCCACCTCCAGAGCACAAAGCTCAATGGCAGTCGATAGAGCGACTAGAATCGTTCCGGCAGCTATGTCGATTCTGTACTGCCCCCCACGCCCGCTGACCATGGCCTGAAAGGTGTCGTTACCGCGGAAGAGCCAATCTATCGTCCATTTCCGTTTGTTTAATCGATGCTTGCGAAGCAGCTCCATCAGAAATTCAATCTCAGAGTCCAGCTCTCTGAACATTATTTGTGACAGAGCTAACCTACCGTCAACCAGATCGTGCGCTTGAAAAATTGAATTAAGGATTTCGCCACTCGGGTATGCACTCAAAGTAGGTCCGGAATCCGAATGCGGCTGGCCGTCAATTAGTCGCATGTATCTGTCTCTATTTGGTGGCGACGCCCCAGTAGGTATTCGCCCAATCGTTCCACAAGATGCCGCACCTGACGGCTGACTGCGCTCTGGGTGAGATTGAGCAACTCGGCGGCCCGGCTGAAGCTGCCGGTACTCGCAGCCACTTCGGAGGCTTTGAAGGGATTCAGACCTGCCATTTGCGTTTCATAATTAGAAGCCATGGAAGGCTAACGAGACATTAAGCATCCCACGCCTTGCAGGAAATTTGTAGCGATGTGGGTTAGTTAGAGAGGTTCCGTAGTTTATCAAGCACTGCTCTGGGCGCAACTGCCACAATCCACGAGAACGCCGAACCAATCAGAAAGGGGGTTGCGTCACCGAGAGACGCCATTAGATGTGCCAATTTCATAACCCCAATAGCGCCTGCGACTCAATAATCGAACTCCGAAAACGCAAAAGTGTTTCTGATTGAGCTTGTGGCCGATGTGAACCACCGCTCGCAGGTACTCAAGTGATACAGCTAAGAATCGAAGAAGCGAATTCTCCCTTAGGCTTGCCTGTCTCGATGTAAGCCTTGTGGGTAAAATATTGCAGCTACACAAAAGCCAAAGCTCTCGTGAAAAGTCGGAAAGATCGTGTCAACGCGGCCTACCCCCTGCTATTAGCATAAATAGACCTGTGCTTGAGCTTTGGGATGAGGCATTCCCCCCACAAAAAATCGTCAGCGCGTTGTAGCTTTCCGGCAGTGATACTCAGCTATTCAGCGCCTTCTGCATTTTCCTCTGTCACTTTGACCAGCTTTTTTTGTCTGAAGTTTTTGGCAGCAGTTTCGCCAGATCGACCAATTGGGCCTCGGCTTTGTGCAGCGCTGTTTCTGCGCAGCCCCGCCAAACCTTTTCGAACGGGCGCAAGTCAGACTCGATCAGCACCTTTTGGCACCATTGATAATGGTCATGCCAAGAGCCCAACGCGGATTGCAGTGCCTTGAGAGAACTCGTAGCTTTAGGAGAAAGCGGTGATAACTTTGGAAAAGCTTCCGTCAAGTAGCGAGTTTGCTTAACCACGATCCTCAGCTCGTGCCGATCAAATCCAGTGTCATCCACTGCAAAGTGCAGCCGGTCGATCTGCTTCTTCAGTGCCTTTTCAATAAGAGGCTGGGCGTTTTTCAAGCCGCCGCTAGTTTCCACTGAACGAAAGGCACGAGGCCACTCATCCAACTGAACAAACAGGCTCTTGAGGGCCGAACTTTTTAGAATTTTGGAATAATGTGCCGCTAACCGTGCTTTTCTGAGCTGCGCCTGGGCCGCCCCCCCCTGCTCTCAAGCTCCTGAATCATCACCTCCAGATCGCGAGCAGGAGTGGTCAACCGTCCCACTTCAGCCGCAGCATTGTTGAGCATCGAAATCCCACACATGGCACGCATCGGTCGGAGCAGGCTTCTAACACGCCGCACAGCAATTCGGAGGTCGTGCAAAGCCTCGCCGTCAGTCCGCGCCTGTAGTCGAGCACGGGAGTGATACAAAGAAACTTGAAGAGCCAATATCTCAGCAACAAACTTGTCTACAAATGACATAGGGCTACCTCATTGAAACGGTATGGTCCCGAGCTTAGCAGAAGTGCAGATCACCAAATATTGCCCCCTCTTCAAGATTTGTTGCGGGGCATTGCCCCCCCATGAAGGTAAGAAATTTGCAGGAGCAATCACCACAGAACCTCTTAGTAAAAAGGCTGAAGAGGTGGGCTTGTTTTTACATTTCCACCTGAGTACCCAGTTCAATCACCCGGTTCAGCGGCAATTTGAAATACTTCAAGTTGCTGTTGGCGTTCTTCAGCAGAAAAGCGAAGAGGCTTTCCCGCCAGCGAGCCATCCCAATGCGCTTGGTTGGAATCACCGTTTCCCTGCTGAGGAAATAGGTCGTGCGCATTGGGCTGAAATCCAGCTCATTTAAATGACAAAGACTTAAGGCCATGGGTACGTCGGGCTCCTCCATGAAACCGAAGTGCAAGCTGACCCGGAAAAAGCCTTCGCCATAAGCTTCAACCTCAAAACGCCGATCAGCCCTCACCCGAGGACTGCCCACGGACACTACGGTGAGCAATACCACCTGTTCGTGCAAAACTTGGTTATGTAGCAAGTTGTGTAAGAGTGCATGAGGAACAGCGTCGGCCCTGGCCGTCAAAAACACCGCGGTACCTTGCACACGATGTGGCGGCTGCGAACCTATGCTGTTGATAAACAACGGCAGCGGCAGTGCGGTCTCGTCCAGCCGCTCGACGATGATTTTTCGCCCCCGCTTCCATGTAGTCATCAAGATGAACAGGCCAATGCCGGCAATGACCGGGAAAGCACCGCCCTGAAAAATCTTCGGTGCGTTTGCCGCGAAATACAGACCGTCAACCAGCAGAAATCCAATCAACATGGGGATGGCCAACCAGCGTGGCGTTTTCCAAAGCAGCAGCACAACGGCTGAAGACAAGATGGTGGTGATCAACATCGTACCCGTCACAGCGACCCCGTACGCAGCGGCCAATGCACTGGACGACTCGAACCCGATCACAAGCAGCACGACACCAACCATCAGCGACCAATTTACTGTGCCGATGTAGATCTGCCCCTGTTCCTGGCTCGACGTATGCTGGATAAACATACGCGGGACATACCCTAACTGTATGGCTTGGCGCGTCAGAGAAAATGCACCTGAGATCACTGCTTGCGAGGCGATGATGGTTGCCAAGGTGGAGAGTGCAACCATCGGCAACAAAGCCCACTCGGGCGCAAGCAGGTAAAACGGATTACGTACAGCCTCAGGCGATTCCAGAATTAAGGCGCCTTGGCCGAAATAATTGAGCACAAGCCCGGGCAAAACCAGCATGAACCAGGCCCGTGAAATCGGTTTGCGACCAAAATGGCCCATGTCGGCGTATAGAGCTTCTGCGCCGGTTAGTGCCAACACGACGGCACCGAGAATTGCCACGCCCAATCCCGGATGAGCCGCAAAAAACTGAATTGCCCAAAACGGATTGAGCGCTTGTAGCACCTCGGGGCGCTGCAAAATACCGTGGATGCCGAGCGCGCCTAACACCACAAACCACAGCACCATGACGGGGCCGAACAGAATACCGATTCGAGCCGTGCCATGTTTCTGTATCAAGAAAAGCGCCACCAGCACGATCACCGACAAAGGAACCACCCAGTGTTCTATTCCGTCAAATGCCAGCTGTAATCCTTCGACTGCAGAGAGTACAGAAATAGCAGGGGTGATCATGCTATCACCGTAGAAAAGTGCCGCACCAAACAGGCCGAGCAGAACCAACACCTTGCTCATGTGCGGATAGGGATTGGCTGCGCGGCGGGCTAACGCCGTCAACGCCATGATGCCGCCTTCACCTTGATTATCTGCGCGCAGGATAAACAGAACGTATTTGATCGAGACTACCCAGATCAATGACCAGAAGATCAACGACAAAATGCCCAGAACGCCGTCATGATTTACCTGAACGCCGTAGTGACCGGAAAACACCTCTTTCAGCGTGTAGAGGGGGCTAGTACCAATATCACCGTAAACCACTCCGACAGCAGCAACGAGCAAGCCCACTCCGGACGTTTTGGATGGAGAGTTTTCGTTTGGAATGGATGTCTCACTCAAGGGGCGCTTCTCTCAATTAGCAGGGAGTAATTTCACGCCATCCTTGGGCATAAATTTTTCCACGGCCCTTGAAGACGCCAAGCGCATGGACACTATAAAAAACGCGGCCAGTATCGTTGTGGACGGAAATGCCTACTGTAAAGAAAGCGTAAAAATACTGCGGCACCGCAACAGAAGTATCTGGCGTTCTTGCTGACTATTGGCTGAATCCAACTGTAAGGCATCGTTCGTTTTCAATCCTGGTTTCAGGCAATAATCGGCCCCGAATGTGCAAAACGCGCAGATGCACTGTCGGCGCGCAGCGCCGACAGTTGTTTGCTGAGTGATTGCTCGCAACAAGTTCTGCGGAACATCACTAGGGCCTGGGAGCGCCCAACACCACAGCTACCGTGCTAAGTGGCCAAAATACTAGCCAATTCAGGCCGACAGCACCGCTAGCCGCCGCGGCGGAGAGGACTCAGTTGTGTTTCTCGCCAATTCCAAATGCTTACACCAGTTCTCCGCCTTCCTCGTTTGGGACTTAAGGAAACATACGGCACGCAACTTGACATACGCAGCGTATGCAAAGCAACATAATACATACGCAGCGTATGAAGTCCCAAAAGCTACGCACAGACACATCACCATCAGCCGAAGACTCCCCAATAACGCACAAGTAATCAGGAGTTTCTATGATCGAACGCCTCGCCGAATACCATTCGCCATCCATGATCACCGACACGGCAACTCGGGAATCTCTCAATGCGTTTATTACGAAAATTCTGCAGGGCTTTTTTACTCGAGGATCGGACGTCCAAGTGCTTCGCCGATCCTGACGTTGCGATCGCCGGTTCCGGCCTGGACGAGAACTTCATGGGGGCCGAGGCAGTACAGAATGGAGTGACCTGGGTGACCACTTTGAACATCCGCTGGGAATCACGGCTCGTGGTGTCCTGGATGCGCGGGGACATTGCTTGGGCACAGATCCGCATCGACGGACACACGATTGAAAATGAAAAGCCAACGGTCGTCCGATATGTTGCGACCGGGATCTTCCAGCGCAAGGGTGACGGTTGGACGTGGCTGTATTGGGGTGCCAGTGAACCGCAGAAAGATGCCCTCAGCCAGCCGCTGTACATCAACCCGCCATTAGGATTACCCCGGAGACCAGAGATGCCTTTTTTCAGAACGTATGCCTTTCATATTAACGGTGCTTCTATCGAGAAGTGCCGCCCCGCAGATTTTTTTGCCTGCGATACCTTGATACAAGAGGACACCGACGCGGGTGACGCTACGCAGTCCAATGAACCCTGCGAATTACCGACCTTCCCCGCCCGACCACGACAAGGTCCACAAGCAGTATCACCTGATTGCGGCTGAACGATAGCGGGATGTTCCGGACACTCGGGGGAACCCTGAGAGCCGAGCCGGCACGTCCCCAGCCCTGCTCCGTTGCCATACCGGCGTGGGCCGATCTCGGCAATGGGCAACATACGATCCACGCAGGTGTTTCCAAGGGGCGCTCTTTTCAGAGTGCCTTGGCCGAATCGCGCAGCAAATACTTCTGGATCTTGCCCGTCGAGGTTTTCGGCAGCTCGCCGAACACCACGGTTTTGGGCAGCTTAAAACCCGCCAGATGCTCCCGGCAGAACTGAATGACGTCAGCCTCTTGCGTGTCCTCATGCCCGACTTTAAGCGTGATAAACGCGCAGGGTGTTTCGCCCCATTTGTCATCCGGGCGTGCAACCACTGCCGCTTCCAATACCGCCGGGTGGCGATAGAGGACGTCTTCGACTTCGATGGTGGAAATGTTCTCGCCGCCCGAGATGATGATGTCCTTGAGGCGATCCTTGATTTCGACATAGCCGTCGGGGTGCCGAACCGCCAGGTCGCCGGTATGGAACCAGCCGCCCTTGAAGGCTTCGGCTGTAGCTTCGGCGTTTTTCAAATAGCCCTTCATTACCGTATTACCGCGCATGAAAATCTCACCCATGCTGGTGCCGTCGCAAGGCACGGGTTCCAGGGTTTGCGGATCGGCGACCATCAGCCCTTCGAGGGTCGGGTAGCGTACGCCCTGGCGTGACTTGATCTTCGCGCGCTCGTTCAGCGGCTGTTCATCCCAGTGCGCATGCCAGGCGCAAACCGTCACCGGGCCGTAAACCTCGGTCAGGCCATAGACGTGCGTGATCTTGATGCCCATTTGCTCGACCGCACCAATGACCTTGGCCGGTGGCGCCGCGCCCGCCACCATGGCATTGACCGGATGATCGATGGCGGTCTTGGCCGAGTCCGGCAGGTTGACCAGCGCATTGAGTACAATCGGCGCACCACACAAATGGCTGACCTGGTGCTCGTGAATCAGTGTGAGAATTTTTTGCGGGTCGACCCGACGCAGGAACACATGAGTCCCGGCCAACGCGGTGACGGTCCACGGATAGCACCAGCCATTGCAGTGGAACATCGGCAACGTCCAGAGGTACACCGGGTGGTTGCCCATGGCCCAGGTCATCTGATTACCCAGGGAATTGAGATAGGCACCACGGTGGTGATAAATCACGCCCTTGGGGTTACCGGTAGTGCCGGAGGTGTAGTTGAGGGAAATAGCTTGCCACTCGTCCTCGGGCCATTGCCAAGCGAACTGCGGGTCGCCCTCAGCGAGGAACGCTTCGTAGTCCAGCGCGCTGACGGCACTGCCTTCGCCGTACTCCGGATCGTTCACATCCACCACCAGCGGCGGATTGGAAAGTCCGCTCAAGGCCTCACGGATCACCGCGTGGAACTCACGGTCGGTGATCAACACCTTGGCCTCGCCGTGCTCCAGCATGAAGGCAATGGCCTGCGCATCCAGGCGTATATTCAGGGTATTGAGAACCGCGCCGATCATCGGCACACCGAAGTGCGCCTCGAGCATCGCCGGGATGTTAGGCAGCATGACCGCCACCGTATCGCCCTTGCCGATGCCTCGCCCACTGAGTGCGCTGGCCAGGCGTCGGCAGCGTTCATAAGTTTGTTGCCAGTTGCGCCGTACAGCACCGTGGATCACCGCCGGATACTGACCGTAGACAGAGGCCGTACGCTCGATGAAGCTCAGCGGCGAGAGGGCAATATGGTTGACTGACGAGGGCGCCAGGCCCGTTTCGAAAATCGACATGACGTTTTTCCTGTGGGGAAGTCGCCAGCCGTGTAGCGATGCTGGCAACCTCCGATGGCTGATTGTTAGCTCTGATCAGGTTTCGATAACGCCCCGCCTCATCGACGGGGACGCTGCAACGGCTCAGGCAGTCTGCTTGTTGTTTTTGCGCAGGTACGAGCGCCAGGTCATCGCCCAGCGTAGCGGGTCTTCCAGTGGTGCGGCCTTCAACCGGTGGATCGCCTGGTTATGCGGCGACGTCTTTACGATCTCCGGGTTCGAGTAGGCCTCGTCGGAAATGTGCGCGAGCACGGCGATCCAGGTATCCAGCGCCTCCTTGCCATACATCTCGCCCGCCTCGGGCGTGAAAGGCTCCGGCACCAACCACGGGTGATGGCTGCTCCACATCGGATCAATGCCGAAATCGCTCATGCGATTCTGCACGTCGTGGACGTCGACCCCGGTGTCTTCCTTGAGTTGCTCAAGGCTGTAGCGCGTCATCTCCATCCGCGGACTTGTGGCCTCGGGGTGTGAACGGGTTACGCCGCGTATCGCCAGCAAACCTTTTTCCATGTAGTTGTTGGCCAGAACCGAGATATCGGACGCTTCGGCCATGCCTTCCGCGCCCATGGCGCGCGACCAAGCGTAGGCCTTGAGGATGACGGGAACGTTGCCCCAGAATTCACGGATCTTGCCGGCGCTCTGCGGACGATCGTAATCAAGGCTGTAGCGCTCACCGTCGAACGCCACCACCGGCGCCGGCAGGAACGGCGCGAGTTCCGCCGAACAACCATAGGCACCCACCGCCGGGCCGCCGACCCCGCTTTTCGGTGCGCCAAACGTCTTGTGCAACATGAACATGCACGCATCGAAACCGAGTTCTCGGGCACGGATTTTGGTCATCGCGCCGTTGAAGTTAGCGTGGTCGTAGAAGCACAGACCACCCGCCTCGTGCACCACCCGCACCCACTCGCGGATTTCCGGGTTGTAGACGCCCATGTCATCGGGGTTGTTCACCATCAGCGCTGCGGTGCGATTAGACACGGCGGCTTTGAGGGATTCGAGCGACGGATAGCCGTTCTCATCGAGCATCAGTGTGATGACTTTGAACCCCGCTGCCGCGGCCGTTGCGGCACTGCTGGGGTGAGTCTGGATGGTGGTGATGATCTCGTCGCGCTGAGCCAGTTCACCACGGGACGCATGGTAGGCGCGGGTCACGGCACAGTTGGTGTAGGCCGCGTCGGCACCGCCGCCCGCCTGGAAGATGAACTGATCCATCCCGGACAACTCGCGCAGGATCGTGTCCATGCCATGCACCACTTCCAGCGCACCTTGCAGGGTGTCTTCGTCCTGATACGGATGCACATGAGTGATTTCCGGGCGCCAGGCCATCGCCTCGTTGATCTGGGCGTTGTACTTCATGGTACAGGTGCCGAACAGACTGATGTTCATCATGCCCAAGGTCTGTTGCGACAAACGCAGGTAGTGGTACAGCACCTCGGGCTCGGACATTTCCGGCAACGCCGGTTTGCGCGTGCGGCGCATGTTCGCGGGAATCAAACCGTCGGCATTGCCAACAGCGGCTTGCACCTCGGCTTCCACGTCAGAAAAGATCACTCCGCGACGGCCGGGGTAGCCCATCTCCAGAATGACCGGTTCGCTCCAGACGGGAGCGTGGTATTCCTTGAGTGTAATGTTCATTATGCGATTACCTTTTTGAGTGCAGCCGTCAGACGCTGGAGATCGGCCTGGGTGTGAATCTCGGTGACGCAGTAGAGGGCGCTGGCGCCCAGCTCCGGGAAGTCCTGTGTCAGGTCTTTGCCGCCGAAGATTCCGAGGGCGAGAAGCCGCTTGTTGATGTCCTTCACACTGAGTCCGGTCGCGTCGAAATTCACCACGAATTCCTTGAAGAAACCCCTTGGAAACGTCACGCGCACGCCTGGAATGTCAGCCAGCAGCTTCGTGGCGTAGTGAGCCCGCTGCAGGATGACATTGCCCACGTCTTCAAAGCCTTGGGGCCCCATCATTGCCATGTAAACGGCATTGGCGATGGCCCACATGTACACCGAGTGCCCAGTCCAATCGTTTCCCTTGTCACGCAAGCCGTATGAAGATTGCTCGAACAGGCTCAGGCCAAAACCATATTCACCAGGCTTGGTGGTCTCGCCGATGCTGATGAACAGCGTTGGGTACTGGTGGGCGTAAAGTTCTTCGTCGCGCGTCGCGATGAAACCGCTGACGCCGCCACCGCAATTCATATGCACGCCGAGCGGCTGCGTGGTACCCACCACGATGTCCGCTCCGAAATCGATCGGTGCAGCCAGGACGCCCAGCGAAATAGGGTCCACACCGACAATCACTTCGGCACCCGCCACATGGGCAATGGCGGCAATTTCGGCGCCTTGTTGTTCGATCACCCCGAAGTAGGACGGGGTTTCGAAATAGACGGCAGCCGTTTGCTCGCCGATCGAGGCGCGAAGGTGATCAAGATCGAGCAAGCCGGTTGCCGGATCATAGTCGACGAGGCGTACAACAATGTGGCTCGGCATGTCGACCGGTTCGCAGTAGTTGCGAATGATCGAAAGCCGTTCCGGGTCAATGGCACGGACCACCGCCACCTCGTTACGCCCGGTGATGCGCGTGGCCATACGAATGGCGTGGCCCGCAGCGCAGCCCCAGCTGCGCACCGGCAGGCCCACCAGGTCCATGTTAAGCAGCTCGCCGAGCTGGCTGCAGAACTCGAACCAAGCCTGGTTGCGGCCATGGTCGGAGCTTGGCTCGCCGAACACCGACGTCAGCCACTCATTGCGGCGCACAACCTCGTCGCACGCCGCCGGAACGTGATGCTGCCAGCAGCCGGCGCCCAGAAAGTTGAGGTTCTGCTCACACGTTTTGTTCTTCGACAGGGTACTTACCAGGTGTCGACGCAATTCGCTTTCGTTCAGTGCCGGCGGCAGGTTGATCGGACGTTGCAGGCGATGGCCCTCGGGAATTTGCTGGAACAGCTCCTCGATGCTGTCGACGCCGATCGAGTCGAGCATCTCCTGCTTGAGTGCGGGAACAGAGTTCGCCATGTAGGGGTGGGCGACATGAGTACTCATGGGGTTATCCTCGTTTTTCGGATGGAACAAATGATCAGGATCGAACCCTGAAAAAGACGGACCGGTCGGGTCCTGTGTGCACGCGAATATGGCCGCTGAGCATGGCGTCGACTTCGACGTTACCGGTGTCGACGCGCAGGCAGCCGGCGTCGAGGGAAATGAGCTTGTCCATCGAAGTGATCACGATGATATTTTCGCGCCCGGTGCGGCGGATCACCTCGGCGCTGATCTGCTGATTGCCGCGTCCGAACAAGCTGCCATGGCCGCCAAGTACACCGACGATGATCCGGTTCGCATGGCCTTCCATAAGGCGGATCAACGCTTGCTCGTTGAGGTCGGCTCCAACCAGCGCGCCGTCCATGACTGCGTCGACGCCCAGCAGGGTCGACGGCAGGCCGAGTTCAGTCATTACCCGCCGTGTGGTGGTGCCGGGCCCCAGCAGGTAAAGCCAGCCAGCTTGCATCTGGTGGACGACCTGTCGGGCCACGGCGTCGAGCGCCAGGTTTTCATTGGGGACGGAACCGGCCTTGGCGTTTTGCACCATATGACGCTCGTGCGGACTGAGTGCGTAGCCATATAGACGCGCCGACACCTGATCGCTGCGCATGGCAGCCTCATCAATGTCCATGACCTCGGCCTCACGAAAGCGCACTTTGGAGTCGCCAGCCATAACGCGTGCCGCAAGGCTTCCGGCGTTCTGCGGATTGGTAGCGAAGACGGCGGAATACATTTTCACACCCGTCGGGATGCCAAGGATGGGTACTCGATCGCTGACCATTTCCAGCACGTCACGCGCGGTCCCATCGCCGCCGGCGAACAGCAGCAGATCGACGCAGGCGTCTGCCATGACGACGGCAGCCTTTCGCGTGTCTTCGGGCCGGCTCGATCCAGGTGATGGTCGGTACACAACGACAGGGTCAAGTCCGGCGGCGCGAGCGATGTCTTCGCCCAGCTCCCCTGCTCCGGTTATCAATCGAAATGGCGTGGCCGAGGCTGCCAGACGCTTGAGCGCAAGCGTGGCCCGCTCGCTTGAGACCGGTCGCGCGCCGCGGCGTATCGCTTCCTGCAAGACTTCAGCACCATCGGTACCCTTCAAGCCGACACGCCCGCCCATGCCGGCGACAGGGTTGACGATCAGGCCGATGGTTTTGTTGCCCTGACTGGCACTGAGGCGTGAAATATCGGAGTCGCGCTGCTCACGCATTGCTCGGTATCCTGTGCTGAATGACGGCGTTTCAGAACCTGTGCAGTACACTGCCCAGACACATTGCATACGCCTCGTATGTCAGCCACAATACGACATACACGGCGTATGTCAACTCACATACGCCGCGAATGTTATTTTTTTGATAGGAACAGGATTGATGGCGCAGAAGCGTGCAGACATGATTACCGAGACCCGCGGCAAGCTGATCAAGGCGGCGCGGGACGCATTCGCTGCGAAGGGCTATGCGGACAGTTCGATGGATGATCTGACTGCCAAAGCGGGGCTGACCCGTGGCGCGTTGTACCATCACTTTGGTGACAAGAAGGGATTGCTACAGGCGGTCATCGCCCAGATCGATGAAGAGATGATGGCGCGACTGTCGGTCATCATTGCGGAGGCGAGCACGGCCTGGGACGGCTTTATCGATGAGTCGATCGCTTACATCAAGATGTCTCTGGAGCCCGAAATCCAGCGCATTGTGTTCCTCGACGGCCCTTCTGTGCTGGGCGACCCGTCGCAATGGCCAAGCCAGAATGCCTGTATTCGCAGCACTCAGCGCAGCATCCAGAAGCTGATCGATGAAGGCACGATCCGTGCGGTCAACACCGAAGCGACGGCACGCCTGATCATGGGTGCCCTGCTCGGCGCGTCCTTGTGGATTGCCAATGCCCAGGATCCGCAAACGGCGTCTGAGGATGTAGCCGAAAGCTTCCTGGCATTGGCTTCCGGATTGCTAATGGAGAATAAAACGGCGGATCAGTAAGAATCCGGCAATTCGGCAGACGCCGTTTCTACGCAAAACGGTACTGCTTACATAGCCTTTGCAAACCGTGGCTGAATAATCAATCAAGTGGATCGACGGCGTTGTTCAGCTGATGCACATCCTCTGTTGGATATGGCACGTCCTCTACCGCACCTCTTGCGTATTTGGCTTCATCGGGATTAGACATACTTGTTCGGGTACTGACCCTATCACCTTGCACGAAGGGTTATAAGCCCTGGGTTTTTCCAGGGCGCGCCTCATGTAGCAAAGTATTTAATGAGGAATTATCGGCAGAACCACGCGCGCTGGGTAGGCGCTGACGTTGAGTGACAGGTCTATGTGTGGTCCTGACGCTAGCTTCCGTGCTGGGCCTCGATGGCCGTTCAACTCATCCGTCGGGACTGTATCTGCCAGAACTGCTAGGGGACGCGGAGTCGTTCGTCAGTCAACTCAACGGTTCGGGCGCGGTGGTGTCCGAGGAGATTATTTAGCTTCACCTGCCCGCCAATACGCTTACCGTTCTCGTAGGCGACTAAAAGGTAAGCGCGGATTCACCAGCTCGACCCTTAGAATGCGCGAGGGCTACCTTGCGCTTGGCAAGGTGAGCCAGCCAGAAGCCAACGCCAGCAGCAATGCACACGTCGATAGAATCTCGCCTACCCTGCGGGCACTGCATAACCAAAGCCTTAGGCGATCACCCAACCGCACTAGCGGTGATGTTGCTCGACTGGGGACCAACAACGTTGTTTTTGAACGAGGTATTCGAGCCGGATGGCGACCAATTTGCACTGCTCGCCAAGCGTGGGTTGCGGTAGAGCACGAACCCTTCGTGTCGGTTTGCGAGGAATTAGCTGATGTGACACTTGCTACCGGTCGTGTGATCAAACTGACAGGACTGTTCACTCAGCCTCGCACACGCATGGCCAGCCCATTGGCAGCGCAACTGGGTTGCGCGTTTGAAGACGGGCCGACGGGTCAGTTCGTCAAAGTCGATGCGTTGCTCGAAACAAGTGTAACTGGTGAGTTTGCCTGCGGCGATGCGGCAATAGCCGCAGGCAATGTCGACATCGCAGTGGGGGACGGCGCTCGCACGGGCGGCGCGGCACACCAGTCGCTGATCTTTCACTGAATACTAATAATATCCTGAGTAGGTTCAGCAATTACGTAACCATCATTTGACTGCTTCCGATCAATAGCCGACGCCGTCGGGAAGTTTGAGCCAACCTATGAGCATCTCCCTCCGGCGCACTTAGACTTGCCCTCCCCTGCCCCTGAACTCAGGATTACCTGCGTGCGATACCCTAGAAATTGACGCGACGTCTGCTAAGTATCCTAAAGGCTCTCAAGCGTAATCGCCGGCATCGAAACAACGAGCGCGCGAGAAATCTGAGGACCGCACTAGGTAAAGACAATCTCACCACCGCAAAAGCCTGATTGGAAATCCTAGAAAACCAGTCTATTGCGAGATCAAACCTGGAAAACCTTACGCGCCTTGAAATGATCCCGCATGACCACATACGCCATCCCCATTCCCGCGCCCACGAGGATCAGTAAGGAGACCAAGATCGAATGGGTGGCATGGATTATCATCATGAATATGGGACTTAGCAAAAGTGAGAAGCCTACCCCAAGCATGAACACCATGACGACCGGCAGGCCTTTATCTTTGTAAAAAACTTCTCCGTCTTCGAGTTTAACGGAATATAAAATGCTCATGCCTAGCAGACGCCGAACTAAAGCAAGCTTCACTTTTTTGCCTACCACCAAAAACGAACGCATATAGTCATCACACACGATATCTCTCGTTCGAACGCCGTTTAATTTCACGAACGAAATGACTCGCTGGCCATCGACGATTGAACCGAAACCGATTTCCTGAATTACACCATCTAAAATTATAAGTGCCATATTTCAACCACCTTCGAAGAAATCCTTAAGAGTTATTAAATATTTTTCGAGTAGATTGTTTTTCCGGTCACACCGTCTTTTAGATCAATGCGCTGAGGACTTATCAGTACGAATCGTTGAGGACCAAATTCACCCGCAAATCGCTCACGTTCAACTGACTTAACGTACCCGTAGATATCGATGCCTAGCTTTTCTCGAGAGGATTCAATCTGGCGAGCAAGTGATTCGTCTGAAACCTCAAGGAGTAGATCAGAACCTCCCTGAAAGCCGATGTAGTAACTCGTCGGACCAGGATTCAAATAGCAGCGGAGCTTAGGTGCCCTTGCCATGGTGGTCGCGTTGCGCTTCTCTTCATCGGAGTAGTCCAGCTTGTCCGAAAATAAGCAATTATCTATTCGAAAACCTTTCGCTTGTGGGTCGTAATTGCTTAGTGAAATCGGCGTCCAGTCATCAGAACTCAGCTTTACTAGATCGTTGGACTTCACCTTGGCAGCCTCTTCCGCTACCAATATGCCCAACGCAGCGGTCAAATCCTTCTTCTTAAAAGCATCGCCTTCGGACTGCCTTTGGGAAGCCAAACGATATAGCTCGGGGTTCGCTTTACGAAGGTTGAACGCATCAGCCATGGCGTCAGCAATGTCTTCAGGGGTTTCAGCCCAATCGCGTTTGGCGTTGTACAAATTAAAAGCGGTCATCGGTTGTTTTGCGTCGAGGTAGGCATTTGGCTCTGCCCTACCCGGGTCCGAAAACGTCACCATACGTGGAGCATTTTCCTGCTCCAGTTGTTGCAGCAGCGCTTTGTCAGCTGCCTTTGCATTACTCGAAGCATCGCTTTCTGAAACCTGTTTCGCCGTCGAATTGCTGGCTTTGGGCGTTTCACTGCCGCTGCCGCAGGCGGCTAATAACAGACCGCCGACAGGCACCACGAATGCAAGCACACGGCGCCCAAGCATCATTTTTTGCTTAATAATCATTAAAAATATCCCTACCTTGCTCTTCAAGTTAGCGGCGACTTGAGCGCTTCCAAGCCACTCTTTTGCCATCGCCGGCCAAAACTACCAAAACGGTAGCATTTCGACTAGAAGCAAATTGCACCATGGCGCCACTGATTCACTAGAAGACGTCATGACCACCAGTACGCTTTGCATACGGCTCAAGCACGCGCGATTATCCGCGGGGCTATCTCAAGAAGAGTTGGGGATACGGATTGGCCTTGAGCCTGCGTCGGCTAGCACGAGGATGAATCGCTATGAGCTGGGTAAACGCGTTCCCGCCCCCGAACTGATCGAACGCGTCGCTACCGAACTTGATCTTCCTGCAGCTTATTTTTATGCCTATCACCACGACGAAGCGGATCTGCTCGAGCGCTTTCACCGCCTTAATGATGCTAACAAAGCCAAGCTGATGGCCTATCTTTACAAGTTGGAATAGGCCTGCACCTTTGATTTTAACGATCGCTTATTTCGCCAACACTTCGGGCGGTTTGCCGACTCCTGCTAAAGCTAGGCAGATCTGTCGAACGTTTCTAAAGCCTTGGGCGCAGATGCCTCATCCGTGAACAATCCGTCAAACTGAACGTAATTCTCGAAACAGCACAGCTCCACGAGCTTGAAGCTGATCGCCGTCGTGATAGCGTTATTATCAGCATCGAAATCCCGCCGCAAAAACTCGATTCTTCAGCTTCATCCCAGAAATGCTTTAGAGCCAAAACACTTTTAGATGAGACGTTCTGTCGCACCCCAACCATTAGTAACCAAACGTCACGGTCCGTGCTAATTGTGCGGCAGAATGTCGCAGGATCACGCAGAGAATAAACTGCATTAATATTCTGTCATTACAGCTAAGGCGAAGCTTCCAAGGCTCACGCAGTTCGACTTCTGCCGGGCAAATTTAGCTTCTGAAATTTCCTAGGCTACAAAACCCATAATAAATAGTGGTTTTAGCTTCAAGGTAAACACCACCGAGGGTGTCCTGCTGCAATGAATACTGCAGCGCTAGCGATCAAGCAATTAAGAATAATCGTCGCATCAACGAAAAACCTTATTGATACCGTAGATATCAACTCAACTCCTGCGTGCGCCTTTCACCAAAAATTTAAGTGATCAGCAATGAATAAAATCTCACGTATAATAAAGAAGCCGACTACTACACTGATCGCTTACTGGCCTCTCTGCGTTTCGACTTACGCGATAGCGAGCAACGCTCCGGAGCCAGTGGCACTCAATCTGCCAGCCATTTCTATACATGCCGAGCAGCGAAGCGAAGATAACGCCGCAAACGCGATTAATGCCGCTCGCGACGCACTGTCACAAAGGGCTGGAGGAACAGCAGTGGTTGATGCTGATAGTTACCGAAATAGCAGAGCCAGCACGCTGACCGATGCCTTGGCGTATGCGCCAGGGGTATTGGTGCAGAGCAGGCACGGTGACGAGACACGTTTTTCCATACGCGGCTCAGGTATTCAGCGCGGTTTTTTGATGCGTGGCATTCAATTGTATCAAGATGGCACGCCGCTAAATCATACTGACGGCAGTGGTGATTTTCAGGCTATTGACCCTCTAGCCTTTCTATACAGTGAAGTGTGGCGGGGTGCGAACGCCTTGGAATACGGCGCCAATAGCTTAGGAGGTGCAGTGAATTTTGTGTCGCCTACTGGATTAACCGCTCGACCAATGACATTGCGTGTACAGGAAGGCTCTTTCGGCGAACACCTAACACATTTCACGGCAGGTGGCGCGAACAACACTCTCGACGGTTTTGTCAGTGCGGGTACGAATGATCAAGAAGGTTACCGTGATCACTCTGCAACTCATGCTAACCGCTTTTTTGGAAATCTTGGTGCTCAACTTGACGACAACTTGTCCGCACGCCTTTACTACACGAACATTGATACCACTATGGAAATGCCAGGCGCACTGACTCATGCTGCCATGGATAAAGACCCCAAACAAGCCGCGCCTAATTATGCGCGCTTAGGTGCAACAAATAATTATACCTTGCGCCGCACCGCTCTCGAGTTGACATGGCAGCCGGGATTGCAAACTAAAATCATCTCTACCGCTTTTGTTGCAGACAGGGATCGCTACCATGCGATGACTTATGGAATCCTCGATCAAGAGATTCGCGACGTAGGCGTTAATACCAGAGTGGTTAGCGAACTGGGGAGCGAATCACTCCCTCGTCGCGTTACATTCGGTGTAATGATGTCGCGCTTGAGTGGCACCGAGGATCGCTTCGCTAATGTGTCTGGACACCCTGGCAGGAGCACTGGCGAGAACAAACTTAAAGCTAGTCAGCAAACAATTTTCACAGAGTACACGCACGGAATCGTCGACCACTGGGCCGTCCAAGGGGGGCTACAGGCTGTCCATGCGACGCGCGAAATGGATAACCTCACCCAGCCATCCAGAGGTTACAAAACGGATTATAACAACACGTCGCCGAAAGTCGGATTGATTTACAGCCCTGACGTAGACACACAGGTTTATGCAAACATAAGCCGAAGTTTTGAGGCGCCGCCATTTGGAGAATTGGTCGTTTCTCCTAATTTTCCGATGGCAGATGTGCAGCGTGCTACCACCTATGAGGTAGGTTTTAGGAAGCATACAAAGCAAATGGAGTGGGACGTCTCAATTTATCAAGCAAATATTCGGGGTGAATTGTTATCGCTTACTAACGCTCAGGGAGTTGACTTGGGCACAGTCAATGCCGATAGAACGATCCATCGAGGGGTTGAACTAGGAGCAACTCTACCGATAACCAACTCGATTCGCTGGCGTACAAATTATCTATACAACGACTTCCGCTTCGACGATGACGCGCGTTACGGCAATAATCAACTGGCAGGCATTCCCCCCCAGCTACTTCGAAGTGAGTTAAAATTTGCATTCTCCCCTCACCTGTTCGTAGCACCCGCGGTAGAGATATCCAAGGGTAAAACCTGGATTGATCACGCAAACACCAAATCCACTGACGGATATCTATTGTGGAACCTGACCGTGGGTGGAGAATTAACAAAAGGGCTCAACTGGTTCGTTGATGGTCGTAATCTCGCAAACCGCACATATGTCTCAACGACTAACGTTGTGGCGGATGCTCGTGGCATTGATGGCGCTTATTATTTCCCAGGCGATGAAAGATCGATGTACGTAGGTCTTGAATGGCGGATGGAATAAATCCGTGGGGGATTTTCCGTATTTTGATAATGAGCAACAACTGGAACTCATTCGTGAACTGGTTGACTGAATCCGCTTGATAGTCGCAAGCACTAGCAAAATGAATAAAAAACAGAGAAATCGGGTCCTTGCTTATCGAGCTGGGGAGAAGCCAAAACGACTTTTAAAACGCATCGAGAATCTCGATACGGCACGATATCCGCACGCGTCGGCTATTTGTGAAAGACTAAACTGCGTCGTTTGTAGGAGCATTATCGCATTGTGCATTCTGATCTCGGTCAGTACTGCGCTAAAACTGATACCTTCCTCTGCGAGGCGCCGCCTCAAAGTGGCTTCGCTAACTGCCAATTCACGACCCACTTCAGCCGCCGTCCAGCGTTTTTCCGGAGCTTTGGCCAGTAGTTGGGTCAGCCTTTCGACCAATCCGGGGGCTGAAGGGCGAAGGAATACGACGCCCCTCTCTTGCAATGCCAATAGAAGTCCCAACAACCGGGTTGTCTGTTGTGCCTGGGAAACAGTCGGCGAGTTAACTCCTCGAATGCAAAACTGTAACGCATCATTCAAATCTTCATCCAGATCAGTCGTTTTGCAATCATAGACCGTAGATCCGGGATTGACGTCGTGCCCGTAGCGTTGGTGGAACTCAGTAATGATGCTGGGGGCGAACGTAAAAAAAATAGAGGAAAACGCCAAACTATTTTTGTCGGGCATTTTTCGGATATTAGTAATTGAATTTTTTGCAACAACCATCAAGGAGTGAGAGTCAGCCAACTCCCAGGTTCTTTCATCTCTTCCTAGTGTTAAACGGCCCGATATTACTACCAGCAGCGTTGCCTCAAAAAAGCGGAAGTCGGTAGCATACTGAGCCTGCATCAGACGTGGCATTGCAAGCGAGCACAAAGCCTGTGCCTTTAGAGTGCCGCCCGATGGCAACCATCGGCTGTCGTCGAGGGGGTCAGTCACTGACTCGGTTGGATCCATGAAGAGAGTGTGCTTCCTGAAGTTGGCTGTGAATTACAGGTTCATATTGAGAGTGTAGGTGCCCGTAAGGCTGGCCTTGGCCAGTACATGCCCTTCAAGCGCATTAAGGACATTGGCGCCGTCAAATGGGCCCTGTATTGCAAGGCGAGGTACAACCAGCGCGTAGACGGTGAACACATAGCGGTGTAGCCGCTCATCATTCCACGGTGGGCACGGACCATCGTACCCATAGTATTCGCCGGACATTTGCGGGTCCGATGCAAACCATGAAGTGTAGTCATTGAGGCCATGGCGTTGTCCATCACCTGCTTGCGGGCCGTTTTTGCCTCGTGGGGTGATACCGGTGCTATGGCTCCCTTCCGTAATTTCCCGCTGACTTGCCGGAACGTCGATCAATAACCAGTGGTAAAAATCCACACGCGGCAAGGACGCAGCAATAAATTTACCTTCCTGATTCACATCATCGCCCACACTCGGGACATCGGGGTCGTGGCAAATTAGAACGAATGATTGAGTGTTTTCCGGAACGTCTGCCCAAGCCAGATGCGGGTTTCGGTTGGTCGAGAGACTGTAGCGGCTTTGCGCGTTCGGAACAGCAAAGGCGTACTCCCCCGGTATGGTGGCGTTGTCATCAAATGCGTTACTGGTCAGTTTCATGGTTGGGCCTGAATTAACGGATAGGTATAGGTCGCCTGACTCATAGTTTGAGCGTCGACTCCGGGGTCTGAGTATTTGAAAACCTTGGAGAAGTAGCAGAAGCAATGTTAGAGCGGAAGTGAGTTTCACCGTTGACACAGCCAATCAGAAACCGCACCGATCCAGTCAACTTGCTCACATGTCTACACCATCATCGCTATCTGCAATGGCCTACCCCCACGCGTAATATATGAGCCGATTGTCCCCTATTCCCTCCTTGCAAATGCCGTTTCCAGTAATGCGGATTTCGCCATTAAAAGCATCGCTGCAAGACGTTGTGCTCGAGTTTATCGAGCCTCATATTCGACCTTAAGCAGGTGCTTCATCAGCTTCCCGGTCGGTTCACGCGGGAGTGTTGCGCGAAAATCAAACTGCTGCGGGCATTTGATGCTGCCCAAGCCTTCGCGCACAAACTACGCAGCGCTTCAGCTAGCCCGGGTCCGCTTTCGACACCGAGCCGTGGCTGAACAACGGCGACCACCCTTTCGCCCATCTCTTCATCAGGCGCACCGATGACAGCGACGTCCTCGACATCGGAATGAGTAACCAACAGGTTTTCAATTTCCTGCGGGTAGATGTTCACCCCTCCCGAGATGATCATGAAGCTTCTGCGATCGGTCAGGAACAGCACTAACGCCGACACGGGAACGGCTTTCAACTTGTTCATCTGCGACTACCTTTTTTTCTTGTAATGGGTCTAGACGTGAACAGGCGCAGCGGCCTGCCAGCCCATCATAAAGACGCGCAGAAAAGTCGAATGGTCGGAATTACCTGCATTTTTATCGATTCTTGCAGTCAATATTAGTGCGGACATGAACGCTCGTGCAGATACATCAAGCTGATTTATCCATAATTTCACGGGGAGATGCGGTAGCGGATAAGGCATTTTGAGGCTGCAAACCAACGCTTTTTTAATAACTGATTCCTTGGGCGCAAGCAGCGGCTGGGCGGTCATCCAGGCATCAGGTGCCTGGATCACCAGCGCTGTTTTTTTTCCTAAGGTCTGCTCTGGTGAATAGTTGGCACCAGCTCGCGGCTCTCTCATTCCACGCAGTACGCGCCAGCGACGAAGTAATGCGTTATTTCGGCAAATGTTTTTCGAGTGCAGGTAGAAAACTATTGGGGCCCACCAGACGTGCTATCTGCGAGAGGAGCGATTTCGTTTATTCCGGTAGAATGGATGGGGGCTTAGGACCATTTGCGGCTAATTATCTAACTTCTAATCGGTCGAATCATGATAAATGTTTACACGCCTCTGGCTTCGCTCAAAAAGTCACTGAGACTTTCTGTTGTTTTCCTCAGCGCAGCGTTTGCGATCACTCCTCCAGAATCCTTCGCACAAGATCTCAAAGCCTCGATGCCCAGTTCCTTAGTGGAAATAATGCCCCGGGCATGCAGGACCAGCTCTCAAGAAGCCATACAACCACTTACTGACGGCGAACTCTCTCAAATACAACAGTGGTTGGCATCTAACGATAGAGTGGGCATCAGCTGGCCTTCGGTTATCAGTACTAACCCGTTGGCAATCGCGACTTTCAAAGAAATTGTTAGTGTCGATGGAGTGAAGCTAGGCGTCTGGAGGGCCGGTATGGGCTCCTACAGCCACCCCGGCGGCGACGATGGAGAAGTGTTCATTACCCTGGGGGGTGCTGGAACATTAATCATGGATGGCAAAACCGCACCTATACTTCCGGGATCGATTTCTGTCATTCCACCAAACACCCCATCGGTGCTCGAAATTGCAGCTGATGCGGAGAAGATAGTGATTCTTTGCGACCGCTAACTTTTAAAGCTTTGCCCTCCTCCTCACTTTTTTGAGTAGGCGTTGGATCTGCAAAAAAACTTTAAGCCCGACGCTTCATACAGGAGAGAAGCTCAGCTTTTTTGGTCGGCGGCTCTCCCCTTTAATAGATAGCGCTCACTTCGGCCACCTATTCATCTTCGACGAGACCAGTTATTAGTATCCATCTCGACCAGCGATCACATCGGATTTGACCGGTACACTTTAGAAGCATAATAGGCCCGGCCAGTCGCCGCCAATGGGCCGTAGCGCTAAATGCTATAGGTTCCGCCTCTTTAAGTCGGAACTCGCTTTTGGTCCAAGGGTTGATAGGAGATGTAATTTGCCTAATCAAATGCGACAGCCATCACGTCGGACTGCGTTTTATGCAGACACCACCGCGCTGATTCTGTTTTTCACGACAACCGGCATTATCAACGAGCGTTTCATTGCTGGTATGACGTGGGATCAAGTCCTTCATGCTCGCCTTCTGGGAGCTGCCCTAATGATTCCAGTCGCGAGGCCCTATGGCATATGGCGGGATTGGGTGATGAAGCGAGCCGGTAAGGGTCGGCTATCCACGTTGCTATGGGACAGCTTTGCCCTCGTCAGCTTCCAGGTGCCCATCTATGCGGCAATCATTGCTTTTAGTGGTGCATCAGGAGGTAGCCTGGTGCGCGGCACTCTAGGCGCGGCCTTGATGATGCTCTTTCTGGGACGACCTTATGGGACCTTTCTTAACGGGATTCGGAAGCTGTTAGGTTTGCCACCTGGTGGTAATAAGCCAATGTCTCTGAATACCTGAGTGGAAGCTCTTGGCAAGAATGGGGTAAGCAGGACCTCAGCCGCATATACCAAGCCTGGCTAACTGGCAACGATTCCTATGGCAGTTTCCTCGGACCAGACCTAGATGGGCGGCCGGTGTTGGCGGCGTTTGGCAAGTAATTTGGGCCTGCCAACAGCGGCCGAATTGAGGAAGCCCAAGGACAGTGCGCCGTGTAGGAGCACTTAGACGAAAATCCTGAAGCGTCCAAGAATTTATTCTTCGCCCACTTGAATTGAATTCTGGGTCAAGGGCCCCGCCATGATGCTGCGCGCTGAAAGACCACTTGTCTTAATTCAACAATAAATTTATATTTCAACACATTGTTGATTTACGGTGGCTTGCATGTCTACTGAAACTATTTCTGAACGCCTGATGATTTTTGCCGTGTTAAAGGCCTCCATCACGGCGATCAGTAGCGTGATAGGGCGGAATACGGAAATCGTGCTCCATGACCTCGATCAGCCTGAAAACTCTGTTCTGTTAATCGCCAATGGACATGTCTCCGGGCGCAAAGTGGGCAGCCCTGTCATCGGCGGGCTCGATCAAGATAAGGGCTTTTCCGCCGTGATGGACGCTTCTGCGAAGCAGAGCGGTACCGACCCCGTGGTCATTGTTGATTACCCGACAACGGTCAATGGACGAAGACTGCGTAGCGCCACAGTTGTCTTTCGTGACAGTAGCGGACATCCGTTCGCCAGCCTTTGCATCAATGCGGATCTGACCGGACTAAACGCGGCCCAAGCGTTTTTGGAACAGCTGCAGCCCATGATGCAAAACTCCAGTCAGCAACCGTCTGAGCCCGCGGACATGGAGTTGTTGATGGGGGAAATTATTCAGGATTCGCTGGCGCGCGTAGGCTCAGCAAAGATGAACAAACAAGCGAAGGTTGATGCCGTGCGAGTGATGCAGGAGCGCGGTCTCTTCATAGTAAAAGGTGGGGTCGAGAAAGCGGCGACTGCTTTGGGGGTCACTCGCTTCACGGTCTACAACTACCTGGAGCAGCTTCGAGTCGACGCTTCAACAACCCGGTGATTATATGAACCACGCGATCAAACAATATCCTACCGCTTTACCTTTCCCGTTCTCTAAAGCCGTTGAGGTGGGCGGTTTTTTATTTCTGTCTGGGCAGGTCTCCATGGCGGCAGATGCAACGCCTATTCACGGAGATGTGAAGGCTCAAACGCGAGTGATCATGGAAAACATATCGCAGACGCTGGAATCGCTCGGGGCGAAGCTTGAAGATATTTTCAAGGTCACCGTATGGCTATCCGATATGAAGCATTTCTCTGACTTCAATCAAGCCTACGCAACGTACTTCAACAACGGGTTCCCAGCGCGGTCGGTCGTAAGCGCCAAGCTGGCATTTGATCTGGATGTTGAGATTGAAGTCCAGGCTGTAGCGCCTCAGGCCTCCTAAATAAAGACTGCCGCCATCCTGACAACTTATCTTGAGAGCAAACTCACTATGGCCCTGCATATTAACACCCCCCTTATTGAATCTCGCCCTCTGAGCGCCATAGCCAAGAGCACCATCTGGCTTAAACTAGATGCTCTTCAGCCATGTGGTTCTTTCAAGCTACGCGGCGTAGGCCACGCGTGTGAGATTCATCACGCGCGTGGGGCCACGCGGTTTATATCCTCTTCGGGAGGCAATGCAGGACTGGCGGTAGCGTATGCCGGGCGTCAGTTAGGTGTCCCCGTGACGGTTGTTGTCCCGGAAACTACGACTGAACGAGCGAAAGAGTTACTCGCGTTGGAAGGGGCGAAAGTCATCGTTCATGGTAGCTCTTGGCAGGAGGCAAACCAACTGGCACTGACACTCATGGCCCCCAGCGATGCATTCATCCATCCGTTCGACGACCCGCTACTTTGGTCCGGGCATGCGACTTTAATCGACGAAGTCGCCGAGCTTGGTCAAAAGCCTGACGTGGTAGTGCTCTCAGTCGGCGGTGGAGGATTGCTCTGTGGCGTAGTCGAAGGGCTACATCGTAATGGATGGCAGGACGTTCCAGTCATAGCGGTGGAAACTGAAGGCGCTGCGTCTTTTCACGCCGCAACAATGGCTGGCAAACCTGTGGAAATAGAGGGCATCAGCTCAGTTGCAACGTCTCTTGGAGCCAAGCGAGTCTGCGACCAGGCATTTGAGTATTCCACTACTCACCACGTAAAAAGCGTAACGGTTACCGATCAGGATGCCCTCGACGCGTGCCAGCGTTTTCTGTTGGATCATCGTGTGCTTGTTGAGCCTGCGTGCGGTGCGGCACTCGCGGTAGCCTATACCCCCCGTACACTTGACCCGTACGACAACGTTTTACTGGTGGTCTGTGGCGGAGCCACTGCGACCCTTGCGCAGATCCAGCAATGGTCGGCCAGGAAATGAATAAAGGTTCCTTAGATAAATCAAGCTGGAGCCTGATTCGTGATGCGCACCGAGGGAGCGACAGTATAATCCTCGTGATATCCATAATGTTGGGTTGTCTGACAGGCTATTGGATGTCCAAGAAAATTGGTCTGCTGATTGGTTTTGCTTTCGCTTTTTTTGCCATATGCACTTTATATTTTATGTGGCGCAATCCGGATGGATTTGACCGGGCATCTAAGTAGCCGCAGAGGTAAGGCTAATCCTGTTTCGCCAATGCGATCAATAAGAACGATGCAGCGTTCATGAAAGCCTATCAGCGTGCATAGGCATCGTGCCTGCCTCGATGTCGCATCGCCCCATTGAAAATCCAGAGTATGACAAGCCAAACTGGCTCCCCCCAGACCTTATCAATAAAGGTCTGGATTGACCCAAAACCCCAGCTCATCGAGCACATCGTTGAGCGCGCCTACTATCCTTGGCTCCGCATACAACTCCGCAGCTGTATATGACAAAGCTATGGCTAATCTAGCCTCTTCTTCACCCAGGCTCCCAGGATCGAAGGGCCAGACCTGGACCTTCGAGACGCTGAATTCATTTACATGAAAGACGTCAACCACCTCCACGTGTTTTTGCATTCCTTGCCATTGGGACAAAGAAACTCCATAGGTACGCTGTGGCGAGTCCGCAAGCATTGTTCTCTGATCCAGAAAGGTATCTCCGACATGTACTAGTCCCTCCGTCGGGAGCTGACGAATCATTAGGTCGAACAATCTAGGCGATGACGTGCATTTCTTTACGTCCTCCAGCTCGATGAGATGGCCTTTTCGGCCGAAATGATTTTTCAAATCGTTGATCAGCCCCTTTCGGTTCACCATGCCAAATCTGATGGACTCAATCGCCATAGTGAATCTCACAACGGGGGTGGTGGAAATGCATACGCCTGTTAGGAGCACGGTTACCGCATATGGCGCAGATATTTACTGAGGCGGCTTCCGCCAGATTCAGAACGCCTTCTACGAAATCGTCCCCACCGCGATAGTAGATTCTCAACCCCCCAAACTTTTCTTTAACCTCTTCGATAACCACTTCACCACACTCGGGACTAATGTCCGTTCTCGCAGACACCAGCGCGAACGCATGGTTAAGAATGTCAAACCAGCCATCGCTACATTCGAACCCCCAAAAAAAATGGTCGTCCACTATCGTGGCATTAGGAAAAAGCGACAGATTCGGTTTGCAGAGCAGATGCTCAAGATGCGGACTCACTTGGGGCTTCTCCTATCGAGCTGACCATATTTTTTTTCCGGAGCTTTGCGCGGCATTTGCAAATAGAGTGGGATAAATTCCACCACCCGCCACTTCGTAGGCATATCTGCCGGATTCATCTCCACGTAAAGCGATCAGCCCTAGAAGGAACTCCATCCGCCATTCTTCGGTGCCGTTCATCCAACCTGGCGAAACCAGTTGCACAGAGCGAACGAACGCGTCGGCGGTATCGGACCGCACCAAGCTCATCAAGCCAATCACGTCAGGGATCATGAACTGCTGATTGCACACACTCTCACGGTCGCCGTCTTGAAAATATTGGTGCGTCACGTAGAACCACTCTTTATTTGCGGACTGGGCAATGAACGCCCATCGAGTGGTATTTTGCTCGAATGACGGCAGGGCCGGCAGCCTCGCAGCCTCATAGGTTTCAAACATATAATTTCTCAAAAAGTTGTAATGAACACTATAGTGCGTGGCATTATAGTGTTCATTTCCTGCTTCATCATCTCTTTTGTGAGATGAGAAAATGGAATTGAATGAAGCCCTTGGCCGATCCCTCAGAAAATTGCGGCTGCGGAGGGGGCTTAGCCAGGATGATTTCGCGCTGGTGACCAGCCGGACCTACATCAGCCAGCTTGAGCGAGGACTGAAATCTCCGACGATTGAGAAAATCGAGCAATTCGCGGCCTTTATGAACATCCACCCTGCAAGCCTCATTATTGGGTGCTATTTGGAGAGATCGTCAGATGAGGACTTGCAATCGCTTTTCGAGAAGGTTCAGGTCGATCTCGCTCTTGATCTCTCAACCAACGAGGGCGCACCCGGCGAATAGATCGCTAGAGTTGGAGGATATGCCGTCAAGCCAGTGACGTCGTTGAGAGGTTGAAAAAATGGACGAACACAAGATTTTTGTTCCACCCTCCTCACCAGGCTCAAAGGACTTCCTGCGAACGCTTGATGACAAAGTGGATTGGGTCTCGATCTCGAAATTCATACGACAGGGTCTTCCTACGTCATTTTTCAATGAGGTAAGTACCTTGGTCGGTCTGCAGCCAGGAGAAATGGCTGCGCTTCTCGGTGTAAAACATTCCGCAAGACGAAGGTGGCTGAGCACCGGCAGACTAAATTCTACCGAAAGCGATTACCTTCTCCGCTCAGCCATTGTCCTTCGATCCACGCTGGGGTTATTTGAGGGGGACCAGGTTGCCATGCGTAACTGGATTACAAGACCGGCCTTGGCGCTGGATAATCAGGCCCCGATAGCGCTGTTCTCCTCATTCGTGGGCTTAGAACTGATTGAAGCGTTAATTTGGAAAATAGAACACGGCGTTGTTGTATAAATTGAGGTATCCAAAAATGGACATGGATTGTTGAAAGGAAGGCTGAAATGACAGACCACATTTTTGACGACTCTGATTTTGAGCGCTTGATGAAAATCAAAGCTCTAAACAAGGAACGTCTTGCGTTCAGAAGAGGAGCTTGGCGAGCGGAATATGAGGCGTTAAGCCCTGAAGAAAAAGCGCTCGTTGACAAAGAATTCAATAAAATTTGCAGCGAGATTGCGGCTCAATTTGGCCGCAGCAGACCATTTGTCTTTGAAGGCAATGACACTGCTGAACCTGACAAGTCTTCTTGCTAATGGTTATCCCAAACACCAATATCGGTTCAACGCACCCGACTGCGGCTTTGCACTGCTAAATCCACAGCCTTGAGCATATCTAGCCGCGCCGAACGACCTACATCCTTATCATCGATCTGGTAGCCGCGCTCGGATGGTAGGATCGGGGCTGTGAGGTCTTCCGAATCCATCCCTTCGAAGTCATGATTTTCGCCAATAGTCATGGCACTACGGCGCAGTAAAATGCGCAGTTGCTCGGGATGAAGTTCAGGATTAATCGAAAGCATGGCTGCCAGTAAGCCTGCGACCAATGGCGTCGCGTAAGACGTTCCGCAATGAACTTCGCTTGCCTGCCCTACGATCTTGGTGGAGGAATGAGCACAAGCAGCAGCGGTGATATCAACACGCATATCGACATTGGAGGAGCTGCGCTTTTCAACATAGGCTGGGTCGTCGACGTGGAGACTGGCGTGCTCTCTGAGCTGATGGCCACCAACAACTAATAACTGCTCCGTTACAAATGAAGAAGGTAGGCGATATTCATCTGCTCCAGAGAATGAAGCTCCATTCCCAGCCGAATTCACCACCACTACGTCTGGGTGCTCCTTGCGCAGCCAGAGGAAAAATTCCTCAAGTAACTCTTCATAACCACTCATCGCTATGCCGGAACGCAGGAAGGAGTCTACGTCGTCTCCTTTAACATTTTGTGCTCCCACACGGTGTATGCCCCAGCTCCAATTGAGCACATGTACGCCATCCTCAACCAGGTTAACCGAGGCTGCGATATTCGCCGTAATCCCTGCGTCGGAGTTACGATCAACGATGATGTCGAATCCACCGCTGGTCTTGTCCAAACCCCGTAGAAAACCTGTGTTACCGCCATCATCCCAGCGCGCGCCCAAAATGCCTGCGACAGTAGTGCCATGGCTGTCTGACTTGACTGCATCACGTGCAAATATGCACGTACGGGGCATCGAACAGGCACCGGAATAGTCCGCAAAATCTGAAGTATCGAAATCCACGTCGCGCTCAATTAGACCAATACGTATTGGCTGCGGACTAAAGGGCAGCTGACGCTGTGGAATAGACTTTCGGTAATAATTGACGGCATCAAGAAACCGATTTGCGGCCCATTCGTCTGAGTCAGGCGCCGGTTTTTTTTCCTTTTCCTGATGCGCCGTATTTTGTTCAGTCCCTTCTGCCGCAGACTCTTCAATCACTACAGCATCCACACTAGTTTCACTGCCAATCCGTAGGACCAAAGCGTCGCGTTGTTCAAGATTTTTAGCGGGCAAACGAAGCTGATAGACGTTTAAGGGGGCAATGCTGCCAACAACCTTCGCCCCATATTTTTTGGCAAGACGTTCAGCCTCCTGGAGGCCATTGTGGTTTTCCTCGATCAAAAGGCTAATCAGATCAACGTAGGTGCTAAGACCCTCCATATTCTTCATGACTTCGTCGGGGCCGGCCGCCAGAACGTGACTGTTGCGCAACGTCAGCCAAACTGCATTGCTTTCACGTCGACTATCTTGCAACCACAAAGGCCCACTCTGAAACTCCGCCCTAGCGATGCGCACTTTAAGACTGCTGCCATCTCGCTGGACAGCATCCGGAGATAATGTTTCGGCGCCGAGCTTCAAGACAGGCAACTTTTCTGAAAGACCTCGCACAGTCATGCACCAATCCTGAATTTCACTCACCAACAGGTTACCGCAGCGTTCCACACGCTCTAGGCGCAACGGCGTCTGCTCAGCGGCCGAACTCATGGCAACCCAACAAGTGAACAGCACAACGACGGAAACGGATCGTAAAGACATACAAAAGGCTCTTTACCCAGGGACTAGTGTTGCGACTGCCAGGAGGAGGGTTTTGTTCATAATACACAGGGATTCAGTTGATTAAATTTCAGGCTCGATGCCTCCGCCCTCCCCCTTACAGGCCGATAATGACAACCGTTGCAATATCAGCGCTCCCTTGTGTAGCCGGGGTAGTGGTGCGCCGGACATGAAGTCATATTGGCCATGCGTCCAATCCCCCACCACTCAAGCCGACTTGACCACTGTGAGCAGCCTTGGCTCTTACGAACAGTTCAATTGAACAGCTGAAATTCGCTCTATCAACGGCATGAGCGCAATGACGATGACGAACCAGAGGCCGCGCTGTACATCAAATCAATTCCGACGCGCAAGAAATGGTGCGAGAAGCGCTGTATAGGTTCTTCGAGCCCGGTCGCCTACACTAATAACAAAGCCTTCGCAAAACGCTAAATCGATTCGATCGAGACCAACTCAAAATACTTAAACTTTTTCTTCCTCGCCTGCATTTTTGCTTCTTGCTCAGCCACGATGCTACTCAATGTACTCGCATCATAAATTAACGTTTCAGCCTTTCCTTCGAACTCGGACATAACACGAAGCGTTACTCTCAGCTTTGGCGAGCGCAAAATTGATGTTTTTCGAGATTTTGAAACATGCTGCTGATCTGACGTTACCTCTAAATGGGGCGCCTTCAGCGCAGCCTCCTTACCTGGACTGCCAAAAAGTGCACGACGCATTTCTTCTTCACTTAGATCTTCGTTCATAAAAGTGTCTCGTGTACAGTATTTGAATGGTGTAATGCTCATTTCCTCAATCGATAGCGATTCACCTTACGATTGAAGCACCTGTGTAACTGTAGCGCTTTCCGTATAATCGATTGTCCAATAAGCAAACTGATGAACGTTTGAGCTACAACCTGACAGCACCGGGAGTATAAGTCATGTCTATTGCTCCATCAAACACTTGGCTTTCTCCAAAATCCGACAGGCCGTGCGAATGCCGATACCCATTCACCGGTCAAAAACCGACTGCTGAGTTCAGTGAAGCCAGTATAGGTTTTCTGTGGCACTTAGGAACAGAATACGGTGTCATTTTTTACCAACCGGACGGACACCAATGTTATTTCGCACAATAAATTCTCGAACAGTATGTCGTGAGACCTCATTCATAACTAGCCCATCGACAAGAGGTTTAAAGTCCAAGCCCAAATAAAACGTCTCAGATCTTAGAAAAACTGCAGTCGCATCTGGAGAACCTTTGACGAGCACCTGCATTACCTCTTGAATTTCATAACCAACATCGTTTTCCCGCTTTAGCTCGCTCCCAAATACCGCATACTCATTTGGCCTGACATAGTTCTCCATGACGTAGGAGGTCGAGAACGCAAGCAAGCGCGGATCTGTACCACTATCGCCCATGTCAAACTCATCTACACCAATCACCGTCGCTTGTATAAGCGCATGATCATAATCTGTATCTTTCCACATATATTGATACCCCCGCAAAAATTCATCCAATGGAAAAATCCTAACATCAAAAACCTCATATATCAAATACCGAAACCAAAAAAAATTTAAGTAACAAGATTAAAGATCCCCCTCGGCCCCTCATTGTCAATCATGCAAACTATTGCACGACCACCACACACTTAAGCCAGTTTTAATCAATTACAAAATCACGCCATGCGAGGCTAGCGGGCACAAAATTTAAACCCAACAATTCCTTAAAATGCATGTTCTCCTTAAGAGCCATGTGAGCGATTGGTCTATGGCTAGAACAACAAGTACTATTAGCTGTACGAAAGGCAGTTTGAAACTGCTACCTAACTACTTACAATCATATTAATGTGCCATAGAATAGCGCTTACCTATCGTATGACCGTTTAAAGCGACGAAATGGTAGTCCGGTGCAACTGTGAGATACGCGATAATGAAGGCTTTATTTCGGAAAAAATGCTCATTAATTACTAGGTTGGCTTACGGTGGATACACCAATTTACGCACTGTGTAGAATTGGAGGAGCAATGAATGGAAATCCCGAGCATCGAACAGACTGACAGGCAAAGATGGCTTGCCCTCATCAAAATAAATACCCTCTCGGCCCTGTCACAGATAGTGCAGATTGGTACCGTTACACCACTGCTATCTATTTCATTGGAACAACGAGGTGTACCGCCGGCGACGATTGGGCTGATTGTCAGCGCTTCGTGGCTGGCGATTTTGCTGCTTTACAAAATAGTACCGCGCCTGCTGGCTTATCTAGGACTCGTCAAAAGCAACATCCTCAGCACCGTGCTCACTATTCCGGCGTTGATTGGAATGACTCTAACCAACCACTTGGTAATAATTTTCGCATTAAACTTCATGCTGGGTGTGGGCTTAATATTGCGTTGGATTGCTTGCGATACCTGGATTGTGGCTGTTGCATCGAAAAGTGAACGGGGCCGGGCGATCGGAGTGCACGAGACACTAATGGGGTTGGGAATAGCTATAGGCCCTCTGCTGTTGGTAGTTTTCGGTGCAAGTAGTGCTGCTCCCTATTACGCTTGCATGGTGATTACTTCAGTGTCTGGAGCTTTGGCCCTAACTCTGAAAAAACAGGATACACAGCCGCTAACCCCGGTAGAAAAGCGCCATGGTAATTTGTTTAAAGTTATTCCGGTAGCTCTGTGTGGCGCGTTTATCGCCGGCTTTTCAGAGACTTCTTCCGTGTCCTTCCTTGCAGGATACGGACTCTCGGTCGGATATGTATTTACTGCCGCGGCACTGCTGATCTCGGTATTCGGCATTGGAGGGACTGTCCTTCAACTTCCTGTCGGCTGGATGGCAGACCGCAGTTCGTATAAGACCGGTCAACTAGGTTGTGGTCTTGTTCTGCTGCTGGGTACGGTTGCCATTCCCTTGAGCCAACCTTTTCCTTGGCTTGCTACCCTCATCTTATTTTGTTGGGGGGGGAGCCATTGGAGGTATGAACACCCTAGCGGTGATAGAGGCAGGAGACCGAATTAGCGAAAACCAAGTGTCCACAGCTATGACAGCCATCGCAATGTTCTACACGCTAGGAAGCGTAGTAGGGCCCATTGCCACTGGCGCCACGGTTTCCTATGTCAGCGAGCACGGTTTGATGATTTCCTTAGGGATAGTAGGCGCGTTATTCATTGCAGTGCTGCTGGTAAACCGAGTCTTTGCGTCGGAATAGTACGCTGCTGCCTGCACTTAATCGACCGATTACTTTCAACATGCCAGGCAGCAAAAAGGCCCTAAAAAGGGCCTTATTGAATTGCAATCGAATCAACGGGCGAGCCATGACTCCACAGTTTCTCCACCATGCTCCGATTTCCACTCTTTTAAGGTTTTGTGGTTGCCGCCTTTAGTCTCAACGACCTCCCCTGTATGAGGATTTTTATAAACCTTTACCTGCCTTGGCCTGCGCGTTCCAGTTTTGGATTCAACGGCAGGAGCGCGACGCCCCTGTTGCGGATCCAGAAGGTTAATGACGTCCTTCAAGCTGTAGCCGTGTTTGGCTAGCAAATCACGAAGCTTCGTTTCGAATTCGATTTCTTTTTTCAGACCAGCATCACCCTTCAAGGCTTCCAAAGCCTTCATCTGCTCTTCCAAATGTTTTTCGAGTTGGCGGAATTCTGCAAGCTTAGACATTCAGTGTCTCCTTTGAAAAATGTAATTGGCTTAGTAAACTCATAATAGATCATATAAACGGTTCAGTCATCAACACCAGATCGATGCCGCTCGGCCCTTGACGTAGTAGTGCTCCTTCCAAAAATTCGCACTGCAAACTTTTTGGAACTCTTTGCCTTTCTACCGGTATCAATCTTTCATTCTCGAAGCTCCGAAATAATCAGGAGAAGCTTATTAGAAGCCTACATTATTCCCACAATCACTGACGAAAATGGGAATCGCCTGGTGAATTTTGAAAAGTGGGCAGTGGGTAAATCGCATAACCTCCTATACCTAATTCACCATGCGACCGAGAGGAGGATTTCGTTCATTATGGAAAGCGCAGCAGGGCAAATGAGGTTTCATCAAATTAAGGATTACCCACCTGTCTAAGGCAGCACGCCCATCTCGATAATGTATTGGCGCGAACGTAACGTTTCGGCAGATAAAGCGTCGCTTCAATGGGTAACAGCCCGAACCCGTAAGGTGGTTTCAAAGACAACTGCTGCCTCTAAGTTTATGCAATATCCTCTGGGCAATGTTTCGATCACGTCAAATCGGCAAGCGCTTTCCCAAAAAATTTAGAGTGCTAGTCGATGCAGCAAGCGCTCGGGCACCTGATAGGGGCAGCAAAGGCATCGACTCAAGGCTGAGCCGATGTGCTTAGCCTCGTTTTAACCTCACGAATATCCTTTGCGGGTGACAAGCCAAACATTCGACCGTACTCGCGTGTGAATTGCGGGATGCTTTCGTACCCAACGTCATACGCGGCTTTCGCAATTGGCAAACCAGCAAGGAGCGCGCTCCTTGCCTCAATCAGCCTGAGTTGCTTTTGATACTGAAGCGGAGTCAGAGAAGTAATCATCCTAAAATGTGTATGAAAGCCAGAAAGACTCATACCCGCCGCCTCAGCAAGCTGCTCCATACGCAGCGGTTTGGCAAAGTCATCACGAATCCGCGCGATCGCACGGCCAACTCTTTGTGCATGGCTGCTGGTGATCCCAAGCGCGCGAATCGCGCCGCCATATCGCCCGGAAAGGAGCCAGTAATGAAGCTCTCTTACCAGTTGATCTTTTAGTATTCCTACCGATGTAGGACGATCTAGAAGGCGAAGCAAGCGAAGGACTGCGTCTGCCACCTCCATCTCCGTGGAATCAACACGCAAGGTTTCCCCTAGGTCGAAGGGAGCTGAGCCCATCTCAACGACCAACGACTCTATCAATGCGTGATCAAGCTCCACGACAAACGCCAAGTACGGCTCGCTTCGAGACGCGCCAATGACCTGACTTACCGTCGGTACATCTGCGGTGATTATTAGTGAATCTCCTGCACCGAATTCAACGGTGTTATTGCCGATCGATACACGCTTTTTTCCTTGAACCACTAACGCAACCAGTGGCTTGGTGATCGCGTAGAGCAGAGGCGTTGGCATCGTTTCTCTGAGAATCACCATTCCTGGAAAAGGGGTGTGAGCAACTCCGCCCTGCTGGTTAGCGTCAGCGTAGCGACTGACAGCTTTAAGCAACTCGTTCATAGGTCATCAACTCGTTTTTCGAGACAAACATACTGCCGCGCAGAGCGCGTACCTTTGCTTCCGAGTGAATAATGCAGCAAGTAGTTTGAAGGAATAGGCAAATCATCCAGCTACCTTGCACTATACCAGCGCTTCGGCAAACCAGTCTCAAGGACAGGCTGGTCGAATAGGCAAATCAATTGAATAATCGCGCAACCTACAAAATCTGTCAGGCGTCATCGTTGCAGCACTTATAGCATCAACCCTCAGGAGAAAACGATGACGACCATTTCGATTGTTACCGGCGCGAATCGGGGCCTTGGTCGCAACACGGCGCTTGCGATCGCTCGTAGTGGTGGCGATGTCATATTGACTTACCGCAACGGCGCAGAGGAGGCGCAAGAGGTGGTAGCCGAAATTGCGGCAATGGGGCGCAAGGCCGTGGCGATTCAGCTCGATGTAACTGACGTCACCTCGTTCCAAGCTTTTGCAGGCGAAGTTTCCAAAGAACTCGCAAACCATTGGGAGCGCGCCTGCTTCGACCATCTGATAAACAATGCTGGCCAAGGAGAAATGGCAGCGTTTATCGACACCACTGAAGCGCAGTTTGACTCTCTATTCAACACTCATGTCAAAGGTGTTTTTTTCCTGACCCAAGCATTGGTATCGCTGTTGGTGGATGGGGGGCGCATTTTGAATTTTTCATCCGGGTTGACGCGGGTTTCAATGGCTGGCTTCTCCGCATATTCGGCCGCTAAAGGCGCCGTCGAGGTACTGAGCGTTTACATGGCAAAGGAACTTGGGAGCCGTGGAATCACGGTCAATACCGTGGCGCCAGGCGCTATTGAAACTGATTTTCTCGGGGGCGCAGTACGTGACATGCCTGCGCTCAATAAGCAATTTGCAGAGATGACTGCACTGGGACGGGTTGGTGTTCCGGATGACATCGGCCCTATGGTTGCGAGCCTTCTGACTCCACACAATCGCTGGGTAACCGCGCAGCGTATCGAAGTATCTGGTGGTCAAGCTATCTAGGTAGCTAAGATCAACATGCCGTACTAGTTCAACATACTCAGCGCCATGGCGGTTCTGCTCGGTGGCGCTGAATTAATCGAACATAAAAAAATCGACAGCTTCGGTCCCCAAATCACGATGGACGGGCATCTGCAAACATGATGTCGCCGCATTGCTGAGGCGGACAATACGCCACGGCGACTGCGGTCGCCGTTGTTTTTTAAAGCCACCACTCTTGGTTCCTTGAACAGTTGACCATCGAGTACAACGCCGCATTATTCATGGCAGCGGAGAGTCTATAAGCTCCCCGGAATGCGCAACAGCCCTCTGAGCTTCAATACGTTCAGTATCAGCGATGTGATTTAGTCTCAGTAAAACGCTTGCCAGGAGAACGGACTCTTCGAATCGGCCTCAACGAGGCTGTAGGCACACGCTTCCAGTCGGTCCGCGTCGCAGTTGCGTAGTTGCGTGGACTTGACCACCCATTTGCATTCGACTTGACCAGTCGTTTGCATCGGATTTGACCAGCATACTGAGTGGCCTTGACCGGCAAAAAACGGCCAAAAGCGGTCAGTCAGGAATCGTCAGAATACGGTTCAGAACATGAAAAAGATGACCTTTTTACTAGATGCTCAGTGCACTGACAACGTCCGCTTTGGGTCGATAGCTGTCCTTCACCACAGGCAGCAATCGGCCAATATCGGCCGTATGACAGGAATCGGCTAGATCAGGATGCCGTCCCCCTGGACAAATTCGCGAAGCGGTCCACGCGTAATGAAACCCGCTACGCGGAAGTGCCCCAGAGGCAGCTACCAGCCGGTCGATGCCAGCTATGAAATCGAGTCTGACTGACGTGGACAGTGTGAGCCGAAGCTCTGGGCCAAAGCGCCCTCAATGGCGCCGCGCAGCAGATGACCTAATACTGTTTTCCGTTTGTCTGGCGTCAAACCAGGGTCCACATCCCACAGCGGAGTTGACCGCAGTAGCGCGCCTATAATTCCGGCAATCTGCCCGGACTCCTCCTCGTATTCAAGGAGATCAAAGCCTAAAAAGTACCCAGGCGCTGTTGATATCGCCCCTTCAGCCGAGCGAGATCACAAAGCTGATCTGGGGTAAGGCAGTTACAGTCGCAAACCGCAATACAACAGTGCCAGCGGTGGTCCTCGTAAACGTCCAAATGGGCGAGAATCACTGCACTCACGGGTTCTTTCGTTCTTGGGTCTACGCGCTTCAGAGCCGCCAACAGCTCCTCGTAAAATTCCTCAACGATGCCAAACAGTAGATGCTGTTTACTGGGGTAATGGTGGTAAAGCGCACCAGGTGATACCCCCATGCACGCTGCCAGTACCCGGATACTCACCTGCGCGAAGCCTTTGGCTGCCAACAGTTGCAGCCCCTTATCCCAGTTGTCTAGCAAGCGACAAGTTGAGGCCTCTGCCGAGATAGGCGCAAACGTATGTGCCGTTACAGTTTCCGGGATCACATCGAACTCTCTACGAACATCTGGGTTATCGAGTGCATGGTGTGGAACATACGGCGCGATGCGTTTTGCGGATGGGGGTTTGTCGGCTAGTCGCTGATGATCGATGCTGAAGTTGCGCTTTCTGATAACGGCACGATTATCAGGCCAGCCCTTAGCTCATTTTTGACCGTTGGATTTGGGAACATAATGTGGGCGTTTTCCTCATCGACGACCCAACGTAGGCCATCAGCATCTTCCGCCAATAAGTAGCCTACTGGCAGGTGCGTGAAGTTCTGCACTGAGTCTTCCAGATAAAGCTGGAAGTGATCGCTCCGTTTGATGATCTCTCTGGAGACGCCAAACACCTTGAGAGGAGGCTCAACCTCAGGTGCATCGCTATAGCTACCATCAACCAGTGAGCGTATGACGCCTTCTATGGCCGACAGGTCCAAGCCTTGATTCTGCCCAAAAGGTCTAGCTTTGCCCAACTCTATGGTCAACGCTTCCGCCCCTAGAGAGTTGTATGTGTACGAGCTGAAGGTGATTCCCACCTTGCGCTGCAAGAGGACAGCCTTGATGCCACAGTGGCTGAGTCTTCGTAATTCTAGAGATGACGGCGTTCTGCCTCTTGACCACGGATAGAGGGCGAACTGCTCGATCTTTGAGCCACGAATAGCGGTGTGAAGATCGTAGTGAAGCTTGGAGCGCGTATCGCTAGTGAAGAAAGCCGATGCCGTGCTCTTGAGCAGGGTCGCACGCTTCGCCTCCAGGCTTTGGCTCGACGATTCAGCAGCAGAAAACAGGCGATTGATATCCTCATCTACAAACCGATTACCTTGGCGCATCGCTTCGGGATTTCCGAACACCACTAACACTCGGTTTCGGACTCTCAGCTCGCCGCCAACAATCGCCTTTACCAAGCGATCCAGCAGCTCAATCGGGGCAGTCTCGTTTCCATGCAGGCCAGCGGATAACAGAAGATCAAGGTTTTGGGCTTGGCCGTTCGGTGGAGTGATTTCTAGGATGCCCTCACTCAACCATCTCAGCCCAGTACCGTCCGCTACCTGCTGTGTGGTTGCAATCGGGGTCTCATCAGCCAGCGTTAACTCCAGCAGGTTCTCAAGGCCGTTGGGTTTCATCTCGAAAACTGGCATCAAAGAGTTACTCCAGGCGTGAGGTGTTCAGGCAGAGCAAGACGCTCGCTTTCCAGCGAGGCAACGGGATAGGAGCAGTAATCAGCGGCGTAGTAAGCGCTCGCACGATGGTTGCCGGAGGCACCAATACCACCGAAGGGGGCACTGCTTGCAGCACCAGTTAGAGCCTTGTTCCAGTTCACAACTCCGGCGCGACCTTCTAGCAACAGACGCTCAAACTGTGCACGAGAGTCCGAAAGCAGCCCAGCGGCCAAGCCATAACGAGTTCGGTTGGCCTCGGCGATGGCAGCATCAAAGTCCTCATATCGCACCACTTGGAGCAGTGGTCCGAACAACTCCTCGTCCACGCGATCAGCCACGCCCGTGACATCCAAAATACCCGGCGATAGCAGCGCAGAGCCAACTTGCAATTGGCTCATCGGGAGCAGAGCACGTGCGCCGTTGGCTAGCAGATCGGATTGTGCTTTCAGCAGATTTTGCGCGACGCTCAACGATACAACCGCCCCCATGAAGGGAGGCGGCTCTGCATCAAACCGACCGACCACGAGTTGAGAGCTGACCGATACAAGGCGAGCCAGCAGCATATCTCCCCATGCGCCGACAGGTACCAACAGACGGCGCGCACAGGTGCAGCGTTGGCCTGCCGAAATAAATGCCGACTGCACGATGGTGTAAACCGCCGCCTCTACATCTTGTACGTGATCGACGATGAGCGGGTTGTTGCCCCCCATCTCCAGTGCAAGAATCTTCTGCGGCTGACCGGCGTACTGGCGGTGCAACAGATTGCCCGTACCGCTCGATCCGGTGAAAAACAATCCGTCGATACCGTCGTCTGCGGCCAAAGCAATTCCCGTGTCGCGACCACCCTGAACCAGATTGATCACTCCGGCTGGCAGGCCTGCGTCTTGCCACGCCAACACCGTCAGCTCGGCAACCTTGGGAGTCAATTCGCTGGGTTTAAAAACCACAGTATTGCCTGCCAGCAGTGCGGGAACGATGTGGCCGTTAGGGAGATGACCAGGGAAGTTATAGGGTCCGAACACGGCAACTATGCCATGCGGTTTATGCCGCAACACCGCTGAAGCGTCTGCCAGCCTGCCTGACTTTTCACCGGTACGTTCCCGGTAGGCCTGCACCGAAATGGCTACCTTGTTGACCATGCTGGTCACCTCGGTTTTCGCTTCCCACAAGGGTTTTCCCGTTTCCTGACCAATAGCACAGGCGAGTTGATCAGAGCGCTCGGCGAGAATGTTTGCGAATTTTTCGAGCAGGCCGACTCGCGCCTCAATTGGCTGCCTCGCCCATGATGGAAATGCTACACGAGCAGCGCTGACCGCATCGGCAACCTGATCCTGAGATGCTGTTTTACCTTGCCATACGATTGCTTGAGTAACAGGGTCAAGGGAAGTCAGCTCTTCGCCCGCTCCGGCTAACCACTTCCCGGCAATGAAATGAGTGTTCATAGTCTGGTCCTCTCTCAACTGCGTTTAGGAGGGTTAAGGGGGACTGCGCGGACCGAGGCACCAGGTGTGAGTTGCAAGCGATCAGCAGTCTGTTGATTAACGATGAGTGATCCGGCGGCCACGCGTGCCGGCGCCGCAGTAATGCGCGCCTTCTCACATTGGCGGTTGTGGATAAGGAATGACTCAGCTTGGTCGCCAGGGGTACCAACTGCGAGGACTAGAACCTGGCTGTCTGCCACGGCTCGGATAGACTTGGTTGTCGCTTCGATAGATGCCCCCCCATCGAAAATGTCGACATAGCCCTGGTAGCTGAAACCTTCCTGTTTCAACATCGCGAGCGCTGGCTCGGTGTTCGGGTGCACCATGCCAATCACGCTGCGCGCCTCTTCTGAAAGGAAGCAGGTGTAAACAGGAAAGCGGGGCATCAGCTCAGCAATGAAAGCTTTTCTGCCAAGCCCAGTGAGGTAATCCGCGCGATCAAACTCCATCTGGAAAAACCGACGCCCGAGGCTTTCCCAAAAAGGTGAACGACCGTCTTGATCGGATACACCGCGCATTTCGGCAATGATCTTTTCGCCAAAGAGTTCGCTGAACTCGGCCAGGAATAGGAATCGCGCTTTGGAAAGCAAACGGCCGTTCAAGCCGATACGGTGATCGGCGTGCAGGAACAGCGAGCAAAGCTCGGAATGCCCGGAGAGGTCGTTGGCTAAAAACAACGTGGGATTGCATTTGTGTATACCCAGGTCTTGAGAGGCGCTAATGGTCATACCGACTCGATAGCTGTACCAAGGCTCACGCATGCCAATCGCAGCAGCGATCCCGCAGATGCCAACGACATCTCCATCGTCCGCTTCCATCACAAATAGATAATCTGCATCCGCAGCCTCTGCTTCGCCGCGAAACGTCTTAGTTGCCCAATTTACCCGGTGCGCCAGACGTTCCTCGTTTGCGGGCAATGTTGTAAGTCCTGAGCCTGTGCTCTTCGCCAGCTTAAGCAGTGCTGGAAGGTCAGCTTCACGAACGGGACGGACAATCATGGTTGTACTCCAGTGCTCCAGAGCGGAACGACACGCACGGAGGAGCCCTCGGTCACGGCGAGTGCGAGAGCAGCCTCTGGGGATAAAATGAGTGGTGCGTCTGGCAGCCATTCCGTTTGCACAGTGATCGCACGGAAGCCGCTCAGGCCAAGGTTGCTAACCAGATAGTTTGAGGCGCTCACTGGACGCTCACCGACCACCACAGTTGCCAGGTGGCTATTTGCGACAGTCTGGATGGACGCCAGGTCCGCTTTGAGAGTGGGTCCACCGTCGAAAATATCGATGTACCTGTCGCTTTCAAATCCTTCGCGTATTAGGACGTCATGGCTGAGGGCTGACTGTGGGTGTACGGCCCCCATTACCTCTTGAGCATCATCCGGGAGCAGCGAGACATACACGGGGTATGACGGCATCAATTCAGCGATGAAGGTACGACTGTGTAAGCTGCACAGGCGCTCCGCCTCGTCGTAGCTCACATCGAAAAAATTACGCCCTACGGCATTCCAGAAAGGTGAGTCACCTGTTTCGTCGCTGTGCCCAATAAGCTCGGCAACAACATGGCTGGCAAAACGTGCTGGATGGTTGGCCACGAACATCAGACGAGCGCGCAGAAGCCCTTCTCCCACTGCACTGTTCTTCAAGTCTGGATCAACATAAAAGCCGGTCAGCAGCGTGTAACCAGTAAGGTCGTGACACAGCGATAACACCTGGGCCTTACTGTGGATGCCTAACTCGCGAGAGGCATGCACAAAGGTATCGTTTCGGTAGCTGTAGAATGGTTCCGAGAACCCTGCCGAGGCCACGATCCCCGCACAACCATGCAATCGACCGGTGTCACTGTCCTCTAGCACGAAGAAATAGCTTTCTTCACCATGAAACGCGACATCAGCATCCAACGATGTCTTCGAAACGATGATCTTCTCGCGCAGCTTTGCCATATCGGTAGACAGAGACGTCACTCCTATATGGCTCTGCTCGGCCAGGCTAATAACCTGAGGCAAATCCGCGAGCGTTGCTGGTCTCACCACTAACATGCTGCTGAATCCCTGGTGAGAGCCGCGACTGCGGATTCCAACCGGTCCAAGCCTTGATCGATTTCTTCGTCGGTGATGACCAGACTAGGGGTAAACCGCACGACATCCGGACCCGCTTGTAAAACCATAACTCCATGCGCCGCAGCAGCAGTGAGAACCTCCTTAGCACGCCCCTTCCATGGCTCGGAAAGCACTGCGCCAATGAGCAGCCCTACGCCTCTCACCTGATCAAATATTCCGTAGCGTTGGCCGATTTGCTCCAATCGACCTTTGAAGCGCAGATGCTTAAGGGCTACACCGGACAGTACTTCGTCGGTATTGATAACACCCAACGCTGCGAGGGACACCGCACACCCGAGCGGGTTGCCACCGTAGGTAGTGCCGTGGGTGCCTGGAGTGAAGTGAGCAGCGATGGCAGCAGTAGTCAGCATCGCACCGATGGGGAATCCACCACCCAAGCTTTTGGCACTGGTGAGAATGTCTGGCGTTACTCCATAGGCCTGATAGGCATAGAGATGACCAGTACGCCCGAAGCCGCTTTGAACCTCATCGAATATCAGGAGCGCGCCATTGGTATCACATAGTTCACGTACGCCCTGGAGGTAATCTCTGCTGGCAGGAACGACACCGCTCTCACCTTGGATGGGCTCGATGATGACCGCGCAGGTCCTCTCGGAAACGGCCGCTTTAAGGGCACTCAGGTCGTTGAACGGGACATGCGTAACACCCTCGATTTTTGGGCCAAACCCGTCGGAATATTTAGGCTGGCCACCGACATTAACGGTAAACAGCGTTCGACCATGGAAGCTGTTGACCATCGAGATGATTTCGAACTTTTCAGGGCCCGATTTATCATGCGCATAGCGTCTCGCGAGCTTCAGAGCAGCCTCGTTTGCCTCTGCGCCTGAGTTAGCAAAGAACACTCGATCCGCGAATGTCGCGCGAACCAGTGCCTTTGCAAGCTTGAGCGCAGGTTCGTTGGTAAAAACATTGGAAACGTGCCAGAGCTTGTCCGACTGCTCCATTAGCGCACTCACCAAGACAGGGTGAGCATGCCCTAGCGCGTTAACTGCGATACCGCCTGCAAAATCGATTCGCTCTACGCCCTGCTGATCCCATACCCGAGCGCCGAGACCCTTCACAGGAATATATGAAGCGGGAGAGTAGCTCGGAACTAAATAGTTATCAAAATCAGCGCGCAGCGCATACTCTGTGATATTAGTCATGATATTTCCCAGGCGTAGAACCAGCTCTGGCAGCAAACTTTTAGCCGCCGAACATTTAAGATGGCATTTGCAGCCATGCACTCATCGAACCAATACCGCGAATGGCAATAGCCATTTGCAAAAGAGCCAGCGGCTCATTCAACTGAACCGACTACCGGAATTAGTCCAAAAATTACTTGAGACAGTTAGAAAGGAACTTTTGAAGTCGCTCACTCTTAGGCTGATCCAGAATAGAAGGACCACCTTCCTCTTCTATCAGTCCCTGATGCAAAAAGACAACTTTGCTGGAAACCTGGCGAGCAAATTCCATTTCATGCGTAACCATCAGCATGGTTCGCCCTTCCTCGGCGAGTGCTTTGATCACCTTCAGCACCTCTCCGACAAGCTCTGGATCTAGTGCAGAGGTTGGCTCGTCAAACAGAAGGACTTCGGGCTCCATCGCCAATGCACGAGCGATAGCGACCCGCTGCTGCTGGCCTCCTGAAAGGAACGAAGGATATTGCTGTGCCGTTCTGGCTGGCAGGCCTACCTTTTCAAGGTAACCCTCCGCGCGGGTGACCGCTTCCTGGCGACTGATGCCCAAGACCTTCTGAGGGCCAAGGCAGACGTTGTCCAAGACGGTCATGTGGTTCCAGAGGTTGAAATGCTGGAAAACCATACCTAACCGAGAGCGAAGTTTTTCTAACTCCTTGGCCTTAGGCAAATTAGGGCGGAGCCCGTTACCGATATCCAGGCAATATTCATCCAACTGAATTCGGCCAGCATCTGGCTGCTCTAAAAAGTTCACACACCTGAGGAGCGTGCTCTTACCCGAGCCGCTCGCGCCGATGAGCGATATAACGTCCCCTTTGACAGCATTGAGGGAGACGCCTCGCAATACTTGATGTTCGCCATAGTGTTTGCACAGACCGGAGATAATGAGCTTTTCGGCCACCGGGCTTTTAATAATTTCTACTGTCTGCCCGCCATCCCTGTGGGTCGCAGCTTCTGAAGGTATGGACATAAAGTACCCTATCTATTATCTCCGCGCTCGTGACTTCTGCCATGCGCGATCAGGCTAAATGAAAGCCTTAGAATAGTTATAAAGCTATGAGCAATTAATTACTTACAGCTGCCGTTACAATGACTTCGATCAGCAGATCCGGATCATCAAATGCGACCTGGCACGTTGCGCGTGCTGGTCGACCATCGGCACCGAGCCATTCGGCCCAAACAGCGTTCATTGCATCGAAATCTCTCACAATGTCCGCCAGCCAGATCTGCACGGAGAGAGCATTTCCTTTGTCGCTACCGGCCCGGACCAAACGCTCCTGAATCGTCGCCAAGACCTGACGTGTCTGGCCCTCAATATCCTGAGTGCAATCAGACGCAGTGACCCCGGCGAGGTATACCGTTCCGTTATGAACCACGGCGCGACTCAGGCGGGCGTTGCTATCAATCCGTTCAATCGTTGTCATTTTGAGTTCCTCCACTCATTCTTCACGTGCCAGCTCAGCCAACGTTATCGGCTTGAGCGGCGGTCTGATTCTGTAGTACCCGACCTCAGCCGGAGATACGCCTCGCGCACCAGCAAGTATTTGTGTGACGGCGAGGCCACACTGCCGCCCTTGGCATGGGCCCATTCCACAGCGGCCAAATGCTTTGGTCTGGTTTGGTCCGAGGCAGCCCAGCGCCGCGTATTGGCGTACGGCTCCTGCCGTAACTTCTTCGCAGCGGCAGATAATCGTGTCATCGGAGGGGAGCTGAAGCTCAACCACAGGACGGTACAAGCGCTCAAGCATGGGCCTGATGCTGTTGAATTTCTTCCAGGCGTGTCGCACAACACTGGCTCGCTTGGCAGCTTCGTCCGCAGTGAGACCACCGATTGAATGGGCAATACCCGTGGCAGCCAGGCGCCCCTGCAATGCAGCAGCCTCAGCACCATTCACCCCTGCACCATCACCAGCAACGAAGAAACCAGGAACGCTCAGTTCGCCCCACTGATCCTGCTTGGCAATCCAGCACAATTGCCCCTCATCCCAACGGTGCTCAGCGCCGATAGCCAACGTTGGATGAGTGTTAGGCACGATGCCTTGATGGAGCAGTACCAATGAGCAATCAACGTGGTGCTCAATTCCATTGCTAGTGAAACGGACACCCTCAGCCTGGGATGTTCCCTGGATAGCGATGTTCGACACGCCTTGGTACCACTCAATACCTGCGCGCCGGATGCGTGCCATGAGCAAAATACCTTTGAGCAACTGTCGCCATGCAGGAAGCGCGGCAGGCAGGTAGCGGGCGGCCTTTAGGGCGTCAGAGCGCTTGCTTGTATCCACGAGCGCTTTGATCTTCACACCGGCTTCTACGTACTGAACTGCTAGGAGATAAAGCAGCGGGCCGGTACCTGCCAACACCACTGGGCCATTGGGCACACTGGCTCCTGTTTTGAGTAGGATTTGGCCTGCCCCGGCTGTCATGACCCCTGGCAATGTCCAACCCGGTACAGGCATCGGACGCTCGTAGGCACCGCTACAGAACAGAACCCGATCCGCCGTTACCACCCGTGTCTCACCAGCCACACGATAATGAATTTCCCGCTCAGGGCTCACGAACCAAACGGATGCCCCAGGGACATAATCAATCCCGCTGCGAAGGAATCCGGTAACGAGCTGAGCACCAGCCGCATATTCTTTGCCCAGCAACGCTTTGCGTTTGGAAGATGCCAAACTCACTTCGCGGTAAATCTGGCCTCCGGGCGTGGCTTGCTCATCTAGCACGCGAACGCTGATACCCTCAGCATGGAGCTGGAGGGCAGCGGAAAGGCCAGCTGGCCCTGCGCCAAGGATTACAACCTGTACGTGCTCAGACATTGGACTCACCATCAGTCGAACGAGAAAAATGAGTCTCCACTTTCAATCCCGATTGCGTTCGCACTTGGCAGGCCTGACGAGTGACACCATCAATTTGAACCAGGCATTCAAAGCAGACACCCATCATGCAGTACGCGGATCTCGGAGCGCCGCTCACTGGGGTACGCCGGGTGCTGGTGACTCCAGCTTCAAGAAGTGCTGCGGCAAGATTGACGTTATTCGGGACTTCTAACCGTTCGCCATCGAACTCGATCTCAACCAAGGTGTTATGGTCATCCAGCGCTCGAAACAGTGGATCAGTGCGCATGGTTGGATACCTCGCGGACAGGATTGAGGAATCGCTGGCTGTTAAAGCTTTCAAGCTCCAAGGGAGCTGGACCACCGCAGATCCAAGGTGCGACTTCGTAGGCATGAACAGCTGCGAGCGTTACACCGCTATGACAGGTCAATGCGTAAACACCAGGAAAGGTTTTGGATTGTTCGTAGATTGGAAAGCCATCCGGCGTGAGTACGCGAAGTGCGCCCCAGGCTCGAACCAACTGCACATTCGCCAATCGAGGAAAGCACGCGACCGCTTTGCTCGCGATGCTAGACATAATTGGAGTGCTGACCCCGTCATTCAGACCTGTAGCCTCCCCTGAATAACCAAGCTGTAAAGTGCCTTCACCTGTTTGCCTCACATAGTTGGTGGGATAGTCCAAAAATGAGGGAACCCGCTCTGTGATTAGAATCTGACCTCGGTTGGGCTCAAGGCCGAGAGAAATTCCCACCTGCTCAGCTAGCGACTGGTTACCAAGCCCTGCGGCCAGAACCACTCGATCACAGCTCCAGGACTTGCCCGCTCCGACCAGCCGATAGCCTGATCCATCACGCTCAATGGCAGAGATGTCACAACCAGTCTCCAGACTCACGCCACGTTTCTGAACCGCAGCGGTAAGTGCCCGGAGCAACAACAACGGATTGGCATGACCATCCGCTGGGCAATAGAGAGCCCCAACCACATCGGGGCCTACAGATGGCAGGCGACGACGCAACTCGGAAGGATCAAGCTCCTCGAAGCGATAATCATCGTCTAACGCTTCACGAAGCCAGTGGAGGATTCGCGTCTCTTCCGCCATCTCCTCATCACTGAGGCAAAGAGTAAAACCCCCAGGCTGCCGTAGATGAACGTCAATGCCGGTCTCACTGAGCAAGTCATGAGCAAAGCTTGGCCAACCAGCTGCTGAGCGCATGGTTAGACGTGCGTACGCTGGAAGGCCATAGCCTTTGCCCTGCACCCAGACCAAGCCGAAGTTTCCACGGGCTGCTCGCAATGCGACATCGCCCTGATCCAACAGCCGCACTGACACGCCTGCGCGCGCCAAGCCATAGGCGGTTGCCAAACCAACCAAGCCTCCGCCTACTACGATTGTTTCGCTACTCATCACATCCTGCTCCGGTCAGCCTGGAAGCCACACACACTTATTCCGATGGGGTTACGTCAACCGAGAACCATTTTTCTGAAAGCTTCTTGACCGTGCCGTCTTTAACCGCAGAGGTGATTGCCTCATCGAATTTGGCTTTCAGCGCGGAATCAGACTTACGCAGGCCGACACCGATGCCAGGGCCGAACACGCCGTTGGTAAACGTCGGGCCTACCATTTTCGCCTCTTGCATCGAAGGATCTTTCATGGACTGTTTCAAGACGACAGCGTTGGCCAGCACTGCGTCGATGCGTCCACTCATCAGGTCCATGTTGTGGGCATCGACCGTCTTGTACTCACGGACCTCAACCACGTTGACCAGATACTTTTCAGCGAATGCAGAGGCTGTCGTCGAACCCTGTACGCCGAGCACCTTGCCCTTCAGCAATGGAGTAAGCTCCTTCACGAGTGCTTGAGCACCTGCTTCATCGGTGTCCAGGTTTATGTTCTTCCCTTGCCCAGGGAGCGATCCAAGGGGGCTATCACCCGCAACCAGGAAGGTGTTGATTGGGGCTGCATACGTGCGGCTGAAGCCGATCACTTCTTGCCGCTTTGGGGTGATGCTCATGCCTGCAATGATCGCGTCAGTCTGACCAGCGTTGAGGGATGGGATCAGGCTGTCCCAGTCATGCGCAGTGATTTCACAGCGAGCCTTCATGCGGTCGCATAGATCTTTTGCGAGATCAATCTCGAATCCGTCGAGTTGCCCACCTGGTTTCACGAAGTTCCAAGGCGCGTAACCACCTTCGGTAACGATTCTGACCACGTCATCTGCGTGCGCAATGCTCGCGCAAGCTGAAGCGAACATGATGGTACCCATCATCAATTTCTTGAATGTCATATCAGACTTCCTCATTTGCGATTGTTGGCAGATGCACGACTATCGAATTAGCGCCGCAGTCCCCGTGTAATCCGGGTTTCAATAAGCTGTACGACGCGGGTTACTACAAAATTGAAAATCAGATACAGGACGCCCGCGCATACAAAAACCTCAATTGGTCTATAAGTTTCAGACACAAGCTTTGCCGCGATACCTGTAACTTCCATGAGCGTTACAATTGAAGCCAAGGAGGTTGACTTGATTTGCAAGATAATCTCGTTGCCATAAGCAGGCAGCATTTGGCGCCATGCTTGAGGAATGATGACATTCGTCCAAATCTGGTCTTTTCGAAGTCCTACGGATAAAGCTGACTCGATTTGCCCTCTCTGAACAGAGTTCACTCCACCACGTAGAATCTCGCTGGTATAAGCTGCTGTGTTTAGAGCGAGTGCCAGCAAAACACACCAGTAGGCCTCACGCAGGTAGGGCCACAAGAAACTGTCACGTACGCCATGGAACTGACCTAGCCCGTAATAGATAACAAACAACTGCACAAGAAGCGGCGTGCCACGAAAAATGCCAACAAACGTACGTGCGGGATAATCCAACCAAGGCTTTTTTGAAAGCCGCATTGCGCAGAGCACCGAGGCCAGTACCAGTCCCACAGCACATGAGAATACAGAAAGGCTGAGAGTTAGAGGGACGCCCGCCAATAACCGCTTGAAACAATCAAGCATAAAAGTGTAATCCATCATGCTCTCCTCATTGGCTTGTCCAGCTTGTGTTCAAGCCGTCCGATCAAGTGACTACTCAAGGCACTGATCACAAAATAGAGGGCCGCAGCCGTGCAGTAGAACAAGAAGGGCTGATGAGTAGCTCCAGCTCCCATTTGAGACTGACGCATGAGTTCGACCAACCCTACGACACTTATCAACGCAGAATCTTTAAGAACCAAAAGCCAGACGTTACCGAGTCCTGGAAGAGCTATTCGCAGCGCTTGCGGGGCAAGGATCAGCGCAAATAATTTTAATTTTGGAAGCCCGAGCGACTTTCCGGCCTCGATGGTACCCACCGGCACATTGATAACCGCTCCCCGAAGCACTTCAAGTTGATAGGCACCGCTGATTACAGAAATGGCTGCCACGCCAACTAAAAATCCCGGAAAGCCAACAAACCCTTTGAAGCCGAGGGACTGCGCAATTTGGGTCAACACCATACTGCTGCCGAAATAGAACATGTAAATGATCAGCAGGTCGGGCACACCACGGAGCACTGTTGTGTAGACATCTGCCAACCATCGGAGGAGCGCATACTGGGAAAGCTTCGCCCAGCAGCCCAAGCAACCAATGACAGACCCGCCGAGAAAACCCGAGACTGAGATCGCGCATGTCATGAGGGCTGCGAGCAACATATCTGCCGCCCAACCCTGTTCACCAAAGCTCATAATTTGGAGGGAATTCAAGGTACTACTCCACAAGCGGCAAGCACTTATAGCTAATGAATTTCGGGGGCAGGGGCTTCAAGAGGACTCTAGGCTGTCGCATATTTTTATTGTTCTGCTTTGGTTTTGTTGCAATTTCGCATGCCAGCGGCATAATTCAAAATCAAATATCGCCCTATTCAGTATGTCAAAATGTTATAGGAGGAATCATGCGGATCAACCTGCGCCAAGTCGAAGCCTTTCATGCCGTCATGCGTACCGGATCGATGACAGGTGCCGCGAATCTGATGTCGGTCACGCAGCCAGCAGTGACACGCCTAGTGCGAGATTTCGAAGAAGCAATCGGATTGCCGCTTTTCGAACGTAAAGGGAGTCACCTCATCCCGACTCCTCAAGCGGCGGCGTTGATACCTGAGGTTGAGCGCTCGTTCATTGGGCTCGACCGCATAGGTCGACTGGCAGCCGGTATTCGTGAACACACCGCAGGTTCGTTACGAATTGCAGCGATGCCTGCCGTCGCCAACACTCTACTACCTAGGTTTTTGTCCCGATTCCTACCGGACCGACCGAATTTGCAGATCAGTATCCTTGGTGTTCCATCGCACCAAGTTGTTGAGATGGTATCCGCAGGTCAAGTTGACATCGGTTACGCCGAAGGCCCTTTGAACCCTCACGGCGTGGAGATGGAGGCTGTTGAAATGGATGCCGTCGCTGTAATGCCGACCGGTCACTCGATGAGCAAATTGGAAATCGTGAGCCCCTCAGATTTTGCAGGAGAGAGATTCATCTCCATGCGACCAGGATCTCTTTTTTCATCTGGGGTGCAATTAGCCCTTGCCCAAGTACCCAGAATCACAAGCCTGGAGGCGAGCCTGACACACACTGCATGCGCTCTGGTTGCACAGGGTTTAGGAGTCAGCATTGTTGACCCTCCTACGGCTACAGAATTCGCTGGCAAGGGGCTGGAAGCACGGCCATTGTCCGTGAAGATTGACACGGGCTTCCTTGTAATTAGGTCCCGCAAGTCTGCCCAGCAGGGACTCACCGAAGAGTTCTCAGACCAATTCCTCAGTTTCTACAAAACTTTAGGCGTGCATGACGGAGTCCAAACGGGCAACCGCATAAGCCAATCAGTGGGGGGCACATAACGTGCAGACTCAAGACATCAGAGCGGCGAGGTAACGGTGACAGGCAAGCCCTGTTTCCCAGGCGTTAACTCGTAGAGGTAATGGCATTCTGTGAAGGGCGTGATTGATCGAATTGAGTCCATTCAAGATCATCGTCAAGCCCCCATCCGCTGTGAAGTCACTTCCCTTCTGCGGTGATAGAAACGCGAGAATGGGGATTGGTCGCCCCCCCTCTGACGGCGCTTTGCCAACTGGACTATTTCGCGGTACGCGTTATTTATCTGACTAGCCAGCTGCGATTCACCAGCTGCGCTGAAGTGGCCCAAGAGGGCGATCTCTTAACGGCCTCGGCGAATCTAGGCAGCTTGTACCAATCCATCGCACGAATAGCTCAGGGACGTACTACCCGTAAGTTTGGCGCGCGCTTAGCAGTGGGTAATCCTGCATGATTACCTGTGACAATCACCGGAGCTAGACCAAAGAGAATTGGAGTCAGATCATCTGGAGCCACGCTCAAGTCCGACGCAATACCCTGAAGCGATTTTCCTCTATCCCGAGCGAAACTAAGTACTTTTTGGAGCACCTGGGAGCTTTCCCTCGGAGAGGGGTCAATCTCTGAAGTCCGGGCCCCCATTGTCGAAAACTCGATGCACAGATCTCGATAGACCCACTCAGTCAGTATTCCAACCTTGTGCAACCGGTAGGTCAGAGCCATCGCCGAGACATTCCAAAACTTCTTCGCTTTGAGAACATCAGCAGTGGTCCTGCATCCGTGTGCATAGGCGAGGATACTGTCGCGCGGCATGAGGAGAGCTGAGGCAAAAGCATTCGCTTCAGCCTCCACTTCTTTACCTTTGTTTTCTCCGTGGCGATGCAGCACTAGATGCCCCAACTCATGGGCAGCATCGAACCGGCTTGCCTCACTCGATTTCTGGGTGTTTAGAAACACGAATGGAGTCGTGCCTCGACGCCAGCACGAAAAAGCGTTGACTTGGTTCGTCTCCTCAGCAAGTGAGAAAACTCTCACACCTTTAGATTCCAACAAGTGGACGATGTTCTTAATCGGAGTCTGACCCAGCAGCCATTCGGTCCTGACAACCATTGCGGCAGCTTCAGGGTCCATGCCCGAACAGTCCGGAATGTCAGCCACTGGAAGATTAAATTTCTGATCTATCCAGTCAGCTAGCAGGTACGCAATACCGCCAGCAGCCAGAGCAGCGTCGCGTTGCCCTGCGGTCATGCGAGAAAATGAACGGAAACTAGCGTTCTCATCTGTAGGCGCCTCAATGTCCTGCCCAAAGAAAAAACTCATGGGAAATTTTAGGACATGAGACAACAGGCCCAAGCTTTCAGCCGTAGGCTCCTGGACACCGGTTTCATAGAGCGTGATCAGCTTACTACTAAGACCTGCACGGTCGGCGAGCAATTTCTTGGTAAGACTCCGGCGTTGCCTAGCAAGGATTAGCCGGTTGGGATTGAAATCGCTCAATTCGTTCATGATCTCGGTGTCACAGGGATATCTATGTCTGGGCCTGCTGCTGGACCTTGGAACCCGTCCGGCTCGCCAAGTTGCAGCGGCGGCATGATAAAGCGAGGCGCCCAGTCGTCAACCTTTTCGTTCTCTGCCATGTTGATTGGGCGAGACAATTCGTAATGCACCGTACGGTTCTGCACATCTACGTGGAAAAGCAAGATCCATAAAGTCTGCTGACGCTCGGTCCCTGGAGTGAAGCGTTGCAGCTCCTCACGAGAAACGGGAAACAAATCCTGCTGCCTTGCATTGTAATGAACACTGTTGGTGGTTTGACTTCCCCGCTTGTTGCGGGTCAAAGGCGTCTGATGAGGATTGCCAGTGTTTTCATCGCCGCAGATTACGGTGATTGCATGCTTGCCATCCGGAGAGACAACACGCGGCTGATTTCGCGGATCGTCTGACGTCCAGCCCTTTGGCAATAGAATGGCTCGTAGAGCCCGGATGCCATGTATCCATGCAAGCGTTCCACCCGAACCTTTCGGGTGGAGGGGGCCAGCGCTTACGAATGATCGAAAGCAATCTATGATCGTCGCCCGGAGGTCACTCTCTGTGATCCCGAAGAGATGTTCAATTGCAAGTTCCGGTGGTACGTCCTGAAAAGCAAAATCTTCGCTGCGCATGAGGGAGTGCCTCTGGGGATTTCCGTAAATTCTACATCATTTGATGTAGGAAAAAAGGAAGCACACGGTAACGCCTCCTTGTCAGGGTGGCTCATTCGCTATCAGAAGAATATTGGACCAATAAGAATGCGAGGATGCAGTGCGAAACAAGCCCACAGTAAGAAAAAATCCTGAGCATTCGAAGCCTTCCTCCACGAGCCAAACGCTACAAAAGAGCTGGGTCAAAAGTGCCGGGATAGCACTTCTGTCTGCCACAGGCGGGGCCGTTGCCGAGGCCTACAGCAATTTTTTGTCTCAGAATTTCAATCCGTTGTTTTTATCGCTTGTCGCCTGGGCGCAGGACCAAATTTTTCCCATGCCTTTAGACCAGCAAATCGTCGCCCAGCTGACGTTCTACATTTCCGCAAAAGTCGATAAAGAGCGATCAGCAGAGGTCATGGCTGTAGGGCTATATGGTAAAGACTGCCGCCGTCCCGGTGGAAAAACTGAAGTTCGTACTTTCGATCAAGGGGAGCGTGACAACTACACTGAAGCCCTTGTCCGAGGCTCCTGCCGCCCTTCGGGCAGGACGAAGGTAACAATCACGCCACGCAATGGCAGCCCAATTACGCTTTACGATGGAATCTTCAAAGACGGCGAAAAAATCGAATTTGGCGGAGTGCCAGGGAGCTACGAATACGGTGTCCTTACGTTAATGCTCGTAGGAACCAATGAACCTTCAGGTCCTTGGGTGCCAGTAAACCAATGAGACAAGACACTGGATAGCGACCGCATTAAAGATGACGGCCGGAACGGAGAGTAGAGAGATGAACTAGGCTTCCGTCACCACTCATCAAGGATGACCGCCATGCCGGATAACCCAGACTGCGCGATTGCCACGGCGGATGCTCTGACATTGCTTTTGCACAATCAGCACGCTCTTGGTGCAGCAATAGAAGAGATCACCAAATGGCTTTTAGAAAATAGCGTAGAGAGTGTTGCAATAAACGCAGTAGCGGCCATGGAAACCTTGGACACAAACGCAAAAGCTATTACAGACGCAATTATGCGACTGCGGGAGTGCTAGTAATTGCCCTTACGCTTAGGCATAGATGACTGGCGACCATGGTTTTTTAGCGGATCTACGTGAGGGGTTGCTTTCGGCCAGAAGCGGCCCTTCGCTTAGGATCGCTCGTCTCCAAAGCTGAGAGCGTTGGCTCAAATCATCATCGTTGTCAGAGGCATATCAGCGCGTATATCAGGGGAAAATAAACCAGCTACAGTTGGAGTTCCTTTCCGAATCTAGTAGGCTTTGAATACCACCACTTATCAATCTAATTAGAGTATCGAAATTCTCATGGATGACAGCTACGAGATTGGCCATAGACTCATTGTCGTGGTCCCGGATAAAACAGCTGAAGCAATGCGCGAAGTCCAGATGGCACCAGTAGCACCTGAAGAGAGCTTCGTAAAAAAAATCGCTAATTCAGTCTTCTCTTTTTATGGTGAACCGTTTGCCATTACTCTCGGCAAGCAAGCCGTAGAACTGATTAAAACGATTATGGATGCTCTAGATAAAGGGGCTGATCTCACCACTCTTAGCTATTCCGAATCTAAGAAAATTAATCTTATTTTCCCGCCAGGTCATCCGCGAGAAAATGTTGTTTACGCTCAACATCCGGCAAATCATCTGATGTACTACACCGCTAGCTCGTTCCACCGTCAGGCGTTCGAGCATAAGTTTGCGGAAGTGATAACGCTTCTATCGAGCCTAGGCGCTAATGAAATTAAGGTTGAGCATGTCAGCGGCTGGGATCAAGAGTTTTCAGCAGGTCTCGGCGTTACAACCCCGGCTGGAGATTCTGCTTCGATTGGCGTCGGAAAAAATAGAGCAGAGAACTCCACAATTATTTTTGACGCAAAATTGACAGGGCATGACAATCCATCAATCCCTGAGAATTTGACTTGGTATCCTCACGAAGCTCTTTGGCAGACTGTTGCTACCGCTCGCGTAAACAACGGATTAAGGAATTTCAATCTGTCACTAACGTACTCGGACGATTACGGGCTGAATGCTGGTTTTAAAGCCACCATAAAGGGCACCGGATTAGATTTGGGCGGGAAATTTGAAGAGCATCAATCTACTGTTTGGAAAATAACCGGTACTTTTGGCCCAGAAAAATTACAGTAAAGCGCAGAGATTTGACTTGTGGTTTGGACACAAAGGGGACGGATTTATTAATAGGGCAATCCGCTTTTGGCTGTTTTCAGTCGATCGTCACCGGCAGCAATCGGCCAAGAGCAGTCACTTACTGGCGGTAGAGTCAGTTTTGGACTTCCCCGTCAGTATCAATATCGTGGTCTGCCCCGATTAGTTCCGATCAAGATCGCAGGGGCTGCAGCCTTTGCAGGGCCGGCGGCGCTTGTGTTCGCCTACAATGCAGGATTCGATCGGTGCTTTGCTAAGCGATTGAGCCGTATCTTCACCACCAAGCCACGGGAGCGCACAATGCTCCAGCTCGATTGGGCAGGCTAAAATAACGAGCTACGGCTAAACGGGGTACGTTATTCGTGCATATTTCAAGGTTACAACTCGTCAACTATCGGAATTTCGAATGCGCGAATGTCGTATTCAACAAGGGCGTAAACACGATCATCGGCGAGAACGGATCAGGCAAGACCAACCTGTTCCGGGCGTTGCGTCTCTTGCTCGACGACACGCTGCTGCGCGCGGCATATAGGCTCGACGAGAAGGACTTCCACCGGGGCCTTGGCGACTGGCGCGGTCACTGGGTAGTCATTAGCCTCGAGTTCGATGAGGTATCCCAGGACGAAGCGATTCAATCCCTCTTTCTCCATGGGACCGGTAATATCGCCGACGACGCGATCGGCAAGGCGACCTACAACCTTATTTTTCGCCCCAAGGCGGCAGTTCGGCGGACCCTGGCCGACCTTGCCGTCGGTGATGCCGTAGGACTAGCCGAGGCACGTTCGAAGATCACCATTTCGGATTATGAAACGATCTTCACCGGCAAGAGCACCGCAAACTTCCTCGATCCCGAAACCTACAGGCAACTGGTTGGCGACTTCGATGCGGTAATATTTCCCCAAGAACTGACGATCCCCGCTATCGGGGGCGTCATCCCGGGCATGCTCTCGATCTCGCGCGAAGTTTGCTTCACCTTCGTGCAAGCACTGCGCGATGTGGTCGCCGACTTCCAGAACAACCGCACCAACCCCCTCCTAACTTTGCTCAAATGTCGAAGCGGTGAGATCGATCCGCAGAGCTTCGAGCCGATCACCGCGCTCGTCAAAGGGCTCAACGATGCAATTGAGGGCCTACCAGATGTAGAAACCATCCGCACCGATATCCGCGACACCATCACCGATGCGGCAGGCGAGACCTACTCTCCGCGATCACTTTCGATCCGCTCGGATCTGTCCGACGAGGCCGACCGTCTGTTCCAGTCGCTCAAGCTATTTGTGGGCGAGAGTGAGGAAGAATATGAGGGCGCGATTCACGAGTTGAGCCTAGGCGGTGCAAACCTCATCTACCTGACGTTGAAGCTGCTCGAGTTCAAATACCAGAAGCAGAAAGAGTCCTTCGCCAATTTCCTCGTGATTGAGGAGCCGGAGGCGCACATCCACACCCATATCCAGAAAACGCTGTTCGACCGGCTGAACTTTGATGACACCCAGATAATCTATTCGACCCATTCGACCCACATATCCGAAGTGAACAACGTCGTGAACATCAACATCCTCGGCCGGCAAGACGGACGATGCGAGGTTTTTCAGCCATCTACGGGACTTGACGCCGGCCAGATTGGCAATATCCAGCGCTACCTCGATGCTGTCCGCAGCAATCTGCTCTTCGCCAAGAGCGTGGTTCTAGTCGAGGGCGACGCCGAGGAGATCCTCATCCCAATCCTCGTTAAAAAAGTGTTCGGGCTTAGCCTGGACGAGCTGGGGATCAGCTTGATCAACATCCGCAGCACCGGCTTCGAGAACGTTGCGGTGCTTTTCCACAACGAGCGCATCCGCAAGCGCTGCGCGATCATCACCGACCTTGACCGCGCGTTTATCGATACGACCACGGACATACTAGACAGTGACGATAAGGCGGCCGCGAAGAAGAAAGCACTGGGGTCACAGATCGCTGGACTCCAGCGCGAGGCAGCGCTCAAGGAGTTGTGTGCCGGGAATCCCTGGCTGACGGCGCACTTCGCCGACCACACTTTCGAGGTCGATTTCGTCTCCGCCGGCAATGTCGGCACTGTCGTTTCGGTGCTGGGCGACGTCTATAAGGATGGCGGCACCATCGCGACGTCTAAGATGGAGCTGGAATCGGGCGACATCGCACGTTTCGGGACGCGCGTGCTGACGATGGCACGTTACGCCGGAAAAGGGTGGTTCGCCATCATCCTAGGGCGAATGATCACGCCAGAAACTTCCATTCCGGATTACATCCTCGACGCCATCTTCCAAGCGCATATCCCGGTATCCATCCAGACATGGGCGCGTGTGCTGGACTATCGGGTCTCGATCCTTGCGGCGTCGCAACTACACGCGCCAGGAGATATCGACGCGATGCGCGCGCAAATCAGACGCTACCACCGCGGCGAGATCGACTTTGCAGGTGTCCGCGCCGAAATGCTACAGGCCTTTCCGGCAGACGGCATCAACACTATCCTGGCGAGCTTCTAGAATGTTTGTCTGGGACAGGAAGGATCTGAACGACGCCCAAGTCGCAGCCATCGAGCATCCAGGCAGCGTCTTCCTCGTTGCCTGCCCAGGGAGCGGTAAAACGAGGACCCTGACCTACAAGATCGCCCGGCTGTTGTCGGAGCTTAAGTCGGACAAAAAACGCGTCGTCGCGATCACCTACACCCACCGGGCTGCGGATGAGATTCACGAACGGATTGAGCAGCTTGGTGTCTATACAAGCCAGCTCTGGATTGGCACGATCCACTCCTTCTGTCTCGAATGGATCTTAAAGCCCTACGGAATCTATCACTCGGCGCTCAAGCACGGTTTCCGGGTGATCAATGCCCATGACACCGAACGAATGCACGAGGAACTCTGCAGCGCGGTGCAGGGCACTAAGCTCAGCAGCTTCGACTGCGCATATTATTTGAAGCCGAACGGCTGTGTCCTGACATGCAACAAGACTGACAAGCATGAAGCAATTCGTGGAGTTTTGCAGGCATATTGGAAGGCGCTCCGTGCCGAGCGGCAGGTTGATTTTGAACTGATCCTTTTCTACGCCTATCAACTCATCGAGAAGAATCCCTCGATCAGCGTGGTGCTGGGCTCGATCTTTGAATGCGTGCTCCTCGATGAGTTTCAGGATACGCGGGAAATCCAATATGCGATCCTCGCATCGATCCTGAAAGCGTCTAAAGGTGGTGCGTCCGCCTTCGTCGTAGGCGATCCTAATCAGGCAATTTATGGCTCGCTTGGCGGCTATGCGATCACGGCGGCGGACTTTGGGACGCAGTGCGGCATCGCCTTCAAGGAAATGGAGCTATCAGGCAATTATCGGTCGTCATCGCGCATTGTGAGCTATTTCGGCAATTACAACGTCTTGCCTTCGAAGATCGAGGCGGTGGGAAGGGGCAAGGACTACGCGAGCGTGGTGTCATTCGATCACCAGACGCACCGCGACGCGCTGGAAGAAGAGCTTGTAAGGCTCATCAAATTCAACGTCGAAACGCTCGGGATCGCTCAGCATGAGGTCTGCATCGTTGCGCCTTGGTGGGTCCATCTCGCAAGCATGACACGCCGTCTGGTCGCGGCGCTTCCGGCCTATTCGTTCGATGGCCCGGGCATGGTGCCCTTCGCGCGCGACGTCGACAATTTCTGGTACAAGCTCGCCCGGATCATTCTGACGGAGGCGTCCCCACAGCTCTATGTACGCCGGATGCGATGGGCGGGGGAAGTAATCGCTGACCTCAGCGTGGCGGGCGTCGAGGTTCAAGGTTTGGACCGCAAGACACTGCTGCGCGTCTGCAACTCCATCACCGTCACCGAAACCGATGGCCTGGTCTTCCTCCGGGTGTTCTTCGACCAGCTATGTTCCACTTTGGGAGTCGATCGCCACACTTACGCGGCGCTCCAAGAGCATCACGACGCTTTCTTTGAATGCTCGCAGAAGCGCGTCGACAAGCTCATCAAAGAAGGCGCTGAGGCGATCGCTGAATTGGAGATGTTCAGGAAAGTCTTTGCGGGCCGGACTGGTATCACCGTATCGACGATCCACGGGGTAAAGGGCGCTGAGTATGATGCAGTGATCGCCTATGGCCTGCTAGAAGGGATGGTTCCCCATTTCAGCGATCCGAACCAGGCCGAGACAGCGAAGAAGCTCATGTACGTGGTTTCGTCGCGGGCTAGAAAGAACCTACATCTGATCTCTGAGCGCGGTCGCAGCCGAGGCTGGAGCGGAGATTATCAACCAACCGACGTACTTGCTGGATGTGCATTCGGGTACGACCAGCTTTCTTGACGGGTAAGAATCTGGTCGAAAATGACCGCTCCTGGCCGAACTCTGCCTGTCGCAAGGGGCCGCTAAGGGTCGCTAGCTGCCCTTTGTGAAGGGCAGCTATGGGTCGACTTCTGCCAGTCAGGGCCACTCAGTATGCTGGTCAAATCCGATGCGAACGACTGGTCAAGTTGAATGCAAATGAGTGGGCAAGTGCAATGCAAATGGGTGGTCAGGTGGAGTGCAATTACCCAGCAGTAAGCACAGCGTCATAGGTCAATTAATAACAGCCCTGCGAAACCACGAGTTGCGTCGTGTCTTGGTTCACGTGGAAACCGCAACCGTCCAATTTACTTTGGAGGTCTCCCGCCATTTCACATCCGTCACGCCGAATCTTTCGGCCATGGGTTTGCTAAAAACCTTCAGCGGCGCTTTTCCCGGTTTGGGTATAGGCGCCAATTCAGCGTCGCAACATGCCCAATGCCATGCATCAGCGTCGCACATTTTCAGGGCGCGAATGACGAACGACTTAGCTCTGCCATGGAGTCGGTATTCAATGACGTACAGATCAGTGCGATTCATGAAGCCCTCCTTATGCACATATGCAAAAGAGCGACTTACGGAAAAAAAATTCCAAAAAACTGAGCAAGTTTACTTTTTCTTTACCAGATGCTCTTGATAGAAACTGACCTCAAAACACCTATCAAAATGGCAGACCACTTTTGTTAAACGACAATAGGTTGTCTGTGACGGTTGGTGAAACGCCCTAGCGCCCTCGCCTGCCCGGCCAACCGTGCGCCGGACATATATTTCAATTCGACGCATTGGCCAAGCGCCCCACGCCCACCGCTCTCGACTCAATAGTACAAAATCGAAAGCGAAATCCGCGACCAGGAGCTGGATTTACGACGTCGAATACAGCAAAAAAAGCCGTACCGGTGATAGAAATGATGCATGCCTGGATGATCGCTCAGATTGACCTGGTGCCTAAAGGATCGAAGAACAGCAGAGAACTCGATTACAGCCTGAAACTTTGTGGAGCGCTGTCGCGCCCTCATGATGAAGGGGCCGTTCCCATTGACATTAACTGGTGTGAGAACCAAATCCGAGCGTGGGCATCGGGGCGCAAAAACTGGCTCTTTGCACGGCTAATAGTCATGATCCGTACGCGTATATCAAGGATGTTCTCACGCGCCTGCCGACGCGACGAGCAAGTGAAATTGAGCAGTCGCTTCCGCATGAATGGCAACGGTTCTAATCCAGCGTGACCTCAATCCCGGACGCATACACGGCTGCGGGTCAATCGCGTTTCAATGAGGTAGAAGCCATTGGCCGTTTTCATAACCAGCAGAGGCTGAAGTCAGCGAGAAAAGCGTGACTACTTCAATCCTTTACGGCTTTGGCGCGTGCCTCAGTGGCCCAGAAGGCGGTACACGGAGACGTGCGAACGCGACTCGCTGGTGAAGGGCGAGCCAGCCTAATCAGCAGACCTGCTTTCAATCTCGAACCCGACCAGCTGTGCCATAAGATCAAGCTCAGCAGGCCGGATATAACGTTGGGGGGAGCGGAAAAGGTGAGCCTGGCGGTCATCACCAAATCTGAAATGATGCGATACGACTTTTTGATTCACCACGTCGTAGGTGTCGAGGCCGATATAGCCCGGTTCGGAGCAGAGAATTACAGTCTGCGGAGCCGTCGTCTTGGGAAGTTCAGGAACCCAAAGCTCGACCACGAAATGGCCACCTGGAGCAAGATGCTGTGCAGCGTTGCGAAAGCACATCACTTGATCTGCTTGCGTCAACTGGTTTGAAATTGTGTTGTAAACCAGATAAACGAGGCTGAAGTGCCCCGGCGCTAGGTTTTAACCATGTCTCCTAGAACAACCGGGATAGTTGCTTCATCAACCTTTTTGCGCAACTGCTCCACCATTGCAGGAGATACTTCTATTCCAGTCACGGAAATGCCCGCTTGCTGAGCGGTACGGCCACACGCCCGGTTCCAATTGCGAATTCAAGCGCGCCGCCTTCTCCTGCGAGTTCTGCAAGCAGATCTACGGTTGGCACCAGCACTTCGGACGAAAACATTTCGCTGTCGAGTGCATCATAAGACTCGGCAGTCTCGGTGTTCCAGATTTCGTCATTACGCATGTGGTGTGTCCTGGTCCAGAGATAACCGCGATGCGTCTGCATGGCGCTGGTGAACTGAATCATACTCCGCCAGCAGTGTGAAGGTGTGTTGGTCAACCGCTTACGCAAATCGCCAGCGCAAGCCCTTGAGGATCGAGGCGGGTCATGCAAAACGCAGGCGTTGCCCAATACCCAAACGATGCGCTTTTTCCAACAGAGCATGTCCCAAGGCTATGTCGCTTAGGCTTAGGCCGCGATGCCAGAAAAGAATGGTTTCCTCCGGCGAATGCCGGCCATCCTTAAGTCCGGCGACTATTTGTCCTAGTTCAGCGTGCAAGGTAGTTTCGCTGAGTTTCCCCGCTTCGATATGCGCCCTTAAGGAGCCAAATATGCCACTCTTACATTGCCCCCAATCGTCCACCACGACTTTACTCATGATGTCGGTAAGCGACAGTTGCACCGCACTCATGGTGCCGTAAGGCACGACGAACGCTCCTTGCTTAATCCACTCAGTATGCAGCAGCGGCTCGGGTTGATTCAGGCGCGATGCCTCGACCACGATGTCCGCTTCACGGACCGCGCTTTCCCAGTCATGTGTAACTGTCACTGTTTTCCCTAGGTCACGACTTAAGCGTTCGGCGAATGCCTGACGACTGTCCTCCCGCCGAGAATGCACACGAATTTCCTCAAAGTCGAATAGGTGATCCAACAATCGCACGTTCCAATACGCCGTGCCTCTTGCACCAATGTGCGCGAGAACTTTGCTGTCCGATCGAGGTAGGTATTTTGCACCGATAGCAGTTACAACTCCGGTGCGCATGTCAGTTATTGCCGAAGCATCGAGGATAGCTTTTGGTACGCCGGTAGCGGGATCCAGCAGGTTGAGTATCGCTAGCTCCGAAGGCAAGCCGTTGCGGTAGTTCTCCACGAAATCACCCACCACCTTAACTACGGCATACCCTATATCACCCTTCAATACGCCGCGTAACACATTGAAGTGGCCATTGATCTGGCCACCTGGAATCAGATGGGTACGCGGCTCGTTCACAGCCTCATTTCGGTCCTGAATTAGCCAAACTTTCTTCAATGGCAGTGAGGATTTCCATCGTTACTCAAGCTGAGTTCTTTGACGTCTAGACCATTGAGAAAATCGATGTAGATCGGTTGCATGGTCTGCTCACTGATTGGATTAAGGGGCCTTGAACACGATCTGTTGTACATCAACCTTTTTCGGGATCAGGCCATTGGCTAAAAACAGGTCGGCGGTGCGTTGCTGGTTAGCTACATCAACGGCTTCCAACGGACGAATTGGCGTTGTAGAGCGATGACCAAAGTAACTTTTCACTACATCTGGTTGAAGGCCCAAGGTCTTAGCCATCAGCGCAATACTCTCTTCGGGCTGGTCCAACGATAAGCTCTGCGCGCGACCAAGAGTCTTGAGAATCGCGGCGACTCCTAGTGGATGTTGTTTGGCAAAAGAGCTGCTAGCAACGTAGAAACTACCTGCGGGATTGAGGCCCTCACCGTCTCCTAATACGCGGGCACTGCCGTCAACTACAGCAGCCGAATAGTAGGGATCCCACACCACCCAGGCATCAACTTTGCCCTGTTCAAATGCAGCACGGCCGTCTGATGGCGAGAGGTAAACTACATTCACATCGTTCCATTGCAGACCTGCACGCAGCAAGCTTTTCAGGAACAAATTGTGTGCGCTCGATCCTTTGAGCAACGCCACGCGCTTGCCTTTGAGTTCAGCTACAGACTGCACGGTACTTGCTTTTGGCAGCAAAATGGCCTCGGTTTTTCCGTCATTAGGCTCCACGCCGATGTACTGTAAATCGATGCCTGCTGCTTGGGCGAAGATCGGAGGGATGTCGCCAATATTTCCGATGTCTACGCTGCCGCTATTTAGGGCCTCCATCAACGGCGGACCGCCGAGAAATTCGGTCCACTGCACCTCTGTCCCGGGAAGTTCCTGCTCGAAAAGTTTGTACTCGCGCGCGAGCACCATGCTCACCGAGCTTTTCTGGTACCCAATACGCAAAGTGGGTGGCTCGGCAGCCGACACTGCATTTGAAAACATCAATGAAGCCAGGATCACGCTGAACAACTTAACCATCATTGTCACCTCTTATCGATCCCACGCGATGCGTGGGAATACTCTCTATGACTCTGCGTCACGACTATAAAAACAATTGAGGCGCGCCCGAGCGATCGTTTCAACGCACAGCTTCGGAACGACCGCTCAGAGACTTGCCTTTAACTTTTCTGCCACATCTGACAGCACTCATTTTTGCCATACCTGCGACTGCTCTTTTAAAAGACCTCAGCCACTTCCCAACGCTTCTTACGTTTCTCGCTTATCTTCCTGAGAATTCCGTTGAGCAAATCGTAGGCAAATCGGCTTTTTCAAAGATCGTCACCAGTTGCGGGCATTGCGCCGTGAATGGCGTGGATATGCCAAACACCAAGAGTATTGGCATCGAATTGGGTGCTTTGCGGGATCAGTTTTTTATGTCTGCTAATGCCTTCACGCTTCCGCATTAAAGGGAAACGCCTCTAGTTTGATAAGCTTGAAGTACCCCCTTAACTGGTTTGGCGATCAGTCATAGAACAGCACCGGTTTGCTATGACAGATAGACGACGCGTGTTCCCCATCCACAGCTGCGCCGGAGCCGCCGCAGAAGTTGATGAGGCTTCAATCAGGCAATAGACCTTGGGTTTTTGGCTGGCGGCTATCTTCAACGTCCAACCGGCAGGCCTGCGGACGACGTCCTTGCAGCGCAACAGGTCGGCTACTGAGTAAAAATTTTTCGTTAGAGATTCGATGCCTGTTTTGGCATCGCCCTTGATCACGTAATTAGAAAAAAATTCGTAAGGAGCAAGGAATAAGTCGCCTACATTGTGGCTGGGAGTTGAGTCGGTGCCGGACATGGGGGCTCCAATAAACAGGTTTGCTCAATATGTCCGGTCTTCCGGTGCTGCTATCTTAACAAAACTTCGTTATTCCATAATAGAATTAAAAATCATATCCATATACCCATTTCAGGTTGAGGAATCGTTGTAGCGCCCTTTGCGTAGATTCGTGATCTGCCACACATTGAATAGCGTTTTCGAAGAGCAAAAATCCCTACTTGCTTGAGATTTTTCATCTTTTCGAAGGCATGAGACCTCTTTGATGAGGCATTATTCAGACTTGGTAATAAATGCTAGGGCAAGGCGTTCCACTAGCTCAGTCGCCTGTTCCTCGTTGACTACATTCGTAAAGCTCAACAGCAAGCCATGCTCGGCTGTCGGTGTTAAGTACCATTTAGAAAGTGCCTCAACTCGTAGCCCGGCTAGTTTGGCATTTTCAGAAATTCTGCAATCGTCCAGACTCTTATCAAGGCGCGCCAGGAGATGCATACCCCCTACCTGAGGATCAATAGAAAGCTGAGTCGACAGTTTTGCGAGCAGCGCCTGTGCAAGTAGCTGCTGACGATAAGCATAGAGATTTCGCATTTTTTTAAGGTGACGCCCGAAGTGCCCCTCTTCAATGAACCTCGCAACGGTCACCTGCCATAGCGCAGGGCAATGGCTGTGCATTTTGTCAGCCATCTCAGAAAAGCGAGAAACGAGTTCTTTCGGTACCACTAAGTACGCCAGTCTCAGACTTGGCAGCAGCACTTTGCTGAACGTACCGCAGTACAAGACTCGATCTTGTACATCCAGACTTTTCAGAGCAGGTAAAGGCCGGCCGTGATAGCGATATTCGCTGTCGTAATCGTCTTCGATAATCCAGCTTTTTCGTTGGTTCGCCCACTCGAGCAATGCTTGGCGGCGTTGCATTGATAGTGCTACGCATAGTGGACTCTGGTGAGTCGGAGTCACGACCGCAAATTGTGCATTAGGCGCTCGATTTACGCCGACTTCGACAACCATACCGTCAGCATCTACAGGTACTGGAACCAATGTTGCCCCAGCCTCACGGAGAAAACTGTTTGCCGCAAAATATCCCGGATCTTCGACCCAGCAGCTATCGCCTGGTTGCATCAAGCTACGGCTGATCAAATCAAGACATGCGCGATAACCAGCAACAATGAAAATCTGTCCTGACGTGCAGGATATGCCGCGTGAAACACCAAGATATCCCGCAACCGCACTCCGTAACGACAAATGCCCCCTGGCGTCTGGATAAATCAAACCATCCAGAAAGGAGTGCCGCAATTCATTTGAGGCTATACGATTCCATAGCTTACGGGGAAAGGCATCTAGTGCTGGCAATCCCATTTGAAAAGGCTGCGGAGGCTCTCCCGAATGGACGAGAGCATATTGTGGTACTGAGCTAGGAGATGCCTCTGACGGTTTCGGAACGGATTTAATAAGCGGTGACACAATTGTTCCAGCAGCCCCCCTTCCGACCAAATATCCCTCATTGATCAGTAACTGATAGGCCGTCTCGATGGTTCCTCTGGCCAGATTCAGCTCCGAGGCTAGCGCTCTAATTGAAGGTACCCGATCACCAGGCTTCAATCGCCCGTCGGCGATCGAGGTACGGAAGCGTAAGTAAATCTGTCGATAAATCGGAGTCGATTCTTTGCCAGAGGTGTAGAGATTTGTCACAAACATGTCCTAGTCGTTTTTTCATTTTTTGCCTCTATAGGATAAGTCATACAAGCATTACCCTGTGATCACTTTCTTCGCCGAGATGATGGTCATGCAACGATGCGAGTTCAAACAGCTGCAAAGCGAGGCCGAAATAAACGCCGGATTCGAACTGATGCAACAGTTAAGGCCTCATTTGGACGATGTAACGTCATTCACTCAACAATTAGGCCGCCAATCACACCAGGGTTACCGATTATCTGGACTCTGGCAGGACGAAAAACTGGCGGGGCTGATCGGATTTCGGGCATCAGAGAACCTACTCTACGGGCGCTTCATATACGTAGACGATTTAGTGGTCGATTCTCGTCAGCGGCATTCAGGAGTTGGCGCAGAATTGTTGGACAACGTGCGAGATGAAGGCAAGCAGCTTGGTTGTGCCTTTCTCGTACTGGATACCGGGCTGCATAACGCTTTAGCGCAACGCTTCTATTTTCGTGAAGGCTTGCTGGCGAAGGGACTGCATTTCGTACAGCAGCTTTAGGCTTTCCCTCCAACGTATTTACTAATAATTGCCGGCGCAAAGTTTTCTCCGGTAGCAGGAGTATTCCCCCATGCAAGCTTTTCCAAACCCGGAAGATACGCTCGTAAAAAGTACCAAGATATCAATCGATTCCCAATTATTAGCAGTGTGGATTCCGGCGTTGACTGCCGCAATTTATCCCTGGATCCTCGATGCATTTCATTGGTCAGTAACACCGACCGTCTCCTCAAACGAAAGCATTCGAATAAACTCTAGCTCCACGTTTCTGGCCGCTTTGCTGCTGATTGCTGCATTCGCCGTACCGTTAATCAATATAATGATCGCTAGTCGCCCTCAACTCTCGAAGCCAACAGCCCAGAGTGTCCGAGCACGACGATTTGCGTTGCTCGCTGTGACGGCGCCAACGGTGTACGTATTCTTTGGAGTACTGTCCTACATGGCTGGCAGCAAAGTGCCAGACACATGGATCTGGACACCTGTATGGCTTCTGTTTGGATACTTAGCATCTCGAAGCACGGACGCCGTCATTTCGGAACAACCCCGCACGTCTGCACATCTGCGGGTGGCTCACGGCATAAGCGGCTCAATTGCGGCTTTGTACGTTGTTTTCCATATTTTCAACCACCTGTTTGGTCTTATCAGTCCCGAAGCTCACGCGGCCGTTATGGATATAGGCCGTACGGTCTATCGTGCAAAGATCATAGAACCCATATTAGTGGCTGTGATGTTATTCCAGATTTTTAGCGGCCTACGCTTGGTATGGACATGGAGTGAAACATTAGCCGACCGTTACAGGGTGTTCCAAATCGCGTCTGGGGTATTCATGTCTGTGTTCATCTTGGGGCACATGAATTCTGTATTCTTTTACGCTCGGACTTGGCTTGATATTCCTACCGACTGGGCATTCGCCGCCGGACTGCCAACCGGTTTGATTCACGACCCTTGGAATATTCGCCTCCTGCCGCACTATGCACTCGGTGTGTTTTTCGTATTAGCACATTTGATATCGGGACTGAGGGTGGTAATGCTGGCCCACGGTGTTAACTCCTCTAGGGCTAACCGATTTTGGTGGGCAGGATTATCGTTCAGCGTATTTATTTCTGCGGCGATAATGTGTGGTATGACAGGATTGCGATTAGTCTAAGCATCGTTATATATCAGCGTACGAAAATACCCATGCGCTTTATTTCCGACGGGAGATACCGATATCAATATTTAAACGCACCAAAAAAGGCTCAGATTCGCGCAGGCCTTTTATAGAAATCGCTTCAGTATCTGTGTGAACCCTCCGCGAGTATGAAGAGAGCCCCCTTTTGGGGGCTTGGCGCTCATAAACAACGTTAATCCTGCCAAAAAGAACCCCATGCCAGCGTGAATGCGGCTGCATCTACAGACAAATTAGGCTGCGACATTCTGCCACACCAAAATTCTCCGACCATCTACATGCCCGTCGAACCAACAACTGCGGCAGTTTGTCGCATTTTGGTTGTCAAAACCCCCTCAGTAAACTCGAAACATCTCACAAGCACGCCCTGCCAGATGGATCAAATATTTCCAATGCCCAGGAGCCGCGGATGCATAGCGTCATTCCGACGGCAAAATATCTATTATCGACCTATGAGGTTTACTATGAAAAAAATGCTGGCGGCCGTCTTTTTACTCTCATCCTCTGGCGCATATGCTGTTCAGGAACCAGAAGCTGTATTCAACGGAACCTGCACCAATTGCCACAGTGGCCAGTCATGGATGGCGCCGAAAAAAGGCGATCACGTCGCATGGAAACGCCGTCTAGAGAAAGGTACCGACGTTTTAGTTAAACACGTAACAGAAGGATTCAGAGCGATGCCTGCAAGAGGTCTATGTATGGATTGCACTGAAGAGGACTACAAGGCCGTTATTGCTTGGATGTCGAAATAAAGGTCGCTCCAGCGGAGCGACCCTGTGATCTAGGACAGCTATCCAGGAATAGGTAGCCAACGTCGAAACCCGGTACCACCCTTCCCTGTCAACGGACACCAAGCGAAGTCCCAAGGCGCCGGTGGAAACTCTTCTGCTTCAGGGTCCTCTGTTAAGCCCGTAGGAAGAGTTCGTGGCGCAACTTTCCAGTCGAATACCCTCATCAACGAACCTTGCCAGGTCACCACTAACCCGCGTGCCTGGCTATCATCAGTATTTATCCATCGGGCTGCTGCTGCAGTCATGAAGGCATCGATGTGTTCATCAAGGATCTGCGTCTTGTAAGCTGAACCAAGTAACCAGCGGCATACACTCAAGTAGTAAGTCCAATTCAAGGGGGGATGGTTGCGATACGCCCATGTCATAAAATTTCGAAAAATATTCAAACCATCGGGCGGATCTAGCTTAAGCAGCCCAGGGCAAACGTCGAACAACGTATGCCAGTAAGGCAGCAAACGGGCATCCAGGTGAACAAAACAGCGTGCATTACTTGGGTAGTCAGGAAACGGCAACAGGAAGTCGCCACGATTGTTGACTCGCGACTTGTTACTGATAAGTCGCGATGCTCCTGAGGGAATAGCTACAGTGCGCATGCCAGCCTCCATGCCATCGCTGTGCGCTGTATAGAGGATGGAAAAAAACTTAAAGATTTCCTTTCGAGTGCTGTGAATCTACAACTTGGATGATCAATACTGCGAGACATTATTTTTTCCTTCCCGTGACGATTGAACGGCGTCCACCTGTTGTCGTTTCAGCGACAACAGGCGTAAGCGAACGAAATCAAGCGGCAGCCGGCGAATCAAACCGACCACTTGCAGGCGTCAAACTCGAGGGGAAGCGCGAGGGTTGGCCGAGGGCCAGGAGTAGCGGGGAGGTGCTTTGCAGCGCAGTTCGCTACCTAGGAACAGCTTTTTTCCAATCCGCAGCAGCCAAGTAAAGCAAAATAGAAACGCGATGCTTAACGTCACCGCGGAGCACATTGCGCAGGAAATACTGCCGGCCCAACCGCTTGCTAATTGGTCAGAAAAATCAGAATTCTGTGTAGGGCTCTTGCCCTCAACTGCGGAACAAAATTGACCACCAACGCCATTCAGCTCAAGGCCGGTCATCTGCCCATGCCCAAAACCGCAGGCGAACACGTTGTACAGGACGCAAAAATACAGCATCCAAGCAACGAGTGAGCGGTCTGAAATGGAAAGATTCATAGCCACAACATTAACACCGAAGAACAAGGGGTTAAAGAACGGCAATTGCCGATTGCCCCCCCTCACAAGAGATATCTAAACGGCGGAAGCGATATTCAGTCAGGAGTCATGAAGAGTCTCACACGGCTGAAACACTCGACAAAAGCGATGCCCGTTCAACACCTACGGGGATCAGCGCAGGATTGCGCTGCTACATAGCCGCTTCCCTATGTTTCACCAACGGTGAGACCACCATGCGCCAACAGATTAAAGGCTTTCCACAGCCCGTGCATTAGACGAACCACCCTCCCGTCAAAGTTTCTCAACTCCATCTGCGACAGTCTGCCGCAGGTAATTTGGCAGGCATGATCCTTCATGCCTAGCGCAGTGCATGCGCCAGAATGTCGCAGGTTATCGTGGTGGCTTGCATCGTTAGACTTACGACCTTTCCAATCAGCCCAATACACTCAACGTAGAGATTGCGTCATTGGCTTGCACTGGTGATTGAACGCAAATCCTTTGCCGCGTCGAAGGTATCGATCAAGGTCATTTTTCACGCAGTTGCAGTAAATAATCTGACCAATTTGAAAAATTTTTGAGACACACACGCTTTCGGAGGGCAGTAGCAGATGAGTGTTATGTTGGATCGTCGCCGAGTGATTGCAGGTATGGGATTGTTAGGTCTGACCATCCTGACTGGCTGCGATACCAGAGGCGAACTGTCGTACAAATACGGCAAAGACCTGAGTGATCAGATTCTCGGGCGCACGTTCAAGCTAAAGGGTACTGACGGCGAAGTGAGAACGCTGTCGAGCTTTCGCGGCATGATGCCTATGGTGTTCTTCGGTTTCACCCAATGCCCGGCGATCTGCCCCACGGCGCTCGCTCGCGCGGTACAAGTCAAGAAATTGATGGGAAAGGATGGCGACCGTCTTCAAGTTATCTTCATTACTCTGGACCCCGAACGGGATACACCGGCCGTTCTAGATGCCTACGTCAAAACCTTCGATCCGTCGTTTGTCGCACTCTACGGGACACTGCAGGAAACTGCCGCCACAGCCAAAGAGTTCGGAGTGTTCTACGAAAAAATCCCGAGTGGATCAACTTACACACTGTCCCACACAGCAACGAGCTATGTTTATGACACGCGGGGAACGCTGCGCGTTGGATTGTCTCACTCGCTTACTGCACAAGAGTGTGCCGAAGATCTGCTTACCGTCATGGAGGTTTGTTAATGAATTCAACTCCCAACCAAAACAACCGCATTACCGCACGCGTAAAACAGATCGTACTTGGGCTTTCCCTGTTGGGGCTGGCTTGCCAAGTTTCGGCTCAGACGCAGGTAGACGATTCTTGGGTTAGAGCGACGGTCCCGGGCCAACAAGCGACCGGTGCGTTTATGACCATCACGGCAAGTACCGATAGCAAGCTGCTCAGCGCGCAATCACCGATAGCTAAAACGGTACAAGTCCACCAGTCGACCATGAAGAACGACGTGATGAGTATGCAAGAAGTAGGGTTCGTTGACCTGCCTGCCGGCAAAGCGGTCACCCTGGATCCCCACAACTATCACGTGATGCTGATTGACTTGGTTGACCAAGTCAAAGAAGGCGACCAGGTGCCGCTGACGTTGACGGTAGAGAATGACAAAGGCGAGAAGGAGACGATCAAGATAGAGGCGAAAGCGCGGGCACTGAATATGCCTGATCACAGCAAAATGAATTGATGACGTGATGTATATAAATCAGTGACGTTTGACTCAGTAAACGTCGCTGACTAAAGAACACCTTGCGTAATCGAGCGGAGACAGTCTGATTCTCGCTACGGCTGTTGCCCCTGAAAAATTCGGTGCCAGAATCGCCACCCTTGAAAGCTTCCCACATTGACCGATCATCGATTGCATGGCTGCTATACGCCAGCGTTCTGTTCAGTCTTTTCGCCTGCGGAATTCATCACGGGCAGACGGGCGCTCTAAGCCTGAGCGGATTAAACGGCGGCTACTGCTCTGTCAGTAGCGACCATGGCCCCTAACTCGATCCCAGCGATTCAGACGATGCTGCGCACATCTGGCGCCCCAGCTTTCTTGCCCCCTGTGTTCTTCCTTTGCAGTGGCGGTGGCCACGTGTGTTGAGGTCCCTAGCAAACGCCCCCCTGATCGCCGGCCACCTTCCGCATTGCAGGGGAACCTCAAGCGGCATTATCTAATCGGGTCTTTATAAGATCTTTATCCCTCTGTCCCCAATCCTGATAACAACTTTCCAGGCATCTCTCTAGGCTTTTCCTCATCGCGGGAGGAAACGCCATGGACTTCATCTTTGTGGTACTCGGTGCGCTGTTTTTCATCAGCCTGATCGGCCTGGCACGGGGCTGTGCGGCGCTTAACAGGAGACGGTCATGACAGGCTTCTATCTGTTCGGCGGCATCATCGCGGCCGGGTTGTTGGTGTACCTGGTCGCCGCGCTGTTTTTCCCGGAGGACTTCCTATGACCACGCAAGCCTGGGGCCTGCTCGGGGCCTTCCTGTTGGCGCTGGGTCTGTTGGCCTGGCCGCTCGGGCGTTGGCTGACCACGGTGATGGAGGGCCGGTTTGCCTTCGGCGCGCGTATCGAATCGCCGCTGTATCGCCTGGCCGGGGTCACGCCGCAAGCGCAGATGAGCTGGCTGCAATACGCCCTCGCCCTGATCCTGTTCAACGCATTGGGCTTGCTGGTCGTCTACGCGCTGCAACGCCTGCAAGGTGTGCTGCCGCTCAACCCGCAGGGATTTGGTGCGGTGACGCCGGACTCCTCGTTCAACACCGCCGCCAGTTTCGTCACCAACACCGACTGGCAAGGCTATGGCGGCGAGTCGACGATGAGCTACCTGACGCAAATGCTCGCGCTGACGGTGCAGAACTTCCTGTCCGCCGCCACCGGGATTGTGGTGGCCGTGGCGCTGATTCGCGGGTTCGCCCGCCACAGCGCCACCAGCATCGGCAATGCCTGGACCGACCTCACCCGCATCACGTTGTGGGTGCTGCTGCCGCTGTCGCTGATCTTTGCGCTGTTCTTCGTCAGCCAAGGGGCGATCCAGAACCTTGACCCGTACAAGGACGTCTCGACGCTGGAAGTCATGCAATACCAGGCCCCGGTGCTGAATGACGCCGGCCAGCCGAAGCTCGACGCCCAGGGCAGTGCGCTCACCGTGGCCGCCAGCACCGACAAGCAAACCATCGCCATGGGCCCGGTCGCCTCCCAGGAAGCGATCAAGATGCTCGGCACCAATGGCGGCGGTTTCTTCAATGCCAACTCGGCGCACCCGTATGAAAACCCGACGGCGCTGACCAATTTCTCGCAGTTGATCGCAATATTCCTGATCCCGACCGCGCTGTGTTTCGTCTTCGGCCACGTCGTCGGTGACATCCGTCAAGGTTGGGCGTTGCTGGCGACCATGACGATCATCTTCGTGATCGCGGTAATCGCCGTCACTCATTACGAACAACTCGGTAATCCGCAATTTTCCGCGCTGGGCATCGACACGGCGGCGGGCAATATGGAGGGCAAGGAACTGCGCTTCGGCATCAGCGCCTCCAGCCTGTTTGCCGCCGTGACCACCGCTGCGTCCTGCGGTGCGGTCAACGCGATGCACGACTCCTTTACGCCACTGGGCGGTGCGGTGCCGCTGGTGCTGATGCAACTCGGTGAAGTGGTGTTTGGCGGCACTGGCTCGGGGCTGTACGGCATGTTGGTGTTCGCCATTCTCGCGGTGTTTATCGCCGGACTGATGATCGGCCGCACCCCGGAATACCTCGGCAAGAAAATCGAAGCCTACGAGATGAAAATGGTCGCCATCGCGATTCTGGTGACGCCGTTGCTGGTGCTGTTCGGCACCGCCATCGCCGTCATGGCCGAGGCTGGCAGGCTGGGGATCGCCAACCCCGGCGCCCACGGCTTCTCGGAAATCCTCTACGCCTTCAGCTCGGCCGCCAACAACAACGGCAGCGCCTTCGCCGGGCTGTCGGCCAACACCCCGTTCTACAACACGATGCTGGCGATCGTCGCCTGGTCCGGCCGTTTTGGCGTGATCGTCCCGGTGCTCGCCGTCGCCGGCAGCCTGGCCGCGAAGAAACGCCTGGCGGTCACCGGCGGCACCATGCCTACCCACGGGATGTTGTTTGTGGCGCTGCTGATCGGCACGGTGTTGCTGGTCGGCTTGCTGAACTACGTGCCGGCGCTGGCGCTCGGGCCCGTCGTCGAACACCTCAACCTGATCAAGTGAGACCACGAACATGACACGCAAAGCGTTCTCCTTGTTCGACCCCAAACTCATCACACCGGCCATGCTCGAGTCCGTGCGCAAACTCAGCCCCAAAATCCAGTGGCGCAACCCGGTGATGTTCGTCGTCTACATCGGCGCGATCATCACCAGCGCCCTGTGGGTCCAGGCCTTGCGCGGCCAGGGTGAAGCCAGTTCCGGGTTTATCCTCGCGATTGCCTTGTGGCTGTGGTTTACCGTGCTGTTCGCCAATTTTGCCGAAGCCCTGGCCGAGGGCCGCAGCAAGGCGCAAGCGGCCTCGCTGCGGGACCTGAAAAAGGAAACCTGGGCGAAAAAACTGCGCGAACCGCACTACGGCGCCGAGTGGCAATTGGCGCAATCGAGCGGCTTGTGCAAAGGCGATGTGGTGGTGGTCGAGGCCGGCGACCTCGGCGACTCGATCATCCCCGCCGACGGCGAAATCATCGAAGGCGCGGCCTCGGTGGATGAGTCGGCAATCACCGGCGAATCTGCCCCGGTGATCCGCGAATGTGGCGGCGACTTCTCGGCGGTCACCGGCGGCACCCGGGTGCTCTCGGACTGGATCGTCGTGCGCGTCACCACCAACCCCGGCGAAACCTTCGTCGACCGCATGATCGCCATGGTCGAGAACGCCAAACGGCAAAAAACCCCGAATGAAATCGCCCTGTCGATCCTGTTGGTGGCGCTGACCATTGTGTTCCTCGGCGTCACCGTAACGCTGCTGCCCTTCTCGCTGTTCGGGGTCGCGGTGGCCCAGGCCGGGACGCCGGTGTCGATCACCGTGCTGATCTCGTTGCTGGTGTGCCTGATCCCCACCACCATTGCCGGCCTGCTGTCGGCAGTCGGTGTGGCGGGCATGAGCCGCATGATGGAAGCCAACGTCATCGCCACTTCCGGCCGTGCCGTAGAGGCTGCCGGTGACGTGGACGTTCTGCTGCTCGACAAGACCGGCACCATTACCCTAGGCAACCGTCACGCCTCAGCGTTTTTACCCGCACCGGGGGTCAAGGAAGCAGACCTGGTGGATGTCGCGCAACTCGCCTCCCTAGCCGACGAAACCCCGGAAGGTCGCAGCATCGTGGTGCTGGCCAAACAACGCTTCAACCTGCGCGAGCGCGACATCGGCGCGCTCGACGCCCACTTCGTGCACTTCTCGGCGCAGACCCGCATGAGCGGCGTCGACATGGGCACTCGCCAACTGCGCAAAGGTGCCGGCGAAGCGATCCTGCGCCATATCCAAAGCCTGGGCGGCCATTTCCCGGACGCCGTGCAAACCATCGTCGAAGACGTGGCCCGCCGGGGCAGCACGCCGCTGGTGGTGGCCGACGGCGCCAAGGTGTTGGGGGTGATCGAACTCAAGGACATCGTCAAGGGCGGGATCAAGGAACGCTTCGTTGAGCTGCGGCGCATGGGGATCAAAACGGTGATGGTCACTGGCGACAACCGGGTCACCGCTGCCGCCATCGCCGCCGAGGCCGGGGTCGATGACTTCCTGGCCGAAGCCACCCCGGAACAGAAACTCGAGCTGATCCGCCGCTACCAGGCCGAAGGCCGCTTGGTGGCGATGACCGGCGACGGCACCAACGACGCCCCGGCGCTGGCCCAGGCCGACGTCGCGGTGGCAATGAACTCGGGAACCCAAGCGGCGAAGGAAGCCGGGAACATGGTGGACCTGGACAGCAACCCGACGAAGCTGATCGAGGTCGTCGAAACCGGCAAACAGATGCTGATGACCCGGGGCTCCCTGACCACGTTCTCGATTGCCAACGACGTCGCCAAGTATTTCGCCATCGTGCCGGCGGCGTTCGTCACCACCTATCCGTCGCTCGCGGCGCTGAACATCATGGGATTGACCAGCTCGAATTCGGCGGTGCTGTCGGCGGTGATTTTCAATGCGCTGATCATCATTTTCCTGATTCCCCTGGCGCTCAAAGGCGTGAAATACCGCCCGGTCGGCGCCGCCCTGCTGCTGCGGCGCAACCTGCTGATCTACGGGCTGGGCGGTGTCATCGTTCCATTCATTGGCATCAAAATCATCGACATGGCGCTTGCCGCTGTCGGTCTGGTTTGAGGGAGCACTGTCATGGCCACTCTGTTGCGTCCGGCGCTGACCCTGTTGATCGTGTTTTCACTGCTCACGGGCCTGGCCTATCCACTGGTCACCACCGGCATTGCGCGGCTGGTGTTTCCCCATCAGGCCGCCGGCAGCCTGATCGAGCGGGATGGCAAAACCGTGGGTTCGCTGTTGATCGGCCAGGGCTTCAGCGATCCGAAATACTTCTGGAGTCGCCCTTCCGCCACCAGCCCCATGGCCTATAACGCCCAAGCCTCCAGCGGTTCGAACCTCGGCCCGCTGAACCCGGCGCTGATGGACGCGGTCAAGGGGCGGATCGAGGCGCTGCACGCGGCGGATCCCGGCAACACCGCCACGGTGCCCGCCGACCTGGTCTACAGTTCCGCCAGTGGTCTTGATCCGCAGATCAGCGTGGCGGCGGCGCAGTATCAGGCCGGCCGGGTGGCGCGTGTGCGCAACTTGCCCGTCGAGCGGGTCCGGCTACTGATCGGCGAGTATGCTGAAGGCACGCTGCTTGGTTTCCTCGGCGAGCCTCGGGTCAACGTGCTGGCCCTGAACCTGGCGCTCGACGCCGCACACTGAGCGGCAACTTTCACACGGTGAGCGTGATGGCCGAACAACGTCCTGACCCGGACCAACTGCTGGCCCGGATTCGCGAAGAGGAAGCGCAAGCCAAACGCGGCCGGCTGAAGATTTTCTTCGGCGCCAGCGCCGGGGTCGGCAAGACCTACGCCATGCTCGCCGCCGCCCATACCGCGAAACTGCAGGGCATCCACCTGCTGATCGGCGTGATCGAAACCCATGGCCGCGCCGAAACCCAGGCGCTGACCGAAGGCCTTGAGTCACTGCCGCTCAAACCCGTTATCGACAAGCAGCGCACTCTCAGCGAATTCGATCTGGATGCCGCCCTCGCCCGCGCGCCGGGCTTGATCCTGATCGATGAACTGGCCCACTCCAATGCCGTCGGCTCCCGGCACCCGAAACGCTGGCAAGACGTGGAAGAACTGCTCAGCGCCGGAATCGATGTGTGGTCAACCATGAACGTGCAGCACCTGGAAAGCCTCAACGACATTGTCGGCGGCATCACCGGGATTCGCGTCTGGGAAACCGTGCCCGACCATGTGTTCGATACCGCTGACGAGGTGGTGATCGTCGACTTGCCCCCCGACGATTTGTTGCAGCGACTGAAGGAAGGTAAGGTCTACCTGGCGCAACAGGCCGAGCGCGCGGTGCAGAATTTCTTTCGCAAAGGCAACCTGATTGCCCTGCGTGAATTGGCACTGCGCCGCACCGCTGACCGGGTCGACAGCGACATGTTGCAGTACCGTCAAAGCAGTGCGGTGAAACCGGTCTGGGGCACTCGGGATTCGCTGCTCGCGTGCATCGGCCCGCATGAACAGGCAGAAAAAACCGTGCGCTCGACGGCGCGCCTGGCCGCGCAACTGAACGTGCCGTGGCACGCGGTCTATGTCGAAACCCCGGCCTTGCAACGCCTGGCCGACGCCAAGCGTCGTCGCGTGCTGGCAACCTTGAAACTGGCCCAGGAAATGGGCGCGCAGATCTCGACCCTGGCCGGCCAGGATATTGCCGAAACCCTGGTCAGGTATGCGCGCCAGCACAATCTGTCCAAGGTGGTGCTGGGGCGTGACGAGCAGCCGCGCCGCCGATTCTGGCGTCAGGTGCTGGCCGAGCGGATTGGCGTATTGGGCGCCGATCTGGATGTGATTCAAGTCTCGTTGCCGACCGGCCATCCACGCCCCGAGCGCACGCCTGAACCGCGCGAAAGTCCTATCCCGTGGTCGGCTTATCTCTGGAGTGCCGGGTTGTGTGCGGTGACGACGCTGATTGCCCTGCCGCTGTCGGGCATCCTTGAGCAGGCTAATATCGTCATGCTGTTCCTGCTGGCGGTGGTTGCGGTCGCGGTGCGCTTCGGGCGTGGCCCGGCGGTGATGGCGGCGTTCATGTCGGTCGGTGCGTTCGATTTTTTCTTTGTTTCGCCGCGTTTTTCCTTCGCTTTTGCCGATGTGCAGTACCTGGTGACCTTCGTGGTCATGCTGGTGGTCGCATTGGTGATCGGGCAAATGACCGCCGGCCTCACTTATCAGGCCCGGGTGGCGCAGCGGCGTGAAGACCGCATGCGTGCGCTGTATGACATGTCGCGCCTGCTGTCCGCCGCGTTGCTCACCGAACAGGTGGCCGAGATCAGCGCGCAATTTCTCAGCGCCGAGTTCAGTGCGCGCTCGGCCTTGCTGGTGGCCGATGCCAACAACAAATTGCAGGCGCCGATGGTCACCGGTGATGCTCCGCAGGTCGATCTGGCGATTGCCCAGTGGTCGTTCGACAAAACCGAGCCGGCCGGCTACGGCACCGACACCCTGCCCTCCAGTTCGACGCTGTACCTGCCGCTGTCGGCGCCGATGCGGGTGCGTGGCATCCTCGCGGTGCAGCCTCGGGACACCACACGGTTGGTGGTGCCGGAACAACGGCGTCTGCTCGATACCTGCGCGTCGTTGCTGGCCATTTCCCTCGAACGGATTCACTACATCAACGTGGCCCAGGACACGACCGTGCAAATGGAATCCGAGCGTCTGCGCAACTCGTTGCTCTCGGCGATTTCCCACGACCTGCGCACGCCGCTGTCGGTGATGGTCGGGCTCGCCGAAGCGCTCAAGTTGACCCAGCCGCCCCTGACCGGCGAAGCAGCCGAGATCGCCACGGCGGTGGGTGAATCGGCGCTACGCATGAACACGCTGGTGAATAACCTGCTGGACATGGCGCGCCTGGAGTCCGGCAAAGTGGTGCTGAATCGCCAATGGCAACCGGTTGAGGACGTGGTCGGCAGTGCCCTGCGCGCCATCCAGCCGATTCTCGGCGGGCGTTCGGTACACGTCGCGCTGGAGGATGACGTGCCGCCGGTGCGCATCGACGCGGGGCTGATCGAACGCATCCTGATCAACCTGATCGAGAACGCCGTCAAATACACCCCGCCCGCCACCACCATCAACGTGGGCGCCCGGGTCACGCCGGACACCATCGAACTGTGGGTCGCCGACGAAGGACCGGGGCTGCCCCACGGTCACGAAGAAGCGATCTTCAACAAATTCATGCGCGGCAAAAAGGAAAGCGCGATCCCGGGTGTCGGCCTGGGCCTGGCCATCTGCCGGGCCATCGCCCAGGCCCATGACGGGAGCATTGCCGGTATCACCCGGCCCAAGGGTGGAGCGTGCTTTACGCTGCACCTGCCCCGGGAAACCCCGCCCGTCATCGAACCCTTTGCCCAGCAGACTGACGAGGAACAGCCATGACCGAATCAGTACCGCACGTCCTGATCATCGAGGACGAAAAAGAAATCCGCCGCTTCGTGCGCATGGCCCTGCAAGCCGAGGGCCTGGAGGTGCATGAAGCCGACACCTTTCATCGCGGCCTCATCGACGCCGGCACCCGCCGCCCGGACCTGATCATCCTTGACCTCGGCCTGCCCGACGGCGACGGCATCGACCTGATCCGCGACGTGCGCAGTTGGTCGCCGGTACCAATCATTGTGCTGTCGGCCCGGGGTGGCGAAGCCGACAAAATCCTCGCCCTAGACAGCGGCGCCGACGACTACCTGGTCAAACCTTTCGGCACAGGGGAACTGCTCGCCCGCGTTCGCGCCCTGCTGCGTCGGCAGACGAAAGGTGCCGACAACAGCTCAGTGCTGAGCTTCGGCGAAGTGCGCATCGACATCGAACGCCGCGTGGTAGAACGCTCCGGCGCACCGCTGCATTTGACGCCGCTTGAGTATCGACTGCTGGTGCACCTGTGCACGCATCCGAATCGGGTGCTGACGCATTTGCAATTGCTGAAAGCGGTGTGGGGACCGTCGCACACGACGGATACGCCGTATTTGCGGGTATTTATGGGTGGGTTAAGGAAGAAGGTCGAGGTCGATCCGTCGCAGCCGCGGCATCTGGTGACCGAAACGGGCGTTGGCTATCGGTTTATCCCTTAATCCAATGCCATTAAAGGCATTGGATTTGTTGTGGTTGAGAGCATCCGTGATCGTTTTTTTACCTGTGATTTATTTTTTAAACACTTCGTTTGAATTCGCCTTCCACTTCAGACCAAAGGCTCACCTTCTGGCCTCGGCTTTTAAAGAATTCGATTTCACGCTTAATACCCGAACTCAAATCCCAGCCTGGTAGATCAAGGATAATTAGCTCCTCCATCATATCCATAAACACGGCATCCACTGGCGCCCACAGCTTGCCGATGGAGGCATTGTCTTTGCCTTCAAATGCCAAGTTAATAGGGTGAGACATGGAAACTTGGCTAAACACCGCATTGCCAGATTCGACGATTACAGCCGCGGTTTTATTACATTTAATAAAACGATCGTGCGTGACGGAAGCTTCCGCATGACTGTAAGGGCAGGCCAGAAATATCTTTCTCATTTTTTACCTCATTAAATGGAAGGTCCAAATGCCCTTCCCAACTTCGAATTATTGTTTCAAGCAACTTCAGCCGCGGACGTACCGATGTGGCCCGCAATTTCGGTGCGCTCCCTTTCTTCAGCCTCTAAACGCTGGGCAGCAGGTACGGAAATCTTAATTGCGATCCCAACCGCGAGAAGTCCACCGAAGAGCTTGGCCAAGAGGATGGGCATTATCAGCGTAGGCTGAAAGTTTGCAGTGAAGGCCAAGTGATCGCCAATGGTTGCTTGAGCGCAGACACCTAGGGCGACACACAGGACTTTGTCGCGAGCATTCATCTTCTTGAAGAGGTGGTATACCGCAATGATATTGGCGAACACCATAACGAACGCCGCGGCGCCAGCAGCAGAAAGCCCAAGGTGCTTACCCAATACCTCCATAGGTTTTTTGCAGTAACGCTGAAACAAATAGCAGATAGGGAATGTGCCAGCCAGCATGATGCCAATATAGCCGGCTATTTCTATCGCACGGAATAACTCTTTCTGGTCTGCAAACATCGGATCAAAGCCCCAAACACCAAAGTTCTTCATAAAGAATCCAGTGAAGTGCTCAACAATCGCCAAAGCCAATATGATCTTTATGAAAGCATCCATTACCTTACCGAACACCAAAAAGCCGCCCACCATTAGCGATGCTTTGTAACGCAAGCCTGCGGCCAACAGGAAGCAGAATACAAACAAAGGAGCAAGCAATCTGATACAACCAACGAAGTCCAGCGTTAGGTAGTGAAGTGCTGGTGACGTAGTGGAGACAATCTCACGTACCGGAATGTTTAGCGAGGTGATCATCAGTAACGACGCAAGGACAGCAAAGGGAATACTAATTAGCCCAGCCATTGCGCCTAGCGCCAAATATTTATGATCTTTGCGTTCAAGCATCATAAGTCCGACTGGAATGAGGTATACGATTGTTGCTCCAGATGTATAACCGACGATCATTGCGGTAACCCACATGTCACGGTTTGCTGCAAGTACATCAGCGAGCTGATACCCCCCCATATCCACAGCGATGATAGACAGCGCTGCAATGGAAACGTCTGATCCCATAGCTCCGAAATATGGCCCAAGAGCTATCTCAATAAATTTCGAAAGGTACGGTATGGCAGCCATGATCCCGGCCTGCGCCAAAAATACAGGGCCTATGGAATGAATGCCGTTCACAAACTCCTTTCCTAGACCCCCTTCTGGCTTAATCACCGAAGCAAATGCTCCGACAACTGCACCTATCATGATCATGTAAATTACATAGTTTCCAATTTCTGCCATTTCTTCACCTGCGAGTTTACTGAGTCAAATGCTTGTGCTGACGGAGCCAAATCTCGTCGTATTTTCGGTAGATCCTGCTGCTACTAAGCCAAACATTTGATCGGTTCCGAACGTTCGTTTGAGGTGATAGGCGCTTTGACAGCTCGAATACCCGTTTTTTCTCAAAAATGTGGGGATGTCGTCGACTCTCAGCATCTACAAGCCTCTTGTATCCAGCATTACCCATCACTTCGCATGCCATTTGTTGTTTTTATGTGGTTTTGATGATTAAAGGCACTGGAATCGGTCAATTTTATTGCGTAATCTCTACCGAGCCCTTTAAAGGCAACGGCTAGACCATGAGAGACGGAAAATCCATGTCCTAAACTTAATCACCTGACGATTCAAGTTCGGACTTCACTGACTCCGTAACGGCTGCATCATTTGTGTGCCTCGGTAACATTTGTATGCTGCTGAAGGGTGTTCCCGTAGCAACATGAGGATTGCACATGCGACCAAACGAAAGACGACAACATATTGTCGAACTCCTACGCCAACGGGAGCGAATCTCGGTCGATGAATTGGCACGAGTCCTTAGTACGTCGCAGGAGACTATTAGGAGGGATTTGACGGCACTGTCGGAAGATGGCCAGGTAACCAAATTTCATGGAGGGGCATCTCTCCCGCCCAGAGGGGAGCACGAAAACGCCTTTCAAACACGAATGAATGAGTTCTCACATGAAAAACGAGCGGTCGCCAGATACGCAGCAGGACTTTACTCTCCTGGGGATAGCGTGCTTATCGATACTGGCACTACGACTCTATTTTTCGCTCGGGAGTTGGCCAAGCTCAATCGCATCACAGTAATTACGAATTCACTGCTCATCGCGGCAAGCATTGGGGCGAGCGGCAATCGGGTGTTCGTGATCGGTGGAGAATATCGTCCTGAATCTGAACAGAACATTGGGGCGTTGGCCATGGAGCAAATCGCCAGGTTTAATGCAGAGCACGCTGTTGTGACAATTGGCGCACTAAATGCTGATGGTGCTTTTGACTTTTCTATAGAGGAGGCAGAAATTACGCGAGCCATGATTGCGCGCACCCGCTACCTAACAGTTATTGCAGACTCCTCAAAGCTTGGAAAGAGAGCGCTATTTCAAGTATTTCCGCTGGAACGCATTGATCGATTGATTATCGATCGCAAACCTATGGGTGAGCTTGCAAAAGCATTGGAGCAAGCTCAGGTGGAAGTGCTTGAGGCACCACCGGTAAATAAGTCAGATTGGAAATAAACCGCTTTGAGGTGCGCACCTTTACGCGCACCTAAGAGAGTCATTGCATACGATTGCTCAGCGATCCTAACCTACGTGATAGGTCCTGCATTCCCAGACTCAATACGCGGAGAGAAGCAGCATCCTGCGCCGCTTCCTCACTGGAGGCGTTGATTCTAACGGCCAGTTCATTGATCTCTTGAGTAACATTGCTTTGCTCTCGTGAAGACAGGGCGATTTGTCGTGCCCTTCGTTCAATATCATCGAAGCTAGTGACCGTACCTTCCAATGATTCTTGAAGGACATCCGCTTGGTCTGCTACGAGGCGAGTGCTGCTTTCGCTCGCAATCATGGTGCTGACTGCTGTTTCAGAAGCCACTCTTAGATCGCCGATCATTTGTTGTATTTGGTCCGCGGAGATCTGAGTGCGCCCCGCTAGGGTGCGGACCTCATCTGCAACCACAGCAAACCCTCTGCCTTGCTCACCAGCACGCGCGGCTTCGATAGCCGCGTTCAAAGCCAGCAAATTAGTTTGAGAGGAAATCGATTTGATGACATCCAGAACCCCGCTCACGCCCTCAATGTCAGAACCTAGCTGAGTGATTGCTTCAGCCACACCTGAAATGTCTTTCGTCAGCGAAAGAACGGTTTGACTAGTTTCCGTAACGTAACCTTGGCTAGCTCTAGCGCTTGCCAACGATAACATCGCTGTTTCCGAGCATTCAGCAGTGTTCCTTGCCACCTCCTGCGCACTGGATGCCATCTCCGTCACTGCGGTAGCGAGCATATTATTCTCCTGCCGTTGCTGATCGGCTCTCTCGTCCATGAGGACCGATAGCTCAGCCACTGCATCTGCTTGCTTAAGAAGAGTTGCAGACTCATTCGCGATACTCTCTAACAAATCCTGCAACCTACCTGCGTATCCATTGACTGCTCCTCTAAGCAAACCGATCTCATCATTTCTTACAACCTTAAGTTGTGATTTACCTGAAATACCTGCACTGCCCAGTTTGCTGATTTGAAGCGTCGTCTCTTCGATCCGGCTTAACAATGTTTTACCGGCGAGCCACACCAGGCTAAAGAGGAGCGCTAAAAAAGGGACAAGCAAGGTAAGCATTTCCCGGGTTAGCTGCCCTGCGATTGCAGTCATAGCTTTTTCAGGGGTCACGATGCCGATCGTCCACCCTGTATTCGGAAGACTGACCAAACTTGCGTAAGCACCTGCACCAAAGGAACCCACAGGGTTTATGTAAATTGATCCCTGCCCACCTCCAGACGTTTCCCGCCATTGCAGCACTTTATTTATCCATGGGAAATTAGTCGCTACCTCCGCCGAATTCGACGCCAAGCTTCCCGGCTCAATGTTTGGCAGATACAAAACATTTCCAGCACGGTCAATAGCAAAAGCGTACCCACCGGTCACAGTTCCATTCGCCTTTAGAAAGTCTGCAAGTCCAGTTAATGTCAGATCTATTGTAGCTACCCCGGCGAATCGGGAATCGCGGTTGTACGCGATTGAACAAGTCGTCATTAACACTTTGCTGACAGGATCAACATAAGCGTCAGACCATCCGCACTTTCCTGAGGTTGCCATAGCGCCTTGTTTGTACCAGTCAGTATTTTGGTAAGGTGTAATTTCAGGTGAGTTATTTTCGTCTGAGAATGTTAAGACACCTTGCGCCGAACGAGCCCAGTAGAAGCTATGCAGAGCTACACCTGGTTTAAACGCATTGGGCTCAGGCCAGAGCCCGCCACCGGATACGGAGATATCTCCAGTCGCATCAATAATCCTACTAATACTCACTTTTGTTTGGTCGTCGTCCGATGGCAGAGTCTCCCCCAGACTTGCGATCGACGCAGTTCGCCCCTCTATTTCGGCGAGCTTGATTTCCAGCTGTCGAGATATGGACATTGCCGACTGTTCAGCCGCCTTTGTTTGCGCTTCAATTAGCTTAGGTTCACCCCGTAAAACGATCACACCATAGATAGTCGATGCAACAGCCAATAAAATAAATATGAGCGCCAATGTAAACCTGGCAATTATTTTCTCTGGCACGCAAATGCTCCATATAAATCGCAGACGAAAAAAAATGGCGGCCCGGAGGCCGCACAAACAATATGGTTTTAGAGTGTTAAGTATATGAACCCAAGACAGGCATTCGCTCAAGCTGCTTTCTTCGAGTGATCCATACTGTGAGGAAGACAACGAAGCCAGATGCCATAGATGCTAATACATACATCTGAGCAACACGAAAATCTGATGGAATAATGAAAACACACATTTCCACAAAGAGCCATATACATGCCCCAGCCACTACCGGCCACTCCCATTTACCCAAGTTAAAATCATCAGGATGATTGACTTGCTTGTGTCGCGTAAAGATATAGAGCAGAACGGTACCGCTGTACAGCAGCGCTGGGAACAATGTCGCGGCGCCCAACAACTGGGTAAGAGCGTCTGGACTGGTATAAAAACTAAGCACAATGCCGATCGACACGAATCCGGCCAACACAGTTGCCCATAACGGCCCCCCCGTAGGACGAGGAACGACGCTAAGTTTTTCGGAAAACGGTAGACGCCCATCACGAGCCATCGCGTGGATTAGCCTACTATTGCTGGTCATGATCACCAAGCCACACGCAAAAATTGCTACACACACAACGACTAGCACAACTTTACTGAATATGTCCCCAAGCGTCATACGAATTACATCTGCCACCGGAGCAGAACTTTTCGTTAGCTCTGCAACATTGTCCCCCAGCCCGAGACTAATGACGATCAGGAAAAGAGTGCCTAAAACCCCGCTTACCAAGATGGCATTCACCATCGCGCGAGGAACTACTTGCTTAGGATTATGTGTTTCCTCAGCTAGGTTCGCCGCCGACTCCCACCCTACCAAGGTGAAAGCGCCAAGTAAGCCCGATAGCATGAAGGGACCAAGCCAACCGAAATAGTTATCGCTATGGATGATACCTGTCGATACAAGATTGGATGCATGCCCTTTCCCAAAGAAAAGTACTGCGGCCCCTATCGCGATGATTAATCCAAGGACCGCAACAACCTCCGCGCCGACGGCCATATTGTTAATTTTCGTAAGGATGGGCGTTGACCATATGATCAATAGCATCTGCGTAATTAACAGAACTACCGTCGTTATTGCACCGGCTGCGGCTGTGTACTCCCATCCCAGCAACGGAAATAAAGCAACTTGGGCCAAGCTATAATCCACGGCCACAGCAACAATTGCTAGGAAGGCAAAGCTCGCCCAGCCAAACCACCAACCAAGTATGGGGTTGACTAAGCGACTTGCCCATTGATAGCTGAATCCCGAAAGCGGAATTTTGCTTGCCAACAAACCAAATACAAGTGCTACCAAGAGTGTGCCTAAAGTAACTAGTGGCCACGTCCAAATACCCACTGGGCCACTTGAGGCAAGCATACTTCCATAAGTGGCGAATAGGCCTGTTGTAATCGAAATAAAAGAAAACGCTACCGCGAAAGACTCAAACTTACCAAGCGTCCTCTCAAACTGAGCGTGATATCCATCTTCACTACCTCTTGCGCACAAGCCTTCCGGCTGAGTGCCAGTATTATTATTAGCCATCGAATGTCTCCTGGAGCGTGCAGTATGAACAGCCCAGTCGCTTGCCCTTTTAACAGGTAAACGATTGAGTGGATATAGTTAACGCACTTCAAATGGCAAACTGAGTTTTCGCTGTGGAAATGTGCGTTTGCACACTCGAGACGATTAATCAGATTAGCCAATACCCAGCTAGACGCGGAGCGGAAAATTAAATTTCCGCTCCGCGGCTTGTCGTAAATCGTTCAAAACAATTAGCGCCAGCCTTTACAACGTTTAACAGCTTCGGAGAAAGTGGTCCGCCATTTCAATGCTTCATCGGGACTAATCTTCGGTCTAAATTTTGTACTCGTGTTACGCGGTGGCTTTAAGTCGATACCTAATCCTTTTGCTGCAAGTGCAGCACACCCGAAAGATGTCAACTCATCAAAGCGTTGGGTGACGATGCATCGCTGAAGGGCATCCGAAAGGAACTGGGCAAAATAGGGACTGCGCGCTAGCCCTCCATCAATGGACAAACGATCAGTCACATTCAGAAAACCATCCATAGCCGTAATCACCTCAACACTGCGAAGCGCGACCCCCTCTAACAATGCCTGACATAGATCCTGACGAGTCGTACCGCCATTCATGCCGACCCATAGTGCTGATGCACTCCTATCCCAATGGGGGCAGCCCAAACCGGACAATGCAGGTACAAATGCAAGCTGCCTGGAAATGGCGGGTGATTCGTCGAAACCGGCCAGCTCTGAAAAATCAGTAAACAACCCAAGCCGGCCCGCCCATTCCACAGCCGCGCTTGCATCATAGACCCCACCATCCATGGCATAGGTTGGTTTGCCACCGATTTGCCAAGCGATTGTCGCTAAAAGACCCTTATCAGGAGCCCGAATAATTTGATCTCCAGTCAAGGTGAGTGCAAATGCGCCAGTACCGAAAGTGATTTTCGCATCGCCCTCTGAGCGACAACCGTGCCCATAAAGGGATGCTTGCTGATCGACAATAGAGGCGGTAACGGGAGTGGCGCCAATCTCTCCAAAATGCCCAACAGTGTCACGGATCTCAGGTAACGTTTCGATTGGCACGCCGAAAAGTTCGCAAAGGTCGCTGTCCCACTGTCCTGTCGACAGATTCATCAGAGACGTCCGAGATGCTGTCGTTACGTCTGTGGCAAAGACACCGGCGAGACGGTCCAGGAAATAGGCGTCAGTAGTCCCAAGGCGTAGCCTGCCTGCTTTAAATGCACTCTGCGCAGCAGGTAAGTTCTGCAATATCCACGCAAGCTTGCTTGCAGAGAAGTAAGGGTCAAGCGGCAGACCAGCCCGCTCCAAGGTCAATGTTTCGCCCCCATCATCGCGGAGTTTGGCGATCTCTGCGGAGGTACGATTATCCTGCCAAACGATAACCGGGGATAATGGCTCACCAGTTTTAGCGTCCCATGCCAGGCAACTCTCCCCTTGGTTGGCAATCCCGATCGCGTCGACACGACCGGTAGATTCTAGGCAACGTTGAATGTTGCTGAGCAGCTCAAGTGGGTCATGCTCCACCCAACCCGGATGGGGATGGTGTTGTTGGTGACGTAGCGAATGCTGGATGTCGGCAGAACCGTTCTGGGTGACAACCAATATACGTGTGCTTGTGGTGCCTTGATCAATCGCTGCAATCCGCATTTTTTAAGTCTCCTCGGCAGGTTTCTTGTTATTGGCCGACGAAGTCGACTTCGAGTTGCTTTGCGCCTTTGGGCACATTCAAACTGGAGATGGGTATGAGAATTCGCCGCTCCGGTAGGAAGCTTGTTGAACGAGACCAAAGCTCCTCACCGTCTGCTCGCACAACCAAACGCCCCCTAGCCTGCCTATTGACACGCAATTGAAGGTGTTTAATTCCTTCTACAGAAGAAAGACTCAACCGTTGCGGTACGCACAGCTTCAATTCGCCCTTAGTGATAATGTTTATCGTTCGGTCTGCGACCGGAAGCTGACGATGTAGATCACGGACGATCATCGCAGCTATTTTTCGGCCCTCGCGGAATGACCAACCAGCTGTTTCAATCGGGCGTAACAGATTCCCCGCAGCAAAGTAAATGGGATCGGAGCAGCGGCCATATTGATCAATTTCAGGCCCACCGCTTTTTAGATCCAGCTTCAATTCGCTTAACCGGACGAGACTTGATTCGGGAACAAAGCCTCCGGTAAGCAACACACCATCACAGTCAATTTCCCTGGTGCTCCCATCACTTAAACGGACACTGGCGCCCTCTACTCGACCGGTGCCGTGAATCTCCAGTAACTGCGCGCCAAAATGCATAGGTACGCCGCACAGCCTAGGGAAAAGCGACAATGGCCAACGGGCGGTTGCACGATTGTTTGCCTCGATCATTGCTACGGGTTTGATCCCTGCACGCCGGCAACTCATGATTGAAGAGAGACTTACAAGTTCTGTCCCCACAATCAAAGGTCGGTTAAAAGGCTTAAGGTGTTCCAAGTACAGATAGGATTGGAATGCACCCGTATTGATTACACCGAGTGGTCGATCCCCCCCCACAAGGCGGGCCGAACGAGGAGTTTCTCTCGCTCCCGTCGCAATAAGTACCCTACTTGCGCGAATGACCATCGCTTTTTCAGGACTTACAACCTCCAAGCGCCCCCCACTCCCCAGCTTTGTTACAGAATGCTTAACCCGAATATCCACACCAGCCTTCAGCGCCTCCGCTACGTTTCGCTTGGCATAGTCAGGACCTGTATAAATTCTGCCGTATTCCCAGAATCCAAAAGGTGGGTGGCCACAGTGTCGAGGTACGCCTCCAGCCTCAGGCTCACGCTCAATAACCACGACTTTATGTACACCAAGCTTGCGCAATTCGATCGCAGCCGAAAGCCCTGAAGGTCCACCTCCAATAATGGCGACATCAACTTTTTCGATTTCAATGGGATTCATGACAAACACCTGTAGCAAGGGGAATTGCCAGATGGCCAGCACTTAGCTCTGCTACCCGAGCGCCGCAATAAAAACCTTGGCACCGGCCCATGCAGGCACGTGTCCGACGCTTCAACCCACCCAAGTCACCAGGCGGAAGTACACTGACCATTGCATTCTTGATTTCGCGAAGTGTAACCATTTCGCAATGACAAACGATTTCACCGTAGCCCGGCCGTTGATAATCTCGTGGCAAGTGCTCGGCTAAGTTAGGAAGTAATGGCCATTGAAGATCTGACGTCGTGATCGATCTGTGACGACCTTCGTAAAGACTGAAAACGTGCTTTGCGATACCCAGTGCTGCCGTTAGGCCTGTAGATCGAATGCCGCCAACGGTAAACCAATTCTTACCTTCGACTCGACGCACTTGATACTCTTTCTTCTCACTTGCGGGCCGCAGTGCTGCGTAGGTTGCTGTGACAGGCATTCCCTCAAGCGCAGGAATACGTTCAACAGCAGCATCCACCAACTGTCGAAGAACGTCGCTGTCTAAACGAGCATGAACACGATCTTCCTGCTCCTCAGCCGTAGGCCCAACGAGAAGATTGCCATAGACGGTCTTGGTCAAGACAATACCTTTGGTACGCTCGTTTGGAACTGGCAATATGATATTCGTGAGGTATCGCGCGGCAGCTTTGTCAAACACGACAAATTGACCCTTGCGAGGATGGATGGAGAAGGACGAGTCGCCGAGAACCTTTTTCTCAAGTAGGTCACCAAACAACCCTGCGCAGTTTATGATTGTTCTGCCTCGAATCGAGCCATTGGTTGTATCAAGCGACCAAAACTCGCCATCAAACTCACCGCCAATGACTTCGGTTTTGAATCGGACCTCCGCGCCATGCATGAGCGCTTGAAGCAGATATCCCAATGGGGCCGACCACGGGTCGATCAAAAACTCGCCTGGGACTTCCACAGCTCCTAACGCTCCGAGTGCCAAGCTCGGTTCTAGGGTACGCAAACGACTACGATCAATTAAAGAAACATCTGCAATACCGTTATCATGCGCTTGCTGAACTATGCCGCTTAGCTTTTGGAGATCATCCTCATTCCAAGCGACTACCATCGCGCCACTGCGCAGCAGAGGTAGCGACATCTTCGCGTGGATGTCCAGGTATTCGCGGTAGCCATCCTTCATGCATTGAAGTTCAAGACTGCCAGTCGGTGCGTCGAACCCCGTATGCAAAATAGCGCTGTTACCTTTACTTGCACCTGAAAGAATGTCCGGACTTTTCTCTAGGAGGAGGACGCGCGCGCCTTCCAAGGTAAATCGCCGCACCATTGCGCATCCCACGACGCCAGCGCCGACGACTACTACGTCGTAAGCATCGGTCTGATTCGGGAAGGGTTTCGTCATGATCAAGCCTATCTGTTGATTTACAGCCTCTTAATGACCGGATAGGGGTGCACTGCATATGCCATTGACCGATTTTTGGTGAGAATGACCGAACGATCTCTAGCAAACACTCAAAATTATTGACAGGCCTTAATCGAGAAGTGAGTGCTAAGGCTTGACCACGAGCAAGGATCCCGCGATATCTGGCGACTAAAATGAGATGGTCATTGATCCACGTACGGGGTGACCAAAATAGATCATTCTGTAAAAAAACGGTCAGAGTGCATCACGGGAATGTTCTGAAATATCGGTGACTACCATTAAGAGTGATACCTATCTACACAGCTGGACTTTCATTGGTTACCGTACCGCCCGACAGATAGACGGATCATGAGAAGCACGCCTGAAAAAATGTATCTTGATTAGATTTCGGCCACTTCGCCTTGCTTCTTGGCAACATATACTGGACAACTTCAACAAATGTCGATTTTCATAGATATTGGTGTTTGTTCCTGTGTCGCTAGTAAATGATCTATTTCACCAGGGGATTGCGCTCCACCAAACAAGAAACCCTGCATTTTCTGACAACCAGCGGCTTCGAGAAATTGATGTTGCCCTATAGTTTCAACGCCCTCTGCGGTGACACTCAACCCGAGAGCCCGCCCGAGACTTATGATCGAATGGACGATTTGTGCAGCCTGAGTAGATGTGTCAATACTTTTAATAAAGCTCCGATCAATCTTGAGATTGGTAAAGGGGTAGCTTCGCAAATAACTGAGCGAAGAATATCCGGTGCCGAAGTCGTCGAGAGATATACCGAATCCTAATCCATGTAGGTCGTTTAGCAATCGGTGTACCCGCCGATTATTTTCAAGTAAAACCCCTTCGGTAATTTCGAGATCGAATCGTCGTGGATCGACTTCCGTTGATAGAACTAAGCGTTGCAGTGAACCGAAAAAGCTAGGTTCACGAAGTTGTGCTGGCGAAATATTGATGGCAATTCGAAGTTGAGGCCAACGTAATGAGTCCTCAAAAGCGCGCTTTATTACCCACGTTCCGATGGGCACGATAAGGCCAGACTGCTCGGCTATAGGAATGAAATGTGCTGGAGATATGGTGCCGCGCCCAGGATGATGCCAACGAATGAGAGCCTCTAACTCGGTGACGGTTTTTCCATCTGGGGAGAACAATGGCTGATAGTACAACTCGAACTCGTCATTTTCGAGTGCTACACGTAAATAGGACTCGGTCTGCATACGCTCGCGTTTACGCTCATCAAGCAAAGGCACAAACATGTGCATGCGATTGCGCCCCTGAGTTTTAGCTTCGTACAGAGCAATGTCTGCAAAACGTAAAAGCTCATCAGGCATTTTTGCATCAGTGGGTGACAAAGCCACGCCAACACTTATGGTGATAGATAGTAAATGGCCGTTGATATCGAGCGGTTCAGAAAAACAATGAACTAGTTTTTTGAAGTCTTCTCTAGCTTCTTTTCCACTTTTAACTGCTAAGGCTATAGCAAATTCATCACCACCAAACCGCGCTAGCACAGCACCGTTTGGTAAGCCCAACCGGAACCGTTCGGGCACCAGCCTGATTAGTTCATCTCCGAACTTATGGCCCAGCGTGTCATTGATATCTTTGAAGTGATCGATATCGACCATCGCAACGGCAACTAAACCGTCAGAAACACGTCTTTGCTTTTCAAGAAAAACTGTCAAAAGCTCGATAAAAGTCCCACGATTAGGTAAAGAGGTTAATTCGTCATGCCGCGCCATAAAATTCAGCTTGTCTTCTGCAATCAGGTTGCTTGTTTCGGATGCATTAATACGTCGACTTGTCAGCGCCCAAAACAGACCTCCAGCCAAAATACTGATGCTCAACAGTGTCAGCAACGCAACGTTTCCCAGAAACTGAACTGTTTCCATTCTATTCCTAGTCGCGTCAATCACGCTGTTAAGAAAACGGTTGCTACCATCTTTGAGAATGTTCTTTTCTTGCAGGTATGCCTCACTATCGAGAATCATCTTGGCGCGAGCTAAGTCGCCTTCCTGGACAGCCACGAACGATCGACGCTCCATCTCCACAAGCATATCGTTAGCCAGTTTGGTTTCTCGTTCAAGAAGCTCGGCCACCTGTGGAGATGCTATTGCGGTTGCGATCTTGATTGCATTGTCGATTTCTGGAATATAAGAGTTATATCGGTCGATCCAGCGCCGCTCGCCTGTCTGGGCTGCCATATTAGCCGACATCGTAAGACGTTCATCAGCAAGGATAATATCTGCCGCAGCGGACATTGCCGAAGCCGATAATTCGGATGCTGCACGGAAAGCTTGTTCAAACAGCAAGCGCTGGCCGACGAAGGCGATGAGAAGAGTAGCTATGGAAAAAACGCAAATCGAGATCGTGGTACGAGCGGTTCTATAAGCACCAGATACGATAGAGTTGTTCATCCTGGCTTCCTCATATGTGTAGCTGACGCTCATCGAGAAACAGTTTAGATTCTGATTACATTTTTAACATTGTTTTTTTGATTGCCTGCATCCAAATAAATTCCATTTGCTTTTCGATATTTTTTGACTTGCAAGGCCACTTGCGAACTCAACTAATACATTGGCACTTCTTCGAAATACATGATTGCGACTAAATAAATGCTATTTATTATTAATACCTATAAAGAAGCCATACGCATGCTATGCACTTTATGACCTTTTTTAGTTCAACTCAGGTATAAGATCAGGCTATATTAATCGCAACGCATCATGCGATTCAGTGCCACTAATAGCGGCAGAAACTTTAAGTTAAAAACTCGGAGCTTCACTGATCCAAAACCCTGCGAGTTCAAGCAATACGCGGTACGGACACAATATTCCCGCTAACTCACCAATCAATGTTTATTGGCTTGAAATGAAGACAGCCTCCCACAAGTTTAACGAATTTCCAGGCGACGGCTGTGCTATCCACTACGTTATAGGTTAACGGATAGAAAGAATTGGAATCTGCGGGTTTTATATTACGGCGGCCAATCGCGCGATTTTTTGACCAGTATTGGATACTCCTGATCGCCTAGTGGGAGCTGGCGCATGAGGGCGTGATCCTCGCCAAGACTCTGGATTACAGCTCGAAACGCTGGCCGGAATGTCACATTATCGGGAAGACGGCGCGGTGCCTATCGATCACAACCACATCATGCAGCAGATTCGACCATGGGGTCTTGGGCGCCCTAGAGTTTCGCCTGACAAGAGCCATTCAAGCCGCTTGATGATCCTGCCTTGTGATATCTTTGGCACTCAAAAAGGCCAGAAACTTCATTCAATAAATCATGGCTTTACAAGATAGGAAAGGCATTTATCTTCAGCTTTTCGTGTTTTTTCCATGCCGTGGTTTCTACATGCCGTTCGGTTAAGCACAAGGTGCGTACAGCATGTCAGCATAAGGACACTCGCATGCTCGGACTCAAACGGACAGACAGGGAGGTGCATGGCGCCGCGGAACCTGATTCAGTCAAAGCTGTAAGCGCTGGAGCCACCTTGCGCCTCACACTGATCTTCATGTTAACGGTGATACTGGCGTTCCTGGGAGTAGAGGGATGGCGTACCTGGCGCGACTATCATTCTGCTTTCGCATCCGCCCGTGACTCTGTCACGAATCTCGCCAGGGCAACGGCGCAGCATGCAGAGGATGCCATTCGACAAGTAGACGTGTTGACCGCGGCTCTTGGTGAACGGATAGAAGGCGACGGATTGCAAAGTATTAACGTACCCCGCATCCACAATTTGTTGGTTCAGCAGGCCAAACTAATGCCGCAGTTGCATGGCCTTTTTATTTATGGTCCAGATGGAAATTGGATCGTCACGGATAAAGAGGTCATTCCAGATCCTGTAAACAACGCAGACCGCGATTATTTCCAATATCACCGCGCTCATACTGATCGAAATGTTCGCATCGGTGAGGTCTTGAAAAGCAAATCCACCGACGAACTAATCATCCCTATTTCTCGCCGTTTGAACAACCCTGATGGCTCCTTCGCAGGGGTGCTGCTTGGGACCGTTAAGGTCAGCTATTTCGTTGACTACTACGGCGATTTCAAAATCGATGACAAGGGCGCGCTGGTGCTAGCTCTTCGCAGTGGAACAATCCTGGTCCGCCGCCCGTTCATCGTATCCGTCGTTGGCCAAAGCCTAGCGAACAGTGCGATTTTTAAGACCTACCTACCAATCCATAACGAAGGCATCGCTGAGGTCAAAGCCGTGGTGGATGACACCGAGCGCTTGTATGGCTACAGGGCCTTAACAACATATCCTCTCGTCGTCGAAGCAGGCCTCTCTCGGGAATCCATAATCGCCCCTTGGCGTTGGGACCTGTTTAAAACCGGAGTCGTCTTGTTCTTTCTAATTTGTGCACTCACTGTCTTCGGACTGATTGTATTAAATCAGCTCCGACAGAGGATGGTGGCGGAAAGGGATTTACGTCTGGCACACCAGGCCATGAGAGATATGGCATTGACTGACAGTCTCACCGGATTAGGCAACCGTCGTCGTTTGGACAGCGCCCTAGTCGACGAGATTCGGTTGGCCAGGCGGCAATGCTCGACACTCTCTTTGATTATGATCGACGTTGACTACTTTAAGCGCTACAACGATACATATGGGCACGCAGCCGGTGACGATTGCCTGAGAGCTGTAGGAACGGCGATTTCCCAAGCGGTAAAACGGCCAGGTGATCTCGCAGTTAGGTATGGTGGAGAGGAGTTTTCCGTATTGCTACCAAATACAGATACCCGTGGAGCTGCGTTGGTGGCTCAGGACATACTGGAGGCAATTCGATCATTAGGCATAGAGCATTTAGGTCACCCGCTCGGTCACGTAACTGCCAGCGCAGGCATTGCTGGTGGTAAGCCAGCCGAGCAAAATGTAACCGCAGCCGTCCTGATCCACTCTGCAGACAAAATGCTCTATGCAGCTAAGCAGGAAGGCAGGGATCGCTTTTGCGTCGCTACAGGCGACGACCCGCTACGGTAACTGAACGCGCCAGTTCGTGGTTATGCCAACACCTTAGTTTCCGGGTTCATGCTTTAAGGGTTTGAAGATTGTCAATACGTATAGGTTTGTTCCCTCGCTGCGCCAAGAGACGATAATCTACTCTAATCTTGGGAACACCAATTTCACAGCAAATCCGCCGCACTTAAACAACGATTTCAAAAACTAGTCAGTGAGTTTCGCAAAGATTGTTGGTCGGGGTTAGGCTGCCCCGCTGCTTCCGTCAAGCCTTAGGCACCAGATTGGGCGCCGCACTTAACGGGCATCCCCTCACCGCTACTGCCAAGCAACCTATGACTTGAAAGTGAACTGGCGCGGCTTAGGGCTGAAAATGCCATTCTCAGAGAATCTCACGAAACCTACCTGCATCTTCTGCAAGGCTGACGGAAATGCATCTGATTTGGTTTTTTTCGGTAATATCGCCGTCCGAGAGACCACTAAGCTCTGGTCAATTATTCGTACAGCATGGTCACCAGGTGCTTTCAAGCGGCGGACATATTCTTCAGGCGCATACAACTTTGTCGGATTGCCAGCATGAAAGAGCGAGGCGCCATTTAGAAGGACGAAAATTATGTGGTTAAGGAGATTCAGGAAGAAGATCTGAACAAAGCTCCGCAGGCCGCTCGGACAACTCAAGTAGCTTTGTCGCCATTTAGGCTGCGGCTTCGGCTCCTGCCAACTCAACGCCTGAAGGTGAGATGGCATAGGAAGCCGAATCAACCTATCAGTGCTTCATTAATCGTGGCCGCGACAGTCAGGCATTGGATGTACGACTTCTGGCCGTATGTCGTCATAGGAATTGAGTTTTACCGCATAGCCTGCTGCTCGCGCCAGAGTCCTTCTATCTGAAAATTTCTAAATTCAGTAAAAGCACGGCTTTTGCCAATAGCCGCGACGATCCGATCGAACTTTCTATTTAGCTCGCGTGAAAGGAACCGTATGCCTTATGCAGCCCCCAACTGCCGAGGTAACTCCAGCGCTGCCGCATCAGTGAATGCCGACCAGATTCTGGAAGGTGTAATTTCGATGGGCGCTTACCGAAGATAATACTTAAAACGATGGGATAAGCCTGTCTTGTTCGCTGTGAGCTTTCGTTACGTCAAGGCACCTCGGGCAGTCCAAGGGCTACGAGTGGGCTGTAGGCGATCCCGTTTGCAACCGCTTCCGAGCCTCAAAAAGTCTAAACCGACGGACTAAAAACATTCATATGTATATTCTATAAAGTTATTTATTTTAAGGTTTTTATATCGATTATTCTCCTTTCACACAGACTACTTCGCTGTCTGAATAGGAGCTTCCCAATGAAACTGCACTTCCCTCTTCACTTACTGGCAGCGGTATCCTTGGCTGCAGCGAGTCTGTTTGCCCAAGCGGCTGACGTCACCGTCGCCTACCAGACCACTGTCGACCCGGCGAAAGTTGCTCAGGCCGACGGCGCTTACGAAAAGGCCACCAATGCTAAAATCGACTGGCGCAAATTCGACAACGGTGCAGATGTCATCACGGCCATCGCTTCCGGCGACGTGCAGATTGGCTACCTCGGATCCAGCCCCCTGACCGCTGCAATTACCCGCAAAGTTCCGGTTGAAACCTTCCTTATAGCCACACAGATTGGTGCAGCTGAAGCCCTGGTGGCGCGCGACGGTTCCGGCATCAAGACGCCGCAAGACCTGATCGGCAAGAAAGTCGCCGTGCCCTTCGTTTCCACCGGCCACTACAGCCTGCTGGCGGCGCTGAAGCACTGGAACATAGACCCGTCGAAAGTCACCATCCTCAACCTCGCTCCACCGGCCATCGTCGCGGCCTGGAAACGCGGTGACATCGACGCCACCTACGTTTGGGACCCGGCCCTCGGTGTAGCCAAGGAAAATGGCAAGGTGTTGATCACCTCCGGCGAACTGGCCAAGTTCGGCGCGCCGACGTTCGATGCCTGGATCGTGCGCAAGGATTTCGCCGAGAAACACCCGGAAATCGTCACCGCGTTCGCCAAGGTGACCCTGGACGCCTACGCCGACTACCGCAAGGATCCGAAAGCCTGGCTCGCCAATCAATCCAACGTCGACAAACTGGTGAAGCTCTCCGGTGCCAAGGCCAGCGACATTCCATTGCTGCTGCAAGGCAACGTCTACCCGCTGGCCGCTGACCAGGTCGTGACCCTGGGCGCGCCGACCACCAAGGCCATCACCGACACCGCCGTGTTCCTCAAGGAGCAAGGCAAGGTCGAAGCGGTACTGCCGGACTACGCGCCGTACGTCAGCGCCAAGTTCATCACCAACTGATCGGGAGTTAATCGCGATGGCTTTGCTACAGCTGGAGCGCATCAGCGCACAGTACCCTGGCAGCCCGGAACCGGTGCTGGCGGATATTTCCCTGAGCCTGGGGCCCCAGCAATTGCTGGTCGCCCTCGGCCCGTCCGGCAGTGGCAAGACTTCGCTGTTGAACCTGATTGCCGGTTTCGTCGAGCCCAGCGCCGGGCGCATTACCCTTGATGGTGTACCGGTCAAAGGCCCCAGCGCCGAACGTGGCGTGGTGTTCCAGGACGATGCCCTGCTGCCTTGGCAGGACGTGTTGGCCAACGTCGGCTTCGGCCTGGAGCTGGCCGGCGTGTCCCGGGAAAAACGCGAAATCCGCGCCCGGGAAATGCTCGCGCTGGTCGACCTTTCCGGTTTCGAACAGCGGCGTATCTGGCAGCTCTCGGGCGGCCAGAAGCAACGTGTCGGCCTGGCCCGCGCCCTCGCTGCTGATCCACGTGTGTTGCTGATGGACGAACCCTTCGGCGCCCTCGATGCGTTCACCCGCGAACAGATGCAAGAGTTGCTGCTGCAAGTCTGGCGGCGTACCGCCAAACCGGTGTTCCTGATCACCCACGACATTGAAGAAGCGGTGTTCCTCGCCACTGACCTGATTCTGCTGGCACCGAACCCGGGGCAGATCGTAGAACGCCTGCACCTGGACTTCGGCCAGCGTTACGCCGCCGGTGAGTCGGCGCGCGCGATCAAATCCGACCCGCGCTTCATCGAAACCCGCGAACACGTGCTCGCCAAAGTGTTCTCCCAACGCAGCGCCGCCCAGCGGCAGGAGCGCGCATGAGCAGCTATGAAATCCCTGCGGCGGCGGTAAAACCCGGTGCCACAGTCATTCCCGTGCGTCGCAGCCTGAGCACCCGCTGGATCAGCGTGCTGACCCTGGTGGCGCTCCTTGTCATCTGGTGGGTCGTCACCGCCAGCGGCCTGATCGAACCACTGTTCCTGCCGCCGCCGTCCGCCGTGCTGCAAAAAGGCTGGCTGCTGGTGACCACCGGCTACATGGATTCGACCCTGTGGCAGCATTTGGGCGCGAGCCTGAGCCGTATCGGCCTGGGCCTTGGTTTCGCTGTGCTGACCGCAGTGCCGGTGGGCATCGCTATCGGTGCCAATCGCATCGCCCGGGGCGTGCTCGATCCGCTGATCGAGTTCTACCGTCCGATTCCGCCGCTGGCCTACCTGCCGCTGATCGTGATCTGGTGCGGTATCGGTGAGCTGTCGAAAGTCCTGCTGATCTACCTGGCGATTTTCGCTCCGATTGCCATCGCGACCGCTACCGGCGTGCGTACCGTCGACCCGGCAAAATTGCGTGCCGCGCAGTCCCTGGGCGCGACCCGGGCGCAGTTGATTCGTCATGTGATTCTGCCGAGTGCCTTGCCGGATATTCTGACCGGTGTGCGCATTGGCCTCGGGGTGGGTTGGTCGACCCTGGTCGCCGCCGAGCTGATCGCCGCCACCAGCGGTTTGGGCTTCATGGTGCAATCGGCCGCGCAGTTCCTGGTCACCGATGTGGTGGTGCTGGGGATTCTGGTCATCGCAGTGATCGCATTCGCCATGGAGATAGGCCTGCGCGCCTTGCAGAGAAAACTTGTGCCTTGGCATGGAGCGTCTCACTAACCACAACCGCTTGGTGCCGTGAAATAACTTAATAAATAATGCCAGCCGGTTAACCAGCTGGCATTAACCCACCAAACTCCACGAACCTTAATACTTCAAAGACGACAGCAGAAAAATCCACGTTTTAGTGAGAACCGATCGTAGACCAGATTAGTCAGCAGGACGCTCTTGTAGTATCAGTCGTGATGGAAATGCAGCGTCATGCCAGTAGGTATCGGTACCAACTTTCTGCCCATACCAATGGGTCATTGGCTGATCAAGCAGCGCTGAATCATGGTTGGTAATCTCCAACCGGATCCGCTGACCGGGTTTGACGACAAACGACATTGGCAGCAATTCCAAGCGCAGTTCATAGACTTCGCCTGGCACCAACGGGTCTATTCGGTCATGAGTGTGGAACGGCTGAATCTCGCGAGTCAGTTTCGGGTCTTCGTGGCGATGCGACGCACGTAGCCAGCCTTGCGTAACCTTGCGAGGTACACCTGGTTGACCCAGCACTGGTAACACCGTGACTTTGACGAAAAGGTCCAGGTCTATCTGATCGCTACTGGCATGTAATACCAGTACTCCCTGACCTGTAAATTCCCGTTCCGTATCGAAAACAGGGGTTGTAAAGGTAGTGATGCGCGCAGTGTGATTTGGCACGCCGTTTTGGAACGTTGTCACGCCCGCAACCCATTGCGGGTCCGGGTAAGACCAACTGGTGCTGTCCCTTTCAACGGTTACCGGCGCGTCAGCCAATGAACCGTCGTTGAGCGAATCCACCACTCCGCTACGCACTGAACTCAAGTAGAAAGAACTGGCTCGTACATTTTCTGGCGGCCACGTTGTCGCTTGGTCATAACGGCCTGCGCCATTGACGTAATAGCGCACATTCGGACGCTCCATCACGTTGTTGGTGGTGCCTTTGAGATGGTAGTCGTACCAAGGCAGGATTTCGTCACGATGAAAACTCTCATCGGCGAAAAGCACTTGCGCGCCCTTAAAGCTGTCGGGCTCAGCGATCAGTAGTTGCTTTGGACCACTGACTTTGTTGTAGCCCATGACGTTGCCACGCAGGTGCAATCCAGCCTTACCCCAAACGCCAATTGAGAATACTGGGATATCCACTTTATCCAGTTCCCAAAACGGAGAGCGACGTCTGTGCCATTCATCATCAAGGGTATGCGAGAGGATATCCGCCATCACTTCATTCCGCCCTCCCCCTCGGATATCGTGGCCTTCGGCCTGATGCTGGAGGAGCACAGAACCAATCAACCAAGTACCCAGAAAACCTTGGGCAGAGATGCCGCCGTGGTACATCCAATCTCTGTAGAGATCGGTCGCCCCATCATAGGCAACGATAGTTTTCAAGTGTGGGGGCCGAGTACGCGCCGCATTCCACTGACTCCAGCAGAAATAAGATTGCCCGATCATGCCGATGCTGCCTGTGCTCCATGGCATCCGCGCGCAGTACTCAATGGCATCGTGAATTGCGTTACCTTCTTCGATAGAAACGGGATCCCAGTTCCCCGATGAGCGCCCGGAACCCGGCAGATCGAGAATCACATACGCATAGCCTTCATCCAGATAAAGCTGCATAGGGCCGTATTCTACAAAGGCGAATACGGAATGCACAGGCAACCGGCGCAAGGACTTCTGGTAAGGCGAAGCTGCCAATAGGGTTGGAAACGGACCTTCACCTTCGGGTAAAAATACGTCGGCTCGCAATGTACGGCCTCGGCGGTCCGTAAGGGTAATTTCAAATGGCTCGACAGATAATGTACTCATTATTGTGTGTTTCCTGCTGCAGTAGGTTCGACCTGATGGCCCGGTGGATTACGATAAGTACCCATGAAAAAAAAGACCTGGGCACCGACCAGCAGCATGCTGGCGATGATGAACAATCCGATGGCGTAGTTGCCTTGAAGATTGCGCGACCACCCTAGTAAGCCGATGGCTAAGGCAGCAGCTACCTGAAATACTGAGTAGACCAACGCGTAAAAACTGCCGAACGCCAGTCGGCCAAAATATCGCGGGATCAAATAACCCAAGACATCGAATTCCGCGCCGATCACTAGGCCGACCAGAGCTGCACAAAGTGGTGCCGTACCCCATGGCGCGCCTAAAGCAAGGAGCAGTAGCGCCAATGCTGCTGCCAAACACATGCCCGCCATAATTTTAGAAACATGAACACGATCTAACAGCCAGCCAGTGGAGATGCGCCCAAAAATCATCGCAATGCCGAGGACTGATTGCATCGCTGCGGCTTGGGCCATGCTCATTCCGGTATCCATGAGGATTCGAACTTGGTGCACAACCACGCCCGAACTAGCCGCACCCAAGATAAAAAATCCGAATAGCACCAACCAAAGCTGTCGATCATTCCAGGATTCCCCCAGGCTGACCTCTACATTTGAAGCGGCAACTTTACCGCCGCGGCTTCCAGCTTCGACACTCGCATCTTTCAACAGCCAAAAGGCAACAGGCCAAGTCACTAGGATCGACGTTCCTCCTAGGACCAGAAAGGCCGTGCGCCATCCATATGCCGCAGTAATCAGACCTGCCACTACCGGTAACAAAGCGGCCCCCAGTCCGATGCCAGCGTTCACGATGCCCATACTTAAACCGAGGTTGCGATCAAACCACCCCGCCGTGACGCGGTTGTAAGTGACCGGCCAGAGGGACACTCCCAGCAGTGATACCACTGCCAGTGCGCCGTAAAACGTCCACAGACTTGAGTTGATTAGCGACAAACCCATCACGCCTAAACCGAATAGCGGAATAGACCCCAAAATCAACTGACGCGCACCGACTCGGTCACTTAAATAACCGGCCATCAAAGAATTGACGATGATCATTACCGTGAGGACTGTGCCACCCAAGGAAATCGCGCCAATTCCCCAGTTAAATTCGCGTTCCAAAGGGATGATGAAAGTGCCAAAACAAAAAACAAGAAGGCTGCTCGGACCGAGCATCAGGCCGATCATTGAGGCTAAGGCGGTCTTCCAGCCTCCGTAGAAATTGCCATTTCCAAGCCTCAAGCCTTCCTGTCGAGACTGCTGGAGGGCGACATTCGACGGGTTCGTATCTGCAATCTTATACATACAGACTCCAAATTTTTTTATTGTTATTTGTTTCGCTGCACTCGACAAAGCGAATAAAGCTGCTGTCCACCGATCAGATTTTCAACGCATCTTCCATTCCATCCTATGCAGTCATGCTGATGCGAAAAGATGGCAAAACTATGCCAGCGATACCTAATTCGTTATCACCCTCTTTATCTTCCCTACCTACGGCGCCCCGCCCATATTGCTCTTGACAGAGACCAATGCGCTTTTTAAAGTGAACGCGTTCATAAATAATCCAAAACAATAAAGGGCAAGATCATGCGTCGAATTGACCTCCATTGCTATCCTAATACCCAACGCTGGATTGACTCGCAAGGTCCATACCCGGAAGCGCTCGCGGCTTATTGGCATCGGGAATGGAAGGCAAAGACAGAGGAAGAGGTCGTTCAAGAGTTCCAGACCGCAGGGATTGACGCCGTACTTGTCGCGCTGGATTTACGCACAACCATCAATACTGTGCCGTGCGACAACGACTACGTGGCAGGCATGCGTGACCGCCATGACTGCATTATCCAAGCTTGGGGTGCTGTTGAACCGGCGTTAGGCCAAATGGCCATTGATGAAGCCAGGCATGCGATTCATGATCTGAAAATGCTCGGTTTTCATTTCCATCCGATCATGCAACATTTCAGCGTCGACGATCATCGCTACTACCCCCTCTGGGAAGAAATTAATGCCATGAAGGTGCCGGTTATGATTGACGTCGGAATGACCGGGATGGGCGCAGGCCTGCCGGGAGGGCATGGCGCAAAGACGCGGCATGCGCATCCGGCCTCGATAGACAACTTGGCGGCCGACTTTCCCAACATGACTATCATCATGGCCCACCCTGGGTATCCGTGGATCGATGAGACGACCGTTTGCGCCCTACATAAAGGTAACGTTTTCTGGGAAATGTCTGGATGGGCCCCCAAATACCTGCCAGAAGCGCTAAAACGCGACATCCGCGGACGGCTCAAGGACAAAGTTATGTTTGGCAGTGACTATCCCAGCATTCCTCATGATCGACTCTTCAAGGAATGGGGGGAGTTGGGCTACTCCGATGAAATGCTAGAAAAGTTTTTCCATGGCAATGCCGAGCGGGTGCTTGGGTTATGAAGCACATCAGCACCGAGCGGCACGGCCACGTTTTGATAATTCGGATCGAGCGAGCGCATGTGCGTAACGCACTCGCACCGCAGACTTATCACGAACTCAGCCAAGCCTGTGACGAGCTTGAGGCTGATCCAGACCTCTGGCTCGGCATCCTGACGGGTAGTGGAGATCAGGCTTTTAGCGCAGGACGTGATCTTAAGCAGTTGGCAGCAATGAGTGGTGCCAGCGACGCCGAGCGCGAGGAAGAAGCGCAGTTATGGCGGCAAACGACCCGACTCACTGATCGTTTTGAGTTTTCAAAGCCCATGATTGCTCGCCTTAACGGTTCAGCTCATGGCGGTGGGCTTGAATTAGCTTTGGCGTGCGACATCATCGTGGCTGCCGAGCACGTGCAGCTTAGCTTGCCCGAGCCGCGACGCGGCTTGATTGCAACCGCCGGAGGTGTGCATCGCCTGCCTCGGCAAATTGGGACTAAAGCGGCGCTGGGCTATCTACTTACCGGACGGGCAATGAGTGCTCAACGCGGTTATGAGCTTGGATTGGTCAACCAGGTTGTACCCGCCGCAGAGCTGGATAAAGCAGTAAACGAGTGGGTGGTCGATATCCTGGCTTGCGCGCCACTCGCTGTTCGTTCGACTAAGCAATGCGTAATGCAGGGTTTAAATTACTCGCTTCCGACAGCCATGCGCATGCGATACCCAGCTGAAGAAGCTCGGCTCTCGAGCCAAGACAGTCGGGAGGGGCCTCTTGCCTTTGCTGAAAAGAGGCAGCCTTTATGGCGCGGCGTCTAGATCTATAAAGTGCGGGTGTCCCGTCCACCTAAACCAAATACCAACAACTTTAAGCGTTGCATAAATTCGGTGAGGCCATCCTCAGGGTTGTCCGACTCATCGGCCAACCACATTCGGATTTCTGCAGCCAGCAGATAAAAAATGGTCGTGGCGACAAACAAATCAGAGGCATCTGTCGCCACTTCTCCTTTGACTCGAGCTGCGCGGACTACTTCCCCAATGCAGTCGATCGTTCGCCTCCGTGTCGCTTGAAAGCGCTCGCTCTGCATGCCCGTTGTATAAAACGTTATTTCCCTGGTCAAGTCGCGGGAAAGCACTTTGTCGTGCCCATAAAACTGAAAAAAATGCCGCAGCGCCACTTCTAAACTGTCGAGCAACCCACGACTCGGGTCTAGGCCCGCAAATGCACGAGTGGTCAATGCATCGAGATCGTCATTGAACACTAAAAATAGCAAATCGCGCTTATCAGTAGCGTAGAGAAACAACGTTGACAATCCAACGTCCGCTTCCTGAGCAATTTGCCGGGTAGTGGTTGGTTCAAAACCGTTCTCGATGAAAAGCTTTCGAGATGCCGCGCGAATTCTTAGAAATTTATCTTTTTTGTTCCGCTCACGCAGCGTCAACGACATATCTCTTTTTAAGTCCATGATTTAGCTCGTATTTTTAATCTAATCAAGCTGCCAGTAATCCATCTTATCTGAATGAGCGAGGCCTTGACAAATTACTAATTCACGTCCGATTATGAACGCGTTCATTTATAACAAGAGATCACAAATATTATGACAACGCTTTGCAACCCTTACAAAAAAGTGGCCCTAGTCACTGGCTCAGCCTCTGGCATCGGCGCGACCATCGCGATTGCATTGGCACGTGCAGGCTATGACGTAATCGTCAACTACAGTCGCAGTGAAGATTCTGCACGCGCTACGGTCGAAGCCTGCCAGGCACATGGAGCAGACACGCTGTTATTGCAGTGTGACGTGTCAGACGAAGATAGCGTTCGGCAGATGGTGGGTGCCATCCGCGAAAAATACGGCCGCCTTGATGTGGTCTGTAGCAACGCGGGTATGTCCATCGACACTCCCCCCAGGAAGTTCGACCTGATTGAAGTCGAAGATTGGGATCGCGTATTCGCAGTCAATGTCCGCGGCTTATTTTTGATCGCTAAGCATACAAAGGCGCTGCTATTCGAGGCGGAGAAGCCGTGCATGGTCAACACCGCGTCAATTGTCGGCATGCGCCCTGGTGCTCAACCACTTCCCTACTCAGCTTCTAAAGCCGCAGTCATCAGCATGACCCAAACTCTGGCAAACGCCTTGGGCCCTAAGGTTCGGGTTAACGCAATCGCTCCTGGTTGGATGGAGGGTGATTGGATGAAATGGATGCTTCGCGACAACTACGACAAGCTGATGACCCGTCGCGCCAACGCCACTCCACTAGGGCGTTGCGTGACGATGGAAGACGTGGCCGAAGTGGTAATTACCCTGATCGAACATATGCATTTCGTGACAGGGGAAACCATTGTCATCGATGGTGGTTTTGCCAAGACAACCTGAGCCTCTTGCTACGCAGACACATACCTATAACGACAAAAACGAGGCTCACCCGATGGACGGATTTGTACCCTTCCCACCCGCTTTCACTCAACGCTATCGCGACAAAGGTTATTGGCGTGATCAGACACTAGCTCAAACTTTCTCGGAGGTATGTGAGCAATTTGCCGAGCGCATCGCCGTGTGCGATGCAAAAGCCGAAGTCAGCTATCGCCAGCTCGACGAGACCGCCACACAGCTTGCCCTCAACTTGCTTGATGTGGGCTTAAAACCAGGCGAAATCGCTGTGTTGCAGTTGGGGAATGTGCTCGAGTTTGTTTACGTTTACCTAGCATTGCAAAAGATAGGCGTAGTGCCGATCCTCGCCCTTCAGACCCATCGTTACCGCGAGCTGCGGCAGTTTGTCGAGTTATCTGGGGCCACAGCAACGATTACAGGAGACAAAGCCAAGGACTGCGACTTTGTCGAAATTATCAACCGCGTTGCGGCTGAGACAAACAGCCTGAAGACCAAGTTGGTGCTCGGCGATGCTCCGGAAGGGTTTATTTCCCTGCGCGAACTGTTGGCCAAAACGTCGTCGCGGACCGTAGCAGAGATCGACGCCATTCAGCGTGGCATCGATCCATGTAGCCCAGCGTTGTTCCTGCTGTCGGGAGGCACCACCGGCATTCCTAAAATGATACCGCGATCGCACAACGACTACGCCTGCAACTCAAGGCTGGCGGTCAAGTACACAGGCATTGATGAGCACTCAGTTCTGCTTGATGTCTTGCCCATTGCGCACAATCTGCCACTGGCGTGTCCTGGGCTGCAGGGTTTCATGCTGAGCGGGGCCAAGGTAGTTCTGCACACCAGTACCCGCGCCGAAGAAGTTTTCAATCTTATCCAAGCCTTCAAGGTCACTCATATTCACGTAGTCCCGGCCTTGTTAATCATGTGGATGAATGACCCCGCCATTGATGCGTATGACCTGTCGAGCGTGCGGGTTATCCAATCTGGCGGACAACGCCTGCAGCCTGAAACCCGGTTCCTAACTGAAAAAATCTTGAACAACTGCACCGTTCAGGAAAACTTCGGTATGGCAGAAGGCCTATTGATGTTTGTGCGCCTTGACGATCCTATTGACGTGCGGCGTGAAACCGTAGGGCGACCGATTTGCGAAGATGACGAGGTATTACTGCTGGACGAAGAAGATCGACCTGTCGCGGTTGGCATGCCGGGAGAGTTCTGCTGTCGCGGCCCCTACACATTGCGTGGCTACTTCAACGCTCCAGAACACAACGCGAGAGCTTTTACACCGGAAGGTTTTTACCGTTCCGGAGACATGATGCGTTTGTTGCCTTCTGGTAATTACGTGGTCGAAGGCCGTAAAAAAGATTTGATCAATCGAGGTGGGGAAAAGATATCAGCTGAAGAAATCGAAAATTTGATTCTTGGCCTGCCAGCGGTCAAAAACGTCGCGTGTGTCGCCATGCCTGACCCTGTGCTTGGGGAAAAAATGTGTGCCTATGTGATCCTAAAGGCCGGCTATAACTTGGATTTAGAAACGCTAGTGGCATATCTGCAGAGTCAGGAAATTGCCCGTTTCAAACTACCGGAGCGACTTGAGATCACTGATGCCTTCCCTCTGTCGACCTTCGGAAAGGTTTCCAAAAAAGACTTGGTTGAGTGGGTAACTTCAAAATTGCAACAGGAAACCCTTTCCCATGAGTGAGTTCATCAACTATCAACAACATGGCGGGATCGTTACGTTAACGTTGCAAGATCCTGATCAACATAACGCATTGAGCACCCAAGTACAGTTCAACGAGTTTACCGATGTTTGCGCTCGCATAAATCGAGACTCATCCGTCCATGTGGTCATCCTCACCGGCGCTGGCAAGTCATTTTGCGCTGGCGGAAACGTCAAAGATATGAAGCATCGACAGGGACTGTTCGCCGGCGACCCATACGAATTGCGCGACAGCTATCGCCACGGCATCCAGCAAATACCGCTTGCCGTTTACAACCTTGAGGTTCCTACCATCGCTGCTGTGAACGGCGCAGCTATAGGTGCTGGTTGTGACTTGGCTTTGATGTGCGACATCCGTATTGCCTCCAACACCGCACGCTTCGCCGAAAGTTTCGTGCGATTAGGAATTGTACCTGGCGACGGGGGAGCCTGGTTGTTGCCGCGGGCCCTAAACAATCTCTCCAGAGCATACGAGTTGTCATTTACCGGCGAAGTAATTGATGCCGCAAAGGCGCTGGATTACGGGCTAGTGTCGGCGGTAGTAGATCCGGAAGATTTATTGGCCGCGGCAAATGGTCTTGCTGATCGAATAGCGGCAAACCCAGCGCATGCTCTGCGCATGACTAAGAAGCTGTTACGCGAAGGTCAGCACACTAGGCTCGAACCCTTGCTGGAGCTATCGGCTACGTTCCAGGCGCTGTCGCACCATACGGCCGCGCACCAAGCGTTACTACAAAATCTATGACGGCCCTTTTTGGCAGATCTCCCCATCCGATTACTACTGCTCAGAAGAAACAGCCATGAATGAAGTCGTTATCGTCTCAACTGCTCGCACACCGATCGGTAAGGCTTATCGCGGTACCTTCAACATCACCCCTGCCCCGACACTTGCTGCTCACGCAATGGGAGCTGCGATTGTGCGAGCGGGAATTACCGGCGATGACATCGAAGAAGTAGTACTGGGTTGCGGCCGCCCAGAAGGATCGCAAGGTAAGAACCTCGCTAGGATGGCGGCATTGCGATGCGGCCTTCCCGACAGCGTTGCGGCGCAAACTGTAAGCCGCCATTGCAGCTCCGGCCTGCAAGCCATCGCAAGCGCGGCCCAACGAATCATCGTAGATGGGGCACCTATCATGCTAGCCGTGGGGTGCGAATCCATCAGCCTTGTACAAAATGAACACACCAACCTTTTCCATGAACACGATCCGTGGTTGATGGCCAACAAGCCTGACGCCTATATCGCCATGCTCGAGACCGCGGAAAACGTTGCATTTCGTTACGACATTAGCCGGCAAGATCAGGACGATTATGCGCTGCTAAGCCAGCAACGGACTGCAACAGCCCAGTTCAACAGTTTGTTTGCAGACGAAATTGTCACGGTTCGCGGTATGCGAGAGGTCCTGGACAAAGTTCACTACACAACCGAAGTGCAACCCTTCGAAATAAATCATGACGAATGTAATCGACCGAAAACCGATGCAAAGCAGCTGGCGAATTTAATACCTGTCCTTAGGCAGCCCCAAGCCACAGTGACTGCAGGTAACGCATCACAGTTGTCAGACGGTGCATCCGCTTGTGTGCTTATGACTGCAAGTGAAGCGCGTAACAGGGAAATAAATCCACTTGGAGCATTTCGCGGTTTTGCGGCAGCTGGCTGCGCGCCATACGAAATGGGAATCGGGCCAGTAGTAGCTGTGCCTCGTTTGCTAGCTCGAGCGGGCCTACGCATAGAGGACATAGGTTTATGGGAGCTTAATGAAGCTTTCGCGAGCCAAGTACTTTATTGCCAGCGAAAACTAGGCATCTCCATTGACCGGTTAAATGTCAACGGGGGCGCGATTGCCATCGGTCATCCGTACGGCATGTCTGGTGCACGAATGGTCGGGCACGCCTTGTTGGAAGGGCGGCGGCGCGGTGTGCGCTTCGTTGTGGTGACGATGTGCGTCGGCGGTGGCCAAGGGGCCGCCGCCTTGTTCGAAGTATTTGGCTAGTCCTCGTGCTAAGGCACACAACGACGCAGTAGGTCGCAAAAGTACTCCGCGGCTGGAGTCATTGGCAGGTCAGATCGGCTTATCAGCACGATGTCCGGTGCAGCCAATGTTTCCTCAACGTTTATAGCTACCAGTGCTTTAGGATCAATCAGAAATGAGTTCCATTGCGCCGGAACGAGAGCCAGTAGATCGGTACTGGCTACCGCTATCATCACCGAAAATACCGAGTGACTTTGCACCATCGCGCGCGGTGGTGGCAGTCCGTGGCTAAGAAAAAGCTGCTGCAAATCTTCTTCGGCATTGTAATTTAACGACGTCACCGCCCATTCCTGACCGATTAGCTGCCTTAGCGAGCGAGCCTCAGTGCAAGGGTGTCCACGACGACCCACTACCGTGCGAGTGTTCTGGAACAACCGCTCGCAGATGAAGCCTTGCCCAGGTTGAACCCTTGGCGATGCACCCGCGTAGAAGTCAATGCTGCGGTCCTTCAGTGCACCCTCCAATGTCGGGAAAGGTCCCTCAATGATTTTGATAAAAACGTCGGGAAAGCGCTCGCGAAACTTGGACAGTACTCGAGGCAACATACTTGTGTGGGGAGTGAATGACAGCCCCATGGAAAGGGTTCCGTGCATCTGTCCACGCAGCTGATCAATTTCCTCCCGCGCCCGCTGTAACTCGTTCACTACGGCACTGGCTCGCTGATGGAAGAGCCTACCTATAGGTGTCAGCACCATGCCCTTCGATTCACGATCGAATAAAGGGGCACCCAGGTCCTTTTCGAGCGCCTGAAGGCTTCGGGTCAATGCAGGTTGAGGCAGATTTAAGTGTCGGGCAGCAGCACGCAAGCTGCCGCGCTCAACGATGGCCATAAGATCACGCAGGTTATTGAGCTTCAAAGTCGCGCCCCTTTGTTATTTTTTTGCTGATAGCAAAATAAGCATCACGTTTATCTTTTTGCCATCTTTTTGAATCGCTGTCACTCGTTAAGAATTCAATCACCCCCTCAGCCTCCACTGAAGGTCGGAGGCATTAATTAGACGCCTGCAAAAAACAAGAATAAGTGCCTAAAAGCGCTGCCAGAGTCGAGAACTAAAAATGGCCAAGTACACCGTCACGCTGCTTCCAAGCGGTAGCCAAATTGAATGCCAAAGCGGGCAAAGCATCCTGCGCCAGGCATTGAACCAGGGCATTTCAATCCCATTTAGCTGCCTTTCCGGAGTATGCCGAACATGCCGGGGCCGAGTGCTTTCCGGCGAAGTCGATACAGGCCAAGTTCATCCGAACTACCTCAACGACGAAGACCGCGCCGCCGGGTTTGTGCACCTGTGCCAAGCCAAAGCTCACTCAGATTGTGAGATCGAGGTGAAGGAGATTGATGCTTCACTGACCCACCCCGCCCGCGCCTTACCGGGCCGCATCCTCGACATGCAAAAGCTGGCGCCTGATGTGATGCGTATTTTGGTTGGCCTTCCGGCAAACGAGCCGTTGTACTTCCATGCCGGTCAATACCTTTCGCTCTCTCTAACCGGAGGGCTCTCACGTTTCTACTCGATAGCCACTTCCCCCCTGATCGAAGGCGTTCGGCAGTTTGAGTTGCATATCCGCCATATGCCAGAAGGAATTTTCACAGACCATGTATTTGGTGAGATGAAGCCACGTAGCCTCGTAAGGATTGAAGGCCCTATCGGGAACTTCTATCTTCGCGAGAACAGTGAAAAGCCAATGATCCTTTTGGCATCAGGGACCGGATTCGGTCCCATCAAAGCCATCGTTGAATACTCGTTGATGCAGGGCTCCACCAGGCCAATCCACATCTACTGGGGTGGCAGGTTGCGCCGGGATCTTTACCTGCATGAACTGGCCGAAAGCTGGGCTAGCCAAAACCTTCATATTCGTTATACGCCGGTTTTAAGTCTACCCAGTGACGCATGTGCTTGGGAGGGGCGCGTTGGGTTCGTGCATCGAGCATTGCTTGAAGACTACCCCAACTTGGCTGACTACCAAGTCTACGCATGCGGTGCCCCCGTGGTGATCGAATCCGCACGCCGAGATTATAAGCTTGCGGGTCTTCCCGACGACGAATTCCATGCTGACTCATTTGTTTCCCTCGCTGACACCGCTACCGCCTCCCACAATGAGTGATACCTCAATGACTATCGTTACCCCGCTTCCCGAAGATTGCCGCGTCGAATTGCCGGAGCGTAATTCTGTCCTTAAACCTTATTGCTTGGGCCACGGCACTTTGGAATGTTTCGACCTTCAAGCATCACGGCGTTTTTATCAAGATTTCTTGGGACTCGAAACCGTTCGCCACGCCATATCCGCAATGTCCGTTCGTTTGGGCATGCGATTTCATATTGTCTGTGTTGAAGTGGGCGATCAAGTACACCCGTGCAACGTGCTAAACCATTGGGGCTTGGATGTTGGATCAAAACTAGAGGTTGAGCAGGCTCACACCAGGGCATTAGAGCTGAAGGAGAGTTTTGGGATCCGTCAGGTATTGGACGTCCAGGATATGCACGGCGTGTATTCCTTTTATCTAGAGGATCTTGATTACAACTGGTGGGAAATTCAGTATTACGCTAACGGGTTCTGCCATGACGACTACTTTGATTTTGGCGACCGTTACTAATTAATCTTACAACTCCAGAAGGAGCGTATAAATCCGAAAATAACTTAACTGGTCAAAAAATTTACAGCTAACCATATCATCTCGCTAAAAATAAAAATAGAGAGCACCCACCATGACTAGACTGTTAGCGCAGGCACGCACACCTATATTTTTTAAAATTCGCAGACTCCTCTCTGTCACTCTGAAGTGCACAACCGCCATCGGCTGCCTTGCAATCCAACCCTTCGCTGCCGCAGTGGAAAGCAACAGCAGCTCTTATCCAGTTGGGATAGAGACAAACTTCTCTGGGATCATGTTTCCCGAGGGTGCAACGTGGTTAGCCTACTATTCGCATTACTCAGCGGCTGACAGTAAAGACAATAGTGGCAAAAATAATTCATCCCTTGCGCACTATAACTTTCAGTCGGATACCGTGGCCTTACGTTTGAGTTATGTTTGGCCTGGTGTCAAATGGCTAGGCGCCAATATCGAAAGCCGCTTCGCATTATCAGTACCGACTGTTGAGTTGGAACTGGATATAGCGAGGCCGCAAGCATTCGGGGGTCCAATTGACAAGGGAGGAACGCAAACCGGATTCACAGACCTCAACATTGCTCCAGTTCTATTTGGATGGCACGGAAAAACAGTGCACCAGACTGCGGGTATTGAGGGCTACATTCCCTCTGGTACGTATGACAAAGACGAACCGGTTAACATTGGCCACAACTTTTTCCAAGCAGCGCCGTTTTATGCGGTTACTTGGTTCCCCAACGAACACTGGGAAGCCAGCGCCAAATTCCGCTACGCATTCAACTCTCGAAATCAAGACACCGACTATCAATCCGGCAACGAATTCACCACAGAATTTAGTGCCGGCTATCGCGTGAGTCCTGCGTTTACGCTGGGTATCCAAGGCTACGTGTACCGGCAAACGACAGACGATCAGTTGGATGGAGAATCCGTCAACGGCAACGGAAACCGGGGATCGGTTAATGCATTGGGTCCCTATTTCCAATATCGATTCAGTAAGAGCTTTGCAGTTATTACCAAGTACCAGCAGGAGTTCGATGCCAAAAATCGCGGCGAAGGCTCACGCCTGTGGGTACAAATGAAGCTTCCGTTCTGAAGCGCACACGATAAGGAAAACCATATGAAACTTGTGACCATCGACGACGTAAAAGGCGGCTCCGCAGGAGCAAAATTGCCCTCAGGCGAAATTTTGCATTTGGGACGTGCAGCACACACTCAAGGACTCGAAAGCTGGTTGCCTCCCACAGTCCGCTCAATTCTAGCCGCGGGATCAGTAGGCTTGGATGTAGTGCGCGGGATCATCAGCAGGGTAAGCATTGCCTCCCCGCAACAGCTTGATACCCTTAGGCGTAATGGAACATTAACCGGGCGCGAAACACGATTACTTGCGCCAGTGCCGGATCCACGGCTGATCGTGGCAGCAGGCCTAGCCTATAGATCACACTTGGAAGAAATGTCCGGCACCCCTTCACCACCGCATCCGACGGGTTTCATGAAAAGTCCGCATTCCGTCACTGGCCCTGACAGAGCTGTGACGCTGCCTCGAGACGCTAATGCACATGTCGATTACGAGGGAGAGCTTGCAGTGGTGTTTGGTCGCCCCTGTCACGATGTGAGTGCCGATGAAGCAATGGGGTATATCGCTGGCTACTGCGTAGCGAACGACCTGTCTGCTCGCGATTGGGTCAGAGATGTCTGGAATGCGCAGACACCTTGGGAAGCAAGGCGGACTTGGGAAGTAAACATTATGGGTAAGCAATTCAATGGCTTTACTCCGCTAGGCCCCGTGTTGATTACCGCTGATGAAATCCCTGTCTTGGGCGACCTACGCATCGTAACCAGGATTAATGGCTCTGTGCTCCAAGATGCGCCGGTGTCTGACCTGATCTTTGACCTCGCTGAGACCATCGCATGGTTTTCTCGTTGGTATCACTTTGAACCCGGCGATGTACTACTGACCGGTACGCCAGCGGGAGTCGGTGTCGGCCGCCAGCCTCAGCAATTCATGACTGACGGCGACGTGGTGGAGGTGGAAATTGACGGAATCGGTACTTTGCGTAATTACATTACACGCGGGGATCACTAATCCGCAGTCCACGCGAAACTACCCAACTTTACCTGTTGCAGCGTCACGCGGATATTTCGCGTAAAAGCGACCTCATAGGAGAAAGATCATGCCAGTGACTCTCATCAATGTATTCAACGTACCTGCTGAAAAAGAGGAAGAATTCTTATTACATTGGAAACAAACGACTGATGTATTTCGGAGGAAAAAGGGCTTTATTGAAACGCACTTGCATCGTAACACTGGTATAGGTAATCAGACGTTTCAATTCGTCAATATTGCAAAGTGGGAGAGCGCTGAAGCATGGCGTTCAATCCATGACGAGTACCAACCAAGCGAATACACCCTAGCGGGTGTGAAAGGCCACCCGGCAATTTTTGAGTCCGTCATGAACGTTCAAAGCACCTTGCTTGAGGAACCCTATATATGGACTTGGTGAATACAGTCATGTCACGATATATTGCGAAGACTGATGATGGTTATGTGCATTAATCAACCTCTTGATATTCAAGGCTGAATGGCGTTGCGCGGCGTTGTCATTAACGCCGCGTTTTGTAAATTTTCGTTTTTTTTAAACAATGTTACTACAACTTAAAGCTTAAATTGACTTACCAGTGTTTGCAAGTGAACTCCCAGTCGGGCTAGCTCTACAGTAGACGCTGCAGTTTCTTCGCTTGCGGCAGACGTCTGCTCAGATATTTCCCGAACGTTGAGAACGCTGCGATTGATCTCATCCGCGACGGCGCTCTGTTGTTCCGCAGCAGTGGCGATTTGAAGATTCATCGCCTCAATGGTTGAAACTGAACGACTAATGTTCGTCAGTGACGTACCAACGCGCTTTGTAAGCGCGACACTGCTATCAGTCAATGACCGGCTGTTTTCGAGCGCTGAGGAGACCTGCTGTGTTCCATTCTGCAAGCCGTTAATCAGCCCTTCGATCTCTTCTGTAGAGGTCTGCGTACGTTGTGCCAAGCTGCGCACTTCATCTGCAACCACCGCAAACCCTCTACCTGCTTCCCCAGCACGTGCAGCTTCAATGGCGGCGTTTAGGGCCAGCAAATTCGTTTGCTGGGCAACGGACTTGATTACGTCAAGAACGCCTCCGATTTTGTCGCTTTCCAACTTAAGGTCACTCATTGCGCGGGTTGAACCCGCAACTTCATCGGCCAGGCGTCCTATTTGTGCAATTGCCTGAGCGACGACGATATCGCTGTCCCGGGCATCCTGACTGGCGCTTACCGCAGCGTTTGAGGCATGTTCAGCATTTCTCGCAACGTCCTGGACAGTCGCTACCATTTCGTTCATAGCTGTAGCGAGTTGGTCCGTTTCCACCTTCTGGCCTGTAACACCGGCACTGGTTTGCTCGGTCACGGCAGATAATTCTTCTGCGGCGCTGGCAAGCTGTATTACACCGTCTCGGATGCCACCAATCAGCTCACGCAGTTTGAGCGTCATGTTTTGCATGCTTTTTTGCAACTGCCCAAGTTCGTCCTTTCGTATCACGTTTAGGTCTTGGGTAAGGTCGCCGGCCGCCACTCGCTCCGCGATCTTCAATGTGTCCATTAATGGACCGATTACTAGCCGGGTTATTAGCCAAGCCGCCATGATCCCAAGAATGAGGGCAAATCCGGTAGCGCCAGCCAATATCAAGTTTGTTTGGTGGATTTCATAGTCACGCTCAGCAATTTGGCTGTCCGACAACTCCTTCCCAGCACTTAATAACCTTTTAATGTCTCCATTTAGAGCTTCCTGTGCCAGTTTGGACTTGGTTTCGTCGTGTGCCTGAGTAGCCTGGGTAAAATCCTGGAAATGCTCCCTATAACTTTTCAGCGCTCGGCGAGCCTGTTCGACCTGTAGCAGATCATCGGAGGTCTTCATGTGAGACCCAAGTGTACCAATGTGTTGATCAATGACGTCAAAGAGGTTGACTACAGTAGCCGCGGTTTCCGTGTTCGGATTCAATGTGTAAGTGAGCCGCCCTATGCGCATGTCACGGGCCATTTCGTTTAGCTTACTAATATCACTCAGCGTCTCTCCTCGCTTACTCAACCCCGCGACACTGAACCAGCCCGTCAATGCGATTAGGGCCGTCAATATAAGGACTAATGTGAACCCCAGCACCAGCTTTGCTTTAACGCTGATGTCCCCCAGTATCTTAGCCATTCCTATGATCATTGATCGCTCCTACCACTTGTTATTATGAGAGAATTTTTTCCAAACATTGAATTCATGCTTACCTGCTCTGCCTAATGCTGACTTATAGACTCCTCTGAATCCCTAAACTACGTCAGCTTTTCGTTTAGGAACCGGCCTGTTAGCGTCATTGCATCGTCTAGTCGAGCAGACTACGGATTGGAGATGAGGGTGACGTCGTGGATGACCATGGACAATTGTTCCCCCATCGCGGACTGGCTTTGGCGTCACCCGTCAAGTTGTGCTCGGCATGATGGCGAATCTGATCGACGTCCTAGGCCGAGAGGGTGAGTAACACTACAATATGGCGCCCCGCTTCGCCGACCTGCTAGACGTTCGCGACGGTGTTGCGCCCGTCGCACGGTGCCGCCGATCATCTCACCGGTCGAGCGACTGGTACACTCCGCCAGTTACCGGCTTCGTCCGTCACGTCCGCGAACCCGCGACCATGCTGGCACGCCCGAGCGACTTGGATCGCCGCGTTTAGGGCCAGGACGTTTACCAGATCAGAAACACTGCGCATCATCTCGATGATTCCGGCGATCTGCTGCAGCGTTTTTCCAGATCGGCCACAACAACCTCCAACCTAGTAACAATGCCATGACGACGCCTCCAGTTAACACCGTCCATGACAATTTGGAGTGTAAAGAGCGATTCGGCATGGACATTCTCAAATAGGATGCACGTCAATCAGCAAGGGGCTCATTTCGCCGAGCAATCGATCACGCTGACAGTTTGTTTATAGTTATAACTTATCTGCAACCTTACAGAAATGCACCGTATTAGTGCAACAAAAATGACTGGCTAGTCACGGAAAATTTTATGGTAAAAAGACCGGAAATGGTTTTTCTCACTCTATAGAATTTATTAACTGACCAAACGGTCAAACTGATCGTAGCGAAATCTGATTCTGTTCAGTGGTACGGCCATTTACAGGAGCATCGTTAGCACCATGCTCCGCTGAAGCCGCGTGCATAAATCTGTCGAACAGCTGGAATCATGTTTGTAGGCGTTTAGGAAGAAGGGAAGAAAAGCTTCATCGCCCTACAAAAATATTAACTAAATAGTTCAGTCATATGAATTCAAAACATTTGTGAGCTATACCAAATTTCAGAAATACTCAAATCAAACTCACTAATTTTCCCATTTCGATTCTGATTTTTTTAAAGAAGTTCCAGGTCACAGTGACTGCACCCATTGGAGAAAATTCTTGATCGGCTCTTCATTGCCACGCCGCTGAACATGAGCCAGGTACCAGCCTCCCGGCTGCATGACTTCCGTTGGCATGGGTATGACCAAAGTGCCCATACGCAGATCGCCCTCCACCAGAAACTCCGGAACCACCACCACACCCTGCCCACTGATCGCCGCTTCAATTGCCAACAAACTACTGTCGAATCGCGGTGCATTCTTTTGTACGAGGTTGGGAAGACCGATGCTCTGAGCCCAGATCAACGAATCTTCGGTGGCGCCCGATATGGCCAGGAACGGGACGTGGCGCAGATCGTCAGGCGTGACAATTGCCTTGGCCATCGCCTTCGAGCAGACCGCCACCAGTCGCTCCTGCCGCAACAGCGAATAGGTCAAGTTCGGTCGGTCCGGGGTGCGCGTGTAGATGATCCCTACGTCGGCACGCGCGGGATTGAACTCCCAGTCCAACAGGCTCGCATCAAGGCTGACAGCAATGTCAGGCGACGTTTCCTTGAATTTCTGCAGTCTTGGAATCAGCCATCGGACGGCGACGGTGACATACACCTGCACAGTCAACGAGGTCTGAGTTTGTTTTTCTCGAATGAGGTCGGTCGTGAGCGCAATGCGATCCAGCGCATCCTGGATCACCGGAAAGTAAAGTTCGCCCTTTTCGTTGAGTTCCACCCGATTGGGTAACCGGCAAAAAAGCGCTGTGCCCAGGTAGCGCTCCAGTGAGGCAATCTGGTGGCTGATAGCCGACTGCGTCAGGTTCAACTCTTCGGCAGCGCATTTGAAGCTGCGCAATCGCGCAGCGGATTCGAAGACTTTCAGCGTCGACAGAGGGGGAAGCGATCTCGAAATCATGCGGGCTCACGACGTTAAAAATATTCACGTGGGGGTTAAATATACTCGTTTGCCCGGGGTACAACGCAATCACATACTCGGCCCATAAAAATAAATCAGGGGCACAGAAATGAAACGTTGTTCGCTTGTATCCTCGGCTTTTGCGCTTGCTTTCGGAACCTGTGTTTTGTCCGCCCCCACGGTCTACGCCGCAGAAAAATGCGTTCGCGTACTGGGCTACGAATCGGACGGCGAGAAACAGACGATGGACCCGGCAGCCTTGATCGGCACCGATAGCGTCTATCACATCCGGGCGGTCTATGAACCCTTGGTCGACCGCAGCAATACGATGATGCCTATCCCGGTCCTGGCGCAATCGTGGGAGTCCAACCCGGACGCCACCGAATGGACGTTTCACCTGCGCGAAGGGGTGAAATTTCACGACGGCTCCGATTTCGATGCCGCTGATGTGGTCTATTCCTACCGTCGCCTGCTGGACCCGGCAATCTCGCCGGGTGGCTTTTCTACCCTCTCGTTCCTAGACCCCGCAGGGATCACCGCTGTCGACAAGTACACCGTACGTTTCAAGGTCAAATCACCGGTCGTGGAACTGCCGATGCTGATCGCGACCAAGTACGCCTTGATGGTTCCAGAAGGCGCGAAGAGCGCAGATCTGCGCATCAAGGGCAACGGCACCGGGCCGTTCATCCAACAAACGTTCGCCACCAACGGTCCGATGCGGGTGCTGCGGCGCAACCCTGATTACTGGAGCGCCGGTTTGCCAAAAGCCGACTGCCTGGAGATCACCACCAGTCTTGAAGCGACTTCGCGGCTGTCGGCGCTATTGTCGGGCTCCATCGATTTGTCGCTGGTCGTCGACCCGGCCAGCCTGATCACGCTCAAAGGCAACCCGGCGGTGGATCTCGTGTCGACGCCAGGCGCGACCTCGCTGTACCTCGCGGTGTGGACCGACACCGCGCCCTTCGACGATGTCCGGGTGCGCGAGGCGTTGAAGCTGGTCATGGATCGCCAGACCATCCTCAATACCGTGCTGTTGAGCTATGGCGAAGTCGGTGGCGATACACCGATCCCACCCAGCTCACCGCTGAGCCTGCAAACGCCGCCAAAAGAAGCTGACATCAAACGGGCAAAAACCTTGCTTGCCGAGGCCGGTCACCCTGATGGCATCGCCTTCGATCTTTACACGTCCGACTCCTACCCCGGCATGCTGTTACTGGCGCAGGTCTACGCCCAGATGGCCGCGTCCGCCGGGATAAAAGTCAACGTGATCACCTCGCCCGCCGAAGGGTACTGGGACACGATCTGGCTGAAGAAACCGGCGGTCATTTCGTACACCAGTGCTCGTCCGCCAGCAGAAGCGTTGACGCTGTCGCTCAACAGCCAATCGGAATGGAACGAGACGCACTGGAAGCGCGCGGACTTCGATGCGCTGGTGGTCAAGGCCGGGCAAACCGCCGACGAGCAAGCGCGTAACACGCTCTATCGCGAGGCCCAACGCATGGTCGCGCAAGAAGGCGGCATGATCCTCCCGGTCTTTTCATCGGTCGTGGCCGGCCTGCGCAAAGGCTGTACCGGTTACTCGCCGAACGTCGACGTGAACCGCATCAACTATGCGCAACTGAGCTGCGCACAGTAATCGCTCTGCCCACCCGCCTAACTTGAATTGAATCTTATCCACGGAGCCTGGAGGCTCCGCGAAGGAGGCTGCGCGAATGTCCCTCACCCATCTGTCCAGATTTCTCGAATGCTTTACCGATGCACTTGATCGCGATGATCAGCCGGTCGCACGCTCACACGCAAAACGCCTGCGTACCTTGCAAGCGAACCTGAAGACCGTGCAGGACATCCCTGCCGCACGCGTGCCGGTGCAGACGCGTTGTGAAGCCGAGCTAAAGGCTTATGCCGCTGACTACGCCCTTGCGAAAGCACTCGCCGATCTCATGCCTGCGATTCACCTGACGCGCAGCGAAACCTACCTCGCCGCCCCGCCCAGCGCGGACTTCGGCAACAACTACGGTTATGGCGTGATCTGCGGGCCGGACAGCGGCCCCCCGGCGCTGATGACGGACGCCGATATTTCCTTCGGCCTGATGTTCCTTGGCCCCGATACCCACTACCCCTTGCACAGCCATCCGGCTGACGAGATCTACTACGCCGTCACCGGCCCGTCGTTCTGGCGCACGGGCGACGACGCATGGTCATTACGCAACGCCGGTGAAATCATCCATCATCCTTCATGGATCCCGCATGCCACACTCGCGGGCAACAGACCTCTGGTGCTCTTGTACGTATGGCAAGGCGATCTCGAGACCGACGCAGCCTTCCTGCCCGACAGGATGGGCTCGGGTTCAACCTTGACCACTCAGGGAGGCTAACCCGACATGACCATTTTTCGGCTTGTCATCAGCAGGGTCGCGCTGTCGGCCATCACCCTGCTGCTCGTCTCACTGCTGATCTTTCTGATACTCGAAGCCCTGCCGGGCGATGTGGCGACCCGAATCCTCGGGCGCGACGCCACCGTAAAAGCACTGGAAGTGCTTCGCGAGCAACTGCACCTCGGTGACCCCGCGTTCAGCAGATACCTGCACTGGCTGGGCGATTTGCTTCAGGGCGACCTCGGGGTGTCGATTGCGACCGGCCGGCCGATTGCTGACGTCCTCGGCCCGCGCATCATCAATACGCTGTTGTTGTCGCTGCTGGCCTTTGCCATGTACCTGGTGCTCGCCATCGTGCCGGCTGTCATTCAAGCCACCCATCGGGGGACCAAGGTCGACCACATCATTTCGGTGGTGACACTGGTGCTGTTGTCGCTTCCCGACTTTTTGCTGGCGACGATCCTGCTGTTTATCTTCGCCGTGGCCATGCCCATTCTGCCTGCGCTGGCAACGGTGTCCGAGGCCAGCAGTTGGCTGGACAATCTGCGCGCCATGATCCTGCCCGCGACCACCCTCGCCATCATCATGGCGGTGTACGCCATCCGGGTGCTGCGCGACAGCCTGATCGAGGTGCTGCGTTCAGAGTATGTGCGTCTCGCCGAACTGAAAGGATTGCGCCCGTATGCGGTGCTGTGGCGGCACGCCATGCCCAATGCGATTGTTCCGGCACTCAACATCACGGCACTCAACCTGGGGTTCCTGATTGGCGGTGTCGTGATCGTCGAGCGGGTCTTCTCCTACCCCGGGTTTGGCACCCTGCTGATCGATGCCTTGCAGTTGCGTGATCTTCCGCTGATCAAAGCCACGGTGATGATCAGCGCGGCGGTGTACATCGCCGCCAACCTGATGGCCGACATCGGCGCCGTTTTACTTCAACCGCGCCTGAGGACCAGCCGATGAGCCTGACCCACATCACGTCCGGAGTGCGGACGCAACCAACCCTCTCTGCTTACCTGCGACGCTGGCTGGCGATGCCGGGCTCGTTCAAGGTGGGCTCGATCATCCTGATTGCGCATGTGCTGTTTGCCCTCGTCGGGGTGTTCTGGACGCCTTTCGGTTTTGCACAAATGGGCACCGGCATGCCGCTGTCCGGTATGTCGTGGCTGCATCCGATGGGGGTCGATCAGATCGGCCGCGATGTCCTCAGTCGTTTCATGTATGGGGCGCACATTGTCTTGCTGCTGGCCTTGGCGGGCACGACGCTGGGCATGGTCGCCGGTACCCTGCTGGGACTGGTGTCGGGCTACCTCGGTGGGCTGTTCGACGAGATCGTGCAGCGGCTTGTCGAAGCGATGATCAGCATCCCGTTTCTCGCCTTGGCGCTGGTGACGATCATTGCGGCCGGGCCGGCGCTCGCCGGGGAACCTGCCCTGATCGTGCTGGTGGTCGGGCTGGTCTACACGCCGCGGATCGCCCGGATTGCGCGGGCGGCCGCCATGGAAATCGCCACGCGCGAATACGTGGCGGTGGCCCAGCTGCGGGGTGAGAGTACCTGGTCGATCGTTCTGCGCGAGATTCTGCCGAACACGGCCAACGTGCTGCTGGTCGAGTTCTCGCTGCGTATCAGCTATGCGCCCATCCTGATCGGAGCACTCGGATTCCTCGGTTTCGGCATCCGGCCGCCGACCCCGGAATGGGGCCTGATGATCAGTGAAAACCGCGGCCTGCTGATTGCTTCGCCGGTGACCGTATTCGGCCCGGGCCTGGGCTTCGCTTCGCTCGTGGTCGGACTGAATCTGTTCACCGATGGCTTATCGAGAATGCTCGGGCAACGGTCGGTAGTCGGCGCGTGAATAACAATAAAGGTGTTGGAACCATGACCAAGCTGATCGAGATTCGAAACCTCGGCATCGCCTACGCCGGACGAACCGGCTGGACCGATGTCGTGGAAGGGGTTTGCCTTGAAATAGCCCGGGGAGAGACTTTTGGTCTCGTCGGGGAATCGGGTTGCGGAAAATCCACGGTGGCCTACCGGCTGCTCGGTTACGGCGCCGCCAACAGCCGCGTGCAGACCGGTGAAGTGTTATTCGAAGGGGTCGACCTGCTCAAGCTCGACGCCCGTTCACTGGCAAAGCTTCGCGGCAACCGCATTGCGCTGGTCCCGCAGAATCCGACAACCGCGTTAAGCCCCGGCATGCGTGTGGGCCAGCAAATACGCGAGATGATCCTGACTCACCAGGCACTGCCGGACGGGCTCTCCATGGAACAGCGCATCACGGACCTGTTTGCCCTGGTCGGGCTGCCCGATTTCAGCCGGCGTTATCCCCATGAGCTGTCGGGCGGGCAACAGCAACGGGTGACGATTGCCATGGCGGTTTCATGCAATCCGGATCTGCTGGTCCTTGACGAGCCGACCACAGGACTCGACGTCACCACGCAACGGCAGATTATCCAGCTGCTGTCGGACCTGCGAAGTCGCATTGGCATGGCCATGCTCTATGTCACCCATGACCTCGCCCTGCTGGCGCAAATCGCCGACCGCATTGGCGTCATGTATGCCGGCAAGCTCGTCGAGGTCGCGCCTTGCGAGCGGTTGTTATCGCACCCTGCTCATCCGTATTCACGCGGGTTGATCGGATCGATCCCGACGGTACAACACGGCCATCGTGCGGGTCGCGGTCTTCGCGGGATGCTACGGCGGGATCAGATGGCCGAGGGCTGCAAATTCGAGCCGCGGTGCGACTTTGCGACAGCCATCTGTCGCTCGACGCCGCAAGAGCTGATACCTGTGGCGGACGCGCAATCCGTCGCCTGCATGCGCTGGCCCGACGTCGCCGACACTCCAGATCCAACACCGTCGGCGACGGGTAACCTGCGGCCCGATCGGGAGCCGGCACGATTATTATCAGTGGAGAATCTCTCGCTTTCCTACGCACGGTCCGGATGGTTCGCAGAGCTGTTGGGGAAAGTGCCGATCCCCATCGCACGGGATATCGATCTTGAACTGCGCGCCGGTGAGATCGTGGCGTTGGTGGGTGAATCGGGCAGCGGAAAATCAACGATCGCTCGCGCCATCAGCGGGCGACTCGCGCCTAAATCAGGCACCATCAGCGTTGACGGGAAGGCGTTGGAGCCTACGCTCGCGGGCAGGTCAGTCCAGCAATTGCGGGAGATTCAATACATCTTCCAGAACCCGGATGCGTCACTCAATCCGCGCCGCAGTGTGCGGGCCATTCTTGAACGACCGCTGCACCATTTCGCGATCGAATCTACTCCTGAAAAACTTGAGACGGCTCTGGAAAATGTTGGGCTGCATGCAGGGTATCTGACTCGTTTTCCCGAACAGCTTTCCGGTGGGGAGCGTCAAAGGGTTGCGATTGCACGTGCCCTGCTGGTCAACCCCAAACTGTTGATCTGCGATGAAATCCTCTCGGCGCTCGATGTCTCCGTGCAAACGAAAATTGTCGAGTTACTCATGGCTCTCAAAGAGCAGCATTGCGTTGCGATGCTGTTTATCTCACATGACCTCGCGGTCGTGCGGCAGTTGGCCGACCGAGTCGCCGTCCTTTATCGCGGCGAACTGATGCAGATGGTCGATACCGATGCACTCTTTAATTCGCCATTACATCCGTATACAGAAATGCTCCTGGGTGCAGCGCCGGGTCTGAGTAAAGACAACTATGTGCCACAACCGCCGGCGATGCCAAATTCGCCATCGATTGCCGGCCAAGGCTGCCCGCTCGCCGGGCGCTGCCCTAGACAGGTTGGCGCCCTATGCGCAGAGAGTCGCCCGCCCTTGCAGATGATCCATGGAGGGTTTATTCGCTGTCACATCCCATTTGAAGAACTTCCCCATCAGAAAGAGCATTTAGCTCACGCTGAAATTAAGAAACTTCCCGATACCGTGTCTCTTCCCTCGCATTTCTAGTCAAAGGGGCGGCGGTTTAGGGCGCAAGTTCGATTAGAAAACACTTATAGGGGCGGGGCATTGTGTACAAGGGACCGACATTCTCACCATTGCTAACGCCCCGGAATTCACTGAAAGGATGCAGACATAAGTATCCTGAATCAGTCATCCGGCCTGTTAAATCCGCGGCGATAACGCTGCGGACTGATGCCCAGTTGTTGTTGAAAGCGTTCGCGCAATGTCGTTGAAGAGCCGAAGCCTGCCTTGCTGGCAATTTGCTCGACTGAAAAACGAGTCGTTTCCAATAACAGTTGCGCGCGCCGTACTCGCGCTCGAGACAGCCATTGCAGTGGAGTTGCCCCCATCTGCTCGAGAAACCTTCGACTGAGCGTTCTGCTGCTAATCGCAGCGTGGGCTGCAATAGTTTTTAGCGACAACGGTTGGTCAAGGTTGTCCTCCAACCAAATGAGCAACGGTCCCAGGGCTGAATTTGATTCAGGTGCAGAGTGCACGATGAACTGCGCTTGGCCACCCTCTCGCTCAAGCGACATTACCGCCAGGCGCGCCGCGTCAGCGGCTACGGTGGCTCCAAAGTCGCAGCGCACCATGTGCAGACATAGGTCCAGTCCCGCCGCGGCTCCGGCGGACGTCAAAATTTGACCGTTATCGACGAACAACACATTGGGATCCACCCTTACCTTGGGAAACAATCTGGCCATTTCAGAAACAGCACGCCAATGAGTCGTTGCGCGTAAACCGTCGAGCACACCACTGGCGGCCAAGGTGAAGCTGCCACTGCAGATCGACGCAATTCGGGTGCCGTTTGCCATTGCCCCTCGCACAGCGGCTTTCAACGCGTCAGACACCGCTCCAGAGAAGTCTTCTGTCCCGGGGATAATAATTGTGTCCGCTTCTGCGAGCTGCTCCAGTCCCCATCTCAGCATCAACCCAAAACCCGAGGTCTTGATTTCTGAGTACTCTGCACAAACACGAACTCGATATCCCGCCTCGCCTGACGACAACGTCACCCGGCTGAAAACCTCATAAGGAATGGAAAGGTCAAACGAGACCACATCCTGCTGAACGACGATTACCACACGGTGCATATGCTGACCCCGCCGCAAGAGGATGAATTCTGTCGTCTATTGATGCGACGTGAAAGCAAATGGCTCAATTCCTTCGAACATTGTCAATCGAGCCAGTGGTCTCATACAAGCATTAATCCTAGAATTTCCGCCCGATCAGTGTGCTGCCTTTCCAGAGTGGAGTGCTAGTGAACCCGTCAAGCCCAAAACCATCCGAGCCGGACATTAGTGATAAGGCTCTCAACCGCCTGTTGTACGCGTCAATCATAGAAACCAGCACATTGGCCTCATTGTTATTTATCGCAGTGCCGCTGAAACACCTAGCGGGCTTTCCAGCAGCAGTGTCTTGGCTAGGACCTGTACATGGGATAGCGTTTGTTACGTACTTTTGGCTACTCGGTATGTCACTTGCAAACCCCATTTTTACGCGTGGCGAAATACTGCGGCTGTTTTTGTCGGCGTTCATTCCGGGCGGTGGATTTTTTAACATCGGACTATTCAAGAAAAAACAGGTAGCTTTGAGATTGGGGCAAGCTCAATGATTTATTTGCTGCTCAAAACGTTTCATGTGGTGGCGGTAGTCACTTGGATGAGCGGATTGTTGATGCTGTCTCTCGTTCTGGCTGGCCTTCGCAATTCTGTTGCGCCCTACATGCCTCGCGAGCGACGCTTCATGGTCGCACTCAAATACTGGAACCACGGCGTGACTTCGTCTGCCATGTTACTGACTTGGTTACTGGGAATAGGTACGGCCGTTATGGGTGGCTGGCTCCCTGCGCCTTGGCTAATTTTGAAATTAATATTCGTTCTTGTTCTTTCTGCACTGCAAGGCATCCAGACAGGATTGCTCCAAAGGCTGATTGGCGCCGACTCTCGACCGTTGCCAAATTTTGTAAGATTTGGTGCAAGTGTTAGCCTCTTTTTTGCTTCGATCATTGTCCTTCTCGTGATGACAAAGCCACCGCTCGCAGCTTAGCTCGAAATACTTTTTCACTTATTTTCGCGGCCGAAAGCCTTGAAGTCCTCGTCACACTCATGCTCGTACGCCACTCAATCAAACGCTAAAAGCCGGTCGAATCTGCGCAAGGCACACTTCACAAAGGTGAACTCATGAGCGAAAAAAGAAAGCTATTATTGACCGGCGCCAGCCGCGGAATTGGCCATGCTACGGTCAAGCATTTCAATGCAGCGGGCTGGGAAGTATTCACCGCGTCTCGACAAAATTGGGTGGCTGAATGCCCTTGGGCCGAGGGATTGCTTAACCATATCCACTTGGATCTTGAAGATATCGACAGCGTCAGCACGAGCATTGCGACCATCAAGGAAAAATTGGGCGGTCGCCTGGATGCACTGGTGGACAACGCAGGCATTTCCCCCAAAGGACCGGAGGGCAGTCGACTCGGCGTACTGGAGACCGACTATGCCACATGGTTGAAGGTCTTCAACGTAAACTTGTTTTCTACCGCGCTGTTAGCCCAGGGGCTGTTCGATGAATTGAAGGCCGCCCGGGGGAGCATCATCAACGTCACTTCTATAGCGGGCTCCAAGGTCCACCCTTTTGCCGGCGTAGCCTACGCGACTTCGAAAGCAGCACTCTCGGCTTTGACACGGGAAATGGCGTACGATTTTGGTCCACATGGGGTGCGAGTAAACGCCATTGCTCCTGGAGAAATTGATACCGCGATTCTATCGCCAGGTACTGCCGATATTGTGGAGCGATTGGTTCCCATGAACCGTTTGGGAAAACCTGAGGAAGTAGCGTCTCTGATCTACTTTCTCTGCACCAGCGGAGCCTCTTACGTGAACGGCGCTGAGATCCATGTGAATGGTGGACAGCATGTCTGACGTGCAGACATTCTGGTCAAGTCCTCGCGCGACCTGGGGCCAGACTTCAGTCATCAGTCTCGCTATCTCCGAGGTACTTATCGCCACGCCACGACGCGCATTGGTAAACATTCGGCAACATACCGCGCGCCGTGGAAATAAATTCACCCCTTTTTTGAGCAGTCGCTTTGATCAGTAGCCGACTGTGAAGCGTTGCTTCAGATGAGCAGGCTTTTCGATCTCATCAAGGAGAGCGACTGCAAAATCTTGGTAGCTGATCCAGCTTCGGCCTTCGTCGTCTGTCAGCAAATCGTCAAGACCTGTACGGAATTTACCTGTGCGTTCACCGGACAGGAACTCCATTGAAGGAGAAACAAAAGTCCAGACAAGCCCACGCTCCTCACGCAGAGCGGCAAGAAACTCAGCCGCCGCGCTGGCTTCGGGTTTGTACTCCTCCGGAAAATATTGGGAATCAAGTAAACGCGTACCGGAAGCCAAATTCAAGCTGGCCGCACCACCCACGACGATAAATCGATCAACATCGGATTTCTTTACCGCGTTGATAAGGGTTTCAGGTACTAGCCCGGAAAAACGCACTGAGCTAATAACCACATCATGTCCCGCAATGGCTTTAATTAGTGTAGTTGAATCGTTTAGGTCAACAGGCTTGAGGTTTAGATCCGGGCGCACGCCCAGCTTTGATGGATCACGCGCAATTGCAGTTACCGTATGATTTCTACTCAATGCTTCAGCTACGAGTTGAGTTCCCACGTTACCGCTAGCACCGATGATGGCTATTTTGATCATAAATAATTACTCGCATCTGTCAGGAGGGATGATGTTTTTTGCCGACAATAATCGTCAGGCAGACCATAGTAACGACCGAATACCGTCCGAAAAATGCTAAGATTTACGATAGTTTGTCACTGATATCGGCCTAATAAATGGATAAGCTCGGCGCTATACAAGTTTTCGTAACGGTTGTGGAACGTGGCAGCATGTCAGCAGCCGCAGATAAACTCGGCCTCTCGAGGCAAGTCGTATCGCGTTATTTGGCAGAGTTGGAAGCGTGGGCTGGTGTGAGGCTAATGCATCGTACGACTCGCAAACTCAGCGTTACACCCGCCGGAATGGATCTGCTTCCAAGGTGCCACCAAATCCTTGACCTAACAGGCGACATCCAATCTTCGCTTGCCGCACGCCCCGCTACGCCGTCAGGATTGCTACGAGTAACTGTCAGTACATCGTTTGGTCAGGTGCACTTGGCACCAGCCATCGTCGAATATTTACGACTTTATCCGCAGGTGGAAATCGATATCGTTTCAGCAGACCGTACAGTTAACCTGATCGATGAGCGGATTGACCTTGCTCTGCGCATATCCAATGAACTAGATCCCAATCTTATTGCCAGGGAATTGGCACGCTGCAGATCTGTCATATGTGCATCTCCCGCCTATCTTGCAGAACACGGCACGCCACAAGATATTCAGGATCTACGCGAACACAACTGCTTGAGTCATTTTTATTTTGGCAAAAACATCTGGCACTTTGAACATCATGGCGAAACAGTTTCGGTACCTGTAAGTGGCAACATTCGAGGCAATGAAACATCGACATTGATGCAAGCAACACTGGCGGGCGGGGGTATCGCGATGTTGCCGCGCTATCTTGCCGCGCCGGCAATACAGTCAGGCAAGCTGGTGGAGGTGTTGAACGAGTACCTTGCTCCGAGCGCACGACTTTACGCAGTCTATGCCTCTCGTAAAAATATGCCGACCAGCCTAAGGACACTGCTGGACTTTCTCGCAGAGAGATTTCAGAGAAATCCAGACTGGGAATCCGCGCCCTCTGCCTCGTAAAAACGATGCGTTTTTTGAGTTATGGGTTCAGTTTTTTCAGAGCCTCTCGCAGCTCCATATTGTTCCCCCCCAGAGAGCTTGTCGCAATGGCGGCATTACGTAACAGGATCGACGCTGCATTAGCAATATGATCCTGTAGCAGCCGGTCAGACGGCCCCGATAGAGTGAGCGCCCCCTTCAACTCATAATTCATAGCGAACACCGGCACGGACACCGCGGTAGTTTCGGGATCCCGCTCACCAAAAGAGCTAGCCCAAAACCGCTCTCGCACGTCAGTTAGCATTGGGTCGCCCTGTCGAGAAAAAGCCCGGAGAATCTTTCCTGACGCACCGGCATGTAATGGAAAACGCGCGCCCTCTAGTACAGAAACACGCACTGCGCGTTTGGGTTCAACTCGAAATAATACGACACGACTTCCATTTTCGAGCACATAGAAAGAAGACGTTTCGCCACTCTCTTCTGTGATGGACTCCAACAATGGATGGATGACATCGCGTAGGCGAAAAGACGCTTGATAGAGCTGCGACAGACGAAGAGGCTCTGGACCAACCGAATAATTGCCATCACTTAGGCGCCGCACAAATCCGGCCTTTTCTAACGATGCAATCAACCTCAGGATCGTGCTTTTATAAAGCCCGGTCCGTCGCGCGAGTTCCGCAAGAGTCAGGCTTTCCTGTTCGACCTGGAAGGCCGCAAGAATGGAAAAAGCACGATCGACAGCGGCTACTCCGCCCCCTTCCCCGCCGATGGACTGATTAGAAAAGTTAGCGTCAGTTTCGGTATTCATATCAACTCAGCGTCAGGTAATAACCCCTCGACTACCCGCAGAAAGCAGCCTTATCGGGGTAGTCCAAGGTACACAATTATACGACTAAGATACCTTTTCGGCTTCGCTGGGGCCAGTACGTCACTACTCGCGTAGGAAAAGGCGCAAAGACAGAACCATCCCTGCGGCCACGAACATGATGCACCCCATGACCGTCAAACCTGCCGTAAATGAGCCGGTATAGTCCTTGAGAAAGCCCATCAGATAGGGACCCACAAAACCGCCAAAGGCTCCAATTGAGTTTATCAAGGCAATCCCTCCTGCAGCCGCTTGGCCGCGGAGAAACTTCCCTGGCAGTGTGTAAAAAATCGTCTTGCCAGCGATCGTGCCTACCAAGGCTAGCGTGATACCGGCCAATGCGGGCACCAATGAATCCATCTTAAGCGCGAACAACAACGCGAATCCTGCAAGCAGCATCGCCAGAGTTAGGTTGAAAATGCCCTTGCCTGTTCGGTCAACGTGTTTCGCCCAGATTAGAAGGCCAATGGTGGCGAAGAAATAAGGAATCGCCGCAACCCAACCAATCATGCTGACTTCAACACCGTGGGCCTTAAGCATCTGAGGCAGCCAAATACCAATACCGTAGGATCCGAGCGTGAAACTGAAGGTAATGGTGCTGAGAATCCAAACCCTCGGATCCTTTAGCGCGGCCTTGAAGCCATGACTGTGTTGGCCCTTGCTCTGCTCATCAGCCAGCATGCCGGCGAGCAATTCACGCTCGTTGTGTGACAACCATTTTGCTTGCGCTGGATGGTTCGTCAGCACTTTCAAAGTGATCATTCCTAAAATACAGGCCGGGATACCTTCAATGATGAACATCCATTGCCAACCTGCCAGGCCTAGAAATCCATGCATCTGCAAAAGCCAAATTGAAAGTGGCCCGCCTACCAGAAAAGAAATTGGAGTCGCCACCGTAAACCATGCGAGTACCCTAGTTCGGTATTGCGCTGGAAACCAGAGTGTCAGGAAAAATATGACGCCAGGAAAGAAACCTGCCTCAGCTATACCGAGAATCAAGCGCACTACATAAAAGCTGTATGGACCAATGACCAGCGCAGTTGCGGCAGCCGCTAAGCCCCAAGTGATCATGATCCTGGCCATCCACAACCTGGCGCCAAATCGAAACATTGCCAGGTTGCTCGGCACCTCGCACAAGCAGTATCCAAAAAACATGATTCCCGCACCGAGGCCGAACTGCGTGGCTGTAAGGCCCAACTCATCAGTCATCTGGAGTGCAGCGTAGCCAACGCTAGTGCGATCCAGATAATTGAAAAAGTAGGCTAGTGCGAGCAATGGGATCAGGCGCCATGCGGCCTTATGAAGAACGCGGGTCTGTTCCGCACTTAGGACATTTAACGCGGAGCTTTCCGGAGAACGTGGAGATGTCGTGACAATAGTCATGACGGGATCCTCGACTTTATTTTTATATGGCTGACGGGGGGAATTACCGCCAGCGGATGTGTTGCAGGGATTTTTGAGAGCGACTAGCGGACTATCCCTCGCCCGAGCAAGACTTCAATGTCAGTCGTTGCGTAGCCCATCTCCTGGAGCAACTCTTCTGAATGGCTTCCCAACTGAGGCACATTCAAGCGAGCGTCCATACGCCGACCATTCATCTCGAATGGCAGCATCGGGACTTTCACCTCTTCTCCACTTTCCAGGATTAAATGTGCCAAGCCTCCGGACTCGTTCAGATGAATATCCTCAAATAGATCCTGAGGACGCTGGATGGGAGAAAACGGTAGACCTGCCCTCTCACAAAGATCCATGACTTCCTGTTTGCATAGGTTCGCAAGCCGCTCTTTCACCAATGGCAAAATTGTCGCGCGAGCCTGAACTCGCTGGGTGTTTTTGGCTAGATCAGGATCACGCCCAAGCTCCTCAAACCCAAAGGCTTGGCAAAAGCTGGCCCATTGACTGTCGCTCACTACGCCCATGAAGACCTGCTCATCATCAATGGTGGTGAAGACGTCATAGATAGCCCACGCTGAAAGACGGCTTGGCATAGGCGCAGCAGGCTTGCCTGTCGTCGCCATTTGCATCATGTGCTGGCCGACGAGGAATGCTGAGTTTTCAAAGAGGCCCGTCTGAACAAACTGCCCCTCGCCGGTCGCGTTGCGCTGCAAAAGCGCCGCAAGGATCGAGATCGCACTGAACATGCCACCCATTACGTCGTTAACGGATGCACCAGCTCGCAACGGCCTACCCTCCGGCCCCGTCATATAAGCCAGTCCGGTCATCATCTGCACCACTTCATCCAGCGCCGTGCGGTGTTCGTATGGACCCGGCAAAAAACCTTTCATCGAGCTGTAGATGATGTCGGGCTTGATCGCCTTTAAGTCTTCATAACCCAGGCCAAGCTTTTCCATCGCGCCGGGTCGGAAGTTCTCAGTGACTACGTCCGCGCTTTCAATCAACTTGCGGACCGCGGCCATGCCTTCCTTCGTTTTGATATCGACAGCAAAGCTTTTTTTGTTCCGGTTATAGGTCATCCAGTAGCCGGCACCGGATCCCGTCAAACGCCGAGTATTGTCGCCTTCCGGCGTCGGCTCGACTTTGATTACCTCGGCACCCAAGTCGGCAAGCACCAAACCGCAAGTTGGACCCATCACCATGTGCACGAACTCGACAACCCGGATGCCTGCCAAAGGCAACGTTTGAATGTTCTGATTTTGCGGGCTCATCGCGCGCCTCCAGCGTAGTGAAAGTTTTTACCCACGCCGGCGTCAGGGATGAACCCGTAAAGCGGTTCGCCAGGTAACCCTTGTTTCAGCCATTCACGAGCGGCGACTAGTTTGTCGATGTCGACGCCAGTGTTTAGCCCCATGGACTCAAGCAGATAGACGAGGTCCTCGGTGACGATATTGCCCGAGGCGCCGGGTGCATAAGGACAACCCCCGAGCCCGCCTTGGGACGCGTCGATAGTCGTGACACCTACGTCCAGTGCGGCAACGACGTTGGCAAGCCCTTGACCTCGAGTGTTGTGGAAATGCGCGCTGCCTGCTTTGGCACCTATCTCACCGCGCAACCTTGTGAATAGACGACGAACTTGAGTTGGATTTGCGTAACCAACGGTATCGGCTAACCCGACCTCCTCAACGCCCAATTCGACCATGCGAAAAGCCATACGAAGTACATCATCTTCAGGGACTTCGCCTTGAATGGTGCACCCGAAGACTGTCGACAAGCCGGACTCAATTTCCACATGAGGAAATTGTTCGTTCCGAAGCAGCACGATAGATCGAACCTCTTCGTAAACCTGTTCATGTGTCTTGCGAATGTTGGCTAACGAGTGTGGTTCGCTCACTGAAATGGGCATCGTGATTTTCTGCACACCTGCTTTGAACGCTGCCTCGGCTCCCTTGAGGTTCGGAACTAGGGCGGTCACAAAAACATCCGATCTTTTCCGCAAATGAGCGACTAATTGTGCTGCGTCCGCCATTTGCGGAAGCAATTTTGGTGAGACAAACGAGCCGACCTCAATTTCGCCGAGTCCGGAGTCAGCCAAAGCGGTCAGCCATTTCAGCTTCAACTCGGTAGGCATAGTTGCACTGACGCTTTGCAGGCCGTCACGCGGGCCTACTTCACTGATCAAAATGTCTGCTTTTTTTTTGTCGCCCATCGCCGGTTCTCCGGAAATTGATTCCATGCATTCCATCTAGCAGAATGTCGTTCTGAATTAAATCATGAGCGCAAGATTTCTTAGTGTCAATGTCTTCTGGATGGGAACACCGTCGTTTGAGCGTTAGGCGAAAGGGTGCAGCTCAGCGACCAGATGCAAGCCTTCCGGTGGATGATGGGTTGACAAGAAATGAAATTGCATCGACATTTGTTCTGCCAGAGGACACATGATTCTGTCTGGCAGAACAACAACAATGCTGCGAAAAGATTAGTACACCTGCGCTTGGTGACTACTTTCTCCGCCGCCCTGGTAGGAGTTGATCCTGTGACCCTGTATGCCCCGCCAAGCGATTTACCGACTCGAGTGTTTACAACGCTGCCGCAAGCCTTTTGGAGAGACGGGGATTCCGATTGGGTGCGCGCTAATAAACCCGGGCAGGAGGTCAAAAGCTTTCTCGAGGGGCCGTCCTTCGACGTGCATGGGAACCTCTACGTAACCGACATCCCTTACGGCCGCATTTTTAGAATAAGTCCGGAAGGAAACTGGGAGCTTGTCACCGAATATGACGGCTGGCCCAACGGTTTGAAGATCCACCGTGACGGTCGGATTTTCATCGCTGACTACAAACAAGGAATTCTTGTCCTTGATCCCGCCACTAGCACAATCACGCCTTTTTTGACGCACAGTCGCAGCGAAGGATTTAAGGGAGTCAACGATCTGTTTTTTGATAGGCAAGGAAAACTCTACTTTACGGATCAAGGTCAGACCGGCCAGCAAGATCCAACCGGCCGAGTATTTTCTTACGACCTGGAAAAAGAAATTCTGACCCTACTGATAGATAACGGACCTAGCCCGAATGGCTTGGTTATGGATCTTCAGCAGAATGCTTTGTTTGTCGCAATGACTCGCGGAAATGCAGTTTGGCGCCTGCCGATACAACGAGATGGTGGCACCAGCAAAGTGGGCATCTTCACAGCCATGGCTGGGGGCGTCAGTGGCGCAGATGGAATGGCAATGGACTGCGCCGGAAATCTTTATGTCTGTGATGCGGGAAATGCATGTGTATGGGTATTTGATCCCCATGCCGTTCCGCTCTACCGTATTCGGTCCTGTACCGAAGGACGCACACTCACAAATCTGGCATTCGGCGGTAAGAGCAATAAGCAACTGTTTATCACAGACTCATCAACCAGCACGGTGTTAATCGCTGATCTCAAACACGTAGGTCTACCGATGTTTTCCCACCTCTGACCCAACTAAGTACTGAAGTCTGTGTGCAACGTACACCGGGCTAATTCGGCCAGAGAAAGGCGCGCGCTCACCGCGCCTGCCCTACAAGACTAATAAAAGGGATACCCATGTTAATATTTTTAAGCTACGCGATGATCGTTTGTTTTATGTATCTGATTATGAGCAAGCGCCTGTCACCCCTAGTAGCCCTACTACTCGTTCCCGTTGCATTCGGATGCTTAGGTGGTTTTGCAACCCAACTTGGCACAATGATGTTCGACGGCGTGAAGATGCTCGCGCCCACGGGCATCATGCTGACGTTTGCTATCCTTTATTTCTGTCTAATGACTGACGCAGGGCTCTTCAATCCTTTGATTAAAGTGTTGCTACGTATGGTGAAGGGGGATCCTCGCAAGATAGTCGTGGGAACAGCTGTTCTGGGACTATGTATAGGACTTGATGGTGACGGCGCAACAACTTACATAATCGCTACGGCGGCCTTTTTGCCACTTTATCGCCTGACTGGCATTCGGCTGCAAGTAATGGCGACCGTCCTACTCATGGCCATCGGAGTAATGAATATACTGCCATGGGCAGGGCCATTTTCTCGCGCTGCTAGTGCTATGCATGTTGACATCACCGAACTGTTCATCGCAATGGTTCCGATCATGATCGCGGGAGCGGCATGGGTGGTGCTCGCCGCTTGGTGGCTGGGTCGTATGGAGTATCGTCGACTGGGTGTAGTCACAGTGAGTGAAGACGCAGTGCTGCAGGGATATGCGCATATTCGCCTAAAAGATCCACGGTTTTTGTTTAACGCCTTACTGACGATCGCGTTGATCACGGGAATGATGCTCAGTTTGATGCCATTACCAATCCTATTCATGCTGGCTTTCGGGCTCGCCTGCTTGGTCAATTATCCAAGCCTAAAACAGCAGAAGGAGGTCATCGCTAGGCATGCTGACAATGTCATGGCCGTAACACTCCTAATTTTCGCCGCGGGCGTTTTCGTCGGAATCATGAGTGGCACTGGAATGATCAAGGCGATCTCTGACAATCTAATCATGATATTGCCAGAACAGGCTGGTCATTACATGTCTTTGATCACTGCCCTGCTCAGTATGCCTTTTACTTATGTGCTGACAAACGATGCATTTTATTTCGGGGTCTTACCTATCCTCGCCCAATCAGCTGCTCACTACGGCATAGGCCCACAAGAAATGGCAATTGCATCGCTAATAGGTCAACCAGTTCACTTACTTAGTCCTTTAGTAGCATCAACCTACCTATTATGCGGATTGCTGGACATTGATTACGGTGACAACCAACGCGTATCATTAAAATGGATGCTTGGAACCGTATTAATAATGCTTATGGCAGCTATCGGAGTGGGTGCGATCAAAGTCATCTATTAAAAATCTGATAAATAAAAATGCCCATGTCCTTTGACACGGGCATTTTATTGTCGCTGTACTTATTTCTATACGAGCCTTGGTTAGTCGCGTTATTCGCACAGGCAAGCAGATTGACCGCCATTTGCACCTATAACTTACTGTTGGCCGGGCCTTTCAACGGAATGCCAGCGGCGAAGATTTCGAATAGCTACTAGCGGGCGGTAAGCCAGAGTGGACGTGCGTGATTGCACGCTGGCTAGTGCAATCTTTAGCGCCAAAGGCGATCGAATTGGTGGTGCTGTCGAAGAAGACGATGGTGCCCATTTTATGGCGCACCTGGTCTTTTCAAATTCATAGCTATCTATTCATTCCGGATTGAATTCGACTCTGTTACGACCGCTAGCCTTTGCCCTATAAGTAGCTAAGTCAGATTTTCGCAATAACTCATTCTCGCTTTCATCATAAACCCAGCTTGCCACACCAAAACTTGCAGTAACAGATCCTACAACGGCGATAGGCAGTCCAGCCAAGGTTTGACGCAGTTGCTCAGCCAAATGGGTGGCATTCGAACCATCAGTATGGGGACATAAAATCGCAAACTCTTCCCCACCTACGCGACAAAAAACATCAGTTATACGTATCCGATCCCGGATCAAATCACACGTCTGCCGCAGTACATGGTCGCCTGTCTCATGTCCCCAGCGGTCATTGATTTGTTTGAAATGATAAGTCGATCATAATCAAAGAGAGCCCTACCTCATGTCGACGCGCTTGTGATATTAGACGCGATAGGCTCTCCATAAAAAAACGCCGATTGTAAATACCTGTCCGCTCATCTGTAATTGCCTGGTTACGAAAAGCTTCCTCACGGGCTTTCAGCTCATTAATATCAGTACAGGAGCCGTACCAAATGTAACTCTCATCCGGTTGACGCTCTGTAAAAAAATCACCGCGCACCCAACGCAATGAATTGTCGGGGAGTAAAAGACGAAAGTCACAGTAAGATGCACCGCTCTCCACCATTGAGGAAGCAGTTGCTGAAATGATCTTCTCCATGTCTGGTGGATACACAAGCTTAAATAAAAGGCTATCGGCATAAGAGAGGCCCACTACATCCTCCGGAGCCAGACCGAACACACGCTGAATGCCCTCACTACAATAGGTAAATCTGCCATCATTCCCGAACGACTTCATCTGATACTGATAAAGCATATTGGGAATACGCTGCGTCACCAACTTCAAAAGTTTTGCTCTGCTTCAATTTTTGATAGGTTTCTTCGCGCTCTGTGACATCGAAGACAACCCAGAAATATTCTTCCAAAACACCTCTTGAATCGCAAGAGGACGTCCCCCTTAGATCTCCTATAACTAAACGACCATCTAGGTGCCTAAAGTACCATTGTCCGCTTGCTACAGATCCTTCGCTGGCGCTACATAATTCATATACTGTTTCAATGGAAAGCTCAGATCCCCCCTTCAACACAGGCTTGCCCCTGACCTGACCTATGTTCCAAGTGGAGCGCTCGTATGAAATCTTCGCCTAATAAATCAGTGACGTCAAAGCCGAACAACTTTTTAGCCCCCTCACTGAATGAGGTCAAACTTCCCAAACTGTCAGTTGTAATTACGGCTATATGGCTTGCAAATTTAAATAACCGCTCAAACCTATCGTTCGACGCCACTGCTTTTTCTGTTTTTGCTCTCTCAGTTAACACTTGCTCTGTTAACAGGTGTCGCTGAATGAGAGCTGACGCAATCGATAGCAGGCCTACCAACGCCTGAATGGCAATGGATCCGACTATTAAAAAATCAAGCTGGCCACCTAGGAAAGACCACACTTAATGCGCAGAGAATTGAACTACCTGCCAGTAAAATCAACCCTCCTGAAAAAATAAACCTGTATGCTGGCCATTGAAATCGTGTATTCATAAAAGTAGCACCCATGCAAATCAATAGACTCATTGAAAATCACACACCCATCACACCTGCTTTTCTTTCGTAAAAAAGTAGATCACAGGTTAAATAATTACACCTCACCGGCCTGGTCTATGTCTTCAGTGAAAAATTTTATTTACGAAAAATTTTCGACAAAGAACATAAGCTAGATAAATATTTTACACGCAAAATAATTAAAAATCATCACTACCGTTTCAAAGCACTGAAACATTTGTAACCCTTTAATGCAAAGCTGAAGTTCGAAGCTGATTCAACTTTCATCAATTGCCAGTACTTTTGGCAATTTATCCAAAGCACTAAAAAACATGTAATAGTTAGATAAATTTAAACTCATGGGTCTTTTCTAGTCCACGAAGGATATAAATATGACAATCAAAAACCAGCAAGCAAAAAAAGCCTCGCGACCGAATGAGACACGAGGCTAAAAAAGGTTGGCAAACCCAACCAAAGGAGATTTTCTAACGATTACTTGCTGCTTGCGACCGCCTCCGGCTGCCAACCCCCACCCAGAGCCTTGTAAATCGACACTATGCCACGATACACATCGACCTCAGCCAGGGCCTGGCTGTCTTCTGCAATTAACCGTTCACGCTGAGCATCGAGCAGCACGAGAAAGTCGGTGGTGCCTTCCCGATAGCGAATTTCAGCCAGATCAGCTGCCTTGCGGCTCGATTCACTCTGGCGAATCAGTGAGATCAGGCGTTGCTGACGTTTGCCGTAATCACTGAAAGCGTTTTCCGATTCTTCCAATGCCAGCAGCACTTGTTGCTCGTAAGTTGCCAGTGCGCCTTCGACATCGGCATCGGCGCCGCGTAAACGCGCTCGCACACTGCCAAGATCGAACGCTGCCCAAGTGATGCTCGGACCCAGTGCCCAAGCGTTGGCCGCCGATGAACCGATTTGTGAACCGCGCCCGGCCGTGAAGCCGAGGAAGCCGCTGAGGCTGACCCGCGGGAACAAATCAGCCTTGGCCACGCCGATCCGCGCCGTGGCGGAAGCCAGTTTGCGTTCTGCGCTCAGAATGTCCGGGCGACGTTGCAGCAGTTCACCTGGATCACCAATGGGCAACGCTTTGGCAATCGCCGGCAAGTCTTTCGGACTCAGGTCAACGGTCAATTTGTCCGGACGCTCCCCCAGCAGGGTGGCGATGCGGTTTTTCTGCCGAACCTGCTCAGCCTGCAATTGGGGCACGCTGGCCTCAACAGACGCCAGGCGTGCATCGGCGCGGACCACATCAAGTTGATCGCCGACGCCGGCATCACGCAGGCTCAAAGTGATCTTGCTCGAATCCTGCTGGTTTTTCAGGTTGGCCAGGGCAATCTTTTCGCGCAGTTGTGCGCCACGCAGTTGACCGTAGGCGTCCACCAATTCGGCAATCATGCTGACCTGCAGTTGATACAGGTCGGCTTCGAGCGCTTGCTGTTCGGCGTCGGCCGATTCCAGGTTGCGCTGGATGCGGCCAAACAGGTCAACTTCCGAGGCCATGTCCAGACCCAGGTCGTAGCGTTCGCTATTGACCCGTTTGGTGGTCTGGCCGGGGATCTGTCCTTTGCCGAGATCACTGCTGGCGCGGCTGGTGATGGTCGGCATGGCGTCATTGCTGACGTCATCGCGAATCGCCCGGGCCGCTTTCCAGCGTGCGAAAGCGACGCGCAAATCGCGGTTGCCTTGCAGGGACTGCGTCACCAACTGGTTGAGGGTCGGGTCTTCAAATTGCTGCCACCAGATGCCTTCGAACTGCGAACGGTCAAAGTTCTTTTGCCCGGCGGCGCCATCGGTAGCGGCCGTGATGTGGGCCGCCTCCGTGGCTGGGGTCTGGTAATCCGGGCCGACGGCGCAGGCGCTCAGGGCCAGCACCAGAAGGCTCGGAAGAACGGCTTTCAGACTCATTGTTGCACCTCCAGCCCCAAACCCTTGGCCGCTTTGCGCGGTTCACCGCGCGTTGCCAGCTTGCGTAGTGCCACATAGAAGACCGGAGTCAAGAACAGGCCGAATAATGTCACCCCTAGCATGCCGGCAAAGACGGTAACGCCCGTAGCCGATCGGACTTCACTGCCTGCACCATGGCCTATCAACAGGGGAACGGAGCCTGCAATGAATGCGACGGAGGTCATGATGATTGGGCGGAGTCGCAAGTGACAGGCCTCCAGCGCCGCCTCCACAATAGATTTGCCCTGCATTTCAAGTTCTCGGGCGAACTCGACGATCAAGATGGCGTTCTTACAGGCCAAGCCCATAAGTACCACTAGCCCAACCTGAACGAACACGTTGTTGTCGCCTCCGGTAAGCCACACCCCTACCAGTGCCGAGCACATGCACACGGGTACGATCAAGATGACCGCCAACGGCAACGTCCAGCTTTCATAAAGAGACGCGAGCACAAGGAAGACCAGCATCACCGCTAGCGGGAAAACGATCAGTGCAGCATTGCTTTGGCTCACCTGCTGGTAGCTCAAGTCGGTCCATTCCAACTCGATACCACGCGGTAGAACTCGTTCGGCAATCTCGGTGAGCTTGGTAATGACTTGCGCGGATGAAAATACTTTAGGATCGGCATCCCCAATCACGTCGGCCGCTGCCACGCCGTTGTAGCGAATCACAGGATCCGGACCAAAAGTGGGCTGCACGGTCACCACCGAACCGATGGGCACCATTTCCCCGCGATCGTTACGGGTCCGCAGGTTGCCTATATCTTCAGCAGTTTGGCGATGCGTAGTATCCGCTTGGGCCATAACACGATAGACGCGGCCGAATTGGTTGAAATCATTGACGTAGACGGAGCCCAAATAGGTTTGCAGCGTGTCGAAAAGATCGGTCAGCGATACACCTTGGGCCTTGGCCTTGGAACGATCGACACTGACTTCCAATTGCGGAATGTTTGCTTGATAGGAACTGACTGGGTAAGTCATGCCTGGGGTCTGAGCGACTTCCGCTAGAAACGCGTTCAGAGCATTTTGCAGCGCGCCATACCCCAATCCCGCTCGATCTTTAAGATACAGCGAATACCCGGATCCGTTGCCCAACCCTTGGATCGGAGGCGGCAACAGTGCATAGGCCGCGCCATCCTTGATCGCCGCGAACTTGGCGTTGAGTTCGTCGTTAATTGATGCAGCACTGCGGGTCCGCTCATCGAACGGTTTGAGGATGATGTACAAAGCCGTGAGGTTCGGAGTATTGACGTTTTGCAGCGCATTCAATCCGGCATATGCGGGCACCATATCGACACCTTCGACCCCCTTGGCAATATCGATCATCTGCCGGGTCACAGCATCCGTACGAGATAGCGAAGCTCCCTCCGGCAATTTTGCGCCGCCGAACAGGTAGAGCTTGTCCTGGGTAGGAATGAAGCCGCCCGGCACCTGCTGAAATAACATCGCAGTGGCGCCAAGCAACAATGCGTAGACAAAAAACACAGATCCGCGGCGGCCCAACGCCCTTGAGACGGCGCCGGTGTAGCGTTCAGAGCTACGCAGGAAAAACCTGTTGAATGGTCGGAACAACCAACCGAGCGATGTGTCAATCAGCCGCGACAAACCGTCCTTCGGCGCGTCGTGACCACGAAGCAATTTTGCTGCCAAGGCCGGCGATAGAGTCAACGAGTTCACTGCGGAAATGACCGTTGAGATAGCGATGGTCACCGCGAACTGTTTGTAGAACTCGCCCGTGACACCGCTGAGGAACGCCATTGGCACGAAAACAGCGCACAGCACTAGAGAAATGGCGATGATCGGCCCTGATACTTCACGCATCGCCTTATGCGCGGCGTCTCGCGGATTCAAGCCTTCTTCAATATTGCGCTCGACGTTTTCCACCACTACGATCGCATCGTCGACCACAATGCCGATTGCCAGCACCAACCCAAACAGGGTCAAGGTATTGATCGAGTAACCGAGTAAATAGAGAAACGCGAAAGTACCGACCACTGATACTGGAACCGCGATTAACGGAATAATGGAAGCTCGCCAGTTTTGCAGAAACAGTATTACCACCAACACCACAAGTAAGACCGCTTCAAATAGCGTGTGCTGCACGGAAGTGATGGATTCGCGCACGAATACGGTCGGATCCCATACCGCTTTGTAGGCAATATCTTTGGGGAAATCTGCTGCCAGTTGATCAAATTTCTTGTAGACCTCATCGGCCACGCCCAAAGCGTTGGCACCTGGAGACAGAAAGATACCGGCAGTGGTGGCATTTTGTTGATCCTGCAAGGCACGCATGGTGTAGTCACCAGCGCCAAGCTCAATCCGGGCGACATCGCCCAGCCGGACGAGTTGGCCGTCTGCGCCTTTTTTCAGCACGATGTCAGCGAATTCTTTCTCACTGCGTAAACGCCCACGAACGTTGATCGAAATCAGCGAATCATTGGCTTTCGGTGAAGGTTCCGCACCGAGTTGACCGGACGACACCTGGACGTTCTGCTCACGCACGGCGTTCAGCGCATCACTGGCGGTGAGGCCGCGAGACGCCAGCTTGTCGGGGTCGAGCCAAAGGCGCATCGCATAGTCGCCTGCACCGTACAAACCGACGTCCCCGATCCCGCGAATACGGGACAATTCGTCCTTCACATGCAGCGTCATGTAATTGCGCAGGTACAGCGAGTCGTAAGTGTTATTGGGCGAATAAAGGCTGACGTACATCAGCGGCGTGGGCGATTGCTTCTGAGTGGTGACACCGTACTGACGTACCTGCTCGGGTAATCGCGAAAGCGCCTGGCTGACGCGGTTTTGAACCCGTACGGCCGCAGTGTCTGGATCTACATTGGGCAGGAAGGTGACCACGACTTGCAGGCTCCCGTCTGAGCCGGCAACCGACTTCAAGTACATGATGCCTTCGACGCCATTGATCGCTTCCTCAAGCGGCGTTGCGACGGACTCGGCAATCTCCTTGGGATTGGCGCCAGGATAGGTGGCTCTCACCACGACACTCGCCGGCACGACTTCCGGGTATTCGCTGATGGGCATTAATGGAATGGCGATGAGGCCGACGGCGAAGGTGATGATCGCCAGTACGATCGCAAAAATCGGCCGTTCAATGAAAAACTTGGAAAAATCCATGGTCGGCCCCTTAATTCTTCGTGGTGGTCATGGCGACTTCAGAGGGCTTAAGCGCCATGCCTGGGTAAAAGATGCGCTGAATACCACCCACCACCACTTTGTCGCCAGGTGCTAATCCTGACTCGACGATCCGCAAGCCATCGTGCATACGCCCCAACTGAATGTCTTTTCGCTCAGACGTGTCGCCTGCCCCAACGACGTAAACATATTTCCGATCCTGATCGGTCAGTACTGCCTTGTCATCGATCAATATCGTCGAGGTTTCGACGCTACTAGCCAGTTGCACACGGGCGAAAAGCCCTGGTGTGAACACCCGGTTTTTATTGGAAAGGGTCGCACGCAGGCGAATGGTACCGGTGGCCGGGTCCACCTGATTGTCCTGAAAGTCGACGCTGCCCGTATGGGGAAAACCCTGTTCATTGGCAAGCCCAACGCGTACGCCTAGCTGATCGGCGTTACCTTTTGCACTGCGTGCTTGTTCTCCATAACGCAAATAGCTGTGTTCGTCCGGGTCGAAATAAACGTATACCGGATTCTGGGATACGACCGAAGTCAGCAGCGTCTGATCCGCGACAGCGAGGTTACCCGGCGTTAACGCTGCGCGACTGACCCGACCGTTGATTGGGGATCTGACTTCAGTAAACTCGAGATCCAGTTTGGCCAAAGCCACAGCAGCGGCGGCATCTTGAACATCCGCTTGGCTCTGATTGAAGTTAGCCCGTCGGGTATCGGCTTCTTCCTTCGAGATGGCATTGTTTTGGACCAGGACTTTGGCCCGCCGATCCTGAGCCTCATTCATCACTACGGACGCTTTTGCCCGCTCCAGCCGAGCAACAGCACTGCTCAGCGCTGCTTGATATTTGCGGGGATCGATCTGGAATAGTGAATCGCCCTTACGAACCTCATCCCCCTCCTTGAACATGATTTTTTGGACGTAGCCTGTCACGCGCGGGCGCACCTCAACCGAGTCGACTGCGCTGATTCTTCCATTGAACTCGTCCCATTGCCGAACAGGACTCAGAGTGACCGTGGCAAAATCCACTTCGGTTGCGACAGTAGTTGCCGCAGGATCTTTATGTTCATTACAGCCCGAAAGAACTAGAGCAAGCAGCAAAACCCCGAAGGTGTTTCTAGTATTATGTGAAGGCAGGAAGACCATAGCGAATTCGTGAAACTTTGCCCTAGTATCGGTTGGCGCTCTCATTGAACCGTTTTCCTTTGTATTACGAAGAGCGCGCATTCGGACATCGAATAAAACAAGGGGAAACGAGTCGAATGAAGCCACCTAATGACGCGCCGCGCAAACCAAAAACAAAAAAAGCGACCATAGCAACTACAAAAAAATATTTACCAATACATTGTTCTTATTGATTTCAGCAAAATTCTTTTACTAAAGCCGCATTAGATATATGAACTTAAGCCATCCGCCCTTGCGGAGTGCGATCCGCTCCATCAGCAGCTAAGGTTTTACTATATGAGCTTTGATTGCTCTTTACTTGCGGCAATTCCTGCTCTGCAGCAGGCAACGCAAAAGCAACACCTGTTGCCACCGACAACATCAAGCCAAGTATAATTTTCATTTTTCACCTCGTAATTAATAAAAATCCAAGCAAACTGAGACCCTAAAGCTTGCTTAAAGCAATACTAAAGGCATCAAAAATTCACTCACGACTAACCAACGATCATTGCACGGCGAGCCCTTGGCAACAGTGGTCGACTTAATATTTGACTCCGACGCCAAATGCTCGAACGTTTCTTTGCTTGAACTGCTACATCGTGCTAAACCAGAACTTTCTCGCATCGCAGCAATGCGCCAGATCACTCCTTCATGCAAATGCTTATCGATGCATCAGTAGTTAATACGACTTTATCTCATCCGATTTCTGGGATAAAGTGGCAAAATTCGTTTTAACTATACGGTAAACGGTACAATCATGGCATTTGATCGGTTGCAAGCAATGCGCGCATTCTGCCGAATCGTCGAGGTGGGGAGTTTCAGTGCTGCGGCTGACTCGCTAGGAATGCCTAAAACCACAGTATCTGGTCATGTTCAGAGCTTGGAAGCTCAGCTTGGGATCAAGCTTCTGCACAGGACGACCAGAAAAGTCTCTTCCACGACAGATGGGACTGCATATTATGATCGTGCGCTTGCGATACTCGCAGATGTGGATGAGTTGGAGGCCTCCGTTATCCAAAGTCGTAACATCGTTCGCGGGCGAGTCAAAATAGAAATGCCCTCACCGGTCTGCACTCAGTTGGTCATCCCCGCGTTACCTGACTTCATGACGCTTTATCCTGATATAAATCTAGACATTGGCAGCACTGAGCGAGTTGTTGACCTCGTGCAGGAGGGTGTGGACTGCGCATTGCGAGGCGGTGACGTTCAAGACCAAGATTTAATTTGCCGCCCCATTGGCCAGATGCGTTTTTGCCTTGTTGCATCTCCTAAATATCTTTCTATGGCCCCACCCATTGTACAGCCCACGGACCTTTACTCTCATCGGTATATGGCGTTTAAGTTCCCCACTTCGGGCAAGCAATACACCTTGACACTTCGAAGAGGACAAGAGGTTCATAAAGTCGAGAAACCCGGTTGGATCTATTTGAACAACGGAAGCGCGTTATTGGCTGCCAGCCTGGCAGGACTTGGGATCAGTTTTGCTACACGCGCCGAAGCAGCGTCTTTCCTGCTAACCGGAGCGCTTTTAGAAATACTGCCAGATTGGCAATTGGAAAGCTTACCAATCAGCTTAGTTTATCCGTATACACGTCATCTTTCCACAAGAGTGCGGGTTTTTGCAGATTGGGCAGCAGAGCTTATGGCTAATGACCCACTTTGGACAATAGATGCGTCCCAATGACGTCCTCCTTTATTTATGTCGGTGATTCGCAAGTAACGGCGTAAGTGGGAATACTCATTGATTCCGCTTGGTCACTCTACAGATTCTGACTTGCGCTTAGTAACCAGCAACCATAACCGCCAGCATTGTGCCTGCGGCGATGGCTGCAACCTCAAAAATTGGTGGCCTTACTTCTCGATGTAGGGAAGTGACTTCGACAATGCTGCGAATCCCCGCGCCAGATCCTCAATCAAGGCCTCGACATCTTCCAACCCTAAGTGCAAACGCAGAACTGGATTCAACAAGCGATCGTTCGGACTATCGCGCTCTTTGAGATCGGCGATAGTGATCAGGCTTTCATAGCCACCCCACGACGCGCCAGCCCAAACAGTTGCAGCGCATCAATGAAGCGCTCGACATCACCTTCATCGGCTTCACGCAGTTCGAACGAGAGCAACCCGTTGCTGCCCTTGAAGTCCCGTCGCCACAAAGCGTGGCCGGGGTGGTCGGGCAAGGCCGGATGGAACACGCGTTTCACTTGGGATTGAGCCTGGAGCCAGTGGGCAATTTCCAGGGCCTGGCGCTCATGGACATCCAGGCGCGACGCCAGGGTCCGGGCGCCACGCAGCACCAAGTAGGCGTCGTCGGGGCTGACGGCGTTTTGTAGACGCCGGCGTACAGCTGTCGAGAACGCAAGCTTCTGTTACTCATCATATGCAAAGATTGGAACAACAAGTTGGCGTGAGTCTGTTCGAGAAGCGAGGTCGCCAAAAACATCTGACCGAATCAGGCCTGCAACTGCTACGGCATGCAAGGCAAATGCTCTCGCTAAACGACGATGCAATCAGTTCCTTGCGAGAAAGCAGCCTGAGCGGAGTGTTGCGGATCGGCCCCCCCCCATGACATCGCGGACACCGTCCTCCCGCCAATCCTCAGTCACATCGCCCGTTCGGCGCCGCGTTTGCGTCTGGAAATCGATGTTGGGCGTAGCCCGTTCCTTATAGAGGATCTGCACCGGGGTAACGTCGACATGGTGATTTCCACGCGTGAAAATCAAGCCCTGAAGGTTTTACGCTACGTACTTCGCCGGTTTGATGGATCTGTTCGGCGCAGTACATACATACCCGCAGTGAACCACTTCCGCTTATTCTCGTGGATGAACCGAGTATCTATCGACGCTATGCACTGGATGCCCTAGAGCGCGCAAAAATTCCGTGGCGCCAAGCCTATCTGGCGTCGAATTTGATAGGTATAAAGGCGGCCACTCGCGCAGGTCTGGGGGTGACGCCGCGGAGCATGGAAATGCTAGGACCCGACATGCGAGTGTTAGGCGAGAACGACGGATTGCCGCGATTGCCGGACGTAACTTATAACTTATGGATTCGCCCGAATACAATCAGTCCACTGGTACGTAGGGCTTACGAGTTGATCAAAGCTAGCAGACGTCACTGACAATCAAATTCTCATCGCCCGGAAAAACCAGAGTCCAAGGAAACGTCATTGATCTAAATCTTAGTCTAATGACAAGAGGCAGATGGAAGGCCGATTTACGACATCTATGGCTTAGTTAATATACGCTACCGCGATGCAGCCATCAGAAAAACTCTCTCTGATGGCTATAGCAAGCCGCTCTCCAGCTATCTAGTCACCTTTCACTCTCCAGGGTGGTATTTACGCTCAGTATTCGCGGCGATATCCGCCTTGTAAAACAACACATCGCGGAATTCCCCTTTGCTAAACATTTCCGCCTGATCGGCGAAATGAGGCGAGGATGGGTCGCCACTTTCTCCTCCCGCCATTAGCGCCTTCGCATGGATTTTTGGGCCGAACTCGATCGCGGCTATAAAGCTATTGCCAGTTGTTGCGTAAAGCTTCTTGGTCGACCGAGGGCTTGGCGAGATGAACGAGGCGAGTGCACCCCAAACCGACGACCCCCAAGCAACCGGGAAACTTGGTTTAGCGTCGTCAAAGTGCGAGACGATATCGTCAGTTATACGCTGAAAACGATTGACCTCGCCCCACGGCATGTCCCAACGACCAAAGTCTTGCTCAAGTTTGCTGATTGCAGTGTCCAGAGCTGCCAGTCGTTCGCTGTCTGAGGTCGACTCAGCCACGAGGTCGAAAACAGGCTTCTTGGCGGCACGCGCTTGTGCAATCCGCAGATCAACCAGCGCTTGTCCCCAAAAGCTCGCCAAGGTAGTTGGAACAGACGCTACCCCAGAACGGTGGTCCCAAGCCCTTAAACTTTCAATAGGAGCCTTCAGCCGAGCGCGCAACGGAGCATCATCGGCCAATTGGTCATACGCATTAAAAAGCGGCGGTAGCAAAACATCGAACCCGTTGAGTTTATTGTCATAACCCAAGGCGATAAGGCTGTCTAACGTTACGTTATGCGCTTTCTCCAAGAGGTCGACGGCATGGATATCACGCTGGTTTTCCCCCGCTGTCCACATATAGGCCGGAAAGTCCTCTTTGCGCGGACTTTGCGCACCGGCAGCCGAAAACGGCCAGGCGTTGGTATTCTGAACCCAGCCACTCTTCGGATTTTTAACCATGATGGTGTCCTCAAGTTTGTGCGGGCCCATCCACTCGGTCTTGGGATTGCTGCCGTCAACGGGGCTTCTGAAATCAAATTGTGGATCACGTTTAGGAATGAAATTTCCGTGGAAGTATGCGATGGTGCCGTCGCGATCCGCATAGACGGTGTTATTCGAAGTATCGGTACGCATTTCCTGCGTTTTATAAAAGCTCTTGTAATCCTTGGTCTTGGTTCGGAGGAAGGACTGCTCCAGCGCAGTTACTGGTGTCTGCAACAACTTAATGGCTATCCATTTTCCATTTTCGGCGCGAATAATCGGTCCGTGGTGGCTGTGGTAAACAGTAAAGTCGCGGTGGGCTAAAACGCCATCTTTTTTGAAGGGCACGCTGATCTGGCTGACTTTCAACTTACGCAGCCCGTCGCCATATTTATAATAAGGCCCGTCAGGTTTCTCAACAATTGTTTCCTGATACTCATCAATGGCGTCGCCACCATAGGATGTGTGCATCCAGCCATTGTAATCATTGAATCCCTGATAGATGAAGAACTGGCCCCAGGTCGCCACGCCATAAGTATTAAGCCCCTCTTGGCTAACCATCTGCAGCTCGGAACGGAAGTAGTGAGAGGTATGGGGATTTATGTACAGCAGGGCATGGCCCGAAGCACTCAGTGCCGGCGCAATCGCGAACCCATTGGAGCCGCCGTCTGGCTTCTCTTTCACTACCGGAGCTGGCGGATGCTGCCCGTAGAAAGCTTCGAGCTTGTCCAGCGCGACGCCCTCAATATCACCCCCAATGCTCCCTTCTGTGAAAGCCAAGGCCATCCACGGTTCAAAGTGTTTGATAAACCGCGGTTTAACACCTGGATGCTGATCGAGGTAGTAATTCAAGCCATCAGCCCATGATACCATCAACTTTTGCAACCAAACTGGACTGGCACTGAACTGATGCTTTAGAACATCTGTATCGACGAATAGGCGCGTGCGCAGATCACTGTAGATCCCCGACTCTCCATCAGCCTGCGCCAGCCATCCCAGGTTCACGAGATAGTTCTGTTCTATACGGTTAAAATCGTCTTCGGCCTGTGTATAGATCATGCCGAATACCGCATCAGCGTCCGTTTTTCCGTAAACATGGGCAATGCCCCATTTATCACGGATAATATTGACGTTACTCGCCTGCTGTTGCCATCGGGAGGCATCGCTCGCGCTGACTTCTACAGCGCAAAAACAAAGGGTGGTGAGCACCATAGATGTGACTAAATTACGCATCTTACTACCTCTTATTATGAAGGGTCAGGTTTATATAACCATGCAGCCTTGCTAACGCCATTTTTGCGTTAACCTAATGAAAATCTAAATTCCGTATGTACCATCAATCTTGAAGACCGCCCGTTATTCGGCCATGCACCGATTTTCAAAAATACTTCTAATGCTTGATATACTATTCATGACCGACCGACCGCAATATACGACTGAACTCCGTCCAGTTGATTTAACGGTTGGGAAGCGCAGAAATATCAGTTATAGAAGAAATCTTCATATAGATCGCTCTTTGTCGCAAAACTGATGCCTCAGTCAATATTGAGACATCTTGTAAATCACTGCCTCACCTTACGATAAGCTAAGGTATTCAAACAACGACGACTATACGAAGTTACACATGCTGACCACCGTTTAAATGTATTTCTGCGCCGTTTACATAGGATGCGCCGCTGGTGCACAAAAAATATATCAATGACGCCACTTCTTCTGGCCTGCCCAATCGATTCATTGGCACTAGACGCTCGACAATTTCCGAAGTACCAGGTGAAAGAATTGCGGTGTCAATTTCGCCTGGGGCAATTGCATTCACCCGCACTCCATGCGGACCAAAATCGTATGCCATTTCACGAGTAAGCGCGGAGAGTGCAGCTTTTGAGGTTGCATAGGCAACCCCCGCAAATGGATGTACCTACGATCCTTGTTTAAGCTTTGATGTATCGCAGTAATTTACTAATTCGGTTAGCGCGAAAAGTAAAATAATATTGGGCACCTTCAGAAAAACAACATCATCGATACAAGTAGCGACAGCCGAAACGAGCGCTACGCCATACACAACAGGAGCTAGCGAAAGCGATTTTCAGATCGTACACTAGTAAGTAGGCACCAAAACGCCGCGAAGCTAAACCCACCATACACTTACTCTCGAAGGGTAATTGGCTGCAGTCAATCCGCCACTAAAGGCGTGCTACAGAGCAATACGTTCCGCAGAAGCACCAACACCCAGCTCAAAATACGACTATTTTGTCAAGACAAGTTACCAACCAAGACCAGACTAAACATCTTCGCTACCGATCTTAGCAAAGATAACCGGTTTGAACTTTCGGAAGTAAACAGCCAGCAACCATCCAATAGACGCGACTGCGAAAACCAAAATCATCGACGTTACAACCATGGTTTTCGTACCGACGAGAATATTGAGATTTAATGAGGTTAATACGAACAGTACACTCAACGCAATAACGGACAAAGCCGGCGCTACCAAACGCGTAACTATCCCTGCATTAATATGAATGTTTTTTCGATAAAAAACGATGATCGAGAAGCTTGTGGCGATCAGTAATGGCAAGAGGAAATAAATCCCCATGCCCGTGATACCACCATAGGCAGCAACCGGGTCAAGTTTAAACCAGGCAATAAACTCGAGTACGGTGAAACCGAATGCAGTCACCAATAGCACTGCCACCCAAGGCGACTCCAAACGAGCATGGACCAAAGAAAGCTGTTTCGGAAGAATACGGCTCTTGCCAAGAGAAAAAAGGTAACGTGACGCGGATCCCTGTATTGCATTAATTGCGATCATTTGACTTGTGACGACGGTAAGCGAGAACACTGTAAGAACAAATTTACCTAAACTGCGCTCTACGCTTGCAAAAAAAGAACCAACTGGATTTGAAATCGCGGCTTGAATTACACCTGAGCCGCCTTCGCTAATGATATATGCCCATGAACCAATCGAATAAAATGCAGCCAGAAAAACGATCGCGATGTACGTCGCGCGCTTAACAGACCTCTCAGGGTTTCGCGTCTCTGCGCTAAAACATGCGCCTGCCTCGATACCCACCATGCATAGCATCGCAAACAACACTCCCAGCCCCGGAGAATTGCTAATAAAAGCAGGGTATGTGAATGATGTCGTCTGATACCCTTCCGGGCCACCTTGGAAAAACACCGCGATCTCCCACGCAGCCACCAAGACACATTCAACGATCACCAACGCACCCAATGCTTTTACCGATATATCGATCCTTAGCAGTCCGAGAACAGTGCAAATAGCCATAAATATTAGGGCCCATTCGTGCCAAGAAAAAATGCTTTCCCCCGTCAAATGCTTCACGAAATCGACAGCAACCAAGCCCATGTAAGGATAGGAACCAGCACCGATTAGAAGATAAGCGCATGTGGCCAAAAAAGCCCCCGAGAGCCCGGGCTCCCTGCCGACACCGATAACAATGAACTTATAAAATGCGCCTGGATTATCGACATGCTGGCTCATACCGATGAAACCGACTGAAAACACCAATAGCAGAAGGCCAGCCAAAAGAAAGGAGACCGGAGCCCCGAGGCCATTCCCGAATCCAATGGAGAGTTGCATGAAGCCTGCCACTGTGGCGACCGGGGAATTGAAGGCCACAATTAGCATTACCAGGCCAAAAGTACCTAGCCGACGCGGGAGAACGTGGGACGCGCCTATATCACCCAATAAAGTGCTATCCATAGTGCCCTGGATCTGTGCCACGCTTGCCTCCTTAAGAAGCTCTTGTTTTTATAAAATTTTTCCACAGCTTGGTTATTTCAACGTTGGATTGCTTTCATCGATCAGCTCGTGAGGAAAAAATGGTCTCCAACTCCGTCACTATCCCTTCCAGCACTTCACCAATCGGACTGTGGTTCGAGATATTGCAGCCTCACAAACCCACCGTTTCGAAATGATGCCGAACTTCCTAAGCATTCTGACGATTAATTTACCGGCCTTGTAGAATTAACCACAAACACTCAAATGGGCATTCAGGTATTGAGAAAAAGCATAGGTTGGCGCTGAAGATTACCCATACCATTTATATGGAGAATCTGATGAAAAACGAACCGCAGGGCGCCCATACTGTGAGGCAACAAAAATTCGGGTGCGCCTGCCAAAACCTTATGTGAGCATTACAGTACTCGCTGACCAGCTCACCCGCCTGCGTCCCGCTAGGACATTTTTGAGCTTCGAATGTGGACCAAGGCTAACCTTCCTAGTGGACATCTTTTCATTACACCCTTTGCGCTGCTGCGCGGCGCTCCGGAAAACGTCCAGTGTTGGCATACGGTAGCCCAAATTGCGAAGGTAGAGGGCGCATAAGGTGTCACCCGATTGCGCACCAGCCATTATCGATTGTTAGCCCTACTCCGTTGATGAAACTCGCAGCATCAGATGCCAAAAATAAAACCGCTTCAGCCGCCTCCTCAGGCTCGCAAATACGCAATTGAGTATCCTTCAGCGCTGAGTCATCCCATGGGTGCCCTAGGGCCGCGAAATCTTCTATTTCTTTCAAGCCGTGCTGCGTTCGGACAAATGCAGGACAGATTGCATTCGCGCGAATGTTCTTGACTCTGTATTCGGCACACAACGATTTAGTCAGCATGAGCGTTGCGGCTTTAGTCATGTTGTACAGCGCTTCAAGTGCGAAAGCCCTCTCACCCGAAATCGAAGACGTGACTACGATAGTTCCCCCGCCCGACTCACTCATTCGTGCGACTACATTCCGACAAACCAAGAATGCTGATTTCACATTGATATCAAAAATTTTCTGGAAGTCCTCCTCATTCATTGAGTGAAGGGGGCCAACCGTGACAATGCCGGCATGATTAAACAGATGATCGATCTTGCCGAAATGTTCGACGGCCTCTGAGATAGCGCCCTCTACCTGCGCCGCGATGCTGGCGTCGACCGCCCACGCTTTGGCTGCCCCTCCTAACTCCAGGATGACCTCTACGGTCTCTTGAGCAGCTTCATAGTCCAAATCGAGGATACTCAACCGCGCACCTTGTTGAGCAAAGAGAAGAGCGGCTGCGCGCCCCATACCTTTGGCACCACCAGAAATGAGTACGTGGGTGCCTTCGAAGCACTTGTATTGGGCACGCGGGACCGGAACATTATTCATCGTAACTCACTTACCTTTTTATTGGGCTATTTGGGAACCATTGACCTCTTTTTTATCATGCAAGATCCTTATGCGCAACACCAACTGCGCGCAACCAGGGCAAAAACCGCTCCATTTCAGACGAATCAGTCTCATTACGAAATATGGTATCTAAATGGAACCTTTTTGACCAAGCGCACAGCTAACGCACAGATGTTAAAATGGAACCACTGTGCAGCCTATCAATTGGCAGCGAGGACAAAACATTGTTTAAATCACCAGAATTGGAATGAATGAAAAGCTTTTTTCAGCGAGTTTTACTCGGAGCCTCACCGAAGTAACGTCGGTAGGCACGATTAAAACTCGCCCCATCAGCAAACCCTACCATCTCAGCAATTAGCCCCATGCTAAACTTTCTGGTAAAGATCAATGATCTAGCTTTCGACATCCGTCGCCTAGTCACATACTCCTGAGGACTTATTCCGGTTCGTTGACGCATCATTACGTACAAATGACTTGTACTGACATAGAGCAAGTTCGCTAACTCATCATTATCGATGGTGCGATGAATATTTTTGTCAATATATCCGTCTAAACTAGCCGTATCAAATCGATGGCCCGCAAATTCTAAATGAGCGACATGATTATCATGCATCATTAAGCTTGTGAGAAACATACTGATTATCTGATATTGAAAAGCTGGCCCATACAGCGATGCATTTTGGTGCAACTGAGTATCCACCCAGTTCAGGAGATTAAGCGAGTTTAAGGTGGGTTTCAGTAACTCTGTGCGATCGAGCAATCGACCGTTAACCGACGTTCCGCAGACACGTTCCAACGCATTGATATATTCGTCGTTTGGATTTATATCGATTACCAACAATTTACATTTATCAGTTATTCCGCGGTACCGGTGCAATACCTCACTAGGTAAAACACCAATAGAGCCTCGAACAAGCACCCCGGTTCTGCTCGGCAGCTCGCACTCCATAACTCCACCGTGCCCGATCAGAATTTGCGGGTGTTCATGACTGTGCTCGCCATGACTGGTGGCGATATTGTTAGCTCGTAGTATCGTTTCCACATTCAACCCTTCCAATAGCCTGAGTCAAAAACTCAATAGTCATGGGCAAGGCATCCCTGCTTAAGCGTTTTAGGATGAGGCCCCCATAGAATCGAGTATTTACTCATGTACCTAAACGCCAAACAGCTAGCAGACGCGCTTCCTTGGGACGCATTGATCGAGGCTCTGTCTGATATTTTTACTCGCCCCGTGAACTCACCTGTGCGCCACCATCATAAAATCGACGTCCCCGGCGAGCCCTCGGCCATGCTTTTGCTTATGCCGGCATGGATCGAGGGGGAGTACCTTGGAGTCAAGCAAGTAAACGTTTTCCCCGGGAACAACGCCAGGAACCTTCCTGGACTCAGTAGTCACTACCTACTGAGTTGCGCAAAGACAGGCCTACCACTAGGTCAGTTTGATGGGAATGAACTGACTGCTCGTCGCACTGCAGCCGCTTCGGCCATGGCCTCCAAATATCTTTCGCGCTCTGACTCCGCTCGATTGCTGATGGTGGGGGCTGGACGCATGGGTCGCTACTTAGTAAGTGCACATCGCTCTGTTCGAGACATTCAGGAAGTAGATGTTTACGACTTGAACTTCGAATCAGCTAGCGCATTTGCTAATGAGCTTTCATCACAGGGCATCTCCGCCAAGGCCTTGACCCTAGAAGAGCTTCCAAAAGCAGCATCCGACGCCGACATCATCAGCTGTGCAACTCTTGCCACCGATCCCGTGATCAAAGGTAAGTGGCTGAAACCAGGCGTGCACCTTGACCTAGTTGGTAGCTTCACTCCCCTCATGCGAGAGGTTGATGATGACGTGGCGGCACTCAGCTCAATATTCGTAGACACCCGCGAAGGTGCGCTAGCCGAGACCGGAGACTTGATCCAACCTATCCGCAACGGCGTAATTAATGAAAATGATGTAATCGCTGAATTTAGTGAATTATGTGGCAAAGGGCACGCCGGTCGTTCCGCATTGCCGAATCCAGAACTCGCCATCACTATGTTCAAATCCGTTGGCGCTTCCATTGAGGACCTAGCAGCAGCAGTATTGGCCTACAAGCGTACCGCGGAAAAAAAGAATCCCTCTCAATAGCAAAGAGGTTTTGGTGCCGCGGTCGCTCTTTTGGTTTAGACCGCGTCACCTACTCGAGCCTGTCGAAGATGGCAAAACCTCATGGCCTAAACGCCAAATCTTGCCACGCATCATCAGATGCTTATCTCCCCCTCCTCCATATGTTCCAACCAGGCAGGCACAGTTGAAATTACGGATCCCGAAACTGCCGCCGCAATGCATCCTTCGAGGTTGGAGAAGCGGACCTGCCTGCCCACCAAGCCTGGCGCATAATGAGCATACTTCCCCGAATTAGTAATGAGCGTTTTCGCATTGGGAGGTATCACCGGCTCGCTGACCATACACCAACATGTGTCGGTGATTATCTGAGCGCCAAATTTTTCGATCACCCCTACCAATCCGGCGTTGCTCGCCCGCTCAAATACCGCGCGACTGGTGGTAACGATCACCTTGGTTTCCGCATTAGAAACCTTTGCCTCGCATAAAATTGCCAGCTTCTGAAATTCTTCGAACGAAAAATGAGGGTTTCCAAGGGAGACCAAATCAATTTTGGATTCGGTGCTGCTGTCCAATTCACGCCATACTTCAAGTAATTGCGCAGTCGTAATTACGTGACTAGCTTTCGGTTCAAGCCCACCAGTTGCACGCCCCAAAGTAGCCGCTTCTGGCGTTACTCCAACCATGTGAAACATGGGAGCAGCAGACGTCGTTCCGAATGCCGCACCGAACGCTTTCAACGCGTCACGATCCACACTCGCAGCCTCTAAGCCGCTAACGACTGGGATAGCCGAGCCGCTAAGTTTGCCGCAGAGGTATCCAAGCACGGGAAAAAATGCGTCATCTAACGAGTCGGGAACCTCGCAATGGATGGAAATTTCTGCATAGCGGTTTTTATCAATATGACAACCTGACAGCGGTGCACGACCAGTAATAGCTGTACATATATCCATAAAATCAGCATATTTATTTGTTCGCGCACCCAAGACACTGTTGGCAAAAACCACTGCATTCGATTCAGCCCAGACTATTTGCTCACCAAATACTGCTGTATCTTCTAGCAGATAGGGAGCGCATGTGAACGTCGCTACAGCTCCCATCGCTAGATAGGCCTGAGCAAGCTCCACCGCAGGAACACCTAATGAATCAGGGATCCCCTGCAGCCTCCACCTACGCTCGTCTACCGAGATAGAATTCAGTGTTGTGGGAACTCGTACCTGGGCACCTAGGGCAAGCAGGGTATTAGCAAATAACAATCCCCCGGGCCCGGTATAAATGCACCCGTCAATATGAGCCCTGTGAATATCAATGAAACTGTCAGCGCCCTGAACTTGCGCCATACGCAGTACTATCTTCATTGCCGCCTTGGCGGCCTCTCCATATGCGCCACCAAGCAAAAGCTCGTCAAATTCTGTGAGCGCTATTTCCGGAAAATTGACGAATGAGTCGACGATCAACGCTTGGGGAGCTTTGTCGACAAATGAATCCGAAATATGGAGCTGGTCACCCACCAACTGCGCAAATTTGGCTTCTGAGATGCGCTCGTATTGTTCACCCAAACACAGTATCGGTACCGAGCGTTTGAAAAGTTCTTCAGCAACAATCACACCTAAAGCCAAGATTTCGTCGACTTCCTTAAAAATGATCGCCGCAGGCGCTAGATCGCTGAGAATCAGCTCAAGCAGGACGCTGCTTCCGGTACAGGATCCTCTGCCGGAAGGAATTGCCAAAATGCACCCTTTCAGCTGTCTGCCACAAAGGGGATGGTGGAGGTCAATAACTTCTGAAGTAAGCGGATCAACCCCGCCCCAAAAACTTAATCCGACATCGGAATAAAGTAGATCGGCGCTGGCATAACCTGGTACGACTAGCTTACCTTGTAGACTTTCAGCATTCATAATTGCTCACCATCACAAAACCTTGGATATGGCTACGAGCAGACGGGCACTGAACGTAGCCATTTCTCTACCTCGCCTGGCTTCATCGGACAATAGACACCATGCGAGGGAAGAAGACTACAAATACCGCCCTGATGTAGCTGGATTCTGAATAACTATAGTTTTTAAGTTTGTATACTCTTCAATCGAGTATCTGCCATTCTCCCGACCGTACCCGCTCTGCTTGCTACCACCAATAGGAATTTCTGAAGCCACGTCAAGAAAGGTGTTAACCCAGACGATTCCAGATCGAATTTTACGCGCCATGGTCGTAGCGGTATTGAGATCGCTAGTCCATACACTTGATGCAAGACCGAAATCGGTATCATTTGCCAGCTCGATCGCGTGCTTCATGTCAGAGAATGGAATAATCACAATCACTGGACCAAACACTTCCTCTCGCGAAATTTTGGCCGTTGAGGGCACATCGGTAAAAACAGTTGGCTCAATGAAATAGCCTGGCAAATCTTTGAGTGCGCTTCCACCGTATGCCAGCCTGCCTACACTCTTACCTTCTTCAATGTAACCATTGATTTTATCAAATTGGGCCTGATTGATAATGGCACCCATTTTAGTGCTTGGATCGAGCGGATCCCCAACGGTAATACCCTTCAGCTTTTCACAAAGCTGCTCAGTAAAACTTGTTACTATTGACTCTTGGACCAATACACGGCTTCCACTGCAGCACTCAGCTCCGGAATTGTAGACAAAGCCTTTGATAGCGTTGTCCAATGCTGCTTCGATATTCGCATCAGCAAAGACAACAGTGGGATTTTTGCCGCCCAACTCAAGAACAACTTTTTTCATATTTCCAGCAGCAGATACGACAATTTTTTGAGCAGTAGCCGTTGATCCAGTGAAGGAAATTAGTCGAATGTCTTTGTGATCTGCCAAGCGTTGCCCCGCGCGTGCCCCGAGGCCTGTAACAACGTTGAAGACCCCCTTGGGAAGGCCTGCCTCTTCTAAAAGCTTCGCGATTTCCAGAGTTGTTCCAGAAGTAAACTCACTGGGTTTCACTACCACTGTGCAGCCCGCGGCCAGCGCGTATGGCAGTTTTTGGCTCAAGACGACAGCTGGGTAATTCCATGGGGTAACCAAACCAACAGGCCCGACGGGCTCTCTCAGTACGACGGCCAATTTATCCGGCCCAAGATTCGAATGACTATCACCATGGATACCTCTTGCTTGCCCCGCAGCGTAATCCCACATATCTGCCGCCCATGGAATTTCTTCTCGTGCTTGCTCCAAGGTCTTACCAGTTTCCAGGGATTCAATAAGCGCGAGGGCATCAGTATTCTCGCGAAGCTTGCCGGCTACGGTATGCAGAACCTCGGCCCGTTGCGCACCGGTGAGATCAGACCAACGTCCATCCTCAAAGGCAGCCAAAGCAGCATCAACCGCGTCGTCAACATCCTGCGCAACGCTATTAGGCCAGGTAGCAACGAGTTCACCGGTTGCAGGGTTCACACGCTCTATTTGCTCGCCTGACACTGATGGACGAGCCGCCCCATCAATATGATTGCCATAAATACGAACACGAAGTGAATTCTTGTTCCACGAAGCCAGATCTGTTGACATTTTTTCATCTCACTAAAGGTTGGAAAATATCGCCTTAAGCTGCAGCCGCACGCAGGCAGTCTCGAATTAGGGCGCATGGGAAAGGTATTTATGAGCAGCAACGTCGTGCGCCCGGCGATTGTCCTCACTGTCGTTTTTAGCCCAACGAGATGTCCTGGAAAACTGTAGGGCTGAAATCAACGGCGCCCCAAGAACGGGATCTGGATCCCGCCATCCCAGTCACCGACTCGCCGCCTCCGCTGGCTCGTACGCCTAAAGCCAGTAACTCCACACCCCTCCCTACTCAGGGAAGATAAGCTATCGAAACGCGCTGAAGCAATAGCATTTGGGCTTTTTGTATACCTTTATTTCTTCATTAACCGCGGTAAGCTCATGAAAGAGATCAGAAGACAATGAGCTAAATATTCTATTTTTTTGCATCAAAATCAGAAATTAGCGCCGATAATAGATAAAAATCATCGAAAAATAACATTCTTTACGCGACGAGACCCACGCTTATAGGTACCGTAATAGCCCATTTTCTCGCGCAGTCAGTGTATTGGTGAAATCACATCCCATCGCCTGTTTTTGGGTAAAATCGCTTCAAATTGATGTTTCAGATCGGCCAAAAAAGCCGTAAGCGGCCCAGCGCACCGCGAAGGCTACAAACAGATCATTTTCAGCTGGAAGCGTGAGACAATCTGGAAATCAAGACAGAGGATCTAATCGTGTCCAAGCTTTCTGGAAAGGTGTGCTTCATCACTGGCGGGGCCAATGGAATAGGCAAAGCAACTGTTGAGCTTTTTGCCAAAGAAGGGGGGATCGTTTACTTCGCGGATGCTGACTTTTCTGCAGGCGAAAGACTCGTATCGGAATTGAAGAAACAGAATCTCCGGGTTACTTTTTTGCCCTGCGATGTGAGTATCCATCTACAGTGTAATGAAGCTGTCGTGACGACAATCCAAGCGGAAGGTCGAATCGATGTACTTTTTAATCATGCGGGCGTTATTGTCGCTAAGGCTTTCTTGGATTACACACTTGAAGAGTGGGAATGGTTGTTCGACAACAATGCCAAAAGTGTTTTCATGATCACCCGTGCGGTGCTTCCACACATGCTCGAACACGGCAAAGGGGTCATTATCAACACCTCCTCCTCATCAGTGAAAGCAGTCACAAGCTTCGAAAGCGTCTATGGCGCTTCTAAGGGTGCAATGCATCAACTGTGCCGTGCTATTGCTGTGGAGTTTCGTGATGCAGGGATTAGGTGCAACCTGATCGTCCCCAGTTTTGTCAGGACGAAGCATGCCTATGAGGAGCTTGAGCAATTACGCTCGCATGGGGTGTTTGCTTCTGAGAACGACATAACGCTGATGCAGGGAAGAATCTGTGAGCCTGAAGAGGTAGCGACAGTGGCTCTATTTTTAGCAACAGACGACTCAAGTTTTATAAATGGTGCCGAGATCATGGTCGACAACACATTTACCGCGATATAAATTATGCTATTTGGAATAACACCAATTAAGACGATCGCGACCTATGGAGCGACCGCAGAAAGATTACGTCAAGAGATCACTCTAGGTCTTATTGCTCCAAATACAAAATTGATGGCAGAAAGGAAATTCGCTGAAGAACTTGGCGTCGCGAGGATCACCTTGCGCGAGGCACTAAAAATGCTTGAGGCTGAGGGATACTTAGAAATACGTCGAGGGGCAAGCGGCGGCGCCATCATTGCACCGGAAAGCAAATTAAAACTGCTCGCCCATGAACATCTCAGCAAATCACATGCTTCGTGCTTCAGGGCGTTGGAATATTGGCGCATTAATCAGATTGCTTGCGCTCGCCTCGCCGCCGCCAGGAGGACACCAGCAGACCTAAAACGCCTACAGACGACTCTTGCAACGCTAGAATCTTTTACTGCTGATCATGAACGTAGACAGGGAGAGAGCGAACTATTTCTATCAGTAGCTGCTGCAGCAAGTAATACATGGTTAATGACCTCTGTACATGACTCTCTTGCCGCTTCATTTCTTCCCTTTATAGATCCTCCATCACACGCAGAATTGCTACCAACTGAAATGATTCATGAGCTAATTATTGCGATTAGAAATAACGACCACGAAGTTGCAGAACGTCAAATGAATCTCATCACCACCCTATACGCAGACAGATATAAATCGGCCCTCACCGCTAGAAAAGCAGAAATTGCGTAGATCGCGCTTACTGTAAAATGTATTATTTGCTGGGTAGAGATTACACCTTCAGGATAATACTTGGACACTTTACATCATATGATCATGCTTTATCGGGGGCTAGCTTTCGGCCCCTAAAAACCAAAAAACCTTACTAAAGAACCAACTAACTTTTCGCTTCAGCAAAACTGAAACCCTATAAATTCAATATAGACTTTTCCATCCATACGGCCGCATGTGAACAAAAATCCAGCGAAAAATTTAAATTCCGCCCCGGTAGAAAGTGTGTCATCTAACGTTTTTTACAAGTAAGCTGAGCATATGATCGAGATCTGAATGCCTAATAGAAGGTTGACCGCCCATTTTTTCTAGTAAAAAGCCCTCTAGGAGAGCGTCGATCAATTTACTAGCAAGCAGACCAAACCTGCGAGATAAACCTTCTTGGTTTCTTCGTCTCCAAATACCAACCGTGCCAACCATGGCTGAGTTTTTACTCGCGTACGCGCTCAACTCATAAGAAATCGAAATCGTACGCCTAATTATCGAACAATCGCATTTGCAACAACACATATCAACCAGGCGACCTAAGACCTGATCATCAGTTGCTGAGTCTTCTAAGACATCCAAGTACAGAGATGGATTTGCCTCGGCGAAATATATAAACGACGATTCTATTAACTGTTCTATACTGTCAAATTTGTATATTAATGAGCCGAGTGTTACACCTGCCCTCTTGGCGATCCGCCTATAAGTTGCCCCTGCCATTCCTTCCTCTGCTATTACATCTAACACAGAGGTCATCATTTTAATTTTTCGCTCAAGGATCAATGACAGATCGTAAACTGCAGACATAAGAAATCCTCAACGCCCGCCCGTAATGTGGTGCACGCAAATATAAAGGGAGGGATTTATAAAACCAGTAACCGCCCTAAAATCCAGAAGCTTTATAACCACAAGCCCCATATAATTTATAGTCAAAGGGCTTTCACCCTCTGAATCATCCAGACAATGGCTGTATATTTTGCAGAGCTACACTTAACATTTAAACACTTAAAAGAGACTGCTTTCACCCCCTTTGCCTGACTGAGAAATGAGGTACAATTTGCATACGGTTACCAAACTAGAGCGCCATTAAAAATGGATATCAACCAGCTTCGCACGTTAATCCAGGTCGCAGAACTTGGAAGCCTTTCAAAAGCAGCAGATCGACTCTGCACTGCGCAGCCGGCGCTAAGTAGACGGATGGCAATGCTTGAAGACGAACTTGACGCAAAACTGTTCGAGCGGCACGGCAGAGGGATGATTATCACGGCGCAAGGCCAACGCGTTCTACAGCACGCTCGGCGTATTATGGCCGAAATGGACGAAATCAAATCCAGCCTAGCTGACGAAGCTCTTCGCGGTCATGTTTCCATCGGACTACTTTCCTCTGTTACGGACGTTCTTACAGTACCGCTCATTGAAGCAATTCGAACATCACATCCTTACGCGACGTGCAGAATAGTGAGTGGGTATTCACTTGATCTGCTTGAGCGTGTCCACAGCGGTGATCTGGACGTAGCCGTGCTTTATGACCCCCTATCGATCAGGTCTCTGAAGTCCACCCCCTTTTTAGAAGAGGATCTTTACATCGTTGGTTCGAAAGCTCAGAACTTCAGCTACAAAAATCCGCTAGACTTTTCTAGCTTGTCACAATTTGACATTCTACTGCCTAGTGCTCGACACAGTACTAGACAGATAGCCGATGAGGCCGCCCATATGTGCGGGATTCATCTAAACGTCAAAATCGATGTAGACTCCTTTTCAGTGTTAAAACAACTTGTTATTAACGACAATGGAGTCTCAATTATCCCTATCACTTCGGTGCGACAGGAAATTGCAGAGGGCAAGATGACAGCAGCCCCCCTTATCAATCCAACTCCTTTAAGAAGACTTGAACTATCCTACCCAGCAGATCGACCAATATCGCGGCTCGCAACTTACGTTGGTCAAAGAATCATTGCTACATCCTCAGATCTTATTGACCAAGGAATTTGGACCGGCGCACGAGTCATCGAATGAGTCGTTATATAGCAGTCCCTCGACTGTAGTTTCAACTACAGCACCGAGGGACTTACATAAATCATAAACCGTCAGACGTCAATCCGCTTATCAGAGATCAGTACAGTTACATCATGGAAGTCGTCGGTCATCTCAAACAATACATCTTGCCCTTGTTTCAGGTAGCAAGTATCTCCTACACCTAGATAAAAAGATTCGCCATCCGTGATCGTGATCTTCACCCCGCCAGCAACGACGTAAATGAACTCGTCAAACGGCATAACAAATTGATGAGTCCCTGACTCTCGGAAGCTACCAGCAAGCCTGGTACCGTCGGGAGAGTGGTACAAAATAGCTTTCGACCCACCAAACTCGGGGAGCGGCTCAAAATTTGTCGTGTGCACGTTAAAGTGTGGCGCCAAGTTAGAATCTGACATTACAACTCTCCTTTTGCCCAGCCCAGACAGCCTGGACTGTGATTTTTGTATTGGAAATTAAATTTTTAACAGCCAAGTCACTCAATGAGCATTGCCATTACGTCAGACCTCCAACTTAAGTGAACTGACTGTCCGACATAGAACGCTGAAGGCTCACCTGTTCTTATTTGTTGCGCTTTTATTGCCGTCCCATCTGGAAGCTCGGCAACAAGTATCACCCTGCCACCGATAGGTAGAATCGACTTTAATGTTGCAACACAAGAATTTGACGCCTGAGGATCATCAATATAAGGCTCGAGAACCGGCGTAATGTGTACAGACTCGGGACGAACCAAGATATGAATTTTGGAGCCAACAGTTACTTTAGCGTCATATTGGGTTGAACGAACAGTCCCTCCAGCAAATGCGGCCGACATTTCGTTACCGCTTCGCGCGGTTACAATGCCTGATATTACGTTTGTTTCGCCTAAAAATTTTGCAGCAAAAAGTGATTTCGGTCTGAAGTACAGATCATCCGGTGTCGCAATCTGCTCGATGCAGCCTTGGTTCATCAGCACTATACGCGACGATAAAATCATGGCTTCATCTTGGTCATGAGTAACATACACAAAAGTTGTGCCTGTAACATCTTGAATCCGCTTTAACTCAACAAGCATGTGTTGGCGTATCTTTAAATCTAGCGCCGCGAGCGGCTCATCGAGCAGCAAAACCTCAGGCTCGTTCACCAAAGCTCGAGCTAAAGCGACTCGCTGACACTGGCCACCGCTCAATTCAGTAATCCAACGGCTGGCCATTTTCTCTAGCTGAACCAGTTCCATAATCTTTAAAACTTTGTCTCGAATAATTGCTTTCGGTAGCTTCTTCAATCTCAGACCGAAAGCAATATTGTCAAAGACATCCAGATGGGGAAACAACGCGTATCTCTGGAATACCATATTGACCGGACGCCGCTCAGGGGGCATGCGTGTCATATCTTGATCATGCAGAGAAAGAGATCCCTCCGTTGGAGTATCAAATCCTGCTATTAAACGCATGAGTGTTGATTTGCCACAGCCCGACGGCCCTAAAAACGTAAGAATTTCGCCTTTACGGATTTCCAGGTCAAGCTTGTTTAGTACCGTAATATCGCCATAACGCTTGGTAAGCCCTTTAATCGTGACGATATTGCTGAACGCGTATGTTGTCGACTCTTTAGCTTTTACAGATTCTGTGATCATGCTGTTCATCTTATTCTTCTCGGTCCGCGCTACGTTGTTGTATTGCACGACGCTTCTGCATTCCTAGTATTACCCCTGCAACAAGGAGTAAGACCAGTGTCATTCCCATCGCCAATACAGATGCCGCATTTATGGTCGGATTGACAGTACGTCTCATCGCAGAAAGTATATAAAATGGAAGAGTACTTTGTTCTCCGATCACAAAAACAGTGATGACGATTTCATCGAATGATAGCGCAAAGGATAGAATTGTGCCGCCGAGCAACGTTGGAGCCAAAATAGGAAGAGTTATGAGACGGAAAGCGGCGAACGGGCCTGCACCTAGATCACGACCTGCCAACTCTAAATCCGCATCAAAAAAGGTTACTCGAGAGCGAACCGTTTCAATAAAAAATGGGAGACAAAAAAGAGTATGAGCAATAGTAACAGTCACTAAGGAACGGTGAACTCCTAGCATATCGAACAATACCAGCAGACCGATCCCAAGGAACAAGCCGGGTAACGCGATGGGTGCAAACGCGAGAAATGAAAACGCAGCTTTCGGACGTTTGCTTAGACGAGGGATCGCAAGTGCGGCAAAAGTACCCAGCAAGCACGTCGCGATGGACGACGCGGTTGCTACAATCACCGAGTTCTTAAGCGAGTTAACAAAATTATCGTCAGAGAGGATCACTTCAAACCAGCGTAAGCTGAACCCTTCAAATGGAAAGCTCATTGCGGTGGTTGAGTGAAACGCAAATAACGTGATCACTAGTATCGGCAAGAATAGGAATGCCAAAAAGGCTAACACATATAGACGTAGCATTTGTTACACCCCCGGCTGCGTTGATTCTGCAGCGCCAGCTTCGGCGCGCATGCGCTCCATGGATGGATGGAATCGAGAACCAGGCGCTAACTTCAGCCATCGTGACGACTGAATCAGCAAGACATAAGTTAACATAAAGACCATCAGCAGAATAAACGCCATTGCTGCACCATATGGCCAATTCCCTGTTTGTCTGAATTGTCCAGAAATTAGCAAGCCTGTTGTAATGCCAGTTCGGCCACCCAGTAGCTGGGGAGTGATAAAATCACCGGCAGCGAGAATAAACGTAAAGATGAATGATCCGAAAAATCCTTTATAGGCAATCGGCAAAGTCACACGTAGAAATACTTGCATTCGAGACGCACCTAGATCTCGGGCAGCCTCTAGAAAATCCGGGGTAATATTCCTTAATGCACTTAGTAGCAATAAGAGCGTGAAGGGAACGAACACATGAACTAAGGTAATTGTGACTGACACACGGCTAAAGATCAAAAACTCTAGTGGTTCTTGAATCATCCCAAAATGCATGAGAGATTCATTTATCAAACCATTGGTACCAAGAATCGTCCGCCAGGCGAAGATTCGAACTAGATAGCTGGAGAACCAAGATAATAACACCGCATAAAGCAGAATATTAGTTCGACTCCGGTACGCGATGTACCAAGCAACGGGGTAGCTCAATACCGTTGAGATAATTGCGGTCCAAAACCCGATTGTAACTCCTGCCAAAAGTGAAGCCTGAACAGCAGGCCGCATCAAAGCATTGGTATAATTTTCAAGTGTAGCACTTGGTATCAAAACAAAAGATTCTGAGAGCCAGAAGCTATAAACGAGCAACATTCCGGTTGGAATGATGAAAAACACAAACAAGAAAACTACAACTGGCGCAGCTAAAGCTAGGCCTGTGCGTTCTCGCTTATTTTCCTTCAAAGAGCTTAAGTATCTTAACATGGCGTACTACTCATTAAAACGCGACTGATGGCAGCAGCTTTGCAAATATTCAAAACACGCTGATTCGCTTCTTATTATTAGCCTTTCAAACGTCTCGACAAAACTATCCGAGACGTTTTCTGAATCACTAGAATCCAGTTTTAAAGTTTTCCCAGGCCTCAATCCATTGATCAAAAGTCGCGTACTTATCTGAAACCCGCGGTGGAACGCCTTGCATTGGTGCGTTACGGAACACCTCATCCAAATTGTCGTAATTAACTGCATTACGAGCCTTTTCGTCTAGTAGTGGAATTGCCTTTTTACAAATTGTTGCTACACCACTTTTATTAGCATTTGCAGCCTGCACTTCAGGTGTTAGCACCGCGTTGATATACGCATGTGCAGTATCCCTATTTTGTGCAGTTTTCGGGATGCAGAACGCATCACTCCAAATGGCACCACCCTCCACAGGGTTTCCAAGTCGAGTTTCCACGCCTTGAAGCTTGGTTTCACCCGTGATCCCGGTCCAGCCAGAAAAGAGGACACCAATTTCCTTGTTAACAAAAAGGTTGATAGTGTCGCCAATGGAACCTGCGAACACTCTACTTTGCGCTCGATACGGCTCCATAGCTTCAAATGCTTTTGAAAGCTCGTCTTTTGTTAAATTTGGATACTTATCTGCGAAGCCAGTAACCCTCGCGATCATTGGCCATGTAGCTAGGATATCATCCGTAAATGTCAACAAACCTTTATATTCTGGCTTCAATAGATCCGAATAAGATTTCGGTTCAGGTACCAAAGCAGGGTTATAAATCAAGACATTAAGCCCCCAAGCTACCACTACTCCATAGAGCTGATCATCCCAATACCAAAATGGCTTTTTGTAGAACTGGTCGAAGATCAAATCAGAACTATAATTAGGTAATTTAGACTCGTCTAAAGGCGAAAGAATCTTCAGCTGTTTTCCATAATAATTCGCGTAACCTTCGTTGTACGCAGTGATGTCGATTACAGTTGGAGTTTTTCCTACCAACTGAATTTGCACGTCATCCTGGTTAGCAATGGACGAAATTTTCAAGTCGATTTTCTTAGACTTAACAAATTCCGCCAGCTGATCATCAAATGTTTCACCTTCCCAGCCCAATAGACGTAGCTTGCCGCCGACCTCTGCCGCCATAACTGGGAAATAGGGGGCCATGAACGCGCCACCAGCTAAAACAGCTGCGCCACCCAAAACCTGCCGACGTGTAGGCTTACCGTCGATGACGTTACGGATATCATCGATTGACCAAGGCTCTTTCATAGGATAACTCCACATAATAGAAAAGGCAGGTGGCGCATTGTGAATGCGCCGTGAGCATCGACGCTTTGGTAATTACTTCAGCGTGTTTAACAACTCGCTGAAGCGGCTTTTCTCGTCAGTTTCTGGCATCAGGTATGGTGCTCTTACGTTGCCAACGTCAATTCCGCGAGCTTTGCAACCGATCTTACAAAACGCTACGTAGTTAGAGGAGCCTTCCATGAACCTCAGGAACGGCCGCAGGCCACTCCATACTTGGAGATTAGCTGGCGTTGCACCTTCGGTGCGAATGCGTGAGATGAAATCTACTAACTCACGAGGAATGAAGTTCGAAACTCCGAAAACTACTCCCTGAGCACCGCTTACAAGCGCCTCGCACAGAAATGAGTCTTTGCCTACGTACACGCCGAAGCCGATGTTCTTGGCCCAGGCGACCACATCACCCATCAATTCTGGATCACCAGAGCTGTCTTTCACCGCGCTAATATTAGGAAGCTCAGCCAGTTGCTTGATTTGGTCGAGGTTTAATACCCCGGCAGGAGGCGTGTTGTAGATCATCACGGGTAACTCAACAGTTGAGGTAACCGCTTGATAAAAAGCGTACCGCTCTGCCCAACTGATCGGCTCACCGAATGGGGAGGCAAGCAGTAGCCCCGCCACGCCAGCTTGTTTTGCCACGCGGCTCAATTCGATGGTCTGGGCGGTAGTGAAGCAGCCGGTTGCAGCGATAACAGGAACACGACCTGCTACAAACTTGACCACCTCGCGGATCAAGAGCGCTCGCTCGTCTACTGATAGTGCACCGTGCTCCCCAGTGCCGCCCGTAACAACAAGTCCACCCACGCCAGAATCAATTTGATACTCAACGAGCTGAGCCAGGGACTTAAGATCTACGGCGTCATCGTGCAATGGCGTAACCAATGCGGTGATCAAACCTTGTGGCCAAATATTAGTGGTCATTTAGCTGCCTCATTTGTTGTTTTTGATTTAGAAATAGGGAGTGCGAGGAAGTCCAAATCACAGCCTTTGTTGGCCTGCATAACGCTATCCAGCACTAGCTTTGCATACCCGCGAGTTGCTCTCGGTGGAACAACAGACGGGCCTTTGCGTTGGCGCCGCGCGGCCAGTTCCTCGTCCGAAACCTCAACGTTGAACTGACGGTTAGGGACATCGACTTGGATCATGTCTCCAGTTTCGATCAGTCCCAAAGGACCACCCGCCGCTGATTCTGGTGCTACGTGCAAGATCGCGGTTTGTTTCACGGTGCCGCCCAAACGGGAATCCGTGATTCGAATCATGTCGCTAATCCCTTGAAGGAGTAACTTTTCGGGTACAGCGATACGGCCTGATTCCGGCATACCAGAACCCTTAGGTCCTTCGCCCCTTAGAACGATGATGTCTCCAGGGCGCACATCAAAATCTGGGTGATAGAGACGATCATCAAGATCAGCCTTTCCTTCAAACACCAGCGCCCTACCACGATGTACGAGAAGGTCTGGAGAGGCCACACCAGCACGAATGATCGCTCCATCTGGTGCGATATTCCCGTGCAGTACAGAGATGCCGCGCGGTTCAGAGATTGGTTTATCTAAAGTCCCGATAACACGAGGATCTTCAATTTGAGCGCCGGCGATCTCCTCCCCCAAAGTCCTACCGGTTACGGTAATAACATCTTTGTGGATTAGCGGTCCTAACGCGTTGAGCATCGCAGGGACGCCGCCAGCATTAAAGAAGTCGTTCATGTAGTACTCCCCCGCCGGCCGCAAGTTGAGCAGCACCGGGGTAGAGGTGGAAATACGATCAAACTGCTCTAACTGCAGATCAATGCCAAGGCGCCCAGCAATTGCTAACAAATGCATTACGGCAGCGCTTGAACCGTCTACGGTAGCCAACGCTCGGATAGCGTTATCGAATGCCTCAGCGGTCATAATTTGAGATGGCCGAAGGTCATCAGCCACCAACTGCATGATGTATTCGCCAACATCACGCGCCATAGCGATGCGACGGGAGTCCACAGCTGGGATAGCGCAACTTCCCGAAGGTGCCATTCCAATTGCTTCAGCGATGACTGCCATGGTCGCGGCGGTTCCCATAGTGCTGCAGTGACCAGGACTACGCTCCAATGAATTTTCGAGGGATGTGATGTCCTTAAGGTCCAACTCACCGCGCTTTACAGCTTCCAATGCTTTGTGGAAATCGGTACCCGAGCCGACATCACGCCCCCTCCAGAATCCACTGAATGATGGGCCGCCTGGCAATAGAATAGTAGGAAGGTCTATAGATGCAGCAGCCATCAACATAGCTGGTATCGTTTCGTCACAAGCACCCAGCATGACGAGCCCATCGATGGAGTAAATATCAGCTGTTTGCTCAATCTCCATTGCCAGCAAGTTTCGGTGCATGAACGAAGAACCGAGCGGCATTGTATTATCCGCGCCCATGGTCATCGTATTAAAAATACGTGGCAAGCCACCACTCTGGAGGATTGACTCCTTGATGCCCTCAACCATTCCACCAAAATGCGTATGGCAACGGTTAAAGTCGCTGGTATTATTACAAATACCAATAATTGGCTTTTGATAATCCTTTTCTCGCAAGCCTTGAACCTTCAGAGAAGATCGCTGGAGAAAGCCCTCCACTCCCGTTGATTCGTGCCACGCACGACTACGCAGCGTTTTTTTATTAGTTTTATCATCTGAATTAGACATAGCACCAACCTACTAATCACGAGCTACTGGATGGAAAGTCATTTAATTAAAGATTACAATCAATTACTTAGGCGTTCGCTCTGTGTGCCTAAATCTCGGGCCGCGGTTAGTAACCTCTTCAAGAATTCCCGTATCGTATTCTTGAAGGAAATCCTCCACATCGGCTGGATGCCGACGATCAGTAGGAAATTTGAGACCTTCGAGCACAGGAGGTGCCATCAGGTATGCGGCAGATGCTAACGTTGCCGCGATATTAAAACTTTCCGGCATTTCCTCGGAGTATTTTTTAGCACTTACCCAATCAACATCGCCTGGAATGTTAGAAATGGCTAGCTCAATCTGCTCATCAGTATAGCCGCAAGACTTCACAGCTACCTGAATTAAACTTTCAAACATTGGTAACTGATCGATTGCAGGCATTGTATCAGTACCCGGAATTAAAACTTTTGCCAAACTAGTTAAAGCATTTGTGGCTTCGGAGCTGATAGATACGCGACTCATACAGTCACCCCCATTTCAGCAGCCGTGTCGATAATATGCTCAGCAGTTCTCAGCGCGAGCGCTGCAATGGTCGCAGTTGGATTGACTGCACCGCTGGTAACCATAACGCTTCCGTCAACAATAAATAGATTCTTAACGTCGTGGCTCCGTCCATACTTATTTACAACAGATGCCTTGGGATCGTCCCCCATACGTGCAGTGCCTAAAATATGCCCCGGGGCCTCCCGCCACAGTGGTGTTTTAAAGATCTTTTTGGCCCCGGCAGCCAAGTGCATTTCAGCCATTCGCTCAAGAGCAAAATCAAGGTTTTTCTGCGTATTCTCAGAAATTTTATATTCAATACGAGGAGCAGGAATACCATCACTGTCTTTTAAAACTGGGTCCAGAATCACCCGGTTGGTTTCCTCAGGTAAATCCTCGATGTTCCCTGCCCAACTCAACGCGTGACCTGCATATTTGGTGATGTCATGCAGCGCAGATCCCCACCGCTCTTCGAACGGAAGATTTTCGTGAGTAGATACAAGTCGCAAAACACCTGGAACCGGCATCAAATTCATTTTAGATCCACGATAGAAGCCGCGACTTTTATCCGTTTCATAAAATTCAAGAGAGTAAATTAGCTGGCCAGCTGGACCTTTCCAACTTTCGATATCTTCATCATATAAGCCAAGCACCTCATTATTGGGGTGCAACATCAAGTTTTTGCCAACAAGTCCGGAGGAGTTAGCAAGCCCATCAGGAAACGCATTGGAAGCCGAAAGCAACAATAGTCGAGCAGTACCAATACCGTTGGCTGCCATGATGACGATCTTTGCTCGCTGGGTGTGTTCGACACCTTCTCGATCGATCCAGATAACCGAATCTGCGAGACCTTGGTCATTAGTGGTGATCTTACGTACGCGTGCTCCGGTCACTAGCTGTGCGCCGGCAGCCGTCGCATGCGGCCAATAACCAAGGTCGAATGAAGCCTTGGCACCCGCTGGGCATCCTGTTTCACAGACACCCCAGCGAACGCATTTCTCCATCGCCTTGAATTTCCAAGTCGGGATTGCTTGAGTACCAGGCCACCAATGCCAGCCAAGTTTGTTCAATCCCTTCGCAGCCACCATTCCACCCTTGCCCAATGGGTGTGGAGGCATTTCATAATCCTGCGGCGGGTAGGCAGGATCTCCTCCTAGACCCGCCACACCCAAAAACGCATCGACGCGATTGTAGTAAGGTTCAAGGTCGTAGTAATCAATCGGCCAGTCATCACAAATTCCATCAAGAGTTTTTACGCGAAAATCCGATGGCAACAAACGCAACCATTGAGCGCCGTACAAGAGACTAGACCCACCGACTCCGGCAAACATAATAGGAGTGACATCCGTCCCATCGAGGTTCATTGGATAGTCTTCAGGCCGCTCACGTTTATTCGGATTCCAACTCCATTTTTTTTGTAGGAGAAGTTCAAACTCAGGCTTATTTCCAGGATAGTCGGCCGGGCTGACCCAATCGCCTTGCTCTAAACAAAGCACTTTGAACCCTTTACTCGCTAGGGTGTGGGCAGATACGGCTCCTGACGGGCCAGCTCCGACGATCACCACATCAACATCATCATATGAATGGGTCATTGAAAGCGTCTCGCATTAAATTCACAGTAGAAATGAAGCGCATGGCCCAATCTACTCGCTCGCGAGCGATCCCGACAAACACCCATATGGACATGCAGTTATCGAATTTTGTTATACCACCAGACTCAAATTTTCTCTCCAGAACTACATCTGCAGAATCCGCTCAAAGGCCCGCTTTAGAGCCTCCTAATGATAAAATCAACGGAGAAAATTCTCTCTTCCGGGCCCCGACAGCGCAGCTTAAATTTTCATACAGGGACCGAATCACAGAAAATTTAGCAGCTCCGACCACTCGCTTGTTTCTCCATCGTCATGGGCTTACGCCACGATGAATTTGGCCGGGTTTCGCGTTATGAAGATGTCTACTGCTCCATGCATGGGCTAGAGGTTGGTAGCAATAAATAGCAGGAGACATGAGGGGGGCGAGCTGGCTATGGGGGGGTGGGAATGACTGCTAGAAAGCATGGCAACGATATCGATGCTAAATGCTTCGCTGAAAATCAAAAGAGGTGACTTCGCGAAGATTTATTGACGATGTTTAATTGTTCCGCGCTTGTTTAACATGAATACACAAACCAGCAATACATCAGACTTGCCTTCCACCGTAATTTCTCTGATAAACCTATCTTATTATTAAGTCTCAAAAGCACGACGTCATCGGCCTTTGAGACTTAAAAACTTATAACTATTCAACAGCTGCAATCACAATTATTTCAACCTTTAGATAAGGATGTGCAAGCTTCGCTTCAGCACAAGCACGGGCAGGAGTAAACCCTGGGCGAATCCACTCGTCCCACACATCGTTCATTAACTTAAAATCTGAAATATCAGCCAAAAAAATGGTTGCACTAAGAATGCTATTTCTGCTGGAACCAGACTCGCTCAATAATGAATCGATTCTTGATAGTGCTTCACCGGTTTGTTCGGAGATCGAACCTTCCGGATTCCCCACCTGTCCCGCCAAATAAACAACTCTATTGTAAATGGCAGCCTGGCTCATTCTTTCACCAATTTGCTTGCGTATAATACTCACAAATAAAACCTCCGTTATATGTTTTGAACCGAAGCTTAAGAATAAGCTTACGTAAAATTGATGAAACTCATCAATTCAACTGCTACCTTTTTTCAAGGACGCGCCGTTAGCGAACCAGTCCTCAGCCTTCACATCTTGAAAAACAACAGTAGTGTCATTAGGGGCTAGGTGTAACTCTAGTTCGAAAACTTTGACGACTTCGCGTGCTATTTTTTCTTTAATCGCCGCTGACCGTCCTTCCAACAATTGAATCGTAACTATCGGCATAGTTTATATCTCGTAAGATGGTCATAAATTTATATGCGCCGTATTATTAGAGGCGCTCACTAACCTTTACACTACGCAAGCAGAGCAATTAAACAAGAAAATTATTCATTAGCGACTGCTGCTTGTTAGCTAGTGTATTCAATGTTTCACTGACGCTGGCAGAATCCTCTGAACGCAGAGTGAGCCTTTCGGTGACATCCCGGATTGTTGATACGTTACGATTTACCTCTTCTGATACGGCGCTTTGTTCCTCGGCTGCACTTGCAATTTGCAAGTTCATCAAACGTATGACCTCAACAGCTTCATTGATAGCTTGCAGCGATTGGACGGCTTGATCTACCTGCAGAACACTTCCATCAGCCTGCACATGACTAGCTTGTATAGACTTAATTACACTTTTTGTACGTAACTGTAAGGTTTCAATTACTTCCTGAATTTCCACTACAGAATCTTGCGTCCGCCTGGCAAGGTTCCTTACTTCATCGGCTACGACCGCAAATCCACGACCTGACTCACCTGCCCTAGCCGCTTCGATCGCCGCGTTCAGCGCTAAAAGGTTTGTTTGCTCGGCTACCGAACGAATGACCTCTAGAACATTTCCTATTTTTTCACTGTTTTTTTCTAGCTGACTGACCTCAACCATCACACTCTTCATCTGAGCAGCTAGCGCATTTATGGACTCAGTTGTTCTAACGATAGTGTCCATTCCTGCCTGCGCGGCCCTATCAACGTTCCGAGCGGCATCAGCTGCCAGCGCTGCGTTTCTGGCAACGTCTTGCGATGTAGCGCTCATTTCTTGTGAAGCGGTGGCAACTTGATCTACTTCTTTGAACTGTTCCTGCATCCCTCTACTTGTTTCGTTAGCAATGTCTGAAGCCTGGCCCGCTGTAAGCCTAGTATTTCTAATCGACTCCCCAATTTCAATTATTATAGGTTGTAGCTTATCAAGGAACCTATTGAACCAGCCCGCCAACCGACCAACTTCATCTTTCCCTACATAGTTTAAACGTTTTGTCAGGTCCCCTTCTCCGCTAGCAATATCCTCAAGCATTTTAGCCACTTGAAGTATAGGGCGAGTAACGGTAAAAGACATAAGCCAGATCAAAATTAGTCCTGCAAAGCCCGCCATACAACCGACAGCTAACAAATCTATCGTTGCTGATGTCTTCATCTCGCTCAATTTTCCTTTTAATTCATGTACCGACGCTAAAAGAATATCAGTCGGCACCTGAATTAGAACGCTCCAGTTCCTACCCTCTTGGACGGGCAAAAAAGGGAAAATAACTGAAATTTCAGAACCGTTGTCGAGGATGGTAGCGTTATTTTTCTGAGGTCTTGAGATAATCTCTTCAGAAGCCTCAGGTTCAATTAGCTTCAGGCTTGTTCCTAATACCTTGGCGTCATTACTCCGGGCAGCAACACTACCTTCCGAACTCACGAATGTAACCTGAGCAGCACCCTTATAAAGTTCATCACTAGCTTTCTGCGCTAAAGATTGCAAGCTGCTCAGCGCAAGATCCAACCCGATCACCCCAACCAACTTATCTCCATCAAAAAGTGGAGTAGAAATTGTCGTCATCAGAGTCGCATTACCGGCAGGATCTGTATATGTATAAGGATCCACGACGCATAGTCGCTTTTCTTTTAAAGGACAACTATACCAATAAGTACCTGGTAACCCATTATCGATTATCTCGGACTCTGGCACTGTGTTACTTTTAGATTGTGGCGACGCGTAGAAAGCGTAACGACCGATCTCATTACCGGTCTGAAAACTTTTGCTGATGAAGTCCTTATCGTGTCCGTCAAATGCATTAGGTTCGAATGTCACGCCTACCCCAAATACATTAGAGTTAGCAGATACCTGTTCTAGAATCATGTTGAAGATCTTTTTTCGTAACACTGTCAGATCTTCACTCGACGCCAACGACTGCTTACGAGTAGACATAATCTGTCTGCCCAACGTTTCCAAAAAAATAGTGCTTTCAGAAAAACGCCGACTTATAGTTCCTGCCTCTGCCTCGCTGACTTTATGCAAATGGTCAATTGCTTGTTTTTTTAGTTCTTTTGAACTAGACACTTCAGTTACGTCAGACACTGATTGAATTTTTATTACCGAAGCATATACAATAGCTGATACAACTCCAATCATGCAAAGGCCAGCGAGTACAGTGATTCTCGTTTTTATAGATAAATTTGATAAGCGCATTACTCCCCCTTAAAATGCAAAAATCAACGAACTCAATGACGACCATCATCACCTATCAAAAGCTTAGTAATCAAAAACAATCCGTGGACTCAACCACCACATTTGGCAAAATCATTTTGCTGATGCCATTTCAATAGTAGCAAGAACCAACTTCTGAAATTCGTGAGGTGTCGCAAGGCAACTTAATTAATGAATTTCAGAAAGCAAAAACTAAATAAAAGCCTCAAAATCTTTTGGTTTGCAATCTAGAGCTTTTTCTCAAGTTCTGGTAAAACTTCAAACAAGTCGCCCACAAGTCCATAATCTGCTACTTTGAAAATCGGAGCTTCTGGATCCTTATTTATAGCGACAATTATCTTGGAATCCTTCATACCCGCCAGATGCTGAATAGCCCCGGAAATACCGACTGCAAAATAAAGCTCGGGGGCGACAACTTTTCCTGTTTGCCCGATTTGAAGCGTATTTGGCGCAAAACCAGCATCTACTGCCGCTCGTGATGCCCCAACAGCACCCTCAAACTTATCAGCAAGTTTTTCAATTAGAGAAAAGTTACTACTACTGCCTACACCGAGCCCTCCGGATACGATCACTTTAGCCGATTGAAGTTCTGGACGATCAGAAATTGCACTCCGCTCTTCAGCGAATCGAGACAAGGCTCTATCTACTCCCTCCTCCACCGTAGCAATTTCAGCTGATCCTCCGGTAGCAGTAGTAGGGGCAAATGCAGTGGTACGCACCGTAATCACTTTGATTGGATCAAGCGATTTAACAGTAGCAATGGCATTGCCGGCATATATTGGGCGCTTGAACGTATCTTGCGCCTCTACACTGATTATTTCCGAAATCTGTGCAACGCCGAGCAGTGCCGCTGTTCGGGGCAAAATATTTTTGCTATTCGAACTTGAGGAGCCGACCAAGTGTGTGTAGCTCCGTGCCAGGTTGGCGAGAACTGGAGCTACGTTTTCCGGGAGTTGCCCCTCGAAAAAAATTTCGTCTAACACCCATACCTTGGAAACGCCTTTGATTGCCGCAGCTTCCTTCGCAGCATCACCGCAATTGCTACCACTCACAACGACCTCTAAATTACCACCAGTCATTTGCGCGATAATAGCCGCCGCACCTACGGCGTTATAGGTCGTAGACTTTAGGTGAGTATTGTTATGATCAGCAAAAATCAGGATCGCCATTAGATCACCTTCTCTGCGTTTCTAAGTTGGTTAATCAGCTCATCCACCGATGACACAATTTTTCCGGATGCCCGTTCGCTTGGAATATCCACGCGCAAAAGCTTTTGATGAATTATTAGCTCTACACCCAGTTCAGAAGGCGTGACTGTCACCAAAGGTTTCTTTCTAGCCTTCATGATATTTGGTAAGGATGCATATCTTGGGATATTGAGAGCTAAATCTGCTGTCAGAACAGCTGGCAACTTCAAGTACACCGTCTGTTGCCCGCCATCCACTTCACGATCAACTTTGACTTCGTTGGAAATCACCGTAACGTTCGACGCGAATGCGCCTTGTGAGAAACCCACCAGACCCGCTAACATTTGGCCGGTTTGATTATTATCAGAATCAATTGCCTGCTTACCCAATATGACAATATCAGGCTGCTCCACGCCTACCAAACTTGCGAGTAATTTAGCGACAGAAAAGGACTCCGGAGTTTCATCTGTTTTTATATGAATACCCCTATCCGCGCCCATGGCAAGAGCCGTACGGATCTGGTCCTGCACGCAGTCTGGCCCAATCGAAACCGCAACTACTTCTGTTACAGATCCAGCTTCCTTTAAACGCAGAGCCTCTTCAATCGCTACCTCACAGAACGGGTTGAGCGACATTTTAACATTCGTAAGATCAACATCACTACAATCAGCTTTAACACGCACCTTAACGTTAAAGTCGACTACACGTTTTATCGGCACTAATATTTTCAAGAAATTCTCCCGAATATATCGCTTTTTTTTAGAATAATTACTTCAGGTAACGCAAAGAGAGATGTGCACTGCTTTCTATATCAGCGCACATCAGCTCTGATGCTTTACTTTCTATTACATGCGATTTCTTACAACGAATCTCACGAAAAAACACGCACTCATGAGGACATTGAAATCATGACGTGTTTTGTTCGAGAAAAGTCATCCAATGAAAGCGTCGACAGCTCTCGGCCATGTCCTGACGCATTGAACCCACCCCAAGGCATTTCGACTGGCAAGACCAAATGAGTGTTAATCCAGACAGTTCCGAAATTCAATGCGCTTGTCATACGAAGAGAGCGCCCAACATTTTGTGTCCAAACAGACGCACACAACCCATATGCCACGTCGTTCGATTTTTTGATTGCGTCTGCTTCATCATCAAACGTCTCAATCGTGATGACAGGGCCGAAGACTTCTTCTCGAGTGATCTCACTTCCGTATTTGATATCAGTGATCACGGTTGGGGGGAAAAAGTAACCCGGGCCATGTGTAGGTTCGCCACCCAAAGCAATCGTCGCTCCGTCTTGCTTCGCTCGGGACACGATGCCGGCAACGGAATCCAGATGGCGTCTACTGATCAGTGGCCCCATCTCAATCTGTTCACCGTCCGTCACAGCCCCCGTTTGGATGGTCGAGATGCGCTCTACAAGACGAGCTGTCAAAAGATCTTTGATAGATGCTGCGCAGATTACCCGTGTTGCAGCTCCACACTCTTGACCAGAGTTCCAAAATCCTCCCGTTCGGATGGCTTCTACAACCTTGTCTAAATCTGCATCTTCAAACACAACAACAGGCGCCTTACCACCAAGCTCCAGGTGCGTGGGTTTGAGCGATTTAGCTGAATCGATTACGACGCGCTGTCCGCTAACGACGCTGCCTGTGATGGAAACCAGATCAATATCAGGATGCTGGGAGATTGCCGACCCGACAACGGAACCTGCCCCCAAGACAATGTTCAAGACACCAGGTGGCAAAATATCAGCCACAAGCCGCATGAAATACACGGTTGTCAGTGGTGTCAGCTCGGACGGTTTCAGAACCATGGTGTTGCCAGCAGCAAGTGCACCAGCGATTTTGAACACCGCAGTCAGGAGAGGATAGTTCCAGGGTGTGATCGCTCCGACAACGCCGACGGGTTCGCGTCGAATCATCGAGACGTAACCACTTACGTACTCTTCGGTAGCGGGTGCTTGCAGCGCGCGGGCCGCGCCGGCGAGGAAGCGGAATACTTCACCTCCCATTTGTGTTTCTGCACGCGAAACCATCCAAGGTTTTCCGGCATTCAATGACTCCAGAGCAGCGAGATCGTCGACATTTGCGTCTAGGGCATCCGCTACGGAATTGAGCACCTTAGCGCGGTCAGAAGGCTGCAACCCTTTCCACTTGGGGAACGCTGCTCGAGCGGCGCTTACGGCCCTATCCACGTCTTCGGCAGTGCCACTTACGATTCGAGCAATGCATTCGCCATTAGCTGGGTTCAGGACATCAATGTTTTTTCCTGGACCGTTATCTTCGCTAACCCCGTCAATAACGTGGCCAAACGTTACACTGCGAGCGATGTCGGCTACGCGCGCCAGTAATTGGGCATTTTTTTTCTCTTCAATTGAAACACTCATGCTGACTCCTGCGATCTTCCGGTTTGAGCAAGTACATCGATTGCCTCAGAAGGGCCTTTGGTAGAGCCCTGAAGACAATCGACGAAGCCGTTCGCTTTGCGCGGGAGAATCCCCTCAATAGCGATTGGTCAGCAATTTACCGGGACAGCAGAAATAACGACAAACACCCATATGGGCTTTCAGATATTGAAAAATGGCATAGGTTGGCTCAAAAGGCAGATGTCGCCAAGCGTTTTTGCAAGGGAAACAACAGGGCGGAAAAGCGTCTCGTTGATTAATCTATTAAACCTCATTCGAGGGCTTTTGGTTATAACCGAATCGAGATTTAAATTAGAGAGCAAACCGAGCGCGCTGTTCCGTTATTAGCTCCGTGATCAGCCTTGGTCAGCTCCGAGTCAATTGGCGTGCTTAAGTAGATCAACAATTTCGGCATGTAGGCTAGGATCACCGCATGCGACGATGCTGCCCCCATCTTGTGCAGAGCTACCATCCCAGGTGGTAATTATCCCGCCAGCTCCCTCAATGATAGGTATTAGCGCCTGGACGTCGTAGGATTGCAGACTAGCCTCAACGATCACATCGACAAATCCTGAGGCCAGCATGCAATACGCGTAGCAGTCACCGCCAAATCGCACCAGTTGCGCTTTTGAAGAGATAGACTTAAATGCAGCTGATTTTTCGGGCGTGTCGAACATGTCTGGCGTGGTGCACATTAGCGTGGCCGAGGCGAGACTATGGCAATTACGTGTTTTTAGCTGGGCACCATTGCACCAGGAACCAAGGTGACTTCCGAGGTAACGCTCACCGGTGAATGGCTGGTTCATAACGCCAACGACTGGTCGGTAACCATCGTTCAGGGCAATTAACGTTCCCCAAAGCGGCAAGCCGGTAATAAATGCTCGTGTGCCATCTATAGGATCGAGCACCCAAGTCAAACGACTCTTTCCTAGCGTAGTGCCTTCCTCTTCCCCTAATACACCATGCTCGGGGTATCGCGCCAAAATCTGCTCTCGCATCACCCTCTCTGCAGCTTTGTCAGCCAACGTTACCGGATCGAAGAGACGCCCCCCCTTATCCTCTACGTCCAATTGCGCGCGGAAGAACGGCTTGATGGCCGACGCTGCAGCATCGGCGAGTTGTTCGGCAAAAGCTAAGTATTCTGCAATTTCATCAGCGGTCATAGACATGGTGTTCCCTAAGCTTGTGGAGAATTTGACTGATCTAAAAAGTACCCACCAAAACGTTCCGACACTGCCGTCGAACCAAATTATGCTTTGCCTGGCAAAGGAAGGCATGAGTGCTCCGAATTACAACTATGCGGCAACTGCAACGCCGTTAGCAAAACGAAGAACAAGTAGTCAAACAGATGGCGTAGATTTTGCTGCTGACGTTGGACGCTGTGAATAACGATCCATAATCCTAGATCAAGGCTTAGCAGCACCTCTTGACAGGGCACATAATTCAGGCTCGCGACCTGCCGGAGCTGCGTAGCATAAGCCGATTCCCATGCCGCTGCGCGAAGCTGCCAAGCGGGTCATTGCGTAGTCAGAAAGGAATGCTAACTCTTCATTGGGTAGCGTGAAACCTTGTGTCTTCCAATTTGCACGTGGAGCAAGATCTCGGTCATAACCGATCAGACGATGATTGTCTAAGTCCTCGCGATTGAGTGGCGTACCATTCTGTGCCAGGTATCGACGTGGGCGTATAAGCTCAACGGGCTATGACATAGCCTCTGCGCTAACAAGGCGGTCTGTGGGGGAGCAAACATGCGGATCGTCACACCGGCTTCACGAGCTAGTAATTTCTCGTTGTGATCGGCGATTGACAGCTCCAGCCGCAATTCGGGATGTTGATGCTGGAAAATTGGCCATCGGCCACCCAGCAGGTGGCACTGGTGTTCGTGAAACTCTCCTGAGGCGGAGTGAGTGAATGCGGTGCGCTAGAGAGCGACCTAAGGTGCAACGTCTCAACGTGAAAGCTATCAAAACGCCGATCTTTCATTCAGAAAAATTTTTACGGTTGGATTCGGTTCAGATCGGCATATCATTCAACTTTCTGCACCCTACACTCGGATCTGCAAAATTTACAGAGTTATCTGGCAATGGCATGATGGGTCATCGAGAGGATGTTGTAGTCTTGTGTTGCAGATGCTCAACAATTTTCTCAACAAAACAGGCAACTGCTAGAGGTACCTGACGACGACTCGGATAAACGATGTAAAATTCGACATTGAAACGTCCTATTTCAGGCAGAATATGAGTTAGACGGCCGCTTTGCAGGTGATCATTCAAAAATCGCAGCGGCAGGAGACAAATTCCCAAACCGGCCAATGCGGCCTTTAGTTGAGATTGTGCCGTGTTAGCGCAAAAACGGCCGGTAACTTCAACTTCATGTAGGCCTGTCGGCCCATCGAGTACCCATTTAGTATTACCTACAGTTCTAGTATGACGAATACATTGGTGTGAGGTAAGTTCCTCCACAGACTGAGGGCTTCCATAATTTTGCAGATAGTCGGGGCTCGCCGCTAATATCTGAAACTCCGTGCCAACTTTACGTGCGATCAGATTTGAATCTGGTAATTCACCACCTCTGAACGCGACGTCGATGCCTTTATCAATCAAATCATCTCGGCTATCGCTGAGTAGAAAATCCAATTGGATACCAGGATACTGCCTGAGGAAGTCGGCGATCCATTCCATCATATATACATCAAAAAAATCCGCCGGAGCTGCGACCCGCACGGCGCCAGATGGCGCAAGATTTTCACTTACCAAATAGCGGCCTACATCTATTAAATCATTGACTTGGGCCGCGCTAAGGTCATAAAGGGAACGTCCGGCGTCGGTAAGTGCCAATTTTCGCGTGGAGCGCTGCAACAAACGAACACTTAGCTGCTCTTCCAATTGACCGATACGGCGACTTAGAGTGTTGGCCGGGATTCCCATTCGCCGCGCTGCGCCGGCAAAACTACCCTCGTGCACCACTTGGATGAACATAGCGATTTCATTTAGATCCAGCACGGTATTGCTTCCAATAATGGAGGAGTTCAAGCCATCTCTAGCGACTAATCAAAGCACACGTTCCTGATTATCCTTGAGCATCTTTTCCAATTTGAACAAGGTGCTGGATGACACTTTCCGTAACTACAACGAACCGTATCGTATGGGCAGTTCGTATCTTCGTTGCCATAGCCTTCGTGGCCGCGGCCACTGCAAAAATTGCAGGCTTTGCACCCATGGTCGCGGTGTTCGAGCAGATTGGCATCGGGCAGTGGTTTCGCTATTTGACGGCATGCATAGAGCTTGTCGGTGCGCTACTTCTACTAATACCCACCACTGGTTTTTTCGGCGCTCTACTACTCGGATCTACAATGACTTGCGCGGTAATAACCCACCTATTAGTCATCGGAGGATCCCCGGCACCGGCAATTTTGCTCGGCGGCCTGTGCTGGTTTATTGCCTTCAGGCTGCGGACAAATACAACAGCTATAAAAACTAGCGACAAGCGAACTGCCCCGAACAGAAGAATCTAATCGCTAGCCCTCTCGTTCGTAGTCATTCACGAGTTACGTCCCATAGGCGAAAATGGGACGTTATCGCTGCGGAAATCTCGTACGGTTGACAGACGATTGGCTTGATGTAGGTACCAGTGCCTTTTGTCCTAGGCCTGTACGAGCTAGCTAACCGCCAGTTGGTGCTGTTTTTTCCCTAAACCAAGACACTGCTTATACATCCTCCGCTACGGAAGGTAGCTTTCACCTGGTGTTTTAAAGCAAGCTCCTGTGGGACTGCCAGTGATGATTTCTACATGAACGCGGGCAGAGGAGTTGCTAGATGCACACCATGTGAAGCCGAAAGATCTCAACGATGGATAGCGTCACGCGGCGCCTTAATTGTGCACCCTAAGACGGACACTATTCGGGAGATCGGCGATACCGATCCACGAGAGCTTTGAATGCGAACATGGCACGCTCGTCGGCAAGCGGCTCATAGAGAAAGCGACTTGATACGTGATGACCAAGATAAATGCTGCGCAGCTCCCAGACCATCTGATCAACATCAACATCGTTTCGCAGCGTCCCTTCAGCTATGGCCTCGCTGACAAGACTGGACAGCAAAGCCTGCGCCCCCGCCTCCGCCTTACGAACATGCTCTCGAACGCCCCCCTCTAGATCGTCAAGTTCGAAGAACGCAGAAGCAATGGGACACCCCCCTCGCAACCCAATTCGCCGCGTCCACCCCAGCCAGTTACGCATCAACGCATCTAGGCGTGGGAGACCAGGCGGCTCCAACATTGCAGGCGCTATCACCTCAGACGCGGCGAGCGAATCGGCATGCTCTAGCAGGCGTAATTGAATGTCGTCCTTGGAGCGGAAATGGGCAAATAAGCCGCTCTTTGACATGCCCAGGGCCTCAGCCAATGCCCCGAAGGTAACGCCTGACAAGCCTGTCACCGTCAGCATGTTGAGCCCCTCGTTGAGGATACGGTCGTACGTTTTCTGCGATGTTTTTTTCATTCTTGAATAATACGACCGATCGTGCTTTTATTCAACCTCAAACCATAAATCACTTATCCACCGGGAGAGCAGCATGAGAGAGCACGAGAACGAAATCGCACCTTTGCAAATCGGTATGGTGATTTTCCCTGGTATGACGTTGCTCGACCTTGCCGGCCCCCAGCTGGCGTTGTTCGGGCACGGGCCAATCCACTTGCTATCAGAAACCCTTCGGCCAGTCATGAGCGATTCCGGCATAGCAATCCTGCCGACGCTCACCTTCGAAGAGTGCCCAACAAACCTCGATATCTTGTTCGTTCCAGGTGGCAGTGGAGCCTTTGACGCGATTGAGGATCCAAAAATTATCAGCTTCCTACAGAAGCATGGCGAAACTGCTAAGTACATTACCTCGGTTTGCACTGGTTCAATTCTGCTTGCCGCAGCCGGCTTATTGGATGGATACAAGGCGACTACACACTGGGCTACCGTGTCGATGCTAGAGGCATTGGGGATAGAAGTCGTGAATGAGCGCGTCGTAATAGACCGCAACAGAATTTCCGGCGGTGGTGTGACGGCGGGCATCGACTTTGGACTGACTCTGCTCGCGAAATTGCGCGGTGAGACCGCGGCGAAATGCTCGCAGCTGATGATGGAGTACGACCCTAAGCCTCCCTTCAACTGTGGCACGCCTAACGTTGCAGACCTCGAAATTGTGGCGACCGTTAATAGGATATTAGAAGCGCCAAATGCCGAGGGCCTAAGCATTATCAAAAAATTTAAGGACCGGCATCTGGCTGCGGTTTGAACTCATGTTGAGATCCAGGCCCATCAACTGAGTGGTTTCTGAAATGTGCTCGGGAAATGGGAGGATTCCTTGGGTGCAAAAGAGGCATGTGTCCATCGCGAGCTTCGTACCACTGGCAAGTTTGTGGGCAATACAAAGCGCGCGACGACCTGCACGGTGTAAATGATGTTTAAGACAAAGAACGCGAGCCGCTAAGGGGCTGGCAAAATTTTTCCAGCCTAACCGGTGTTTCAAAAATGCGCAGGACACCCCTTCCATCGCTCGCACGAACTGCTCTGCTTTTAGGGCTATTTACGGCGGCAGGGCCTATCGGCATAGACCTTTATCTTCCAGCTTTTCCGGAAATACAAGAGGCACTTGCGACTGGTGCAAACGGAATCCAGATCAGCCTTGTCAGCTACTTTGTAGCCCTGGCACTGGGTCAACTCTTTTACGGACCGCTCAGCGATCGATTTGGAAGACGTGGCCCTCTGGCTATCGGATTCACAATATTTTTCGTCGCATCAGCAGGGGCTGCACTCTCTCAATCAATAGAGGCTTTAATCGGATGGCGCTTCCTCCAGGGACTCGGCTCCTGCGCTGGAATGGTCATTGCCAGTTCAATAGCGCGTGATTTGGAATCGGGAGTAAGGGCAGCACGCCTGTTTTCGTTGATTGTATTGGTTCTTGGCGTATCTCCGATACTCGCTCCCAGTATGGGCGCTGGTCTCATCTCCCTATCGCCGTGGCCTATCACCTTCTGGTTTATGGCGGGCTTTGCAATCATCGCTTTGCTTGTTATCGCGCTGCTAATGAAGGAAACGCTCTCCCCTACTTATCGCGCGGCGAACCTAACTTCCGCATTCAATATGTATCCGCGAATACTCGCCGACCAGACTTACCTGCGAGCAGTCATGACTGGAGCATTCGCACAAGCTGGATTTTTCGCTTACATCGCGGGCTCTCCCCAAGTATTCATCTCGCTACACGGCCTTTCGCCAACTATCTACAGCACGTTATTTGGATTGAATGCCTTAGCACTCATAGGTTCGGCACAGTTTACCGCCCCCCTGCTACGCCGATTCGCTGCAGACCGCATCATCGGCGTTGCAACGACGGTTTATTTAATGCTGTCAATGACTCTATTGGCGACAACGTTGTTGCAAGCTGACGGGCTAATAGTCACGGTCACACTTCTCTTCTTTATCACCACATGCCTTGGATCAATCGCGCCCATCACGGCAATGCAGGCGGTCAATAATCATCCGAATGCAGCTGGCGCAGCATCCGCGCTTATGGGATCAATTCAATTCGGCGCTGGAGCGTTTGCAGGCGTTCTACTTAGTCAACTCGCGGATGAAAGCGCTAAACCACTCGCGGCCGTTATCAGCGGATGCGCATTACTCGCTACAGTCAGTCACTGTCTGCCAATGTTAAGGCGACGGGCTCTTCTTGAATAATATAACCGTCTTACGCCGTATGAGAGCGTATGACCGCTTTGAGATGAGTCCCATCGATGTCAAACATCTGCCCCCGAAGTGAAACTCTTTATTCCAGTCGTCCTTTACGAACTTTACAGATGGAGCCATAACAGTGATTACATTATTTTCACCCGTATCACCTCTTCGCATACAAATCGTGTTATTTAACGGCTTTGATTTATTAGATGCTATCGCGCCTTACGAAGTATTCCTTGCTGCAGCGGATGCGACTGAAGGTGCTTTGCGAGTAAGTTTTGTTACAGCGGAGGGAGCACGAGAGGTTCCATGTGGCATTAGCAAATTATTAATTCCAGCAGAAGGCGTACTGTCACTCGACAGTGCAGATATCGTTCTGCTGCCAGGGGCGGCAGGAAAAACATCAGGTAGTAGTTCCGAATCTATTCCTTTTTTACTAAATCAAGCAGCGCAGACAGATATCAATTCGATCATGCGTGAAGCACTTGCTCACCCCGACATTACTGTTGCAACGGTCTGCGGTGGTTCATTGGTCTTGGCGATGGCCGGGCTTATAGAAAAACGTAATGCTGTGACTCATCACTTAGGAATGCCCGTATTAGAATCCTTAGGGGTCTACCCGATAACCGCAAGAGTAGTGGATGACGGAGACTTGATTAGCAGTGGCGGCGTTACTTCAGGCTTAGATTTGGCATTGTATCTGGTTGAACGCTTCTTAGGACCTCGTATCGCACACGATATCGAACGCTTATTCGAATATGAACGACGGGGTACGCCTTGGCGCGCACTAGGGATGTTGCCCGCTTTGGCAGAACCGGAGAATGAAAAAGAACGTAACGATTTGCGAGTAAAGGCTATTACATTACCCAGCGCCATAGACTCGATTTCAAAATATTCTGGCGATTGGGATACCGTAATTAATACACCTGTTGGCGCACTAAAAATAAAACTTTTTATTGCTATAAAAAACGGCACCATCCAAGGCACTGCCAGTCATGAGAATGAAGTAATTCCTTTTAACGAAATCTATTTTTCAGATGACCAACTACGTTGGACTCAACAGATTACCAAGCCCATGAAACTGAATCTTAAATTCGCAGTTCGCGTAAAGCTTAATGATATGACCGGAACTGTAAAAGCTGGCTTACTACCAGCATCCAAACTACTAGGAAAGAGAATAATAAACTAGCACAAGGACGAGATCACAAAACTTGTACAAAAGCCACTCATGCCCTTTATTTTCCATGAATACAGAAAATGCCTGCATGCCTTACGCATGGGCATTTTCTGATTAAAATCTGTGGATCTCCATTTTCATCCGCGGTTGAGGTCTTGAGAGCGATTAAGTTTAAGCATTTTCAATCACAACGTTACTTTCAAGCTCACGAACCAGCGGGATGATCTGACGACCAAAATCAATTAGCTCGTCGTCATAGTGCAGGAAGCCTGCAAGCACCATGTCCACACCGACGGCTTGCAATTCACAAATCCGTTTGACAATTTGATCAGGTGTCCCAATGAGGCCAGTTTTGAAGCCATCGTTAAACTGAATCAAATCCTCAAAGCTGGAGTCGACCCACATACCTTTTTTATCAGACGTTGACTGCCCTGCTTGGCGGACGTACTTCCGAAAGCGTTCGACCACATCGACATCAGCATTCTCGATAATATCTTCCAGTACCTTACGGGCCTCCTGTTCCGTTGGGCGAGAAATAACAAACGCATTGACTGCGAACTTCACTGTACGTCCCTGCTCATCCGCTAGCGCACGAACCTCTGCAATATGCTCGGAGATGGAGGCTAACGAAGCTCCGTTCATAAAGTAATAGTCGCTATGGCGAGCGGCCATCTGCCGAGCAGCTTCAGAGTTACCGCCTTGAAAGATTGAAATAGCCCCCTTAGTGGTAGGCTTGGGACGAAAATCAGCATTTCTGATGCGGAAGAAGTCACCGGAAAAGTTAGCATTGCTTTCGGCCCAGGTCGCTCTGAGAACCTGAATGAACTCTTCGGTACGGCGATATCTTTCGCCATGCTCGAGCCACAGTTGCCCTAAAGCGGTGTATTCATCCTTAAGCCAACCACTGACTACGTTGATCGCTGCGCGCCCTTGGCTGATTTCATCCAATGTAATGAGTTGTTTGGCCACCACGGCCGGATGAGCTAGGCCGGTCGCAACAGCTACGATGGGGACTAGTGACTGGGTGGTTGCCGCAATACCAGCAGCCATCACAATCGAGTCGTATGTGCCTTCGTCTCCTTCTAGTGACGACACAAAACGTGTAGCAAGCAAGGTATATTTGAAGCCGTTTTGCTCCGCTATGCGGGCGTAATCCTGGTTGCCGGCAAAGTCGCAACGCGTTCTGTTGACAATGCGCGTTGCCACTAACGAAGTCCCTAGATTGGGAGCCCAATATCCGAATTCAATAGCCATTTTAGTCAAAGCCCTCCGACCGCCAATTAATCATTAACGCAAACGTCACACCTTCAGGCAGCAGCTAATCCGCCTAAGGGCAAGAGATACCAATATTGATAACCACTAATTTTCTTTAAAGAGTCGCTACTACCGAGTCTTTGTGAAAAGGTAGATCAAGCAACTTCGATCCGATCCAAAGTGATCCGCGCATCCGACTTCTCATACATGAGCGAGTCAAAGGCATTCCTCACCTCTACTTCATCAGCAACACGTTTTGCCCTGGTGACGATTGCGTCCCATTGACTCGGATCCGCCTCTGTCCAGAATCGCAGTCGGCCAATTGAGCGGCCTTGAATACGCTCAACCGAACCTTGCAAAAGCACAACGTCGTTGCCTAGTGCCGAAGCAATGGCATAAGGACTAGGCTCTCGCCCGGCGCTGCCGTTAAAGAACAAATCTAGAGTCAGGCCATCGCGTTTACGTAAACCATTCTCTTTTTGTACATGTTCAAGCGCCCCGAGCAATGAGTGAGTCACTGCGTGCTTAGGTGCTCCAAATACTTGCCAGACTTCACCAGACTCGACCACTTGCCCATCATCGAGAACCGCCACGCGGTCGCAAATATCTCGGATTACGCCCATTTCATGCGTGATTAAGACAATTGTTAGACCCAGTCTGCGGTTAATATCGTCAAGTAAGGTCAGGATTGACTGAGTGCTCTCTGGGTCTAACGCGGATGTTGCTTCATCACACAACAGGATTTCCGGTTGTAGTACTAGGGCCCTAGCGATCCCAACCCGCTGCTTTTGACCTCCGGACAATTGCGCCGGGTAAGCATCTTTACGCGCTTCTAGACCGACGAGCTGAAGAAGCTCGGCGACGCGCCGCTGACGCTCTCCATGGGAGACCCCCATCATGCGTAAAGGCAGGGCGACGTTTTCGGCGACCGTTCGCGAGGACATGAGATTGAAGTGTTGGAAGACCATCGACACGCGTTGGCGCAGTAAACGCAGACGCTTGTGTTCGAAGTGACTAATATCCTCCCCGCTTATTATTATTTCTCCCTCGCTAGGGGATTCCAGTAGATTAAGCATCCGCAACAGCGAAGATTTGCCCGCGCCGCTGCGCCCAATAATCCCGAATATCTCTCCTTGATAGATATCCAGTTGGATATCGCGTAATGCGCGGACGCCATTGGGGTAACGCTTACCCACACCTCTAAGGCGAATCTTAACCTCAGGATGCTGGGCTTCTTGGGGATAGACCATACAGGGGGCTCTTAAAGGTGATTAGTCGTCTTCACCAGGTCAATTAGCCTACGTCTCAGAACGCAGGGTAAATGGCACCGTGATAACGCGTCTTAATAAAATCTCGCGTCGCATCACTGTTCAATGCTTCCGCAACAATTTTAATTGCCTTGTCATGCTCGTTTTCAGGACGGGTGACCAAGTATTCGCCCCAAATATTTTTGCCGTCCTGACCCTTCTCAATGTATAGCGATTTTTCTAGCGGCAGCTTAGCTTCCAGTACGTAGTTACCGTTTAGGGCAGCCAAGTCGACTTGGCTCAGTGATCGCGGCAACATAGCCGACTCCAGCTCTACAATCTTGAGTTTTTTTGGATTCTCGGTGATGTCGCGTAGCGTCGGCAGCGGGTCTTCTGGAGTTTCCAAATCGCCTTTGCCATTCAGCCTAATTAGGCCTAGCTTCTGCAGCACTAGGAGGCCACGCCCGCCATTGACCGGATCATTCGGAATGGCGACACGTGCACCATCGGCCAACTGGCTGACGTCAGTAATCTTCTGCGAATAGGCAACGAAGGGTTCGATGTGTACAGGAACGATGGGCACCAGTTGGGTATGGCGCTCACGATTGAAATCATTAAGGAAAGGTCGGTATTGGAAGTAGTTGGCGTCCAATTGCTTGGATACCAACTGAGAGTTGGGCTGGATATAGTCCGAGAACACGCGGATATCCAGATCAACTCCTTGTTTGGCCACGATGGGCTTGATGAATTCAAGGATTTCACTATGGGGTATCGGGCTTGCACCTATGATGAGTTTTTCGCCAGCTTGCGAAAGGCTAGCAAACAACAGACTGGAGGCAACCAGGGTCGAGGCCGCCCATTGGCTTAATTTCATATATGTATTTCCTTTGAGGGTTATTTACGGCTGAAATGGGAAATGAGGCGGTTACCAGTGGTTTGCAACAATTGCACTAGGACGATGAGCAATAGCACGGTGACAATCATTACCTCTGTTTGGAAGCGCTGGTAGCCATAGCGAATGGCTAAGTCACCGATACCACCACCACCGATGGCGCCGGACATAGCGGTGTAGTCAACCAACACGATGGCAGTAACGGTAACCGCTGAAATAAGACCCAATCGGGCTTCAGGAAGTAGGGTGAACCAGACGATTTGCAAGTGCTACCGCCCATTGATTGGCCGGCTTCGATTAAGCCGCGGTCAACTTCGCGCAACGCGGTTTCCACCAAACGTGCGAAAAATGCCGTTGTGCCTACTACGAGCGGTGGAATCACTCCGCGGACTCCTAACGATGTGCCGGTGAGCATCGTGGTCACTGGAATCAGTACGATCAGCAAAATAATGAAAGGCACGGAACGCAGGATATTTAGTACGAAAGACACTACGCCATAAAGAAACGGCTGCGCGAGAAGTTGACGTTTGCCAGTGAGGAACAGTGCCACCCCCAATGGCAGTCCAAACAACACAGTGAAGAGCAATGCACCGCCGAGCATGGACAACGTGTCTACGCTGGCTTCGATGATCTGGCCCCAATCGATAAATTCAAATGTCATCAGTATCTTTCCTCAAATCCACGAATGAAAAAGGCGGCGTTAGGCCGCTAAGCCAAGTCGCTAGCTTCTGGTTTGAGCCGGGTCCGTTGCTAGTATTGGTCTGCAAGCCGTCTCATCTGCTTTTCAGTTTTTTGCGAAATATCAGCATCGATGCGAAAGCCTGCATATTGCCAATAGCAATACTTATGCCATTGAGAAAATTCAATATAAAACAATATGTTATCTTATCTAACTCGCATTTTCGGCTTTTTCATTCAACAGCAATTTGTTGAGTCGGTGTTTCTGACGCAACACTTAAAAGACCCAAGCGTCATTTGGCAGCTGTGGAAACGCTGAATTCCGGTGAGTAAGACACGTAAAGCCCTGGAAGAATTATCACGCGTGCATTGGCTCGATCGAATCATTGATAGAGACTTTCTGGGGATTAGTGCTTGCGGCTACAGCCACGTGGTTGCCTTCGGCGTCGCCGGCTTCGTTTAGAGCATCACTGCCGCTTGACAACCGACTGAACAAATTGTTTAATAGCAGTGAATTAACTTTTAATGAGCTGTGCAATGCCTCCCCAAAAATCCCTCACCGCCCTAGGACTGAAGATCCGCGAATTTCGCAAGATGCGCAAAATGACCGTCCGCCGACTAGCGGATGAATCAGACATAAGCGCGAGCATGATCAGCCAGATCGAAAACGGGAAAGCTTCGCCGGCTTTTGCCACCATGGTTCGGATAGCCACCTCATTGGGATTGTCTTTAGCAGATCTGATCAGCGATGGTGAAGCCGCTCCACGCTCTAGGGTAGTACGCAAGGAAGAAAGGACTTATGTCGAATGGGGAGAGGCATCAAAGAAATATCTGATTACACCTCGGCCATTTCAGCATGTCGAAGCATACGAGCTAGACCTAGCTCCAGGTGACCAGATAGACGACCTGACTTATGGTGATACTTCTATCTTGCTGGTGGTTACGGCGGGCCAAGGCACCGTTCAGGTCAACCAAGACTTATTCGATTTGAAGGAAGGCGACAGCCTATCGTTCATTACTTCAGAAACACATGGTTTTGCTAACAAGGGTGACGTACCGTTTCGCGCGATTTTCATACTGACACCGCCAGCGACTCCACTTAAAGAGACGGACATACACTAGACCGTTGCCAAAGACTTTAGCGTTCCCAAACCCGTAATGCCAAGCAATAAGAATTGGTTAACGGGCTTCTGCATCCCAAAAAAGGTAAAACTGAAATGCCAAATATCACAGTAAGAAGACGCTTAATCAAAGGATTAATTGCAGTTGCGGCTATACCAGTAGTTGCACTGATTTCGAAAAAATCGCTGGCGGCACCAGAAAATCCGTCGCACAAACCGGTCGGTTCCCTTCCCTCTGTACTCACACCCAAAGGCTGGACGTGGAATGAGCCTCATGGCTTTGTCTGGGGCCGGGTAGCACCCCCCGCCTCCCACACAATCTACGTTTCCGGGCAAAGCTCTGTAGATGGCGGCGGCAATATCCTTCATAAAGGAGATATGGGCGCTCAGCTCGAAAAATCGCTAGACAACCTTGAGGTAATTCTGGCTGAAGCTGGTGCAACGCTGGCAAATGTAGTCAGTGTTACTTACTACACCGTGGACATTGAACAATTTTTTGCAGCCATGGAGACTCTCACAACTCGCATGGAAAAAGCTGGGTGCAAGCCAACATCAACATTGCTAGAGGTGAAGAGGCTGTACCATCCGGATATCCTGTTTGAGATGGCATCGGTTGCAGTTGTATGACAACCGATAGATCTGTTACAACAGAATTTATCTTAAACTGTATTGCCCTTTTAAATAGCCAGATGGTCTGACCTATCTCGACGGAATAGGCAGACCATCTGGAAAATATTCAACACAAATCAATTGTTGGAAGTGCCGCTGCTCGCTGGCGGATTGGGCTACTCGTTACTGCATGCCCGATGAAGAAGGCATAAAACTTCACCTTCGGACATCAGCCCTTTTTCAACGACTAAATCCATCAATGTGCGACCGGTTAACTGTGCGATATTGACAAGCTCTGCAGTGTTTTCGTACCCGATTCTAGCCTTCAAAGCAGGCGCCACTGCAGTTGAACGTATTAGATTCGATTCACATTGATCCGCAAGAACCTCTAGCGTCTTTACGCAATGCTCATGAAACCCATCGAGCGCGCTGTTTAGGACTTTGATGCTTTTGAACGAAGAGTAACCAATCAAGGGGAGGTAATTGTTGCAGTCGAGTTGCCCTGCCGCCACCGCAGGAGCGATGGAGGCCTCTAACCCTGAAACAAGAAAAGCAGCCTGGACCATTCCCATTGCGAATACTGGATTCACTTTGCCTGGCATCATTGAGGATCCAGCCTGCTTCGCTTCAAGTCGGATCTCTTGCAAACCACCAACTGGGCCAGAGCTGAGCAAAATAAAGTCGTTGGCAATCTTAGATACAGCGAGCCCGGTCGTTTTCATAGCAGATGAAAGCGTTGCGAAGTGATCGAGATTCTGAATGCCATCGAAAAAATTTTTGTCAGCGACCAAAGGCTGATTGGAAAAATCCCTAAGAACACTCAAAATCATATCGGTATAACCAGGGTAGGCTCCCAAACCAGTGCCGATGGCAGTCCCTCCAAGTGGTACAGAATTTAAAGATTTTTGTATTTCTTCAAGGTTTCTTGCGCTTCGATCTACAAGTTCGGCGTATCCGCCGAAAGACTGTCCGACCCTCACTGGTAGCGCATCTTGCATGCAGGTCCGGCCAATGCGCAAAGTATTGTTAAATCTAATCTCCTGTTCACGAAATGTCTCGCCACAGCTACGCAGCTTCGCTACAAGCTGACCAACCTCGCCGTGCAGTGTTAGTTTTATTGCAGCAATTAATACATCGCTTGTGGACTGTGCATGATTGACGTCATCTAAAGGGTTTATTAGATGATATTCCCCTGGGCATTTGCCTTGAAGCTGCAATGCTCGGTTGGCCAGTACCTCATTCACGTTCATGTTGATGGAGGTGCCACCAGCACCTTCTAACATATCAACGATAAAAGGTTCGAACGTTTGGGTTTCCACGATTTCCTTGCAAGCGGCTGAAATCGCTTCTGCTGTACTTGGAGCAATCTTGCCGTATGCACCATTAGTGATTGCTGCAGCCCATTTAATTTTTATCAACCAGCTGAGGAAATTTGGGTAATCGCAGAGCCGCTCCCCGGCGTAAGCGAAATTCTTAGCTGATCGATAGGTGTTAATCCCATAAAGGGCATCTATCGGAAGATCGCAATGCCCCAACGCATCCTTTTCCGTACGCAGCAAACCATATTCAGCGCTCACTATTCACCGCTCCCATAGATGCGTGCCTCGTTTCAGGAGCCCAAAGTGCACAGACTATTCCGCCAATCAGAAGCACTGCGACACAAAGGAATACGGCGAACTGCCCACCGAAGCTGGCGACGATGGTAGGAAAAATAAACGTTGAAGCTGCTGAACCGAGTCGGCTTATCGCCGTAGCAACGCCGAGTGCAGTAGCTCGAATAGACGTAGGAAACAGCTCGCCAGGATAGACGAAACAGAGGTTATTCGTCCCGCTTAAAATGAAAGCGAACAATGCGAAGCAGCCGATGATGACATAGCTAGGCAACGTTGTAGAAAAGGTCATACAGGTAAGCAGCGCCGCCCCTATAAAAAAGCCTCCGATTAGGAATACACGTCGGCTAATCCTATCGACTAAAACGGCTCCTAAGATAGTCCCCAGCACGAGAAATACGTTGTAAACCAATCCCCCCAAAAACTTATCGGTAATATTGAGTGACTGGAATACCAAGGGGGAAAAAGTCCCTAGTGCAAAATACGGGATGACCAGACACATGTAGAAAAAACCAGCGATAAAGAGGTTGCGTCCCCACTTACGTGAAAGAAGCCGCTCCCGTACTGGCGCTGTAGTGGTCTGAGCTGGTCGAGGTAACACCACATGATCGCCGAGGTGCTTGGCCACAAGGTCATTAGCTTCTTGAACCCGTCCTTTACGCTGCAGCCAAAGTGGAGACTCTGGAATGTTAAATCGAAGCGCGAGCGCGATTAGTGACGGGATGGCACTGGTTGCTAGCATTACACGCCAGATATCCGGCCCGTGGTCCTTCAGAAAGTACCCAAGAATGTAGGCGCACGCATATCCGAGAGCCCAAGCGATGGCCAGACCACTCAGCATCCGCCCTCTCCACCGCTTAGGTGCATATTCGATAACCAAGGCTTTGCTAACCACGTAGTCAAGACCAAGGGTCAATCCGAGTAAAACTCGAATAATCAGCAAGTGCCATGCGTGCTCTACCCAGAATTGGGAAATAGAGATCACAGCGAAGAGCACCATGTCGTAGTTAAACAGCATTTTTCGGCCAATTTTGTCTACGAGCGCTCCGGCGAACAAGCTGCCGACGCAAAGCCCCGCTAGCGAGGCAGCACCGAGTATTCCCATCCAGAATGCGTCCAAATGCAGTTGCGGTGCGGCTAGAGTGAGCGCCAGTCCAATAATGCCTAGGACGAACCCGTCGCTGAATTGCCCGCCGGTGCCAGCGATTGCAACCCGCCAATGAAATAGCGAAGCAGGCGCATCTTCAAAATTAACAGTAGGCTTGGTCAAGGTTGTCTCTACAACCGCCGATGCCCCATGGGTATTATTCATAATTATCTCCAAGGAAAGCATACGCAGGCTCGTACCTGCATGTCGGTAGCAGCTTGGGGAGGCGATACTATGTCCACAACAATTAATGATGATGTTAAGCAATGGTGATGGAGAGCAAAGTGGTGATGTACTCGCCTCGCCCACTCAAGCGTGTCCACCGCCCCCTACGCTTGGGTCATAGGTTAGGGAGGCGGCCGACAAGCCCGTTTACAGGAGAATCCGATGGCATCCGCCGGCCCGATTGATTTGTATCAGCTGGATATCTTCCTCCAGGTCGCATCCACGGGCAGCATGTCTGCCGCAGCTCGAACGCTCAAACTTAGCCAATCAGCGGTCTCTCAGGCAGTAGCGCAGCTCGAAAAAAGCTTTGGACTTCAATTAATTGATCGCACTCACCGTCCCCTTGCTTTGACTGCCGCAGGGCTGTTCGTAAGCGAAAATGGTGAAAAGCTTGTGACTCAGGCAAGGGCATTTCGAGCACAAGCGGTTGATGTGATGCAACACGGCACGACTAACCTACGGATCGGAATTATCGACTCTGTCGCCAATACCGCAGGTGTGGTTCTGATAAAAAAGCTCATGGAGCAGACGAACTCGCTATCGGTCCAAATAGGCATGGCCTATTCAATGGAGGAGGCTTTAAAGAGACGAGAAATCGACCTAGTAATCACTACAAATGGTTTTGTCGACAGCACTGATTTCGACCAAAAACTCCTCTACCATGAACGATTCATCGGCATCGTGCAGAAGCAGCCTGATGTTGACTTAAAAAAAGTTGCTTTGGCGCATCTTTGCAGAACTCAATCATTTATTCGTTTTAGCCGGACCTCCGCTTTGGGCACTCGAATTGAGCGAATACTAAAGCAACTCTCGTTGGATCCCCCCCGCAAGCTGGAGGTTGACCATGCCGACACCCTCACGCTGCTAGTGACCCAAGGCCTTGGGTGGGCAATTACAACACCTACATGCTTGCTGCAAACGCCCTCCGACGTCATAGAAAGCCTTGACATTTTCCTCCTCGGAAACAATGTGGATAAACGAAATATTTACCTTGTTGGGCGAAGCGGAGAGTTTCCAGCCTTAACAAAGCAAATAGCTCGGATAGTGACTGATGAAATCTCCAGATTGCTTTCGCACAACATCGCGCTAAAGAACTGCCTACCTTCCAACTGTGTTTCCTTAGAGGATTATCCCTAAATAATACGAAACTCAATCGTTGAGCATACTTGTCGATTGCATGCTGATACTGGTAATTTTCTACTAGAGTACATGCGCCGTAATGTTACAAGGTGAGAGTAATATAGTGGCGCGTAGCCGTGAGCGCGAAGGGCTTGCTCTCACGAAACCTGACCCAATTGATCAGAACATATTACCTAGCAAAACGTCTGCACTTTCCTTACTCTGTTAAAAATGGTGAATACAACATCTTTTCAGTCAGTAACATCTCATTCGCTACCAATCTATTTCGCCCCGAACATCCAGATACCCAGCTGCCTTTCAGGGTGGTCGACTGGACATAACTCAGCAAGCTAAAGGCGGAACGCCAATAAATCGTGTCAACACAACAATATAGACAAGTCCAGTGGCTGAATCGCACCCTACCCAGATCGCATGATCGGAACGTTTGAGCAAATCCAATCAGAATTCTGAATTACGTAGCAGGAGTATCACCCACCCCTTTCGATTGAATACAAGCCATGGCAACACTCCTCCAATCAGGAAAGTTCGAAGGCCATTTGGCAACTCAATTCGCGGGTGTGGATCTACCAACCGTTCATGCAAACGGCGTATTTCCAGTGGGGACACGTGAGCTATTTATATATACACTGCACGCACTTCGCCGATTCCACCTGCATCAAATCTGATATTAATGATGGATACATGTGAAAAGTTTTTTATTACCCCCCCACGCTTTACAAAACCGGGTACAACAAATGCGTTTCATTTAATTTTTTTCTCCTCTGTTTCTAATGCACGATCATTCAGCCAGCTTTTAAGAAGCTCTTCAATTTCTGCATCGTCTATCAAACCTACTGGATATCGTCGTAAAAGTTCGGCTCGGAATTCGCATAAATTAAACAAATAAACATTATCACAACTCGATGAGCCAACCATTCTCATTTGCAAGTTTCTATTCTCAGGCAAATGCTGATTTTTTCTTCGACTTTCTGCGCCCATAAAAATGCCCTGACATTCCGCATGAAGAAGTTAAAGAAATTTTCTTAGAAATATAAGACAAGTTAATGACAAAATACTGAAGACCTCACCTCCCAAAGATAATAATTCTATTTTTTAGCGAGCAACGCCGAAGTAAGCGTTACGCCATATAGAACATTTTTGGCGCATACAACACCCCGTTAAAATCGTTCCAGACGAGATATCAGACTCTTAAAACATGATTATATTACACTAATAATACATGATCATATTTCAGAATTATTACCCCACCCAAACAATAGCAACAGTTGCTGCTTAGTGGATGCCCCGTTCACCCCTTCCATAGCAACATTCTCTACGCTGCAAAAGCTTATTTATGCGCACATAAAATTGCAATGCCTACAGCATCTTTTTGGATAAAATTTCAGTAAAATCATTTATAGAGAGTACTGAATAGGGCTTCAGCGACGTCGGGAGCGAATTAGGCAGCCTACATATTGCAATTATTGCAATTATTGCAATCCAGATGCCCCCTCTCCCAGTTATAACTAGCTAATCTATTTCAGACAATAAAATGCAGGCCGGGCCATTTCCAGTTGAAGGCATCTGCGCACACCTACCACATCGCATCACGCTGGTCACCGGTGACGTAGACTGCCCCCAGTAATTCCTAAGCCAGGACCAGTTCGGCTCAATGATAGCTCTACATATCGACGGCGGAAATCAAGCTTAAGCTATCAGGGCCAACGCCGCTAATAGGGCGGTGCACATGGCTAAAATCAATAACGGCAATGAGTTACGAATTGCGCCCTGACCGACTATGCCAAGAAGCGCTCGGCGATAGCTCAGGCCCTGCTCAACCAAAATTAGCAACACAAGTAAACCTATCAGCGTTAGTAGCGTGGTGCTTAGTAGGGGGTGGTGCTGCAGGCAACGCAGAACGAGACAAGCCACCAACATCAGCAGAATTTGTGTTCGCTTCCATGCCAAGTCCGTTCGCTCTGGCTGCAACCCCCATCACTCACCCCTGCCACCGGAACGCCGCCATCACACCGCCAATCAGAACCGCACACCCCAAAGAGAGCAACGGCGTCAGAAGTGACAGCGGCAATGAAGCCTGCCGCCGCAATGCACGCTCGACACTCAACCAGCGCCAGAAGGCGCTGAGGCTGACTATCAAGTTTAAGCTCAGCAAACCGGTTATCAGAAAGCGTTTAACACCAGTGCCGAACAGGCCCGAAGTAAACGCTTCGACAGCGATACCAGTGGCCAACAATGCCAGTGCCGTGCGAATCCAGGCCAGAAAGGTGCGTTCGTTGGCCAAAGTAAAGCGAGGATCAGGATCCTGGCCCTGCCCGACCAATAGCCGATGTAGGGCAGAGGAAAATGCACTCGGCTTCATGTAGTGCACTCCACAGTGCTTGGATGCAAAGCATTGAAAATCAACACGCTATCGTTGCAACTAAATAAATAAACAGGTCATATGAAAGCAATAGCGCCATCCTAGTGAGGCGCTGCGTGCTAAACCAATATCGTCTTTCAATACAGCCCATAACACACTGGGATGGCCCCGGAAGTCCCGATGACACTCAAACAACTGCGTTCTGATTGCGATTGCAGAAGCAGGGAGTTTTTCCTCCGCAGCGCGATGTGCTTACATCGCGATAAGAAGACACCTTCATTATCTTCCTGACCATTCGGCCAGTAAAACAGAATATCGCTTCCAGTACGTTTAACCATTTCACCTCACCATTACTTTCTTATAAAATCTACCGTCCTAGCGCCACCGATCCAGCAACATCAGGAGAAGTTGCGGTCCCTTTGAATGGAAAAACCCTGCAACACCTTGCTACGAATTTTCCTGACGCCATCCGGTACAATCTCGACCACCAAATCCTCTCGTAGGACATTGAATTTCCAGTCAAATACTTTTGAACTGGCTACTCCTTTTACAAGCACTTCCCTATCTGTCCGAGACAGAGGAGGATCATTTGCGTCGCAAGCTTGCACTGCCTAATGGTTCGATGACGATCCTGACTACAGCGCTGGTATTCCAGTGTGCAACTTTGGTCCTCAGTTTTTGGTTAGTAAGTAGCAACCAATCGAGCATTGGAAACCTATCAAATGTTGCTGTCGATCAAGTCGACGCAGTGGCAGAAACAGTTCAGCATTTGATGGAAGCACGGCTCTCACTATCGCGAGCCAACACTCGCATAGTCCTATTTAATTCAATTCCGCATGAAATGGTGCAACACGCACGTGTAGAATTGACACTGGCGAATGAATCGTTTGACCGGTTTCTCACGCGTACAAGGGTAGATGAAGAAAACCATATCCGGGTCCAAGCCTTAAAAGTCGTGTATTCACGGTATGTGGACGTGCTCAGTCAACTGGTCAAGTACACGGGTGCTGGCGACGTACACTGGGCAATTGCTCAACCAGTACAGGAAATCCAAGAGCAATTTTTGCTTGAACAAAAAAACTTTATAAAGTACGGAAACAACATCAGCCAGTCTTCACTTCAGTCCATGGGCGACCGATTTAAAATATACATCATTGCTGCCGCTATGATACTTACACTAGCATTAATCACAACATTACTATTTTCATACATAATAAAAAAACTAGAGAAAACACGGCTTCTAAAAATCGCTGTAAATCGAACTGACAGCGCAATCATCGTAACCGATCCGAATAGTACAATCACCTATGTAAATGAGGGTTTTGTGCGCATGCTGGGCTATGAAACATCATATCTGGTGGGAAAAAAGCCGCACGAAATATTTTATGGCCGCCATACTAATCCGGAAGCAGTCTTATCTTTCAGAAATAGTATCCAAAATGGAGAAAGCCACACTACTGAATTACTGGTCTACAACAAATCAAAGAATCCATTATGGGTACGCGTAGTCGCCAATCCAGTGCTCGACACTCAAGGTATTCAGCAGGATGTGGTGGCAATTGTTACTGATATCACTGAGGCCAAGGTGAATGATGAGTTGCAATTTAAAGTACTCAGCGCAATGGCTCGCGAAGAATCACTTTCCGACGTCATGAAGTTGATTTGTCTGGAGATAGGGCGTATCGCTCCAGAAATCGGCGTTTCAATAAGACGATTTGATGACCAGGGCTACCTTCCACTGGTGGCGGAGTTTAACTTGCCGGCAGGGCTACTTCACTCATTGGAAAACCTTGGCGAAAGATCCCTCTTGAAAAAAATAGAGATGAAGGAAAGCTTCATCCTGAATTTCACTGATCCTGCATCGTACAAGGGGGATTGTATTGATCACAAGCTCTCGCAATCGTTCGGTTTCACGGCCGGCTGGGTTAACACTATTCGCTCCAGCAACGGACGCACTTTAGGTACATTTACCCTTTACTATCGTGACAATAACCTACCCGCAGCCCAACATCATAGGCTGCTCGAAACGAGCCTGAAGCTGTGCGCTCTAGCCGTTGAAAGGGATAGCTTTATTAACGATATTGAACGACTCGCCTACTATGACAGCCTGACGATGCTGCCCAATCGACGACTATTGATGATGAAATCAAACTCAATGATTGTAAATGCTCAGCGGTCGCATTCATCAATGGCAGTCCTTTTTATCGACATTAACAAATTTAAGCAAATCAATGATTCACTGGGGCATGCTGCAGGCGACTTACTTCTGTCTGAAATAGCAAGGAGGCTTCAGAGTTCTGTGAGGGGTGACGATTTTGTCAGCCGCCTTTCAGGAGATGAATTCGTCATTATTCTGTCCCCCTCCAGTGCTGAACAGGCGATTGCCTTTTCAGAAAGAATGATCAGTACACTATCCGAACCTATGATGTTGGCTGATGTAAAAATTGCTCCCTCCGCCAGCATTGGTATCGGCATTTACCCAGACCACGGTAACGACATTCACTCGTTGCTTCTGCACGCCGACCAGGCGATGTATAAAGCAAAGTCCGCAGGCCGCCAAGCAATTGAGGTTTTCGACCAGGTGATCAACGACACAATTGATGACGAACTGACACTGAGCCTGGCATACAAAAATGCCTTCGAGAGCAATCAGCTGACGCTGCATTACCAGCCCCAAATTAAGCTCGACGACTATCAATTTTATGGTGTTGAGGCACTTGCACGTTGGTGTCATCCAGAGCTTGGAAATATCCCTCCAAATCGATTCATCCCACTGGTGCGCGAGGCGGGATTGATGCCCAAGCTCAATCAATGGGTACTCACTGAAGCCTGTCGGCAGATGGCTCAATGGCAGGACTCAGGGATTCTTGTGCCTCATATGTCGGTGAATATCTTCCCCGTAGCCTTTCGTGACCGAGCAATTATTGATCTGATCCAGTCTCTGCTCATAACGTATAACCTCTCACCTTCTTGCTTGACGCTAGAGGTCACGGAAGACTTAATACTGGACATCACAGACAATGTCATATCGATCATTACTGAAGTCCGGCAATTAGGCATTAGCCTATCTATAGACGATTTTGGCACCGGCTACTCCAGTCTTAGCTACCTACTGAGACTACCCGTTGATACCATTAAGTTGGACAAGAGTTTTATTGACGATATCGAAAAAAGTGAAAGTGCCCAGATGCTAGCCCACTCGATTGCGGGTATCTGCAAGAGCCTGCAGTTAAACATTGTCGCCGAAGGTGTTGAGACCGATGCGCAACTTGAAATTCTTCGAGGTCAGGGCTACCAGGTAGCGCAAGGTTATTGCTTCGCGCGCCCTTTGGCTCCACTGGAGTTAGTTCAATGGATCCTTGACCGATCGCCAAGGGCACTGCTGGAAACACCAGTGGATCTCCTCTGATCTATCCACGTCGCTATCGTCATCAATCCTGCCGGCAAGGTGGCGAGCTGGTTTTCGCGGTGGGTTTCGAGTGAGTCTGGCAGCAGGGAAGAGGAAGGCGCAGCGGCATGTTGACCATTTCGGCATATCCCTGTGCGCTGCTAGGAAATTCAAATGGTCTTCTTGAGAGGGCAGCTCACCCATTAGCGTTCGCTGCGTTTGGATTACCTCGTCGAGATGTTCCATCAGCTTTCCATTGCTGTGACTTGAGTCATCAAAAGAAATGTTTTGAGAACTGCAAATTCTTGAATTAGGCATACACTTAACGCCTGGTTTATGACGTCGGCACGTTTGCCCGACTAAGGTATCAATGAGTGAACGTTAATTGGGAAGGCATTTTGCCAATTCAGGGAGTGGTGGTCGTCGTGGAAGACGATCCGATCTTGCGTTCATTGATGGTGGATATCGTCGCTGAGATAGGTGCCAAGGCTATAGCGTTTGAGACCGCCGATGACGCGCTTACCCATCTTCTGCAAGCCCATGAGCAATGCCGACTAGTGATTGCTGATCACGGTGTTCCAGGGCAAATTCAGGGTACAGAGTTTATTCAAATGGTAAGGAGCAAATGGCCGGCCATCTCAGCAATTCTCACTTCGGGATATCTGATAAATCCAGAAACGATACCGCCTTCCATCATTTATCTGCACAAGCCGTGGGCTCTAGACGATCTCGTGATCGCGGTGGCATCACTTCTTCAGCCTGGCCACCCCATCCGCAAGACTTAAACGTAGATCGCGGGCATGTAGATGAAGATTCTATGCTTCCGCCATCAATGATTTATGGCTGTTTAGACTATCTCGTCCTTCCGGTAGCGAACATTCTCAAGCCTGGATATGCCATGCAGAGAACGTGACCTTCCCAAAACGCCGAATTTTGACGGCGGCTTCGGAGGGTCCATTCGAACTGCTGAATTTGCAATCGAAAAGCGGCCCATAGCGACGGGCAGCAATCTGCCGAGTGCCGCCGGTGGCGACGGGGCGCAGTCGACCCAAAGCGGTCACGGTGCCGGGTGCATCATCGCTGAGTCCGCTTACTACCCGTATTCAGCGAAAGATCAGTGACTGGTGTGCCGCGCCGCCCGTGCGTGCGCCATCACCCACTGCGATTGCCACATTACCTGCGGCGATTGCCGCATCCCCGCAGGCAAATACGCCGGGGACACTTGTTTGGCGCATCGCATCGACCTTGATGAACTCACCCGTCGGGCCGGCTTCAAACTCGCACCCCAGTTGCGCTGCCAGTGGGCTGCCCATGCGTGTCCGAGGCTGAGTGAACAGCCCTGCAAGTTTGATCACACGACCGCTGGCGAGCGTCACATCGGCTTGTTCCCCTCCAACCGACAGGACAGGTTCGCGCTCCACCGCCACCCCGCGCCTGGCCAGCTTTGCCAACTGGTCGACATCAGGTTCGAGTATCTCGTTGAGGAAAAGGGTTGTGGGTCCCCAGTCGGGCAACATTAACGCTTGGTGGATGGCCATTGGCGAAGCCGCCAATACTCCAATCGGTCCGCCGTCCAATTCATATCCGTGGCAATACGGACAATGAAACACCCGCTGACCCCAGCGCTCTGACAACCCGGGAACCTCAGGCAACTCATCCACCACCCCTGTGGCCAGGATCAAATGCCGCGCCGCGAATTGTTCCCCGTTCACGGCTGTTATCACATATCGACCATCGTCCGACCTTGCCTGGATGGCGGATTGTGAAAGCCACTCTACTGTGGGGTATGCCTGCAACTGAGCACGTGCCTCGCTGGCAATCGTGCCGGGATTACGACCGTCCTGCCCAAGAAATCCATGTGAGCTGTGAGCAAACCGGTTACGGCGTTGACCTGCATCGATCACCAACACCTTCCGGCGCGCCCGTGCCAGTTGCAAACCTGCGGAAATGCCGGAATAGCTGCCGCCAACGATGATCACGTCATAAACCATGGATCAGTCTCCCTGGTTCTTCGACCTGCTCGAAGAACTCTAGACACAACGTAAGTTACATGATGTCGGAGTGTCAACAGTCTCGTAACTTATGTTGTATCGAGCGATACTCACTGCCAGTAATTCAGGAATCCGCTATTCATGAGAAATGACACTCGCTTGTCCCGCATGCTGCACGTGCTGATCCACATGGCTCGCCATGAACAGCCCGCCACGTCCGATACCATCGCGCAGATGCTCGGTACCAACCCAGTGGTGGTTCGGCGGACCATGGCGCTGCTCAAGGAAGAGGGTTATGTGCGCTCAGAAAAGGGGCACCGTGGAGGGTGGACGCTGGCGAAACCACTAGCAGAGATGACACTGTTGAACATCCATCAGGCCTTGGGCTCGCCCTCGCTTCTCGCCATCGGTTTGTCGACTGACCATCCAGAATGCCTGGTCGAACAAGCGGTGAATGCTGCGCTAACCGAAGCGTTTGATGCGGCGCAAGCACTGCTTATAGATCGCTTGGGGAGCGTCACCCTTGAACAGCTGGCCAGTGATTTCGAACGGCGCTATCAAAGTCTGTAAACCCGTGATCTACAGAGCAGCGTTTAGAAGTACCTGGCCGAACCGGCATGTGCGGATGCCTGCTTTTGGCCGATCTCTGCCTGTCGCCACCGGCAGCTATGGGTCGAAAGCTGACATTCCACCTTTCAATCATAGGGCCGCCAGAATACCGCCAACTTCTCCCAGCTTCTCATCTTGGGAAATAACTGCCGCCTCGACGACCGACGCTGCACTACGCTGTCGTCACGATGCTGAGTGATCAGAGTTTGGGGCCTTCTGCGCGAATTCGCAGATACACCTCCATCGCAGCGAAACGGTTACGCGTTTCCCATTCGAAAATCCTGTTAACCAGCGGATCGAGCATGCGCCCCAACCACCTAGGGCGGAGTTGGACGCTAAACGTATAAACCAGCTCTGACGACCTAAGGTCAATGTCGCGATGCCGCATTGAAGCGGCCCACCAGTGGAAACAACCGGCTGGTTCCACTAACACAGCTGCTGCAACCTTTGCTGGTCGATAATTGACGAAGCGGGTACGCATGGCAAAGAGGCGTTTCCACCCTCGCCCCTCATTTATGGTAATCGCACCTATGTAGGGGTGATTGCCCCCGCCCTCTACTGCTGCACGGGCAAGCAGTGTGTCCCATTGCTTGCGGACGGTGTGATTGTGAAACGCTTCAAATATGTCAGCAGCGCAGGCTGGCATTACAAGGACGATTCGACGCGGTGTCATAGGATCTCCTCGGCAATGTCGGAGGTGATATTCCAACGTTGAAACTCGGCATCAAATTCCTCAAGTTTTAGTAATCCCATGCAGGGTAAGGCACCAGTCAGTGAAAGCTCGCCGTTCGCCAGCTTGCATGCCAGCAGCACGCTCGCCATACAGGGTATCTCTGGGCCATTTCCACTAGGTGCGGTGAGCTGCCAAGTCAAACGGCGCTGCCCTCCACCCTCAAGACTCCCGGTCACTTGAACCTTCATTGCGCCAACGTCGCTTCCAAACCGGTCAAGAATGAGGCTGGAAATCGCGTTCAACCGTGCGGCCCAACGATTGATCGGCATTGGCAGTCCAATGCGCGATGCAACAGCGGCCAACCACAGCGCAACATGTTGAATTCGAAGCTCCAATGCGGCATGAAACTCAACATCGCGTACCCCAGGGTATCGGCCAGGAAACAACGCAAGGTCAGGAACGTCACAAGCAGCTCCCCAGCGCGGGGACAAACCAGAGAATGTAAAGCGTCGGATATCTTGCCAGCCGTATTGCAACACCCACGCCGCACTGTTCCACCTTGCAAATGCCATTCCTGCGTAGCCAAAAACCGCACTGATCGTTGCAATACCTCTGACCGCTTGCTGGCCGGGAGCGATGATGGTGCTGATGGAGTTCAAACGCAGTAGCGTTTTGGCGAGGTGATCCACCACGGCTGACGACAGTCCCGGCACGCTACTGGCTCCAGAGACGGCGAGGACTCCCGCCGCCCTTGCTGAGGCATCTACATGCGCGGCGAAGTTTGCGACAAAGTCACGGCCATCCGCGAGATCCAGGTAATGTGCACCCGCCGCGCATGACGCCAGAGCAACCCGGTAATCCTGCCCTTGGAAAGGGCCAGCGCAATGGATCACCAAGCGAGGTGCGGCTTGAATAAGGCGAGTTTCAAAATCGGTCGAGTTGATATCAATGGCTAGAGTAGAGACAGTCTGGCCAGACGCGAACGTATGGGGGCCAGTCCTAGGTCTACGACAGGCAGCAATCACCGTCAAACCTGAGACTTTTGAAAGCCGCTGGCAAATCCGTGCTCCATAATTACCCAAACCACCGATTACGATGACACGCATGGCTAGTCCTTAGCAGCAACTCTTGAGGCGAGAGTACAGGGGTGGAATTGGCAGTTCAATGATGGAGGAGACACTGAGACATCGGCCCAGGATGGCCGGCCGGGTTTGACAGTCTGCCCTAGGCCAGAAGCGGTCAGTCACATGCACAACAATACATCACTACAGGCTTACGATTCGGTGAGCGCTGATAGAGGACTTCCAGCGCTTTTTGATACTCCTCTCCAGTAAATCTTTACCTGATCTTACCGATAGCATCCGCCGCATCAATTACGCTTGTGCGTCGTCCTGATCGTTCTTTGCCGCCCACTCTCTCGCCGTCCTGATCGGTTCATTGAACTGCCAACTGCCAACTGCCAATTGCCAACCCAACCACCTTTGCATTTGGCGGCCCGGACTTGAGCACCTTGTTCATCACTTCCGCCGGCTATGACACCGTGCCCGGCGATCGACTCGCCGGTTAGTTGTGGACAATCGAAACAGACGCCTGCCGCCTGCCGTAGAACAAAGTCAGGGTGTAGCTCCATCGAGGGTTTGGACAGGAAACCTCGCCAGACACGAGTGCCGCTAAATAGGTAGCGGCCCCCGTTCTAGGTAGGTCCCCAAGGCAATAAATGTTTTCACGCCTTTGAAGCCTTCCAGGTGATGCAGCTTACCCAGCAAGCTTTCCAGTGCGGCGGAGTTCTCGGCTCGCACTTTCAGAATCATCGCGGTGTCACCTGCCACGGTATGGATCTCCTCAATCTCCGGGAAAGCGGACATCTCCAGTACGCGTCGGGTGGTTTCCCAGGTGCTGGTCTCTAGGTGAACGAATGCCAGCAGTGCTCTGCCAACCTTGGGGCCATCCAGTAACGCCACCGTCGCCCGAATCACTCCCCTGCTCTTCAAGCGCTTCACTCGTTCATGAACCGCCGGGGCTGAGAGATACACTTGCTGGCTCAGCTCGTTGTAACTCTGCTCCGCATTTCGCGCCAAAAGACCTAATAATTTTCTGTCGATAACGTCTAGCTCGGCCTGATCGCCACGCGCCCTCCGAACGGGGTTCGTATCTTCATGCAAGGTATTTTCTCCGACTGAGACTGAACAATATTATGCAAACACGCAGTTCTACCGATCTAAATTCGGCGAACTGCCAGTCTCGATATTAAGCCAGTTGCTACACAGAGCCGAGGAAATTTGATGAACATTAGCGTAGTCGCCGCTTTTTGGACCGTCTCTTTGTTATTGGTGCTGACACCCGGCGCAGACTGGGCTTACGCCATCTCAACAGGCGTGCAAGGGCGTCGAGTGGTTATTCCTGCGGTGGCCGGCATGATGTTTGCGCATCTGTGCGCCACGGTAATAGTCGCCGCTGGCGTGGGCAGTTTGGTTGTAAGCACGCCGGGCGCACTGTCATTGCTCACGATTGCGGGCGCAGGCTACCTCGCGTGGATGGGTGTCAATATGATCCTCAGCCCGTCCGTGGTGGGTCGGGGTGAATCCGGGCATTCAACCAGCGCATATCGCTGGGCGCTAAGAGGTGCCTGCATGGCGGGCTTGAACCCCAAGCTGTTCCTGTTCTTTCTGGCGCTGCTCCCCCAATTCACCAGCGTAGGTGCAGCGTGGCCGGTTTCTGTGCAGATCATTTGCCTGGGCATGCTGCACATTTTTGGCTGTAGCGCCGTGTACCTCGCGGTTGGGTTCGGCTCCCACATTGTCCTCGCAGGCAGACCTGACGCAGCGAAGCGTGTCAGCCAGTTTTCCGGTGTGGTGATGATCTTGTTAGCGATGATCTTAGCCGTAGAGCGATGGTCTGCTTTGTGAGGCCAGATTGATCTTACAAATAAGTGTGACCTGCCACGCTGAACAGCGAGAGGCCGGGGTTGATTTCGTCCATGTGTCGGGTGCAGGGAAGCGACACTAGGAGTTCAGCCATGGCAGGCACTAGCCGAGGTCCGAGATGCATTTGCAAGCTAGTGCTCTACACTCCTCGTCAGATGAATCGCTCACTTCACGCCTCCTATCACGCCTCTAAATCACTATGGGGCCAACCCGGTAATGTTTTCGGCAGCAAGCGCTCCTGTATGTCTATGGCCACGAGCATTTCTTTCAGCTCTAAAATTCGATTATTGAATATCTCTCGCTGTTGAGAAAATCGCTTACGTTCCTCCGATACCTCCGCAGCCAAGGTGCGTATGGCCACCCTGTGCTGAGCAGACGTATTCACCAAGGCGTAAATTCCCGACTGGGGACGTTGATCTGATTTATCTGTTAAGTTTGAAATAAGAGAGGAAGACATAGCTGCCCCCATGGTTTCGTGTGTTTTCCAATAACGACTAGGTCGTTGGACCCATATAGTCACCTAGAAATACGGGCGATTTCATACAAGGTAGCTTTTTCCGAAGAAAAAAAGGACACGCTTTTGAACTTAGGATGGAATCATTTACTTCCCGTATCAGGGAAAATTATAGTCATTGAAGACGACCCCACCCGTGTGCGCTCATGACAGATATTTTGTCTGAAATCGGCATCGAGTCTTGCGCCTTCGGAAGCGCTGACGATGCGTTAACTTATCTTTTAGAGGCTCATGGCCACTGCCCGCTTGTGATCGTGGATCAGGGGCTACCAGGTCAGATAAAAGGCGCCGAATTCATCGCAATGGTGAAGGGCAAATGGCCTAGCGTAGCTTCGATTTTGACATCAGGATATGCAATCGAAGAGGCGATGGTTCCGCCATCAACGATTTATCTGCATAAACCATGGGCGTTGGACGATCTCGTACTTGCGGTAGCGCACGCTCCTCCAGCCTGGATACCCCCTCCAGAAGATCTGACCTTTCCTACAACGCTCAACATCGGCGCTGGTTTCAGTTGGGTGAATTTGAACGGCTGCTTTGGGTCGATTTCAGTCCTTTGCGAAAGCCAGCAATCTACCAAAAGCAGCCTTTGGCGAACCGCCGGTATCGGGCAAACAGTAACGTCGCATTCGCAGCGAACTCTTAATCCATTCGGCAAACGCTTTGTGGGCAGCGTCAACCACACGGTTTTAACTGCGACCTTGTCGTCGAAAAGCACTTGGCCGCATTTGTCGCCCATTCGTTGATCTAACAAGCGGTGTAATTGCTCATTTGAATTCATCCATCAATAAGAGAGTGATGTGTTCACCCAACACAGCTGTCGCCAGTGTGGTGGTGCCACGGGGGTAGATCACGCCCGTGATCAATGGAAATCCGCTCAGAGCTTATGTCGCGCCGCATACAGGCAGATCATTTCCATCGCAAGCGCAGCAGCAGCCAGCGATGTGATCTCTGCATGGTCGTAGGCCGGTGCAACCTCAACTACGTCCATGCCAATCACATTAATTCCGCGTAGCCCGCGCAAAATTTCTAGGGCATGGAAGGAAGAAAGCCCACCGCATACAGGTGTGCCGGTGCCAGGCGCAAATGCTGGGTCCAGGCAATCGATATCGAATGTCAGGTACACAGGGTGGTCACCGACACGCTCACGAATCGTGCGAGCAATACTTTGCGAGCTTGTGGTGTTGGCTTGCCGTGCGTCCACCACCTGAAATCCCATCGATTCATCGTTGGTCATGCGCTGGCCGATCTGGATTGACCTGGATGGATCAACCAGCCCTTCCCTCACTGCGTGATAGAACATGGAACCGTGATCTATACGCTGGTCCTCACCATCGGACTCAGTGTCATGGTGAGCGTCGAAGTGGATCATGGACAAGGGACCATGTTTAGCGGCATGGGCTTGCAGTAAGGGGTAACTAATGAAGTGATCACCCCCAAGCGTCAGCATCGCAGCTCCGGCCGACAGAATGTGATCGGCATGGGCTTTAATCTTCTCGGGCGTTTCCTGCGGTGAGCCATAGTCGAAGTTGCAATCACCGTAATCAACGCACGCCAACACATCGAATGGGTCAAAGTCCCACGGCCAATGGCGCACCCAGGCAGATTGCACCGAGGCTTCACGAATCGATCTAGGTCCGAAGCGACTCCCAGGCCTGTTGCTGGTCGCGGTGTCAAAGGGGACTCCGCTGATCACCAGATCTACGCCACGCAGGTCACGGCTATAGCGCCGACGCATAAAACTCGTAATACCGCTATAGGTCGATTCAGCCTCCGTGCCATAAAGACTCGTGCGGGTCATTGCCAGATCGTTAAGGTCGCCATTTACCACTGTCATGGAGAGAACTCTCTTAATTTTTGATTGAGCTTAATCACCCTTAGATTATTCAGATTGCCGAACGGCCAATCTATCTATATAAATTGTGTCCGCTGAGATTAAAAAAACTAAACAGTTGAATCCTATGTCCCTGCCTCCCCTCCATGCCTTTCGAGTGTTTGAATGCGTTGCCCGACTCGGGCACGTCGGTGCGGCTGCCGCGGAGCTTCACGTAACACCCGGGGCGGTCAGTCAGCAATTGAGACTGCTGCAAAGCTCACTGGGCATCGACCTGTTCTACAGACAAGGGCGTCATTTGGTGTTGACTGAAAGTGGGCTGGCGTTGCAACGATCGGTTGCCCGCGGTATGCACGAGATTACTGAAGGCGTACGCCTCATCTCGGAAGAGCACTTTCAAGCGCCTTCGGTTAAGGTGCTGACGATTTCGACAGAACCCATTTTTGGCGCGTCCTGGCTGATGCCGAGACTATTCGCCTTCCGTGCTGAACACCCCCATATCCACCTGCGGGTCATCAGTGCGGACGATCCCAGCGAAGTGGACTGGCGTAGAGCAGACATCGCCGTGCTCTATAACGCCCCGATATGGGAGGGTTTTTGGTGGCGCCCCTTGCAAACCTTGCACATGTTCCCGGTCTGTTGCCCGCAATTGTTGCGAGGCCAACATGCATTGAAACAACCGGCGGATCTGATACATCACCGACTCTTGCATGAAGATGATGGTACCCAATGGCGGCGATGGTTATTCGAGGCTCGCTTGCCTTACCCAGGTGATGCGGATGTCCATTTCGAAGACTTCGGCATCGCGCTACAGGCCGCGCGGGATGGATACGGGGTTGCTCTGAGTGACGAAATCAACTCATCCCGGGATTTGGAGGAAGGACGACTGGTGCAGCCTTTTTCACTGAAAGTGCCGGCAGGAATGGATTACTTCTGTATCTGTAAGGAAGAAAGTCGCGGGGTTTCCGAGATCGTCCTGCTGGTCGATTGGCTAATTGAGCGAAGTTTGGTCCGTTAAATCTGCGTGTACGTGCTCGGATCAGCTAATTACCATCGTGCGTCACTAGGCGTCGCATTGGTTTACAGAATTATTCTGGCAGATAGCGCCTTCATAAAAACCGCTGGTACCGAAATTTTCATGACCCGCTTAAAATTGTAGTTGAGGTCATTCAGCTCATCTCCCCACTTACTCCGCTCAGACTTCGTTATCAGAGCATTCGTAACGCCCATTTATTACTAGAGTGTCCCGAAGAGATGCTCTGCCGTACGTTTTCGGACTCGCATCATATCCGGCGCGTTGCTCAGCCTGTTCTGCATTTCCTCCCGTAAGGCTTCATGCTTCCAACGTTCAAACTCACTGTTTCTGTTATTGGTATTTAATGCGGCTTCATTAAGCGGTCTCTTCCTTCCGCTCTCCATTAAGGGAGCAGCGCCAAGACTATCTCCAGCTTCGGCAGATGCGTGCCATTCTGATAAATCGCCAGACTTTATGTGAGTCGACTCGATTACGCTTTTGACCTGACTGCAGCCCTTGTTGAGCCACTGTTTGTCCGGAGTCTGCGATCAACCTCCTGAAAAGGCATGCAGCAAGAATTAAACCGCTCCTGGCTTTTCTGTTGATCTATTCTTTACGAAACCGGAATTCAAAACTCTTCTAGGCCTCACTGCACATGAACGTTAGGAAGGTGTGCCATGTCAGCGCAGAAAACGAAACACTTAAGGAAAAAAGGGGCATCGTCAACATCCAGCCCAAAAGTCTCAAAACCTGAAGCCCCCGAACCAGTTCCGCACCCAATCCAGCATGAACTCAAAACACTTTTGAATGAAACTCCACGGCAAAGCATCGACGTCGATTGGGAAAATTTGGCGCCTGCGGGCCGTGAGTTTCAATGATCAATATACGTCGCAAGCAACATGCTAGACCGCAGGTTAGTTGTGCGCGTATTTATCCCCAACAGCCTCACGAATGGGATGGGTGTCATAAACAATGATCATCTTCGTGATTAGACCAGCCTCATTAAACTCAAAAACGTCTACACATTCGAACGGCACCTTAGAACCGTCGCCCAGCACCCAGTCATACTTAAAATAACCAGTAGCACGCAGTTGCCCTTTTGTTCTCACACAGATATCGATCGGAGTAATGGAGCTAGGACCCGATGTATCTTGTAATTTAGAAAAAAACGGCCTAGGCTTCATCCACCCAAGGAAGGGAGAAAAAATATCTGCATCCGCAGTAAAGAGTGGACAAATAGTATCCGGAGTACACTTTTCCAACTCTAAAAGATAAACGCCCACCAAGGCTTCCAAATCAATTCTTGAAGCGACACCAGTAACAGTTGAAAGGCTCATATTTTACTCCTGTTCATATTAGATCTATAATACTTAGACATCGATCACGCTGGCAATGTAAAATAATTGATAACGGGTATGTCGTTTTGGAAACGGTACAACATGAAAAACAGAATATTTAAATCGTTACCAAGCCTAGTGGCAATTCAATCTTTTGGGATATGTGCCGAATTGAGGAGCATCAATAAAGCCTCGATACTCCTCCACAGATCTCAAGGTGCAATTAGCAAACAAATAAAACAACTCGAGGAACATTATAGCGTCGTACTTTTTGAACGTTCCATTGATGGTTTGAAACTAACTATGCATGGACAACATTTTCTGTCGGTTTCAAAAAGCTTATTGGAAGTGCTCGAGCAATACGAAACACTGGAGCCAAACCTACCTAAGCAGATCACCATCTCCGCGCCATCAACATTTACATTGAGATGGCTGCTACCGAGAATCGAAAAGATAAAAAAAGATTTTAATGACCAAAAAATACAAATCAACAGCACAAGTCAAGACATAACCTTGCTCAACGAGGGTGAATTAGAGATCGCCATCATGAGAGGTCGCACGGAAACAAAGGGTGTTATTTGTACAGAGCTTTTCCCTGAGTTCCTGACGCCTATGTGCTCCGAATCAGTAATGGCGAGCATTGCAGAAAGCGGATTATCACTTCGAGGCCAACACTTGCTCCATGCGTCTAAACCAGGTAATGAGTGGGCTACTTGGCTAGAATGCAGTAAAGTCGAGGCAGATGTATCCACTCATTCAATTTTTTTCGACACTCTAGATGTGGCACTATCTGCGGCTGAAGCATCAGCTGGAGTAGTCATAGGCGACCCGTCTATGGCAGTGGAAAGGTTGAATTCAAAACGATTGGTTATGCCATTTGGTTTAATTGTGCCAAGTGGAAAGAGGTACTACGCTTGTTATTCTGAGTCACACAGCGATGACCCAGCAGTTGTGAAACTTATAAACCTGATTAAATCTCAAACTTAAACTTTCAATACGAAAGACCGACCCCTTGTTTTTTTACACCTCCTGTGCGCTCATCTAAAATTATCAAAGTAGAATCATTTGTCCTCCATTGAGGGGCCTGCGAGAGCATTTTCTAATGCAGGATGCGCCGGACTGACCAGTTAAAGTCATCTTACAGTATAAGACTGCACACGGCATCTTACCAAGTACCAACTGACTGTCAGTAGATTTCTCAATCTATTGATTGAAAGTTTACCACAAGCCAGGACTCGCCCTCCATTGCCGCCCAAACCCCCGATACGAGCAGAAAAAAATAACCGCAAATTCAGGTACATCTTGAGTAAATCAATACTATGGGCAGCAAAGTACAAACACTATCGCAAAAACACTGGACTATTACCTTCAGAAATAGACATGTTGACGACCAAATGAACTCGGACTCAACCTTCTTACTTCAAATAATCTGATCATTGAGTGGGGCTGCACCCATTTGCTTCTGGACCAACCGAACACCCTGAGTGTTCGGTTGGTCGCGCATTTACACTCGTATAGCCCCGGGATTTGCGTTGGAGTTATGAGGACGAGCCGTCCACAGCGCGCAAAATGCGTCAGTGACGGGGATCGTTTAATTAATGAGTCAGTTGACGAAGACAGGGTATGACGCCTGGTCGATAGCCGCCATCGCTTCCGCCCGAGACAGTATCTTGGACTCCTCCAGAATCGTCAGAAGTGAACGACCTTCGGCCACCGATTGACGAGCGAGCTTACTTACTTGCGCATAGCCGAGCGTCGGAACCAAAGCAGTGGCAACAGCCATTGATTCAGTCAGATGCTGCTCATTGCGCGTTACATCTGCAGTGATCCCCGCTACGCACTTCTCACGAAACCGTCGGATGCCGTTGGTCAACAACGTGATGCTGTCGAATACTCGGGAGGCAACCACAGGCTCGAAATGGTTGATTTCCAGTTCTCCGTATTGAACGGCCTGAGCGACTGCTACATCATTACCGATTACCGCGAAACTCAGTTGAATCATTGCCATCGGCAGTACCGGATTGACTTTGCCCGGCATGATCGACGAGCCCGCCTGGGCTTCTGGTAACGTCAGCTCGCCAATACCAGCCACTGGCCCCGATGACAATACCGTTAGGTCCGAGGCAACTTTTGCTAACGAGGCGGAGCATGTGCGCAGTTCTGCGGACACCCGGGAAAACACGTCCAAATTCTGCATCGCATCGAAGGGATTTGACGGTGCTTGGTACGCGACCCCCGTGATGTCCTCCAGGTGCGCGAAAGCGAACGCCCTGTAGGCAGGCGGCGCACCAAAGCCAGTGCCGATCGCAGTGCCCCCGAGCGGTAGTGTGCGCAGCTTGTCACGTACGTCGACTAATTCTGCAGCCAGGCGATGGGTGAGTGACGCATAACCGGAGAATACCTGCCCCAGACGCATAGGTTGGGCGTCTTGCAAGCAGGTACGGCCCAAGTGCAGGACATCGGCAAACTGTTCAGCCTTCTGATCAAACTGTTTGGCAAGCAACTCGACCTCGCTGATCAGGGGCCCGAACATTGCGTAGGTCGCAATCTTCATCGCCGCCGGGTAAACATCGTTGGTCGACTGCGAGATATTGACGTGGTCGTTCGGATGGATGATTTCGTAGGAGCCCGTCGCATGCCCCATTATCTGCTGGGCACGGTTGGCAATCACTTCATTAAAGTTCATGTTGGTGGACGTACCGCCCGAGCCTTCCAGTAGATCGACAATCAGCGACTCATCACATTGGCCGTCTATGACATCCTTACAGGCCTGCACAATGGCATCGCATTGCTCACCCGCCAGCACGCCGCTGTCCAGGTTCGCAAGGGCCGCCGCCCACTTACACTGAGCGAACGCATTACGAAACTCGGTGTAATGAGCGATAGTCAACGGAGAAACGGTGAGATTATCGAAACCACGCACCGAATTCACGCCGTAGAGTTTGTCTGCAGCGATCTGGACGTCACCTACGTAGTCGTGTTCCAGACGGTATTCTTTGGATTCAAAAGTATTCAAGAGTGTTGCCCTCGTCAGAACTTATTAATGTCTCAACTCCGCTACCCATGGACTGCAGCCGTGGCAAAAACGAGTTGAGAACCACCTCACGCGCCGTTTCGCAGGCATCTGCAAAAAAAGCGCTGTATTCATCTCTTCGAGCCACGAGATAGAGGGACCTTTCGAACCCTAGCTCGGGGGTCAGGTGTACGTTCACCTTGTCGGCCCAGGCGGATGCTTGGAGAAAGCACATCGGGCTCGTAACAGCCCAACCAATTCCTTCCGCAACCATCGAGGTCAAGGCGTCGGCGTTGTCCAGCTCCAGCCGATTGGGCACTCGTACATTCAGGCTGCGGAGATGGCGCTCGATCTGCAATCCCACCTGTGAACCACGGTTGAAGCGGACAACGGGCATGACATTGGCCATTGCCCGTATGTCTTCTATGGTCGCGATTCTCTTGTTCAAATCCTTGGGGGTAATGACAAAGTATTTTTCCGAAAATAGCCGATAGCGGATCAGGTCATTGGCATCCATGAGCGGATCACTGGTGACAATCAGGTCCAAGTCACGGCGCAACAGCGCCTCCCCTTGCTGCGGACTCAAGCCGGTGCGAATCGATAACTGCGCAACTTTCCCCAACAGTCGTTTCGTGAAGACCGAACCGCAGGTCGAAGCAAAGGAATCGACAAGGCCGATTCGCAGGTCGGGCTTTACCCCACGCCCGGCATCCAAGACTTGTGCCTTGAGATGGAGAATTTCCTCGCTCAATACTGAACCGCGATTGCGTAGCGCTATTCCGAAAGTGGTCAAGACTAGAGGGCGAGAGGATCGATCTACCAAGATCACACCCAGCTCTTCCTCCAACTGGCGGACCATCTGCGAAACACCCGACTGCGAAATCCCCATGCGTGCAGCTGCACCCGACATGCTGCCTTCCTCGGCCACTGCGATGAACACTTGAACCGCATACATGTCGATGAGTTTTTTCACTGTCATTAGGTCTGTGCTCGCTCTATCAGGTCTGAAAAACTTCAGTGTGACGATCGCCTACTCGCCCGTCACTTCCCCTCTCGGACTGCGGTTGGCGTAACGAAGGCTGTCGCTAGACCGTGTCCGTCAGGCGTTACGCCAGAGAGATCTTCTGTGCTGGTTTCCGGTGCGAACAGATGGCAGAACACCCCGCCAAATATCAAGACGCCTACGCAGATTCCCAGAGCCGTATGGATCCCGAGGTTTTGCACGGCAATAGGCAGCAGGAACGTTGCAAACGCAGAGCCGAAACGACTAGACGCAACTGCAAGGCCGATACCGGACGCACGCAGATGGGTAGGGAAAAGCTCGGGGGGATATACGAACTCGAGATTCACCGCGGCAGCTAGAATGCAGGCAAAAAGGCCAAAGGCCAGAATCGTTCCGAAGGGGCCGAAGCCGGCATAGGCGAGCACCCCAAGACTCAACGCGCTCAGGTAGAAAGTGCCGACGAGAAATGCGCGACGAGAGATTCGGTCGATACACAATAAGCCGAGGATTGCGCCCAGCATGAGCAGCACGTTGTAAACCAGACCACCGACGAATTTGTCTCCGACGTTCAATGCTTCCAAGACTCTTGGAGAAAAGGTGCCCAAGGCGAAGAACGGAATAACCTGGCAGGTGTAGAAGACACATCCGACCACCGTGTTCTTGCGCCAGCGCTTGCTGAACAACTCAGCCCAGTTGCCACCTTTTTTCTTCGGTGTACTCACTGGCTCCGGCAGGCTGACATTGGGCCCAAACTTACTGTGCACGATGTCCATGGCTTCCTGGGTACGCCCACGAGCCATTAACCAGATCGGCGACTCAGGAACGCCCATGCGCAACGGCAGGATAAGCAGCGCGGGAACGCCGCTCAACGCCAGCATAATGCGCCAGGCATCGGGGCCAATATCGCGTACCGCGAAGCCAACGAGATAGGCGGCGACATAGCCGCCTGCCCAGGCAACCGCGAGGATGCTCAGCAGCCGCCCACGATACCGACGCGGGGCGAATTCAGTGACTAACGACTTGCTGACGACATAATCGAAACCCAGCACAAGGCCCAGCAGCAGACGCAACACCAGCAGTTGTTCTGGTGAGGTGACGAAAAATTGGGAGGCGGAAATGATGGCGAACAACAGCATGTCCCAGGCGAAAATAGTCCTACGCCCGTATTTGTCTGCAAGGGGGCCTCCGATCAAGCTCCCCAAGAAAAGGCCGGCGAGCGACGCAGCGCCCAGCAACCCCATCCACAACGCTGTGAGTTGCAGCGGCCCCGCCGCCATGCTGACAGCGATGCCGATAATTCCCAGTACAAAGCCATCACTGAATTGTCCACCGGTACCGCTGAACACCGTCCTGATATGGAAGCGGGTCAGCGGTAGGTCTTCGAACGATACTTGCTTGCTCATTCGTGTCTCCGCTTACTTTTTATAGTTGTTGGATCCGGCGCGGTGGCCGGGCACGTAATGAGTCTATGGCTTCATCATTAGCATTTCAGCATATGTAGTTGCAGTATCATAATAGGTAATACTAGTGTGCGTTTTTCCTTATCCTCTTGCCGATTAATTTCGTCGAATTGTGCGATCCATAGGTGCTGACCATGCACATGGGTCCTCCTATCGCTCACGCAACTGGCGGTCATGATGACGGCGATATGATTAGAAAATTTAGCGATAGTCTAGTGTTCGCAAAGGTATCATCACCGGTCACACCACCCCATCACCGTGACAGTGTCCCGCTCCGAGTGGCCACTGATGTCGCTTGATCATTTACAATAAACCCGCTGCCCTTGGCATCGGCCGAAACAAGCAAAAGCGAAGATTCATCCCTCACGTTGGGAACCGTGAACGCTCAAGGAACACCTTGCGCACTGGTGTAGCGACCAAAAATGTTCCTCCAAGGGACACCGATCTACCATTCTCGATAAATGAAGGCTGGGAGACCGGCATCAAGTTCACACCAGCCGGTGGGGTCGATGGCCGTGTAGCCTATTGGCAGCAAGAAACCTCCGGCGAAGTCAGTCACCGACTTAACGCCCCTAAGGTGGATCAGACAATGTTGATGAAACTTTGCGTTGGGTAACCGAGCATGGCACGCAGGCTAATCCTAGCGGCGACCGCAACGGGCCAAACAATGCTGGTAAAGCCCGCCGACATTCTCGATTTTTTTGCCAGAAGCAACAGCAGAAGACAGCGCAAGTATGAAGGCCAACGGACTCCATACAGGCGCTGCTGCGCTTTGGCGTGGTGAACGGCATGGTTACGGCCAACCCTCGAACCTATTTCCACCAACTCAGCGCCTTAATTGGCTGGACCAGCCTGCTGTGTTTGTTCCATTTCCGTCAGCGCAAACTTACCCTCGCCGGCGCATAATTTATAGCCATACGAACACAAGAGTAGACCCATGTCCCCCGCCTACAGCGTCCATGCCCCCAAACGGACTGCTAACCTAAGCATTAATGGAGACTTGCTGAATAAAGCCAAGGAGTTAGGTATCAATCTCTCCGCAACTTTTGAGTATGCCTTGATCGAGGTCGTTAAACAGATTCAGTGCATGCAATGGCTGGAAGAGAATCGCAAGGCTATAAATGCATACAACGAACATGTCGAAACCAACGGTGTTTTCAGCGACGACGTACGGAGCTTCTGATGCCTGAGTTCGCTGTTAATAAAAACACCAATGCTGTCACGGAGGCTGCCGTACCAGTGTTGCTTGATGTGCAAAGTGACCTGTTCAGTCATTTGAAGGTCACCACGATGAGTCAATCAGATACTCTCGCTTAGAATGCGCTCTATACGTTTACGCGCCGCGCCTGTGAGACGTTTGACGCCTAACAACCTGGCGACCTCCAGAGCTAAATCCCCTGCATCGATAATGCTCGCTGCGATGCGCAATTCTTCCGCTGCAATTTCTTCGATTGAACGCGCGTCATTGGCTGATGCCGGAATACGATATGTAGACCATTCCACTACATCGCCCTTGGCGTGCCAGACGAACACCTCCTCAAATCCCGCCTGCTGGACGTGATGGTGTTGTTCAGCCAACTCCAGCACTCTGTCTCGAATCAGCCGTCCGGATCGCTGGAAGCCGTGCGCGCGAGCGATACGCTGGACTAAGAGCGTGTCGAGAATTGGCGCTTCCTGGCGCAACACCTCTTCAATGATCTGACGGAGCACCGAGTTGTAAGCAGGCGAGTGAAACTGCTCGGATTGAATTAGGGGCGCAAGGGAAGAAAGATCAGTGACTCGGTACTCACCCTTCTGTCCAAGAGACACTGACTGATCAGTATGAGCACGCGCGATTCGGACTTCACCGATTTCCGCTGGCGACTCACTCGCAGAAGCAACCGGCGCTTCGAAATGCTCTTCGCTAACAGTGGAGTCAGCTGCGAAATCGATAAGAATCGGAGCGGCCTGTGGCGCCTCCGTTACCTGACCGCTAAGAGTAGCTACTCGGGCCAGGTCCAGAAGGTTGTTCAGAGCTAAGTGGAGCTTCTGTAAGGCGCCTTCCTTATCGACCCACCATTCCGTGGACCAAAGTCGCACTAGGTTCCAGCCCAAGCCACTGAGAATCGCGCCTCGCACTTTGTCGCGATCGCGAGCGGTGGCGGCACTGTGGTATGTGGCGCCATCACATTCGACACCAGCCAAGTAGTCGCCTGGACGGTCGGGGTGAACAATGCCCAAATCGATGCGGAAACGCGACACGCCAATCTGTGGAACTACTTGCCACCCAAGACGACGCAGCCCTTGAGCAACAGCCTCTTCAAATGGCGAGTCATAACCACCCACGGATCCTTGGATCGCCTCAGCAAGCGCTTTTGGACCGCGCTGGGCGAACTCGATGAAATGTTTCAAATCCCGGACTGCGCGAGCATTGGTACGGTTCAGATCAATCATCGACGGGTCGAAGGACGTGAATACCAACATCTCTCGACGTGACCGTGTGATAGCAACGTTTAACCTGCGCCATCCACCGTCTTTGTTGAGAGGTCCGAAGTTCATCGACATAACCTGCGCACCTGGCTCGGTTGGGCCATAGCCTATCCCGAGCATGATCAGATCTCGCTCATCTCCTTGGACCGTTTCTAGATTTTTGACGACAACGGGTTCGGTCTGGGTGTCCTGAAAGAAAGGCTCGATTTGTGGGTATTGCTTACGGGCGTTGTCCAGCAAGTCGTTGATCAACTTTTGCTGATCAGAGTTGAGCGTGATAATACCAATCGAATGACCGGCAGCTACGAACTCAGGATCAGTAAGGCGTTTGACGGTCTCACTGACGATGGCTTCTGCTTCAGCTTGGTTGTAACGCCCTTTCCCTTTTGCGTACACGCCCTCAACCCTTCGCCACTCGACAGCACTTGCACGAGTTTCCGCCGCGGGAAAGGTGATGAGGTTGCTGTCGTAGTAACGGTGATTGGAGAACGCGATTAGGCTTTCATGGCGACTCCGGTAGTGCCAGCTCAAACTGTGGCTCGGTACTCCAGCACCCAAGCATTCGTCAAGAATGCTCTCCATGTCTTCAGCCGTGTCATCGTCACCGGCATTCGGGCCGCGGCTGAAAAAGTTTGTAGGCGGCATCTGACGCGGGTCACCGGCGATAACCACTTGCTTACCCCGGGCTATCGAACCAACTGCATCCCATGGCGCGATTTGCGAAGCCTCATCGAAGATTACCAAGTCGAAAGGAGGCTGATCGGCAGGCAAGAACTGTGCAATAGACAACGGGCTCATGAGCATGCAGGGGGCTAGACGATTAAGCGCATCACCCATCTCGATCGCCAACTGCCGGACTGGTTTGTGCCTGCGAGACTTCTGCAATTCATGCTTGAGAATGGCAAAGCCGCTGCTTTTAGGGATGTCATTCTTTGAAGGGATCAGGCCACATAATTTCGCCCGAATATAACGAACCGTCAGCTTCGCGATTTCATCATCCAGGCGAACGAAAGCACCGATGTCACTCATGTGCTCGGCGGCAACGAATTTCCTCAGAAGCGGCTCGCTGTCGATGCCGTGTGTCGCAAACCAATGGGCATAGGCCGTGACAAACGTTTCCTCGCTTGCGGACGGAATTAGATTTCCTGTTTCCAGGGCTTGGGCGAGGCTTGCAAGTCCGGCTTCACACGCCTGCTCACGCACTCGACACCAGTCGCACCAAGCCTTGAGTTGCTCTTCCTGCTGCTGAATAGAAAGTGACGTAGCCAGCAACGCTGCAACGCTTGGATGCGTGTCTGCGTCCCTTGCAGCCAATCCAGCGAATAGCCGAGCGGCTTCTTCATAGCGAGACAATGCCTGATGCAATGCCGATAACGCTGCGCTGATTTGCCCACCCGGCGCCAACACTTCATTCGCATCGATGACCAGACGCGCGACTACGCCGCGCAATGAAACCAAGTGATCAGGTGATTCGGCCAACCCACTCAGCATCCCGCGCAGAGTTTCAGCCAATGTTATGGCGCGTAGCGTACGGGCGGTATCGCTTTTCAAACCTTGCCAGCCAGGGATCGCCTGAATGTCATTTGCCAGCGTGTCCAGCTCCACTAGCTGCGAATGCAGTCGCTCGAAAATCGAGAGGTCACCAAGCGTATCCGGAAGACCGGCCGCACCACCTATTGAGGCCAGTTTCTTCGCTACTTTTTTCTTGGCGAAAGTAGCGAGAAACCAGAACTTGCCCTCTGCGTCTCGCCATTCACTGTGGATTGCCTCTAGGGGTATTCGACGGCAAGCTTCATCGTCGTAATTCAGTGACAGGCTTTCCTCCAGCTCCCGATAGTTCTCGATCAACTGGCAAGCACGCCGCGCTGCTTCGATACGCGTGACCGCATCTGGTGCAAACGCGAACGAAAGGTTCATCCCATAGGACTCAACGACCAGGCTTATCAAATCATGAAGCTGCTGTGCCTGTGTGGCTTCAGTCACAGGCAACGCCAAGTGAGTCAGGTCAAGAAGCCTCTCACTTGCAGCGTTTAACGCATCAAGGGCCTGTGGCAACTCACGTGAGGCGTCTGCAATTTGTGCCTGCCAGGCGTTCGACCATTGTGTCTGCGCCAGAGCACCGAACTTACCTGACAGGTCGCGCGCGGCAACACCGTTAAGCCCAAGCCGACGCGCGAGATCGAGTAACTGCCCATACTCGGCAGCATCGTGCTCATTGCTTGGTGGCCAAGCCAGTTTCGGCGTCTGAGGGCCGTGATCACGAACGACACGACCAATCGCCTGATGCAGGGAAAGACCGTTGCGCCAGCGACGATGAAGGACCTCCACCAACTGGTTAAGTCGCGACCGCAGTGTTTGCAGTCGAGCAGCCTCACGCTCCCAATCCTCGGCACTCAATGCATCGCGTACATCCCATGCGCGATCCAGCTGCTTGAGAACTTCAACTTTGGACGCTTTGCTCGAATGCAGCTCCAGGCAAAATTCGCCGAGCCCCTTCTCTGTCAGGCGTCGATATACCACGTCAAGGGCCGCCCGTTTCTCTGCCACGAACAGCACGCGACGCCCTAACGCGAGGTTGTGCGCAATCATGTTTGCAATCGTCTGAGACTTACCGGTGCCCGGGGGCCCGTCCATTACAAAGCTATGAGTGCTGGCAGATGCCACGACGGCGGATAACTGCGAAGAGTCAGCTGGCAATGGCGCGAAAAGCTGAGCAGGCGTTACTGATGAGTCCAGACGCTCGGGCCTAGGAAACTCGTCTGAGCCGGAGAAGCCTTCGCCTGCTTCGCTAGGTTCCAACAAGTGCTTAACCAAAGGGCTTCGCAGTAGCTGCGCCGCATTGGCGTTCAGATCCTTCCACATTAAATATTTAGCAAATGAGAACGTGCCCAAAACTAGTTCGGTGCTCACCTCAAATCCAGGTACATCGCGTACAGCTCGCCGCACCATATTCCAGATGCCCGTTACGTCGATGCCGCTTTCATCGCTTGGTAATTCGCCATCGAGCCCGGGTATCACCAACTCAAAATCATGTCGTAGTAATTCGAGCAGAGTCAGGTTGAAGCGCGGCTCCTCGTCGAGCAAGGTCAGCGTCACCCCGGACAAAGCACTTTTGCGTTCAAGCTTCACTGGCAGCAATATCAGTGGCGCGGAGTAGGTCTTCGGATCTTCTGCGCTCTTCTTCCACTTAAGAAAACCAATGGCCAAAAACAGGGTGTTTGCCCCGCCCTCCTCCAAATCGCTGCGCGCCTTTCGGAACAGCTCAATCAAGGTTGCTTCAAGCTTGGTCTTCTCCAGGCTGGCTAGCACTTCACCCCGAGCGAGTGCTTGACGGGCGACTTCGTCGACCAAACTTTCATTATTCTGCTGCTCGTATACGGCTACATCACGGCCACTGCTGTTCAGGTCAGGTACTGACACCACACGGATGCGCTGGCCACTGGAAAGAAGGTCTTCAAGTGCTGCTGGATCCGGGCAGAGAAGACGCACGCCTTTCGCGCTGTCTGGCAAATGCAGCAGTCGGTTGCGAGTGGTGAGATCAAGAAGTTTGCGTTGCCACAGAGTTAATTTGCCGGCAGGACCTTCGGTACTCTCGTTGATTTCAACATCGAATCCTGGGAGTGCTGGGGCTTCCTCCAAACCTTCAGCCGCCGGCTGAGCATCATCGGCAACATCAGATACATTCACTGATGACACTAGCGCCATTGGGCGGATCTTCTGCATCCGAGCACGGTGCAAATCGATAGCCATGATGAACTGCTCATCATCGAGTTGTCGCTCAGCAGCCGCGACAGCTTGGGAAAAGCTAGGCGCGGGCGCCTGCGTAGCCAGGGTGGTTTCGAAAACCACCATTTCCTTGAGGTCCAGACGCTTGCGTACTGCCGATGCCTCATCGGTCAGCAGCTGGGAAAACTCTTGCGGCTGCAACCAAACGCCTGCAAACGCATGTCCCTTGGTCATAACAAGCAGGGCGTTCAATCCTGCCTGCTCCAAAGCCGCTGCGAACAGTAATGCCGTATCCAGACAGGTCGCCACGCCGTTTTCCAGAATGACGCTTGGCGGCCTGATCTTCTGACCTTGCTGCTCAAAACTGGCTGGAGGCAATGCATAGCTCAATTGAAAACTGCACACCGCAGACCAAATGGCGGAGCCAAGCTCCCAAGTGCGCGTACGCGATTTGCTTTCATAGCCATCAATACCGTCTTTCTTCCCCGCACGCCGTAAGACCTGAGACGCTGACTTGAGCACTCGGTCTACCGCAGGGTCATTGGGCATGCAGAAAGCTGCCAACAACTCCGGCATGGCGCTCAAGCCACCCCATTCAGTTCGAGCGAGCAGCTCGGTGGGAAAGCGCTGCTCGACGAGCAAGTTGTCGCCTTGGGACAATCGCAATACCACATCGGCGCTCAAGCTTTCACTCAGCCCGGACAGGTAGCCAGCATTGAGCTTGATGTCGCGTTCAGAAATGTTGAGACGATCGCCCGCATGAAGACGGTCAAGATGCCAAGTTCGGCTTTCAACAAAACCTGGGTCAGTGCTTAAAGTCAGTACCAGATTTTCAAGATTTACTTCTTCCTGGTTCCAAATGCTCAACTCTCGCACAAGCGGAATGGCATTCTGGTGGGAAGCGAAGCCGATCTTACGAGCGATCAGCGCCTCAATCTTGATGTTCATCCACGGGCTCCTGAAGCTGTCAGCGTTTGCCTCATGAAGAGGCAGCAAAATAGCCCCGTATACTCCATGACTACTCACTGGTTGGGAATTTGTTTATCGCAGAATCCCATCCTATTAGTCAGACGAGAGGGATGAAGCGACCTAACAGTTTGTAATGGCCGAATCATGGCATTATGGAATGCATATTTTGCCTTTGATGATCGAATTTGATGACAAAACCAAGCTGGTACCTACCGGTCAGTGAAGAACTGAGCGCCGCGCTTTCTCGGGGTGATAGTCCGGACATCGCGCTTCTATCGCGGTATGAAATCGCAGCGATATTGTATTTGCACCAGCTACCCAAGCTGACGGTGCGCACGCCTTTGGATATGGAAAGGTCGTTCGCCAACCTTTTGCCTCGTGACATCGAATTGCTGAAATCGACGCTGACTAGCCATTTCAATCGAAGTGGATTTACCGCCGGCCTCATGCTGGCTCCCTCATTGGGCATCGGCCTCATGAGCCAAGAGGCGATCGCTAGTCGTAATTACGTTCGCCATGACGGCTCTTGGGATTTCGACTACGCCAAAAGGCAACAAATCGTTATTGGGGCTTTGAGCCATGAGCATGTCCGGCCTCATGGCAGGATCGTGCGTGTGAGCGATCACCAGTTGCGGATGATCCATACCATCCGCGCTAACCAGAAGGACTCGATAGAAGCGCAGGCTCACGCGGGAACAGGAAAGACTTTCGTTATCGGCGAGATTTTGGAGCTTATGCCAGAACGGCGATTCATGCTTCTCGCTGACACAAGGCCCAAGCTTCAGCCAATAGAAAAAAGATTTTCAAAAGAACAAATACAAACAAATACCTTCAAAGATTTGGCGGTGGAGCTGTTGGCTAGGGGAAACAGAGAACTCCAGAATAAAATGACCGCTGCTTCACGTATCCAGATCCCATATTCGGTGCTCGCGGAGCAGGTTGGACTCGGGCCGATTGGGAAGCGAAATGCTTTCCAAGTCGCGGCGCTGTGCTGGGGAGTGCTCGCAAAATTTTGCTCATCCCCCGATCCGTACATCACGAGAAAGCACATACCTCGTCAGCAATTACAATGGCTATCGTCGATTGAGCAAGAAGCAGTCGCAGCGGCAGCGGCGAAACTTTGGATGAGAATGACCTGCCTCGATATCGAATCTGACCGTCTTCCAGTTCGCGGGTATCACCGAATCAAGCAGGTTGCTTTGGCGAGACTTCCAATACCCGAATACGCGGACACGATCCTTGTTGATGAGGCGCAGGATCTAACTGGACCTGTGGTTCAGTTGCTAGATGAATCGGGGCACACAGTAATTTCGTTAGGGGACAGATTTCAAAATTTACAAGGTCGCTACGTTCGTCACAAAGCCAACATTCGCCACCATGACATGGCGATATCACTACGCGCCGGACCTGCGTTGGCAGACTTTGTGAATCCGCTCATAGCCGCTTTTCCCGAAGCGAGTGCAATGCCCTTTGTCGCCGATAAATCGAAAGAAACGGTCGTGGCAGCCTACCCGTCTGAGTCTTTCCCTCCTGAACCTACGGTCATTTTGGTCGCCGACGAGTGGGGCCTGTTTGACTGGTTGATTCGAAACCGCGAAATGAAGAAAGGGGCTGCGGTCGTCGACTGGATGAGAAAAATCGAGTCATTCCTGAATGGATGTCTTGGACTGTATCAACATAATGATCGGGCGGAACATGAGGCGATTTCGCAATTCCGAACTTGGGATGATCTGCGCAAAGTAATGAGCTGGAATGAATCGTTTAACCGAGTGGAGCATTGGCTAGAAACGGTTGGAGTCAAATATGGTGTGGCGGAACTCTACCAACACGCTCCTCGTAGCGAATTGAGTCACGATTTGCCATCGCGTTATTTGCTTGCAACAGTATATACAGTCAAGAATTTCGAATTCAAAAAGATGGCAATCTCAGAAGACCTTTACTATTTTTCAGATTTGCGTGGAAACACTGCGCTGTCGAAGCAGCTCGCATTCTTGTACACAGCCATCACGCGGGCGTCTGGAAAAATCTATCTTCCAGACACTCATAAAGATCGTCTTTCGTTGATATTGAATTACGAAAGTTACAGCTCGAAACGTATTTGGATGGAGTAATGGGTGAGGGAAGCCGCTGGACCGCATGAGCCAGCCTGATGAAACCGCATCGCGCAAAGCGGGGCCACTCACCTTGACGGCGTATCAAGCTGACTGCGGAGACAGCCATGCGCAGACATTAAAGTGGATGTTTTTTTCGTGGCCTAACTGACTGGTGAGAGATCACTGATGGTGAAAATTGTAGCCAGAGGATAAGGAGATCGGGCAGTTGCTCGCAGGCTCCTGCCCTCAGGTGAATCCGACGTGGAACATGAGCCCGAATTTCACATCCGATCATCTTATTATTCTCAGGTGAAATCAAAATCGGACTGTTGGAAATACAGCTCTGTGACGATTTCCCCATGCATAGCGAGCCAGGTAGAGCGTTTATTCCTATCGCCAGACCATGCGAGCAACATGCCCCTAAAAAAGATCGACGAGCGTCCTGATGGCAATGGTGGTGTCACCTATGTACTGATGACTTCGTGAAACACATGAAGATTTACCGAACGGCAAAACTGACTAGTCCAACAATTCGACAGTCTTCTGCTCAATCGAATGGTCGCCATACTGATGCTGATCGAGGTAAATAGAGAAGAGTAAGCACGTAGTCATACTGATCGGAGGACACCTTCATCTCCCGGACAGTCGTTCCAACTTCTGCGTGAGGAAACCAAATCTTCGCGGGTAACTCGATACCCCGCCGCTCATGCTTCACTCCCGGGGCGACCGCAAGAGCACCAGCCGGCACCTCAACCAATTGTTTCCGCGTCCTAAAGAAAGCACCTGCGCGCGCCGCTTGGCGGCTCGAAAATGACCATTGCATATAACTGTCACGAGATAACACAAGGACTGCACTCTCTTCGGTGTACTGAATCCATTTCAACACGGCAGCTGTCAACGACACGCCGTATCGATCCGCACAGTGTCCGAGCAATTCGAGGTCGATCACCGTTGTGACCTGCGCACGAAAATCGTCCAAGGGCATAAGCAGATAGGATGAAAAGAGATCAGCCTGCGCCTCGATCGTTTTTTCCTCCCAATCGAGCATGTCATCACTACTGCACCGAAAAGCCTCCCGCATCTGACGGTGCAAGATGTAGTGCCCTAACTCATGAGCTTGGGTAAAGCGAATGCGACCTGGGGATGACATTGCGCTGTTGAATAGAAGCATCCATTTCTTGCGTCCATCATCTGGAAACAACGCGCCATCGAAGCTTTTGATATCAACCGGGGTGACCTCAGAGATGGGGTCGGACCAGCCAAAAATGTTGGCTGCTTCCAGTGCAAGCATCGGTACGTCTACGGGAAATCGGTTGCCACCGTGAGCATTACCGACGGCTTCGACTATTTTGGACAGGCGATTAGCCGCTTTCTGAGGTGTCCATACCTGCCCTTCGCTCATCAAGATCCCTTTTTGAAGGTTTCCAAAATTTTCCGTAGCTGCTCTTTCGCGTCCGGTTCGAGGTTTTTATAGCCCCGGAAAAACGCATCATCTAAATGTCGCTCCTGTGGAGCGCGAACATCTTCTTCAAAAAAATACGGTGTCGCAACGCCTAAAACATCGGCAAGTGCAGTTAATTTCTCCGCGGATGGCCGCTGAGATTCACGATTTTCTAGTTCCCACAGATAGCTTTTGCTCAGACCTGCCATGTCCGCCAGCTTCTCTAGGGTCAGCCCACGCTGCTTGCGCAGATCGCGAAGCTTTTCGCCGAGACGGGTTGTCACGATCGAGCCTCCCTTTTTGATGGTGATCGGAAAAATACTACCACGGTTCCGAACAAAGCGTTTGACAACCGCGACAAAAGGAGTAGGTTTACAAAAAGTTCGCTATACCGAACTTTTTATCAGGCTAGCCGATAACCCGTTGTGTAGGTGTAGTCGTCCTGCCTTTCGTTGAAGCAATTCCTACAGGGGGCAGGTATGTCCAGAGAGCACGTCGACCACCGAGACATCGCGCGATTCGCTGAAGAAAAAGTTAACCTTCCCAAGGACAAGGCTAGCGCATATCGCGAACAGGCGGGGCGTTTGCAAGACAAGCTGGAAGGTTATCTTTCCGATCACCCTGATTTCTCGTTGAAGCGGATGATGGTCTCCGGGAGCTTGGCGAAAGGCACCGCCTTGCGCTCCTTGAACGACATCGATGTCGCTGTTTATGTGAGTGGATCAGACGCTCCACATGACACCAAGGCGCTACTCGACTACTTGGCGGAAAAACTCCGTAAGGCTTTTCCGAACTTCAGCCCTGATCAAGTCGTTCCACAAACCTATTCCGTAACTGTTTCATTTCGCGGTTCGGGCCTGGACGTCGACATCGTTCCTGTCTTGTATTCGGGACTGCCTGAATGGCGTGGCAATCTGATCAGCCAGGATGACGGCTCTTTTTTGGAAACCAGCATCCCATTGCATTTGGCCTTCGCAAAAAAGCGTAAGCAGGCACAGCCTACTCATTACGCGCAAATCGTAAGGCTTGTGAAATACTGGGCCCGGCTGATGAAACAGGAGCGCGACGGATTTCGCTTCAAGTCGTTCATGATCGAAATGATCTTGGCAAAACTCAGCGACCAAGGCGTCGACTTTTCCGATTACCCCGAAGCCCTTCAGGCCTTCTTCACGTACATCGCACGCTCGGAGCTACGGGAAAAAATCTTCTTCGAAGACAACTACCCGACCTCAAAAGTCGGCGTGTTCAGCGATCCAGTACAGATCATTGATCCTGTAAACCCCGATAACAACGTTGCACGTCTCTATACGAAGCAAAATGTCGATGTAATCATTGAAGCTGCTCTGGACGCCGGCGATGCGATCGATGCGGCTCTATACGCTCCAAACAAGCAGCTAACCGTGGGTTACTGGCAAAAGGTTTTCGGGGCTTCTTTCCAAGTGTGAGTGAGGTAGCAATATGTCGTCCTATAGCTATACGGCTGCGGAAACCCAAACATTTACTCTCACCCACGCCAAACACATGGCATCGAAGGTTGCGGCGGATCTAATGCGACTCCAACGCCTTTATGGGTCGCCGAGCACTCAGCACATTGGGGAATATGAAGAGGAAGTGGCACTGCTACTAAAAGCCGGCTTTATTAGCTCAGTGACTTACGGATACAAGCGTGCAGGAAACTGGATCGAACCCACTCTCACCTACTCAGCATCCGAGCTTTCCAGCACAGGCACCGACGACTCCCCTGGCCGCATTCGCCCTGGGGCGGATATTACAGGTGCGACTTTTTATAGTTTCCTGACGTATAGCTCAGCATGGGAACTCGCACAGCAAAGCGAAAGGGATGCCATAGAACGAGACCGACCATTCTCCCGCGGAACTGCATCTGCACCTGGTGTTAGCGGCTATCTTGTCGATGATCGCTCTTACTCCTCCGGTGGCCGTTCCCTCAACCGCTCGACCGTCAGGAGCTACTAATGAGCACTAAACCTACACTGGATGAACTGTTCGAAAACCGGATGAATTACCCCGATTTTGAGCCGCAAGCACGTTTAGCGAGACTCGTAGGGCTAGATGAACAGAAGCAGCGCTTGACCAAAGTACTTGGCCTTCTGGTCAACTCCGCAGGACTGAGCGAATGGGCGAAGAAGTTCCACCCTGGCTCCGAGGCGCTACTGGAAACCGTGTTACGTCGCCCTCCCCTCGTTGTCATGGCCGGTGATGTGGGCTCAGGCAAAACCGAGCTTGCAGAAACAATCGGCGATGCTGTCGCTCGACAAGAAAAAATAGCGATCACCCTTTTCCCACTGAGCCTCTCAACTCGTGGACAAGGACGCGTGGGGGAAATGACTCAACTCATTTCAGCAGCGTTTGACTACACCATTGAGGAAGCCCAAAAACTCAAATCGAGAGAGGGAAGCTCCCGGGGCGCAGTCATATTGCTTGTGGATGAAGCGGACGCGCTCGCCCAATCTCGCGAAAACGCGCAAATGCATCATGAAGATCGCGCAGGTGTGAACGCCTTCATCCGCGGTATCGACAGAATCGCGAATGCGCAGCTTCCAGCGGCAGTGATCATGTGCACCAATCGCTTAAACGCATTAGATCCAGCGGTGAGACGCCGCGCAGCCGAAGTACTTACCTTTAATCGTCCAAATGAAGAGCAGCGTCGCTACATTCTAACAAGGCGCCTAGGTTCGCTGAAGATTCCACCGTCAATCCTAGAAGCCTTGGTAAAAGAAACTGGTCCGCGTGAGGGCAACGTTCCGGGGTTCACATTCTCTGACCTAAGTCAGCGCCTAATCCCGTCCATTGTCTTGGACGCCTATCCTACGCACGCAGTCGATCCTAGACGTGCTGTACAAATCGCGCACCTGATGGATCCGACACCTCCTTTCCAGGATCACGTCAGCTGATCATTATCAAAACACCTTTAAACCGATCGCATCGCGAATGAGTGCAATATGGCCACTAAAAAAGATCGCATTGCCGACACAGCTTGGATGAAGGAATCCTTCGTCGATGTGCAAACAGAACTAGCAATTAAGCTAAAGCGTGCAGCTCAGTCCATCTCACACGCTGGTACACATGGTGCAGTGAATGAAGATCACTGGATCGATATCTTCCGGTCATATCTACCTAACCGCTATGCGGTAGCCACAGGCCTAGTGATCGACAGCCTAGGAAACAGAAGTGACCAGATTGACATAGTTATTTTTGACCGTCACTTCACCCCAACGCTGCTTGACCAGCAGAACCATCGATACATCCCAGTGGAAGCTGTGTACGCCGTTTTTGAGTCAAAGCCGCATTTCGATAAGAGCTATATAGAATATGCCGGTGATAAGGCAGCCTCGGTGCGTAAACTGCATCGGACCTCAGTTCCCATCTCGCACGCAGGTGGAACCTTCGATGCTAAACCACTGTTTTCGATCATCGCCGGCATCGTCGCCGCGAAATCGAGCTGGGCAGATGGTCTAGGAGAGCATTTCCTAAAACACCTCCCGCCTGAAAATATGGAGAAGTTGGACTGTGGATGCGCTTTGGAGGACGGTGCGTTTGACAGCTTCGACGAGACCTTAAAGGTTGTTGGGTCCGAAGGCGCACTCATCTACTTTTTGTTCCGTCTGCTTGCTCGACTCCAGTCACTGGGAACGGTCCCGGCAATCGACTGGGCTGCTTACGCTTCTGTAATCAACAAATGACCACATGGCTAATAGCCTTGCCTGAATCATGTAAAAAGGAAACAGTTTATGGCCTCTGATTTGTATAGGTCAGGCATAAGAAAAGATAAGCTAACCGGGCACATTCAACAGCTCAAAGTCCATGGTCAATCCTCACGCATGTTCAATAAAGTTTTGTCCATTAAGGCTTCCTAAGACCATCGAGTCGCGATGAAGAGACCCATGGGGCGGTGTCTGCCTCGCTGCTTGCAGGATTTTATGCCACCAACGCAGCGGACGCCCATAAGATGTTATTGGGCGTCGAACTCAACTACTGTAGTTCAGCATTAAGGCCGATGGTGTCCGCCAATTTTTAGGTGGAGACCATCGTCATTACATCTAGGATTGAGAAGGTACCTTTGGCGGAGGCTTACGGATTGACAACATTTGCTTCACGAAAAGACTCATCGCGTACCTTTCTGCCAAGACTCAACCGGCGCTATGAGCAAGGCCTCGCTAAACAGGTTGTTCAGGTCCTGCGGAAAAACCTTTTCATGGCACGCCGCAAGCTCTGCTGACGACCACCACCTCACCTCACATACCGCTTCACGCTCCCGTGCACTCCACTGGGCGCAGGAACACTGCTCGGTACCCGAGTGCACCGTAAAGTAATTTTCGACCGCGAGCACATGCTCGCCATCAGGCATCTGCCACAGAAACTCCCTGTGTGCGATATAGCGACCGACGAAGGGCACTTCAATGCCAGTCTCCTCGTAGAGTTCACGTACCGCCGCCGCTTCGAACGACTCTTCATCCCTGAGCTTTCCGCCGGGCGTAGCCCAATAGCTCATGCCCGCCAACACCCCAACCTGATACTGAATCTTAAATAGCAGCAGTCGATTGCTTGGGCTGATCACCAATAAACGAGCGGCTAAACGCTTTCGCGGCATATTTCTCCGCTCCATTAATGACCACTAACCAATGAGGCCCAAAACCCCGCTGCCCTGCATCCTGCGAACTTCCACCACATAATCAGCAATGTTGGGGACGGCATAATCGACAACTAGCTCAACAACATCCTTCACGGGTTTTCCAGAACGCTTCACAGGGTAGTCCGCAATTTTGCAGAAGATGTCCGTGCCGCGACGATGAGGCATGGGCCAGGTATTGCCCGAGTTCATGCGGCACAGCCAGATGGATTCGGCATATGCCGGGATGAAGGTTGACGAGTCGAGCGTCAGGACATCATGTTCAAGCTTTCGATAATCGCGGGCTCCGAGCAGACCGTGGAGGCGCTTTTCCTCGGCCCAGAAGAACACTTTACCGTTAATTAATTCGTACCACTGACGTGGTGTTGTTCCTCCCATAAGCGCTCTAACCAGCCGGTCTTCAGGCATGGGTTTCTGATCACGAAGCACGATGTTGGAGGGGTCGCCTGCCTTCACATCCATCTTTTGCCCACGATGCTCACTCTCATATTGAGCGCGCTCCCCATCTCCCACTGCGAGGTGATCCAGAACTGCAGTGGCACTCATCAATCCGCGCGTGCGAATACTGTCCCAAGCTCCACGTTCGGCCATGTGATAAACCCGAGGGTAAAGCTCGATCAGCTTGTCCAGATCCATCTATTATCTCCTGTCAGAACGTGCAGTCCAATTCCGCCGATCAATCAGAGAGCGTAAATCCCTCGCGTCGGGGTCTCTGGAAAATCGGGTGTTTATAAGCGAGACAGGAGCCTGTGAAACGCGCTCCAACTCCTCGACGAACTTAATCGTGTCAGAATCAAGCTGCTCGAACCTGCGCGCGTTGCTGTTGGATGACTTCAAATAATCTGCAAATGTCAGGACGATATCCGTCGGAGCGTTCAGGGCGCATGCTTTTCGGAATTGATCCCATTCGAACCATCCGACCCGCCGGCTGCGCTTGGTGGTGGAGGTTTTCTCTGCGGCGTTCAACGCTTGGGCTTCAAGGCCTGCGAACGCTGCGATGTCATCAAAGGTTGTCGCATGTTTGAGCGTCCCGGAGGTGTGGCCATCTTCACCATCGGGGTCGCCTACACGAATAGGCATGGGACGAATGACCATCAGGATTTTTCGGATCCTACTGGGCGATATCCCAGCCTCGGCTAGGCATCCCGCAACGTTCGTGTCCCTCGAAGTCACGTAAGGATAATCTCCGTGGAAAATACTCAGCCCGCTACCCTGAGTTCCCTCCAGCAAAATGGAATGGCCGCTGCGGTAGGCCTCTTCCAATCGGTCTGACGTGCAGCCGTGATAGTTCCCAGGAGTGCCGACGTACGGACGAAGCTCATCAACATCTCGTGCTAGCCGGATATCTTTACCCCTGCTCAAGATACGCCGAGCCGTAGCTGCTCCGCTTCCGCTCCCTGTTGATGCAATGGTTGAGACCAGATGCCCGCCTCTCTCTGTCCCAATATCTTCCTCTTCAATGATGGTGGCCTGTGGATCAATGAAAAGTCGATCTTTGCCGATACCGCACTCCTCGATTTCCTTCAAAAGTCCTGGCAAATGAATCGTCATTCCAGGGCCGAGAAGCAGCCGAGCCGTCACGTCCCGCGACCCAGAAGGCAGATGGTGGTAAATGTAAGGGCCGGCAGAGCTGGCTACCGTATGTCCGGCATTAGGCCCACCGACGCGAATCATTACGTCGTACTCACGCGCGAGGTAAGAGACGATGTTGCCCTTTCCCTCGCTTCCATACTGTCCGCCAATCAGCACATCCACACATCTGATTTCAGGCGGTGTGTACAAATGCAATCGGGCGGCAACCCGCACGAGAGTGTCATTTGAGTCCGAGCGTTCGGTGTAGACACGAACATCGGCATCATCCTTGAGCGCCTGGATCTCGGTCTGATCCTTAAGCGGATTAACCTCGTCATATGGCAAGGGATTGACTTGTCCCTCTACTCGCTCTGCATAACGTCCTTGTAGCGTAGGGTCGCTTGCGTATAGGTGTACATGCACCAGGTTTGCACCGAAGACCTGTCGAAAATGCAGTACTTGCGCAAGCGTATTTAGGTGATCCACCACTAACGGTCGGCCATCCTCTGCCTGTTCGCATACTGCCTGAGTTTCCCGGAGCATCCACTGGTCAACGTCTTTCGCTTCGTGACGGCGATCTGGCATGTCGGGTTGCGCCGTGCGAAGGCGCCACTCGGGATCATCAATGGCTCGACGATCGTCAACCACGGCAAAGCCAAATTCCTTCATCAACAAGCTGGCCAATCCACTTTTGCCGCTACAGGTCTTGCCACTGATCACGACGATCTGCCGAGTTTCCATGTGCTACTCCTCCCAGATTCCCATTATTTGATCCGCAATTTGAAACGGGGTGTACGTGTGCGTATCGAGTACTTTGTCCGCAAGACCTGAAAGCGAACGGGCACTTTGCTCGTTGGGATGCAGCACGCTATTGTTATACTCGGTGGGACCGGTCGTGCTACGAGCAGCGTACCTCTGCTGCAGAACAGATTCGGGCGCAATCAAGTGCACGTGCCTCACTGCTCTGCCGAAACGAAGTCTGAACAATTCGACCTGCCGGGGCTTGCGGACGGCATCAAGCAGCCAGTTTTCGACGTCTGGCCGAGCTTGGATGGCTGGGTTTGCTACAGATTCTATGAGCCACGAAAAATCGGTGGCCTCGTCGAGAAAATCGCCAAGTTCTTGGAGGTTATGACGATCAAGTGGCTCACTCCGGGCAGCTAGGTACGCACGCAGAAAGGACCCACTGCGGATCGGAACAAATCCATGGAACTCTTGCAGGGCGGCGGAAACGGACGTCTTGCCGCTGGCCATCGGGCCACTCAGGAGAAGTAGTCGATTCATGTTTTGACGATCCCTGTCTTGCGAAACCAATGTAGCGATAAAGCGTAGCTTAGTTGGTGAATTTGGCCCGGATCTTCGTGGATCGAAGCCAGGTACCAAATGGCTTCACAACGAGGTGGGCGCTCTTTCGCGATTGTTAGATAGAGACGTTTTTATAAATTATGTTTAAGGGGTGTAACAATGAGTGACCAGGCTGTAATCGCGATCCGCTTCACCCTCTTCAAGCACAGTAGGGATTCTTTTCTTGCGGCGCTGGATGATGCCTCCATTCACCATTCCAACGTGATGCAGTTTTCAGGACAGCCGCAGGCTTCGGGTTTTACCGAGATGATCTCAGCGCTGAGCGATGCTATGCCTTGGAACGGCATTGCTAAAGTGATCATCTCTTGGGTCGAGGCTCGGAAAAGCCGCCGCGTAATGGTCCAAGTGAAAGAAGGCTCGGTTGTCATTGAAGCCAATGGATACAGCGCGAAGGATGTGGAGCGCTTATTGAAAGCATGCGCGAGCGTAACCGTCATCGATACGCTGCCGGCGGATGCAGAAACTAAAGCCCTTGAATCAGATACTGACGACTAACCCCGGCCTGTACGAATACCCATCCATCCTCAGCAAACACGGATCTAAACTAGGTTTCTTGCGTCATTTCTCAAGGACGACCGACATGCCTAATAACTCAGACTGCCAGATCGCCACGGCCGATGCTTTGACATTGCTGCTGCACAATCAACACGCTTTGGGTGCGGCGATAGAAGAAATAACCAAGTGGCTTTCAGAAAATGGGGTAGACAATGTCGCCGCTCATGCCATATCAGCGATGGAAACGTTGGACAAAAATGCTCAAGCCATCACAGCTTCCATTATGAAGATACGCCAGTCCTAGATCACTCGGTGAAGCACTCCTCTCAATATGTAGACACAAACGACCAACAGCTTTGAGCTGAATAACCCTCAGGTCGTGAGCCTGCGAGCTACGTCCAGACCAAGGTAGCGGTCTGCCGTCACTTAACGTCACTCAAGCCGTACTTTTCAGCTTGAGGCTTTGAGATAACTTTGAGATAACTTTGAGGGGAGGCCTGCCCGGTTTTGGTATGGGCACCACTCCCGCATCACAGCTAGCCTAGTGTTACGCATCCGCATTACTTCTCATCTTATTTCGGATACTAAAAAACTTTTGATCAACATGGAGCTTGTACTCAATGGTGAAAAGATCCGTACTCATGGAGCGCCCTCCAATAGTCCACAGAGGAAAGATTGCGGTCGTTGAATAAAATTCAAAGCATTTCTCTATCAGGTTGTTTCAATGAATTTATCTATGCGGAGATGATTCAACGACTAAACGCTCGCTTGCCAGGGCCCTCCCGCGCAGATTTCCGCGGCGAGTTCCGTAACCGAAATTCTCAGGCTGAATTTAGCGATGAGGGGTTAACTTACGCGGAAGAAAATCGCGTTGGCCCAAGAAGCCTGGAACAACGCGTGCAGCCGGGCTGATCTACCCGTTAGGCATACCTAAAGCAATTTACGCTGCATTTAGCTGCATACGCCATAAGTACTGAAGGAAGCATTCGGTCAGATCAGACCCTTAGGAGCGAGTTGAGCGCCTGCCAGAAGCTGCATAATTCGGTCTACAGCGACCTAAAGCGGGGCGCCGAACCCATGCCTACAAAGTGCCAGAAGCCTTAACGCAAGGTGTAACCGCCATCTACTACCCAGTCCTGTCCAAACACACTCCGTGCGCCTTGGCTCAGTTGGAAAAGTATGACATCCGCTATGGCACCTGGCTCTAAAAACTCCCCAGGTAACAAGCGTTGCTTAACCGTGCTGGCGACGGTTCCGAGTGCGTCATCATCGAGACCAAGTGTGCTCCAGATCGGCGTGGCCGTAGGCCCTGGAGAAACCATGTTAAGGCGTACGCCTTGGGGAGCGAGTTCGACCGCAAGTGTGCGAACCTGCGCCCTCAATGCGGCCTTGGAAGCAATGTAGGCTGCAAGGCCAGGAAAAGTACTCAGACGCAAAAATGTGCCGACAAATACCACTGAAACCTTATCCGCAAGTTGGCTGCGCAAGCTGCTCAACGTATTGAGTGCGCCCGCACCATTGACTGCCCACTGCCGATCAAATGCCGGAATGTCCAGCCCATCTGCCAACTGTGCAATGCCAGCATTTGGTACCAGAAAATGAACTGGACCGATTTCCGCTGCCATCTGCAAGCCTGACTTGATCGTGCGCGAGGGTTACGTCACCGTCCAGCAAAAACAGGTTGTCACTGAACTGCTCAACCAAAGCATTGAGGCTGCCGGTATTGCGAGCCATCGCCAGCACCTGCGCGCCGTTTTCAAGCAGGCGCTGAGTAACGGCCAGTCCGATACCGGAACTAGCGCCAGTGACTACAGCGAGGCGGTGCTTGAATTCGTTGCTCATTGATATCTCCATGGGTCTGAAAAATTCAGGGGAGATGTCAATCAGAAAACGTGCCAAATAATAAAATCAATGAATTCAGGCATTTGACGCTGATGGAGTCATTATGACAACTGCTTCGCGATAGTCGTAATGACTAGGCCGAGTCGTTTTGACCTTCTTAGGCGCTAGACCTTCTTCACCCGACATGTGATCTGCAAACAGGGCTCCGAGCCCTACCAGACGTTTCTCAGTCGCCCACTAGGGTTCGTCGCCACGATTTGGCGAGTAGGATTAAGCATATTCTATAAACTAGATATCAGATGGCTTTTTGTGCGTCTGCCTGACTGGCGCGCATAGGCGTTTTCATGTGAGGCCTAAGATCCGGGAACAGGCACGAAGGACAATTAGCGTTTGAAATTGACCTGGCAGACCCACGGCATTTACGCGTCGACTGGTCGTGACTCATGATCGCCGCCGTCCGTTTTCCGCCGCTTGATGACCTGGCTACAACCAGTTCGAGCCCCTACTCCCAATCCTATGATGGCAGCGCATTGAGCGAATAGCTTGGGTGGGAAACGTTCTCGCGTGTCTGGCTAGAGACTCTTGGAGCCCAGATGAGGCGTTTCGGAAACTACTCGCTGCCGATGGCTTATAGCCATTAATCGTGATGCATATGGATCCAAAGTATGTATATCATCTGCGCACAAAAAGTGCCGTGGAGGCTAATATGCAAGTTTTCATTTCTTATAGCTGGGACTCGGAGGAGCACAAGCAGTGGATCCAGCAGCTAGCGGAAGACCTCACGGACTTGATTCCCGATTTGAATGTTGAATATGACCAACGGGGCATGGACCATCGCGTGGACCGTAATCAGTACATGGAAGCCGCAATCTTCGAGAGCGACGCTGTACTGGTAATCGTGACAAAGAATTACACCGAGCGGGCAAACGCGCGTAAAGGGGGCGTCGGGCGTGAGACCGCAATGGCGGCAGAGTTGCATTGGATGGAGTCCTCAAGCAAGTCGAAAACCCGAATTCTTGCGATAAAAAGAGAAGCTGATGCAGAGATTCCTCGCTACCTGGTTGCTAGTCTCTACTTCGATTTCACATCAGAAGATGCGTACCTAGGTGCGTTAGTCGATCTTAAACATTCGATTGAATCGATTGGTAATCGCTCGGAAGATCAGCAATCCATTTCCAAGTCCGCATCACCCGAGGGTGGCACTAACGAAGCTGACAGTTTCTCTTTTACCAGAACTGACGATCTGCTTGCTGGCTTTTACAAAGTCCGTATGCCATTGTGGCGAGTACAGGACTTTTCGGGACAGCGCCGAGTGAAGTACGAATTGTGGAGGGTAGATACCCCGCATCCACAACTGCTGTTGGTGCTAACGCAAAATATCAATATTCGACAAACACTAGAAGACTTCGTCTCCAAAATACGTGATCTTCCTACGGAAGTCCGGAGCTTTCGCGAACTGACCATTCTCCGCCCATCTCCTGGCAAGGTAGGATACGTGGGTGAGCAGCTTGAAGACTTGGGTCATAGTATCAGCGTAACCGAACTGACATTCAAAAGTTACTTAGGCCGTTTTTGCGTAGACGCCGATTCCTTACAGCTTTCAGTTCCTTTCAGAGAACCATTTTATATCGATCAGACGCTATATCGGGTGGACGGGCATGATCCAGAAACTCTGGGTCCGGCGCTGGTCCACCTCAACGGCACCGTAAGCAGGGCAGATAGCCCCCCCCTCTCTTTACTCGTAGCGTCCGGCGGGGCAGGCAAAACTACGCTTCTGAGAAGCCTTTCAGCTGCAATCAATGAATCGAAGCACTCAAGGGTCATGCTAATTGAGGCAGACACTCTTAAAAAACTGCCGAGGGACCAGCTACGGCGTTCGCACGTGTCCTCACTGTTCGATCTATGTGAATTACACTCAATGGCTTTGACTGCTGCTGGCGCCACGCCTATCAGGGTGCCGTCAAATCGCAACGTATTTGACCTCCTGCTCATCAGCGGGAGCCTCTTGATTCTCATTGATGGTATCGACGAGCTGTTGAGTATGATGTCCTCAAGCTTTGAGCTTGTACCTTTTGTAGAGTCCATTAAAGCACTGAATGCTGAGCTAGGACAAACGCGGGTATTCCTGGCAGGACGAGAGGATACAGTTGGCACTACAGTCGCCTCTCTTCGTCGCCATGGAGTGCCTATTTACAATTTAAAAGGTTTCACATCGGACGAGGTCGCCCAATATGTCCAGAAGCGGTTCTATAGGCGACAGAAGGAAGAGCGACAAGCAATTGTTATAAGAATTCAAGAAACTCTACGAGCTGTCTCTACAGCGATGGATGATGAAACAGTACTTCCATTCTTCGTTGATGCCTTGTGTGAGCTAGAAGAGGAAGCCATCAGCACAGGCGTTAAGCTGAAATTCGAAGGCGCGATCAAGGACAGAATGGCCGAAGCCGGATATCCCCATAATGTGCGAGCAGTCGACTTGCTTGTGTTCGCCATCATTGATCGTGAACGTGAACGACAAGACTGGAAGCCACCTGTAGTTCGCCTAGTTGACGTTTTGAAAGAGTTTTCGAGTGTCTATTTTGGCACTGCACAAATCGCAGAATTCTCAGTAGTAGTGGAAACCTATCTTGCAGCGAGCGCCACCAGTTCGGCTGTGACTGATATCTTTTGTAAAAACCCTTTGCTATTAGTCACAAACGAGGTGGTAGCATATCGCTACGATTTCCTGCAGTCCTATTTTCTGGGCCTTTGGCTTATTGAAAAGCTAGAAGATCATTCAATTTCTTCCGAGCTTTTTATCAAACATTTTTCGCGCTTGGCCACCGGCCAGGGAGCTGTTTTTGAAGAGTTGAGTCGTTTCTACGTTTCAAAGCCTCGCAAAGAAGTACAGAATTTGCTCACAGACGCTTATTCGCATTTTAAAGCCATTGCCCTCAACGTAAACAGCGATGCGGGGGCAGCAGACTCAGCACGGGCAGTATGTAGTTGCCTGCTTCATCTATTTGCCGCGACAGCAGGAAAGGGTTTGAACCGAGCGGAATTCAGCACAGCCATATTTTCCGTAGTTGGTGAAGAAACAACTGGTGAAAGAAGGCTTACCAAGGGACTATTCATTTCGGGAGATTTCCCACTCCTTCATTTTATCGATAGAGAGTTCTGGAATTGCAAATTGAATGGATACGATTCTTTTCCGAAGTGTCGCTTCAGTAATACAAAATTCTATTATTCTACTTTTATTGCCATCCACGCCGAAAACTGCTCGCCTACAATGAGTTCAGAAGTATTCGATTTAGACAGCTGCGATCTAGGTGAGATGACAACCTCGTTGATAATCAACGGAGACAATGTGGGCGCGTTGTTAACTCTTGAGGAGATCAAGAGATTCTTCAGCTATTTTTTTGTAGGCGGTGGGTTTGCCAGCAAACTTCCTGACGAACTGTATCAGTTTCCAAAACTGAGTATGACTAAAGAATTTCTGGGGACACTTCTGCAAGCTGGCGTTTTATTGGAAAACAAATCGAAAGCGCAAATGCGCTATGAGGTAAATCCAATATTCATGCGGCCAGTGCAAAAGCTCGTAAATGAAAACAACGTACATAGGCAATTCCGAGAATTATTCAAGGATTTCCTGGGTCGTTAGATCACTGTCAAAAACTTTAGAAAATGACGCTAGGGACAGCGTCATTTGGCAAAAGGATGAAGGGACGCTACACTTCAGCTTCGCCAGCTTGGACAGAAAATTCTATAGTTAACCCTAGTGTGGTTGTGGTAGCCCGTCCGGAGCTACCCAGGCTGCTCAATATTGAACGCGCCCGCACCATTGACTGCCCACTGCCGATCAAATGCCCGAATATCCAGCCCATTTACCAACTGTGCGATGCCAGCATTTGGTACCAGAAAATGAACTGGACCGATTTTCGCTAGCCACTCTGCAAGCCTGATTTGATCGTCTGCGAGGGTTACAGCACCGTCCAGCAAAAATATGTTGTCACTGAACTGCTCAACAATGCATCGAGTCCGCCTGTATTGCGAGGCATCGCCAGCACCTGCGCGCCGTTTCAGGCAGGCGCTGAGTAACGGCCAGTCCGTTACGGGAACTAGCGCCAGAGACTACAGCGAAACGGTGCTTGAATTCGTTTCTCATTGATATCTCCATGGGTTTGAGAAATTCAGGGGCAATGACCTAATCAGAAAACGTGCCATACAGTAAAATCAGATATTAACTTTCTTCACCCAAGGTATAACCTGCAACCAGGGCTCCGAGCCCTTACCAGACGTTTTTCTATTGCCCTCTAGGGGGCTCGTCGCCACGAATTGGCGAGTGGGAGTCGGCATATTCTATAAACTAAATAACTGATGGCTTTGTGCGTCTGCCTGATTAGCGCGCAAAGGCGCTTTCATGTGAAGCCTAGTATCCGGCAACAGGCATGAAGGACAATTACCGTCTGGAATTGACCTAGCAGATCCCACGTCATTTTTTTTGTCGGCTGTCGGTCGCCGACCTGACGTCGCGAACAGTGCCTCCCATTTTACGATTTCTGAGGCCATCGAGCAGACTGAGATGAGTGACATCTCTGATTGCGAAATTGCACCCTACTTGACCACCCATTTGCATTAGTGCTTACCAGCTGTTTGCGTATGACTTGACCAGTTGAGCTTCTAACCGTAACCGACCAACAATGGCAATGAGCCGTATTTCCCTTTGCTCCGCAAACGTTGAATTGGCCCACGGCGACTCTGCTGATTCGCGCCTCATCCGTGGTAATCGGCACCGGCGACAGCACGCAGATAGGCTTGATCGGCCTCGATTCGCAGCTCACGCCATTCCTGCCACGTCACGACACCTATTCGGTCCATTTCATCGGCCTGGCGAAGAAGTTCGTCATGGTAGGCATCGGGACAGTCCATTCGTAGCAAGCAATCATCCAATGTTCGGTGCCAAAGATCGTAGGCGCGAAGCGTGGCTTCCCGGTCGGTAGAGAAAAGGCTTTTGCATGTATTCATGGCGATGAACTCTTCGACATGGTTTTCCAGTTGAACCCGCTAATTTAAAGACAGTTCAGGGAAGCCGACCAGGGGGAAGATAAAGCGCCATGGAGGGACGATTTTAATGGCGAGAGGTGCGATAACAGAAAAAGCAGAACAGATCATTTTTTTGGAATTTTTGAGCAGCGAATTGCTCCTTTGCATATGAGCAAAAAGGAGGGCCTCATGAGTCGCACTGATCTGTACGTCATTGAATACCAGCTTCATGGGAAGCCGAAATCGTTCGTTATTCGCTCGCCAAAAATGCGGAACGCGGATGCTTGGCATTGGGCTTGTTGCGATGCGGACCTGGCGCCTATTCCCAAACCAGGGAAGGCACCGCTCAAGGTGTTCAGCAAGCCTATGGCTGAAAGATTCGGCGTGACGAATGTGAGATGGCGGGAGACCACCAAAATTGATTGGACGGAGGCCGTTACAACATGACTCAGGAAACGACGCCGCCTGTGGTTTCGCAGGGCGATGATGAACTGACTCGTAATGCTGCTCTCTTTTTCGAAGCGGATCGGCTGGAGGCGTATGCCTACAGAGTTCTTGAGGGCGATTCGACGAGTGCGGTTTCCTGGGAGCGTTTTACTGAAGCTAAAGCTCTGGCCGATGCTAAACGTACCGAAGCGCAGCAGGATCTGCTGCGCATTCGCGGGCAACTTATAAACTCCCCATTACCCTGAACAGTCGCATGGTGATTTGGTAGCTAACCGAGCGGTTTTGTGAGCTAGAAGAGCACCAACCAGAATCCGAGCACGATCTGAAACGTTGCGAAAATCCAAGGGGTGCGCACAGAAAAAAATAGCGCCTTGCGATAGCCCTTGTGGGTGGATTCTCGCTCGCAGAACAGCGGAGATTTATCATGGGCCATGCCCATTAACCGCTCGCTAGAAGGTACCGCAGGGAAATGTAACAAAGAATTTCAGAGCACTGGAGTGGTCGAAGAGTCACCTACCACAAGTATTCGGCGTCATGAAATTTGCAGAATTTTGCCAAGCACTCTCTAACTGGGCCGGCAGCTCAAAAACCTTCCTGACGGCTATTCTTCTGATTGTCGCTTGGGCGTTAACCGGGCCGTACTTTCACTACAACGACACGTGGCAACTGATCATCAATACGTCGACCACAATCATCACCTTCCTGATGATGTTTCTCATTCAGAACACACAGAACAGGGACAATGACATCTTGCACCTCAAGCTCGATGAGCTGATCCGGGCAACCAACGACGCGCAGAACGCCTTCCTCTCATTGGATCATCTGGATACCAAGGAGCTGCGCGAATTACGCAAGCATTACAGTAAGTTGGGGGATAATGAGGAGGTGCAACTGCACTCTACGGATACGGGATCCGTCGCAGAGATGGATGTCGAAGAGCACGCGGCAGCGCGGATGTCCTAAAAGACGTGTTGAGGGCTTTAGAATGGCTCAAGCCCTCAGCACTAACGAAGCCTCACCGGGCGGCAGAAATACCCACCAGGCCTTTTTTCTTGTTTGCGTCAAGGTCGTACCGAAGCTCAGCAATCAACTCTGAGATGGCTCGCGGACTGACCAATGTATGCGTCGAGATGCCGGTGACAAGCAGATCCACACTACCCGTCGCTGGATCAGTGACGCGTACCTGAAGCGAATTTCCAGGCATCAAAGTACATTGGCACTCCAGTGGTCGAAAACTCTCCTCTATGATCCGGCGCAGCTCCAGGGTTGAAATCATCTTAAGTCCTCCTGTGTTGTCTCCCGAGAGCAAGACACGTGAATGCTTTAACTGTGGCTAAGAACGAATCTTCTTCAGATCACTACGTTCAAGACGATACATTTCTGGCGACAAAAAAATGTCTTTCAAGGCAGGAATAATTGACTGGTTCACATTTTTTTCAAAATTAGGGGGTTGGTAAGACCCACCTCCGAAGGACTAAGGTGAACTTCATTGGCCGGAAGTAAAGTCATCCGTTATCAAGGATTTTAGATCAAAACAAAAGAAAGCCTTGGGCGATGACATACCAGCGTTATGAAACCGACGGCGGAACACTGGGCAAGTGTAGGGCCTAGTACGCAGTACGGGGAGGATGCTCTCCTTCTTGCACAAAGATTCCTTGGTCAAGGAAAACAGCAGCGCAATGGTGCGCCGGCATTGCCGGGGGCATGGGGACTTAGGAGAGGCGATTTCTCTAATCGCATTGAATAAAAAGGAGGCCATTTGCTGACCTCCCCGGCTGAAACAGCTGGTCAGGTCCTATGCAAACATCTGGTCAAGTCAATGCAATTACCCATCTGATTCCGGAGAGGAACACCGGTAAGCAGTCATACAGCCACCAATGGCCTCTTTCCGGCATCGCCGGCTCCTCTCGGGCGGACTTGAGACTAAACTGACTCGGATGATGGAGCAGAGCCATGAAAGCTAAAAAGCGACGAGCTAAGATCAATACGACGAACCGAGGCCTCGCCCTCGAAAAGCGCCTATCTTCAGGCTCTCCCATTCCGCACACTGCAAAGCTTGATCTCTCTACGTTGTTGGCCGAAACGCCAGAGCAATGTATCGACCGAAGCTGGGAAAATTTACCATCAGTGGGTCGGGAGATTCGGTAACTCCATCGTTTTTGCGTCAGTTCCTCAGTTGCACACCGGCACCTTAGGTTTCGGTAGGGACTAACAGCACCGGCTCTGCCGAAAGGACCCATTGGTAGAATGCGGTGAGAGCGAATGTCGACCAACCTGAGTTATCCACACGCTGGAATATGCTCAGTCTGCTAAATCCCTAGTAAGGTCCGGACCTCTCTCACCAACCTCTTGATCTCGTCTGCAGGCGGTGATTCAGGGGCAAAATTGACCACTGCGTTGAAATAGCAAAATCCTTCCCAGAACGTCCGGTCGGCGTTGTACCGCTCGATCTCGACTCGATGTGAATTGGTAAGGTGCACATTCAACAGTGGAATCTTGGTCGCCTTAACGATCTGAGAAATTCGGCTGTAGTGTTCATAAATTTCAAGGTCTTCAGCCCTCACTAGCTCGGCAAGCTTTTCGGCCCCAGACTGATCGGAGTCCTCACTTCCAATAAGGCTATATGCACTGTCACTCGGCGCTGACGGATTGAAATTTGTCATGAGACCGAAAACTTTTTCTGGGAAGCTTCCACCGTTCAGCTCAACGAATCGATCTCGAATTTTTTTCGCACTGTTAATCGAGGCGGCGCACATGCCGTCGAGTAGGATTACAACCAAAGTAGAGAGCAAAAATGTCTCGTCAGGCATCCGATTAAAGTCGACAAAAATGTAATCGTATTGGGGTAAAAGATCTTCCCATTTGTATTTTGAAGACCTCTTCGACTCCAAACGGCAGATATCGGAAGCGTACATGTGCTCAGGGTCACATTTTGCTATCACTTGGGGATCTAGGAAAACCCCATCCCTGGCAAGCTGCTCCTCTATATCTTTGACCTCGTACGGGTAAAGCCGAACGTCAACCTCGTCATAAAAGTCGACTCCAATTTCATCACGAAGTCGCTTCACACTCTCAGGTCTCTCCTCTTTAATGCAGCAGCGGAACACAATGTCATTGGTTACCACTGCCACCCGATAACCCTCATTTGTCAAAAGCGCTGCCGCCGCAATGGTGATGGGTGATTTTCCTACTCCACCTTTGTACGTTGTGAAGCTTACAACCTTGCAATCCTTGTAGATCAAACGGCCGTCATCAGATATCGGGGGATAGGCAAGCTCATGCTGCATGCAAAAATGGGCCAAGGTACTTTCCGATATATCACGATGTGAGGGCGCACCGTAAGGTGCTTCGTAACCTTTCCACGTTCGGTAACTAACTCGGACAGAGTTAGCCGCTTGCTGGGCCGTTAGGCCCAATCGTTTCCGAAGCTCCCGGAGTTGAGTCGGAGTGATAGCTGCGTCCATTGTGGCGTCTCCCAAATTTTTCTTAATATAGTCTGGAAATTTGAATAATGGCAGCGGGTGCGTTGCACCCCTTCAGAATGCGCAACCCGAAGTTGGTCTATAAAGCCATTCATGGCGTGCACTTCCAAATAAGCAAATATAACAATTAAAGCAAAAGAGTCAGACACTTAAAAGGAAGATCCGGATTATTGACGATAACATGCTATAGCGTTAAGCTAATCACAAATAACAAAAAAGGTGATAGCTAATGGAACACATAATTAAACATAGTTTTAACAGTAACCAATCACAATATAGTGATCAAGTAAAACGCGTGTTGGGCGGGCCTACAAAAATCATTTTTCAGAAAAAAGCCTATGAGCAATTTGGAAACGTTGTAAGTATTCTAAAAACCCCGATTAAATCGTCTATCAGATCAACCAGAATCGCAGCACGCACTGACACCGAAAAAGGTACTATTTATAGCTGGTTCCTCGCAACATCCGAAATCGAAGGGCAAGTATGCAATCTAGATATTCAGAATAATCACAGCATCGCAAACTTGAACGGTCAAGCCGTATTTTTCTACAGCACAAATAAAGAACCAGAGATAACTGAGAGCGGTGAGGATCAGCTTACTGCCGCTTTCTATCAATTCCACCATTGGATATGCTTCGAAATTGTTCTGCATTTAAGTCAAACGGGATATTTTTCGAGCCTACATAATACAGCTGAGATCCATTCAGTTGTTTTAATCAGGCCGCCCCTCTGCCTGTGACCAAAGGACACTCTAGAGAATATAAGCGCATAGCGTGGATATCCTTCCAACCCCGAGCTAACGGAAGCGCTAAACATCTAGGCCCGTGTCCGAACTGACGTGTTTTAACGCCCCATTAGTGTGTGACTATCAATCTTTTCCTCAGTGCAAAAGGCGCCGTTATGACGCTGAATCCAGGGATAATGCGAACGCGATTACCTGTTGGCTGGGCTTGGTGTGACCACTCCGAGCGCAGATAATAGGCAACCGTAACAGCGTCTACAACTGACACTAGCTGTGCAGCGCAGCAGCCAGTGGCTCGGCCGCATGCGTCGTGGTAGCCTATCTGAGACTTGCACTTACCAATAAAAATTCAGGGCCGTATTTTTACATGAACGTTAAAGAGTGGATTATTTTTACCTTGGTTCCAGGCGCATTTGTAGGTGGTTATACTGCTAAAGAGTGGTGGATAGAGCACACCAACTCTGACATTCTGGTAAGAGGATCATATGTGCTGAAAGCAGATATTGATTCGAAATACATTTCTATCGATGAAGTTACAAAAAATTATTTATCTAAAGTACTGGCCGAAAAAACCTACGTTCCTATTGAAACGTATAACAAATTAGAAAGCCAACAACAAATACTTCTCAAGAAAGTGGCCGAGATCGAAAACGCGGTTACGAGCGACTCACGACTACTAGCAGAAAAAGAAGCCTGGAAAAGCACAAATCCAGAATTTTACATCGAGTTTGGTGCAGCCCAATACCATATTGATGGCACTGCAGTCCTCGTAGGCACAAGCTTTCAAGACGGCAAGGGCACATGGTATCGACTGGAAAAAGTTGGAGACTCCCGTGAGTGGAAATTCAGGCATAACGGCAAGTTATTTAAGCTGATTGCAAAATACACAAAATCTAAAGATAGAATTTTTGTCGAGACTGTGTTGACGGATAAAATCTGATCACCTTTAAAGTCTTCGTAGCTCTGAGCGTTTTCAGCTGCGGCATTAGTGACAAATTGCACGCTTAAACCGCCAACTCAGTTAGATTTATTTAACATGGTTTAAGCGTTATTAATCCTCAAGCTGACAGAAAAGTAATTCAATCGTACAAAAAAAACACCATTCAAACCGCTACTATACGCAACCAAAGCACACACCAGAATACCCTCCCTAAATGTCATTATAGTTGTCAAATACTGTAGTCACGAACGCCCAATTCTTAAATCAATTAAACACCATTACAAAGTATATTCGAAGCGCCATCCTCCCGCCCCCTTGACTAGCGAAACTTATAATCTATCTTGACATGACTTATGAGGAGTAGCCATGAAAGATCCAGTATGTTTCCCTGTTAGCAATTATGACTTAGAGCGAAAAACGATCACCCGATCTGCCAGGCGCCTTATGAAAATCGCAGGCGGGGATATGAAGCTTTCAAAGGCTCGTGAGGTGATTGCGGCGATCTTGGGATACCGCGATTGCCACGACTTGAAACAGGTGGCGTCGACGAATGACAGTCCAGTTCTTCTGTTAGGAGATGATCGAAATTTTGCTCATCTGTTGTTGACCCGTAACATCCAAACACAGCTTAATGTGGCCGCGGAGCCTGCGTCAGAGTTGGTCAGCCTACTCGGGTTCTATTCCTACGGGGCTCTGAAGACAAGCACTATGCTTGCCGAGGGCGCAGAGCTAACGAATGTTCAGGATGAACGCCCTCCTCTCATACCCGTGATTTTTGGTATCACGCCTACCAGCAAAGTCTCAAACGCCGTGGTGACGATTAAACGTGCTCGTAGAGTCCCAGTGCGATAGGCCGCAATCCATCACGACCTGCGTTATCTGCCTGCCCAGCGAATGTGGAGCGCTCCCCCTCGCTGTGGTGGAGCGAAGGTCCGATGAGTGAAGGAACGGTTTACGCAGCCATGCGCGAATCCAAGGCAGTAGCCCTCACACGCGATCCTTACCTTCGAATCCTTCAGTCGCCCTCCACCCCTATCGACTCTTCGATAACGTGAGCGTCTACGATATCTGAGGCGATTTTCTTAAGCTTTTTTAGAGACAAATCCACCACCACCCATGCGTCGCAGTCTGGAAAAATTGGGTCTTGTTTAACATGCAGATCAATTATTCTTGCGCGCTCGGCTACCGCCGCTACAAACTCGAAGACATCATACAAGCATTCCGCGCGAAAACCGTATTTCGTCATTTACTTCTCCTGCCATATTTTGATTTTGAGCACATATAATTTTAATTAAACAATGAAACATCCAATGCGAAGGAGTTGCTCATTCGTTGGCCGGCAACAAGAGCAGATACTCCCACAGCTTTTTCCTCTGACGTCATCCATGCAACGGTGAGCCCGGAGCATCTACGGGCAAAATAAGTAACATACACCGCACATCCCAAGCCCCACCTCAAAAACCGTTACTTTTTAAAAGTCATTTATTTTCAATGCCTTAGATTGAATAACTGTTACCGCCTGTACTAAGCAACTGAGCTAATGTGCGCGCTTTATTCGCGCACGTATGGGACTTGATTATGAACTCCGTTTTTATTGTCGACGATCACCCCGTCATCCGCCTTGCTGTCCGGATGTTGCTGGAGCATGAGGGCTATAAAGTCGTGGGCGAAACCGATAATGGGGTCGATGCCATGCAGATGGTTCGTGAATGCATGCCCGACTTGATCATTCTCGACATCAGCATCCCCAAACTCGATGGGCTGGAAGTTCTCTCTCGCTTCAATGCAATGAGCACCCCGCTGAAAACCCTGGTGCTGACGGCGCAATGCCCAACGCTATTCGGCATTCGCTGCATGCAATCCGGCGCTTCGGGGTATGTGTGCAAACAGGAAGATCTCAGTGAATTGATGAGCGCCATCAAGGCCGTCCTGTCGGGCTACAACTACTTCCCGAGCCAGGCCTTGAACCCGGTGCGCCCGGATGATGTGCGCTACGCCGAACTTGAATTGTTCAAGTCCGTGAATGACCGGGAACTGATGGTGTTGCAACTTTTCGCTCAAGGGCGCACTAACAAGGAAATCGCCAAAGGCATGTTCCTGAGCAACAAGACTGTCAGCACTTATAAAAAACGACTCATGCAAAAACTCAAGGCCAAATCCCTGGTAGCGCTCATCGAGATGGCAAAACGTAACGCCTTAGTGTGAGAGACAGGATGCCCAGCAGCATAAAGGACTATCTAATAATATTGAGCGCGGGTTTATGCCTGAGCACTTCAGTGTCCGCGACGCATAACGCCGTCGAGAACTACACCCTGTTCAGCCGCGCCACAGTCGGACATCTGGAAGTCCAACTGGATAAATCACAACGGCAATGGGCTAACAATAAACGCGAACTGATCGTGGGCACATCTGCCCCGGATTACCCGCCTTTTGACCTGACTGTCAGCGGCCGTGACTATGAAGGCTTCACCGCTGATTATGCCGGGATCCTCGGGCAGGCCATGGGCTTGCCAGTCAAGGTCCAGCGCTACGCGAGCCGCAATGCCGCCATCGAAGCACTGGAAAACGGTGAGGTCGACCTCCTCGGCACGGCCAACGGATTCGAAGCACACAATGCCGACATTCAACTGTCCGTGCCCTATGCGGTGGATCAACCGGTACTGGTAACCCGGGAGGGAGAAACCCGCTCACTGACCGACGGACTCGCCGGGCTGCGACTGAGCATGGTGTATCACTATTTACCGCGGGAAGAAGTTCAGGCGCTGTACCCGAAGGCGATCATCACCGACTACCCCTCTTATCAGAATGCAATCAATGCGGTGGCCTTCGACCAGGCTGACGTTTTTCTCGGCGACACCATTTCCGCCCACTACATGATCAACAAGGGTTACCTGAACAACATCCGCATGGCCAATTTCGGTAAACACGAAGCTCACGGTTTCAGTTTTGCCGTACACAAGAACAACACAGACCTACTACTGATCGTCAACGCGATACTCAACGCCGTCCCCACCAGCGAACGGGAAAACATCGCCAAGCGCTGGAGCGCCGGCAGCGACATTCTCCTCACTGATCACAAGCTGCAACTGACGGACCGCGAACAGCGCTGGCTGGCGCAGCACCCTGTCGTCCGTGTGGTGGTCAACGAAGCGTTTGCACCGTTGACGTTTTTTGACAGCGACGGCAACTTTCGCGGCGTCACCGCCGACCTTCTCGAACTGATCCGCTTGCGCACCGGCTTGCGCTTCGACATCCAGCGCAGCCGCGGCGACGATCAAATGATCGCGCTGGTCAAAGGCAATCAGGCCGACCTGATCGCGGCGCTGCTGCCGACTCCTCAACGCGAAGCGCAGCTGAACTTCAGCCGCCCGTACCTGGAAAACTCCTTTGTGCTGCTGACGCGCAAGTCCCCCGACAGCGCGACCCACCTTTCGCAGCTACAGGAAAAGCGCCTGGCCATCGCCCAGGGCAACCCACTGGTGGACTATCTGCGCAGCGAGTTCCCGCGTATCCACCTGATTGAAACGCCGGACACCTTTCACGCCGTGGAATTGCTCGCCGAGGGCCAGGTAGAAGGTGCCGTCAACTCACTGGTCATCGCCAATTACTTTATTTCGTCGCGCATCTTCGAACACAAATTGCAGATCAGCACCACCATCGGCACCCAGCAGGCGGCGTTCTCCCTGGCCACGGCGCGGGGCGCCACCGAACTGAGTTCGATCATCGACAAAGCGTTACTGAGCATTGCCCCGGAAGAACTGGGCGTGATCAACAGTCGCTGGCGTGGCTACTCGGCGGCTTCGGAAAAGACCTGGAACAACTTTCACCGGGTGTTCTATCAGCTCGTGATCGGCGCCAGCGTGCCCGTTGCTGATTTCCATGGCCTGGAACGCCTGGATGCGCCGTCAGATCAATCAGCGCAAGGCGGCCGAGCGCGCGCTGAACGATCAATTCGAATTCATGCGCTCGCTGGTCAACGGCACGCCACACCCGATTTATGTACGTGACCGCCAGGGGCTTCTGCAAAGCTGCAACGACAGTTACCTGGAGGTTTTCCAGGCGAAACGCGAGGACGTGATCGGCAAATGCGTGATGCCGGGCAACATGAACAATGCCTTCGAAGCCCAAGAGTTTCAGGCTGACTATCAACGGGTCGTGGCCGAAGGGTTGCCGTTGATTGTCGACCGTCCGTTGCACATCGGCGGCCGTCGGCTGACGATCTATCACTGGATCCTGCCCTACCGCGACTCCAGCGGTGAAGTGCAAGGCATCATCGGCGGCTGGATCGATATCAGCGAACGGCGGCAATTGTTCGACAAGCTGCGAGCCGCCAAAGAGCAGGCCGATGAGGCCAACCGGGCCAAAAGTACGTTCCTGGCCACCATGAGCCACGAAATCCGCACCCCCATGAACGCGGTGATCGGCATGCTGGAGCTGACCCTCAAACGAATGGATCAAGGGCATCAGCATCATTCGTCCATCGAAACCGCCTACAGCTCGGCAAAAGACTTGCTGGAGTTGATCGGCGACATTCTCGACATTGCCCGGATCGAATCCGGTCGCCTGAGCCTGAGCCCGGAACGGGTCAATCCGGGGGAAATCGTGGCCTCGGTGGTGAGGATTTTCGACGGGCTGGCCCGGCAAAAAAACCTTCACTTGCTGCTGGAGTTCAACCCGCCCCAGCCGCCCGTGGATGTGCTGCTCGACCCGCTGCGCTTTAAACAGGTGCTGTCGAATCTGGTCAGCAATGCCATCAAGTTTACGCAACAGGGCGAGGTCAGGATTACCGTCGAGCTATTGCCGGCTGAGGAGCCCGAGCATACGCGGATGCAGGTACAGGTCCGGGACAGCGGGGTCGGCATCAGCGAACAGGATCAGCAGCGTCTGTTCGAACCGTTTGCCCAGGCTGACAATTCCGGGCAACTGGCCAGGTGCGGTGCCGGGCTCGGCCTGGTGATCAGTCGCCAATTGTGCGAAATGATGGGCGGCAGCCTGCAACTGAGCAGTCAGCTGGGGGTGGGCACTCAGGTCAGCCTTTCTTTGCACTTGGCAACATTGGCGCCGGAGCAAGCGCCGGACCGGGTTGAAACCCCCATCCACACCACCCGCACGCCGTTGAATGTTCTGGTGGTCGACGATCATCCAGCCAACCGCTTGCTCATGTGCCAACAACTGGAATACTTGGGGCATCGGTTTACCGGGGCCAACGATGGCCAGGCCGGGCTGGATGCCTGGAAGGTCGAGCTTTTCGATCTGGTGGTGGTCGATTGCAACATGCCCATCATGAATGGCTACGACCTGGCCCGCGCCATCCGCGAGCATGAACGGCAGCAACAACGCACGCCATGCACCGTGCTGGGGTTTACCGCCAATGCGCAGCCGGAAGAAATACACCGCTGCAAGCACGCAGGCATGAATGATTGCCTGTTCAAACCTCTGAGCCTGGTGGCATTGAGTCAGTGGGTCGAAGGCATCGAGCCATCGGTTCGTGAGCAGCCGTTCAATCTGCAAGGGCTGGACTTGTTGACGGGGGGCAATCCACAAATGACCCAGCGATTGCTGGACGAACTGTTGAGCAGCAACCACCTGGATCGCCAGGAGCTGCTGGGCTTGTCCACTCTCGATGACCATCAGGCCCTGCTCGACATCGCGCATAAAATCAAAGGCGCGGCCCGCATCATCCAGGCCTCCCGATTGATCGATTGTTGCCAGGCGCTCGAAAAAGCCTGCCAGGCACCAGCGGCTGAAAATGAACTGGGCCACGCCATCAAAAACATGGATCTGGCCATGCTCGAACTGGAGCGCGCGTTGCTGCAACAGATTGACCTGAACGCCCACAGCAAAATGACGGAGCCTTAACTATGCTTGGACGCTGAGCAGTGCGTTAACCACTATGGAGAGACCGTGATGCCCAGCCCACTGCGCCCGGATCAACGCCGGTTTCCCCTGCACGTCCATATCAGCGTCATGTTCACTTTCCTGCTGTTGCTGACCGGCGTGGTGCTGGGCATTTTCAATTACCAGCAGACCACGCAGATCATCCTGTCCAGCAGCGAAAAGCTGTTCAATCGCATCGAGCAGGATGTACGCCTGGACCTGCAATCGACCTATGAGCCGATTCGGCACCTGTTGAGCCTGTTGGCCGACACACCGGACACCCAGGCCCCGACGCTTGAGTCGCGCCTGGCGCTGCTCAAGCCGTTCAGCCAGTCACTCAAGGACAATCCCAACCTGGCCTCGCTGTACCTGGGCTACGGCAATGGCGATTTCTTCATGGTCCGGCCGTTGCGCACCGAAGCCTTGAAGACGCAGCTCAAGGCGCCGGACACGGCGGCCTATCAGGTGTGGAGCATCGAACATCAGGGCAGCGGCGCTCAGGTTGTCTCCCAATTCCTGTTCTACGACGCGGCCCTTAACCTCATCAGCCGCCAACAGATTGCCGACGAAAGCTACGATCCGCGAACCCGCGACTGGTTTACCAATGCTCGGCAGGACACGGACCAGATCACCACCGAACCCTACATTTTTTTCTCTACCCATAACGTCGGCACCACACTGGCCCGGCGCAGTGGCGACGGTGCGGTGATGGGCGCCGACCTGACCCTGGCCGAGCTTTCCGCGACCCTGGCCAAACACGTCGTCACCCCCAGCACCGAGATTGCGTTGTTCGATGCCGAGGGCAACGCGATTGCCTATCCCGACAGCCGCAAACTGATCATCGACGACCAGACCGCCCGCCTTAGCAAAGCCGCCGACCTGAGCCCCGTTCTCGGCGCCCTGCTCGCCAACCCACAGACGGGCAAGCGCCTGGACGTCGCTGGCCGGCAATGGATCGTCGCCCGCAGCCACATGCAGGAGGGTGGCCCCGAGGGTTTGCAGATGGCATTGCTGGTGCCCGAGGATGAATTGCTGGTCGATGCCTACCGCATGCGCTGGCAAGGGGCGCTGATCACCCTGACCACTTTATTGTTGTGCCTGCCGGTGGGTTGGCTGACGTCGCGGATCCTGGTCAAGCCCTTGCGTGCACTGGTGAAGGAAGCCGATGCGATTCGCAGTTTCGATTTCAACTTTCCCGCCAGTCGTCGTTCACCGGTGCTGGAAGTCGATCAGTTACATGTGTCGATGGTGCGGATGAAGGACACCTTGGGGAGTTTTTTCCAGATCACCGACAGCCTGTGTGCCGAAACCCGGTTCGCGCCCTTGCTGCAAAGGGTGCTGTTTGAAACGGTAAAAATCGCCCAGGCCCAGGCTGGCCTGATCTACCTGCGCGAAAGTGACAGCGATCGCATCGAGCCCCATGGCCTGGTGATCAACGGCGCGTCACAACCCTTGCCGTCGTTCGGTGTTCAGGGACATGAACTGCAGAATCCGCAGAGCCCATCGTGGCTGCAACAGTTGGCGGCTGCCGACAATGTGGTCGCCAGTCTCGGTTTCGAACAGGCCGGGGATTTGCAGAAAGTCTTGCTGGCCATGGAGAGCCCACGGGTGCATTTGATTGGCATTCGGCTGCGCAATCGGCATAACGAAACCGTCGGTTTGCTGATTTTGCTGCTGGCCGACAGTGGCAGCCCAGGCGACCTGGAAAAACTTCGCCCGGATCGCATCGCGTTTCTGCAAGCGGTGTCCGGCGCGGCGGCGGTGAGTATCGAAAGCCAGCGTCTGCAGGCCAAGCAAAAACAACTGCTGGATTCGTTCATTCAACTGCTGGCCGGCGCGATCGATGCCAAGAGCCCGTACACCGGCGGTCATTGCCAGCGTGTGCCGGCGCTGACCCTGATGCTCGCCCAGGCGGCCGCAGCCAGCCAAGAGCCCGCGTTCAGCGGCTACCAGCCCACCGAAGATGAGTGGGAAGCCCTGCACATTGCCGCCTGGCTCCACGATTGCGGCAAGGTCACCACGCCTGAATATGTGGTCGACAAGGCGACCAAACTGGAAACCCTGAACGATCGCATCCACGAAATCCGCACCCGTTTCGAAGTGCTCAAGCGTGACGCCTGGATCAACTATTGGCAGGCCATCGCCCTGGGTGGCGACGAACACCACCTGGCTGAACTGCGCAATGCCAATCTGGCCGGGCTGGACGATGACTTCGCCTTTATCGCCCGTTGCAACCTGGGCGGCGAGGCGATGGCCGAGGCTGACCTCAAGCGTCTGAACCTGATCGCCCAACGCACCTGGACCCGAACCCTGGATGATCGACTGGGGGTGTCCTGGGAAGAGAACCGCCGCCAGGCACAAAATCCGGCGCCAGCGCTGCCGGTCAGTGAACCGTTGCTGGCGGACAAACCCGAGCACCTGCTGGAACGTGCCGAAAGCGAACTGATCCCCGCCGACAATCCCTGGGGTTTCAAGCTCGATGTGCCGCACCACAAATACAATCGCGGCGAGCTTTACAACCTGAGCATTCCCCGGGGCACCCTGACCCGCGAAGAGCGCTACATCATCAATCACCACATGGTGCAGACGATTCTGATGCTCAGCCACCTGCCCTTCCCCGGCCACCTCAACAACGTCGCGGAAATCGCCGGCGGCCACCACGAAAAAATGGACGGCACCGGTTACCCCAAACAATTGAAGCGCGACGACATGAGCCTGCCGGCGCGGATGATGGCGATTGCCGATATTTTCGAGGCGCTGACCGCAGCCGATCGCCCCTACAAGAAAGCCAAGTCCTTGAGCGAAGCGCTGGGCATCATGGCCACGATGTGCCGCGATGCCCATATCGATCCGGAACTATTCGGGCTGTTTATCAACGAGCAGATTTACCGGCAGTACGCCGAGCAATTCCTCGACCCGAAACAGATCGATGTCGTGGACGCAGAAAGCCTGCTGGCCAAGGCGGGCTTGCAGTAATGCCGGTCAAAATCCCTGTGGGAGCGAGCTTGCTCGCGATGGCGGACTGACTGGCAATACATGTGTTGAATGTAAGACTGCTATCGCGAGCAAGCTCGCTCCCACAGGTTGTATGCAGAAGGCTATCAGTTGTGATCAGCAATCCGTCAAACGCAGGAAGATCGCCGCCAGTTGCTCGATGCCAGCCTGATCGTCAGCGGTAAACCGCGCCAGTTTCGGGCTGTCCAGGTCCAGCACGCCGATCAGTCGGCCGTCCTTGACCAGTGGCACCACCAGTTCGCTGTTCGAGGCGCTGTCGCAGGCGATGTGCCCTGGAAACGCATGCACATCCTCCACCAGCTGCGTCTGCAAAGTGGCCGCAGCCGCCCCGCATACACCACGACCGAACGGAATCCGCACACAGGCGATCTGCCCCTGGAACGGGCCCAGCACCAGCTCTTCGTTGCGATTGAGGTAGAAACCGGCCCAGTTCAGGTCATCGAGCTGATTGAACAGAAACGCAGAAAACTGCGCGGCGTTGGCGATGAAATCCCGCTCGTCCGCCAGCAAGGATTCCAGCTGTGCGTGCAGCATGCCGTAGCCTTCAAGGCCCTGGCCGCTTTGTTGTAAATCGATCATGCCTTGTTCTCCAACAACTTCAGTCCAACCCAATAACGTGCAAATTGATAAGCGCAACGGCCATTGCGATTACCCCGGCCAGTCGCCCAGCGGACCGCGAGGATATCCAGCTCTTCGGTGCGCTGCCAGGCGAGGCCGGCCTTGTCGGCCAGTTGCCCGATCCAGTGCTCGACCACATTGAGGAAGTGTTCCTGGGTAAACGGATAGAACGACAGCCACAGACCAAAACGGTCCGAAAGCGCGATTTTGTCTTCCACCGCTTCGCTGGGATGCAGTTCGCCATCGACGCGTTTCCAGTTTTCGTTGTCGCTTTCCTTTTCCGGCACCAGGTGGCGGCGGTTGGACGTGGCGTACAGCAGAACGTTGTCCGGCGCCTGCTCCAGGGAGCCGTCGAGCACGCTCTTGAGCACGCGGTAATCGCCTTCGCCCGATTCGAACGACAAGTCATCGCAGAACAGCACGAAACGCTGGGGCAATTTGGCAATCTGTTCGACGATACGCGGCAAGTCCGCCAAGTGATCGCGCTCGATCTCGATCAGGCGCAAACCGGCGGCAGCGTGTTCGGCCAGCAACGCGCGGACCAGCGACGATTTTCCGGTGCCACGCGAGCCCCAGAGCAGTGCATGGTTGGCCGGCATGCCGTCGATAAATTGCTGGGTGTTGCGGCCCAGTTGTTCCACTTGGCGATCGACACCGATCAGGTCGGTCAAACGGGTGTCGAGGCTGACTTGCAGCGGCAACAGGAAACCGCTGCGACCCTCACGCTGCCAGCGCGCGGCCAGGCAATGCGCCCAGTCGATGGTTTGCCGAGGGGCCGGCAGCAGGGGTTCGATACGGGCCAGAACGGCATCGGCGCGTTCAAGAAAAGCATTCAATCGGGAATCCACGTCTTCTCCTCGGGCACGTTTCACAGTAATGATGGCGATACAGCAACTTACAACAACCAGCACCCTCGAAAGAGGATGACGTGGGAACATCGGTATCCATGCATGATCGACTATGCTTGAGCAGCGAAGGGAAACGGAAGTGGTTCAACACCCCATGGATATCAAGTTCACCCACCGGCTGTCTTACAAGCAGGCCCGGCTTACTGTGCTGGTCGGTTTCATACTGGGCACCTTGCTCAGTCTGGTGCAAATAGGCATCGATTATGCCAGCGAAGACGCCTCCATCAACCGCGAAATCCTGTCGTTGCTGGAAATCAGCCATAACCCGGCCTCACGCATCGCCTACAACATCGACGCCGAACTCGCCCAGGAGCTGACCATGGGCCTGTTGCGTTCGCCGGCGATCATCAGCGCGCAATTGACCGATAACAACAATACCGTGCTGGCCAGCGTCAAGCGCCAGGGCTTGCAAAGCGGTTACCGGGTGATCAGCGACTTCCTGTTCGGCGCCAACCGGCAGTTCGAAGACCGGCTCTACCTCGACCATTTGCCCGACGAATCCCTCGGCACCTTGAAGCTTGAGGTCGACACCTATTCCTTCGGCAACCGCTTCCTGCGCCGGGCCGAAGTGACCTTGCTCAACGGTTTCGCCCGTAGCCTGATCCTGACCGGCATCCTCCTGGCGCTGTTCTATGTGATGCTGACCAAGCCGCTGGTGCGGGTCATCCGCGAACTCAGCGGCCGCGATCCGCGCAGCGCGGAACCGACGTGGCTGGAATACCCGGCGGGGCATGAAAACGATGAAATCGGTGTGCTGGTCAAAGTGGCCAATCAACAGTTTGAGAACATCGCCACCGAAATCCAGCAACGGCGCAACGCGGAAAACCGCCTGACCGACTACCTCGCGCAACTGGAAAACATCGTCTCGGCGCGCACTGCCGAACTCAAGGCCATCAACACCCGGCTCAGCCAATCAAATGAAGAGCTGGAAGTCGCCCGCAGCACCGCACTCGACATGGCTGAAGCGCGCTCGGCGTTCCTGGCCAACATGAGTCACGAGATCCGCACGCCGCTCAACGGCTTGCTGGGGATGATCGCGCTCTCGCTCGACGGCCCGTTGAATGCCGAGCAACAACAGCAACTGTCGATCGCGCATGACTCGGGCAAAGTGTTGGTGGAACTGCTCAACGATATTCTCGACCTTTCGAAATTCGACGCCGGGCAGCTGGAGCTCGAACATATACCGTTCGACCTCGGCTCGTTGATTGAGGACACCGCCAACCTGCTGTCGCAGAACGCCGCACCCAGCGTCGAACTGGCCTGCCTGATCGATCCGCAGTTTCCAGCCCTGGTGTTGGGCGACCCGACCCGGGTGCGGCAGATTGTCAGCAACCTGCTGTCCAACGCCCTCAAGTTCACCCGATTCGGGCGGGTCGATGTGCGGCTTTCGACGTTTGAAGATGGCGTGCGCATCGAGGTGTGCGACACCGGTATCGGCATCGCTCAGGATGCGCAGGTCAAAATCTTCCAGCCTTTCACCCAGGCCGGCGCCGGCATTACCCGGCAATTCGGCGGCACCGGGTTGGGCCTGGCCCTGACTTACAACCTCTGCGAAGCGATGCAAGGAAGGCTGACGATCAGTTCCGAAGCCGGGTTCGGCAGCCAGTTCTGCGCCGACTTGCCACTGCCTTGCCACACCCGCGCGATTGCGCCCCCGCCGCTGCAAGGCAAAGTCATCGCGATTACGACGGCCAGCAGTGGCCTGGCGGAACTCTTGAAAAGCCTGCTGCCGTTATGGGGCCTCGACTATCAGCAGCGCTCCATTGAAGACTCGTTGCTGGGGCTGGATCCCGATGTCCTGATCACCGACTGCCCGGAATGCCTGTTCGGCCTGCGCCCCACGCTGACGGCGCCGATCCTGCTGGTGACGGCTTATGGCAGTTTCATGCCCAGCGAAGAAGCTGCAGCCCTGGCACCTTTGCAACAACAGGCGCGGCCATTGGCCCGCAACGCGCTGTACCAGACGTTGCGCCGGGTGTTGCAGCCGGACACAGCGACGATCAACGACGCGCAACTCGACGCCCTCACGCCCCAACGGCGCGGTCGGGTGCTGCTGGTGGAGGACAACCCGGTCAATCAATTGGTGGCCAAGGGCATGCTCGGCAAACTCGGCTGCGAAGTGATTGTCGCCGCCCACGGCGCCGAAGCCCTGGATCAACTTGAGCTGAGCGAATTCGATCTGGTGCTGATGGACTGCAACATGCCGGTGATGGACGGCTACGAGGCCAGTCGGCACATTCGTCGCAGCGGGCGTTGGCCGCAGCTGCCGATCGTCGCCCTGACCGCCAATGCCATGTCCGAAGAACGCGAACGCTGCCGCGCGGCGGGCATGAGCGACTACCTGGCCAAGCCCTTCCGCCGGGAAGAGCTGGCTGCCCTGCTCGACTTGTGGATCCCGACTACGACAGTGCCTTGATCTGCCCCAACAACTGATCGAGGCCGTCACGCAGCTCATTCAGGCGATTCAGGTCCACGCCGCTGTCGCACAGCAGACGCGCCTTGAGCGGCCCGACCTGCTCGCGCAAGGCTTGGCCGGCGGGCGACAGGCTCAGGTGCACCTCACGCTCATCCCGCGCCGAACGCTGGCGCTGCACCAGTTGCAGTTGCTCAAGCCGCTTGAGCAACGGCGTGAGCGTGCCGGAATCCAGCGCCAGACGTTCGCCCAGCGCCTTGACGGTCGGCTGCTCCGGCGCCTCTTCCTGCCATTCCCACAACACCAGCATCACCAGGTATTGCGGGTAGGTCAGGCCGAGCTGATCGAGCATCGGCTTGTAGCCACGAATCACCGCCCGGGAAGCGGCATACAGCTTGAAGCAGAGCTGGCTGTCGAGTTTCAGGGAATCGGCGGAAACGCTGTTCATTTCAGCAGCGCTTCGATCTCGGCGGTCAAGTCCTGCGGCTTGGTGGCCGGGGCAAAACGCTTGACCAACTGGCCGTCCTTGCCGATCAGGAACTTGGTGAAGTTCCACTTGATGCCTTGGGAACCCAAGAGGCCCGGCGCACGCTTCTTCAATTGGACGAACAGCGGATGGGCGTCGGACCCGTTGACGTCGATCTTTTTGAACAGCGGAAAGCTGACACCGTAGTTCAGCTCGCAGAACTCGGTAATCGCACCTTCGTTGCCGGGCTCCTGCTTGCCGAACTGGTTGCAGGGGAAACCCAGCACCACCAAGCCTTGATCCTTGTAGGTCTGCCACAGTTCTTCCAGACCTTTGTACTGCGGGGTGAAACCGCATTTGCTGGCGGTATTGACCACCAACACGGCTTTGCCGGCAAAGTCGGACAGGGTTTTCTGTTCACCCTTGATGGTAGTGACCGGGATGTTCAGCAGGTTGTCGCTCATGGGTTCGGGCTCCAGATGAAGGAAGAAGCGTCAAACATAGTAAGCAATTGAATTGTGTGCAATCTAATTATTCAATACCGATCCCCTGTAGGAGCGAAGCTTGCTCGCGAAGGCGTCCGGTCAGTCAACATCAATGTCGAATGTTAAGACGCCTTCGCGAGCAAGCTTCGCTCCTACGGGACTCGGATTACTAGCGTGGCACCAGGTCCAGGCACACCGAGTTGATGCAGTAACGCAAACCGGTCGGTGGCGGGCCATCCGGGAACACGTGCCCCAGGTGCGCGTCGCATTTGGCGCAGACCACTTCGGTGCGGATCATGCCGTGGCTGACGTCACGGATCTCGACCATCGCACTCTCACCGATCGGCGCGTAGAAGCTCGGCCAGCCGCAGCCGGAATCGAATTTGGTCTTGGAATCGAACAACGGCTCGTTGCAGCAGATGCAGTGGTAGACGCCGTCAATCTTGGTGTCGTTGTACTTGCCGGAGAACGGCCGTTCGGTGCCCTTGAGGCGGCAAACGTTGTACTGCTCCGGGTCGAGCATCGCCTTCCATTCTTCCAGGGTTTTATCCAACTTTTCCATCGTCACACCTCAGCAGCTGAAAAAGCCCGATCTGTACCTTTTCCACGGATCGGGCGGCACGTATGATTGCGCCTCGTCAAACGCCAGTCTGGCAGCCAGACCCCGCGCATTCAAACGGATTATGAGTGTCGCCACTGAAGGCGTCAGGCCTGTGTGATTACGCAGGATTCCCAGTACGGTTGTCCATCCGCCGCCTGGATCGTTCATTTTCGGGAACACATCGCCATGCAGGTCAGCAAATCGAACAAGCTCGCCAACGTCTGCTACGACATTCGCGGCCCAGTGCTCAAGCACGCCAAACGCCTGGAAGAGGAAGGCCATCGCATCCTCAAGCTGAACATCGGCAACCCGGCGCCCTTTGGTTTCGAAGCGCCGGATGAAATCCTCCAGGACGTGATCCGCAACCTGCCGACCGCCCAGGGCTATAGCGATTCCAAGGGCCTGTTCAGCGCGCGCAAAGCGGTGATGCAGTATTACCAGCAGAAGCAGGTCGAAGGCGTCGGCATCGAAGACATCTACCTGGGCAACGGCGTGTCCGAGCTGATCGTGATGTCGATGCAGGCCCTGCTCAACAACGGCGACGAAGTGCTGGTGCCGGCTCCGGATTACCCGTTGTGGACCGCCGCCGTAAGCCTGGCGGGCGGCAACCCGGTGCACTACCTGTGCGACGAGGGCGCCGACTGGTTCCCGGACCTGGCCGACATCAAGGCCAAGATCACCCCGAACACCAAGGCCCTGGTGATCATCAACCCGAACAACCCGACCGGCGCGGTGTACTCGAAGGAAGTGTTGCTGGGCATGCTCGAACTGGCCCGCTCGCACAACCTGGTGGTGTTCTCCGACGAGATCTACGACAAGATCCTCTACGACGATGCCGTGCACATCTGCACCGCTTCGCTGGCGCCGGACCTGTTGTGCCTGACCTTCAATGGTCTGTCCAAGTCTTACCGCGTGGCCGGTTTCCGTTCTGGCTGGATCGCCATTTCCGGGCCGAAACACCACGCCCAGAGCTACATCGAAGGCATCGACATGCTGGCCAACATGCGCCTGTGTGCCAACGTGCCAAGCCAGCACGCGATCCAGACCGCACTCGGCGGCTACCAGAGCATCAATGACCTGGTCTTGCCGCAAGGTCGCTTGCTGGAACAACGCAACCGCACCTGGGAATTGCTCAATGACATTCCGGGCGTGAGCTGCGTCAAGCCGATGGGCGCGCTGTATGCGTTCCCGCGGATCGATCCGAAAGTCTGCCCGATTCACAACGACGAGAAGTTCGTGCTCGACCTGCTGCTCTCCGAGAAGCTGCTGGTGGTGCAAGGCACGGCGTTCAACTGGCCATGGCCGGATCACTTCCGCGTCGTCACCCTGCCCCGGGTCGACGAACTGGATCAGGCCATCGGCCGGATCGGCAACTTCCTCAAGACTTACCGCCAGTAAGCCGACGGTCACCGTGCGGCGCAGGTCCGGGTCGCACGGTGATTGATTCAGCAACACATCTCTATATCTTGCCGCACACCCTTGTTGCCATCGCTGCCTGATGACGGTATCTGCGCTCGCGTCTAACAAAGACGGGGGCTACGCGGTTAATCGTCTGTCAAACCCTTCCTGCGTCCGCGTCGGAAATGCCCTGCACGCAGCTAAACTATTGCTGTAGGACACAGTTTGAAATAGTCACCCGGTTGAATAGCACGGTGCAGCACCTTATATACCCCGCAGTACGCTACATCTTTAGTATGAGGAGATTTCTACAACCATGATGCGCATCCTGCTGTTTTTGGCCACTAACCTGGCGGTCGTGCTGATTGCCAGCATCACCCTGAGCCTTTTCGGCTTCAACGGGTTCATGGCGGCCAACGGGGTTGATCTCAACCTCAATCAGCTGCTGATTTTCTGTGCGGTCTTCGGTTTCGCCGGTTCCCTGTTCTCGCTGTTCATCTCCAAGTGGATGGCGAAGATGAGCACCAGCACCCAAATCATCAGCCAGCCGCGCACCCGTCACGAGCAATGGCTGCTGCAAACGGTCGAGCAACTGTCCCGGGAAGCCGGGATCAAGATGCCTGAAGTCGGGATTTTCCCGGCCTACGAGGCTAACGCCTTCGCCACCGGCTGGAACAAGAACGACGCGCTGGTCGCCGTCAGCCAGGGCTTGCTCGAGCGGTTCTCGCCGGATGAAGTCAAAGCCGTGCTGGCCCACGAGATCGGTCACGTGGCCAATGGCGACATGGTCACTCTGGCCCTGATCCAGGGCGTGGTGAACACCTTCGTGATGTTCTTCGCGCGGATCATCGGCAACTTTGTCGACAAGGTGATTTTCAAGAACGAAGAAGGCCAGGGCATCGCCTATTACATCGCGACCATCTTCGCCGAACTGGTGCTGGGCATCCTGGCCAGCTCGATCGTCATGTGGTTCTCGCGCAAACGCGAATTCCGCGCTGACGAAGCCGGCGCACGCCTGGCCGGTACTAGCGCAATGATCGGCGCCCTGCAACGCCTGCGGGCAGAACAAGGTCTGCCGGTGCACATGCCGGACACCTTGAACGCCTTTGGCATCAACGGTGGCATCAAACAGGGCTTCGCCCGCATGTTCATGAGCCACCCGCCGCTGGAAGAGCGTATTGACGCGTTGCGTCGTCGGGGCTGATTGGCTTCGCACTAAAAGAAAAGGCCCGCATTGAATGCGGGCCTTTTTTTGTCTGGCGGTTTTTGTGGTGCTCAGTCGGGCCTCATCGCGAGCAAGCTCGCTCCCACAGTTGACCGAGTTGAAACACAATTTTGTGATCACCACAGATCCATTGTGGGAGCGAGCTTGCTCGCGATGAGGCCATCAAGCTCGCCACACCTTAACGACTGGAAACCCGATACACCCGCTCTTCAAGCCGTGTCACGCCGCTCTCGACAAACTTCCAGCTCTCACCCAGAACATCCTGGTCCTCCAGAATCTTCAGCTCCCACGATGCACCAAACAGCTTCTGCACTTCATCATCCAGCACGGCAAACGGCGGGCCGTCCTTTTGCGCCTGGTCGTAGTCGAGGGTAATCAGAATCCCCAGGGAATCCTTCGGCAGAATCCGCTTCAGGTGCTCGGCGTATTGCTCACGCATCTTCGGCGGCAAAGCGATCAACGCCGCGCGGTCGTACAACGCGCTGCAATCAGCCACATCGCCGGCGGTCAGTGCGAAGAAATCGCCGCACCATATTTCAATCGAGCCCGCGCGATACACCGTGAAAGGGCCTTGGTCGCTGACGTCCGGGTCGAATTGATGTTCATGGAAAAAGTCTTCCACGGCTTTTTCCGACAACTCGATGCCCAGCACCTCGTGACCGCATTTGGCCAGCCACAGCAGATCCAGGCTTTTCCCGCATAGCGGCACGAGCACCCGCGCGCCCTCTTCCAGGCTCAGTTGCGGCCAGTACCGTTGCAGATATGGATTCACTTCCGGCAGGTGGAAGCCGATCTGATTCGTCGTCCACCGCTTGTGCCAAAACTCCGGCTGCATAATTAATCCCGAAAATTCGATCAAAAGACCCTAAAACTTATATTAGATTTAGATCAATGATCTGACTGAAGATGACGCCATCTTACCCCTCAGGAGCTCATTCATGTTCCCCAGCCTGTACATATCCCATGGTTCGCCCATGTTGGCACTGGAACCGGGCGCCAGCGGCCCGGCCCTGGCGCGCCTGGCTGCAGAAATGCCGAAACCGAAAGCCATCGTGATCGTGTCTGCGCACTGGGAAAGCAACGAGCTGCTGGTCAGCGGCAATCCGCAGCCTGATACCTGGCATGACTTCGGTGGTTTCCCCAAAGCCCTGTTCGACGTGCAATACCCGGCGCCCGGTAATCCACAACTGGCGGCCGAGGTGGTCGAATTGCTGAAAGCCGATGGTCTGCCTGCGCGCATCGACGCCAAGCGGCCGTTCGATCACGGGGTCTGGGTGCCGTTGTCATTGATGTACCCGCAGGCCGATATTCCAGTGGTACAAGTCTCACTGCCCACCCGCGGCGGTCCGGCGCTGCAAACCCGTGTCGGTCATGCCCTGGCCAGCCTGCGTGACCACGGCGTGCTGTTGATCGGCTCCGGCAGCATCACCCACAACCTGCGTGAACTGGACTGGCATGCCGGCCCGGAGAGCGTTGAGCCATGGGCCAAGGCGTTCCGCGACTGGATGATTGAGAAACTCGCTGCCGATGACGAGGCCGCGCTGCATGATTATCGTCAGCAGGCGCCGAATGCTGTGCGCAACCATCCGAGTGATGAGCATTTGCTGCCGTTGTACTTTGCTCGTGGGGCCGGGGGTGAGTTCGGGATTGCGCACCAGGGGTTCACCATGGGGGCGCTGGGGATGGATATTTACCGGTTTGGCTGACAGTCAGACCGTGTCGCGCCCTTCGCGAGCAGGCTCGCTCCCACAGGGAATCTCTGCAATACACAGATATTGTGTTCACTGGAGATCCACTGTGGGAGCGAGCCTGCTCGCGAATGAGGGCACCTCGGTCTTCAGCCAAGCACTAACAGCAGGCAAAAAAAATCCCCGAACCAGTCGGGGATTTTTTATGTGCGATCAATCAGCCCGAGAGCGGATTAATCTTCGCGATAGCGACGCAGCTTCAACTGCTTGCCAGCAACGCGAGTGTCCTTCAGTTTAGTCAGGAGTTTTTCCAGACCATCTTCCGGCAGCTCGACGAGGCTGAAGCTGTCACGCACCTGGATGCGACCGATTGCTTCGCGAGCCAGGCCACCTTCGTTCAGGATAGCGCCCAGCAGGTTCTTGGCAGCGATACCATCACGCGCACCCAGCGCGGTACGGCAACGAGCACGACCTTCAGCCAATGGAACCGGAGCACGACGCTCACGATCACCACGGTCCGGACGATCACCGGTACGCTCTGGACGATCGCCACGCGGTGCGTTGTTCGGCACCAGTGGACGTTCTTTCTCGATTGCAGCCAGGGTCAACGCCTGAGCGTTGGTGGCTTTGCGCAACAGAGCAGCGGCGAGGGCACGCGGGGTGCAACCGATGTCAGCGGTCAGGCGATCAAGCAGATCACCGTGAGTCGATTCGGCGTCAGCTACCAGCGGCGACAGGCTGTTGGTCAACTTCTTGATGCGGGCATCAAGAACAGCTTGAGCGTCCGGCAGGCGAACTTCGGCAACCTTTTGACCGGTTACACGCTCGATCACTTGCAGCATGCGGCGCTCACGTGGAGTCACCAGCAGCAGTGCACGACCTTCGCGACCAGCACGGCCGGTACGGCCGATACGGTGAACGTAGGATTCCGGGTCGTACGGCATATCAACGTTGAACACGTGAGTGATACGCGGAACGTCCAGGCCACGAGCAGCTACGTCGGTCGCAACAACGATGTCCAGACGGCCATCCTTGAGGGATTCGATTACGCGCTCACGTTGGTTCTGGGCGATGTCACCGTTCAGCGCAGCGGCTTTGTAGCCTTTGGCTTCCAGGGCACTGGCCAGGTCCAGGGTCGCTTGCTTGGTGCGCACGAACAAGATCAGGGCGTCGAAGTCTTCGACTTCCAGCAGGCTCAATACAGCCGAGGTCTTCTGGTCAGCGTGAACCAACAGGTGAGCCTGTTCGATCGCGGTAACGGTCTGAGTCTTGGTCTGGATCTTAACGTGCTGCGGATCACGCAGGTGACGCTCGGCAATGGCACGGATCGACTGCGGCAGGGTCGCCGAGAACAATACGGTCTGACGGGTTGGTGGCAGAGCCTTGAAGATAACTTCGAGGTCGTCCATGAAACCCAGTTTGAGCATTTCGTCCGCTTCGTCGAGAACCAGGTGGTTCACGGTCGACAGGACTTTTTCGTCACGACGCAGGTGGTCGCACAGACGACCCGGAGTGGCGACAACGATCTGTGCGCCATTACGGATTGCTTTCAGTTGTGGGCCCATAGGGGCGCCGCCGTAAACGGCCACAACGGTAACGCCCGGCATTTGCTTGGCGTAGGTTTCGAAAGCGGTTGCTACTTGCAGCGCCAACTCACGGGTTGGCGCCAGGATCAGGGCTTGCGGCTCGCGCTTGGCAGGATCGATGCGATGCAGGATAGGCAGTGCGAACGCGGCGGTTTTACCGGTACCGGTTTGCGCCTGGCCAATCATGTCGTGGCCGGCCATGATGATCGGGATCGATTGCTGCTGAATAGCCGAAGGTTCTTCGTAGCCGGTCGCAATGACGGCTGCAAGAATATTCGGATTAAGATTAAAAGCGGCGAAGCCGCCGGTTTCCTGGGTCATGGGTCTGCCTCTAAGTGCATCCGCAAAGACCCATGCTCCAAAGCTGCGCATGCCGTGTAAGACTCAAGAGTCGCCCTGGCTGCTTTGTCGGCGGGGATTTGCGAAAACGAATGAATGAAAAAGATTCGTCAAGGGAGAGTCCGCTGTGCGGACGTGCAGCCGAAGCTGACTTCGGGGAATTGCGCTACCTAAACGCGGCCCGGTTAAAGGCCGGCGCGCACTATACCGGAATTCGGCCAAAAAGGGAGCATTATTTGTCGGAAAACTGACGTATATACCGTTGTGTCACAGGCTTTGCGGATAATCGCGCAACGGTCTATTTTTCAAAGGCCCGGCCCTGCTGGTGATGGCGCTAAAACGGTTCACCCCTGTGACGCAGACCTTCGGTCTGACCTCCCCTTCCCGCCCGAGGAAATGCCCCATGAATCAGACCGTTTCCAGCCGTGTCAGCCGTGAACGACGTGGTCATGTCTTGTTACTTGGCCTGGACCGGGTCGCCAAGCGCAACGCCTTCGATCTGGATCTGCTTAACGAACTGAGCCTGGCCTACGGCGAGTTCGAGGCCGACAGCGAGGCGCGGGTGGCGGTGGTGTTCGGCCATGGCGAGCATTTCACCGCCGGGCTCGACCTGATCAATGCCAGCGCCGCCCTCGCCGAAGGCTGGCAGGCACCCGCCGGCGGCTGTGATCCGTGGGGCGTGTTCGCCGGACCACGGGTGAGCAAACCGGTGATCGTCGCCGCGCAAGGCTACTGCCTGACCATCGGCATCGAGCTGATGCTGGCCGCCGACATCAACCTCTGCGCCAGCAACACCCGTTTCGCACAGATGGAAGTGCAGCGCGGGATCTTCCCGTTCGGCGGCGCCACGTTGCGCCTGCATCAGGTCGCCGGTTGGGGCAATGCCATGCGCTGGTTGCTGACCGGCGATGAATTCGATGCCCATGACGCGTTGCGCCTTGGATTGGTCCAGGAAGTCATGGCCAGCGAGGATCTGTTGCCGAGGGCGATTGAACTGGCGGAGCGCATCGCCCGGCAGGCGCCGCTGGGGGTTCAGGCGACGTTGATGTCGGCCAGACAGGCGCGTTATGAAGGAGAGACAGCGGCGGCGCAGGCGTTGCCGCCGATGGTGAAGAAGTTGCTGGCCAGCGAGGACGCCAAGGAAGGTGTGCGGTCGATGATCGAGAAGCGGCCGGGCGTATTCAAAGGGGTGTGAGGTTTGTGGCGATGCGGATATTGCCTTCGCGGGCAAGCCTCGCTCCTACAGGTCATGCGCAACCTTTGTAGGAGCGAGGCTTGCCCGCGAAGAGGCCCTCACAGGCAGCGCATCAAGTCGCCGGCCGAATCGCCTTAATCAACGACAGCAACGAATACCCCAACTGCGGCGCCAGCCCTTCGGCCCGTGCGATCAGGCTGTCCATGTCCAGCTCCTGATCCAGCTCTGACGGCACGATCAGGATCACGTTGCCCTCCTTCACCGGCAGTTCCCAGTAATGCCGGTGATAGAGCCCGCGAAACAATGCCGCCCCCAGCGGTTTACCGTCGTCGGTGGCCCACTGATTGATCACCAGCCAGCCACCCGGATTCAGGCGTTTCTGACAGTTTTCCAGAAAGCTCCAGGCCAGGTGCCCGACACCCGGCCCGACATCGGTATAGAGGTCGACGAAAATCAGGTCCGCCGGCTCAGCCGTTTCCAGCAACTCCAGCGCATCACCAACGCGGATATACAGTCGGGGATCGTCATCCAGCCCAAGATATTCAATGGCCAAGCGCGGCACGTCGGGGCGCAATTCGATGGCTTCGACGTCTTCCAGCGGCAGGAACTTGAGGCAGGCCTGGGTCAGCGTGCCGGCACCGAGGCCGAGGAACAGCGCGCTTTCCGGCTGCTCGTGGAACAACGCACCGATCAGCATGGCGCGGGTGTAGTCGTACTCCAGCCAACTCGGGTCGGCGGTGAATACGCAGCTTTGCTCGATGGCATCGCCGAATTCGAGAAAGCGATAATCGGCCACTTCCAGCACGCGAATCACGCCGAACTCATCCTGTACCTCGGCGAGCAGATGCTCGACGCGCTCCTCAGTCATTTCGTCTCCAGATCGTCACCGGGCCCGGCAACCAATACACCGCAACATAAAGCGGCAAAGGCGCGATTGTCCGCGAAGCGACGGGAACAGGTCACGCACTAATTGCTGATAACATAAGGACCCGTGCGTAAACACTAGAGACCGTGATGAGCCAACCCTGGAGCCCTGACAGCTGGCGTGCCTTGCCGATCCAGCAACAACCCCGCTACCCCGACGCCGCGCATTTGCTGCACGTCGAGCAAACCCTGGCCAGCTATCCGCCGCTGGTGTTTGCCGGTGAAGCCCGGGAGTTGCGCCGTCAGTTTGCCGAAGTGACCCAGGGCCGCGCGTTTCTGTTGCAGGGCGGCGACTGCGCCGAAAGCTTCGCCGAATTCTCCGCCGCGAAGATCCGCGACACCTTTAAAGTGCTGCTGCAAATGGCGATCGTCATGACCTTCGCCGCCGGTTGTCCGGTGGTCAAGGTCGGGCGCATGGCCGGCCAGTTCGCCAAACCGCGTTCGGCGAATGACGAAACCATCGACGGCGTAACCTTGCCGGCCTACCGTGGCGACATCGTCAACGGCATCGGTTTCGACGAAAAAAGCCGCGTGCCGGACCCGGAACGCCTGCTGCAGTCCTATCACCAGTCCACCGCGACCCTGAACCTGCTGCGCGCCTTCGCCCAAGGCGGGTTTGCCGACCTGCATCAAGTGCACAAATGGAATCTGGATTTCATCGCCAACTCGGCCCTGGCCGAGAAGTACAGCCACCTGGCCGATCGTATCGATGAAACCCTGGCCTTCATGCGCGCCTGCGGCATGGACAGTTCGCCGCAACTGCGCGAAACCAGTTTCTTCACCGCCCACGAAGCGCTGCTGCTGAACTACGAGCAAGCCTTCGTGCGTCGCGACAGCCTGACCAACGATTACTACGATTGCTCGGCCCACATGCTGTGGATCGGCGATCGCACCCGTCAGCTTGACGGCGCACACGTGGAATTCCTGCGCGGAGTGAACAACCCGATCGGCGTGAAAGTCGGCCCGAGCATGAACCCGGAAGACTTGATTCGCCTGATCGACGTGCTCAACCCGGACAACGACCCGGGCCGCTTGAACCTGATCGCGCGGATGGGCGCAAACAAGGTCGGCGATCACTTGCCGCAACTGATCCGCGCCGTGGAACGTGAAGGCAAGAAAGTGCTGTGGAGTTCCGACCCGATGCACGGCAATACCATCAAGGCCAGCAGCGGCTACAAGACCCGCGACTTTGCGCAGATCCTCGGCGAAGTGAAGCAGTTCTTCCAGGTGCACGAAGCGGAAGGCACCTATGCCGGCGGTATCCACATCGAAATGACCGGGCAGAACGTCACCGAATGCATTGGTGGCGCGCGGCCGATTACGGAAGACGGGTTGTCGGATCGGTATCACACCCATTGCGATCCGCGGATGAATGCCGATCAGTCGCTGGAATTGGCGTTTTTGATTGCCGAGACGTTGAAACAGGTTCGACGCTAAACCGCGTCGCGCCCTTCGCGGGCAAGCCTCGCTCCTACAGGATTACGCGATCCTTTGTAGGAGCGAGGCTTGCCCGCGAAGGCGTCCTTTCAATCACCGCCAACGCTGGCCAATGCCACCCTCAACCGCCCCGCACTCACCCGCTGACAATTCAACTGCACCCGCTCCAGCCCCAGCCAATCCGCCATCTGCCGCAAATTAACCGCCAACGCCAACATCCCCGCCTCATCCAGCCCTGGCTCGTCCTCATGCACCGCATGCACCGCCAACCGGCCCAGCGCCCGTTCGGCGCGCAAGTCCACACGCGCGGCAATCCGCTCATTGTGCAAAAACGGCAGCACGTAGTAGCCGTAGACCCGCTTGTCCTGCGGCGTGTAAATCTCCAGCCGATAGCGAAAATCGAACAAGCGCTCGGTGCGGCTGCGTTCCCAGATCAGCGAATCAAACGGCGACAGCAAAGCGCTGCTCTCGACCTTGCGCGGCACCTTGGGCTCGGGCAAACAGTAGGCCGGTTGGCGCCAGCCTTGCACTTCGCAGGCCTGCAACTCTCCGTTCTCGACCAGCTCCGCCAATCGCAACCGACTGTCGGCCGGGTTCAAACGGAAATAGTCGCGCAAATCCTTTTCCGTGCCGACACCCAACGCCGTTGCCGCATGCAACAACAACCCGCGCTGTGCCTCGGCTTCGGTGAGCAAAGGCTGCTGGAGAATCGCCGAAGGAATCACCCGCTCCGGAAGGTCATAAAGTCGCTCGAAGCCACGCCGCCCGGCGACGGTCACTTCACCGGCGGCAAACAACCATTCCAGCGCATGCTTTTCAGCGCTCCAGTCCCACCACGGCCCGGCTCGTTCCTGACGGGTCGACAGGCTTCCTGCACCCAACGCCCCCAGTTCTTCAACGGATGCCAGCACCCGACGAATCGTGTCCTGTTGCTCACGACCGAAACGCGCCAATTGCTGATAGATGTCTTCGCCACGGATCGCGCGCTGCATGCGCCAGCGCATCAACGGGTACATGGACAACGGCAACAGCGAAGCTTCATGGCCCCAGTATTCGAACAACGTGCGTCGTCGGCCCTGACTCCAGGCAGCCTGGTCGAGCAAATCGGATGAGTAGTTACCAAGACGGGAAAACAACGGAAGGTAGTGCGAACGCACTAACGCATTGACGGAGTCGATCTGCAAGATGCCCAGGCGTTCGATCAGCCGGTTGAGCTGCACCGCTTTGATCGCCGCTGGCGGCTGGCGCCCGTTGAACCCTTGGGCAGCCAGTGCCAGACGTCGAGCCTGTTTGATGGAAAAGGACAGCGTTGCGGGCATGAGCATCTCCTTGTCTGCTCGCAACCTACCTCACCAGAGAGGGGTTTGTGTAGCAATGGCCTCATCATTTATGCATCGGATCGTCCCAGAACGGCCGGATCGATTCGTGCTCGACATCCGCACGACTCACGCCAATGTCCTTCAGCGCTTCATCGCTCAGGCTCGCCAACAGCTCGCGTTCGCGGTGAAGTTCGTACCAGCGGCTAAACTTGTGCAGCAGATCCGAAACAGCGTGGATTGAGAATTTTTCTGACGTTACATGCTCGTGTTGACCTTTCATCATGTTGCCCTCCTTTAGGGATGGCTCAAGTCTCGCGCCAGAGCTAAGATCAATCCAACGAATGTTTCTGATGGTATGCATCTCGGAGATTGATGAATGTCAGCTTTCCCCAGTATTGATACCGATGTGCTGCGTACCTTTGTCGCGATCGCCGACCAGGGCGGTTTTACCCGCGCCGGCGAATTGGTCAACCGCACGCAGTCGGCGGTGAGCATGCAGATGAAACGCCTGGAAGAAGACGTGTTGCAGCGCCAGCTGTTTGAACGCGACGGTCGCCAGGTCAAGCTGACCGCTGAAGGCCAGGTGCTGCTCGGCTATGCCCGGCGCATCCTCAAACTGCACAGTGAAGTGTTCAATACCCTGCGCGAACCGCACATGGTCGGCACGGTGCGCATCGGCACGCCGGATGATTACGTGATGCGGTTTCTGCCGGGGATCCTGTCGCGCTTCGCCAAGTTCTATCCGCTGATCCAGATCGAGGTTCACTGCGAATCGACCAAGCAGCTATTGCAGCGCCAGGACCTGGACTTGTCGATCGTGACCCGCGAGCCTGGCACCGAGATCGGCCAGTTGCTGCGCAAGGAGCGTTTTGTCTGGGCCGAGGCGCAATGTTTCAGCGCCCACGAGCAGACGCCGCTGCCGCTGGCAATGTTCAACAGTGATTGTTTCTGCCGGTTGTGGGCGTGCAATGCCCTCGACGCGATGGGCCGTGATTACCGCATCGCCTACAACAGTTCGAGCCTGTCGGCACTGATGGCCGTGGTCAGCGCCGGCCTGGCGGTGACTGCGCAACTTGAAAGCCTGATCACCCCGGACATGCGCATCCTCGGCGCCGCCGAAGACCTGCCGCTTTTGCCCGAGGCCAGCATCATGCTGGTGCGCAATCTGCACAACCCGTCGCCGATCACCGAATGCCTGGCCGAGCACATCGTCGAAGGCTTCAAACTTTAAGGGCGAGCATCACCGCGCAGAACACCAGGAAACCGCAAAACAGCCCGCGCAACAGCCTCTCCGGCAAGGCGTGGGCGATTTTCACACCCCAACTGATGCTCATCAGACCGCCAATCGCCAATGGCAAACCGATCATCCAGTTCACCTCATGGTGTACCGCGTAAGTCACCAGGGTCACGCCGGTGCTCGGCAATGCCAGTGCCAGCGACAAACCCTGAGCGACTACTTGAGTAGTGCCGAACAGACTGGTCAGCACCGGCGTTGCCACCACCGCGCCACCGACGCCAAACAACCCGCCCATGGTCCCGGACGCCGCGCCCAGCACGCCCAGCCATGGCCATGAGTAATTCATCTGCGAAGTCGCCGGTGCGTTGGCGGTGAACATGCGCACCAGATTGTAGGTGGACAAGGCCACGAGGAACGCGACAAATCCTATGCGCATGGTTTGCGCATCAATGCCCACGGCCCAGATCGAACCGATCCACGCGAAACAAAACCCCATCGAGGCCAATGGCAATGCATGGCGCAATTCGATGCGATTGCGCTGGTGATAGCGCCACAGCGCCAGCATCACGTTCGGCACCACCATCACCAGCGCCGTGCCTTGGGCCAGTTGCTGGTCCAGACCGCAGAGCACGCCTAGCAGCGGGATAGCCACCAAGCCACCGCCGATTCCGAACAAACCACCCAGAGTGCCAAGGGCCACGCCAAAGATCAGGTACAGCAGAAACTCAATCACAGGCCAATTCCCTCTTGTCAGGCTTTTCATCCTACGCAGTCAGACCTAGCGGGGAAACGCACAGCAACGCACAATGGCTGTGCCGATTTCGCACAAGCGCTGGTAACACCATGAATCCCAATCAATTGACCGACCAACTCGGGCTGTTCCTCGACGTGCTCGAAACCGGGAGCTTTTCTGCCGCGTCCCGGCGTCATCCTCTGACGCCTTCAGCGGTGGCCCGGCGTATCGACAGTCTGGAAAACGCGGTCGGCAGTCAGCTATTCCTGCGCAGCACCCACGCGGTGCGGGCGACGCCGGCGGGTTTGGCGTTCGCGGAACGGGCGCGGCGGATCGTGGCTGAACTGCGTCTGGCCCGGGCGGAAGCAGTGTCCCTCAGCAGCGCGCCTGAAGGCTTGATTCGGGTGGACGCACCTGCCGCGTTCGGGCGTCGACATCTGGCACCGGTCATCGCTGACTTCCTGATGTTGTATCCCGGTCTCGACGTGCAATTGCACCTGATCGACAGTTTTGTCGACATGCAGGGCCTGAACCTGGGCAAGGTCGATCTGGTGCTGCGCGCCGGGCAAATGGCCGACACCCGGCTGGTCGCCACGCCATTGGCGAACATGGTGCGCATCGCCTGCGCCAGCCCCGACTATTTGAAACGCCGAGGCGTGCCGACCGATCCGTCGCAGTTAGTGGAACACGACGGCCTGGACTGGGATGGCCTCGCCCCGCCCTTCGCCTGGCGCTTCGAACAGGACGGGCGCATGCAACTGCACCGCCCGGCGCGGATCCGCATGAGCGCCAATAACGCCGAGGCGCTGGTTTGCGGCGCACTGGCCGGACTCGGCATTGCGCATTTGCCGACGTGGCTGGCCAGTGAATACCTGCTGCGCGGCGAATTGCTGCCGCTGTTCTGCGAAAACGGCCTGCCGAAACCGGAAACCGCCGGGATTTACGCTTTGCGCCTGGAGCAACAGGCCAGCTCACGCAGTCGTCTGTTGCTGGAATACCTGAAAACCCGCTTCAGCCCGATTGCACCGTGGGATCTAGCCTTGCAAGGCAATCTGACCGGCTACTAGGCCAGAATTATCTGGCGCATTAAAGATTCGCCCGCTAGATTCATGACGATCACTGATCAAGGCTTTGACATGACCACCGAACGCAACACCCCGGACAACTGCGACGACCTGCTGCTGGACAATCAGGTCTGCTTCGCCCTGCATTCCACTTCGCTGCTGATGACCAAGGTCTACAAACCGTTGCTGCAAGCACTGGGCCTGACCTATCCGCAGTACTTGGCGATGATGGTGTTGTGGGAAAAGGATGGTTTGACCGTCGGTGAAATCAGCAACCGTCTGCTGACCGATCCGGGCTCGTTGACGCCGCTGCTCAAGCGCCTGGAAGCCGAAGGACTGCTCAGCCGCACCCGCAGCCGGGAAGATGAACGGGTGGTGATTGTCGAGCTGACCAAACAGGGCCGTGCGTTGCGCGACAAGGCGCGAGATATTCCGCAGTGCATTCTGGGCGCCAGCGGGCAGACGATCGAGCAGTTGAAGAAGCTGCAAAATGACCTGCAAGAACTGCGTAGCCACCTGCAAGACAGCCTCTAATCCCCAATCCACCACAAATCTCCCCTGTGGGAGCGAGCCTGCTCGCGAATGCGTTGTGTCAGTTAACATCAATGCTGAATGTCATACCGCATTCGCGAGCAGGCTCGCTCCCACAGTTGTTTTTGTGGCCTTCCTTGAAAAAAATTCCGTCCTTTAAATCCTGATCAAACCCTTCTAGCTCAATAGTCTTCACAAGACTCGCCCTCCGACTCGCCTCCCCGCAGAAAACTTTTTCAAAAATTTATCTTGTGCGCTAAATATTAGCGAGCTACATTTACCTGGCAGTTACTTAGCGCGCAAACATTTAGCGCAAAACACCCAAATCCGAATGAGGCTCACACCATGCAAACTCTCTACACCGCAATCGCAACGTCCACCGGTGGCCGTGATGGTCGTGCGGTTTCCAGCGACAACATCCTCGACGTCAAACTTGCCACCCCGAAAGAACTCGGCGGTGCTGGCGGCGCGGCGACCAACCCTGAGCAACTGTTCGCAGCCGGCTACTCCGCCTGCTTCATCGGCGCGCTGAAGTTCGTGGCCAGCCAGACCAAACGCAGCATCCCGAACGACGCTTCGATCACTGCCCATGTCGGCATCGGCCAGATCCCTGGAGGTTTCGGTCTGGACATCGACCTGCACATCAGCCTTCCGGGCCTGGATCAAGCTGATGCGCAATCCCTGGTCGATGCGGCTCACCAGGTCTGCCCGTACTCCAACGCCACCCGTGGCAACGTCGAAGTGCGCCTGCACGTCACCGTCTAACCGCTGATTCCCAGGCCCGAACAGGAAACGACCATGAACACGTTCAGCAAAGTCTTGACCGGCACCCTTCTCGCCCTCTCCGTCCACAGTGCATTCGCGGGCGATGGGGTTGAACACAACACCCAGGCGTTCCTCGATGTACTGAATGCCGGCACCGGCAAGCCGATGGAGCAACTCACGCCGAAAGAGGCCCGTGCAGTGCTGGTGGGTGCGCAAGCCGGGGTGAAGTTGACGCTGCCCAAAGCCGATGTCAGCCAGAAGACCATTCAAGTCGATGGCCAACCGATCAGCCTGACAATCGTCCGTCCGGCCGGGGTCAAGGGTGAGCTGCCGGTGTTCATGTTCTTCCACGGCGGTGGTTGGGTGCTGGGGGATTTCCCGACCCACGAACGCCTGGTTCGGGATCTGGTGGTGGGTTCGGGTGCGGCGGCGGTGTTCGTCAATTACACGCCGTCGCCGGAAGCGCATTACCCGGTGGCGATCAATCAGGCCTACGCCGCGACCAAGTGGGTGGCCGAGCACGGTAAAGAGATCAACGTCGACGGCAAACGCCTGGCGGTGGCCGGCAACAGCGTCGGTGGCAACATGGCCGCAGTGGTTGCGTTGATGGCTAAGGACAAAGGAACGCCGGCGATCAAGTTCCAGGTGCTGTTGTGGCCGGTGACTGACGCCAGCTTCGAAACCGCGTCTTACAACCAGTTTGCCGAGGGGCACTTCCTCACCAAAAACATGATGAAGTGGTTCTGGGACAACTACACCACCGACGCCAATCAGCGGAACGAGATCTACGCGTCACCGTTGCGGGCGACCACGGCGCAACTCAAAGGGCTGCCGCCAGCGCTGGTGCAGACCGCAGGTGCTGATGTGCTGCGCGATGAAGGCGAGGCCTATGCACGCAAACTCGACGAGGCTGGCGTGCCGGTCACGGCGGTTCGCTACAACGGCATGATCCACGATTATGGGTTGTTGAACGTGGTGAGCAAGGTGCCAGCGGTGCGTTCGGCGATGCTGCAGGCGTCTGAAGAACTCAAGCAACACCTGAAGAAATAACCCCACCCTTGCAGGAGCGAGGCTTGCCCGCGAAGGCGTCGTGTCAGTCGACATCAATGTTGAATGACAAACCGCTTTCGCGGGCAAGCCTCGCTCCTACACGGGGCATGTGCTTCTGGCAGGCACAAAAAAGCCCGACTCAATGGTCGGGCCTTTTCATTCCTGAAGCTGTGCTTATTTAGCACGGCCTTTGTAGGAACCGCCTTCGCGGGTATCGATCTCGATCATGTCGCCGATTTCGATGAAGTCAGCAACCGACAGTTCGGTACCGTTCTTCAGTTTGGCAGGCTTCATCACCTTGCCGGAAGTGTCGCCGCGAGCGGAACCTTCGGTGTAGTCAACCTGACGCACGATAGTGGTCGGCAGTTCTACGGAAACCAGACGCTCTTCGAAGAAGATCGCTTCGCAAACATCGGTCATGCCTTCTTCAACGAAAGGCAGAACGGCTTCGATGTCTTCAGCGTTCAGCTCGTACATGGTGTAGTCAGTGGTGTCCATGAACGTGTAGGTGTCGCCGCTGATGAAGGACAGGGTCGCTTCTTTGCGGTCGAGGATTAAGTCGTCCAGTTTGTCGTCAGCGCTGTAAACGATCTCGGTCTTGTAACCGGTCAGCAGGTTCTTCAGCTTGGTCTTCATGATCGCGCTGTTACGACCGGACTTGGTGAATTCAGCTTTCTGAACCAGCCAAGGATCGTTTTCGAGACGGATCACGGTACCGGGTTTCAGTTCTTTACCAGTTTTCATTGCGAATATCCGAATTTGGATGGGATTTACAAAAATCTAGGCCGCGTATCATATCCAATTTACATAAAACTGTACCAGCGCTGCGGCAAGATCCGCCTGCAAGGCTTGTTCCAGACACCACGCCTCGGCGTGTTTTTGCAGCTCTGGCCAGTGTTTGCGGGTCGCCAGCCATTGGTCGGCGATGTCTTCCCCGGCATTCCAGGCGCGCCAAAGACCGCTGATTGCCTCTGCAGCAGGCGCCGACAAGCCTTTTGTATAGAGCGCGAGGAACGCTTCGAGCTTGTCGAGGTGGATATCTTCTTCCTGCTGATAGATGTGCCAGAGCAGCGGCCGCCCGGCCCATTGGGCACGCACAAACGAATCTTCGCCGCGCACGGCGTTGAAATCGCAGCACCAGAGCAAGTGATCGTATTGATCCTGTCGGACGAACGGCAGCACTTGCACGGTCAAGGCATCGCGCACGTGCAGTGCTCCCGCCACCAGCCCGTTCACGCCGAGCCAGCGTTCGACGTCACCGAGAATCCGCCCTTCAGGCACCAGCAGATGCGTGGGCGCAGCGTCGGCGGCGAGTGTGTCGAGCCAGCTCGCCAGCCCGCTATTCTCGTAGGCAAACAGCGAGATCAGTTGCGCAGCGGGCGCAGGATCAATCCCCAAGCCTTGCAGGAATTCGCGCCGGGCTTCGGGATTTTGCTGAAATTGCCGACGCCGCTCCAGCAATCCAGTTTCCCGCAGCAAGCCACCGGTGCCTTTCTGGAACCCCGGAAAGAAGAAGAACTTCTGCACGCTCTTGTACTTCACCGACGGCAAGCCGTGGCAGCCGATGACCCAGTCTTCGGCACTCAGATAATCCAGGTTCATCCACAACGGCGGTGTTTCCCGCGCGGCCATGGCGTCCATGTACGGGCTCGGCAATTGGCAGGCGAACGCGGCGATCACCACATCGGCGGCCTCCACCGGTTGCCATTCGGCCGGCCATTGCCGCACCTCGACACCCTGCTGCCATTGCTGCGGCGCGTGGATGTCGATCTCGGGGCACAGGCGTTCGAAGGCCCGCAGGTCGTCGACCCACAGGCGAACGTCTACTGCCTGTTCGGCCACCAGTTGACGGGCCAGGCGCCAGGTCACACCGATGTCGCCAAAGTTGTCGACCACGGTGCAAAAAATATCCCAGCGCCCGCGTTTTTTCATTTGAGGCAGTTCAGGCATTAAAGGCTTCCGTTGGCAAAGGCGCCGATTGTCCGCATAAATTACCCCGTGCAGAAGGGCCGACGACGATTAATCTTCGTGCGACAATCGCCATCCGCCCGCGAACACCCGCCAGGAGGCAGCCATGCCCTATCGTCCCAACCCGCGCCGTCCGTTGCCGATCCGCCTCAATGCCCTGCAATTGACCGGCAGCATTGCCCTGGGTCTTTGGCTGGGCTTCCTGGCCATCGCGCTGACGTGCTGGCTCGCTTCGCGTTTTATCTTCCCCGAGCAATTGGCGCCAGTGGCTCAGGCCGTGCAGCAACTGGCCCAACCGCCGGTGGTGGTTCAACCAGCGCCGGACATCCCGCCGCAGAGCCCGCTGTTCGAGCAATACAAAGAAAACCTGCGCAAGAACGAACAACAGCAATTCCTCGATCAGGCCCGCACCAATAACCGCAACCTGTCGAACCCTAAATGTCAGTTCTGGCTGCAACAGGACCAGACCGCGCCGAGCGAAAAAAGCCGCGCCAACGTCCAGCAATTCTGCGATTGATCATGAACAAGCAAATCGTCCACCAACTGATTCTCGACAAACTGCGCATCGATCTCGACATCGCCGAACGCGCTGCGCAAACCGCGTACGAAACCGCGACCCACGAAGAAAACATCGCCGAAAACAAGTACGACACGCTAGGTCTGGAGGCGTCGTACCTGGCAGCTGGGCAGGCGAAACGGGTCGAGGAAATTCGTCATTCACTGACGGTGTGCCAGAACCTGACATTGCGTCCGTATGACGATCAGCGCGGTATCGAAGTCGGCGCCCTGCTCGGTCTGGAAGACGAAAAGGGACGTGAACAGTGGCTGTTCCTGGCCCCCGATGCGGCGGGTTTGAAGGTTGATGTGGTGGGGCAGATGATTACCGTCATCACCCCTCGCTCGCCGCTGGGCAAAAGCCTGCTGGGCAAGTTCGAAGGGGACGAGGTAGAGATTCTGGTGGCGGGCGCTCGGCAACAGTTTGCTGTTACCGAGGTGATTTAACGCAGATTAATGAACCGGCAGTTCGACGCCGTCGAACAGTTCTTCCAGTTCCTGCTTGTTGTGGCACTGGATCGCCTTGGCCATGACTTCGCGGGTCAGGTGCGGGGCAAACTTCTCGATGAAGTCGCACATGAAGCCACGCAGGAAGGTGCCGCGACGGAAGCCGATCTTGGTGATGCTGGATTCGAACAGATCGCTGGCATCGAGCATCACCAGGTCGCTGTCGAGTTTGGCATCGACCGCCATTTTCGCCACGATGCCCACGCCCAGGCCCAGGCGCACGTAAGTCTTGATTACGTCGGCGTCGGCGGCGGTGAACACCACTTTCGGCGTCAGGCCACGATGGCTGAAAGCTTCGTCGAGTTTCGAACGGCCGGTGAAACCAAACACGTACGTCACGATCGGGTATTCGGCGAGGGCTTCGAGGGTCAGCTTCGGCAGCTTGGTCAACGGGTGACCCTGGGGCACGACCACGCAACGGTTCCAGCGGTAGCACGGCATCATCACCAGATCACCGAACAGCTCCAGGGCTTCGGTGGCGATGGCGAAATCCACGGTGCCGTCAGCGGCCATTTCGGCGATCTGCATCGGCGAACCCTGGTGCATGTGTAACGCCACGTCCGGGTACTGCTTGATGAAATTGCTGATCACCGGCGGCAACGCATAACGCGCCTGGGTGTGGGTGGTCGCGATCGACAGGGTGCCTTTCTTCTCGTTGGAGAATTCCTGGGCAATCTGCTTGATGCTTTCAACCTTGCGCAGGATTTCGCCAGCGGTGGTGATGATGCGTTCGCCAGCCGGGGTGACACGGGTCAGGTGCTTGCCACTGCGGGCGAAGACCTCGACGCCCAATTCGTCTTCCAGCAAACGGATCTGTTTACTGATGCCCGGCTGCGAGGTGTAGAGACTTTGGGCGGTAGCGGAAACGTTGAGGTCGTGGTGCGCCACTTCCCAGATGTAGCGCAGTTGTTGAAGCTTCATATGAATCCCTCAAAGCAGGTAGACGCCACGGGCATCAGCGACGGTATATAACTATATTAATGGTTTGAAGAATAAATCTAGAACTTTTTTATCAAAACGCCATTATTCGTGTTCTACCTATCTCCCTGACGCCGACGCTCCACCAGAGGTACCAGATAGACCGGCACCCGGGCCAACTGCAAGACCCGCGCTGCAGTGCGGCCCAGAGGGGTTTCCGCGCTGGCGCGATGGCTATGACTTCCTACGATCAGCAAATCCACCGAGAGTTTCTGCGCCTGGTCGAGAATCACCTGCGACGGGTCGCCCTGAAGCACCCGCACCGCTTGAATCCGTTCCAGATCCTGCTCCCCCTCATCCCCCAGTTCTTCACGAAAGCTTTCCAGCACCCGCCGTTCGATATTGGCGATCACCGTGTTCAGGCCCTGGCTGTGAAATTCGTTCAACGCCTGTTCATCGAGATAACTTTGAAGCACCGACTCGGCGAACAACCCCATGGGTTCCACCGCGTGCACCACATACAAGTCGGCATTGAAAGTTCGCGCCAGCGCCAGGGCGTGCTGCATCACCAACGGTGCGTACAGGCCGAGGTCGGTGGCATACAACATGGAACGAATCATATGACCTCCTTGCGTGCCGACATGGCGGAGATTGATTCAGCTTAGCAGTGCCTTGCCGAGTACGACGGGCCGCGTAACACCTTGACGCAAGGGCTTAAACTTTCTGCTCGTTGCTTATGCCATGCGGCACATGGCCGGTGGCGACGACTTCGCGCGCCAGTTCGCAATGACCGGCCTGATCATCGAAAAATACGTCGGCGGCAAACGCTTCCAGAAACGCCGCTTTGGTCAGGCCGCCGAGAAACAGAGATTCATCCAGACGAATGTCCCACTCGCGCAACGTGCGAATCACCCGCTCGTGGGCCGGTGCCGAACGCGCGGTGACCAGCGCGGTGCGGATCGGGCAGGCGTTATCGGGGAACTCGCGCTGCAACAAATTCAATGCCGCGAGGAAGCCTTTGAACGGGCCGCCACGCAAGGGCTCCCGGGCTGATTCGCGCTCGCTGGCCTGAAAAGCTTCCAGCCCACCGGACTGATAGACCCGCTCCGACTCATCGGAAAACAGCACCGCGTCACCGTCGAAGGCAATGCGTAATTCATCACTGGCAGCACGGCTCGCACCGCCCGACAGAATGGTCGCGGCAGCAAAACCGGCGTCCAGCGCACTGCGCACATCTTCGGCATGAGTGGAGAGAAACAGGTCGCAACCAAAGGCCTTGAGGTACGGATAAGGACTGCGTCCGCCGACAAACGCCGCTCGGGAAATCGCCAGGCCGTAATGGTGAATCGAGTTGAACACCCGCAATCCGGTGTCGGCACTGTTGCGCGACACCAGCACCACTTCGACCCGGGCACGACCCAGACTGGCATTGAGGTTCAGGAGTTTTTCCACCAGCGGAAATGCATCACCGGGTGCGAGGACTTCGTCTTCGTGCTCGATCTGGTATTGCCGATAGGCCTCGACCCCGTCCGACAGATAGACCTTGTGGCTTTCGCTCAGGTCGAACAGCGCTCGCGAAGAAATCGCCAGCACCAGCTTGTCATCTATGTCTTTGGCCATGCCTTTCCCCTCTGGTGGATCGACTCAAACGTTCCGTCGATCGATAAAACCGAGCGCCCGGTACAAGGCCTCGATGCGTGGCAACTCACATCCCGCCGCTTTCGCCGCCGCCAGTGGCCGGGCATAAATCGCCTCCAGTTCCAGTGGTCGTTTGTGCAGGAAATCGTGGTACATGCTCGGCCAATAGTCGGGCATTTTTTCGGTCACCATAAACAGGTGATCGGCATACCCGGCCGGAATCTCGTGACCACAAGCGATTGCGCCCCGAACCACTTCGGCCATCAACGCCTTGATCAGTTCCCGACTGTCGGCATCGGCCATCAACGGCGTAGTGCTCGCCCCAAGCAGCACCGAGAGACCGTTGTAAGGAACATTCCACACCAGTTTTTGCCAGCGCGCCTGGTGCAGGTTCGGCATGCCCTGAGAATCGATGCCCGCCGCGCGGAACAACCCGGCGCCCTCCTCGACAATCGCCATGCGGGCCGACTCATCAGCGGCCGGGCCACTGTGATAACCGACATTCACCGCGCCCAGCGCTTGATGCGTGATGACGCCAGGCCCGGTGCGATGAACGCAGATAAAGCAGAGTCCGCCAAGCACATGCAGCGAATCGGGAAGTAATTCGCGCAGGCTGTCCTCGACGTCCAGGCCGTTTTGCAGCACCAGCACTTTGGCGTTCGGTGCAGCAGCTTGAAGGATGGCGGGCGCCAGATCGGCGTTGCTGGTGGTCTTGGCGCCGATCAGCAACCAGTCACAGGGCGGCATGTCCTCGGCGCTCGAATAGGCCTGGACCGGGTTTAACGTCAGCGCCCCATGCGGCGCACTGTCAACCTGAAGCCCGCGTTCGGCGACTGCGGAAAATTCACTGCGCAACAGAAAATGCACATCGAAACCGGCCCGCGCCAACATCACCCCGTAGAAACCACCGATTGCGCCGGTCCCGATAATGCCGATTGTCGGCTTGGCAACTGCTCCCATCATGGCAACTCCTCAGCAATTCGACTTAGCGCCTGGCCCACCGCCTGATTCAGCTCGGTATCGGTCAGGCGCGACTGTACCGCCCCAAAGAACTCACCGTCGCGCACCACAAACAGCGCCGGCAAATGAAAGACCTCATAACGTTCCACCAACCCGCCATTGTCAGCGGCGTCGATCCAGCACAGCCGGTCGATCGCCAGATCGAGTCTTGGCAACTGCTCGCGGGCAAAACGGCAACTGGCGCAACCGACGCTGGTGAAAATCACCAGGGAAATGCCGCTCATCGCCAGCAGCCGTTGGTCGGCGTCGAAATCGGTCAGTTCCGATTCGACCACTATACTGGGGGAAACAATGTCAAATGGGCGACACAGGGAGTCCGTGTTCATGGGACGTTTTCTTCCTCATCCTGACGATGTGCCCGTGGAACTTACGCTGCTCAAACATGAGTGCATTTCACGGCAACGGCTGCACACTATCAGCCTCGGCGGCATGGCTTGCAATTACCACCGCGCCTGGCGCCACGGCACGGCGCTGGAAGTACGCATGCCGACCCTGAACCCCGATTTGCGTTTTTTGGGCTACGTAGCCTGGTGCCTGCGCCGAAAGCGCGGCTATCTGGTGGGCATTGCCTTTGTCGATGAGCAGATGCTGTTCAGTGCGCGGATGGGCGAGCAGGTGTGCCAGATCGAGCGCTATTGCCGCCTGCATGATGCCCATGATGATCTGCAGGAAGCTCAAGCCCTGGCCCTCGAATGGGTGCAGCAGCATGCCGATGAGTTCTCCCACGACACGGTTCGCAAGGCTTTTGCGCAGCCAGTGCTGGATTAAACCGGTGTTTGCCCATTGTCGAGCCACGGTGTAACGCGCTAAGGTTCGGGTCCCCCGACGCGCTTAATTTGCTGTGCTCCGCCGCGCGGGTTCGCTGGCGGCCGGCACCCGTGACCTGACGAGTAAACGATGGCTGATTTACCGATCAACGACCTAAACGTCGCTTCCAACGAAACCCTGATCACTCCCGATCAGCTCAAGCGTGATATCCCTTTGAGCGATGCCGCCCTGCGCACCGTGACCAAGGGCCGCGAAGTCATTCGCAACATTCTTGATGGCACCGACCACCGCTTGTTCGTGGTCATCGGGCCGTGCTCGATCCATGACATCAAGGCTGCCCACGAATACGCCGAGCGCCTGAAAACCCTCGCCGCTGAAGTGTCCGATACCTTGTATCTGGTCATGCGAGTGTATTTCGAGAAGCCACGTACCACCGTCGGCTGGAAAGGTCTGATCAACGATCCGTACCTGGATGACTCGTTCAAGATTCAGGATGGCTTGCACATCGGTCGCCAGTTGCTGCTGGACCTGGCCGAGATGGGCCTGCCGACCGCCACCGAAGCCCTCGACCCGATCTCCCCGCAATATTTGCAGGACCTGATCAGCTGGTCGGCCATCGGCGCACGCACCACCGAATCCCAGACTCACCGTGAAATGGCTTCCGGCCTGTCCTCGGCCGTCGGCTTCAAGAACGGCACCGACGGCGGCCTGACCGTGGCGATCAACGCGCTGCAGTCGGTTTCCAGTCCGCACCGTTTCCTGGGTATCAACCAGGAAGGTGGCGTGTCGATCGTCACCACCAAGGGCAACGCCTACGGTCACGTGGTATTGCGCGGTGGCAACGGCAAGCCGAACTACGATTCGGTCAGCGTCGCGCTCTGCGAGCAAGCGCTGAACAAGGCCAAGATCAAGCCGAACATCATGGTCGATTGCAGCCACGCCAACTCCAACAAGGACCCGGCCCTGCAACCGCTGGTGATGGAGAACGTCGCCAACCAGATCCTCGAAGGCAACCAGTCGATCATCGGCCTGATGGTCGAGAGTCATCTGAACTGGGGCTGCCAGGCGATCCCGAAAGACCTCGCCGACCTGCAATACGGCGTGTCGATCACCGATGCCTGCATCGATTGGTCCGCCACCGAGAACACCTTGCGCAGCATGCACGCCAAGCTCAAGGATGTGCTGCCGAAACGCGATCGCAGCTGAATACTGTTTTTCAGGCACAAAAAAACGCCGGGCTTAAACCCGGCGTTTTTTTATGTGTTGCGTTTACTGGCTCAGCTTGGCCGCGTGCCGCTGATGACGTTCCATGTAGCGCTCCACGTAGGAGCACGATGGAATCACCGTGTAGCCCATTTCTTCGGCGTACTGCAGCGCCTGCTCGGTCAATGCCGCCGCAATGCCACGGCCACGCAATGCGTTGGGCACGAAGGTGCGATAGATATCCAGGGTCTGTTTCCCCAGATCCATATAGGTCAGGTAGGCACGATGACCGTCCACATTGGTCTCGAACTGATGACCAGCCTGGTCATGGTGGATGGACAACGCCTCGCTCATCACTACTCCTCGCGGGTCTTGGATTCTGACCCCTACCTTACCGATGTTTTTCCGGCGAAGGAACATCTACGCCACCCTGTGCCTGAATGGACACCGAGAAGAGCGACACCGATCTCGCGCAACCTGGGCACGTATCAAATAGTAGGCACCATTGGCGAAAATGCTCAAGGTGCGCTCGTCATCATGCCGAGGCGGACTGCGGGTGCTGCTCCGGGGTTACGCAGGGACGGCTCGACCGAAGGTCTTCCCGGGTCGAAAGCCTGAACATTGCCGGATGTTGAGACTTAAGACGAGCGCCCTTCGTTAAAGTCACCTCAACATGCAGAAAGATATGAGAGGCGCTGCGCAAAATCCGAACAAAAGTGTAGACGAAAGCATCTAGACAGACTTTAACAAAGACTGGAAATACTGCCTTCGGAATAGGGAACTTTTCGCATGCGGCTCGCTCATCTCGGGCCTTGCAGCTGGGTATTTTTTATACAGAGCAGTTAAAAGTTGCTCGAAAAAGAATCAACGCCTACAATTTTTTTTGCTTCTTGCTTTACGTCAGTTTACTTACGACAAGTAATGGGTAGTATGTACGCCGGCTATTTCCTCACTCTGAGGAGACAGCTACTTAATAGAAAGTCCTTGAAGGGGAACACGATGAACAACGTTCTGAAATTCTCTGCTCTGGCTCTGGCCGCAGTTCTGTCTACCGGTTGCAGCAGCGTATCGAAAGAAACCGAAGCACGTCTGACCGCTACTGAAGACGCAGCTGCTCGCTCCCAGGCTCGTGCAGACGAAGCTTACCGTAAAGCTGATGAAGCTCTGGCTGCTGCTCAAAAAGCACAACAGACTGCTGACGAAGCTAACGAGCGTGCTCTGCGCATGCTGGACAAAGCTAGCCGCAAGTAATAGTCCTTCGGGATTGTTATCAAGCCGATCCATTTATGGATCGGCTTTTTTATGCCCGGCGTTTAGTACCGGCCATAAAAAAACCCGCCGACGGCCAACGTCGGCGGGTTCCTTTTCTTCGAGCTTACTGCTGCAGATCGACCGGCACGCTCGACACCATCGGCGCGGAGGTATTCGGCACGGCGATTTCCACCGGCAGGCCATCTTCGGCAGCCACGACGTCACGCACCACATCCCAGTTCATGCGCAGGTTGTTGGTGATGTCTTCACGCTTGAGCATCGCGTTGATCACGGCGGTGTGCTTGTCGACCACCGACGGATTGCCGTTGTCGTCCAGCGGCGTGTGCGCTTCAAGATAAACCTTGCCGCCACTCAGGCCGAACTTGTACGGGTCGTTGATGATCCGCACCGACGTGCCGACCGGCACCATGCTCGCCATTTCCAGCACGTTGTTGTTGAACATACGGAAGCAGCCGTGGCTGGTACGCATGCCGATGCCGAACTTCTTGTTCGAGCCGTGGATCAAGTAGCCCGGCGTGCCCAGGTTGAACTTGAACGGCCCCAGCGGGTTGTCCGGGCCGGCCGGCACCACATTCGGCAACGGATCACCGTCAGCGGCGTGCTCGGCCTTGATCGACGCTGGAGGAGTCCAGGTCGGGTTCGGCGTTTTGGCGGTGATGGTGGTGTGGGCAATCGGCGAGCCCCAGCCTTCACGGCCGATACCCAGCGGGAAGGTGTACACCACGTTCCGGCCTTTCGGGTAGTAGTAGAGGCGGTATTCGGCCAGGTTGATGACGATGCCTTCACGCGGACCCGGCGGCAGGATGAAGCGGGTCGGCAGAATGATTTCGGTGCCGGCGCCCGGCAGCCAGGCGTCGACGCCCGGGTTGGCCGCGACCATTTCCGAATAGCCCAGATCGTAAGTGGTCCCAAGGTCGGCGAAGGTATCTTCGTACTTGGCCTTGATCACTTGCACCTGACCGATGATGTCTTCACCAGGGGGCGGTAGAGGCAGCTCTAGTGCTGAAACTGGACCCGCCACACAGAGGGCGGCGAGGGTCAGGCAGCGGGTGACGGCAGGAAAGCGCGGCAACATCCGGAAAATCCTTCGCATGATCGACAAGGGTATAAGAAGGCGATTGTACACCGACGCCCGTAAATTCGGGGAGGCCGAGAACGTTGCAGGCGATACATGACGTTTTTTTCATGTGGCTGGAAATGCTTTTGTGGCGAGGGGGCTCGCCCCCGTTCGGCTGCGAAGCAGTCGTAAATTCATCACACTCGGTGCGCCAGTTAAAACCAGGCCGCAGGATTGGCACTGCCTCGCAGCGCAACGGGGGCAAGCCCCCTCGCCACACAAGCCCATCACACAGGTCTAAAGCTCGAACCGTAGTTCCGGCCAGATCGGCGAGGTGCCGCGTTTCTGCGACTCGAGGATGGCCCGGCACAGCGAGCACAAACGCTGGTCCTGGAACACCGTGCGATTCACGCTCGACCAGCGCGGCTGTGCCGGCAACAGGCTGCCACACAGGGTTCGGTCCGCCGAACCGCCGAGCTCCAGCTGACGCGCCACCAGATGCACCCGCACTTCCTGGCAGGCGAACAGATCCAGCTGCTCGTCAGGCTCGATCAGTTGGTAGGCAAAAAGGGACCAGGCAGGACGCGGCATCGGGGGCTCCAAATCGGGGGCGCCACCTTAGCCGAAACACCGCCACTAGAAAAGCGTCAAAGCAGCGGTTTCAGTGTCGGCCAGACATTTTCCAGCAACTTGTCCTGAGCCGCCACGGCCGGATGCAGGCCGTCGGCTTGCATCAGGTCTGGATGGCCGCCGATTCCTTCGAGAAAAAATGGTACCAGCGGGATTTTTTTCTCCTCTGCCAGCGTGCCATAGACCTTCGCAAAGGCCTCGGTGTAACGGGCACCGTAGTTCGGTGGCAGTTGCATGCCCAGCAACAAGACTTTGGCACCGCTCGCTTTGGAGCTGTCGATCATCGCCGCAAGGTTTTGTTGCAATTGCGTTGGCAGCATTCCGCGCAAGCCGTCGTTGCCTCCCAACTCGAGGATCACCAACTCCGGTTTATGCTCTGCAAGCAGCGCCGGCAGGCGTGCCTGGCCTCCGGCACTGGTGTCGCCGCTGATGGAGGCGTTGACCACTTTATCGTCGAAACCTTCGCGCTTGAGCCGTTGCTCAAGCAGCGACACCCACCCCAAGCGGGTATCCAGTCCGAAACCGGCGCTGATACTATCGCCAACGATCAGGACTGTACCCGCCGCTGCGTTCTGGGCCATGCACATCAAGGCCAGGCCAGCACTCAAAAACCACACACGCATCGGATTCTCCATGGGCGCAAGCATTCTCACCGCGAAGAACCTCAGCAAAGTGGTTCCCAGCGCGGAAGGTGAACTGACTATCCTGCACGAACTCAGCCTGGAACTGAACAAGGGCGACAGTTTGGCCATTGTCGGCGCCTCCGGTTCCGGCAAATCCACCCTCCTCGGCCTGCTGGCCGGCCTCGATCTGCCGAGCAGTGGTGAAGTCACCCTCGCCGGGCAAGCCTTGAGCAATCTTGATGAAGATCAACGGGCACGCATCCGCGCCGAGCATGTGGGATTTGTCTTCCAGTCCTTTCAGTTGCTCGACAGCCTCAACGCCCTGGAAAACGTCATGCTGCCCCTGGAACTCGACGGCCGCAAAGATGCGCGACAGCGCGCCACCGAATTGTTGCAGCGGGTTGGCCTGGGCCAGCGCCTGACTCACTCGCCACGCCAGCTCTCCGGCGGGGAACAGCAGCGCGTGGCGATTGCCCGTGCGTTTGCCGCTGAACCGGACGTGCTGTTTGCCGATGAACCCACCGGCAACCTCGACAGCCACACCGGCGAGCGCATCAGCGATCTGCTGTTCGAACTGAACAAGGAACGCGGCACGACCCTGGTGCTGGTGACCCACGACGAACGCCTGGCACATCGTTGCCGGCGCCTGATCCGCCTTGAAGCCGGCCTGCTGGTCGCCCCTCTGGAGCCTTGATGGCACGCTTGCCGCTATTGCGCCTGTTCAGCCTCGCCATCCGCCAACTGTTGCGCGACGCCCGCGCCGGTGAACTGCGGGTGTTGTTCTTTGCCTTGCTGGTGGCCGTGGCGGCGAGTACCGCCATCGGTTATTTCGGCGCCCGCCTCAACGGCGCCATGATGTTGCGCGCCACCGAGTTCCTTGGCGCCGACCTGTTGCTCGAAGGCAGTTCGCCGGCGCGACCGGAACAGATCAAGAGCGGCACCGAGCTGGGTCTGGAACACGCCCAGGTGGTGGAGTTTTCCAGCGTCATCGCGACCGACAACGGCATCCAGTTGTCCAGCATCAAGGCAGCCGACGATGTCTATCCGCTGCGCGGAGAACTGAAAAGTGCCCCCGCGCCCTTCGCTCCTGAAGAGCCCGGTGGCGGGCCGAAATCCGGTGAAGCCTGGGTTGAGGCACGGTTGCTGACGGCGCTGGACCTGAAGATCGGCGACAGCATCGATGTCGGCATGAAAACCCTGAAGCTGACGCGGGTGCTGACTTACGAGCCCGACCGCGCCGGCAATTTCTACAGCCTGACACCACGGGTGTTGATCAACTTAAACGACCTCACCGCCACCGGCGTGGTGCAACCCGGCAGCCGCGTCAGTTACCGCGAACTCTGGCGCGGTAAGGCCGAGGCGCTGGAAACTTATCGTCAGTTGATCAAACCGGGACTGGCGGCTAACCAACGTATCCAGGATGCCCGAGACGGCAACCGGCAAATCGGCGGCGCGTTGGGCAAGGCTGAACGCTATTTGAACATGGCCAGTCTGGTCGCCGTTTTACTGTCGGGTGTAGCGGTGGCGCTGTCGGCGACACGCTTCGCCACGCGCCGATTCGATGCCAGCGCCTTGCTGCGCTGCCTGGGCTTGTCACGTCGGGAAACCATGGTGCTGTTCAGTTTGCAGCTGACGGTACTCGGCCTGCTCGCCAGTCTCAGCGGCGCCCTCCTCGGCTGGCTCGCGCAGCTCGGGCTGTTTGCGCTGCTGCATGACTTGCTGCCTACCGATGTTCCTCCGGGTGGTTTGCTGCCGGCGGTTGCCGGGATCGGCACCGGGCTGGTGGCGCTGGCCGGTTTCGCCCTGCCGCCACTCGCCGCACTCGGCCGGGTCCCGCCATTGCGGGTGTTGCGTCGGGACATGCTGCCAATCCCGTCCAGCACCTGGATGGTCTACGGCGCGGCGCTGGGTGCGCTAGGGCTGATCATGTGGCGCTTGAGCCTGGACTTGGTCCTGACCTTCGCCCTGCTCGGTGGCGGCGTAATCGCGGCCGTGGTGCTCGGCGGCTTGCTGCTGTTGCTGCTCAATAGCCTGCGCCGGTTGTTGGCCCGTGCTTCGTTGCCTTGGCGTTTGGGTCTGGGTCAATTACTGCGTCATCCACTGGCAGCGGCCGGCCAATCCCTGGCCTTCGGTTTGATTCTGCTGTCCATGGCGCTGATCGCTTTGCTGCGCGGCGAACTGCTCGATACCTGGCAAAACCAACTGCCGAAAAATGCGCCGAATTATTTCGCGCTGAACATTTTGCCGGCGGACAAGCAGGCGTTTACTGATCGACTGATCGAACTGTCGGCGCAATCGGCGCCGCTGTACCCGGTGGTGCCGGGCAGGTTGATCAGCATCAATGGCGAAGCGGTGCAGGACATCGTCAGCAAGGATTCGGCCGGTGACCGGGCGATCCAGCGTGACCTGAGCCTGACCTGGGCGGCGGACCTGCCGGCGGGCAACAAGCTCACCTCGGGTAACTGGTGGACCGAACAGACGCCGGATGAGATTCCTGGCGTGTCGGTCGAAGGCAAGGTCGCCGAGAGCCTGAAACTCAAGCTGGGCGATCATCTGGTATTCACTGTCGGCGGGGTCAATCGCGAAGCGAAAGTCACCAGCCTGCGGGAGATCAACTGGGACAACTTCCAGCCGAACTTCTTCATGATCTTCCAGCCGGGCACCTTGAAAGATTTGCCGGCGACTTACCTCACCAGTTTCTACCTGGCGGCGGGTCACGATCAGCAGATTGTCGATCTGTCCCGGGCGTTCCCGGCCGTGACCATTCTGCAAGTCGAGGCCTTGCTGGAACAGCTGCGCAGCATCCTCGCCCAGGTCACTCTGGCGGTGGAGTACGTGTTGTTGTTTGTATTGGCGGCGGGGATGGCGGTGCTGTTCTCCGGTCTGCAGGCCACGCTGGATGAACGGATTCGCCAAGGCGCGTTGTTGCGGGCACTCGGGGCGGAGCGCCAGTTGCTGGTCAAGGCCCGGCGGATCGAGTTCGGCCTGCTCGGCGCGGTCAGCGGGTTGCTGGCGGCACTGGGTTCGGAGTTGGTCAGCCTGGTGCTTTACCGCTACGCCTTCGACCTGCCTTGGCATCCGCATCCGTGGTTGCTGGTGTTGCCATTGATTGGCGCGGTGCTGATCGGCGGCGCTGGTGTGTTCGGAACGCGTCGCGCCTTGAATGCCAGCCCCCTGACAGTCTTGCGCGAGGGTTGATAGACTCAAGCACTCTCTACTACAAGAAGTCACCATGAGCCGTTATCGCCCTCCCCGCACCGCTGGCACCGCGCTGATCACCCCCGAAGGTGAAGCGCGGATGCGTGCCGAGTTTCACGAACTCTGGCACGTGCGCCGCCCGCAGGTGACGCAATCGGTCAGCGAGGCGGCGGCCCAGGGTGATCGCTCGGAAAACGCCGAGTACACCTACGGCAAAAAAATGCTGCGCGAGATCGACAGCCGCGTGCGTTTTCTCACCAAGCGCCTGGAAGCCCTGAAAGTCGTCAGCGAAAAGCCCAGTGATCCGAACAAGGTTTACTTTGGTGCCTGGGTGACGATTGAAGATGAAGAAGGCAAAGAGTCGCGCTACCGCATCGTCGGCCCGGATGAACTGGATCTGAAACTGGGCTTGATCAGTATCGATTCACCATTGGCGCGGGCACTGATCGGCAAGGCGCTGGACGCTGAAGTGCGGGTCCAGACACCGACTGGCGAGCAGTGCGTGTACATCGTGGCGATCGAGTATCCATGAGCCGCAGCGCTGTAATTCTCAGCGCCGGGTAATCAACCCCTGACGGGCAACGCGAGTCAGTTGCCGGATCACTTCCGGTGCGTCTTCAAGCGTGGGCGACTGAATCACCGCCAGATCGAAACTGTCGTTGGCAAAACGCGCCAGGGACTCGCCGTCTTCGACAAACTGGATCAGGAACGCGGCAGGACCGCCGGTGCGACGTGGCCAGCCATCGAGATAACGCAGAAGCGTCGGCTGATGTTTACCGCCAAGCAGGATTTTTGGATTGCGCTGGGTGAGGTGTGCCGTGATCGGCGCGGGGCGTACAACGGGGCTTAGTGCATTCATTGGGTCGTGTCTCTGCCTCGAAAGTCTGCATGGCAGGTGAGAGGCAACACCGAACCAGCGCTTTAGCGGTATTTCGAAGCCTGACTCAAGCTTCTATCGGCAACTGAATGAGTCACCTGGCGCCCCGCAAGTAGCTGTTTAAATCGGCGCATGAGCAGCATCCTAGAGAACCTGACCGGACAGTGTCAAGAATGACGCGCAACAAAAAAGGCCCGCACAATGCGGGCCTTTTCGTTGAGCCAGAGCGGTCAGCCGGCGATGGCGCGGTCCGCCGAGAGCTTGCCGGCACCTTCGATCAGTACCGCGATGCTGCCACCGAGCAAGGCCAGGGCGAACTCATAACCGTTGTTGGCCATGAACAAACCGTTGCTGATGTGCACCGTGAAGATAGCGACCAGCGACAGGAAGATCAGACCCAGTGCCGCCGGACGCACCAGCAGGCCGATGATCAAGGCCAGGCCAGCGAAGAACTCGGTGCCACCGGCCAGGATCGCCATCAAGTGACCCGGCGCCAGGCCCAGGCTTTCCATGTACTGCGCGGTGCCGGCAATGCCGTAGCCACCGAACATCCCGAAGAGTTTCTGCGAGCCGTGGGCAGCGAAGATAATGCCGACAACGATCCGCAGAACAGTCAGGCCGTAGCCAGCGCGGGTAAACAGTACTTTGTTGATCAGTGAGCTCATGCTGTGTCATCCATTGAATGTGTGTGTTGGTTGGCCGCTATACTAATCGTTAAATCGAATGATAAAAGCGCAAATATTTCGCCATAACCATCAGTTTAGTCGATCATTTCCGAGAGGCGACTTTTTGCCCCTGAGGCTCCAACGACTCCCGCTCCCGATCGAACGCCAAGTAATACTTGTTCACGCTATTAACATAGCTGACGGCGCCCATCCCCACCTGCTCCATGGCAATGCGCTCGACCTGGAAGAACCACTGATTCGGATTCAAACCCCGGCGCCGGGCCTCGGCGCGCATCCCCTGAACCCGTTCCGGCCCCATGTTGTAGGCCGCCAGCACAAACGCCATGCGCTCGCGCTCGTTGAGTTTGGGGCTGGAGAAGAATTTGCGACGGATCATCGCCAGGTATTTGGCCCCGGCCTGCACATTGGCGTCGAGATTTTGAATATTGTTGACCCCGACGCGCTGGGCGGCGGACGGGGTGATCTGCATCAGGCCGGTCGGGCCGCCGCCACCGCGAGCTTCGGGTTGCAGCGCCGACTCCTTGAACGCCAGCGCCGCCAGGTTCAGCCAATCCATACCTTGGGCATCTGCGTGCTTCTGCAACACCGGGCGTAGTTTTTCCAGACGCTGTCGGTCAGCCTTGGCCAGCGGATAGTGGACTTGATACAGCCGTCGGTAGATACGCAGGAATGCCACGTCCTCATCCGACGGCTTTTTATAAGTGGTCAGGAAGCGATCGATACTGGCCCGCAGCATCGACGCATCGCGGCGCACGAACCAGTATTCCTCGCCCGGCTCGCTGATCAGCAACTGCCGATCGAAGCGCAACTTGGGCAGGATCTTGCCCCAGCGCTCGGCGATCGGTTGCTCGACGATGGTCAGGTGGAAGATGCCACCCTGAACCATCTCCAGCACGTCCTCGACCGCCAGACTGGGATCGACCCACTCGACCGTTATCGGCGCCAGTTTGTGCAGGGCAAGTTTCTGGTTGATCTGGCTGACCGCATCCCCGGCGGCACTGCCCGTGGGCAACGCCAGGGTCTTGCCGGAGAGCTGTTCGAGTTTCGTGTAACGGCGTTCGCCCTTGATCCCGACCAGAATCAGCGGCACGTTGCTGGCAATCGGTTCGCTGGTACTGACCGCGTGGCCGGATTGCGGATCAAGCAATTCTCCCGGCGCCACCAGATCGCCCTCGCCGCGCTGCAACGCGCCGAGCAGTTGATCCTTGGCTTTGGGGATGATCTTGAGGGTGATTTCCTGGCCGTCGCGGGCATGCCCGTTGAGGTATTGCTCGAAGGCGCGCAGGCGATGGTATTCGACGCCGATGGCCTGCCCCTGGACTTCGCCGGAGCTGTTACGGCTCTGGTTGACCAGGACTTTCAGCACACGGCTGCTGCGGATTTCCGCCAGATCGCGCACCTTGGTGGCCGGCACGGCTTGCAGCGGTCCGGCCAGACGCGCAACCGCCGGCAACGGCAGCAGCAACGAACAACACAGCAGTAGCAAAACCGAGGGACGTGTCATCCACTCTCCGGAAAGAATACTGGCCGACCTCACGAAAATTCATGACATCGAACGACAGAAACAGAGCGCCTGGAGCGCTGGCAACGTGCGCAAGACTGGCACAGTGATGGCAGTTTCACCAACCCGACCTGTCTCGCGGCATCAAGAGACAGCTTCAACTCGTTGTAGTTCTTGGCTTTTCTTATAAATCTACAGCTCTGATATGCTTTCCGGCCTTTGGTCCGAGGTAGCACCATGCAACTCATCGATATCGGCGTCAACCTGACCAACCCCAGTTTCGACGATAAACACCAGGCAGTACTTGATCGCGCCTACGCGGCCGGGGTCTGCCAATTGGTGCTGACCGGGACCAGCGTGGACGGCAGCGAGCAGGCGTTGGAGCTGTGTCGGCAACTGGATGACAGCGCACAACGGCTGTTCGCCACCGCCGGCATTCACCCCCACTCCGCCAGCGACTGGAACGCCGACAGCGAACAGCGCCTGCGCAGTTTGCTCAAGGAGCCGAACATGGTCGCCGTGGGCGAATGCGGGCTGGATTTCAACCGCGACTTCTCGCCGCGCCCGCAGCAGGAAAAGGTCCTTGAGCAGCATCTGGCCATGGCGGTCGAGCTGCAATTGCCGGTGTTCCTGCATGAGCGCGACGCCAGCCAGCGCCTGCTGGAAATCCTGCGGGACTACCGCGATCAGTTGCCCGCCGCCGTGGTGCATTGCTTCACCGGCGAAAAGAAAGCGCTGTTCAGCTACCTCGACCTGGATCTGCACATCGGCATCACAGGGTGGATCTGCGATGAGCGTCGGGGCACGCACCTGCATCCGCTGGTGAAAGAGATCAAGCGCGGCCGCTTGATGCTGGAGAGCGATGCGCCATATCTGCTGCCGCGCAGTTTGCGGCCGAAGCCGAAGAATGGGCGCAACGAGCCGGCGTATCTGACCGAGGTGCTGCGTGAAGTGGCGTTGCATCGTGAAGAGAGCGAAGAGGACCTGGCGGCGCATACGACGGCTTGTGCGCGGGCATTCTTCCGTCTCCCCTCAATTCCCCAGTAACCCCAACTCCCCTGTGGGAGCGAGCTTGCTCGCGAAAGCGGTCTGACAGACACCTTGTTAGTGAATGTGCCATCGCCATCGCGAGCAAGCTCGCTCCCACAGGGGATCAGTGTTGTCTTCAATATCTGTGTATCTGTTGTTGACCTGCGTCAAATCCAACCCCCTGCATAGCGGCACAATACTGGCACCTTGCCAATGCTGTTTCCGCTATCAGAGAAGACCTTCCTATGGGTGCCTGGCTTAGCAACATCTCGCTGAAATATAAATTCTGGGCGGTCAATGCGGTCGCCTTCGTCACTACCCTGCTGTTGGTGTTGTACGCCGTACAACTCGAACAGCAGGCCCGCAGCCACGCTTCTCAGGCGTCGGCCCAAGCCCAGGCGCGTTTGCTCAGCGCCTGGCCCGGCGGGCAGCCATTGCCCAAGGCCGACAACGTGCTGACGTTCAGTCACGGCCAGGCCCCACGGCTGAACGAACAACCGGTATTGGAACTGACGGACACCAACAACGGTTGGGTCGAGATCAATGCCATGCCGCTGTTCGGCGACAACCCGTTGATGGGTGCCGAGGTCTTCAGCCGCGCTGACGGCCAGCAAGTCGCGGTGATCGCCTACGGTCCGAGCCTGAGCCAGGTGTTCAGCGAGCGCTTCTTCAATTACGCGATGGCGGTGGCGATCCTGATGCTGGCGATGCTCGGCGCTTCGCAATTGCTGATCAGATTCCTGCTCAGCCAGCTCAACACCTTAAAAGACGTAATGCTGCACGTCGAGAAAACCGGCGACCTGTCCGCCCGCGTGCCTCTGGCCTGCAAGGATGAAGTCGGGCAGATGGCCAACGCGTTCAATGCGATGCAGGCCGGTTATCAGCGGGTGGTCAACACCGTCGCCAATACCGCCAAGCAGCTGGACGTCGGCGCGGCGCGATTGGCGGCGAGCATGAACGACGTGCGCCACGGCATGCTCGGTCAGCAAAGCGAAACCGATCAAGCCGCCACCGCAATCAATGAAATGACCGCCACGGTTTATCACATCGCCCAACACGCCGGCGCCACCCGCGACCTGTCGCAAAGCGCCGACACTCTGGCTGGCAGTGGCCAGGAAGTGGTCAGTCGGGTGCAAAAGTCGATTGCCGGGTTGTCCAGCGGCGTGCAACAGACCGCCGAGATGATCCAGCGACTGGCCGAAGACAGTCAGAAGATCAACGGCGTGGTCAGTGTGATTCACAGTATCGCCGAGCAAACCAACCTGCTGGCGCTCAACGCCGCCATCGAGGCTGCGCGGGCCGGTGAAATGGGCCGTGGTTTTGCAGTGGTAGCCGATGAAGTGCGCAACCTGGCCAAGCGCGTGCAAACTTCTACCGATGAAATCACCTTGATGGTTTCAGCCTTGCAGGCCGGGACGCGGGATGCCGTGGATTTCATGCAGGAAAGTTCGTTCAAGGCTGACGACTGCGTGCAGCAGGCTCAGGAGGCTGGCGCTGCACTGGCGCAAATCACCAGCGCCGTGGCGCAGATGCGTGAGAGCAACACGCAAATCGCCGTGGCTGCCGAGCAGCAGAGTCATGTGGCGGAGGAGATGAATCGCTCGGTGGTGAGCATTCGTGACGTGACCGAGAACACCGTGCAGCAGACCGTGGATTCGGCGAATACCAGTAATGAATTGGCGACGTTGGCTGGGGAGTTGAGTAAGGCTATAGGGCAGTTGAAGCTCTGAGGGCCTCTTCGCGGGCAAGCCTCGCTCCTACATTGTAATGCGCGAACCTGTAGGAGCGAGGCTTGCCCGCGAAGGCGTCCGCCCCGTCAACATCAATTTCTGTCATTACCCCTATCACTTCGATAGCCAACCTTGATTCGCCGCCCTCCAGCACCGCGCCTATTCTTCAAGCATGTGTTCAACATGGATTTGAGGAGTTTCATCATGGGCAAACGTCACCCCAACCTTCCGGCCTGGCAATGGAAGTCCTACCCGCACAATCATCAGCACCCCACCAACCTGGCGTTGCACCTGATTGCGGTGCCGCTGTTCATTATCGGGTTTCTGTTGATAGTGTCCGGGGTGTTCAGCCTGAGTTTGCTGAATGTCGTGATCGGCGTGATTGGCATCATCGCCGGCCTGGGTTTGCAGCGTCACGGTCACAGCCTGGAGGCGCAAGCCTCCGAGCCGTTCACTGATCGCAAAGATGCGATGTCACGCTTGCTGGTCGAGCAGTTCCTGACCTTCCCACGGTTTTTCCTCAGCGGCGGCTGGTGGCGCGCCTGGCGTAAGCGCCACCACCGGTGAGTCAGGCGAAAATCGTCACGGTCTGCCGGCTCATGGCGATCAACTGACCGTCAGCGCTCCACAGCTTCGCCGCCGCGTGACCGTAGCCGTCGCGGGCGAGTTCGATGTCCACCAGGTATTTGCACCAGTCCAGAGTGTTCAACGCCAGCAGCGGCTGGACGAATTCGATGGTCCAGGTCAGCGTGCTGCCCGCCGCCGGTTTGTTCAGGTGCGGCAACAAGGCCGGCGGCCAGGCATCGACCAGCGCGAGAATGTACGCCTCGCTCAGCGCTTCTTCCTTCACATCCCCGCGCAACCGCACCCAACCGCCCATGTCCCGGGATTTGTTCCCGGTGAACGGCAACCCGCCGACGCTCCAGCGCATCGCCAGATGTTTCATGAATTCCGGGGTCACGCCTTTGATGTAAGGCAGTTCCTGGCAGTCGTCCCAGTGTTTCATCTCGGGTGCTGGCTGGGCCGCCACGGCCACTTCGGACGGTCGCGACGCGCCGAAGCTGCCTTGGACCAACGTCACCACCTGACCTTTCTGCACTACCCGGCCCAGCACCTGGCTGACGGCCTTGCCTTCGCGTAATACATCGACTTCAAAACTGACTGGCACATCCGGCTCGACCGGGCCGACAAAGGTGATCGCCAGCGAACGCACCGGACGATCCGCCGGGACTTTCGCGCGCATGGCTTCGTATTGCAACGCGGCGACCAAGCCACCAAAACTGGCCCGGCCCTGGCCCCATTCGGCAGGAATGGACAATTCCTGCGGTTGGCTGCGCACAGCGTCAAGCAGATCGGAAAAGCGCATGGGAACCTCAAGAATGCGGAAAAAGAATGAAGGGATCTTAACCAGCCTGCGGAGGGGATACAGCGCTTATTCCGGACAAATGCACTGACAGATGAGCCGCACAGGTCCCACGGCCTACACAAAATCCAATGTGGGAGCTTGTGTGGTGAGGGGGCTTGCCCCCGTTGGGGTGCGAAGCGCCCCTAAAACCTGTGACCGTGGAGCATCATGCATACCCGCATGCGATGTTTTTACGACTGCTGCGCAGCCGAACGGGGGCAAGCCCCCTCGCCACACAAGCTCGCTCCCACAATGGATTTTGTGGTGTTCTCAGGATTTGAAGCAGGCCTTGCTGAGTTTATCGAGCACGCGGTCGGCGCGGCCTTCAGCCTTGGCCATGGTAATTTTCCAGACCGCGACACAAGGCAGCAAATCCGCCTCCTGTTCCGCCCGCAGCAACCACTGCCAGCAATCGTGCCAATCGCCCAACGCAGCCTGGGCCGATTTGAGTCGGGGCATCGCCGCTTTCGGCAGGCGATCCAGTTCGGGATAGGCCTCGATGCCATAGCGCACGCGCTTGATCAACAAACGCAGCAGATGACGATCGTGAGCCGGATCGTGCAGGGTGTGATCGAGTTTTTTCCACTGCTTGGCCAGGCGCTTTTCGATGCGCTGGCGCAAGCCCTTGAGCAACCCCTGACGCTGGGACGCCCGCAGGAATCGCGGAAAAGCATCGAGGATCATCAGCAGTTGAATAACCTGCGGGCTGGTCGCAACGGTCGGGTAAGCCACGTCCATTTGCGCCATGCGCCGCTGCGCCGCCTCGGGTTGACCGTGCTGGAGCAAGTACGCCGCCAGCACTTCGCGATCGCGCAGCGGCGTGGTCAGTTCACCGACCCCGGACGCCGCGCTTTCCAGTTGCTCGACTCCGGGCAAACCGCGCAACGGTCGCAACAGACTGCGCAAGCGCCGAACCGTGGTGCGCAAATCGTGCAGCGCCTCCGGATCGGTGCGAGCACTCAAGCGTGCCTGGCAGGCCAGCAAACGAACTTCAATGCTCAAGACCTGAGCCACCAACCGGTCAACCAAGGCAGACATCACTTGCTCCCTGAATCGAGTTTCCGTTATCGCGCTCAATCTCATCCTGCCTGCGGCGCATGCCGCAGGCATTGAGCTACATCATGCGCTTATCGACCGGCGCGCGACTCACGAATATAGAAACGCGCCTTTTCAGCTTTGCTGGTGCAGCCTTCGTAGGCTTCGAATTGCTGTTGGGTCTTGGCGCCGGTCAACAGCGACAGGGCCTTGGAGTAACTGACCGTGCCGGCGAAACCTTCGGCCTTGGCCAGGTCCAGCTCATGCCAGGCCGCATCGATCTGGGTGCCGCAGCTGTCGCGGTACGCAGTTTTGCCGGCACAACCGGCCAGAGCCAAGGCAATCAAAGGCACACAGATCCAGGCTTTCATCGATAACACCTCAAAGATAGATAAACAGTCGTGCAAGTAAGACGGTGCGCCGCGCAAAAAGTGCCTTGCCCCGCCCGTACAAACTATAGCGCTCGCGAGCATACCCATCTGGCGCCATGCAGTGTCGAAAAAACGACGCCCCCGCCCCGGCAAACGACCTTACCGATTGAAGCGCGCCCCTCGATGGGTGCATTGTTGAACCTTGTCAGACGAGGGCGATTAATGAAAAAGCGTGTCGCACTGGTGCTGGGCTCGGGTGGAGCCCGGGGCTACGCGCATATCGGTGTCATTGAAGAGATCGAACGGCGTGGCTACGACATCGCCTGCATCGCCGGTTGCTCCATGGGCGCCGTGGTCGGCGGGATTTATGCCGCCGGCAAACTCGACGAGTATCGCGACTGGATCGAAAGCCTGGATTACCTCGATGTGTTGCGTCTGGTGGACGTGAGTTTTCGCTTGGGCGCCATTCGCGGCGAGAAAGTCTTCGGCCAGATTCGCAAGATCGTCGGCGAGATCAATATTGAAGACCTGCGCATTCCCTACACGGCAGTGGCCACCGACCTGACCAACCAGCAGGAAATCTGGTTCCAGGCCGGCTGTCTACACCAGGCCATTCGCGCCTCGGCGGCGATTCCCAGCCTGTTCACGCCCGTGATGCAGGGCAATCGCATGCTGGTGGATGGCGGTTTGCTCAACCCGTTGCCGATCGTGCCGGTGGTGTCGAGCCATTGTGATCTGATCATCGCGGTCAACCTCAACTCGACCAACCAGCGGCATTACCAATTACCGGTGATCGAGCGCCCAGCGGCGTTCAAGTCGCGGTTCAACAGCCTGATCAACTCGCTCGGTTCGAAGATGCCGTTCCGGCGCAAACAGGCCGAACAATTGTTGTTGCTGGAACAGGAGGCACTGAAGGCCGAAGCGGCGGAGATCAATCCGTGGATCGAATCCGCCGAACCCGAAGCCCAGCAACCAGCGGCCGCCCCGCAAGGTGAAGGCGCACCGAAATCAGCCACCGGTTCGTTCATCATCGACAACGTCGGGCCGGCGTCTTTGCTGGACTTGATCAACCAGAGTTTCGAAGTGATGCAGACCTCGTTGGCGCAATACAAGATTGCCGGGTATCCACCGGACGTCCTGATCAATGTGCCGAAGCGGGTGTGCCGGTTTTTCGAGTTCTACAAGGCGCCGGAGTTGATCGCATTGGGTCGGGAGATTGCGCGGGACACGATGGATCGGTATGAGAAAGAGCAGAGCTGACAACTCATGATTCTCGAGTGAATGAGAGGGCCTCTTCGCGGGCAAGCCTCGCTCCTACGGGGCCGGGGCAATCGCAATATTTGTGAACGACCTCAATCCGTAGGAGCGAGGCTTGCCCGCGAAGGCGTCCTACCAGACACCACAAAACCTAAACCCCACCCTCACTCAACAACCGATACCCCACCCCTGCTTCGGTCACGATAAACCGCGGCTGTGTCGGGTCATCCGCCAGTTTCTGTCTTAAGTGCCCCACCACAATCCGCAGATAGTGGCTGTCTTCGGTATGGGTCGGCCCCCAGATGTCCTTGAGCAATTGCTGCTGGGTAATCACCCGCCCCGGATGCCGCGCCAGTTGCGCCAGCACCGCGTATTCCTTGCGGGTCAGCGCGACTTCGGTGCCGTCGAGCAACACCCGGCGATACGCCAGGTCCACAGTCAGCGGCCCGAACGTCAACGCCGCTTGCTGGGCTTCACCCGCCGGCGCCTGACGCAACAAGGCGCGCACCCGGGCAAGGAACTCCTGAATGCCGAACGGCTTGGTCACGTAGTCGTTGGCGCCGCCATCCAGCGCTTCGACTTTCTGCCCTTCGCTGGCCCGCACCGACAACACCAACACCGGCACCGTCGACCATTCGCGAAATTCGCGCAGCACTTGCTGGCCGTCCATGTCCGGCAAGCCGAGGTCGAGCACCAGCAGATCGGGTTTGTTCAGCGCCGCTTGCGCCAGTCCTTCGTTGCCAGTGCCGGCCTCCAGTACTTTGTAGCCCTGGGAGGCGAGGCTGATGCGCAGGAATTTGCGGATCTGCGGTTCGTCGTCGATGACCAAAATGGTCGCGGTCTGGCTCATGAATTCACATCAACACATTGGAGTGGCAAGAGAGTAGCGCAAGCGTGATCAGGCTTCACTTTCAGCGCTTAATTTTCAAAGGCCGGCTGCGCCTGCAACGGCAAGTGCAACGTGATGCAGGTACCGCGACCTTCGATGCCGTCGGCGACGCTGATCCGCCCGCCATGGGCGCCGACCATGCCCTGACAGATCGCCAGTCCCAGCCCGGTGCCCTGCCCGCCCCGATCACCGCGAGCGGCGGTGTAGAACATGTCAAAAATCTTCGAGCGTTCTTCTTCGGGAATCCCCGGACCTTCATCACTCACCGAGAAAAACAGCTCGCTGTCATCGGCCCCGGCGCGCACTTGCAGGCGCCCGTGAGCGGGGGAAAACCGTGCAGCGTTTTCCATAACGTTGACCAGCGCCTGTTCGATCAGCGCCGCATGCACATACAGCAACGGCAATTCGGCCGGCACTTCGGTGCTGACCTGCAACGGCGCCAACACCGCGCGCAGGCGATTGAGCGAACTGCCGACGATGTCGGCGGGCGACACCCAGTCCCGCGCCAGTTTCAGCGCGCCGTGACCTAGGCGGGTCATGTCCAGCAGGTTTTGAATGTAGCGGTCGAGGCGTTCGGCTTCGTCGCGAGTGCCTTCGAGCAACTCGCGGCGATCCTCCAGCGGGATCGCTTCGCCGAGGGCCAGCAGGCTGTCGATGCTGCCGCGCATGGAGGTCAACGGCGTGCGCAAATCGTGGGACACCGAAGCCAGCAACGCGCTGCGCAGTTGCTCGGTTTCACCATGCAGGCGCGCGGCTTCCAGGTCCTCGGCCAATTGCGCACGTGCCAAGGCCTGGGCCAGCGGTTGGCTCAGGGCGGTCAACAAACGTCGGCGCTGACCGCTCAAGGTCTGGCCTTCTTTGGCGCACACGCCGAGTAATCCCAGCGGTCCGTCCTCGACCGACAACGGCCACCACCACCAACGACCGAACGGCAGCGTGCCGGTGCCGGCGCCCGCCGGTTGATCGTGTTGCCAGGCCCAATCGGCGGCGGCGCGTTCGGCTTCGGAGAATTCCAGTGGGCCACCGGTCTCGACTTTCCAGCCGCCCTGCCCGTCGCGATTAAGCAGGCACAGTTGCAGATCGCTCCAGCCGTTCAAGTGTTGCGCGGCGGCGCTGACCACAGCCTGGCGATCGGTGGCGGCAGTGAGTTTGCGCGACAGATCGAGCAGTTCGGTGGTTTCTTCCTGGGTGTCGCGCAGGGCCTGCAACTGTCGACGCTGCCGCGCGGCGAGGTTACCGGTGAGCGCTGCCATCAACAGGAAAAACAGCAGGGTCAGCACGTCTTCTTCGCGCTGGATGCTGAAAGAAAAATTCGGCGGAATGAACAGAAAGTCGTAGGTCAGAAACGACAGCGCCGCACAGGCCAGCGCCGGACCGAGGCTGCTGCGCACCGCCACCAGCAACACGGCGGCGAGGAACACCAGGGAGATATTCGGCAGCGGCAAGACACTCGCCACGGCCCAGGCCAACGCACTCGCCAACAGCGTCGCCACCACGGCCAGCGCGTAGTCGAACCAGACCAGCGAATGCGTCGAACGCTGGCGTGGTGCATGTTCTTCGTGATCGCTGTCGAGGACGTTGATCTCCAGCCCTCGGGCATCGCGCAGCAAGCGCGAGGCCAGACCACCGCCGAACAAACGCCGACGCAAGCGCTGGCGGGACTGCCCGACCAACACCAGGCTGGCGCGACGTTCGGCGGCGTGCTGGATCAGGGTTTTCGCCACCTCACCGGCGCGCAACAGAACGACTTCGCCACCGAGGCGTTCGGCCAGTTGCTGGGCACTTTGCAGGCGCAGACGTGATTGCTCGTCGCGCACGCTGCCGTTGTCCACATGCACCAGGCTCCACGGCAAATGCCGGCGCTGGGCAACGCGACTGGCATGACGCACCAGACGCTCGGCCTGGGCATCGCCGTCAACCCCGACCAGCAAGCGACCGCGCACGGCTGGCGCTGCCTGACCGAGCTGGCGATAGCCTTGGGCCAAGTCATCATCGACCTGGGCCGCAGCGGTTTGCATGGCCATTTCGCGCAGGGCGGTGAGGTTGGTCTGGGTGAAAAACGCATCGATCGCCGCCCGCGCCTGTTCCGGGACGTAGACTTTGCCGTCACGCAAACGCTCCAGCAATTCCCTGGGCGGCAGGTCGATCAGCAGCAGTTCATAGGCTTCTTGCAGGACCCAATCCGGCAGGGTTTCGCGGACCTGAACACCGGTGATGCCGCGCACTTGATCGTTGAGGCTTTCCAGGTGCTGGACGTTGACCGTGGTGTACACGTCGATGCCGGCGGCCAGCAGTTCCTGAATGTCTTGCCAGCGTTTCGCGTGACGACTGCCGGGGGCGTTGCTGTGGGCCAGTTCGTCGACCAGCACCAGTTTCGGCTTGGCTGCGAGCAGGCCGTCGAGGTCCATTTCCTCGAGCATTACGCCACGGTATTCCGAGCGCACCAGCGGTTGTTGCGGCAAGCCACCGAGCAGGGCTTCGGTTTCGGCGCGACCGTGGGTTTCGACCACGCCGGCAATGACTTTCACGCCCTGGCGCAGTTGGGTGTGGGCGGCTTGCAGCATGGCGTAGGTCTTGCCGACACCGGGCGCGGCGCCAAGGAACACCTTGAGCCGGCCACGGCCATCGCGGGGCAGGTCTGCTAACAATGCGTCGGCGCGGCCGGAATCGCTCATGCTTGAAGTTCTCTTCTTATTTCAGATGTTGATGTGGTGATTATTCGGCCGCCTTCGCGAGCAGGCTCGCTCCCACATTTTGAAATGCATTCCAATGTGGGAGCGAGCCTGCTCGCGAATAGCGGCCCCACCACCGATCTACAGCTTTTCCAGCGCGATATTCAATGCCAGCACATTCACCACCGGCGGCCCCACCAACGGCTGCTCGATATTCGCGTTCAGCAGTTGCTGAAGCGTCGACACCGGCAAATTACGCGCCGCTGCAACACGCGCCAGTTGATAGGCAATCGCCGCCGGAGGCAAGTGTGGATCGAGGCCGCTGCCGGAGGTGGTCAACATCGCCAACGGCACCGGACCTTGCCCTGGCACCAGCAATTTATTGGCATCGTCGATCACTCGAGTCGCCAGCGCCGGGTTGCTCGGCGAGAGGTTGCTGGCGCTGCTCGACACAGTGGCAAATGCACCGGCCGATGGCCGTGGATGAAACCAGGCGTCACCGACGAAATCCTGGGCAATCAGCGACGAGCCACGGACCTTGCCATCGGCGTCACGTACCAAACTGCCGTTGGCCTGGTCCGGGAACGCGACTTGCGCAACGCCGGTGACCACCAAGGGGTAGGCGACGCCGGTGATCAGGGTCATCAGCACCAGCAGGCTCAGGGCCGGACGTATCATTGTGGACATTTCAAAATCCTCGAATTCAGAGAACAAATACAGCGTTTAGTCAGGTGGACCGTGTCGGGTTCTTCGCGAGCAGGCTCGCTCCCACAGGGGAATGCATTTCAAATTGTGGGAGCGAGCCTGCTCGCGAAGGCGGTGTGTTGGGCACACCACTCAGGGTCAAACCAAATGCAACGCCGTCAACAGCATGTCGATCGCCTTGATGCCCACGAACGGCACCAGAATCCCGCCCAAGCCGTAGATCAACAGATTGCGTCGCAACAACGCCGCGGCACTCGCCGCTTGCACTCGAACACCGCGCAACGCCAGTGGAATCAACACCACGATGATCAAGGCGTTGAACACAATCGCCGAGAGGATCGCGCTCTGCGGGCTGCTCAGGTGCATGACGTTCAGCACGCCGAGTTGCGGATAGATCGAGGCGAACAGCGCCGGCAGGATCGCGAAGTACTTGGCCACGTCGTTGGCGATGGAAAAGGTCGTCAGCGCGCCGCGAGTCACCAGCAATTCCTTGCCGATCTGCACCACGTCCAGCAGCTTGGTCGGATCGCTGTCGAGGTCGACCATGTTCGCCGCCTCGCGTGCCGCTTGCGTACCGTCGTTCATCGCCATACCGACATCTGCCTGGGCCAGGGCCGGGGCATCGTTGGCGCCGTCGCCGCACATCGCGACCAGGCGACCGTCGTTCTGCTCGTGGCGAATGCGCGCCAGTTTTTTCTCCGGGGTGGCTTCGGCCAGCACGTCATCCACGCCCGCTTCAGCAGCAATCGCCGCAGCGGTCAGCGGGTTGTCGCCGGTCACCATGACGGTGCGGATGCCCAACTTGCGCAGCTCGGCAAAACGTTCGCGAATGCCCGGCTTGACCACGTCCTTGAGGTGGATCGCGCCAAGCAATTTGCCGTCGGCACACACCAGCAATGGAGTACCGCCGCTCTGGGCAATCTTGTCGATTTCCCGGGACAGGGACGGCGCCAGATCCGCACGTTTCAGGCCGACGAAGGCCAGCAGCGAATCCACCGCGCCTTTGCGGTACACGCGGCCCTGATAGTCGACACCGGACAGGCGAGTCTCGGCGCTGAACGGCACGGCGGTCAGCAACTCGGCGGACGGCTCGGGCTGCGGATGAGTCCCGCGCAGGTACTCGACGATGGATTTACCTTCAGCGGTGTCGTCGGCCAGCGAAGCAAACAACGCACCTTCGGCCAGCTCTTTCGCGTTAACGCCTGGCGCTGCATAGACGGCGGTGCAACGACGGTTACCAAAAGTGATGGTGCCGGTCTTGTCCAGCAGCAGGACGTGCACGTCCCCCGCTGCCTCCACGGCGCGCCCGGATTTGGCGATCACGTTCAGCCGCACCAGACGGTCCATCCCGGCGATCCCGATGGCCGACAACAAACCACCAATCGTGGTCGGAATCAGCGTGACCAATAACGCCACCAGGAACACCAGCGGCAGGCTGCCATTGGCGAAGTGAGCGAACGGTTGCAGGGTGACGACCACCAGCAGGAAAATCAGAGTCAGGCCGATCAGCAGGATGTCGAGCGCTACTTCGTTCGGGGTTTTCTGGCGTTTGGCGCCTTCGACCAGGGCGATCATACGATCCAGGGTCGATTCGCCCGGGTTGGCGGTGATGCGCACCAGCAGCCAGTCGGACACCAGCCGGGTGTTGCCGGTGACGGCCGAACGGTCGCCGCCGGACTCGCGAATCACCGGCGCGGATTCACCGGTAATCGCCGCTTCGTTGACCGCCGCGATCCCCTCGATCACCTCGCCGTCACCGGGGATCATTTCCCCGGCTTCGACGCGCACCACATCGTCCTTGCGCAGGCTGGTGGCGGGCACCACCTGGAAGGTGCCGTTGGAGGTGCGGCGGCGTGCTCTCAAACCTTCGCTACCAGCCTTGAGGCTGTCGGCGCGGGCCTTGCCGCGACCTTCGGCCAGGGCTTCAGCGAAGTTGGCGAACAGCACGGTGAACCATAGCCACAACGCGATTTGCGCGGCGACGAAGGTCGGCACGGTGCTGTCGGGAATAAAGCACAGCACGGTGGTCAGCACGGCAGTCAGTTCGACCACCAGCATCACCGGCGCGCGCTGCAATTGCCGTGGGTCGAGCTTGACGAAGGCTTGCACCAACGCCGGACGCCACAAGGCCGAGATCGCGGTTTTCGGTTGTTCCGGGGCTTTGACAGGCGCCGGTTTAGTTGCGGGCATATTCATCATTGACTCCTTAGAAGCCCATGCTCAGATGTTCAGCGATTGGGCCCAGCGCCAGGGTCGGCAGAAAGGTCAGGCCGCCCACCAGCAAAATGGTCACGGTCAACAAGGTCACGAACAGCGGGCCATGGGTCGGGAAGCTGTTCTGGCCGATCGGTGCGGTTTTCTTCATCGCCAGGCTGCCGGCCAACGCCAGAACCGGCAGGATGTAACCGAAGCGACCGATCAACATGCCCAGCCCCAGCATCAGGTTGTGGAACGCGGTGTTGGCGCCGAAGCCACCGAACGCCGAGCCGTTGTTGGCACTGGCCGAGGTGTAGGCGTAGAGCAACTGGCTGAAACCGTGGGCGCCGGGGTTACTCACCGCCGCAACCGGGCCTGGCAGGCTGGCGGCAATCGCGCCGAGCACCAGCACGCCAACCGGCATCACCAGCAAGGTCACTACCAGCAGTTGCACTTCCCTGGCCTGCAGTTTCTTGCCGAGGTATTCCGGAGTGCGGCCGATCATCAGGCCGGCGAGGAACACCGCGATCAACACGTTGAGCAACATGCCGTAGAGCCCGGCACCGACGCCGCCGAAGATCACTTCGCCGACCATCATGTTGACCAGCGCGACCATGCCGGTCAGCGGGTTGAGGCTGTCGTGCATGGCGTTGACCGAACCGTTGGACGCCGCCGTCGTGGTCACTGACCACAGCACTGTGGCTGTCGTACCGAAACGCGCTTCCTTGCCTTCCAGCGGTGCGGTCTGTTCGACGGCAGCGTTGGCCAGGGTCGGGTTCGGTTGGTACTCGGCCCAGAGCGACGTCGCACCGCCGATCAGGAACAGCGCAAACATGCAGGCCACAATCGCGCGGCTCTGACGCAGGTCCTTCACGTAGTGGCCGAAGGTGAACACCAGGGCCACCGGGATCAGGATGATCGAGGCCATCTCAAACAGGTTGCTCCACGCCGTCGGGTTCTCGAACGGATGCGCCGAGTTGACGCCGAAGAAGCCACCGCCGTTGGTGCCCAGTTGCTTGATCGCAATCTGGCTGGCAGCCGGGCCGAGCGGAATGACCTGATCGACACCTTGCATGGTTACCGCATTCACGTACTGCGCGAAAGTTTGCGGCACGCCCTGCCAGACCAGGTACAGCGCCAGCAGCAGGCACAGCGGCAGCAGGCCATAGAGGGTGGCGCGGGTCATGTCGACCCAGAAGTTGCCCAGGCTCTTGGTCGACTTGCGACCGATACCGCGGCACAAGGCGACCAACACGGCGAGGCCGGTGGCGGCGCTGACGAAGTTCTGCACGGTGAGGCCGACCATCTGACTCAGGTAGCTCAGGGACGCTTCACCGCTGTAGGCCTGCCAGTTGGTGTTGGTCATGAAGCTGACGGCGGTGTTGAACGCCAGCGTCCACTCTTGGCCCGGCAGGTTTTGCGGGTTGAGCGGCAGGTGGTCCTGGAACAACAGGATCGCGAACAACAGCAAGAAACCCGCGAGGTTGAAGGCGAGCAAGGCCAGGGTGTACTTCTGCCAGCTCTGTTCGGCCTGCGGATCCACGCCGGCCACCCGATAACAGCCACGCTCGACCGGGCCGAGGATCGGCGACAGCCACGTGCGCTGGCCTTCCATGACCTTGTAGTAGAAACGCCCAAGGAACGGTGCCGGGATCAGCACCACGGCGAAGAAGGCCAGGATCAGCCAATAGTCATAACTGTGCATAGCCGCTCCTAGTTCCGGTCCGCGCGCAACAGCGCAACCAACAGATAAATGAACAGCCCCACTGCCAATAGCAGTGACACCCCGTCCAGAACGCTCATGGAAGTTCTCCGTGTTACGGCGTATTGCCGCGTGTGGAGTCATTGTCGGAAGGAAGGCTGTAAAGGAACGAGAGCGAGGGGTGTGGCGGGGCATAAAGAAAGCGTAAAGAGTAGGTTTATGCGGGCGTTACAGGTTGGTTTTGTGGCGTACGGGCGGGCCTCTTCGCGGGCAAGCCTCGCTCCTACGGACTTGTATTGACATTGTAGGAGCGAGGCTTGCCCGCGAAGGCGGCATAACGGGCGGTACTGCTCCCAACTGGCGCACAAAATGCGCGCATCCCGCTGCGATCATCCCCGATACGACAGCTTTAACCGCTTTACGACGCCCAAATACAAAATGGCACGCCCACTGCAACGTCCTCCCCGAAGCTTTCCAAACCGTTCAGGGAGCAACGCATGAACACACAACTCAAACCCACGCTGGGCACGCTGCACCTGTGGGGCATTGCGGTCGGGCTGGTGATTTCCGGTGAGTACTTCGGCTGGAGTTATGGCTGGGGCGTAGCGGGCACATTGGGCTTTCTGGTGACTTCTTTTATGGTCGCCACCATGTACACCTGCTTTATCTTCAGTTTCACCGAGCTGACCACCGCGATTCCCCATGCCGGCGGGCCATTTGCCTACAGCCGCCGCGCCTTTGGCGAAAAAGGCGGATTGATCGCCGGATTGGCGACGTTGATCGAATTTGTCTTCGCCCCACCGGCTATCGCGCTGGCGATTGGCGCCTATCTGAATGTGCAGTTTCCGGCGCTTGATCCGAAACACGCAGCCGTCGGCGCGTACATCGTGTTCATGGGCCTGAACATCCTCGGGGTGAAACTCGCGGCCACCTTCGAGTTGATCGTCTGTGTATTGGCCGTGGCGGAGCTGCTGGTGTTCATGGGCGTGGTCGCCCCGGCGTTCAGTTTCAGCAACTTCGCCCTGAATGGCTGGGCCGGTTCCGATGTGTTTGGCGCGCCGGCGATTGCCGGGATGTTTGCAGCGATTCCATTTGCGATCTGGTTTTTCCTCGCGATCGAAGGCGCAGCCATGGCGGCCGAGGAAGCCAAGGACCCGAAACGCACGATTCCGAAGGCTTATATCAGCGGCATCCTGACCCTGGTGCTGCTGGCCATGGGCGTGATGTTCTTTGCCGGCGGCGTTGGCGACTGGCGCACCCTGTCGAACATCAACGACCCGTTGCCGCAAGCGATGAAAACCGTGGTCGGTGAAAGCTCGGGCTGGTTGCACATGCTGGTGTGGATCGGCCTGTTCGGCCTGGTGGCGAGTTTCCACGGAATCATCCTTGGCTATTCGCGGCAGTTCTTCGCCCTCGCCCGTGCCGGTTACTTGCCGAAATCCCTGGCCAAGTTGTCGCGTTTCCAGACCCCGCACCGGGCGATCATCGCTGGTGGCCTGATCGGCATCGCCGCTATCTATAGCGACGGTTTGATCAACCTCGGCGGCATGACGCTGACGGCAGCGATGATCACCATGGCGGTGTTCGGTGCGATCGTCATGTACATCATGAGCATGCTCAGCCTGTTCAAATTGCGTAAAACCGAGCCGAACCTGGAACGCACCTTCCGCGCGCCGTGCTATCCACTGGTGCCGATGATTGCGCTGGTGCTGGCGGTGGTGTGCCTGGTGGCGATGGCGTGGTTCAACGCGTTGATCGGGTTGATCTTCCTCGGCTTCATGGCGGTGGGTTTCGTGTACTTCATGCTGACCGCGCAACTGCGGGCCGATGCGCCGGCGGATGCGATGTTGACCGGGCTTTAAACAGCGCAGCTGTTGCTGGCATATCAGGCATAGAATGGAACCACTGCGAAAATTAATCGCTCAAAGTGGTATGCACGATCGGTTGGCGAAATCCGCCAACCGGCCTGCCTTCAAGGAGAGCCTTATGCCCTGGTATGCCTGGTTGATTCTGGTCGTTGCAATCGGCTCGATCGTTGGCGGTTTGATGATGTTGCGCGACACCGCCACCAAGGTCGATCTGACCGAAGAGCAACGTAAACGCGTCGCCGAACGCAATGCGGAAATGGATGCCAAGGAAGCCCAGGACCGCTGACAAAAAACCCCGCCACCAAGGCGGGGTTTATTTTTTGTGGTTCGACGCATCTGCATGCTTTTTAGGAGTAGAAGTACAGTCACCATCCAACATTCATTGGTTAAGATGGCGCATTGTCGCGGAGATTAGAGATGCGTTACTCGCAGGACCATAAAGCCCAGACCCACCAACGCATTATCAAGGAAGCGTCAGCACGCTTTCGCCGCGACGGAATCGGTGCGACTGGCTTGCAACCGTTGATGAAAGCGCTGGGGCTGACCCACGGCGGCTTTTATTCGCACTTCAAATCCAAGGATGAACTGGTGGAAAAGGCCTTGGTGGCCGCTGGCGAGCAAGTCGAAGGCGTTTGCGCCGAGCTGTTCGCTTCCGAGCGTCCACTGGATGCGTTCATCGACACTTACTTATCCGAATGGCACAAGACATCCCCACATGAGGGCTGTCCCCTGCCGACCATGTCGTCGGAACTCGGGTTGCGCGGGCAAGCGAGCCCCACCAGCGATGCAGTACTTAACGCTCGACTGGAACAGGTGCAAGGCACCCTCGAAGGGGAAAACGCCGTCGAGCGCAGCATCGTCATCATGTCGACGCTGGTCGGGGCGCTTTTACTATCCCGCAGTGTCGAGAACGCCGAGCTGGCCCAGCGGATTCTCGACGTCACCCGCAATCACCTCAAGCAATCCAGCGACTAGCCCTGCCAACGCTTGAACAGCACGCTCGCATTCACCCCGCCGAAGCCGAAGCCGTTGGACAACGCGTATTCGATAGGCATCGACCGCGCTTCGCCGTGGACGATATCCACGCCTTGGGCTGCCGGGTCCGGCGTTTCGAAATTGAGGGTCGCGGGCACGATCTGATCGCGGATGGCCAACAGCGTGAAGATCGCCTCGATGCCGCCAGCGGCGCCGAGCAGATGCCCGGTGGCGGACTTGGTCGAGGTCACGGCAATCTTGTTGTCCGTCCCGAACAATGACTTGATCGCCGCCAATTCACCCAGATCCCCAACCGGCGTCGAGGTCGCGTGAGCATTCAGATGCTGGACCTGCGCCGGCGAAATTCCCGCCTGCGCCAATGCCAGCGACATCGCCCGTCGGGCACCGCTGCCGTCCTCGGGACCGGCGGTCAGGTGATAGGCATCGGCGCTGGTGCCGTAGCCGACCAGTTCCGCGATGGGCTGGGCACCACGGGCCAGCGCATGCTCAAGGGATTCGATTACCAGCAGACCGGAACCCTCCCCCATCACAAAGCCGTCGCGATCACTGTCGAACGGCCGCGAAGCGCGCTCCGGCGTGTCGTTGAAACCACTGGACAAGGCGCGGGCAGCGGCAAAACCGGCCAGGCTGACGCGATCGATTGACGCCTCTGCCCCGCCGCACACGGCAATATCGGCCTCGCCACAACGGATCAGCCGCGCCGCATCACCGATCGCCTGAACGCCGGCCGCACAGGCTGTTACCGGCGCGCCCAACGGGCCTTTGAAACCATGCTGGATCGACACGTGGCCGGCCGCGAGATTGACCAGGAACGATGGAATGGTGAACGGCGACAAACGTCGCGGACCGCGAGTGTCGGTGGTGCGCACGGCATCGGCGATGGCGCCGAATCCACCCACGCCAGAACCGATGATGGTGGCCGTCCTTTCCTGGGCATTGGCGTCCAGCGCTTTCCAACCGGACTGCTCCAGCGCCTGACGTGCAGCCTCCATGGCAAACATAATGAAACGGTCCATCTTCTTCTGTTCTTTGGGCGCGATGGCCCGGTCGGGGTCGAAGCCGGCTTCCGCATCTTCAGCCAAACTCGGCACAGGACCGCCGACCTTGGCCGGCAAATCGGCCACCACGTCGTCCGGCAGCGCCCGCAGACCGGAGCGCCCGGCCAGCAACCGCGCCCAAACGGCCTCGACGCCACTGCCCAGCGGAGACACCAGGCCCATGCCTGTTACAACTACTCGACGATCACTCATACCGCAATTACCTCAAGCTGATTCATGGTGCCTCACTTGTAACGTGTAGCGGCCGTACTTTTGGAAAGATTCGGAGCCAACACCAGACGCGCCGCAACAAAGGCATCCCAATCGGCAGCGTCGGGCAACGAAGGAATCGTGATCAACTCACCCTGGTCCAGACCCGACAGCGCCGCATCGACCATTTCCCCGGCTTCCATGATCATTTCAGCCGGGATGCCGCTGGCGTCGATACCGGAACGCTCCCAGATTTCGGTACGTGTCACCCCTGGCAACACCGCTTGAACCTGGACGCCAGTGCCGTTGAGTTCAGCATTCAACGATTGGGTCAGACTCAGAACATACGCCTTGCTGGCGCTATACGTCGCGTTGAACCGCTCAGGGAACAAGGCGACAACCGACGCAATATTGATGATCGTGCCCCGACCGGCCTTCGCGAAACTGGCAGCGGCTGCCGACGCCAGGCGTGTAACGCTGGTGACATTGAGCTGAATCAAGCGCTCCAGTTGTTCCGTGTCGGCGTTGGCCAGCAAGCCATCTGCAGCGACCCCGGCGTTGTTGAGCAACAGACTGATGCTGGAATCGCTGCGCAGGCGCTGTTCAAGTTTCAACACATCATCCTTTTGCGTCAGGTCTGCCTTCAGCACTTCAACTTGAATGCCGTGCTCGGCGCGCAGCTTGCTCGCCGCCGCTTCCAGCCTCTGTTCGTCGCGAGCCACCAACAACAAATCAAAACCACGTGCCGCCAATCGCTCGGCGTAAATTGCGCCGATACCGGATGAAGCGCCGGTGACAAGAGCTGTACCTTGGGACTTGGCAGAATTCATGACAGTGCTCCTGGAAATGCTTGAGGGAAAGCGAGCGCCAGAGCGCTTCAGCTTTTTATTATAGGCATAATTCAATTGCCATATGATAGCCGTAATTTTTTATTTGCTGACGAAAGGTCGAGTATCAGCGCTAGGGCCAGAACGTAAAAAGGCCGGTCAATGACCGGCCTCTTGGCGTTGCTCTACAAGCTTAGTTCACTTCGAGCTTATCGCGATTCCTGTCCAGAATCGCTTTGCCGATCCCTTTCACTTCCAGCAACTCATCCACCGATGCAAACGGCCCATTACTGTCACGATATGCAACAATCGCCTTGGCCTTGGCTTCGCCGACACCTGCCAACTCACGCTGCAGCGTTGGAGCATCGGCACCGTTCAGGTCGATTTTTTCGCCTTGTGCCTTGGCGGTAACGTCCATTACCAACGGCGCATTGACCGCCTCAGGCTTTGTCGCAGGCGCAGCAATGGCGGCAATAGAGGCGCTGGTGAGCAGGGCAAAAACCAGGGAGGAGAAATAACCTGTACGCATAAGTGAAGCTCCATGACATCGATTGAGAAAGCAGCTTTTCCGAAGCTGCTCTACAAACTTAGGCGATGTGATGAAGCTGTCAAAAGTGTGTACGTTTCAAAATATGAAACAATCAGGGTTCGAGACGGCGCTGCTGGTAGATCCAGTCGACGATTTCGCCGTCCGGAGTGTAGCCACTGACGGTTTCACGCAGGAGCAGGCGGACACGCGAGTAATCATCCTGCTCGACAGCGTTGAGCAGCTCCGTCAACCGGACCTTGAGCACATCCCAAGGTAGATGATCTTCGTGAGCGCTCATGATCATTGGATGAGGCGTGGCCACCACGTTGTCGCCAATCAGTAATTCTTCGTAGAGTTTTTCGCCCGGACGCAGGCCAGTGAATTCGATGGAAATATCGCCTTGAGGGTTTTTCTCCGAACGAATACTCAAGCCGGAAAGGTGAATCATCTTCTCCGCCAGCTCGACGATTTTTACCGGTTCGCCCATGTCGAGCACGAACACATCACCGCCCAGCCCCATGGAACCGGCCTGGATCACCAATTGTGCAGCTTCCGGGATGGTCATGAAGTAACGGGTAATTTTCGGATGCGTGACGGTCAGCGGGCCGCCTGATTTGATCTGGCTGTGGAACAGCGGAATCACCGAACCAGAAGACCCCAATACATTGCCAAAGCGCACCATGGTGAAACGGGTTTTGTTGACGCGGGACACGTTGCCTTTGTCGCCGAACAATACCGGGGCAATTTCGCGGCTAAGGGCTTGAAGCGTCAATTCGGCCAGGCGTTTGGTGCTGCCCATGACATTGGTCGGACGGACCGCCTTGTCAGTGGAAATCAATACGAAATTGGAAACACCGGACTTCAAGGCAGCCTGGGCAGTGTTCAAAGTGCCTATGACGTTGTTGAGCACCCCTTCGGCAATATTATGTTCGACCATGGGCACATGCTTGTAAGCGGCCGCGTGGTAGACAGTATCGACGCGCCAGGTCTTCATCACATCGAGAAGTTTGTCCTGATGGCGGATAGAGCCCAGGATCGGCAACAACTTCACCGACACCGACTCGCGACTGCCACGCTGCTCCAACTCGGACAGAATGCTGTAGAGATTGAATTCGCTGTGCTCGAACAACAGGAGCGTGGTCGGCCCCAGCGAGAAGATCTGGCGGCAAAGCTCTGCACCGATCGAGCCGCCCGCCCCCGTTACCATCACGGTTTTGCCTTTGATACAACGCGAGAGTAAATCCGGTTGCGCAGGAACCGCGTCGCGGCCCAGCAAGTCCGCGATATCCACTTCCTGGATGTCTTCGACCTTTACCCGACCACTGGCCAGGTCGGTGACATTGGGGACGCTGCGTATGTGGAGTGGGTAACCCTCAAGCATATTGAGGATTTCCCGGCGCCGTGCACGGGTCGATGACGGCAGGGCCAGGAGGATTTCCTGGGCACCGGTGACATCGATCATCTGCTGGATATGTTTGGGTTTATAGACCTGGAGGCCTGATATCGAACGATCCGAGATTCCGGGATCATCATCAATGAATGCCACCGGCCGCATCACTCGGCCCATGCGTAGCGCCGCGACTAGCTGGTTGCCAGCCACGCCGGCGCCATAGATCGCAACCTTGGTCAGGCCGTCGTCGCGATTGGTAAAGGGGACGTGCTTGGCAGCCGTAAACCAGTCACCCATGAAGTACTGGCGCATGCACAGACGCAAGCCACCAATGATCACCAGGCTCAACCACCAATAGTTGAATATGATCGACCGCGGAACGACCGCCTCATGGTTGCTGTACCAGTAGACAACCACGGCCAATATCAAGGCAGAAAGGCTCACGGCCTTGATAATCGCAATCAGCGCATCGTTACCGAAGTAGCGCATGACCGCGCGGTACATGCCAAAGCGGATAAAAAGAGGGATGGCGACCAGCGGAGCAGCAGCGAAAAGCCACAAGTGGACCCGCAGCGGGTTGTACATGTCATCGATGCCCAGACGGACGATGAAAGCCAACCAAAGGGCAAGCCACACCAACACCGTGTCGGTCGCAACTTGAATCAACCTTTTGCGCCGCCGGGGAAGTCCCAACAGATACGCTCTGACTTTATCCATAAATCCGTCCACCACCTCAGTGCTCTCCCTTGATCCCGCTACGTCGATCGGTTAAGCGTTCCGATACAGGAATAGCACCGTAAACCCAAACGACAAGGCTACTCGTCAGTTATTTGACGAGACACCTTCAAGCTGCCCTGCCCGGTACTTCAGCGCTAATAGGACCAACGGTACATAAGCGATGACCAAAGCCGTCGCACCATCCAGCTTGTAATACACCATGCAAAACGCCACCGGCAGTAACCAAAACAGGTTAATCAGGCCTACCGCCAGTGTGACCGGCAGGTGCTTGCCGAACCGACGCGATGCAAATTGATAGGCATGGCTGCGGTGCGCCTCGTAAATCTTGTCGCCGCGAAACAAACGGCGTAGCAACGTAAAAGTGGCATCAACGATGAAAACGCCCAGGAGTATCAGCCAACCCCATAAAATATCAGGAGAAACCCATCCCGCCTGTAGTGATAAAACGCCAATCACAACACCGAGAAAACCACTCCCGGCATCCCCCATGAAGATTTTAGCCGGGGGGAAGTTCCAACAGAGAAACCCTGCAACACACGCGGCAAGGAGAACCGCAGGCCAAGCCTGATCCGCCGAATGGCCTGCCCAATACAGAAGACAGCCGCCAAGGCAAATCGTTACCGCCTCAACACCGGCGATACCATCTATACCATCCATGAAATTATAAAGATTGAGCATCCATACCAGATAGATCACTGCGAGCAGATGGCCAAACCAGCCCAGGTTGATACTAACGCCATAAACATTCAACGCGGGCAGCCCACCCAACCAGTAAACTCCCCAAATTGCCGCAAGGAAATGCGCCAATAATCGCCAACGCGCGGCTATATGCCCATGATCATCCAGGAAACCGACAATTGCAGTCAGCGCACCCGCACCTGCCAGCGCGAAAAAAATGCTCGCCGGAATAAGGCCCTCGGAGAACAGCACTGCCAGAGCCAGGAGAAAGGTCAGTACGATCGAAACTCCACCACCTCTTGGAGTGGGAACCGAATGGGAACTGCGATTGTTGGGGATATCGAGCAGACTTCGAGACAGGGCGTAGCGACGCAATATCGCAGTAAGAGCATAGGAAAGACCGGCCAATGCCAAAATGAGCCAACATAAGATCATCGTTTGCGGGATTCCAAAAATGGCTGCACAGCAGCACTTAATCCCCGATCAAGAGTGACAGGAGGTGTCCATCCCAAGAGGCGTTTGTTCTTTTCTATATCAACCTGCAGAGAACCGAAGAGTCGTTGTGCAATAGCGCCTTTACCCACCAGCCTTGCCACGAAACTCATCAACCCTACAGGCACTGGGATCAAGAAGACACGCTGCCCCAGAGCGCGGCCGATTTTACACAACAATTGAGTCGTTGAAACATCTTCGCCATCACTGACCAGAAACGTCTGATTTGCCGCTGCGGGGTGATCAAAGCACGTCACGACAAGGTCAATCAGGTTATCCAGACTGACCAGGCTACGTTTGTTATCGACGGCTCCCAGCGGCAACGGGATACTTCGTTGAAGCCAGCGGATCATACTGAGAAAGTTAGCTTTTACGCCCGGACCGTATACAAGAACCGGACGAATAATCACAACCTCCATCGACACCGACTCCGCCAGCGCACGCAAGGCTGCCTCGGCCTCAAACTTGGAAACACCATACGGGTCTGCAGGTGCCGGTAAATCATCAGCTGTAAATGCCACACCCGGGGCAGTCCCTTCGCCGTTCACCTTGATCGAACTGATAAAAATGAAACGCTTCACGCCGGCGTCTGCAGCTTGTCGAGCCAGGTTCAACGTGGCCTCAACATTTACAAGACGAAAAGCGGCCAACGGGTCGACCGACTCCTCGTTCATGACATGCACTCGAGCAGCAGCGTGAACCACGACATCAATATCGATCAGAGCCGGACGCCAGTTGAGATCAGGTGTCAGGCTTTTGAACTCAAACGTTCGAACCGATGGCGGCAGATCAGCGGGTTTATTCCTCAGCGCGGCGACTGAAGAGTACTGACCTGTCCGGGCCAGATAACGCAGCAGCTCTCCTCCCACAAATCCCGAACCGCCAGTAACAAGAATACTTTCAGCACTCATTTATTGTGCTCGTCAAAAGCAAAATCAAAGCGTTTCACAACGTCTCGGATTTTCGTGACCAAAGGTAACCGTAACAATACTTGCCGACCTCCATAACACGAGAACGAGATCCTGCTAATCATGTAGAAAAAAAACATCAAGTTTTGACCACGCCTCGGAAAAATACGTAAAACCGAATTCTCTTGTAATGATACGGCCGAACCGGATTCGTACCGTTACACCGCAGTTTCTGGCGTCGGGATATCCGCAAACAACAACCAGCATGCCAGAACGCGACGCCAAACGCCCAAAACCGCACACGCCAGTCAAGCCGCCCCGCTCCGGCCCTTCCCTCTATCAAATAGACGGGGATTTTCGGTACAATGCCCCTTTTGACTTGGGTCATACAACCCTATTTAACGGCAAGCGGTAACCTGCTGCGTGCTGCATTTCTCTGCAACGGAGTGCTTGGTGCCTAGCCCTTTTACACCAGATTTTCAAGTGGATACCAAACCAAACAGCCTTACAGGGCTGGCAGCCATCGATCCTCGTTCATCGCCAAAAAATGTCGCGGTGCTCATGTGCACGTACAATGGCCAGCGATTTCTGGCTGAGCAGCTGGAATCGATTGAACGCCAATCGCATGAAAGCTGGGTAGTCGCCGTGTCAGATGACGGATCGACCGACAACACTCTCGAAATAATCGAGTCGTTTCGCGAACGCTGGGGGCACGAAAAAATCATCGCATTTCAAGGTCCAAAGCGCGGATTCGCGACCAACTTCCTCACTCTCGCGTGCAAGCAGTCCCTAAATGCCGACTTTTTTGCGTGGGCCGATCAGGACGACATCTGGCTCGAAAACAAACTTGAAACCGCTGTGAGCTGGCTGCAAACAATACCGTCCGAGACTCCTGCGCTCTACTGCGGAAGAACCCAAGGAGTGGACACTCACGGGCACCCGCTGGAATGTTCGCCACTGTTCAAGCGTCCTCCCGCATTCGCCAACGCTCTGGTTCAGAGCCTGGCCGGGGGAAATACGATGGTCTTCAACGAGGCTGCTCGCCAGTTAATGGCGAATGCCGGCGAGAATATGGACATCGTCTCCCATGACTGGTGGGCCTATCTGCTAATAACCGGTGCAGGTGGAAAGGTCTCGTACGACCCGATGCCCTTTGTCCTGTACCGGCAGCATGAAGACAACCTGGTGGGTTCCAACTCAGGCTGGAAGGCACGATTGCTGAGACTTCGCATGATGCTTAAAGGGCGATTCTCTGCCTGGAACGAACAGAACCTCCATTGCCTGTCGTCCGTAGGCAGTTTACTGACTCCAGAGAACCAACGAACCCTCGAAAGCTTCAAATTCGCCAGGAAGAGCAATCTTGTCGGGCGGCTTCTGGGACTCCATCGAGCAGGTGTTTATAGACAAACCACACCAGGCAATATCGGTCTGTTTTTTGCCGCCATCATGAAGGGCATCTGACGAATGAACGCCTCTTCACTCCAGCTATTAAAATCGATTGAATTGTCTTGCGCCGGCTGCGGGAAGCTTTTTCTTCCGGATCTGACGCGAATGGAGCTATTTCATTGAACATGCATGACTCGTTTCCAACCTCTCCTTTAAGAATGTTGATTAGTGCGATCAAGAATCGACAGCTGATTCTGCAACTGACGAAACGGGAAATCTCTTCTCGTTATCGTGGCTCGGTCATGGGCGTCGCTTGGTCGTTCATAAACCCTTTATTGCTGCTGGCCATTTATACCTTTGTCTTCTCTACCGTATTTCAAGCGCGCTGGGGTGCAAGCACAGCCGTCGGCTCGAAGGTAGACTTCGCGCTAATTCTTTTTACCGGGTTGATCATTCATGCTTTTTGCGCCGAGTGCATAAACTCGGCTCCCAAACTGATCACAAGCAACGTCAACTATGTAAAAAAAGTCGTTTTCCCGATTGAAACGCTCGCCCCCACTTCAGTGTTGAATGCGCTGTTCCACTTGTGTGTCAGCCTGTCAGTGCTGATCGCTGCGCAATTGGTGTTCTATAAGGCAGTTCCCGTAACGGCGCTGTACTTCCCGGTTGTCCTGCTGCCACTGGTCTTGATGGTGATCGGCCTATCCTGGCTTCTCGCTTCACTGGGTGCATACATCCGCGACATTGGTCAGATCACGGGGATGGTGACGACAGCACTGCTGTTCCTGTCGCCGGTTTTTTATCCGATCAGCGCGCTGCCGAAGGAGTATCAGGGATGGCTCTACATAAATCCCCTCACCGCTATTATTGAAAATGGACGAGCAACCATGTTGTTCGGCCAAACTCCTGACCTTCACACTCTGGGCATCAGCTATGTAGTCGGCATCGTAATTTGCTGCCTGGGCTTTGCATTCTTTCAAAAAACTCGCGCAGGCTTTGCTGATGTCCTCTAACGATGTTGCCATTCACGTCAATGGCCTCTCAAAGCGCTTCAACATGTATGAGAAAGCGCATGACCGCTTACTCCAGATGGTGCTGCCTTCGAAAAAGCTCCACCAGGAGTTCTGGGCACTTAAAGACATTAACTTTGAAGTCGCACGTGGCGAGTCCGTGGGCATCATTGGCAAGAACGGCTCAGGCAAATCGACCCTTCTGCAGATTATCTGCGGCACCCTGACGCCCACGTCCGGCACCGTTAACGTTGATGGACGCATCGCCGCACTGCTGGAACTCGGCTCGGGCTTCAATCCCGAGTTCAGCGGCCGCGAAAACGTTTACCTCAACTGCGCGATTCACGGCATAAGCCGCAGCAAAACCGATGAGTTGATGGATGACATTCTGTCGTTTGCCGACATCGGCGAGTTCGTCGACCAGCCAGTGAAAACCTATTCGAGTGGTATGTTTGTGCGATTGGCGTTCTCCGTTCAGGCCAACCTGAAGCCGGAGATCCTTATCGTCGACGAAGCGTTGGCAGTGGGCGACGCGCTCTTTCAAAAGCGTTGCTATGAGCGTATCGAGAAGCTGACGAGCAATGGCACAACCCTTCTGTTCGTATCACACGACGAAGAGTCAGTGCGAACACTGACACAACGTGCGATTTTTCTTTCGAACGGAAAAATTCACAGTATTGGCACCTCGGCAGATGTAATTCTCGACTACCGCAGAAACCTGCACGAACAAGAAAGTCTTTATTTGCAGCAACTGACAAAAAACCTGTCGGAAAAAGCTGCCCAACATCAAAAAGAAGAAGCAGTGGCGACAAAAGTCGATGAAAAAGCCGCTGACAGGTTTTCCTTTGGGAATCAGGATGCCGAGGTCCTGGACGTTCAGGTATTGAACGCCAAAGGAGAAGAAACCCAGGTTTTCTATGCAACGGATGTTGCGATCATTCGCGTTGCTTTCCGCGCCAATGTTGACCTTGAGCATCTCAATGTCAGTTTGCGACTGCGCAACAAGGAAGGCGTGAAGATTTACTCTTGGGGCACACTGAACCAGGACATGGCGATTGCTGCCAACCTGACCACCGGTGAATCGTTCTGGAACAAGACATTCAAGTCAGGAACAGTGTCTTCCGTTGATTTTCAGTTTGAATGCAGCCTGGGCGCCAATCTGTATGAAATACAGGCTGCGGTCTCCCAGGAAGGCAAACCTTATTACGCAGAACAGCGCATTCTCCACTGGAGAGACGAGGCGGCATTCTTCACTGTGGCGACCAAACCGCGCGAGTACCATTTCGGAGGGGTACTCGACCTCCGCATGAAAGCAACTGAAATAAAGGGCTGAGCCAATGACAATCTCGAACACAACCATTCGCTCGGTTTCCGAAGCAGGCAGGACACCGCGACCACTGACCACAGGTGAGCGCAGCCAGTTGGTAGCGCAGGTACTCTCTGCGTGTGGCAACGGCAAGTTGCTGCATATTGGCGTACCCGATCCAGAATTGTTGCGCGCCTTCCTGATGGTCGGCGTACAGGTTTACAACGTCTGCCCTGGTGCCGCTACGCATGAACTGAACACATTGCTGCCTGATCGTTTTGTCGAATGGGACGGCCAGGCCTTGCCGTTCAGCGACGAAAGCTTTTCTACAATCCTGGTGAGCAATGCCATCGATCTGGGGCTCTCGCTCGAGCACTTGGCGCTGGAGACTACCCGGGTCTCGGAACGTAATATTTTCCTGTACCTGGATACCTCGTCCGAATCGAGCACTAAAGAAGCTCGCAAAGCCTGGGAAATGATCTTTTTCAATAATGGCGCGCGCAAGCATCCAGCCTACTATCGCGTTAACGACTACCAGTCGCTTGAGTATGAACAGGGCAATATTGCAATCCCTCTGGAAAAGCTCCCCAGAGAAGCAGCGCTTCTTTACCCGCTGGAAGCACTGAAAGAAGAACGCGATCTGCATATGGACATGACCCGGGAGCCCGGGAGCCGATCAGACGCACATATCATTCGCTATATGTTGGCGAGCCGTTATGTACGTAACGGCGATCGGGTGCTCGATGCTGCCTGTGGCCTGGGCTACGGGGCCTACACCCTTTTCAACTGCTCCGATGCCAGCTCGATTCTAGGCGTTGATGGAAGCAACTACGCGATCAAATATGCTGGAGCGAGTTTTTCAGCGGTCAACTCACAACTGACGTTCAAGGAAGGCTGGCTGCCAGAGGCGCTCAACGAAATTGCGGACAACTCGATTGATTTCATTACTTCTTTCGAGACCCTGGAGCATGTGCCTGACCCGGTCGGTCTGATGGCTGAATTCTATCGGATACTAAGTCCGTCAGGCCGGATCGTACTTTCCGTGCCCAATGACTGGTCCGACGAGACCGGCGACGACCCGAATCCGTTCCACTTCCACGTCTACACTTGGGACCGCATTGTTAAGGAGCTCGAGAAAGACTTTATTCTCGAGTCCGCTTACGTCCAGACCGCAGATCAGTACAAGCCAAAAATCAACAACACCCACGAGTGGGCTGTTGGTATCCGCGAGATGTACGAAGTTGACACCGCCACACTGCAAACAGATGACCCTTCCTGTGAGTGGTGCATCCTGGTGGGGATGAAATCCCCCGTGCTCGGCAGTTCCGTTCCATACACCGAAACCACCTATGACCTCTACCCGGAGAATACCGAGTGGAAGGCAACTGACTTTACGGATTATGAAAACCCGTGGCTCGTCAAAGGTCTGGTTACCATCGGACATCGAATAGAAAACGACGAGAAGTTGCTGGATCTTGCAAATCAAGTAACGCGTCAATCCTCTTCGGCATCGCCTGACTTGGGTGCAGCACTTTGCATCCAGGCATATCAACTCCTCAAACACGGCGAGTTTACGCTTGAGGACATCGAAACCTTTTCGCTGAAAATCCAGGCTTATCTGGATGAACCCGATCAGTCGCCACAACAGCTGCGTTGGAAGGTGTCCCTGGCATTTGTCATGGCGCAACTGTGGCAGGCGACCGGTGATACATCCCGAGCAATACCCCTCTATAAAACCTGCATCGCTTTTGACTGCACAAAGTTCAGCCCTACGCTGATCACCAAGCAAATAAGCGCCTACCTGAACCTGGGGCTGATCGAGTCCGGTCTGGGCAATACTACCCAAGCGGTAGAGTACTGGCGTGAAGGCGTCATCAGCGCCGAAAAAGCAATGAGGGAGGATTGGCGCGCATCTATAGGCTCACTCGATAAGCCTACCGATTTCGGCGTATCCGAACTCGGCGCCATCGTGGAACTGGCTTCGTCGTGTGCCTATTCACTGCGATACATTTCGAACGAAAAAGATCGTACACCTCAATGGTGGCATCAACACCTGCGCGACCGTAGCTCGCAGCTTTCTACGATCACAACCATTGTCGCGGAAACAAATCGCCTCAATGGAGTGATTGTGCAGAAAGATATCGCAATCAATGAATTGGTTCTGGAAAAGGGAAAAATACTCAACGAAGTAGCGTCAGCCACCCAGCATCTTCAGAGCCAGGAAATATCGCTCACCGAAATTTTGAAGCAAAAAGACACTGTTATTGATCGTTTCAACTCTGAGCTGGCGCAAAAATACTCCGCCATCAATGAGCTGAACTCCGAACTGGCCAACAAAGAGTCAGCCATCGATCGTTTTAACAACGAACTTTCGCAAAAATATTCGACCATCAATCAATTGAACTCCGAGCTCGCTCAGAAAGACTCGGCCATCGATAAGTTAAACGCAGACCTTGCTCAGAAAGATTCGCTGATCAGTCATTTAAATTCCGAGCACTCTCAAAAAGAACAGAAGCTTGAGCATTTCAGTAGAAGCAGACTTCATCGTTTGAGCCAGGCCTTTGCGACACAACCCACGGATCTGAAAAAATGCCTTCGGCTGGTCTATTTAGCCGGATCGCTGATAACTCCATTGCCTGTACGACGCTTTTTGGCGCCGACGGTCAATAATCTGAAGCGTATTTACAGGGGAACTCCGGTTCTTTTGGAAGCCAACACAGATGCCAATATCAGCGCGGACACCTATATCGTAAAACAGCCCTCTCCCGTGCGGAACAACAGACCGCGCGTGTTGCACGTTATCGCCAACTTCATGACAGGCGGCTCCTCTCGCTTGGTAGTCGACATTTATGAATACCTCGGTGGCCGTTTCGATCAAAGCATTCTGACCAGCCTCTCCCCAACACCTGCTGCTTATGCAGGGATTACGGTAAAGGAAATCAAGCTTTCTTCGGACGAGCAGCCATTTGTCCAATACCTTGAATCGCTTCAACCCGACATCATCCATATGCATTATTGGGGTGATTGCGACGAACCTTGGTATGACCAGGCGATGCTTGCAGCGCAGCAGCTGAATATTCCGGTCATCCAGAATATCAATACGCCTGTGACGCCTCATAAATCATCTGCGATCAAGCGTTACGTCTACGTCAGTGACTATGTGCGCAACGTGTTTGGCCACGATACTGATCCGAACGTCACCGTTTATCCAGGTTCCGATTTTTCTATATTCGAAGCCAAGAGCCCCAACCTTTCCGACATAGACACCATCGGCATGGTTTACCGTCTCGAAACGGACAAACTCAATGCGGCGTCCATCTTTCCGTTCATAAAAGCCGTACAGAAGCGACCGCAGACCCGCGTGCTGATTGTCGGTGGCGGAAGCCTGATGGAAGAATTCAAGAATGCCGTCAACACTGCAGGGGTCGGCGATAACTTCGAGTTCACGGGCTATGTGGCCTACTCCCAGTTGCCGGAACTCTATCGCCGCATGAAGCTGTTTGTAGCTCCCGTCTGGAAAGAGAGCTTCGGCCAGGTAAGTCCGTTTGCGATGAACATGCATGTCCCGGTCGTGGGATACGACATCGGTGCCATCGGCGAAATCGTCGATGATGCATCTCTGCTCGCACCTTACGGTGACGCAGATAGCCTGTCGGATATCATCGTGAACCTGCTGGAAAATACCTCCCGCAGAACTCTTATCGCCCAACGTCATCGTGAGAGAGCTCAAGCTCACTTCTCAATTAAAGCGATGATTAAAAGCTATGACAAAATTTATGCCGCAACCTTGGCGGAAAAGAAATAATGAAAATCGTATTTTTCGTACACTGTTTTTTCCCGGACCACTTTTACGGGACCGAAACCTACACGCTGGAACTGGCCAAGAACTATAAAGCCTGGGGCCATGAAGTTGTCATCGTGAGTGCCTTGTTTCAAGGCGAACCGGCTGCCGAACAGTTGGTGACGACTTATCAGCACGAGGGGTTCGAGGTCGTCTGCATCGACAAGAACAAGATCCCACACTCTACTATCAAAGAAACATACTATCAGGCCGAAATGCGTCCGGTATTAACCGACCTATTGGCGGAGTTGAAACCGGATATTGTTCATGTCACGCACTTGATTAACCATACCAGTGCCCTGCTTGAAGCGACCAAGGCCTTGGGCATCCCGACGTATGCAACCTTTACAGACTTCTTCGGCTTCTGCCTGACCAACAAGCTGGAAGCTGCTGACGGAGCGCTGTGTGCCGGCCCCTCGCCATCCAGAAGCAATTGTGTTGCCTGCTACTTGAAGGAGTCGGCTCGTACGGCTAACGACGGCTGGATCAAATACGCAAAAAATGGCACATCGGCGAAGCTGATCGCCAGCGTAGCGACAACTTTAAGAAAACTGCCAGGAATCAAAAATGGTGTTTTCGACACGACGATAGATTACATCGCCGAGCGCCCCGATATTTTGGGAGCCTTGTACAACGGCTCCTATTCCGGTGCAGTCGCACCAACCACGTTTCTGAAAGAAGCCTATGTCAATAATGATATCAAGGTGCCAATGAAGACTCTGTGGTTCGGGATTGATGTAGACCGCACCGAGAAACCCGAACGCCCCGCTGATCACATTCCAACTATTGGATTCATTGGCCAGATTGCCCCACATAAAGGTACAGACCTGCTGATTGATGCGTTCAATCGGCTGCCTGTGGGCTCTGCGCGCCTACTGATCTATGGACCGACAGATCAGGATCCGGCTTACATGGAAGAGCTGAAAGCCAAAAGCGCAGGCACTCAAATTGAATTCCGCGGCGTATTCGAAAGCAAGGACATGGTCAACATCCTTAGGGACATGGATACCTTGGTCATTCCATCGCGCTGGTATGAGAACAGCCCGCTGGTTCTTTTGAATGCACTGGCCACTCATACACCAGCTCTTGTCTCGGACGTACGCGGGATGACGGAGTTTGTAGAAGCCGGCGTAAATGGCGAAATTTTCGACAGAGGCAGTGCAGAGGATCTGTACCGAAAACTATCCGTCTGGATTGCCAATCCGAAAAAGCTCTACGAACTGGCCAAAACCACTAAGTATGAAAGAACACCAGAAATCATGGCAAAAGAGACGTTTGCCATGTACATGAAAACAGCTGGTTAAGTCTATAAGGCCGTTGATAGCAACTTAGCCAAGGATGGCTAAACATTCATCAATTCGAACTCGCTTTATAGACTAAAGCACAGGATCCATTTTTCATGCATGCGACAGTAAAACTTGACTCACTGACATCACTCCGCTTTTTCGCAGCAGCGATGATTGTTCTGGGCCATACACACGGCGCATTCGGCTCCTTCGGTTTGGCGACAACCCTCTCTCTCGCTCAGGGGGTCTCGTTTTTCTTTGTGCTTTCCGGCTTCATTCTTGCCTACAACTACCCTAGCCTTTCGACCGCCGCAGAAATAGGTGGCTTTCTAAAAGCCCGGATTGCACGCATCTGGCCCGCGCATATAGCAGCCATTGTCTTGCTCTACCTGCTGACATCAAGCTTAAATCTTGGCGCCCTGTCACACCTGCAGGCCGGATTTACAGCGCTGGCGAATCTCTTCCTGATCCAGTCTCTGATTCCTTTGCGAGATGTGTTCCTGACTTTTAACGGAGTTGCCTGGAGCATTTCAACAGAGATGTTCTTCTACCTGACCTTTCCGCTGCTTATCACCAGCATCATCCCGGGCTGGAAGGCGAAACTGTTATTCATATCCTTCATAGTCGCTTTGTTCCTGGGATTCTCGATTGCGTGGAACATCCCTGCTGACGACGCCTCGTCACAAGTCAGCATGATGGGTTTATTGTATGTAAATCCCCTGGTTCGGCTGTTGGAGTTTTTCGCCGGCATTCTCGCTTGCGGCGCTTACCAAAAGATCCGAGCGAATGCCGACGGCAAGCCGACCTCTCTGTTCTCTGTCGTCGAATGCCTTACAGTTGCTCTCGCCATAGGAGCAATGTGGCTTACACCTAAACTGACCACGTTTCTTGGCATGCACGGCGTTATAGGTACAGCATTAAATTATTACCTGATCAAATCCGGCAGTTTCGTTTTTTTCGCATTGCTGATCGTTGCTTTTGCGCTTGGCAAAGGCATCCTTTCCCGAGCGCTGTCCAATCCACTGCTTGTGCTTTTGGGCGAGATCAGCTTTTCGCTGTACCTTGTTCATATGACACTGTTCCAATGGTATGTGGCGAACGAACCCTATTTTAGTAACATCCCCTTGTATATCCGAGGCCCCGCATTCTGGTTGCTGGCCCTGGGGACAGCGTTCCTGATGCAAAGGGCTATCGAAAACCCTTGCCGCAAGCTGATACTAAGCATCAATAAAACTTCGATCTCAAAGGGCCTTGCATCTGCCTACCCTGGGAAAGCGATAGGCTACATGCTGGTCGCCGTCAGCCTGATAGTCATGCTGAAAACGTTGCCGCCGATGTTTGCCCCCCACGGTTGCCAGTCCGAACAGTGCAACTATCTGGTCAAGAACTTCACGTTAAGCAAATCACCTCAATTTGGTGATAGCGTTCGACTCATTGCGGCGACATCCCGAAAAGCTACGTCTGGCAGCAGCAATATTGAGCTGGCATTCAAGCTGCTTCAACCGCTGCCAAAAGGCTACATACTCGCTGTCCACCTGCTCGACAAGAACTCCGAGATCATTGACAAGTCCGATACCTACTTTTCAAAATCCAGTAGCCTGCGTGCAGGTGATGAATGGGTGGAAGTGGCGACACTTGGCGGGAAGTCGGGTAACAGCCAACCTGAGAAACTGGGACTGGCAATTTATCTCGACCCTTCCCTACCCATGAGCGTGGAAAGTCCTGTTTCTGATTACAATGGGCGACGCGTGATTCTTGATTTATCAAGTATTCAGTCAAACTAAGGAAACCGGATCATGCCCCGCGACGATGAGAAAACCGAGATAGAAAACAAAATCCGCGATGCCGCTTCTCACCATGACAGGTGAATCAAGTATTGCCGACGGCAAGCGTATTTTGTTGTGCGTACATCAATTTTTCCCTCAGTTTTCTGCGGGAACAGAGGTACTTACACTATCGACGGCGCAATCGTTGCGAGCATCTGGGTATACGGTTGAAATCGTTACGGTTGCACTGACCGATCGGCAAACCCCGGGCACATCAAGTTACCTGTACCAAGGCTTCCAGGTACATCAAATAGAGGTAACCTACCTGCCCGGCCGTTTCTCTAGCGATGCAATTTTGAACGAGTACCGCAACACGGCAATCACTACTCCGTTCAGACGCTTGCTCGACGAGTTCAAACCCGACCTGGTGCATTTCTTTCACCTTAAAAACTTGACCACTGCAGCGCTTCAAGCGTGTTTTGACTATAAGATCCCCACGGTCTACACCCCCACTGACTATTGGATAACTTGTAGAGCCTGCCAACTGGTCAAGCCTTGGGGTAAAGAGGAATGCTCCGGACCCAGCCTGCTATCAGGGAATTGCTTGAAGCATGTGATCATGAGCAAAAAGACCGGGCCTATTCGACGCCTTTTGAGCGTGGTACCCAGCGCTTTATTTTCTGCACTGATTTTTGCATCGTCATGGTTCACAGCAACTCGATTTAAAAAACACGCGCAAGTGCTTCGCGATTTGGCGAATCGTAAACAATCCATACACGACAGTCTGATCCAAATAGATAGAATACTGCCGCCTACCTTGTTTATTGAATCTCTGCTGCTCAACTCAGGTATTTCGCAACAAAAAATAACTCGCTTGAGGTATGGGATCCAGCCCCCTCTTATTTATCGCTCGGAGGCAACGCCAGAGATTTCGGCTCGTCGTCGCCCTGCGATCGGTTTTATAGGGACCCTTGTGGACCACAAAGGCTGCCATGTCTTTGCTCAAGCGATAAAGACAATTGCGGATGCGAATGTCGACTTCGTTATTTACGGCGACACCAATCAAAACCCTGATTACGTCAAGAAGCTGAATGCAATTATTCAATCGGACCCTCGCGTCCGTTTTATGGGTACGTTTCCCCATCAACAAATTGGCAACATTTTGCATTCCATCGATGTACTGGTCATACCTTCTACCTGGCGCGAAAACGCCCCGCTCGTGTTATTGAACGCAGTGGCTTGCGGTACACCGGTTGTGGCCAGCAACGTCACGGGTATAACCGAGTATCTGGGCGCTACGGACGACGTAACCTTGTTCGAGCCAGGGAATGCGGAGCAACTGGCGGAACGCCTTGTGGCACGCCTTGCATTGATTAGTGACCCGGCTCACAATCAGGGCGCGGGAAGGATAGCCGGTGAACCGATGCATGCGTATATCAGCACGCTTTCAAGTGTTTATTCGAGCCTTATCCACAGCTCATGAAGAATTGGAATAAATCATGAAATATGTAATTTTTGGTGGTGGTGGCTTCATTGGCTCGGCCATCGCGGACAGGCTCCTCAAAGAAGGTCACAGCCTGCGTATTTTCGAGCGACCTCGAGTTCCGCCTTACCGCACGTTTGCGCCCCATGAGTCCGTTGAATGGATATCGGGCGACCTCCAGAGCAATCATGACCTTGAGGAAGCTATCAAGGGCGTCGACGGCGTGCTTCACCTTGTGTCCACCACGCTACCAAAATCCTCTAACGAAGATCCTGTTTATGACGTTCAGACTAATGTCATTGCCACCATCAATATGCTCAACGTCATGGTTGAGCAGAAAGTGGACAAAATAGTATTCATCTCTTCAGGTGGTACTGTTTATGGAAAACCCGTTTCATGCCCGCTGTCAGAAGACCATCCGACGAATCCGGAAGTGTCTTATGGCATCAGCAAACTCGCTATCGAAAAATACCTCTATCTCTATAGCAAGTTACACAACATCAAACCTGTCATTCTGCGTGTAGCGAACCCATATGGGGAACGGCAACGCATCGAAACTGCACAAGGCGCCATTGCGGCGTTCGTCAGCAGGGCTGTAGGTGATAAAGCTATTGATATATGGGGCGATGGCTCCGTTACCCGTGACTATATCTATATCCAGGATATCGCAAGCGCATTTTCCAAGGCCCTGGAATATGATGGCGAGCAAATTACTTTCAACATCGGCTCCGGCAACGGAACGACGCTCAATACGCTAATTGATCTGATAGAAAAGATTACGCACAAAAATGTTGCCCGTAACTACTTGCCTGCCCGACCATTCGATGTGCCAGTCAATGTACTTGACTGTACACTTGCAAAGACACACCTTGGCTGGGAGCCCAAGCATTCACTAGAGGTGGGGTTGGCCCAAACCATTCGCTGGTACGTTGATACTCTAAAGAGCGAATAAGCACACTTTCAAGCCAAGCTCATGCTGTTTAACAACCATGAGTTTGGTAGTGGCTTAAGCTGGCAAGCAAGAGCGTCCTGGAGTTACAGCTGTTGCTTCTCCCCTCTCGTTAAATGTTCCTGCCGACTATTGCAGTCAAGCAGCACACGAAGAAAAACAAAATCTTGTCTCTTAATCGTCGACGACACTGCCATGACTTCAATGCCAGCGCCAATAGATTACGGCGCCTGAAGCGCAACCAACTCTTCACCCACGGCTCGTCAGCCTGCCCTATCAGCTCTGCAATCACCCTCACCTGAGTAAACCACCAACCTTCGTGGATGGTCTTATATCGCTGCAGCAATGGTGACAACCCGGTGTTAGCACCGACCTGATTACTTTCATGCTGCCGATAAAGCACTGTTGAGTGATGGTCTATAAACCAGTCATACCCGTGACTTCGAGCAAATGCGTAACAGTACCAGTCATGCAAACTTACTTGTTGAAGCTGACTCCAATTCTGCAAGACAGCTTCTTTTAGTGCTTTAGCAAGCGGCTTGGTAAAAACGTAAGTACAACCTGGGCCGGCCGCTTCGAAGAGATAGTCCCATGCGACCTGTGGCTGACTCTTATCGAGTAACACCTTTTTTCCGCCTGACCAAAAGGCCGTGACGTTACTTGAATAGGCGTCAACCTTTCGCGCAGCCATGATTTCCATGGAGCGCATCAGCTTATCTGAATGCCAGATATCATCTTGATCAGCAAAGGCAACGGCATCGTAACTTTCAAAGTCGACATCGCGTATCAATCGAAAAAAATTGCGTGCAGCGCCGCCAAATTGTCCTGCATCGGGTAGCAAAACAACACGCTCTTGGGTAGCGCAAAAAGCTTCACACCAGGACTCTGTTCCATCACTCGAGGGATCGACACTTATGTAGATCGTTACCGCAACAGAGGACTGGTCAAGAATTGATAAAAGCTGCTCCTCGATCCACTGCATGCCATTGTAGGCAGCCAGCAAAACCGCAATCTTGGGAAGTTTTACTGGCATGCCATTCCTGCTTGAACCGATTGAACGCTTTTTTTCGAGAAGGACTGGTCTTTCGAATCAGTGGGAAGGCGAGTCCAACAACTTCTGCAGGTACTGACCGTAGCCCGTCTTCTTCAGGGCGTCAGCTTGAGCCCCCAGCTGCTCGGCAGTAATCCAGCCATTGTGGTAGGCGATCTCTTCCAGGCAAGCCACTTTCAGGCCTTGACGCTGTTCGATGGTATGCACGAAGTGGCTGGCTTCAAGCAGCGAGTCGTGAGTACCGGTATCGAGCCAGGCAAAACCACGGCCAAGCATTTCGACGTTAAGGGACTTACGCTCAAGGTAAGCTCGGTTGACGTCGGTAATTTCCAGCTCGCCGCGCTCGGAAGGCTTGATGTTCTTGGCTATCTCGACAACTTCGTTGTCGTAGAAGTACAGGCCGGTTACCGCGTAGTTGGACTTGGGCTTCAGCGGTTTTTCTTCAATGCTGAGAGCACGACCAGTAGCATCGAATTCAACCACGCCAAAACGTTCGGGGTCGGAGACGTGGTAACCAAATACCGTCGCACCAGACTTCTGTTCAGTCGCAGAACGCAAGTTATCCGAGAAGTGCTGGCCGTAGAAGATGTTGTCACCAAGGATCAGGCAGCAAGGGTCCTTGCCGATAAACTCTTCCCCGATGATGAACGCTTGAGCCAGGCCATCCGGAGTAGGCTGTTCGGCGTAAGTCAGCTTGATGCCGTACAGGCTGCCGTCACCCAGCAACTTGCGAAAGCTTGGCAAGTCATCAGGCGTGGAGATGATCAGGATCTCTCGCATCCCCGCAAGCATCAGCACCGACAGCGGATAGAAGATCATCGGCTTGTCGTAGATCGGCAACATCTGCTTGGACACGCCGAGAGTCAACGGATGCAGGCGCGTGCCCGAACCGCCAGCGAGGATGATGCCTTTACGATTTGTCGTGTTCATTTGTTCAGAACTTCCCTAAGCATTCGGGTTACACCACTTTGCCAATCCGGCAAGTGTAGAGAGAAATTGTCGCGTAGCTTCTGAGTATTCAAGCGCGAATTCAGAGGGCGACGGGCAGGTGTCGGGTATGCGGTTGTTTCGATCGGGCTAATTGACTTGACGGCAAGTGACTCGCCATTGGCCTGGGCAAATTCGATCACATGACTGGCGTAGCCGTGCCAGGACACTTCACCGCCAGCCGCCAGGTGATACAAGCCAGCCAGTTCAGGGCGCCGCATGACTTGCTGAATAGCCAATGCAGTCACATCGGCGATCAAGTCTGCACCCGTCGGGGCGCCGATCTGATCGGCGATGACACTCAGTGTTTCGCGATCCTTTGCCAGGCGCAGCATCGTCTTGGCGAAATTGTTGCCGCGAGCGCCGTAGACCCAACTGGTGCGAAAGATCAGATGCTTGCAACCCGACGCAATAATCGCCCGCTCGCCAGCCAGTTTACTGGCCCCGTAGTGGTTCACCGGTGCGACGCCATCCGTCTCTTGCCATGGCATGGAGCCCTGACCGCTGAAGACGTAATCAGTCGAGTAGTGAATCAGCCAGGCATCCAGGGACGCGGCCTCTTCTGCCAGAACCTGACTTGCCTGAGCGTTCACACGATCAGCCAGTTCGGTTTCGGACTCGGCTTTATCGACGGCGGTATAAGCTGCGGCGTTGACGATAACGTCAGGCTTGACCCGACGGATAGTCGCACGCAATGCATCGAGGTCAGACAGGTCACCGCACAAACCATCGACCGTCTGGCGATCCAGGGCAGTCAGCTCGCCAAGTGCAGCCAGGGAGCGCTGCAGCTCCCAGCCGACTTGCCCGTTTTTTCCCAGCAGAAGGATCTTCATGCCTTGCTCGAACGATCCGCGTAGTTCTGGTCAATCCATTGCTGGTAGCTGCCGCTCTTCACGTGATCAACCCACTCAGTATTAGTGAGGTACCACTCGACCGTTTTGCGGATACCGGTCTCAAACGTTTCTTCTGGAGTCCAGCCCAGCTCACGCTGGATTTTGCTGGCATCGATCGCATAACGCTGATCGTGGCCCGGACGGTCCTGAACATAGGTGATCAGGCTGGCGTGAGGACGATGTGCGGAGTCCGGGCGCAGCTCATCAAGCAGTGCGCACAGGGTCTGAACGACTTCGATGTTCTGCTTTTCGTTATGACCGCCGATGTTGTAAGTCTCGCCGATGACACCTTCGGTCACGACCTTGTACAGGGCACGAGCGTGGTCTTCGACGTAGAGCCAGTCACGGACCTGGTTACCTTTGCCGTAGACCGGCAGCGGCTTGCCTTCCAGTGCATTGAGGATGATCAGCGGGATCAGCTTCTCAGGGAAGTGGCAAGGGCCGTAGTTGTTCGAGCAGTTGGTGACCAGGGTCGGCAGGCCATAGGTACGGCTCCAGGCGCGAACCAGGTGATCGGAGCTGGCCTTGCTAGCCGAGTACGGCGAGCTTGGCTGGTATGGCGTGGTTTCCGTGAAGAGGTCTTCCGGACCTTCGAGGTCTCCGTAGACTTCGTCGGTGGAAATATGGTGGAAACGGAAGTTGGCTTTACGCGCATCATCCAATGCCGCCCAATAGTGGCGTGCAGCTTCCAGTAGGGTGTAAGTGCCGATAATGTTGGTCTGGATGAACTCGGACGGACCAGAGATCGAGCGATCGACATGGGACTCTGCAGCCAGATGCATGATGGCATCGGGTTGATGCTCACGCAGAACACGGTCGATCTGATCGCGGTCGCAGATATCTACGCGCTCGAATGCATAACGCGAATTTTCGCTAACTTCGGCCAATGACTCAAGATTGCCGGCGTAAGTCAGCTTATCGACATTAATCACCGAGTCGGCAGTATTGGAAATGATATGACGAATGACTGCCGAACCGATAAACCCGGCGCCGCCGGTTACTAGAATTTTCACGCGAAACCATACCCTTGAGCTGCTGACAGAGCTACCAACCGAGCGCTGTCTGATCCATGAATGCAAAAGCCAACAACTAAGCATGGCTTTTGACAGTGTCAGTCTGAACGGAACGGCAGGCGCCACTCTCCGGACAAGCGGAGCATTTTACAGCTTAATGAAGGTTTTACTAATGGATATAGACAAGCTGTGTAGCAAATTCGCCCTGCGATGACATTATCGGAATTCAGACAAGGCGCTTGCGTGAGGCCCGGGACGCACGCCCCAGGAACCAGCCCAGAATCGGCCCGATCAACATGCCGATCAGTAGTGCAAGAACCATTACCAGCGACACCGGTAGTTGCGGCCCAGCCCAACCAAAGAACAACAGTGAAACCGATTGCTGATTTTCGAGAACGAACGCCAGAACAACCAGAATCAGCAACAGGAATACCAAGCCAAGGAGTACACGCTTGAGGCTACGCATGCGCCGAACCTTTAGTTATGGAGATCAAAACCTTCCTCCTCTTCTTCGTTGACCCGATCACGCAGTTCCTTGCCCGGCTTGAAATGCGGAACGAACTTGCCATCGAGGCTAACCGACTGACCGGTTTTCGGGTTACGACCCACGCGCGGCGCGCGGTAGTGCAGGGAGAAGCTGCCAAAACCACGAATCTCGATACGATCCCCAGTGGCCAGACATTGGGACATTTGCTCAAGCATGGTCTTGATGGCCAGCTCCACATCCTTGGATGAGAGCAGCCCTTGATGGGTGACAATTCGTTCGATCAACTCCGACTTCGTCATATTTTTCCCTTCTTTTTCAAGCAGCTAGATCAGCGCTTCAAAGGTTTTAGCATGCCCGGAGGAATTTGAACAGCCCAGGGTTTGACATATCTTTACCAGCCTCAAAATGCCCATTTACAGGACACCGAAACACCCGCGGCACCACGCTATCACCTGCAAATAACCAACATGGTGCGCGTCAGGTAGCCTGCTGGATTAAAGCCAAAAGGAAACTCATCCTCTTCTTTGGCATCGTCGGATCGTGCAACCACCTTGTACCCGGCAGCCTTGCACTCCTTGGCGGCTCGCTTGCGGCATTTCTCCCACCCGGAACCCAATCCCGAGCAATCGATCTCGATACCACTGACCCCGCGTACAACATGAGTCTTGGCGTTAGTAGTACACCCCGTCAATGTCAGCACAGCAATTGCGACAATGAGCTTGTTCATTCACTTCCTTATGCCGGACGCTACGCCCGACTCTCGTTCGCCCCAAGCGTAAGCCTAGCTGCAAATAAACGATTGATCCGACTAAAGAAAGAGACAGCACGCGAAGGAGATTGGTTCATGAAGCCAAATTCCGGGCACAAAAAAGGGCGACCGAAGTCGCCCTTTTTCTATGGTCTTACAGAACTTAGTTCTGCTTGGCCATTGCTTCACGCAGCAGTGCAGCCATGGTGGTATCACCAGTGGCAGCAGCTTCCGTAGCTGGCTTATCGCGCAGGCTCTGGATAGCTTCTTTCTCGTCTTCAACGTCTTTCGACTTGATCGAGAGCTGAATTACGCGGCTCTTGCGGTCAACGCTGATGATCTTGGCTTCTACTTCTTCGCCTTCTTTCAGAACGTTGCGCGCGTCTTCAACGCGGTCACGGCTGATTTCGGAGGCTTTCA
>NZ_JBIUXZ010000004.1:0-189236 GCF_044744265.1 Pseudomonas sp. NPDC087342
TCCGACGTGGGTAGCATCATCGAAGCCTTCGCTTCCGAGCACGCAATGGTCAAGGTCGGTACTGTTATCGATCCGGACATGCGCGACGAACTGCACGTGACCGTGGTTGCCACTGGTCTGGGCGCAAAAATCGAGAAGCCTGTGAAGGTTATCGACAACACCATGCACACGTCCGTGGCTTCGCAGCCGCAGCAACAAGCGCCTTCGCGTCAGGAAGCGCCTGCTGTGAACTACCGTGACCTGGACCGTCCGACCGTCATGCGCAACCAGGCTCAGGCCGGTGCTGCGACTGCCGCGAAGATGAATCCGCAAGACGATCTGGACTACCTGGACATCCCGGCATTCCTGCGTCGTCAGGCTGATTGATGGAATGTATCAGGGCTATGAAGGTGATTGGTGTTCAGCAAAGGTCTGGTCTGCTATTATCGCCAGCCTTTGTTGATACCAGTTCGCAATTTGCGCTGAAGCGGCCCAAGCCATGATTAAACAACGCACACTGAAAAATATTATCCGTGCCACAGGTGTAGGCCTGCACTCCGGGGAGAAGGTTTACCTGACCCTCAAGCCTGCACCTATCGACACCGGCATCGTGTTTGTTCGTGCCGATCTGGACCCTGTGGTGCAGATTCCTGCTCGCGCGGAAAACGTTGGCGAAACCACGATGTCGACCACGCTGGTCAACGGTGACGTCAAAGTGGATACGGTTGAGCACTTGCTCTCGGCCATGGCTGGCCTGGGCATCGATAACGCCTACGTCGAGCTCTCCGCGTCCGAAGTCCCGATCATGGATGGTAGCGCTGGACCTTTCGTATTCCTGATTCAATCGGCCGGCCTGGAAGAGCAGGACGCCGCCAAGAAGTTCATCCGGATCCTACGGGAAGTGACAGTGGAAGACGGCGACAAGCGCGCCACTTTCGTCCCTTTCGAAGGTTTCAAAGTGAGCTTCGAGATCGATTTCGATCACCCGGTTTTCCGTAACCGCACACAAAGTGCAAGCGTGGATTTTTCCAGTACTTCGTTCGTAAAAGAAGTCAGCCGCGCCCGTACCTTTGGTTTCATGAGTGATATCGAGTACCTGCGCAAGCACAACCTCGCACTCGGCGGCAGCGTTGAAAACGCTATTGTGGTCGACGCGGATGGTGTACTGAACGAAGACGGCCTTCGCTATGAAGACGAATTCGTGAAGCACAAGATCCTCGATGCAATTGGTGACCTCTACCTGCTGGGCAATAGCCTGATTGGTGAGTTCAAGGGCTTCAAGTCCGGACATGCATTGAACAACCAGCTGCTGCGCAAGTTGATTGAGCAGACAGATGCTTGGGAAGTCGTGACTTTCGAAGACGCCAGCACTGCACCGATCTCTTACATGCGTCCTGTTGCGGCCGTGTAAGCAAAAACCTCTCTAGTTTTTAAAGGCTGCCTTCGGGTGGCCTTTTTTTATGCCTCGGTTTCTTTGCCAGCCGTGGTGGCCCCTTCGCGGGCAAGCCTCGCTCCTACAGGGCAAACGCAAACCCGTAGGAGCGAGGCTTGCCCGCGAAGAGGCCAGTCGCCGCCACGCAAATCTCAACCAGCCGCAACCACCCGATTCCGCCCCCCTTCCTTGGCCTGATACAACGCCTTGTCCGCCACAAACAACAATTGCTCCAGGCTGATCTCGCTCGCAGTGGTCCAGGTACTGATCCCGATACTGACAGTCATCGGCAACGCTGCACCCGCCACCAACGGCAATTGCTCCACGGCCACACGGATGGTTTCGGCGATCTGCTGCGCCCCCGCGCCATCGGTTTCCGCCAGGATCACCGAAAACTCTTCTCCGCCGTAACGGGCAGCCAGGTCCGCCGGTCGTCGGACGTGGGCACTGATGACTTTGGCCAACGAGCGCAGCGCTTCGTCGCCGGCCTGATGGCCATGGCGATCGTTGAACGCTTTGAAATGGTCAGCATCGATCATCAACACCGATAACGGCATGCCGGAACGCTGTGCGCGAAACCATTCGTGGCGCAGGGCCTGATCCAGCATTCGGCGGTTGGCCAGCCCCGTCAACGCATCGGTAGCGGCCAGTTGTGTCAGCTCGTGCTCGGCGGTGTGACGCCGGCGCAATTCCCGGCGCAGCGACCACGTCAGCCACAGCAGGCTCACGCACAGGGCAAGCGTTGCCGAGCTGACCACCACCGCAGTGCGCTTCCAGGCTGCAAAGACTTCATCGCTGGACAGCGCAACGATGACGATCAACGGCAAATTTCCGACCTTGGAGAAGGTGTACAGGCGCTCGTCACGGTATCGATCGGAAATGCTGGTGAAGCTGCCGTTGCCTTCTTTGACGATGCGCTGGAAATTCGGGCGGTTACTGAAATCCTTGCCGATCAGTTCTTCGGCCAGGCGTGGTTGCTGGGCCAGGAGAATCCCGTTCTTGCTGATCAGATTGACCGTGCTGTCGCGGCCGATGCTCAAACCGTTGAACAACTGATCGAAGTAACTCAGACGCATGGCGGCTTCGGCGACCCCCAGAAACTCATCCTTGGAGCCGCTTACCCGTCGACTGAAGCTGATACGCCAATCCTGGTCGGGTGACCTGGCTCTGAAGGGAGGGCTGATGAACATGCCCGGGTCCGGGTTGTTTACGTGAGACTGGAAGTATTCGCGGTCGGCGTAGTTGCCTTGCCTGGGTTCCACCGAAGCCGAGTCGGCGATCACGTCGCCCTTGTTGTCGAGCAACAAAATGTTGCCCTTGTACGGCGCGGCAGTGGCGCGATCGAAATAGGCCAGATGGCGAATGGCTGGAGACACGCTTTTGAGATCGTCTCGCTGGTAGGCAGCGATCAAACCCAGCAGGGACAAATCATAGAGTTCGACATTGCGCAGCACGTCGGCGTCGATCAATTGCACGATGTTGCTGGCGGCGCGGGCGGCGGACAATTCAGCGTTGGCGCGCTCACGGATCAGCAGGAAGGTCACGATGCTGAGTATCGCAATCACCAACAACACACTGCCGAGAACAAGAAGTCGCTCCGATCGTGTCGAGCCGACCGGATCTAGAGATTTCATACTGCTCACACTCATGGTTCTGACTTCTGCAAATAAGGCGTTATGAAAGTTTTTTACAAGAGTTGGGCAGAGTCCCAGAAACCGGTCGCGTCCAGAGCGCTTGTATAAATGCCAGATAAAAAAAAGGCCAGCAAAACATGCTGGCCTATTGCTTAGTAAAGCTTAGAAGACATTCAGTGGGTAGTCGACGATCACGCGGTATTCATCGGTGTCCTGATCCAGCGCGCCGTAGCCATTGCCGCCACGGTTGGTCGCCCATTGCAGGCGCAGCGCCAAGTCCTTGGCCTTGCCGCCCTGGACCACATATTTCAAATCAATATCCCGTTCCCAGTGCTTGGCGTGTTTGCCGTCGGCGCTGTACCACGAGGCGTAGCCTTTGCTCTCTGGATCAACCTTGGTCAGGTCCGTTTCACCCCGGGAGTAGGAAACTGCCGATGTCAGGCCGGGCAGGCCGAGACCGACGAAATCGTAGGCGTACTTGAGTTTCCACGAGCGCTCGTTCGGGCCGTTGAAGTCCGAGTACTGCTGGGAGTTGTCGAGGTAAATGCTGTCGCCCTGGCTGATGTAGTCGAACGGCGTATTGCCGTTGACCCGTTGATACGCGGCGGTAACGCTGTGATTGCCCACGCCGACGGTGAAATGCAGGCTGTAGGTGTTGTTGTCGATGTTGCCCAGCAGCGCATCGCCGGTGTCTTGCGTGTGATAGAAGTGCAAGCCGGGGTTCAGGCTGACCAGATCATTCACTTGATAGGTGTAATCCAGGTCGTAGTAGTACTGGTTCCAGATGTCCTTGAGCTCAGACGCATACAGGCTGCTGGTCAGCCCCGGCAAACCGCTCCAGGCCACGCCGGCCCAGTTCAGGTGCTGGCTTTCGTCGCCGTCGGCGAGGCTGCCATAGGACGTGCCGATCCGGGTGTGGCCGCTCTGGTTGTAAGGCTTGGTGAAACTGGCCTGCCCACCTTCGATCAGGAAATCGTCGAAACTGTGGTTGGTCAGGCTGACGCCACGAAAGGTCTGGGGCAGCATGCGGCTCTCGCCACCGGCGATCACCGGGTTGGTGAGAAACAGGTCGCCGGCCTTCAGTTCAGTGTCAAAGGCGCGCATTTTCAGCGTGCCGCCGCCAGTGGAGAACGAGCCCGGCGCTTTGCCGTTGCCGTCGCTGATCGGCAGGATGCTCGAATTGTCGGTGCCGCCACCGCCGTCGAGTTTCAGCCCGAGCATGGCGTGGGCGTCAATGCCGAAACCGACGGTGCCTTGGGTGAAACCGGATTCGAATTTACCGAGAAAACCCTGGCCCCATTCGATGTTGTCATCGGTGTGCTGGTGCCGGTTGCGGTTCATGTAGTAGTTGCGGGCGTTGAGGTTGAGGCTCGACCCTTCGACAAAACCTTCGCGGCTGGTGTCGTCGGCGGCCTGTGCAGTGGCGGCCATCGTTGCAGCGATTGCAATGAATAACGGGCTGAGTTTCAGAGAAAAAGACACGTGCGGTACAGCTCCTTTTGGGTCATTAACGTCAGTTCATGGATCGACGTTTTTTACTTCTTGTTAAGGGAGACGAAGTCGGACGTGTTTTCTGCACAATAAAAAAAGCCGCTGATAGCAGCGGCTTTGAAGACAACTTTTCAAAGGGAAGAGCCGATGAAAAGTGTCGAGGGAAACGGAGCAATACGCGGGATCAGCTGTCTTTCTCAACCTGCTGGCGGGCTGCAGAAGTGGACGCTTGAGGGGTTTGCTCGGCATCGTGCGCTTTGGCAGTCATCTCTTCCTGGGCCTGTTCGAACGCTTTGGCCCGCGCAACATTGTGCGCGACAAAGGCTGGCGACTCTTCAGCCATGGCGACTGGGGACAGGAACAAGGCGGACAAAACGAAAGCGCTGGCAATACCCATAGTGTTGGACATCTTTAAAACCTTCTTGCTTGGCAAGTGCTGTTTGGTGCGCCAAGGTTAAGGTTCGAGGACGATGGGAAACAGAGCTGATTTCAGAAAGGACTATTGCGTGGGAGGCAATAGTAACCGGTGCGCCGCAAACCCGTAGCAGCTGGCGAAGCCTGCGTCCGGCTGCGCAGCAGTCGTTAAATCATGCGCCCGTTTCTTTCTGGTAGATCGCGTGTACAGGGTTTACGACTGCTGCGCAGCCGGACGCAGGCTTCGCCAGCTGCTACAGGGCCGCGTTGAGTCAGACGGGGAGGTGGATGCCGAACGTATTCATCCCATGATCACTGCGCACAAACACGTCGCCGCCATGCATCAGCGCAATCGCTTTCACAATTGCCAGCCCCAGCCCATGGTTATTCCCGCTGTTGCTGCGTGACGCATCCACCCTATAAAACCGTTCGAACAGCCGTGGCAAATGCTCGCTGGCAATCGGTGACCCAGGATTGGCCACACCAATACTCACTTGATGCTCCGCCACCTCGATCCGAACCTCGATCACCTGCCCAGGCTCGGTGTGTTGCACCGCATTGCTCAGCAGATTGATCAACGCCCGGCGCAGATGCGCGATTTCGATCCGCACCTGCGCATCACCGCTGACCTGCACCTGCACCTGCGCGTCTTCCAGAATGAAATCCAGATACTCCAACGTCGTGGCCACCTCATCGGCCAGCGACGTGGAGGTCAGTTTGGTCGCCTTGCTGCCCTGGTCGGCGCTGGCCAGGAACAACATGTCATTGATGATCGAGCGCAGCCGTTCCAGTTCTTCGAGGTTCGATTGCAGCACTTCGAAATAATGTTCCGCCGAACGGCCACGTGTGAGCGCCACTTGGGTCTGGCCAATCAGATTAGTCAGCGGCGAGCGCAGTTCATGGGCGACGTCGGCGTTGAACGATTCCAGCCGCGAATAAGCCTGTTCGACCCGCTCCAGTGTCGAGTTGAACGAGCTGACAAACTGATCAAGCTCCGGCGGCAACGGCGACAGGCGCAACCGCCCCGAACGCAACGGCGGCGCCAGGCGCTGGGCTTCCTGGGACAACTTGATCAACGGCTTGAGCCCGATCCGCGCCACCCAGTAACCGAGTGCCGAGGCCAGCAATACGCCGATGATCGCCAGGCTGATCAGGGCGATCAGCAAGTGATGCTGAGTCTGTAGAAACGTCTCGGTGTCGATGCCGATCATAAAGCGCAATGGCGGGCGCTGATCCTTGGCCGGGAACTGACTGACCAAGACTTTCAGCGGGTAGTCATGATCCGGCAGTTGCATATCCCGCCGGCCCAGCGGTCCTTCGGCGAAGGCGCGGATCTGCGGGGTGATGTTGCCGTATTCGTACTGCGGATCGCCGCTGATAATCCAGAAGCTGATGCGCTTGTCTTCTTCGCCGAGCAACTTGAGCTTGTTGTTGATCTTCACCCAATGCTCGGGTGTGCCGTAACGCCCGACCGTGGATTCGAGCACGCTGTAGCGCGCATCCAGCTCGGCTTCGGGCAACAGGCCCAGGCCTTTGTCGACCTGCTGGTACAAAGCCCAGCCGATCAACAGAAACACCAGCAGTGCCACCAGCGTGAACATCCCGCTTAGGCGCAGCGCAATCGAGTTACTGGACACCACGGCTCTCCAGCACATAACCCATGCCACGAATCGTGTGCAGCAGTTTCTCGTCGAACGGCCCGTCGAGCTTGGCCCGCAGACGTTTGATCGCGACTTCGACAACGTTGGCGTCGCTGTCGAAATTGATGTCCCAGACCATCTCGGCAATCGCGGTTTTGGAGAGGATTTCACCCTGGCGCCGGGCCAATACGCTGAGCAGCGAGAACTCCTTGGCGGTCAGGTCCAGGCGTGTGCCGGCGCGGGTGGCCTTGCGGCTGATCAAATCGATCCACAGGTCGGCGATGCTGACTTGCACCGGTTCATGGCCGCCGCTGCGTCGGGTCAACGCTTGCAGGCGTGCCACCAGTTCCAGGAAGGAAAAAGGTTTGCCGAGGTAATCGTCGGCGCCATCGCGCAGGCCCTTGATGCGGTCTTCGACACGCTCGCGGGCGGTGAGCATGATCACCGGGGTTTGTTTGCGTGCGCGCAAGGCTCGCAGCACGCCGAAGCCATCGAGGCCCGGCAACATGACGTCGAGGATGATCACCGCGTAGTCGCTTTCCAGCGCCAGGTGCAGGCCTTCGACGCCGTCCCGCGCCAGGTCCACGGTGTAACCCTGTTCCGTCAGGCCGCGGTGCAGATAGTCCGCGGTTTTTTCTTCATCTTCGATAATCAGAACGCGCATGACCCCGCCTCAGTCTGTGGTCGCCAGTGCCGGCAGTGGCTCTGGCGCTGGTTTGGGCCGATGGAAAAGCCGCTCAAGCCACAAGTATATGACCGGCGTAGTAAACAGCGTCAGCGCCTGACTCACCAGCAAGCCGCCGACTACCGCAATCCCCAATGGCTGGCGCAGTTCGGCGCCGGTGCCGTAGCCGAGCATCAGCGGCAAGGCGCCGAGCAGGGCGGCGAGGGTGGTCATGATGATCGGCCGGAACCGCGTGATACACGCCTGGAAAATCGCCTCTTCCGGTGGCAAGCCACCCTTGCGCTGGGCCTCGAGGGCGAAGTCGATCATCAGGATGCCGTTTTTCTTCACGATACCGATCAGCAGCACCAAACCGATCAACGCCATGATCGAAAAGTCCTGGCCCCAGATCCACAGCATGATCACCGCACCGAGACCGGCTGAGGGCAAGGTCGAAATAATGGTCAGCGGATGCACGAAGCTCTCATAGAGCACGCCGAGAATGATGTACACCGCCACCAGCGCCGCCAGAATCAGCCACGGTTGGCTGGCCAGCGAACTCTGGAACGCCTGGGCCGCGCCCTGGAAGTTGCCGCTGATCGCCGCTGGCATACCGATCTCGGCCTTGGCCTGGTTGAGCAGAATTACCGCATCACCCAACGCGACGCCGGGCGCCAGGTTGAACGACAGGTTGGCCGCCGGGAACATCCCGTCGTGGGCGATGGACAATGGGCCAATGGTCGGCGCATCGAACTTCGCCAGCGCCGACAACGGCACCATCTCCCCGCTCAACGGCGAGCGCAGGTAGAAATAATTCAGGCTTTCAGCCTTGCCGCGCTGCTTGGTGTCCAGTTCCAGAATCACGTTGTACTGGTTGATCTGGGTCTGGAATTCATTGATTTGCCGCTGGCCGAAGGCGTCGTACAGCGCCTCGTCGACATCACTGGCAGTCAGCCCAAAACGCGCCGCCGCGCTGCGGTCGATGCTGATGTGGGTGATGCTGCCGCCCAGTTGCAAGTCGTTGGAAATATCGCGGAACGCCGGGTTGGTGCGCAGTTTTTCCGTCAGACGCTGGGTCCAGGTGCTGAGTGTCGGGCCGTCGTTGCTCTTGAGTACGTATTGATACTGCGCACGGCTCGGGCCGGAGCTGAGGTTGATGTCCTGGCCGGCGCGCAGGTACAGCACGATGCCGGGGACTTTCATCAGTTGCGGGCGAATCCGGTCGATGAACTGGCTGGCCGAGACATCCCGGTCGCCGCGTTTTTTCAGGGCGATCCAGAACCGGCCGTTAGCGATGGTCTGGTTGCTGCCCGAGACGCCCACCGAGTGGGAAAACGCCTGTACCGCCGGATCCGCCGCGACGATTTCCGCCATCGCCAGGTGTTTTTTCACCATGTCACCGTAGGAAATATCTGCAGCCGCTTCGGTAGTGCCAAGGACGAAACCCGTGTCCTGGACCGGGAAGAAGCCTTTGGGGATGAAGATGTAACCGGCGATGGCCAGGCACAACGACAGGCAGAACACGCCAATCATGGTTTTCTGATGGGCGAGGGCGCGGCGCAGGTATTTTTCATAACCGGCCAGCAAGCGATCACCAAAGGTCTTTTTGCTGTGGGCGTGATGCACCGGCGCACGCATAAACAGCGCGGCCAGGGTCGGCGCGAGGGTCAGGGACACCACCACCGAAATCATGATGGTCGAGGTGGCGGTCAGGGCGAATTCTTTAAACAACCGCCCAACCACACCGCCCATGAACAGCAGCGGGATAAACGCGGCGACCAGCGAGAAACTGATCGAGACCACGGTGAAACCGATCTCGCCGGCGCCTTTGATCGCCGCCTCGCGCATGCCGTCGCCGGCCTCCAAATGGCGGTGAATGTTCTCCACCACCACGATCGCATCGTCCACCACAAACCCCACGGCCACCACGATCGCCACGAGGGTCAGGTTGTTCAGGCTGAAGCCCATGATGTACATCAGGGCGAAACTGGCGGTCAGCGACACGCCCAGTACGGCGGACACAATCATGGTCGCCGACCACTGGCGCAGGAACAGCGCCATCACCGCGACCACGAGCATGATCGCGATCAACAGGGTGATTTCCACTTCGTGCAAGGAGGCGCGAATGGTCTGGGTGCGGTCGATCAACACCTTGACCTGCACCGAGGCCGGCAGCATCGCTTCAAGGCCCGGCAGGGCGGCTTGAATACGATCCACCGTCTCGACGATGTTTGCTCCCGGTTGCCGGGAGATCACCAGGTTCACACCGGGTTGATCACCGGCCCACGCCTGGACGTAGGCATCTTCCGAACCGTTGACGACTTTGGCGACATCTTTCAGGTGAACCGGTGCACCGTCCTTGTAGGAAACGATGAGCTGGCTGTATTCGTCGGGATGGAACAATTGGTCGTTGGTGGACAGGGTCGAAATGCTCGACTCGCCGTACAACGCACCCTTGGCCAGGTTGAGGCTGGTCTGCTGGATCGCCAGGCGAATGTCGGCCAGGGTCAGGCCGATGGCGGCGAGTTTGTCGGCTGAGGCCTGAACGCGGATCGCCGGACGCTGCTGACCGGTGATGTTGATTTGGCCTACACCGTCGATCTGACTGATCTGACGCGAGAGCAGGGTTTCCACCAGGTCACTGAGTTCGGTGCCGGGCATTTGCGTCGAGCTGACACTCAGGATCAGCACCGGGCTGTCGGCCGGATTGACCTTCTTCCAGGTCGGCAGGGTCGGCATGTCCTTGGGCAGCTTGCCGGCGGCGGTGTTGATCGCGGCCTGGACTTCCTGCGCGGCGGTGTCGATGCTTTTATCGAGGGTGAATTGCAGGGTCAGCAGGCTCGAACCCAAGGCACTGCTCGAGGTCATTTGGGTCATGCCGGGGATGGCGCTGAATTGCACTTCCAGCGGCGTGGCCACCGACGACGCCATGGTGTCCGGGCTGGCGCCGGGCAGTTGCGCATTCACCTGAATGGTCGGGAATTCCGCTTCCGGCAACGGCGCGATCGGCAGGCGCGGGAAGGCGATTACACCCAGCAGCACCAGGGCAAAGGTCAGCAGGATGGTGGCGACCGGGTGGTCGATGCACCACGCGGAGGGGCCTCTCATTGTTTAGGCTCCGCTTGCACCACTTGCGGCGGCTCCGTCAGCACTTGCACGGTCGAGCCGGGTTTGAGTCGCGACTGGCCATCGCTGACCAGCACGTCGCCGGGTTTGACCCCGGTAATGATGTCCTGGCCGCTGCCTTGGTAAACCATCTGCACTTGCACGGTTTCCACTTTGTCGCCTTTCACCCGGTACACGAAATGTTGATCGAGGCCCCGTTGTACGACGGTCGGCGGCACCACCAGCGCATCTTTATCCAGTGCTGTCTGAATCTTTACCGTCACCAATAGGCCGGGCCAGAGCTTCTGGTTCGGGTTGTTGAATTCGGCTTTGGCGCGGATGGTCCCGGTGTTGGCGTTGATCTGGTTGTCGATCAGGGTCAGGTGACCTTCGCCCAGCAGGTTGCCGGTTTCGCCATCGGTGTCGGCGCCGATGTAGGCCTTCACCTGCGCGCGTTGCGGATCGCCGATCAAGCCTTGCAGGGTCGGCAGCATTTGCTGAGGCAGGGAAAATTCCACGGCGATCGGGTCGATCTGCGTCACGGTGAACAAGCCTTGGGCGTCAGTCATGCGCAGGAAGTTGCCTTCGTCCACCGTACGAATACCGACGCGTCCGGTGACCGGTGAGCGAATCTGCGTGTAGGAAAGCTGCACCTGGGCGGCGTCGATGGATGCCTGATTGCCTTGGGCGGTGGCCTTGAGCTGGTTGACCAGGGCTTGTTGCTGGTCGTAAGTCTGCTTGGACACGCCATCATCGACGCTCAGTAGTTTGTAGCGCTTGAGGTTGACCAGCGCCACTTGCAGTTGGGCCTGACTTTCGCCCAATTGCGCACGGGCCTGATCGAGGCTGGCGCGGATCGAGCGGTCATCGATGGTGGCGAGCAAGTCGCCGGTCTTGACCAGTTGACCTTCCTTGACCAGCAATTTGGTGAGGATGCCGTCGATTTGTGGACGCACCACCACGCTGTGCAGGGACAACACCGAACCGATGCCGCTGACAAAGCGCGGAACATCTTTTGCGGAAACCGCGACGACGCGCACCGGAATGGCCGTCGGGGCCGCCAGTTTCGCGGTGGCCGGCTTGGTGGCGTACCACACGCCCAGCGCTGCCAGGACAATCAGAGGGGCTGCGATCAACGCGGATTTTTTCTGAATTCGCATGCGAGTGGGGCGCCGGGCTAGAGGGACGGGAATAAGGTCAGATTTTATACCTCCCCTTATAGCCCTGTTACCCGGTCAGCAAGGTGACTGCTAACTGACGGGGCTGTCAGTTTGGGATCAGCGGTTATGCAGATACACCGCATTATCGTTCTTCGCGGGCAAGCCTCGCTCCTACACAGGTACAGCGTCGTCCTTGTGGGAGCGAGGCTTGCCCGCGAAGGCGTCAGTCCAGCCAGCACAAGACTGACAGACCGACTACTTGTCGCCTGAATCTCACCGCTTGCAGCTTGCCGCCCTCGACACGGGTATACTGCCGCCTTTCGCGGCCCATCCACCGGGCCCGACTCTTTGTGCATCACCCGGAGCTTTCATGACTTCCCCGACACAACCGCCGGTCGCCGACGCTTTGAGCGACGACCAGGCAGACCTGCCAGACAGCGTCGACTCCAGCGCAGACAGCGAAACCAAAGCCGCAATCCCGGCATTCAAGTTTCCGTTCAAACCGGGCGAACTGGCTGCCGCCAAGAATGCCAGCCAGCCTTGGTACAAAAACGGCGCCAAGAATGGCCACACCAAGACCCCTGGCGCAGCGCCACCGGGTACTCGTCGTTCGATGGGCAAACGCTGACCGTCAGCCAGTTTGAAAAAAGCCCTTCTGAAATCGAGACTGTTCCCACAAGGATGAGCGATTCGTCCTCTGGGAAAGTCAGTGGCCACTCGTCGAAGATTCATCTCCGTGAATTCCTCGACGAAGGCCATCGAAATGCCCCTGCTGAAAATCCTCTCTGTCCTGTCGCTGATGGTCCTGACCACCGGTTGTGTATCGTCTGCGGTCGAGCCACAAATCCGTCCTCCCAGCTATTTTCTCAATGACGAAGGCTTGCCATTTTCTGATGCCGTTCAGGTTGGCGAGACCATTTACCTGTCCGGCGTGCTCGGGCTGGGGGCGGATGGCGAGTTGGTGAAGGGCGGTATCGTCCCGCAAATGACGCAAACAATGGAGAACCTGCGCAGCGCATTGCAACGCAGCGGTTCGTCCCTGTCCCACGTGGCCAAATGCACGGTCATACTGGCTGATATCAAGGATTTCAGCGCAATGAATACGGTGTATCGGCGCTACTTTCCGGCGGATCGCTTGCCGGCGCGCACGACGTTTGTCGCCAAGGCGTTGGTGCTGGATGCACGGGTTGAAGTCGAATGCCAGGCGGTTGCTGCTCGCTGATTCGGAATCTGCGTTGTCTGTGCCGGCTTCTTCGCGAGCAAGCCCGCTCCCACAGGGGAATGCAATTTAATGCGGGAGCGAGCCTGCTCGCGAAGGGGCCATCACAGACAACGCATCCCTCGGATCAAGCCGCCCGTAACGAAATAAACGCATAGTTCAGCGCGGCTTCAGTCGCCACTTCAGCCCCGGCCGCCAGGACTTGCCCGGCAATGTCCTCGCCCGAGACATGAAACAGCCATTCACCGTCCGGTGCTTCCAATGGCTGCGCCACCACTTGATCGATCACCGAAGCAAAGGCGCCCATCTCCGGCAGATAAGCGGTAAAGCCGTCACCCTTCAGCGCGGTGGTTCGAATTCCCAAGAGCCCGCAAATCGCATCCTTGGCCTGAACCTCATCGCGATCCGCCTGGCGCGAGCGCTGGATCAGCGTGACCAGTTCCTGATCAACCAACTCGCCGCCCACAATCAGGTCCGGCCCTTGTTCCCACGACTCGGGCGGGCATTCTTTTACCGCCGGGTTGAGGGGGATGTGCGGATTGATTTCCATCGGGTAGATGCGGCACACCAGCGGCCGGCGTTCGTAGATGCGACAGAGGTTGTCTTCGTCAAGATTCCGGCAGGGGCCGACATTGTAGGCGGCGAAAGTGATCGCCACGTAGGCCTCGGTCGCGCCGCTACGAACCATCACCGACCGGCGTTCGGCGTGTTCCCGTTGCAACAGAGGCAAGCCCAGGCCATTGCCCAGGAAGCCTTCCACCAGCACGATCACCTGACCGCCATCGTTCGCCCACATGCGGGCTTCCGTCAGGGTCAGGGGTACGTGGTGGTCGTTGCAGCATTTGCCGCAACCTACGCAGGAAAACGTCGTGTTCATTGATTGACCGGTCGCATGTGAGGGCGTGAAAGGGCGACAGAAAGCCACCGCACAGGTCAGCGTCGAAGCAAGTTATGCGCCACTCACGGCTTTTTGGCGGTGGGGCGGATGGAGTCCCATTCAGTGACGTAGGCGGTTTTGCTCTTCTTGTTGTAGAGGCAAAGCTCGGTACCTTGCTGGCCCTTCATGTGTTTTTGCGGGTATTGGCCTTGCAGCAGGAGGGCGGTGTAGCCGACGCGGTCGTCGAATTGTGCGGCGTTGCCGACGGGCTTGGCGTCTTTCAAGCCGCTGGCTTTGGTGCAACTGGTGAGGACGGCTTTGTCGTAAGCGGCCCAGGCGTCGGGGCTGGAGGCGTGGGCCTGGGTGGCGAGGGCGGTGAGGCTGAGGAAGAGCAGGGTGGTGGCTTTCATGGAAATGGGCATCCTTGGTGTGTTGGCCAAGGTTGGAGTATGCCTGATGGTTGTGGGGTGTTTGTGTCGGCCTCTTCGCGGGCAAGCCTCGCTCCTACAGGGGACGCGCTGTCAGGCGGGAACCGGCTCCCGGCGTACCACCCGCATTCCGGCGCTTTCGTACAATCGCTGCGCCCGAAGGTTGTCTTCCAGCACCTTTAAATCGACGAACCCTTCGCGGCGCTGCTGAAACGCTTTGAAAGCATTCAGCAGTAAGGCGCGGCCGAGTCCGAGGCCTTGGGCGCGGGGATGCACCACCAGGTTCTTGATGTAGGCGCTGGTCCAGCACTGGCACACGCCGATAATTCCTTCGGCGTCGAGGGCGATGAAGCACAGGCTCGGATCATATTCAGGATCGGTTTCAAAGCGTCGCTGCCAGACGTCCAGCGCCGGCACGCGACCGCCGCCCTCGCGATAACCCAGTTCCATCAGCCGGTGAACGGTTTCGGCGAGTTCGGGGCGGTATTGGCGCAGTTCGATACCGGTTGGCCAGGTGATGGCCGGCACAGCCTCCGCGAGGTTGCGCCGCATCAGGAAGCAAAAGTCCTCGGCCAAACTCAGTGGCCCTGCTCGGCGACAGCCTTGGCGGCTTCGATCAGGCACTTGGTCAGTTCTGGCGAGGAGAACTTGGTCAGTACCCCGTTGGCGCCGGCCAAACGGGCTTTTTCGCTGTTCATCGCGCTGTCCAGCGAGGTATGCAGCAGCACGTAAAGGTGAGAAAAGTCCGGGGTTTCGCGCAGGGTGCGGGTGAAGGCGTAGCCGTCCATCTCCGACATTTCGATGTCCGAGACGATCAGGTTGATCTGCTGCGCGGTGCCTTGCAGGTCCAGCAGGCAGTCGATGGCTTCCTTGGCACTGCGCGCGGTGTGGCATTGCAGGCCGAGGTTGCGCAGGGTGTGCACCGATTGTTGCAGCGCGGTCTGACTGTCATCGACCACCAGGATTCGCGCGTTGCCCAGGACTTCGGCGTCTTCCATGCTCAATTCCGTCGGGGCCATTTCGATCTGCGCCGGGGCGATGCCGTGGATGACTTTTTCGATATCCAGCACTTGTACCAGCACACCGTCGACCGAGGTCACGCCGGTGATGTACGAACGCACACCGCCGGAGCCGAAGGGCGGCGGACGGATGTCGGTGGTCAGGCAGTGCACGATTTTGCTCACGGCCTGCACATGCAAGCCCTGTTTGGAGCGGCTGACGTCGGTCACGATCAGGCAGCCACCGTTGGGATCTTCCAGCGGTCGCTCGCCGATGGCGCGGCTCAGGTCGATCACCGACAACGACGTGCCGCGCAGGGTGGCGATGCCTTTGACGTGGGGATGCGACTCCGGCAGCTTGGTCAGCGGCGGGCAAGGGATGATTTCACTGACTTTCAGCAGGTTGATCGCCATCAGCTTGCCGCTGCGCAAGGTAAACAGAAGAAGCGAAAGTGAATCTGCGCGGGCTTTGGTGGAGGACATAAAAACCTTCTTTGGAGAAAGGTGATGGGCGAATAAAAAGTCGCCAAAAGCTATTGATGCCGGGTTATCGACTCGTTGGGGGCAGGCTTTAGGGATATTCCCGGTCCATTGGTCCAACACCGATTCTGTGGCGAGGGGGCTTGCCCCCGTTCGGCCGCGAAGCGGTCGTAAAACCAGCGATGACGTTCTCTCTGTAAAACGGGGAGCGCTTCGCACTCCAACGGGGGCAAGCCCCCTCGCCACAAGGTTTCACTCAACTCAAGAATGGGGTCACTTCATCCCCAATCGCTTGGCCATGCGCCCCAGATTCGCTCGATCCAAGCCTAGCTCACGGGCCGCGCTCGCCCAATTGTTGTGGTGGCGTTCCAGACAGGCGTTGATCAATTGCCGCTGATAATCCTCGGTCGCCGCCCGCAAGTCACCCGAGACTAAAGGCATAGGGCTGGCGGTCGGTTGCTCGGCAGGGAGTTCGACGCTGTCGTGGGGCAAATCCAGGTCCGCCGCGCTCAAGCTGAGAATCTTCGGCCGTTCCTTGCAGTTGCCCAGTGCCTTCAATGCGCTGCGGCCGATCAAGTGTTCCAGCTCTCGCACGTTCCCCGGCCATTGATAAGCCAATAGCGCCGCCTGGGCATCGCTGTTCAGGCGCAAGCTGTTGAGGCCCATGCGCGAGCGGTTCTGTTCGAGGAAGAAACCGCTGAGCAGCAACACATCCCGCCCGCGATCGCGCAGCGCAGACACCAGCAGCGGATACACGCTCAGCCGATGATAGAAGTCAGCGCGGTAACGACCGCTGCGCACTTCTTCAGCGAGGTCGCGGTTGGTGGCTGCGATCAGCCGCACGTCCACTTGATGTTCTTTATCCGAACCCAAGCGCTGCAACTGGCCGCTTTGCAGCACCCGCAGCAACTTGGCCTGCACGGTCAGGGACAGCTCACCGACTTCATCGAGAAACAGCGTGCCGCCATTCGCCAGTTCAAATTTGCCACGTCGGTCGCTCGTCGCCCCGGTGAACGCGCCGCGTACATGGCCGAACAACTCACTCTCGACCAGCGTGTCCGGCAGCGCGGCGCAGTTGAGGCTGATGATCGGCTTGTCGGCCCGGGGTGATGCGGCGTGAATTGCCTGCGCCACCAGTTCCTTGCCGACCCCGGTTTCCCCATTGATCAGCACGGTCAGGTCACTGCCGCCCACCAGGCTGATTTCTTCCACCAGGCGTTTGTGCGACTTGCTCTGGCCGATCATTTCGCGATTCTGCTGGCCGCTGGCCTGACGGTAAACCTCGGCGCGCTGGTGTTCGTCTTCGGCGCGATTGGCCAGCCGTTCGATGCGTTCGGCGGCGTTGACGGTCGCAGCGGCGAGGCTGGCGAAGGCTTGCAGGGCGTCGAGTTCGATCGGTTCGAAGCGCTCCGGGTCCAGCGCATCGAGGGTCAGCAGGCCCCACGGACGCTCATCAATAAACAGTGGGCAACCCATGCAGTCGTGGACTTCCAGATGCTCGTCGAGTCCATCAACCAAACCGTCGTAAGGGTCGGGCAACTCGCTGTCAGCGGCGAAACGGGTCGGGCCGGGGCTGCTGAGCAAGGCTTCGAAGCGCGGGTGTTCGCTGACCTTGAAGCGTCGGCCCAGGGTGTCGGTGCTCAAACCGTCCACCGCCAGCGGCACCAGCCATTCGCCATCGAGGCGCAGCAAGGCGGCGGCGTCGCAGGGCAGCAGGGCGCGCATGGCTTCGAGCAGGCGCCGATAGCGCTCGCCTTCGGGCAGTTCGCGGGACAGGTCCGAGACTAGGGGGAGCAAGGCAGTAAGCAGTGATTTTGCAGTCATAGTGACTCCATGTAGTCGGTGTGACTATAAAGCAGCCTGTGTCGATATGACTACGTTGAATTCAAGTCTTTGATTTTTAAGCTTTTAATTGTTGGCATGGAATCTGATAAGCCTTAGGTATTCAAATCGAAGCTCAGGAGTCGCCCTAATGCTTAGCGTTCAAGACCGTGCCATCGTCAAATCCACCGTGCCGTTGCTGGAAAGCGGTGGCGAAGCGCTGATCACCCACTTCTATCGCATGATGCTCTCCGAATACCCGGAAGTCCGCCCGCTGTTCAACCAGGCCCACCAGGCCAGCGGTGACCAACCCCGCGCCTTGGCCAACGGTGTATTGATGTATGCGCGGCACATCGATCAGCTCGACCAGTTGGGCGATCTGGTGGCCAAGATCATCAACAAACACGTGGCCCTGCAGATTCTGCCGGAGCACTACCCGATTGTCGGCACCTGCCTGTTGCGTGCGATTGCCGAAGTGCTGGGCGAAGAAATCGCTACCCCGGAAGTCATTGCAGCGTGGGGCGCGGCTTACGGTCAATTGGCTGACATCCTGATCGGTGCCGAAACCAGCATCTACGACCAGAAAGAACAGGCCCCGGGCGGCTGGCGCGGGGCGCGGGAGTTCATCGTCGCGGCCAAGGTCGAGGAAAGCGCGGAAATCACCTCGTTCTACTTCGAACCTGCCGACAAAGGCCCGATCCTCGCCGCCGAGCCTGGTCAGTACATCGGCATGAAACTGATCCTGGATGGCGAAGAAATCCGTCGCAACTATTCGTTGTCATCCCTCTCGGACAAAGGCCAATACCGTATCAGCGTGAAGCGCGAAATCGGTGGCCGCGCCTCCAACCACTTGCACGATCAACTGCATGTCGGCTCGAGCATCCAACTGTTCCCGCCATCGGGCGAGTTCACCCTGACCGCCAGCGACAAACCGTTGGTGCTGATCAGCGGCGGCGTCGGCATCACCCCGACCCTGGCGATGCTCGAAGCAGCGTTGGCAACCGAGCGCCCGGTGCACTTTATTCACTGTGCGCGTAACGGCAGCGTCCATGCGTTCCGTGACTGGATCGATGGTTTGGCTGAGCGTCATCCGCAGCTCAAGCGTTTCTATTGCTACGCCGAAGATGACGGCGTGAGCCCGGCGGCGGACAAGGTCGGGTTGTTGAGTCAGGAGCAGTTGGGTGAATGGTTGCCGCAGCAGCGCGATCTGGATGCTTATTTCCTGGGACCTAAAGGCTTTATGGCGGCGATCAAGCGGCATTTGAAAGCGCTGGGTGTGCCGGAGAAACAGAGTCGTTATGAGTTCTTTGGGCCGGCTTCGGCGCTTGAATAAACCTTAGAGACCGAGTCGCCTCTATCGCGAGCAAGCTCGCTCCCACAGGGGGCCAATGTGAACACTAATTCTGTGTTCAACCGAAATCCAATGTGGGAGCGAGCTTGCTCGCGATGGCCGCACCACGCTCCCAATTCTTGCAAATCACTTGAAAATTAATCCCTTCTTAACCGGCCTGTCGTCTATTCCCCGACATCTACCGGCGCGCGCCAGGCTCTCCAAGGCCCGGGCCAGCGTGTAGACTTCCGGCAATCGATATTTAGAAGGGAAACGCGATGAGTGACGAAACGATGCGGTTGGGCCGTGAGCGGCGTTATCTGGTGCTGCTGGGCATCATCTGTCTGGCACTGATCGGCGGCGCGCTGTACATGCAAGTGGTGCTGGAAGAGGCGCCGTGCCCGCTGTGCATCCTGCAGCGTTATGCGTTGTTGCTGATCGCCATCTTCGCCTTCATCGGTGCGGCCATGCGTACCCGTTGCAGCCTTACCGTGTTCGAGGTGCTGGTGGTGATCTGTGCACTGGGTGGCGTCGCAGTAGCCGGGCATCACGTCTATACGCAGTTCTATCCGGCGGTCAGCTGTGGCGTCGATGTGCTGCAACCGATAGTCGACGGCCTGCCGCTGGCGAAGATCTTCCCGCTGGGCTTCCAGGTCGATGGCTTCTGTGACACGCCGTATCCGCCGATCCTCGGCCTGTCGCTGGCACAGTGGGCGCTGGTGTCGTTTGTGCTGGTGGTGATCCTCGTGCCGCTGCTGGTTTCGCGTAACCGCAAGGCGCTGCGCTAACCCGCTGTACGTAACAAAAAACGCCCTGGTCCTCGTTTAGAGGGCCGGGGCGTTTTGCATTTCAGAGCTCAGGTAAACAGACCGTGATGTGCGACAGCCAAGGGTGCGCAACGTGTGCGACATGTTGTCACAGTCAGAGTGTCGCAGGGCATTTCAAAGAGCTGAATTGGTGCATAGCTATGCAACGAAATCACCTCGTTTGAGCCGCCACCCATTTGTTCATCTTCATGGTGTATCAGGCAGTTTTAACAGGCTCCGGCGAATCGCCAGACCCCTTGCTTATCGGGGCTTTGAAGGGGGTAGGGGAAGGCAAGGTGCCATGAAGGCTGTCTGAACTGCGGGTCTTAGCCCCACAAATTTTGGTGTTTTTGTTGAGAATTAATTTCGATACCATGCCGAACTTTTGCAAAATCCGTTAATGATTGTTGCCGGATCGGATAAAAATTATTTCGGGATGAGACATGGTTTATGGGCGGCGACGTATCTACAATCGCCCGCACTGAATTCCCGGCGCTGCTCTCGTCTGAGCAAAATAGGGTGTCGAGAGGCTTAGCGGCTTTATGCGACTCCCAGGTGTCGGTGCCTTTCCGACTATCCGCACCAAATGGAATTGGTCTGTAACAAGGCCTTTGACCACGAATTCGAATAAGAACTCACCGCTAGCCCAGGATTTGTCGAACAGCGTCTGACGCGCGACGGGCAGCCCTTATTCAATCCAAGAAAAATGCCAACCCTTGGCAGGGTGAAGTGTTGGCGATCAAAACCCAACTGCATTGCGCAAGCTGCTTTAGAGGTCGTGAGATGAGTAAAAACAGGTACCCCAGACTACTAGGCTTATTGCCGCTGCTCGGCACGTTGCTGCTGTCAGGCTGCAACATGACCTTGCTCGACCCCAAGGGCCAGGTCGGCCTGGATGAGCGAAACCTGATCATCACCGCAACGCTGCTGATGCTGTTGGTCGTTGTGCCGGTCATCGTCATGACGTTCCTGTTCGCCTGGAAATATCGCGCTACCAACCCGGACGCGGTGTACGCGCCTAAATGGTCGCACTCCACCAAGATTGAAATCGCGGTATGGGCTGTTCCGGTCCTGATCATCATTGCGCTGGGTTACGTGACCTACATTTCGACCCACGCACTGGACCCGTACAAGCCGCTGGAATCCGACGTCAAGCCGATCACCGTTGAAGTGGTCTCGATGGACTGGAAGTGGCTGTTCATCTACCCGGAACAAGGCATCGCCACCGTTAACAAACTGGTGTTCCCGGCCAACACGCCAATCAATTTCAAAATCACCTCCGACACCGTGATGAACTCGTTCTTCATCCCGGGCCTGGGTGGCCAGATCTACGCGATGGCGGGCATGGAAACCAAGCTGCACCTGATTGCCAACCAGAACGCTGAATTCGACGGTATCTCCGCCAACTACAGCGGCGCGGGTTTCACCGGCATGAAGTTCAAAGCTATCGCCACTTCCCAGGCGGATTTCGATGCCTGGGTCAGTGATGTCAAGAAGGCACCTAAACAGCTGGAAAAAGCTGAATACGAAGCCCTTTCCAAACCAAGCCAGAACAACCCAGTCGAGCTCTATTCCTCGTTCACGCCAAACCTGTTCCAGATCATCGTCGACAAGTACGAAGGCATGAAACCGGGCGCGCCAATGCATCACGAGAAAAAAGAGCACGAAATGGCCGCCATGGAAGGGATGGACATGAGTTCGCATTCAGCTGCCGGGGCAGAGGAGTAAACGATGTTTGGTAAATTAAGTTGGGAAGCGGTCCCGTTCCACGAACCGATCGTGATGATTACCATCGCCATGATCGCGCTCGGCGGTCTGGCGGTGTTCGCTGCAATCACCTACTTCAAGAAGTGGACCTACTTGTGGACCGAGTGGCTGACGTCGGTCGACCACAAGAAAATCGGCGTGATGTACATCATCGTCGCCATGGTCATGCTGCTGCGCGGCTTTGCCGATGCCATCATGATGCGTTCCCAGCTGGCCCTGGCCACCGAGGGTTCGCCTGGCTACCTGCCACCTGAACACTATGACCAGATCTTCACCGCCCACGGTGTGATCATGATCATCTTCATGGCGATGCCATTCTTCACCGGCCTGATGAACCTTGCAGTGCCGCTGCAGATCGGCGCGCGTGACGTTGCCTACCCGTTCCTGAACTCCCTGAGCTTCTGGCTGCTGGTGTCCGGCGTTGTGCTGGTAAACGTGTCCCTGGGTGTCGGCGAATTCGCCCGTACCGGTTGGGTTGCGTATCCACCGCTGTCGGAACTGGGCTACAGCCCGGGCGTTGGTGTGGACTACTACATCTGGGCCCTGCAGCTATCGGGTCTGGGGACAACGCTAACCGGGGTTAACTTCCTGGCGACCGTGCTGAAGATGCGTACTCCAGGCATGAAGATGATGGACATGCCGATCTTCACCTGGACCTGCACCTGGGCCAACGTCCTGATCGTGGCTTCGTTCCCGATCCTGACCGCTACCCTGGCACTGCTGACCCTTGACCGTTACATGGATTTCCACATTTTCACCAATGAACTTGGTGGCAATCCAATGATGTACGTCAACTTGTTCTGGGCCTGGGGTCACCCCGAGGTTTACATCCTGATTCTGCCGGCGTTCGGGGTCTTCTCCGAAGTCATCTCGACCTTCTCCGGCAAGCGTCTGTTCGGCCACCACTCGATGATCTACGCTTCCGGCGCGATCTCGATCCTGGGCTTCATGGTCTGGCTGCACCACTTCTTCACCATGGGTTCGGGTGCCAGCGTCAACGCCTTCTTCGGCCTGGCGACGATGCTGATCTCGATTCCGACGGGGGTGAAGCTATTCAACTGGCTGTTCACCATCTATCGCGGTCGTCTGCAGTTCACCAGCCAGGTTCTCTGGACCCTGGGCTTCATGGTGACCTTCGCCATCGGCGGCATGACCGGCGTACTGCTGGCCATCCCGGGTGCTGACTTCGTACTGCACAACAGCCTGTTCGTGATCGCTCACTTCCACAACGTGATCATCGGCGGCGCAGTATTTGGCTACATCGCTGGTTTCGCTTTCTTCTTCCCTAAAGCGTTCGGCTTCAAGCTGCACGAAGGTTGGGGCAAGGCAGCGTTCTGGTTCTGGATCTCGGGCTTCTTCGTCGCGTTCATGCCGCTCTATGCACTGGGCTTCATGGGCATGACCCGTCGTCTGAACGCCACCACCAACCCTGAGTGGGTGCCTTACCTGCACGTTGCAATGTTCGGCGCGATCATGATCGCCGTCGGTATTGCCTGCCAGTTGATCCAGCTGTACGTCAGTGTGCGTGACCGCAAGAAGCCAGAGAACATGTGCGAGCACGGCGATCCGTGGAATGCCCATACCCTGGAATGGTCGACCTCGTCGCCACCGCCGTTCTACAACTTCGCGGTACTGCCGAAAGCACCAGGCATCGACCCGTTCACTGAAGCCAAGGAAAACGGTACTGCGTACCAGACTCCGGCCAAGTACGAGCCGATCCACATGCCAAACAACACCGCGACCGGTCTGGTCATGGGTGCTCTGTTGACCGTGTTCGGTTTCGCGATGATCTGGCACATCTGGTGGATGGCCATCTTCGGCCTCGCCGGTACCGTGATCTACTTCGTTATCCATGCTGCCCGTGATGACCAGGGCTATATGGTGCCGGTCGACGTGATCGAGCGCATCGAAGCCGAGCAGCACAAGCGTCTGGTAGCGGCAGGGAAAATCCCGGCTGGCGCCACCCGTGTTGAAACCTCGTTGGAACAGGCTTAAACCATGTCGAACTTAGTGACCAATGCTGGACACACCCATGTCGATGAACATGGGCACGATGACCATCACCACGACTCGGGCGAGATGACCGTATTCGGTTTCTGGCTCTACCTGATGACCGACTGCATCTTGTTTGCGTCGATCTTCGCGGTGTACGCGGTACTGGTTAACAACGTAGCGGGTGGCCCGTCGGGCCACGACATCTTCGAGCTGCCATACGTGCTGGGCGAAACCGCCTGCCTGTTGCTCAGCTCGATCACCTACGGCTTCGCCATGCTGGCGTTGTTCAAGGGCAACAAGAAAGCAGTGTTGGGCTGGTTGGCCATCACCTTCCTGTTCGGCCTGGGCTTCATCGGCATGGAGATCAACGAGTTCCACATGCTGATCTCCGAAGGCTACGGTCCTAGCCGCAGCGGCTTCCTGTCCGGGTTCTTCACCCTGGTCGGCACCCACGGTCTGCACGTGACCAGCGGTCTGATCTGGATGGCGATCATGATGTATCAGGTCAACAAACATGGCCTGACGTCGACCAACAAGACCCGCCTGAGCTGCCTGAGCCTGTTCTGGCACTTCCTGGACGTGGTCTGGATCTGCGTATTCACCGTTGTTTACCTGATGGGGACTCTGTAATGGCTAACGCTCATTCCCACGACAGCCACGACGCCGGTCACGGCAGCGTAAAGTCCTACGCCATCGGCTTCATCCTGTCGGTGATCCTGACGATCATTCCGTTCGGCCTGGTGATGTACCCATCGCTGCCGAAAGTCTGGACGCTGTGGATCGTACTGGCCTTCGCAGTGATCCAGGTGCTCGTTCACCTGGTGTACTTCCTCCACCTGGACCGCTCCGCCGCCCAGCGTAACAACGTGATTGCGTTTGTGTTCGCTGCGATGGTGATCGTCCTGCTGGTTGGCTTGTCGCTGTGGATCATGTTCAGCATCCACACCGTCATGATGGCGCACTGAGGAAAGTCCGGATGTCCTTTAAGCACTTTATCCAAATCACCAAACCGGGGATCATTTTCGGTAACGTGCTTTCTGTGGCAGGCGGATTTTTCCTGGCCTCGAAAGGGCATGTCGATCTGGCCATCTTCCTGGCCGCCATGATCGGCACGTCCCTGGTGGTGGCTTCCGGTTGCGTGTTCAACAACTGCATCGACCGCGACATCGACCTGAAGATGGAACGCACCAAGAACCGGGTGCTGGTCCAGGGCTTGATCTCCCTGAAACTGGCCCTGGTCTACGCGACCGTCCTCGGTATCGCAGGCGTTGCACTGTTGTACAAGGTGGCGAATCCACTGGCTGCGCTGTTTGCGGTCATCGGTTTTGTGATCTACGTCGGCTTCTACAGCCTGTACCTCAAGCGCAAGTCGGTTCACGGCACGCTGGTGGGCAGTCTGTCGGGCGCCATGCCGCCGGTGATTGGTTACGTCGCCGTGACCAGCAGCTTCGACATGGCCGCGCTGACCCTGCTGGTGATGTTCAGCCTGTGGCAGATGCCGCATTCCTATGCCATCGCGATCTTCCGCTTCAACGATTACCTGGCCGCATCGATACCGGTGTTGCCAGTGAAGCGCGGGATCCAGGTCGCCAAGAAGCACATCCTGCTCTACATCCTGGCCTTCCTGGTCGCGACCCTGATGCTGACCTTCAGCGGCTACGCCGGCATGAGCTACCTCGCCGTCGCCGCGGCCATGGGCATGTACTGGTTGTACATGGCCTGGACCGGCTACAAGGCAGTGGATGACACGGTCTGGGCACGCAAGTTGTTCGTGTTCTCGATCTTCACCATTACCGCGTTGAGCGTGATGATGTCGCTGGACTTCAAAGTGCCGAGTGAGCTGTTGCTGACTTACGCGCCTTGAGGGCTAGATGTTGAATTGAAAAACCCCGCCTTCGAAAGAAGAGCGGGGTTTTTTATTGGTTTTTTTTAGTAGACCGAGTCAGCCCTTTCGCGAGCAGGCTCACTCCCACATTGGATCGGTGTTGCCACCAGTTTCATGCCCGACGCTGATCCCATGTGGGAGCGAGCCTGCTCGCGAAGGCCGCGACACGGTGTATCAGGAAAAACTCAGCGATCAAGCAACCGAAAAAACCGCTCACGAACCTGGGCGTTATCGCTGTGCGCCACGTTGAATCGCATGAACTGGCTGGCCTCAGGGGATTTGCTGAGCAGGGTTCCAGGCGCCAGCACGAGGTCGTTTTCCAGACCTTTGCGCGCCAGGGTTTCGGCGTGCAGGCCTTCGGGCAAACGCGTCCAGATAAACAGTCCTTCACCGGGCAGCGAGGATACGGAACAACCGGCCTCCACCAACCAACGCGCCACCCGGCTACTCGACTCATACAACCGATCCACCGTGCGCCGCGCATGTTTGGCGTAGCTGCCATTGCTGAGCATCGTGCAGGTAATCTGCTCGGCGAATTCCGAGGTTACGCCGCCGCAGGCCATTTTCAGAGTGATCAGGCGTGCCGCCAGTTGTGGCGACAGCACGGCATAGCTGACCCGGCTGTTGGCCGTCAGGGTCTTGGAGAACCCGGACAAGTAACTCACATTCTCCACGCCGCTTGCCGCCAGACGCGGTGTGCGGCGTTGCTGGAGGTCGCCATATAAATCGTCTTCGACGATGTGGAAACCGTAGCGCTGGCTCAGTTCCAACAGCCGATATACCTGCGCCGGGGAGAACGAGTGCCCGGTCGGGTTATGCAGCGTGCTGTTGGTCATGTACAGCACGGGTTTGTGGGCGATCAGCGCTTGCTCGAAGGCCTCCAGGTCCAGGCCTTCGCAGGAGCGGGGAACGGTGATGACCTTGGCGCCATGCAGCGCGAGGTTGGTGTGCATGTTGAAGTAGCACGGATCGTCGAGCAGCACCGTGTCGCCAGGCTTGATCAGCAGACGCATCAGCAGGTCGACGGCCTGCATGGTGTTCGCGGTGGTGATGATCTGCTCCACCGGCACGTCGATGCCGAACGTCGACAGTTTGACCCGCAACGCCTGACGCAATGGCAAGTAACCGCCCGTGACGCCGTATTCGCCCATGCGCAGAGCGGTGGCGCGCAGGGTGCCGCGCACGGCTTTGAGCAGTTCTTCGGCGGGCAGCCAGGAGGAGGGCAGGAATCCGCAGCCGGGGCGCAGGGCGCCGTTATCCAGCAATACGGCACGACGAACGATGCTGAGGGTGTCCTGCGGTTGCAGGTCCGGGCCGGGTTCCACCGGGATCGTGGTGCTGGAACGATGCACGTAATGCCCCGAACCCTGGCGCGAAACCACCAGGCCCTTGGCCCGCAAGTGGTCGAGGGCATCGACCAGCGTGGACTTGCCCACATTCAACAGCTCGGCGAGTTCGCGAATCGGCGGCAGTTTGGCACCGTGGGGCAGCCCACCCTGGCTGATGGCGATCGACAGTTGCTCGACGATCTGTTGCACCAGCGGCACGCCTGACTGGAACTCGATGGCGGCGATGACCGCACGTTGAGCCTGCATTTTACTGGTCTCCCTGGCAGTAAAGTTCGCTGGATTCTATACGAACTTGCTCTGCTCAAGGCAAGCGTCTATGCCTACCCTCGAGGGCGTGTTTCGCATGATTGATCTAGAAGGTGCAGTCAATGAACAAGCCAACCACCCGTGACGAACGCTTTATCGAGCTGGCCAAGGAGCACGGTTTCGACATCTACGACGAGAACACCGCCGGCGGGCATTACTCCCTGCTGGTCTGGCATGGCAATGAACTGTATGTCAGCGGCCTGGTGCCGCGCATGAACGGCAAAATCCAGTACCCCGGCCGCGTGGGCCTGGAACTCAACCTGGCGGATGCTCAAGCCGCCGCCAGCATCAGTGCCATTCGCGCACTGGCGTTGATCATGGACGCCGTGGGTTCACTGGATAAAATCAAATCGCTGATTCGTATCACCGTGTATGTCAAATCCACCTTTGATTTCGTTGATCTCAGCGAAGTGGCCAACGGCGCATCGGATGTCTTTACCCATGTGCTGGGCGACGCCGGTAAACACACCCGCACCACCGTCGGTGTTTATCAGTTGCCGAAAAATGCCCCGGTAGAAGTGGATATGATCGTGGCCCTGGAACCCTAGGTGTCGTAGTCATCACGTATTAAATGGCCCCGCCTTCGAAAGAAGCGCGGGGCTTTTTCATTCAAGGTCGTGGCGAAAGGCTACCTTGGGCTAATCTGTCAAAAATCAGGGTTGTTAATGGAACGTTACAGAGGTGGGGTGGGAGGAAATGACGGGCCACATGACTTGCGATGAACGCTTCATCGCCTTGGCAGCAGAACTGGATTACGACATCTACGGCGAGAGCACCATCGGTTGGCATTTCGAGCCGCTGGTCCGGCACGACAATGAACTGTATGTCAGTGGTCTGGTGCCGCGTAAGCACGGCAAAGTCCAGTATCCGGGCAGGGTTGGCCTTGAACTGACCCTGGCGGATGCTCAAGTCGCCGCCAGCATCAGTGCGATGCGTGGCCTGGCATTGATTGTCGACACCATTGGTTCGCTGGATAAAATCAAGACGCTGTTACGTATCACGGTGTATGTAAAGTCCACGGCGGACTTTGCTGACCTGAGCGAAGTGGCCAATGGTGCCTCCGATGTCTTCAGGCATGTATTGGGTGATGCCGGGAAACATGCGCGAACGACAATCGGCGTTTATCAACTACCGAAGAATGCGGCCGTCGAGATGGACATGATCGTGGCGTTACGTCCTCCGGCGCCGTAACGTTTTGTGGCCGGCAGCAAAAAGCCCCGCGCTGACTCTCAGAGCGGGGCTTTTGGTTTGCAGTACCGCTAGGTCATGTTACTGCGCGGCGATGCTGTAACCGTCAAATGCGGTTTGCTGTTGCAGCGCAGTGATGATGTTCTTGCGGTTGACCGCTTGTTCCGTCCCGGCATTGTCCAGGAAGGTTTCGCTTTCCAGTTCCGCTTCTTCACCTTCGCCGACAAAAGTGAAACCGAGGAATTCCAGGGCTTCACGGTCAACGTTCAGGCGCGAGCGAGGCGTGCGCAGCGGCAGGGTGACGTTCACGCCATCCTTGCTGATGGTGAACACTTCGACTTCTTTCTTCGCGCGAGCAACCTTGCTCTTGCCGCTGCTCGGGTTGCTGATGGCTTGATGCGTCTGGTTCAGCACCTTCAGCGCCAGGCCGTAGACGATTTCCTGAAACGCCGGGTCGTCCTTGAAGCTGGACAGGATGCGGCTGATCGGGAATTTGCTGCTCAGGTCTTCCAGGGCGGCAATGTCGGAGGCTTCGGCGTCCTTGAGTTGCTTGAGTTCACCCATCAGTTCATAGGCTTTATCGTCGTCGAAGCTGTCGTGAGCCTGGCGAATCGCGGCGCGCAGCTCGCGAATCTGATCGCTTTCCCGGGTGGACTGGAAAGCGTCCAGGACCATCTCGCTGATGGTCTTGGCCTGGGGCACGTGCTGTGAAAGATTGATGGAGTTTTCGTATTCCGCTTTGGACGACAAGGTGACTACGGATTCAGCGGTGTTGGAATCGGACATTGAAATTTCACTACTTCTTTTAACTTGAGTTGAGGCGAGAAAGCGCTTGGCCTTTTCAGGCCGCCTAATCTATTGGACCCGCGCAGAGTTGTCACGAATGAACAGGCAACGGGCGATCATTTTAGACCGAGGGCGTTCCGTTGGGGACCACCCTTGGAGGGTTGCGCCTGGAGGGCCAGCAGGGTGCGGTAATATTTAAATCCCCGGCCGCTGAAAAGCCCACTGAAAAACCCCAATGTTGACGCTTTTATCAATAGCATCTCCAGCGTTGCGGCGCGTTCCGGGTGAGCGTCGTTCTGATAGCCAAAGTAATAGTCCACGGCAAAAAGTATCAGATAGATGATCAGGGGCTTGATTGAACCCGGCAGGATCAAGCCGGTTTCCGGATCATCCAGCACCACGCCGTTTCGTGAAAAAACCACCTGCGCCATGAGAGCGCCCAGGATGGCAGCGACCAACCAGCATGCAATCAACAGGGCTGGCTCAAGCGTCAGTGTCGTCAGCGAATACAGCGACAAACAGATGAAAGCCAGAGTGGTAAGAAGGAATGAAAACTTGCCCTCGCGGGTTGGCGAAAGCGCTTTTATGCCGCTGTAACACAGCAGCACAAGGATTAAATAAGCCCACCACGGGGTGTTAAGCAGGATGTTTAACATTGCGCAGCGTCCTTGCCGAAATAGGTGACGGATAATACCGCCAGGGTTCGACAATTACCCTGGAGTATTGAGATTCATCGAGCGAAACACTCCTTTTTCTGCCGTTTGTTCGTCCACCGGCAACATGAAGCGAAAGGTTGCCCCGCGTCCCGGAACATCGATCAACTGGATGTCACGGCCATGCAATTGCAGAATCCGATGCACGATCCGCAGTCCCAGCCCGCCATCACGCCGTGCGCCGCCAATGTTGAATGGCCGCAGGAACAGCCCTTCGCGCAGTTCGGCGGCGATGCCGGGGCCGGTGTCGCTGATGGTGACTTCGACGAACGATCCTTGAGGTCGCAGGCTGAGTTCGATTTCTCCACCCTGAGGGGTATGGCGCAGGGCGTTGTCGAACAGGTTGGTCAGCACCCGTTCGATCAGCCCCAGGTCGGCGCAGGCTGCTGAAACGTTGGGCGCGAAGGTCGCCTTGAGCTCCACCTGGCGCGCTTCGGCGGTGAGTTCGAATTTCTGGAAGATGTCCTGCACCAGATCGGTCATGGAGAAGCGTTCCAGTATCGGCTGCACAAAACCATGCTCCAGTCGCACCAGTTCCAGCAGCGATTGCGCCAGGCCACCGACTTTGCGGCTTTGGTCCAGGGCGATGCCCAGGTAGCGGCGGCGGTCGGCGGGGGAGAGTGTGGCGTCCTTGAGCGACAGGGTCTCCAGGTAACCGTGCAGCGAGGCCAGGGGCGTGCGCAGGTCGTGGGAGATGTTCGCCACCAGTTCGCGGCGCTCCTGATCCTGGCGGGTCAGCGAGCGCCATTGTTCACTGAGGCGGGTCTGCATCTGCCGGAACGCGGCGTCGAGCACGGCAATCTCATCGTGGCTGGCGGCTTTTTCGACCGGTGCCGAGGTCGGCGGCGTGACCGGCACACCGTCGATGTCGAACTGGCTAACGGTTTCGGTCAGGCGTCGCAACGGCCGGGTGATCAAGGCAAAGGCTGTGAGGCCGGCGATCAGGCACAGCAGCGCCACCAGACCGATGGACAGCAGGGCCGTATTGAGCGCGGCGCTGGTGGCGCCGCGTTCGGCGTAGCGGTCATGTTCTTCGCTGAGCAGCACCACGTACAGATAGCCGGCCGGTTTGCCGTCGACCTGCAACGGCGCGGCACTGAACACCTTGCGGCCATCGACGCTGCGCGGGTCGTCCCCGAGAATCGGCAGGGCATCGCCCTTGAGCAGATGCTGGATCGGCAACAGATCGACTTGGTTGCGACGTATCCGTCCTTCCGGTGCGGCGCTGCCGACAATGCGGCCCTGGCTGTCGAGCAGATAGACCTCGACACTCGGGTTGACCAGCATCAGTTGGCTGAACAGATCGCGCACGGCATTCGGCATCAGACCCTTGGCGTCCATCAGCACAGTGTCGTGGGCGATGTGCTGGGCCAGATCCCGGGACAACCCTTGCACCACTTCCAGCTCATGCATCTGGTTGGCGCGCACCTGCATCCATGCCGAGGTGCCGCAGCACACCAGCAGCAACACGGCGAACACCAGGGACAGGCGCTGAGTCAGGGTCATTCTCATGGCTGGTCCTCGGATGCCGCGAATTTGTAACCGCGTCCCCACACGGTGAGGATGCGCACCGGTTGTGCCGGATCGGTTTCGATCTTGGCCCGCAGGCGATTGATGTGGGTGTTGACCGTGTGCTCGTAGCCTTCGTGGCTGTAGCCCCACACGGCGTTGAGCAGGTCCATGCGCGAAAAAACCTTGCCGGGTTGGCGGGCGAAGAAATACAGCAGGTCGAATTCCCGTGGCGTCAGGTCGAGGCGTCGGCCGTCGAGGGACACTTCGCGGGTGATCGGGTCGATGGACAGGCCGTCGAGGATCAGGCTGCCTGCGTCCATCTTCAGGTTGCGGGCCATGGCATCGACCCGTCGCAGCAATGCCTTGACCCGCGCCACCAGCTCCAGCATGGAAAACGGCTTGGCCAGGTAATCGTCGGCACCCAGCTCCAGACCCAGGATGCGGTGCAGTTCGCTGGAGCGTGCGCTGGTGATAATGATCGGGGTGTAGCGGGCCATGGCGCGGGCGCGCTTGCAGATTTCCAGTCCATCGACACCGGGCAACATCAGGTCGAGGATCAGCGCGTCCCAGCTTCCTTGCTGCAACAGGCGCATGCCTTCGTCCCCGTCGGCGCAATGCACGACCTCGAACTGCTCATCGCGTAGATGCAGGCAGATAAGGTCGGCGATATGCAGATCGTCCTCGACCACCAGGACGCGTTTGGTCTGTTCCATAAAGCTCAATCCTTTGCTGCGAATGGGCACATTGTGCGGGTTTTCCTCGGGTGGAGTTATCACGAATTGTTTAACTCCCCGTGAGGATTTGGCGATCAACCCAAGCCTAGGCTGTGTTCCATGACAGGCACCTGGAATTTTGGAGACGGCCATGTTTTCACGCAGACAATTTCTTCTAACGAGCGGCGGGCTGGGGGCTGCAGCCCTGGTGATCGGTGTATTGCCAAAATTTGCGGCGAGTTCTGCACTGATCAGCGAGGCCAGCGCGGCGGAGGTTTTCGAAGTGACCCACACCGACAGCGAATGGCACACCCTGCTCAGCGCCGAGCAGTACGAAATCCTGCGTGAGGAAGGCACCGAACGGGCCTACAGCAGCCCATTGAACAACGAACATCGGGCGGGCACGTTCGCCTGCGCCGGGTGTGATCTGGCGTTGTTTTCATCGGACACCAAGTTCGACAGTCGCACCGGTTGGCCGAGTTTCTGGGCGCCGCTGGACAAGGCGGTGGCCACACGTCAGGACCGCTCATTTGGCGTGTTGCGCGAAGAGGTTCACTGCCGACGTTGCGGCGGGCACCTGGGCCATGTCTTCGATGACGGACCGAAACCAACCGGCCTGCGCTACTGCATGAATGGCCTGGCGATGACTTTCAAACTCCAGACAGCTTGATCCGAAGGCACTTACTTTCTCTCACTTGTTGCAGGTCGACGCTATGTGGCTTCTGGTTCTCTCTTACCTCGGTGGTGTGCTGACGATTGTCAGCCCGTGCATCCTGCCGGTATTGCCGTTCGTCTTCGCGCGCACCGGGCAACCCTTCGTGAAAAGTGGCTTGCCGCTGTTGGTGGGGATGGCGATGACCTTCGCGCTCGTCGCCACGTTAGCGGCGGTGGGCGGCGGCTGGGTGGTGCAGCTCAACCAGTACGGTCGCTGGCTTGCATTGGTGTTCGTCGCACTGTTTGGCCTGACACTGTTGCTGCCAAAACTGGCTGACCGTTTGACCCGTCCGCTGGTCGCGGCGGGCAGTCGGTTGTCGGAAGTCGCGGGTGCCGATTCCCGGCCGCGTCCCGGTGCTTCGTTCCTGATCGGTGTTGCCACGGGCCTGCTCTGGGCGCCGTGCGCCGGGCCGATTCTGGGGCTGGTGCTGACCGGTGCGGCGCTGCAAGGGGCAAGTATCGGCACCACGTTGTTGCTGCTGGCGTACGCCGCCGGTGCCGCGACGTCTCTGGCCGTCGCGCTGTTGCTGGGCGGTAAGGTGTTCGCGGCGATGAAGCGCTCGATTGGTGCTGGCGAGTGGGTGCGCAAGGGGCTTGGCGCGATGATGCTGGCCGGTGTGGCAGCGATTGCGCTCGGGCTGGACACCGGGATTCTGGCACGGGTTTCGACGGCTTCCACCGGTGGTATCGAACAAGCGCTGGTAGGGCGACTGGCCGGTAAATCACCGAACAACAGCGAGCCGATTCCGGCTGCTGGCGGTGCAATCCAAGTCGCTGATAAAACCCCAGGCACATTGCCGGTTGAAGGCAATCTCCCACCGCTGGACGGCGCCGTGCAATGGCTCAACTCGCCGCCGCTGACCGCCGAGGCGTTGAAGGGCAAAGTCGTGTTGGTGGATTTCTGGACCTACTCCTGCATCAACTGCCTGCGCACCCTGCCGTATGTCAAAGCCTGGGCTGAAAAGTACCGCGATCAGGGACTGGTGGTGATCGGCGTGCATGCGCCGGAGTTTGCCTTCGAGCGCAATGTTGGCAACGTCACCAAAGCCATGAAAGACCTGGGCATCAACTACCCGGTAGCCATCGATAACGACTACAAAATCTGGCGCGCCTTCAATAACGAGTACTGGCCGGCGCACTACTTTGCCGACGCCCAGGGTCGCATTCGTTATCACCACTTTGGCGAAGGCGAATATGCCGAGTCGGAGCGGGTGATTCAACAATTGCTGAAGGAAGCCGGGGCCACCAAGGTCGCGGACGGCCTGATCAATGCCAGCGCCGAGGGTGTGCAACTCGCCCCGGATATGAGCGAAGTCCAGTCCCCGGAAACCTACGTTGGCTATCAGCGTGCGGAGAATTTCGTCCCTGAAAAAAGTTTAGTGACGGACAAAGTAGCGAGTTACACCCCACCGACCCAGCTGGCCCTGAATAACTGGAGCCTGGGCGGCCAATGGAATGTAGGGGCGGAGCGAGCCACGGCCAGCGCGCCGGCCAGCCGCATCGTCTACCGCTTCCATGCGCGTGATCTGCATCTGGTGCTGGGGCCTGGCGCTGACGGTAAACCGGTGCGTTTCAAAGTGCTGCTCGACGGCAAGGCACCGGCTGACGCCCACGGCACTGACGTCGCCCCCGATGGCAGCGGCAGCGTGACCGAACAACGTTTGTACCAGTTGGTGCGCCAGTCCGGCGATGTCACGGACCGCACCTTCAGCATCGAATTTCTCGACCCGGGCGTCTCGGCGTATGCCTTCACGTTTGGTTGATAGTGATCTCATTTTCCAAGGAGTCAGCCCCATGAAAAACCTATTCACCTGGCGCCGTACCTTTCTGGGCCTGGCGGCGGCCAGCGTTATCGGCCAATGCTCGGCATTCTCTTTGGGTGGCTCTGAAGACGCCGTGATCATCCCGCCACCGACCGTTGACGAAACCACCCAGGCCCACAGCGAAACCGCAGTCTTCGCGGGCGGTTGTTTCTGGGGCGTCCAGGGTGTGTTCCAGCATGTCAAAGGCGTGAAGAAAGCCGTGTCCGGTTATGCCGGTGGTGCGGCCAATACGGCTGAATACGAGAAGGTCAGCGAAGGCGATACCGGGCATGCCGAGTCCGTCGAAGTCACCTTCGACCCGACTCAAGTCACCTACGGCACTCTGCTGCAAATCTACTTCTCGGTGGCGCATAACCCTACAGAGCTGAATCGTCAGGGCCCGGACAGCGGCACCCAATATCGCTCGGCGATCTTCCCAGGAAATCAGGAACAGCAACGCGTCGCCCAGGCCTACATCGCCCAACTCGACGCCGCGCATTTGTTCAACAAACCCATCGTCACCAAACTGGAAAGCTACAACGGTTTCTACCCGGCCGAGGATTACCACCAGGACTTCCTCACCGAGCACCCGACGTACCCGTACATCGTGATCAACGACATGCCGAAATTGGCGCAGTTGAAGCAGTTGTACCCGGATCGGTATCAGGAGAAAGCGGTGTTGGTGAAGGCGGGGTTATAAGCCTCGGGCCAGTCACAAACCACTGTGGGAGCGGGCTTGCTCGCGAAGAGGCCGTGTCAGTCAACATCTATATCGACTGACACGCCGCCTTCGCGAGCAAGCCCGCTCCCACATTTGATCGGTGTTGTCTCGGTTTTGGTTACCTGCTCCGGCGACGCTCCATGGCAATGCTCGATACCTCAAAACCCAGGTCGGCGAAAAACTCCGTAGCGCCTTCCCGACCCGCGCGCAGCACCCAGGTGATGTCGGAATTTTCCCCCATCACATGCCCAACCAGTGCACGGCCTACACCTTCACGTCGATGTTGCCCACACACGACCACCATCGACAGATACCCATTGGACAGTCCGTCGGTAATGCCTCGGGCAAATCCGACGATCTGCGAGTCCTTCACTGCAATCGCGGTGCGCTGGGAGTTGGCGATCAACTGCGCAAAGTGCTCGGCTGAACCGGTCCGATGGCCCCAGCCGTTCTGCCCTAGAAACAGCCTCACGGATTCAACGTCCAAAGGCTGCACATCTCGGATATCCAGGACCGTGCTCATCCAGAAATCACATTCTTGCCCATCACTTTCGAGCGATACAGTGCCTGGTCAGCCCGCGCCAGCAGGCCGGTTTGCTGTTCCTCTTCAAAACGCTGCACCACGCCAAAACTCATGGTCACCTGAAAGTCTCCCACCGGCAGCAGGTTCGTCAGGTTGTGGCGGATTGTTTGCGCGATGCCCCGGGCATCGGTCAGCGGGGTATTGGGCAGGATCAGGATGAATTCGTCACCGCCCCAGCGCGACAGCAAGTCACCGTCGCGCGCACAGCTTTTCAGGCATTCGACCACCTGCACCAACGCGGCATCGCCCAATGCATGGCCGTAGTGATCGTTAATAATCTTGAAGTCGTCGATGTCCATCGCAATCAGCGACAGCGGTTGGCGGAAGCGCTGGGCGCGGTCGCATTCCTGGGGCAGGGTTTTTTCCAGGCGATAGCGATTGGCGACCGAGGTCAGGGCATCGGTTTCCGCGAGTTTGCGGTTTTCTTCTAGTTGGATTTGCAGTTGCTGATTGACCCGGGACAGCTCCCGGGTGCGTTCTTCGACAAGGGCTTCGAGGGAGTGATTACGCCGCTCCAGTTGTTCGAGCAGGCGTTTTTTGTCTTCGATGCTGCGGTGCGCCCCGACCATCCGCGCCACCGAACCATCGGTATTGCGCGCCAGGATGTAACCGCGATCTTCGATCCAGATGTAGGTGCCATCCTGTCGGCGGCAGCGATATTCGGCCTGATAGCCGGGTGCACGCTGATTCAGATAGTCATCGAACAACGCCATGACCCGCGAATAATCGTCGGGGTGCATCACGGTTTCCCAGGTCAGCACGTTGTTGTGCAGCGAGTGCGGCGTGTAGCCGAGCATCTCGTACCAGCCGGGGTTGCGGTAGACGAACCCGGTGTTGGCGTTCCAGTCCCAGATGCCGTCGCTGACCAGTTCCATAATGGTGTGCAGCATGTCTTCGTTGAAGTCCGACAGATTGAACTTCAACGGCTCGATATCCGTTGCGTCGCCCATCACCGCTCTCCTTGCCGCCCCTATATCGATGTGACTCGCCCGTCGAGCAGATTAGTCCATGGGGCATTGGCGCGGCTAGTGCTTGCCCCACATCTGCATGGCGAAGTCGACGAAGCTACGCAGTTTCGGCAAACGGTAGCGATCCTGGGTGTACACCAGGTTCATCGGCCGGCTCGGCAATTGGTAATCCTGCATCAACGCCACCAGTTTTCCGTCCTTGAGGTCTTGTTCGACCAGCGCGTCGGGCACCATGACGATGCCCATGCCGGTGCGCGCCGCTTGGTGCAGGCCGGCCGAGCTGTTGATCAGCATCGGACCGCTGACCGCGACCATCACTTCGCCTTCCGGACCGGTCAGGCGCCATTGTTTTTCCACCGAACGCCAGTCATCGCCTTCCGGGTAGGCGAAGGCCAGGCAGTCGTGGTGTTGCAGATCTTCAGGTTTTTGTGGGATGCCCCGGCGCGCCAGGTACGCTTTCGAGGCGCACATGGTCAGAGTGTAATCGATCAGTGGACGGGCAATCAGGTTGGACGGCTCGATAGCGCCCAGGCGAATCGCCGCATCGAAACCGTTTTCCAACAGGTCCGGACGCCCGTTGGTGAGCACGACGTCCAATTTCACCTGTGGACAACGCAAAGAGAACTCACTGAGTGCCGGCGCCAGCCGTTCTGTGCCGAAGGTCAACGGCGCGGTGATGCGCAGCGTGCCACTCGGTTCATCGAGGGCTTGTTCCGCCAGCCGTTCGGAATCGGCCACCAGCCCCAGAACTTCAAGGCAGCGCTGGTAATACGCGGTGCCAAATTCTGTCAGACGCTGGCGCCGGGTCGTACGGTTGAGCAAGCGTACGCCGAGCCTTTGCTCCAGCGCGCGCAAGTGATTGCCGACCATGGTCGTGGACATTTCGCACTGCAACGCGGCGGCGGTCATGCTGCCGGTTTCTACAACGCGGACGTAAACGGTCATTGCCTGAAACAAATCCATTATCAAGCCCAGCTTTTAAATGATTGAAGTATTGCGGCGTTTATCCAGCTCAGGTGGCTAACCATACTGCAAAAACACCGACAATTGATGGAGCTTGATGTCATGACCGCCGCCTGCCTGATGAGCACTTACCAACCCTTGGCCCTGAGTTTCAGCAAAGGCCTGGGCACGCGCCTGTGGGATCAGGCCGGTCGAGAATATCTGGATGCAGTGGCGGGCGTGGCGGTGACCAATGTCGGCCACTCTCACCCCAGGATTGTCGCCGCCATCAGCGAACAGGCCGGTTTGCTGCTGCACACATCGAACCTCTACAGCATCGACTGGCAACAACAACTGGCGCAGAAACTGACCCGGCTCTCAGGCATGGACCGGGCGTTTTTCAATAACTCCGGTGCCGAGGCCAACGAGACGGCATTGAAACTCGCACGGCTTTACGGCTGGCACAAAGGCATCGAGCAACCGCTGGTGGTGGTCATGGAGAACGCCTTTCACGGCCGCACCCTCGGCACCCTGTCCGCCAGCGACGGCCCGGCGGTACGCCTGGGTTTCAATGAGCTGCCGGGGGATTTCGTCAAAGTGCCGTTTGGCGACCTCAAGGCACTGGACAAAATCCAGCAGGCCCACGGTCCGCGTATCGTGGCGATCCTGATAGAACCGATCCAGGGCGAAAGTGGCGTGCAACTGGCGCCACCCGGTTACCTCAAGGCCCTGCGCGAACTGTGCAACCGGCGTTCGTGGCTGCTGATGCTCGACGAAATCCAGACCGGCATCGGCCGCACCGGCCAGTGGTTCGCGTTCCAGCACGAAGGCATCGTCCCGGACGTCATGACCCTGGCCAAAGGCCTGGGCAACGGCGTCCCCATCGGCGCCTGCCTGGCCCGGGGCCGCGCCGCCGAACTGTTCACCCCCGGCAGTCACGGCAGCACCTTCGGCGGCAATCCACTGGCCTGCCGGGTCGGCTGCACCGTGCTGGACATCATCGAAGAACAAGGCCTGCTGGAAAATGCCCGACTGCAAGGCGAACGCTTACTCGCCAGATTACGTGTCGAACTGGCCGACGATCCAAACGTCCTGGCAATTCGTGGCCAAGGCTTGATGATCGGCATCGAACTCGCCCAACCGATCCGCGACCTGACCCTGATCGCCGCCCGGGATCACGGCCTGCTGATCAACGTGACACGCGGCAAAACCATACGCCTGCTGCCACCGTTGACGATTGATGAGCGGGAAGTGGAGATGATTGTCAGAGGGGTTTGCCGGGCAGTTAGACCGATCTGAGAATATGTTCAGTAATGATATCTGCACATAACGATCTGTATCGCGCCATCTTCGATCGCATAGACCAAGCGATGCTCCGCTGTAATCCGGCGAGACCAGAAGCCGCTCAGATTGTATTTGAGCGGCTCAGGTTTTCCGGGGCCGCTGAAAGGCTCACGCTGGATCGCTTTGATCAAAAGGTTGATTCGTTTGAGCCCGGCTTTATCGTTTTGCTGGAACCATAAGTAGTCGTCCCAACCTTCAGCAGTGAACTCGATATTCATTCTTCGATAAGGCGCCTGGCCTTGGTTTTCCCTGCTCGCAGGTTGCCAATTGATTTGATCAAGCGTTCAGCATTGGCTGGGGATCGGAGCAAATATGCGGTCTCTTCGAGCGCGTTGTACTCTGCTAGTGACATCATCACCACCGGTTCGCCCTTCTGGCGAGTTACCAGCAAGGGCGCACGATCTTCATTGACCCGATCCATGGTTTCAGCCAAGTGTGCACGCGCAGTGGTGTAGTTGATGGTTTGCATGGTGTAGTCCTCGCTTAATGCAAAGAACGTACAGAAATGAGTACAGGATGACAAGGCGCTACCTACGAGTGGTCGTTGCGCAGATGAAGTATCTGCGCCTGCATTGAGTATCGCCGAAGGTTCGTCGAGACGTTTCCGTGACTCTTGTAATCCTGTTCCGATAATCATGTGGTGTATTTGTAGGCAATCTGAAGCGAATCACCCAACATGACGCGCCTTCTGTTTCCTCCGCCAATGCCGAACCAACGCAACCACCACCGCCAACACCAAGACCCCCAGCGCAATCGGCAGTCGATAAGGTTTCAAATTGCCCAACATTGTTTCCAGCGCCTCGCCAGCCCAATACCCGGCGCTGGCGAATACTGTGGCCCAAACCACCGCGCCCAAGGCATTCAGAAGCGAGAACCGCAGCGGCGACAATCCGCTGGCCCCGATCACCACCGGCCCCACCAGACGCATGCCGTACAGAAAACGCACGGCAAATACCGAGGTCGATGGATAACGCGCGATGAGTCCCGTCACTCGATCGATCGCCGCTTGTTGTCGATGCAGGCGTGGCAGTAGCCGTCCACCAAAATAACGGCCGCTCCAGAACAGCAACTGATCGCCCAACATCCCGCCGAGGCTGGCCCAGCCAATCACTGGCCACAGGTGCAACAAGTGTTGATGAGCCGCCATCCCGCCCAGAATCAGAATGGTTTCGCCCTCCAGCAAACAGCCGAAGAACACCGCCCAATAGCCGTATGTGCCGAGCAGGTAGTTGAGATCTATGTGTTCAAACACGGTCGCTCCCCAAGACTTTCCACCAACCGGACCAGATAGCCGTCCGGATCCTGTACCAGAAATTCCCGTTGACCGACTTCAACCGCGTCCGCGCGATACCAGACATCGGCGCAGGGGCGAAACAACGGCCACTGAACTTCGGCCAGCCGCAGGAGGAGGGGTTCAACTGAATCGACGGTAATCTGAAAGTTGATGCCACGACCCAGCGGTGCTTCCAACGGCCCAGTCAACCATTGGCCTTCGTCTGGATCGTATTGCTCTAGCATCAGTTGAACGCCATTTTGATCGAGGTAGGCAAAACCAACTTCGGGACGTTCATAGGCGATGTTGAAACCGATCAGCGACGTCCAGAAGTGCAGGCTTTTTTGAATGTCGGTGACCATTAATTCAGGGACTAACTTGCTCCGTGCAAACATGACGCTTCCTTGTTTAGCGGGGTGGTAACGCATTTATAAATGCCGTGATTTCAGCCCGGCTCGTCAGTTGCAATTTCGAACCGCTGTAAACTTGGAACAAACGCTGATGAGCCTTGAATCCGCTGGATCCTTCGCGACGTCGATAGCTGCCGGCCCATTCCAGTAACGCTATCAGCAATTCGTCGTTGGCATCGCGCCCGGCTTCTCGCTGATGAATTTGGGCGACGCAATCGTCGTCGCCCAGACTCAACCAGATCAATGTTGTCGCTTGCGGCAAGAGTTCGCTGATGATCCAGCCGTAAACCCCTTCGATCACCCAATGTTCTTCACTGGCGGCCACCCGCGCTATTTCCAGGGCTTCATTTCGAGGTCGGGCGATGCTGTGTTCATCCGAAATCCAGTGAATCCGGTCAAGATCAATCCACGGCACATGCCGCCGTTTGGCCAAGTGCCTGGCCAGCCAACTCTTGCCCGAACCGGAATTGCCGATGATCAGGGTTCGGGTGAGGTTCAAGGGCGTTGTGTTCATTGGTCATTACATTCGGTGAAGAGCAAATGTGGGAGCCCCCCACCACTGTAGGAGCGAGGCTTGCCCGCGAAGAGGCCCGCCCATTCAGTATGGATGTCGACTGACAAACCACTTTCGCAAATCAATGATTACTCCGGCGCAACCATTCGAGTACGCGGCGAGCCGTCAGCATTGTGCTGATAAATCTCGCGCGGCTGACCCTTGTCATTAAACAGCACCTGCCCGATCCCCGCCGAGTTCCACAACCGCTCGCCCGCTTCAGCATGTTCGGGAATGTGCGGGACGATGCGCATGCGGCGGCGTTTGGTCAGCCAGTTCAGCGGCGAACGCGGTGAGTAGAGCCAGCGGTTGAGGCGGTCAAACCATTCGAGCAAGGCCCGGGGGAATTCATTCTTGATGCCGCTGCTGGTGATCTGCCAGATGCGCGGGCCAGCCTTGCGATGTCGGATCAATACTTCGTAGACGAAGGAATAATGCACATCACCTGACAGCACCACGTAGTTACCGGGTGTGCGTGAGTGTCGGAAAATGTTCAGGATGACTTGCGCCGCGCCGCGATGGGCCATCCAGTTTTCGGCGTCCACCAGCAGTGGAAAACCGCACCAACTGAAGACCCGCTGCACCGTTTCGATCAACTTGACGCCGAAGATCGGCGCCGGTGAAACGATGATCGCCGACGGGTGATCCAGCAGTTCCTGTTGCAACTCGCTGAGGGCTTCCCAGTCCAGCAGGCCCGAGGGTTGCTTGAGGTTCATCTCGCTGCGCCAGCGTCGGGTGCGCGTATCGAGCACCACCAGGGCCGGGGTGGTCGGCAACACGTAATGCCAGTTCTGAAAGCTCAGCAGGTCATTGATCAAGTCGTCCTGGAGCGTGCTGTCGAGGTAGCGCTCGGTGGTACTCAATGTGCGGGTTTTCTCCAGCACACCGCCGAACGCATCCGGGTTATTGCCCCAGCCCTGGCACAACAGATAAGCGATCAGCGCATTGCCGATGATGCGCTTGGAGAACGGATGCCCGTAGGCCGTTTCCTCCCATTGCGCGGAAAGATTCCAGTCATCGGTAATATCGTGGTCGTCGAAAATCATCAGGCACGGCAAGTGCGCCATCGCCCGGCCCACACCGCCGAGGCCGGCCTTGAAGGCATCGATGCGGGTCTGTTCGAGGGCATAGCGCTCGCGTCTTTCGGGCGTCAGCGCCGGTGGCTTCGGATCGATCAGCGTCCAGGCAGTGGGCGACCAGACCAGTAGGTACATGGCCACGACTTCGGCGAAAGTCACCAGATGATTGTCGGCGCTGCTGCTGGTGAAAATCGGCTTACGGGCACCGCCGAAAAATCGCTCGCGCAGGGTTTCATTGCTCTCAAGCGCCGGTAACAAATCCGCACGATGGTAGTAACTGGCCGGGTGTTCGTAGAGCTTGGCACTGTCGCTGACCACCGCGCCTTCGAGGTGCTCCTCGAACAAACCGAGGCGCTGGATCAACGCATGGATTGCCCGCAGCATCGGTCCGGCGACATCGTCGGCGTAGACCTGATCGCCGCTCATCATCAACAGGGCCGGGCGCTCGATCGCTGCATGTTCCGCCGCCAACAAGCGATCGACACACAACAAACCGTCCGCCGCCGGGTGATGCGGTTTACGGCAGGAGCCGTGCAGCACTTGATCAATTTTTGAGCGCAGGACGAAGTTTGGAGTTTGGGCTTCTCCATAGAGCAGATGCGGCGCCCAGTCGGCAATGCCCGCGTCGTCGATCAGCAAGTCGTACTCGATCAACGTGTCCCAGGGCAGGGCAGTCTCCAGCGGCACGTCGATCAAGTGAATAAAGGCATGAGTGCCGACAGGGATGACCGTGCACTGGCCGTCATCCAGACGAATATCGCCGATACCTTGCAGACGAATCGTCAGCGACAACGCCCGGGATCCTACAAGCCACATCACCAGCCGCGTAGGCTCCAGACGCCGCAACAACGGCCCGACCAGCACGGGGGGCAGGGATTGGTGATCGTCAGGCAGTGGCAAAGGCATGGACATCCGGATTCAGGCTACAAAGATGCGCGGGATAATAGCGCAGCGGATGTCAATGAATTGCAATTAGGCATCCGACCTGATGACCCCTCGCTCACCATTCGCCACCAACCACCGAAACAAATCACTCACCGACACCGTATGACTGCGCTCCATCCAGCGCACCAGTGCCGGGCCGTAATGTTCGGTGTAGCGACTCAGCACCAACTCGCGACAGTCCGCCGACAAGCGCAGGGTAATCTCCCGGCAGTGCAGATTGGTCGAGTCGTTCTGCGTCACCCGCTGCTGCAGAATCAGACTTTTGCTTTCAGAATCCATCAGCTGGAGCTCCTGTGCATTGGGATTGGGTGGTCTGCGGCGAGCCTTGTTTGCCATCGGCCACGTAAGCCGCACGGTGCTCGGCCACCACGTTGCGCAACGCGCTGTAATAGTCCGGCAGTCGTTTCAGGCTGTCGGTCAGCGGCAACACTTCTGCGCGGCCATCGACGATGCCGCCGACAGTGTTGATGGTTTTCAGCGTGTCCACGGTGTCGCTGTTGCTGCCAAACGGGTCGACCACAAAACTCAGCACGCGCCCGGCGGCGTCGCGGCTGTTGGATGTGCCGAACAGCGGCAGTTCGACGATCGGGCCGTTGCCGATTCCCCACACGCCGAAGGTCTGGCCGAAGTCAGCGTCGTGACGCGGGATGCCGACCTTGCCGGAGACATCGATCAAACCCACCACGCCGACCGTGGTGTTGAGCACGAAGCGTCCCACGGTATTGACCGAACGTCGCGGGTTGCCTTGCAGCAGGTCATTGATAAACACCTTGGGCTCGCCGAAGTTGGCCACGAAGTTATGCACACCCGCCTGGAAAAAGTCCGGCAGGTAGCGATAGCCGCGCGCGACCGGCGCCAGGGCGTAGTCGTCGAGCACCCGGTTGAAGGCGAACACTCCGCGATTGAGCGGTTCCGCCGGGTCATACACCGAGTAGTTGATTTCGGCGCAGGTCACGCTGGCGGTGGACGGCGGCTGGCTGCTGCAACCCGCCAACCCGGCGGCCAGCACGGCAATCGAAGTATTGCGGGCCAGCCAGGGAGCACATTTGAAAGGCAACATGGATGCAAGTCTCGGGAGGAATTCGCCGAGATGCTGAGCCCCAAGCCTTGCGCAAAGATGTCTGGTTTATTGCCGCGGCGACGCTTTATTGCACGATTGAAATATATGACGGGCCGGCGTGAATGGTTTTAGATGGCGGTTCCATTCGGCCCTTAAGTGACCTGCGGTGAACAGCCTGTTAATTGTGGACGACGACCTTGAGGTCCTCGATCTGCTGAAAAAATTCTTCGTGCAACACGGTTACAGCGTCGAGGTCGCCACCGACGGCGCGTCGCTGTGGGCGGCCATCGAGCGCCAGGCGCCGGACCTGATCATTCTCGACGTGATGTTGCCGGGCGACAGCGGATTGATCCTGTGCCAGCAACTGCGGATTCGCTACGCCACGCCGGTGATCATGCTGACCGCCATGGGTGAACTCAGCGACCGAGTGGTCGGGCTCGAACTGGGCGCCGATGATTATTTGACCAAACCGTTCGACGCCCGCGAACTGCTGGCGAGAGTGCGCGCCGTGCTGCGTCGTGTGGACGAGCGCCGCCCGGTTTCCCAGGAACGGCCACGGCCGCTGATCGACTTCGCCGACTGGCACCTGGACGTCACACGCCGGGAACTGCGCTCGCCGGACAACGTGATGATCCCGCTGTCGGCCGGCGAGTTTGATTTGCTGCTGGTCTTCGTCGAACACCCGCAGCGCATTCTGACTCGCGAGCAATTGCTGGACTTGGCGCGAGGGCATAGCCATGAGGCGTTCGATCGCAGCATCGACGTTCAGGTCAGCCGCCTGCGACGCAAACTCGAATCCGATACCAAGCGCCCGGCGATGATTCGCACCGTGCGCAATGGCGGTTACCTGTTCACCCCCAGCGTGACGCGGCGATGAACTGGCTGAAGCGGATTCGCCGGGATACGGTGGCGCGCTGGATCGCTTTGACCATCATCCTCGCCATGCTGATTTCATTGGCGCTCAACGGATTGTTTATCCAGTTGGCCGGGGTGTGGGCGCGGCCGCCGCTGACTGAAATCGGCTTGCTGGAAAAAGCCGCGGCCGTCACCCGCGTGATTGAGGCCGCGCCAGCCCCACTGCGCAGCCAATTGGCTAAGGCCGTCAGCGATGAAGGTTTAACCATCAGCTGGCATCTTAAGCGGCAGGAAATGAATTTGCCGGCTGTGGAAGATCCCATTTCCGACACCGGCATGAGCATCCTGCAACCGCTGTTCAAATCCGTGGAACGGCGCATCGAAGCCTATGAGCCGTCCGACTGGACGGAGAATCCGGCGCAGGCGCATTACGCGCTGGTGATCGAGTTGCCGGACGCGTCGTGGCTGATGTTCTCCGCGCCCTCGCGCAGTTGGGGCCTCGACGAAATGCCGCGTTATTTGATTGTCGTGCTGCTGGCGCTGATCTCGACGGCCCTGGTCGCACTGATTGCCACTCGCCGCCTCGCCACCCCTTTGCAACGTTTCGCCGAGGGCGCCCGACGCTTTGGCACGGACTTCCGCGCACCGCCCATCGAACCGATCGGCCCGCAGGAAATTCGCCAGGCGATCCTCGCGTTCAATGCGATGCAGGCCCAGTTGCAACACTTCATCCGCGATCGCACACAAATGCTCGCCGCCATCTCCCACGACCTGCGTGCGCCCCTGACGCGGATGCGCTTGCGCGGTGAATTCATCGAAGACACCGAGCAACAGCAACGATTGTTTCGGGATGTGGATGAGATGCAGGCGATGATCAATTCAGCGCTGGAGTTCTTTCGCGACGATGCACGACTTGAGCCGGCGACTCAGTTTGACCTCGCGGAATTGCTGCAAACATTGCTGGATGATTATCGCGATCAGCAGATCGATATTGCGTTCAACGGACCGCTGCGGCTGGTGTATTTCGGACGGCCGCTGGGGCTTAAACGGGTGATGACCAACTTGCTGGACAACGCGATCAAGTACGCGAGTGAGCCGGCGATTGAGTTGATCGCCGATGATGGACAGGTGCGGATCAAGGTGTTGGATCGTGGGCCGGGTATTCCAGAGGCCAGTCTTGAGCAAGTGTTTGTGCCGTTCTATCGCATGGAAGGTTCGCGCAATAAAAGCACCGGCGGCGTTGGCCTGGGGTTATCGGCGGCGCGGGCGATTGTGTTGGAACATGGCGGGGAGTTGAAGCTGCGCAATAGAACCAAGGGTGGGTTGGCGGCGTTGGTGGTATTGCCGGTGCAGGTGGGGTAGGGCCTACACCGGCCCGGTGCATCTACTGCATCGGGACGACAGACAGCGTAATGGACAACACCACAAGTCCGACAATGAACCCGGAGACGGCCCCGGCAATGTTGCCGAAAATCATCCCCCACGTGCCACGATTGATCACCACCCAGCGCCACATGAATCCCCAGGCTGCCGCAAATATCACAAACCGTAGAAACTCCATCCGATCCCTTCCTTGCCCGCCGTTAACTTGAAACCGCGCCCGCCTGTTGGATGAGCGCTGAAGATGGACGGCACGATATCAAAATAGTCAGGCTGCGCCACTGTCCGGGCCGGCACAGACAAAACCAATCAGGGAATTAGGTAGCCTTTTGTTTCATGTCCGTTATCGTGACGGGAAATTTAACGGGCGTCGGGATCTCGTGACTCAACGTGAGTTTCAATCCCAGTCGATATTCATTCAGGAGCGTAAACGTGATCTGGTTTCTCGAAGGTCAATCCAGCCAGCGCGATATTCTTATCGGCGCGCGCGAAGCACTGCCGGCGAACGTCAGGATTTTTGCGTCCCATCGTCAGGACCGACCTGAAATCACCGCTCAGGCCGATGTCAGCTTTCAGGAACCCCTGGATAACGAGACGCGAATCGATTGGGTGATCGCCACCGCGCTTGAGCACGGGATCAAGGTGATTCTTGCCGGCCGTATCGGCAGTTATTACGAGGCAGCCCGTGAGCGCTTCGACGCCGCCGGTTTGCAGCTTGTGACGGGCGGGATGTCCATGGAGACCTTCGACAACGTGGACGACAAGAGTCGGTTCACCGCAGAGGCCGAGCGAGCGGGGCTGGCCTGCATTCCCGCCGTGACGGTCAGCAATGCCCGGGAACTGGCCGCCGCCTACGAGACTCTATCCAGCCAGGGTGAGGTTTGCATCAAGCCTGTCGTTGGCATCTACGGGCAAGGCTTCTGGCGGTTCAAGGCGGATGTCGACCCATTCCGCTGTTTTGAAAATCCGGACGCGCGGGAAGTCGATTTTGAAACCTACCTGAACATCTATAAGTCGGGCATGGAGCGGGCGCCGATGCTCGTCATGCCTTATTTGCCGGGTAGCGAGTGCTCCGTCGACATGGTTTGCGAAGCGGGTAAGCCAGTGGCGTTCGTCGGCAGGAGAAAGCAGGGGGTTCACCAGACATTCGAGCGCGAGTCCGCAGCCGTAGAACTTGCCCTCAAGGCCGCTGCACACTTCAAGTGCGACGGGCTGGTCAATGTCCAGACGCGAGACGACCAGGACGGTGTTCCCCATCTGTTGGAGATCAATCCGCGCTATTCCGGCGGAATCGGATACACGCGGGCGACCGGGGTGAACCTGGCCGGAATATTCGCCGCTCGTCGGCTGGGCCTGCCTGAACCTGCGGTTCAATGGGTGAACGACGTCCGAGTGAAGCCAATCACTGTTGCCGTTATAGCGCCTTCCTGATATTACAAAGCCACATAGACAGTGAATGATTGTAGCTGTCTTGGCATAATTGCCAGCATACCGATCAAGGAACGACAGGATGAAGGCGCTTACGCCTGGAGCGAACGCCGCTATATCGGGCGTAAAATGTGCTTGGACGCTGAATTGCAGCCACTCTTCCGCATTTGGGGAATACGCAGCCGTCGCGCTGCTGCCCGTCACTGAAAAGCGTCTACCGACAGGTGACCCGGCTCTGTTTCAAGTCACTCAACAGTGGATGGAATGGAGCGGCACGCCGTCGTCTATTGGCTGTTCCCTGGACTTGTCCCGTCTTCCTGGCGGCAGCGAACGTCTGCTGCTGGTCGTTTATACCTTCTCGGCGGCTGGCCCCGTCAGCGAACTCAAAGATTTGCGCCTGCAAGTCGACAATCAAGTCGAACTGTTCCTTGATCTGAACGGTAATGGCGAATCAGCGATTGTCATTGGCGAGTTCTACAGCCGCAATGACCAATGGAAATTCCGCGCGCTGGCTGAAGGATCAGCTTATGGACTGGCCGCGATGGGCCGTCGCATGGGCATCACGATTGATGATGCGCACCCTACGCGCCGTCCGTACTCGGGTGATTCACCGAGCAGTCGTACCTCGGCAACGGGAACCGGATTCGCCGTTTCACCCGGTCAAGTCATGACCTGCGCGCATGTGATCGAGGGCATGCAGGAGCTGCACATTTCCTCCTTTGCCGGACGCTACCGCGCCGAAGTGGTGGTGGTCGACGAACGCAACGATATGGCCTTGCTGCGCATTCAGGATTGCCCGCCGCTGTCGCCCGTCGTGTTCAAGGACGGCGCCGGTTGTGCACTGGGCGAGTCGGTGATTGCCCTGGGCTTTCCGATGGCAGGCCTGGCGGGTGGCGGCGTTCATGTGACACAGGGCGGGGTGTCCGGTCTGTTCGGGCTGCACAACGATTCAAGTTTGCTCCAATTCACCGCGGCCATTCAGCCAGGCTCCAGCGGTAGTCCATTGTTTGATAGCAGTGGGGCGGTCATCGGGATGGTGACGTCGTCGCTGCCGGACGCGCAAAACATGAACTTCGCGGTCAAGGCCGGGTTGTTGCTGGGCTTTCTGGATGCCTGTCATGTCTCGCCGCCCAAATCTCCAACCGGTCGAATTTTCTCGACCGCCGAAATGGCTCGTGAAGCCCAGTCGTCACTCTGGCGGATCGAAGCCCGAAATCCGTAGAGGCACCCTGCTTTAAAAAATAGTGAAGGGTTGTCAGTTCACTACCTCGCCTCTTTTAGGAATGTTGCAAATGGAATTCGCAGTAGAAAAAACCTCGACCACTCGACTCAGCGCGCAGCTCAAACGCGGGCTGATGGAAGTCGACGTCGATGAATCCTCCATCGAACCCAACTCATTGTTCGGGTTCGCCGAGCGCCGTAATCCTAAACGTGCGTTCCTTTTTGTGTCCCGCGTTCTGGGCCGACATATTCCTGTTCGCCCATCGATCATGCAGGTCAGCTACGAACACCTCGCGGCAAAGATTCCCGATGACCTGCCAGGCCCCGTACTCGTCATCGGTATGGCAGAGACCGCCGTAGGCCTGGGTGCCGGCGTGCACCGCGCTTACAGCAAGACCCGCCCGGACACCGTCTATATGGTCAGCACTCGCCATCCGGTCGGCACTGAGTTGTTCACTCGTTTTGAAGAAGAGCACAGTCACGCCAGCGCGCACCTGATTCACCAGCCCATCGATCCCGATGTCCGGGAAATGATGCTGAACGCACGTTCCCTGGTGCTGGTTGACGATGAAGCCTCCACCGGCAAAACGTTCATCAATTTGCATCGCGCCCTCGTGGATGCCGGGCTGAGCAAGGTAGAACGGGTCGTGACCTGTGTGCTCACTGACTGGTCCCGCGGCGCAGTGCGCAACGTTCTGGGCGAGACCGCCACTCAGGTGTCCCTGCTGCAGGGCGCTTATCGCTTCTCTGAAGATCAAGACGCGCCCTTGCCTGAAATGCCGGATGTAGGCGCGGTCGCCGTAGGTGAATGGCCGATTGATCCGCGTAATGACTGGGGACGTTTGGGCGTGCGTCATGTCGAAGACACATTGGCCCCGGATATTCAGGTCAAGCCGGGTGAGCGCGTGATGGTCGTGGGCACCAGTGAATTTGTATGGCGTCCATTCCTGCTGGCTGAACGTCTTGAGCGGGCCGGGGCTGACGTGCATTTCAGCTCGACCAGTCGCTCGCCGATTGCCTTGGGCCATGAGATCGGACACGCCTTGTCGTTCTCCGACAATTACGGTCTCGGTATCCCGAATTTTCTCTACAACGTGCGTCCGGGTCAGTTTGACCGGGTGTTGATCTGCACCGAAACGCCAGCGCAAGCGGTTCCCCGGTCGCTGATTGATGCATTGAACGCAGAGGTGATTGTCGATGAGCAATAAGCGTCCCCTGATACTCATCGATCTCGATGACACCCTGTTTCAGACCGCCCGCAAGATGCCGCAAGGCGCTGAACGGCACACTGCGACGCTGGACGTCGATGGTCAGCCCAATGGCTACATGAGCGCCGTGCAGAAAAGTTTTGTGGAATGGTTGCTGGCATCGGCAGACGTCGTGCCGGTCACGGCGCGTAGTGTCGAAGCCTACAGCCGCGTGCAATTGCCCTTCGTTGCGGGCGCCGTGTGTTCTCACGGTGGTGTGATCCTCCAGCCCGATGGCTCGCTGGATCGCGATTGGCATGGGCAGATGACCGACGCGCTGGCGGCGTATCAGAACCGCCTTCCGGCACTGAGTGCTGAAACCTTGGCCATCGGTGAGGAAATGGGTATTTCCCTGCGCGGATGGGTGGTGGAAGAGCAGGGCCTGTTGAATTACGTCGTGACCAAGCACAACGAGTCCGACGATTCGGTGCTGCAAAAGGTTCTGGCCGAGGTCCAGGCCCGTGGTCTGCTGGACGACATGCATATCCACGGTAACGGCAACAATCTGGCCTTCCTGCCGAACGGCTTGTCCAAGCGTCTGGCAGTTCAAGAATTGCTTCGTCGTGATCGCGCCGTCAATGGCGAACGTCCGGTGCTGGGGTTTGGTGACAGCGTTACCGACCTGGGCTTCATGAACGAATGCAACTTCTGGGCGACGCCTTCCAATAGCCAATTGGCCAAGGTTGTGGAGGCGATGATCAATGGTTAATGCCTTTGCCCACCTGAGCACTGTTGGCAGTGGCAGTTACGCGCCGGATGACGTGCACTTCCTTTTGCAGCCGGTCGACATCGAAGTGACGGATGTAGAAGAGAAAGAGCGCCTGATCCAGACGCGGCAGAAGCATTACTCCGAAATGATCAGCCTGGAATCGGCCCCGACCGAAGTCCACAAAGGGCTGTACCAGCGCGCCATGCTGCAGAATTCGGCCCGGATGGCCCGGGATGTCCAATCCCTGGCACTGGCGTTGGATAAGGCCTGTGACGGCCCTTCGATCGCGCTGGTTTCGTTTGTGCGCGCAGGGCTGCCCTTGGGCGTTTTGCTGCGCCGGGCGCTCCTGGATCTGGGGCGAGACGCTCATCATTACGGGATCAGCATCGTGCGTGACCGGGGCATCGACATGATTGCCCTGGAAGCGGTGATCGCCGCTCACGGCGCTGAAAACATTGTTTTCGTGGATGGCTGGACCGGCAAGGGCGCCATCTCTGGAGAGATCCAGCGCAGCCTCAAGGGCGACACGCGCTTTCCAGAACAGCCTCGCCTTGTGGTGCTCGCCGATCCTTGCGGCCGCGCCTGGCTGGCGGCCTCTGCCGAAGACTGGGTGATCCCGTCGGGCATCCTCGGGGCCACGGTTTCCGGCCTGGTCTCGCGTTCCATCTGGCCCGCCAACGGTGGCCTGCATGGCTGCGTGGTGTACGACCATTTGCATGAACATGACGTGACCCGAGATTTCATCGATCAGATCGAAGCCGTGCGTCAGGCACAGTCTGCGGTCGAGGCCGCTACCCCATGGACCGAGGCGCAACGCAGTGAACTGCAGGCTTCGGCGCTGGGTGTGATTGACGCGATTGCCGCGCAATTTGGCATTACCAATCTGAACCGAGTGAAACCCGGCATTGCCGAGGCAACGCGGGCCGTCCTGCGCCGTGTCCCGGATCACGTTCTGGTCCGCGATCGCAGCGATCCGGACGTGCAACTGCTGATGCACCTGACCGAACGAGCGAACGTGACGGTTGAAGAGGTGGGGGCAGCCCTGGGTCCTTATCGTGCCGTGACCGTCATCCGGAGTTTGAGCTGATGAAAACACTATCGCCCTACGCCCTCGGTGCAACGCTCTACATGCCGGCAACCCGCGAGGACATCCTCGACGTGGTCCTGCACAAAAAGTTGCCTGAACTGCGCTCGATGGTGGTGTGCCTTGAAGACGCGGTCGCGGACATTGATGTCGAGACAGCGTTGGCCAATCTGCACAAGTTACTGCTCTCGATTGAGCAACAGGGCGGCCGCTCGGTCGATGGCCCCATGCTGTTCGTGCGACCGCGTGACTCGCAGATGGCCGCCGTGCTCAACGAATGGCCGTTGATGGTGCACGTGGATGGTTTTGTGTTGCCGAAACTGAGCCTGTCCAATCTGCGCTCATGGGAGCTGGCGGTCACCAATCCCGACATCTTTCTGATGCCGACCCTGGAAACCCGGGAAGTCTTCAACCCTGTGGCGATGGTCGAGCTGGGTGAGGCGCTCAAGCAGACGCTGAACCATCGCATCATTGCGCTGCGGATCGGCGGGAATGACCTGCTGGGTTGCCTGGGCCTTCGCCGCAATCCGGCGACAACGCTTTACAGCACACCTATGGGGTACGTGATCCAGATGTTGGCCGGGGTCATGGGCTCGCAGGGGTTTGCCTTGACCGCCCCGGTGTTCGAGCGTTTGGCGACGCCGCATCTATTGCTGGAAGAACTGAGCCTCGACATTGCCCACGGTTTGGTGGGCAAAACGGCGATTCACCCAAGCCAGATCAGCAGTATTCAGGACAGTCTGCGCGTCAGCCTTGAAGATCTAAATTGTGCCAAATTGATGCTGAACGAGGTCGCGCCGGCCGTCTTCAATCACAATGACACGATGTGTGAACCAGCAACTCACTTCAAATGGGCCACCAACATTCTTGAACGTGCCAAATGGCATGGCGTCAGGCATGCGGAGCCGAGCCAAACCGATCAATCGATTCGTCTTGCGGAGGCGGGCCGATGACTCAGGAAATGCTCGAAATGGGCCCGGCCGGGGCCAAGGTACTGTCGGTTTTTGACTTCGACGGCACGTTGACCCGGCACGACAGCTTCGTCCCCTTTCTGAAATATGCGTTTGGCAAACTTGAGTTCGCCAAGCGCTTGCGCCTGCTCGCCGGGCCGGGAGTGCGTTACCTGACACGCCGCTTGTCTCGAGACGAACTCAAGGCACGGCTGATCGCCGCTTTCCTGACCGACGCCAAGGAAGAGTGGGTCCGGCACAAGGCCGCAGAATTCTGCGGCTTGCATTGGACTCGCCTGATGCGTCCTGCCGGGCTGGCCTCTGTGGCCGCCGAAAGACAGGCAGGCAGTGAGGTCACGCTGTGCTCGGCTTCGCCGGCGCTGGTCCTGAAACCGTTTGCCGATCGGCTCAACATCAAGCTGATCGCCACAGAACTGGAAGTCGTCGATGGGCGCCTCACGGGGCGCATATCGGGCGACAACTGCCGCTGTGAAGCAAAGGTGCGACGACTAGAAGCGGTCTATGGAGATTTGACGCAATACCGATTGCGCGCCTGGGGCGACACCCGCGGCGACCACGAACTTTTGGCCGCTGCGCAAGACGCGCACTGGCGACATTTCCACCCCGCATGGCGTCGAGGACGCCTTCGGGTCACCAAGACCTTGGCTCGAGACGCAGGCGTTGTGCCGACGGCGACTCATCCGGTTGAGGGCAGCAGCGAAAACCACGAGCAACCGACGATCAACAAGGAGCGTACCGATGGCCCTAACTCTGACTAAAAACCAAACAATTTCCCTGGAAAAAACTGCTGGCGGTGGTCTCACCGCTATCACGCTTGGCCTGGGCTGGGATCCGGAAAAAGCCGGGTTCATGGGGCGGTTGATGGGTAACGGTGGTGATGTCGACCTGGATGCTTCCTGCATTCTTTTCGATGCAGATCTAAAACCAGTGGACCTGGTGTGGTTCCGTCAACTGACTTCCCGCGATGGTTCGATCCAGCATTCGGGCGACAACCGCACTGGCGAAGGCGATGGCGACGACGAAACGATCCGGGTTGATCTGCAGCGTCTGCCGGCCACCGTCAAATCCCTGGTGTTTACCGTGAACAGCTTCACCGGCCAGACCTTCGAAAAGATTGCCAACGCCTATTGCCGCATCGTTAACGCGAGCAACAAGACTGAACTGGCGCGCTTCAATCTTTCCGAGAAGGGTCGTCACACCGGTGTCGTCATGGCCAGTCTGGTACGTGAAAACGGCGGCTGGGAATTCAAGGCGATCGGTCAGGTGACCAATGGCCGTACCGCTGATGACCTGGTCAATCTGGCTGTGCAGGCGGTGCGTGCATGACAACCCTGGTACCTGGCGGAAACGCGCCGGTAGCCACCGGCCAGGTACGGATCGATATCAGTTACTCGGCTATCCCGGGTGCAGATATCGACGTGTCTGCATTCGTCCTGGGGGCCGCGGGGAAAGTCCGCGGCGACACCGATATGTGCTTCTACGGCCAGACCAACGTGCTGGGCGGAACGGTGCAGATGACCGAGTCCTCGGCCGGTCGCGCGGTCTTCACCCTTGATTTGTCGCGCCTGGATGCGGCGGTCGAGAAGGTGGCGCTGACGGCGACGATTTACGAGAACAAAGCCAGTTTTGACCGCGTGTCTCAGCTTTCGCTGGCCGTCACTGGCGGCATCGAAGCGCAGATTCCCACAGGCGGAATGAAGGAAACAGCCCTGATCCTCGGCGAGTTTTATCGCCGCCAGGGTGAGTGGAAGTTCCGTTGTGTCGCTCAGGGTTTCGCCGGGGGCCTGGAACCGTTGGCCAAGTACTTCGGCGTTGAAATTGCCGCGCCGGCTCCGGCTCCGGTTGCTGCTCCTGCTCCTGTTGCGGCGCCTGCCGCGCCAGCACCGGCGGCTGTGAAGTCTTCGGTCAGCCTCAGCAAAATCACCCTCGACAAGACCCGCTCCTCCATCAGCCTGGAGAAAACGGCGGGAGGCTTCGGCGAGATCAAGGTCAACCTCAACTGGAACAAAGGCAAGTCCGGTGGCTTCTTCTCGCGAAACAACGCCATCGACCTCGACGTCGGTTGCCTGTTTGAGTTGCAGGACGGGTCCAAGGGCGTTGTTCAGGCGCTGGGCAATTGCTTCGGCGAGCTCAATCACGATCCCTACATTCAGTTGATGGGCGATGACCGTACCGGTGCCGTCAGCGATGGCGAATGGCTCCACATCAACGGTAAGCATTGGGGAGAAATCCGCCGTGTTCTGGTGTTTGCCTTCATCTATGAAGGTGCACCGAACTGGCGTGAGACCGATGGCGTCGTGACCATTTATGTCCCGGGCCAGCCACCTATCGAAGTTCGCCTGAATGAAGAGGGCGGTCGCCTTGGCATGTGTGCAATCGCTCTGCTGGAAAATGAGGGCGGCGGCGTCAAGGTGAGTCGACGCGTCGACTTCCACAAGGGGCATTCGTTCATGGACAAGGCTTACGGCTGGGGCATGCGCTGGGCGGCTGGCTCCAAGTAATTATTTGAATACGGCGGGCCGGTCCGGCCCGCCCTTGAGGTGAACAACATGTTGTCATGGTTGAAAACGAACGCGGCACTTGCTCGCGAAAAACTGACCACCGAAGTGGCCAAGTTCAAGAACAAAGAGTTCATGGAAGCGGTCGCCAATAGCTGTGCCATGGTCGCGGCGGCCGACGGTGAAGTCACCTCGGCAGAAAAAATGAAGATGACCGGGTTCATCAACAACTCGCCTGAGTTGAAGGTGTTCAACCTGACCGACGTCATCAAAGTCTTCAACGACGCGTGTGGCAAGTTCGAGTTTGACTTCCAGATCGGTCAAGCCGAAGCCCTGAAGAACATCAGCAAGATCAAGGGCAAGGACGGCGCAGGTCGCCTGCTCGTGCGCGTTGCGTGCGCCATCGGCGCGTCGGACGGAAATTTCGACGACAAGGAAAAAGCCGTTTGCCGCCTGATTTGCCTCGAGCTGGGTCTACCCCCAGCTGACTTTGAACTGTAAGGAAACAAAACTGTGGAAGTTACTCACCTGGGTTTCCCCCCGCTGACCATCGCTGTGTTTGTGGCGCTGGCGCTCGGCGCGATGATCCTCGACATGTTCACCCATCGCGGTGACCAGCCGATCAGCCTCGCCAAAGCGTCGGCCTGGTCGGTGTTCTGGATTCTCATCTCGTTCGGCTTTGCAGGGTTTCTGTACGTCGAACACGGTCCGGATGTCGCGACCCTGTTCATCACCGGCTATGCGCTGGAAAAAGTCCTGAGCGTGGACAACCTGTTCGTGTTCATGGCGATCTTCGCCTGGTTCAAAGTGCCGAATGGCTTGCGCCACCGTGTCCTGTACTGGGGCATCATCGGCGCGATCGTTTTCCGCCTGATCTTCGTGGCCATCGGTACCGGCTTGCTGGCGCTGGGGCCGTGGGTCGAAGTGGTCTTTGCCCTGATCGTGGCCTGGACGGCAGTCATGATGCTCAGAGGCGGCGGTGACGACGAAGAAGAAGAGGATTACTCCACGCACATGGCTTACCGCTTCGCGAAGAAGCTGTTCCCGGTGTGGCCGAAACTGCATGGTCATGACTTCTTCGTGCGCCGCAAGACGCTGGAAGCCGAACTGACCAAGCCGGAAAACAAGGGCATGTCGCTGGCGGCCAAGGGCGGTCTGTTCGCCACGCCGCTGTTCCTGTGCCTGGTGGTCATGGAAGTGTCCGATGTGTTGTTTGCCTTCGACTCCGTCCCGGCGGTCATCGCGGTCAGCCGCGAACCGCTGATCGTGTTCTCGGCGATGCTCTTCGCGATCCTCGGCCTGCGGACCATGTACTTCGTACTGGAAGCCCTCAAGCGCTACCTGGTTCACCTGGAAAAAGCCGTCATCGCGCTGCTGTTTTTCATCGCGGTGAAGCTTGGCCTGAATGCGACTGACCACCTGTTCCATCACGGTTACAACATCGACCCGAACACCAGTCTGCTCATCGTTGTTGTGGTGCTGGCCATCGGCATCTTCGCCAGTGTGATCTTCCCGGAAAAGGAAGTTGCCCCGGCTGATAACCAGTAATTCAAAACGCATTAACCACAAGGAGCTGTACTCATGGCATTGACTCTTCAAAAAGGCGGCAATCTGTCCCTATCGAAGACCGATCCTTCGCTGACCAAGATTCTGGTCGGTCTGGGTTGGGATCCTCGCGCAACTGACGGCACGGAGTTTGACCTGGACGCGAGCGCGTTCCTGCTGGGTGCCAACGGCAAAGTGCGTGGTGACGCCGACTTTATTTTCTACAACCAGCTCAAAAGCGCTGACGGTTCCATCGAGCACACTGGTGACAACCGCACCGGTGCTGGCGATGGCGACGACGAAGTGCTGAAAATCGATTTGAGCCGCGTTCCGGCCGATATCGACAAGATCGCGTTCACCGTCACCATCCACGACGCTGATGCACGCAAGCAAAACTTCGGTCAGGTCGGTGGTTCGTTCATTCGTGTAGTCAACGAAATCACCGGTGCCGAGATCGTTCGTTACGACCTGGCAGAAGACGCTTCAACTGAAACCGCGATGATCTTCGCCGAGCTGTATCGCAACAACGGCGAATGGAAATTCCGTGCCGTTGGTTCGGGTTATGCCGGCGGCCTGAAGGCACTGGCTAACTCGTACGGCATGAACTTCTAAAACCCCTCGGTCTACTGAATAAGGAATTTATCCATGGCTGTAAGTCTTTCCAAAGGCGGCAACGTATCCCTCTCCAAAGAAGCGCCAGGCCTGAGCGAAGTGCTCGTGGGTCTGGGCTGGGATCCTCGTGTTACCGACGGCACCGAGTTCGACCTCGATGCGTCGATTTTCATCGTTGGTGAAAACGGCAAAGTGCTCGACGACAACAGCTTCATTTTCTACAACAACAAAAAGTCCACTGACGGCTCCGTTGAACACATGGGCGACAACCGCTCCGGTGCCGGCGAAGGCGACGATGAACAAGTGACCGTCAAACTGACTTCCCTGGCTCCGCTGGTGAAGAAGTTGGTATTCGCCGTCACCATCCACGACTCCGATGCACGCAAACAAAACTTCGGCCAGGTTTCCAACGGCTACATCCGCGTTGTGAACAAGGCTGACGGCAAAGAACTGGCACGTTTCGACCTGAGCGAAGACGCTTCGACCGAAACCGCCATGATCTTTGGCGAGCTGTATCGCAGCGGTGAAGAGTTCAAGTTCAAGGCGATCGGCCAGGGTTTTGCTGGCGGCCTGAAGCCTCTGGCTGAATCCCACGGTGTCAGCATCGGCTAACCCTTACGGGTTAAAAAAGCCCCGCTTTCGAGCGGGGTTTTTTTTGCGTGTCGATTCATGACTCGACGATTAAAAGACAATCCCTTTAGCCTTCGCGTCCTTCAGCCATTGTGGGAATTCTTCCATCAGCTTGTCGTAAAGCTGCTCTTCACTGATGTCGTGCAAGTCATCCAGAGCGAAGAAACCACAGTTGTCGACGACTCGGCCGGTCATGGTGTCGAGTTTTTCCAGGATGCCGTAGTTGTGCCCGCCAATCCCGACGAACTGCCAGAAGATCGGCAGCTTGGCCGCTTCTATCATCAGTTTTTTGATCGCACCACTGGCTGACACACCTCCATCACTGATGAACAGGATGTAGATCGGGCTGGTGTCCCGGGACTGCTTGTAAAAGTCGATCACCTTCTTGATGGCTTTGGGTTCGTCGTTGTAACGAGCGCCGATCTTCCAGTCTTTCCAGCCATGGCTGTCGGTGTTGATGAAGTCTTTGTGGTTGGCCAGTGTCACGGCAGACAGTTGCAGTGTTTCGGCGCCAAAGGCCCAGCAATCGAGAGTGCCATCGTCGTCAAAGTGCAACGCCAGCGGCAGCAGCCGATTGACCACTTCCTGAACGCGACCGGTTTGGTATTGGTTGTTCATGGAACCGGACGCGTCCAGCACCAGGCCCACCCGCGCTTTAACGTCCGTCAGCTTGGCTTTTTCGAGGCTGACCTGGGCTTTCTTCGCCAGGCTGATCAGGTGAGGCGCAGCTTCGCCAATCTTCTTCTCAAGGGAAATTTTGCTTGTGACGGGGGCCGTTACCGGGGCAGGAGCGGGTGCCGGCGCCGGCTCATCAGCCACATCGCCGCCGAAATGTTTCACCAGCGCTTCCAGACCGGCGTTGAACCCTTGCAGATTGGACGCCAGGCGCCATTCGCCCGACTTGCGATATAGCTCGACGATCATGATTGCCTTTTCGTCGGCGAAGGTCGCTCCCGAAAACGCGCATTTCGCCAACACATCGCCAGACAGGCTCTTAATGCTGAAACTGCTGGCCTGGATATCGCGCATCGCACCGGTGCCGTCGATCGAGGTGGTGAAGACCAGGCGATCAATCGTGGTGGGGAGTTTTGAAAGGTCGAGGGTGAAATCACCGCCGTTCGACATGCTCACGCCATTGCACGGCGTCGTCGGCTGATTGAAAAACACCATGTAGCGATCATCGGACAGTTTGCCCTGGGCATCGATGCCGAAGCATACAAAGTCGAGCACATGGGGCGACTGGACGTTGATCGAGAGCGTAAGTTGCGAGCCCGGCATGAGGCTGGACAAGGGTAACCGTTGTCCTTGGCTGATTTGCATATTGCGTCCTTGTAATGGTTGCACCGTGGAACTGGCATTCATTGGAAGTGCAGGTGCGCGATTATGCGGGAGTAAGGGATCGATGGGGCGAAGTTTATGAGCTGGGCTTTGCCCTGATTGTCTGCCCTACGCGACCACGCTACCCTTCGCAACGCTCGGTATGTCGACTTATCAACAGGGAAAAATAATATGGACGTTAAGCACTCTCCTTCAGTGCGTCGCGTGATACAGCTTCAAGCGATCCTCTTGCTTCTCATCACACCGCTATTTGCTCATGCCGATGTTACGGAAGAAGAGGCGACTGCCAATTGCCTGAAGATCAGTGAGTATTCCGCCGAAGGCGGGAAGTATTACAAGCTCAAGCAATATGCCAAGGCCCGGGAACAGTACGAGCGGCAGGCAGGCTGGTCGGAGAGTTGTCAGCTGGACGAAGATAAAGTCGCGATGGCCTACAACAACGTTGCGCTCACCTACATACACGAAGGCAATTACCTCAAGGCCCGTGCGTGGCTGAGCATTTTACCGAACGATAAAAAGTCGATCTTCAACCTTGGCAAGATCAGTGGCGATATAAAGAACTCACTGGAGAAACTGTCGAGTAAGCCGGACGGGCAGTATTGGCAATATGCCGGGGCTGCGTTATGGAATTCCATGACGATCAAGCCGCAAGGTTCGCAGTTCCAAGTTGTTTTTCAGGGTTATTACGCTGGCCTGATGGCGATGTATAACGGTCCCAATATCGGGGAGTTTTCCACGGTACTAGCGATTAACAACGGCAAGGCTCATTACGCCATGACCGGCGATGATGTTGGCGACTGTGCCTACGACTTCGACATCAAAAAAGACCTGCTCACGGTAAAGCGTACGGCCGGTGAGTGGTGTGGTTTTGGCCACAATGTCGGCGCTGAAGGGAGTTATAACCGCGTCGAGCTGTAGTTTGAAACTGGGGAAAGCCCCGAAAAATTCGGGGCTGACTCCAAGGGATCGTTAACCTAGGCCTCCCATCCCGCCCCACTGACAGCCGCCTGCGCCAGCGGGTGCATGTCCGCCCCTTGATGCTCCGTCTGCCACGCCAGCAATTCCTTGCGCATGCCCGGCGTCCAGTACATCTGCAAGTGATTGCGCACACCGAGCACGGCCAATTGCTGATCCGGTTCGGTGGCGAAGTACTGGGCGATCTGGTTGGCCATCTTGATCAGGTTGTCCGTGCTCATCGGCGCACCTCGGCTTTGGCACCACGAGCATGCCGACGGTCTTTCAACAGACGATCCTGTTCATCGCTGAAAGCCTGATAGCGTTTTTGCCATTCCGAAGGGTGGTAGACGCGGCTGACTTCCACGGCGGTGACTTTGTACTCCGGACAGTTGGTGGCCCAGTCGGAGTTGTCGGTGGTGATCACGTTGGCCCCGGATTCCGGGAAGTGGAAGGTGGTGTACACCACGCCCGGCGCGACCCGTTCGGTGACCCGCGCACGCAGCACAGTCTGGCCGGCGCGGCTGCCGATGCCGACCCAATCGCCTTCGTTGATACCACGGCTCTCGGCGTCGGTTGGATGGATTTCCAGACGATCTTCATCGTGCCAGGCGACGTTCTCGGTTCTCCGGGTCTGAGCGCCGACGTTGTATTGGCTGAGGATGCGCCCGGTGGTCAGCAGCAGCGGATAACGATTGTTGACCTTCTCCTCGGTGGGCACGTAGCCGGTGAGCATAAAGCGCCCCTTGCCGCGCACGAATTGCTCGATGTGCATGGTCGGCGTGCCGTCCGGTGCAGCGGCGTTGCACGGCCATTGCAGGCTGCCGTGGCTGTCCAGCGCGGCGTAGCTGACGTTGGTGAAGGTCGGCGTCAGGCTGGCGATTTCATCCATGATCTCTGACGGATGCTGGTAGTTCATTGGATAGCCCAATGCGTTGGCCAACGCCACCGTGCCTTCCCAATCGGCTTTGCCGCCCAGCGGTTCCATGACCTTGCGCACGCGAGAGATGCGGCGCTCGGCGTTGGTGAAGGTGCCGTCCTTTTCCAGGAACGAACTGCCCGGCAGGAACACATGGGCAAACTTCGCGGTTTCGTTGAGGAAAATGTCCTGCACCACCACGCATTCCATGGCCGAAAGGGCGGCGGTGACGTGCTGGGTATTCGGGTCGCTCTGAGCGATGTCTTCGCCCTGGCAGTACAAGCCTTTGAAACTGCCGGCCAGCGCCGCTTCAAACATGTTCGGAATGCGCAGGCCCGGATCGGGTTGCAAGGTGACATTCCACGCCTGCTCGAACTGCGTGCGCACCACTTCGTTGGAGATGTGGCGGTAGCCGGGCAACTCGTGAGGGAAGGAACCCATGTCGCAGGAACCCTGGACGTTGTTCTGTCCTCGCAGCGGGTTCACGCCGACGCCTTCGCGACCGATATTGCCGGTGGCCATGGCCAGGTTGGCGATGCCCATGACGGCGGTGCTGCCCTGGCTGTGTTCGGTGATGCCTAAGCCGTAGTAAATCGCAGCATTGCCGGCGTTCGCATACAAACGGGCGGCGGCACGGATGTCGCCAGCGTCCACGCCGCAAATGGCGCCAAGCACTTCCGGCGAGTTTTCCGGACGGCTGACAAATTCGCTCCAGCGCGCAAAATCGCTGCCCTCGCAACGTTCATCGATAAAGGCTTGGTTGAGCAGACCTTCGGTGACGATGGTGTGAGCCAGCGCGTTGAGCATGGCGACGTTGGTGCCCGGACGCAGGGCCAGGTGCAGTTCAGCGCGGGCGTGCACCGAGTCCACCAGATCAATGCGCCGTGGGTCGATGACAATCAGTCGCGCACCTTCCCGCAAACGACGTTTGAGCTGGGAAGCGAACACCGGGTGGGCGTCGCTCGGGTTGGCGCCCATCACCAGGATCACGTCTGCCTTCATGACCGAATCGAAACTCTGGGTGCCGGCAGATTCGCCCAAGGTTTGTTTCAAGCCATAACCGGTCGGCGAGTGGCAGACCCGCGCACAGGTATCGACGTTGTTGTTGCCGAACGCGGCGCGCACCAGTTTTTGGACGAGGTAGGTTTCTTCGTTGGTGCAGCGGCTGGAAGTGATGCCGCCAATGGAGTCGCGACCGTATTTTTGCTGCAACCGGCGGAACTCGCTGGCGGCGTAGGTCACCGCTTCATCCCAGCTGACTTCCTGCCACGGATCGTTGATGTGATTGCGGATCATCGGTTTGGTGATGCGATCCGGGTGAGTGGCGTAGCCCCAGGCAAAGCGTCCTTTGACGCAAGAGTGGCCGTGGTTGGCCTGGCCGTTTTTGTCCGGAACCATGCGCACCAGTTTGTCGCCTTTCATCTCGGCGCGGAACGAGCAACCGACGCCGCAATAGGCGCACGTGGTGATCACGCTGCGCTCCGGCTGACCCAGTTCGACCACGCTTTTTTCCATCAGCGTCGCGGTGGGGCAGGCCTGCACACAGGCGCCGCAGGACACGCATTCCGAATCAAGGAAGTTATCGCCACCAGCCGCCGCGACCCGGGATTCGAAACCGCGTCCGGTAATGGTCAGGGCAAACGTGCCCTGGGTTTCTTCGCAGGCGCGCACGCAGCGGTTGCAGACGATGCACTTGCTCGGGTCGTAGTCGAAGTAGGGGTTGGACGTGTCCTTCACATCGGCCAGATGGTTGTCGCCTTCATAGCCATAACGCACTTCCCGCAAGCCAACCTGGCCGGCCACGGTTTGCAGTTCGCAATTGCCGTTGGCCGAACAAGTCAGGCAGTCCAGCGGGTGATCGGAGATGTACAACTCCATGACGTTGCGGCGCAGGGTCGCGAGCTTCGGCGTCTGGGTGTGCACGCTCATGCCTTCGGTGACTGGCGTGGTGCAGGACGCCGGGTAGCCGCGCATCCCGTCGATTTCCACCAGGCACATGCGGCAAGAGCCGAAGGCTTCGAGGCTGTCGGTGGCGCACAGTTTCGGAATGGTGGTGCCCAGCAGCGCAGCGGCGCGCATCACCGACGTGCCTTCGGGCACGCTGATGCTGCGGCCGTCGATGTTCAGGGTGACTTGCACCTGGCTTTCGCGGGCCGGGGTGCCCAGATCGATATCGGTTTTCGGGTCGAAGAGGGTGATCATTGGTCGGCCTCCGAGGGCTGCAGACCGAAGTCGGCGGGGAAGTACTTGAGGGCGCTGACCACAGGGAAGGGGGCCATGCCGCCCAACGCGCACAGCGAACCGTATTGCATCGTGTCGCACAGGTCCTTGAGGATGATCGCCTGCTCATCGCGACCGCTTTGGTCCGGCGCGGCGAGCAGGCGATCGATCACCTCCACGCCGCGAGTCGAGCCGATGCGGCAAGGCGTGCATTTGCCACACGATTCCTCGGCGCAGAACTGCATCGCGAAACGTGCCATGTGCGCCATGTCCAGCGTGTCGTCCGCCACCACTACACCACCGTGCCCGAGCATCGCGCCCATGGCGGCAAAGGCTTCGTAATCCAGCGGCGTGTCGAATTGCGACGGCGGCACCCAGGTGCCGAGCGGGCCGCCGACTTGCGCGGCTTTCAGCGGCCGGCCAGTCGCGGTGCCGCCGCCGTAATCTTCCACCAGTTCGCGCAGGGTCAGGCCAAACGCTCGTTCTACCAAGCCGCCGCGAAGAATATTGCCGGCCAACTGGAAAGGCATGGTGCCCAGGGAACGGCCCATGCCGAAATCGCGATAGAACTGCGCCCCCTTGGCCAAAATCAGCGGCACCGAGGCCAACGTCAGCACGTTGTGCACCAGGGTCGGCAGACCGAACAAGCCCTGCAACGCCGGGATTGGCGGCTTGGCGCGGACGATCCCGCGTTTGCCTTCGAGGGAATCCAGCAACGCGGTTTCTTCACCGCAAATGTAGGCGCCGGCACCGACCCGCACTTCCATGTCGAACGCCTGACCGCTGCCGCCGACATTGGCGCCGAGGTAGCCGTTCGACCGGGCAATCTCCAGCGCTTCGCGCAAGGTCGCCACCGCTTGTGGATATTCCGAACGCACATAGATGTAGCCGTAACTGGCGCCGACGGTGATGCCGGCAATCGCCATGCCTTCGATCAGCAGGAACGGGTCGCCCTCCATCAACATGCGGTCGGCGAACGTGCCGGAGTCGCCTTCGTCGGCGTTGCACACAATGTATTTCTGCGCGGCTTGGGTGGCGCGCACCGTGCGCCATTTGATCCCGGCCGGGAACGCTGCGCCGCCACGGCCACGCAGGCCAGAGTCGAACACTTCCGTCGCAGCTTGCTCGCCGCCAATGCTGACGGCCCTATTCAAACCCTCAAAACCACCGTGCGCCCGATAATCGTCCAGCGACAGCGGCCGGGTAATGCCGGCGCGGGCGAACAGCAGGCGTTGTTGGGTTTTCAGATACGGTAATTCTTCCACCAGTCCCAAGGCCAGTGGATGCGCGGACGGCTCGCCGTGCAGCGCATCCAGCACGGACGGCACATCGGCAGCAGTCAGCGGGCCAAAGCCGATTCGGCCTTGCGGCGTGTCGACTTCCAGCAGCGGTTCCAGCCAGTAGAGGCCACGAGAACTGGTGCGTTGCAGGTCCTGGCCGGCAAGGGCCGACGCCACCTCATCGGCACCCACGGCGCGGGCCAGGGAATCACTCGGCAAATAGAGGCTCATACGTCCTCCCGGCAAGCGTCGAGCAAGGCATCCAGACGCTCGGCACTCAGCCGCGCGTGCACCTTGCCATCCAGCTCCAGGGCCGGCGAACAGGCGCAGGCGCCGAGGCAATACACCGGGCGCAAACTGATGCTGCCATCGGCGCTGCTGCCGTTGTCGTCCAGTTGCAGACGGTCGCGCAACTGCGCCGCAAGCTGCTCGGCGCCGCGACTCTTGCACGACTCGGCGCGGCACAGCCGCAAGATATGCCGGGCGGGCGGCGCGGTGCGGAAGTCATGGTAAAAGCTGATCACCCCACGAATCTCGGCCTGACTCTGGTTGAGGGCGTGGGCAATCTCGGGAATGGCAACATCGGGGATGTAACCGATGCCCTCCTGAATCTCATGGAGGATCGGCAACAGGGCGCCAGGGGAGCGTTTATGGCGCTCCAGCAAGCTGTTGACCATCGGCAGGTGCAACAACATCTCATCAGGCATACAGCATTCCTCACGGTCACGGACAAACCAGAAGGTCGTCGGTTGTCCGAAAGTGTCGGCTGCGGCGTTCACACCACGTCACGGTATCGTGGCATTTTTGGCCGTTGGCCAGGCACCCTGAGCGGGCATCTTGTTGGGCCCGGTACGGTCTTCGCCGCACCTCTTCAGGGCATAAATTGCAGCTTGCCACGCCGGCATTGATTCAACGGTACAAAAGCGACGTGCTCGGTTCTTTCCACGACCACCCGTTAAGTCTAGAAGAGCACTGACGAAGGCGCGCACTGTCTGAAATGTTTTGTGGCACAAGCACTGCGCACCCATCCACTACAGTGAACGTACGATGCCGTTCGGCGCGAACTGATCGCCAAGGAGTCAACATGAAGAAAGCCATCCTGCCGGCGCTGGCCATCTTGATCGCCGCCCAATCCCCGGCCTACGCCATCAACGACAAATACCGCAAACAACTCGAGCAATCCGGCTGCACCCAAGTCAGCGAAACCCAAGGCTGCGACATCCACAAAACCAAAGCCGAAAACGCCAAGGCCGGCTTCACCAACCCCGCCGCCGACAACCCTGGCACCCAGACCCCTTACGCCGGGCAGTGGGTGGCCAAGAGTGAAGCGGGCGCGACCGTCGCCACCATTCGCATCGATGCCAAAGAACAGGTGTGGGTCAACGGAAAACGGGTCAACGCCAAACGTACCGACGGCACGCTGCAGTTTCGCGACGGTAAGATCGTCTTCACCATTCAGGGCGACCGGCGATTGCAAAATCAGGACTACTGGACCGACAGCGATGCAGGGACCAAAGGACCGATCCAAATTGAATAGTGCAGCAAATGGGTGCTGGCCCCTTGGCTGCAAGTGGACGGCAGGATGGCAAAATAGTAGCGTCGCACCACTTTCTTCATCTACGTAACGGACTACGCATGCTCACTGTCGCTCAAGCCTCACGCCTGTTCTGCGCAATCACTTTCACCGTCGTGATGACCCCGGCGCTTGCCGACTGGGACTGGGATGAAACCCCGGAATACGCCTGGAAGACCTACCTCTCCGATTGCCAGCGATTACAGCAAGCACTAACCAATGTGCAGAACGGGAGCCATACGGCCAAGGATGTCACGCCCTCTATTGAGAGTTCTCTGCGAACCCTTACCGTACACCGCAAGAACCTCGCCCAGACAAGCCACAGCTCCCCCGATTACGCCCGCTGTGAAAGCATTATCCCCCAAGCGAAAGAAATAGCGGCCAAGGGCAACGCTGAAAACGACGAGGCGTTGGATCAGCATTTTCGGCAAGCCCAGACCGAGCACCTGAACTCCCCGGAATACAAGCGCGCTCGCTCGATGGGCTTCAGCGACGTCGGCGAAATCGGAGCTCTCGACCAGCACGCTGAGCTGGATGGCGAAGCGAATCTGAAGACCTTGATGATCAAAGTCGATGCGGGCTGCGGCAGCCATTTCCGCGCCGCGCAATACGTCAAACCCTATGTGATCTACACCGTCCGTCCCTGGGATGGCAACTGCGCCGTCTATAAGCGCGTCGCAGTGCTGGGCGGTGAAACGGTGGAGCGAGGCGACGATATTGATGAGAACGGGATCTTTCAGTACGTGGGGTGGAAGACATTGACCGGAGCGGATGGATTTCCCTTCGACATTCGAGTCGTAAAGGCGCGGAAGTAACCCGCAGGATTTTTCTTCAACGGAAGGATGGACAGATGATCGACTTCAACAACAAAGGCTTCTTCAAACTCAAGCAGAACGAAGAATACGCCGAACGCGTTGCCGACCTTTTGCTCAACGGCGAACAGGTCATCGACTCGTACAAATCCATGCGCGACGGCGTGGTCTTCACCAACAAACGCATCATCGCCGTCAACGTCCAGGGCATCACCGGCAGCAAGAAGGACTTCACCTCACTGCCGTACAAAAACATTGTGGCGTACTCGGTGGAAACGTCCGGGACGTTTGATCTGGATTCCGAACTGGAGATCTACTTCTCGTCGCTTGGGAAGGTGAAATTCGAATTCACCGGCAGGACATCAATGGTAGAAATCTCAAAACTCATCTCCCAACACGTCCTCTGACCCCAACACGAAAAAGCCCCGAAAACTCGGGGCTAAAACTGGCTAAACACATGCCCTTGTAGGAGCGAAGCTTGCTCGCGAAAGCGCCAGCCCAGCCAACACCAATGCTGAACCTACTACGACCCTCCCAAACAACGCGCTCCCCCGTTTCTACTTCTCAGCCTTCTCCGCCGCCCGCTTAGGCGGCACCGTAGAATCCCGCCCCCGCGTCAACACCTTCACCGCATCATCCACCAACGCCTTACTCATCGACGTCAAATAATGCGCAGCCCAAGCATGACGGTCAGTGTCCCTGTCAAAGGCAGCCTCTTCGGTAAGCGACTTGGCCAAACGCAAAAAATCAGAAGCCATGGACAACGCATCACCCAGCGGCACATCGCGAGTGACGTGGAACAGCGGTTGGTCTGCACAGTAAATGGCCGGGGTCAGGCCGATGGTTTTGAGATCGGTTGGATCAATCATTGGGCTTCTCCGGTGATGGAGAGGCGGCGGGGTAGAGCGGGTGAGGCGTTACGCGAATGGGGATTGCGTAAAGGGGAAAGGCAAAATTTGTACGGATTGCTGGTGGTAGTCATGGTTAACGTCCTTGATATGAGGAGCTGCCACGTTCGTTTCCACACGAATGGGTGACAGCTGTGCGCGGGGTGGAAAACCGGTAATCAAGGAAACCGGCACGCCCGAAGACGTCCCACGCACAGCCGCCATAACTCACGCCGCAGGCATAAAAAAAGCGCCGGCAAACGTGATGGGGGCGCTGTTGCGCCTTGATTTACGCGGGTTTCCACACCCGGTCGCTGAATTGGCAGCGACGGTGGGGAGGGTATCGTGCAGTCGTCATCGCTGCAACCTTCGAAATGTCAGCAGAAGTTGATCGCCGAGTCGGCATGCGTATTCTCGCCCACGGTCCTAATCGGCGCGCTGTTCTGTTAGGTTGTGACGCTCATAAGGAAATTTGACAGGAGGTCATAGTGGCTAAGCCCGCAGCGCGCAAGAGCGATCCTTATAGTTGTCCTTTGCCGGGACACGGTACCAACCCTATCGCATCAGGCTCCCCTGACGTGTTTTTCGATGGGCTTTCCGCAGCGCGTCGGGATGACACCTGCACTTGCGGCAGTGCACTTGCTTCAGGATTGTCGTCGACGGTTTTCATAAACGGGATGAATGCGGCGACCATCGACACTGGAGGTACCCACGGCGGCATCGTGATTGGTGGTTCCGGGACCGTGATAATTGGCGATACGCCTACATCATACGAATTTGTTTCTCCCGCTCCGTTAACGGGTTATGCAAGCTGGATCGGCTTCAGAATTTCGGCTGACGAGAGCTACGAGGGCTTATCGTGCACGGCGCACTTTGAGGATGGTTCGTCCCTGCCCGGCGTATTCAACAAGGAAAACGCCGTTAAGTTTTCAAATCCTTCGGGCAAGACATGTGTAACGCTTAAATTCGAAGACGAAACGTCTTCCGATACTTCATCGCTCACCGAAAGCTTTCTAAATAGAATTTTGGGATAAGGAACATCCTATGACGGAGCCGTACCTCGTAACCGGCAGCTATGTCATTCAGCGTGAGCACGCCTTACAAGATTCTCCGCTCGATAGGGCGTTGGAGTTGATGGAAGGCACTGCGCTCAGGTTCTCTCTGGACGCCATCCATGATGAAAAAATCAGAGCGAGCTATCTAAAAAACATAAAGCGCATAGCTCAGCAAACGCTGGCTGACGTGAAGGCCGGGGAGATTACGGCGCGAGAGGGCGTAGAGTTCAGCAATAAATTACGGAACAAGATCATGATGGAGCACCGGGCGTTTACCTCGGCGCAGGGGGTGGCTGTCGTGCAACAGAAGAAGACGGATGGAAGGACGCTTCAATCACTCTTCGATCGTTACTCTAAAAACCTCTTCCAAAAAAGTTATGAAAGCCTTACACCCGCGGAACAGAGCAAGGTCCATTACACAATTTTAGAGGCCGCGGGGCGGGACGATGCCAAGTTCACCAATGGCACCAAAAAAATGAGGATGATGGGCAAACTCGGGATCCTGGTGACCGCTGCCCTTGCTTCTTATCAAATTTTCAATGCTGAAAACAAAACGAAAGAGACGGCGCGTCAGGGCATCATAATTGGAAGTGGTGCGATAGGTGGTCTACTCGCAGGGCTTGGAGTTAGTGCTCTCTGTGGCCCAGGTGCACCAATCTGCGCTTTTGCCGTTGTAATCGTGGGAACGATTGCTGGAGGCGTAGCAGGCGAAGCGGTAACGGACACGCTCGATGAAGAGTTAGAGGAGTTTTCACATTGGGATATTCGTTGAGTCAGCCTGAGCTGACAAACATCAGAGTCGCACTATCTGACCCATTTAATGATTTTCCGGTGGATTACGATTTCATCGCCAAGCAAGTAAAAGGAGTGGACCATGAAACGCTCTACGAAATACTTTATTCGGAAGTAGCGCCGGTCTGCTTCACTAATATTGCGGCTGCAGTACCTACAGTGTGGACGGGCTTCGATCCAGATTCCCTCAATGCCATGATTGAAGAGCGGCGTGCGGCCAGGGAGAGCAATTGGTTTCGCAGGCAATTTGATAAGTTACTTGTGCGTTGGCTGGAATATAACTATGGGTATATCTGGAAGGAAATTGTTAGTAGGTTGGAAAAATAGGTCTTTTCTCGTTTTAAAGGATGCTGTGAGAAAAAGGGGGCAGTCTTGGGGCGCAAGGTGGGAGCTGAAGTTGGCTATCACCACATCGAGTACTAGCTGCTTTTAGAAAACTCGCGAAACTTGGCAAACACGCGAAACCCGACGTAGTCGGCTGGGTGTTTGTACAGACGTCGGTAGTAGCAATCCCAATAACTGATCATGCGTGCATGCGTCGTTTGAAAGTACACCTGATTGTCTCGAATGAAACGACCGTAAAGCGCCGGGTCGAGTGTCTGCAGATGCGCTTCAACAGTTTCAAGAATCTGGATGACGTACTCGCCCGTCAGTTGAACCACGAACGGCACAACCCACGGTTCACGTACTGAGAGAATTCGTTCCAGATGCCGTTGGCGCACGTTACCATCGTGATGCCGTGTCAGAAGACACGAGTACAAAATGCTCTGGGTTTCAGTCAGGTGGTCAAAGACGACCTCATAACCTTGGTCATAAATCCGATAGGGAATGGCCAATTCCTCCCCACCGACTCTGACCTCTATGAATCGATGCATTGCCATGCGCGCCTGGCTGAGCTGGCCCATAACCTGGTCGAGAGCCTTCGCTTCTTGTTCAAGACAAGACGGAAACGCCTGGTTTGCACGCGGCATGACCATTCACTGAATGTCTTTCAAATAATCCCTAAGCGTAATGACCGGCACTTCAAGCTGCTCCATCGTCCGCGCATCACCGAAATCAGCAGCCAACCGATGCAGCTCACGCCCAAGCGGCGTATCAACACCACCGATAGCCTCCAGCGCCAACCCCACACAATGCCCCACCCGAAACTGAATCCCCTCAACATCCCCCCGTCGCACCAACAACCCAAAAACCTCCCGCTCATAATCACTCATGATCGGATCATCGCGCAGAATCGGGCTTTCCCCCTCCCGCTCATAAGCCAGCTTGAGGGCGAAAAGGGCAACGGTTTCCAGTGGCAATTCCATTGTGTGAATCCTTGATTCGTTAGCCGAGCGGTTTGGTTTTTGGCGCCTCAAGGGCAAGATCAAAAGATCGCAGCCTTCGGCAGCCCCTACGGGGTGGTGGGGTGACAGGCACTTTATCGCAGACGAAAAAAAAGGCCTTGCAATGCAGGACCTTTCTTGATTTTGGTGCCCGAGGGAGACCGGAGGCTTCCATATATTCTGTGGCTTGCAGCTGAATTATACATTTAGGGATACATGCAGGGATACACGGTGTTAATTGCTAGCTTCGTTTTCTTCCTCAGGGCGCATCCTGCGGAGGTGCTTGCCATCAGCTTGGCTAGCATCCATCGGTATGAACCTCAGGAGTACGCCCCCACTCCCAGCATGCCAACCAAGCTTTGGTCATTTAAGCGCTCAGAACCTTCCTCGTGGCAAGCTCCAGAAAACGCTTCAAAACTAGCGGCGTATATATACCCTCGGCTGCGAGGTCCTCTAAATTTTGTATTTCAAACGTTGTGCCTTGCCTTGAGCTTGTTGCGCACAGCATCGGGGTTTGGGCGGGGCTACCTTCGTTTGAGAGCGAGGCACGAAATATGGCCGGGCTCGCTTCTGTTGCAGGGTGGAACCTAGTAATTAAAAACCGGCGCCTGAAAAGGACGTTCACAACCGAGGCATCTGACTCGTGTTCCGCGACCTGCACCACAAGAGCGTCTGCGGTCTGATGTGTTCGTTGGGCTTCGCCAAGCCATTCGCGCCATAGTTGTAACTCTGGATTACTGAGGTGCAATTCACTGATTGCCTGGTGCAGATCTGTGTGGAGAGCACGTACAAATGCGGCTGTGGAAGCTCTGCGTTGTTGGTACTCCACCTCGATCAAGGCTTCAGCACGAAGTAGCTCAACAGTATTGATATCGCCAGCCTCTGAAGGTTTATCTGTTGCCATTGCGCGTAGTCCATCCGCAAATTGTGCCATTGTAGGTCTGTTTTCGGCGTTTATTGCGGCAGCCTTAGATATGAGGAGCATGGCGTGATGGATCTGCGGGCAATCTGGAAACAACAAACCCAGATCAAACTCTCTTTCGAACCACACTGGCCCAGGAAATACTATCCCACGCTCACCGTAGATCATTGCCCAGAAAACTTTTCCAAGGCTGAAAACGTCTCCTTTTTCGTTAACTTCTGTAACCCTACCGACGGAGTACTCGGGAGGGCGGAACGCCCATGCTCCCATCGCCCGTTTCTTGGGGGTGAGGCGTTCGTCTTCCGCAAGGTAGGCGCAACCGAAATCAGCTAAAAGAAGTGCTTCGTCAGACTCTCGGAACAACAAATTCGAGGGTTTGATATCGCGATGATGAATTGGTCGGCCTCGGGCTGCTAAGGCTGCGAGGGTTTCTGCTATTGGGGCGAGCGCGAGGGCTGCCTTACGTGGGTCGCCAACGAATTTAACAATCACATCGTCAAGGGAACCATCCAAGACATCCATTACGATTTCTAAACCGTCAGCACGAGTTCGCACTTCTATAATCGGGACGAGGCTCAGCCCAGCAGTCTCTCGCAACGACAAAACAATTTCGGCTTCTCGGCGAAATCTTGCGACTGCCTCTCTTCCACATTCGGGTTTCAAGCGCTTAATCGCATGAAGTCCGTCAAACCAAACGTAAGCATTGCCACCGGCGCCCAGTTGCTTCCAAGCTTCAGGAATTCCCGGATGCTTCGTTTTCCAGGTGCCCAGATCATCCGTAGCGCTCATTTCATGTTCCTTCAATGGGCTTTTCTCAAGCGTATCAGGGTTCACGAGCCCTTTTGAATTGATACGACCGTGTTTTGTTCGAGACCTCTTAGTCGAACGTTGATCAAGTCGGATGCGAGCATCGATCTGCACTGGTACAAGCTGATAGGGAATGCGACAGGTACTCAACGCGGGGTAGCGTCTTGAATATCATTTAGCAACCCTGGATACCCGAAGAATGACGGGGCCCCTGAGGCATACCGTGTGACACGGGGTCGGAAACCCGCGGGATCTTGTTAGCGGTAGGCCCCCCACCTTACTGAAATTTCAGCCATTGAAATCGACAGAATTTGGTAGAAAAAAGGCCATCGTTACCGCATTGGTAACGATGGCCTTTTGTGTCGCTCATTCCGCACATCTTGGGGCGTCAACCGAGTCAACCTGTCAACCAACGTAGAAAAATCAGACACTATCAAGATCACGCGGGTTTTATGCCCCGTGTCTTTCAGATCTGCTCAGGGGCCCCGGCGCCTTTTCGAGACCTTGGGCATTTGCACTGGTGAACGGTGTGTTCACCCGGTTCGCCTGTTCACTAAGCTGGGCACCCTTTCGCTAACGAAGTCCCGCGGGTTTCCGACCCCGTATGCAGGCAAATACCTCAGGGGCCCCTATAGTTTTTGCGCCCTGATAGCGGCCTGCATTGCGACGGCGTCTTCCAATCGCTGGCGGTGGTATTCCCTCGGGGAGTAGGGGCTTCAGATTAGGCATGTTACAGGTGATACGGATGTTACAAACGCCATCAAGTATTTGAATTTATTGATTTTTTATATCCGTAACACAGTTTTTCCTGCTGCTCGGCCGAGTGTTACGGGCTCTAGTCGTGTTACAAAACATAATTTGTTAGCTGACTCAGCAATAAATGCCCATCAATTCATTCGATAGGGGTCGTAAGGTCTATTTGCTGAAGGGTTTTGATTGCCGGAATCGATTGACGAGGAAAATCCTGCCTCAAACGTCGGGCAAGAGCGCCGACGGCGTCGTTCCTATTGAGTGCGTGGTGGATGAGTAAAGATGCCACCTGGCGCGCTTCTGCCTTCGCTCCACGCTCACGATTGTTTTCGACTCCTCGTAACGCGTTCTGCCAGCCGCGTTCTGCCTTGTCAATATCGATTCGGTCCAACACCGGTGTCAGGCCAGCGGGTCCTACTTGGGCGATTAAACACAGCAATAGAAGGCCATCGTTATAAAAAGTGGGGCTGGGCTGCGATAGGGCTGTTGCGAGTCCATCATAATTTGGCTCTAGTAATGCCCCCACCAATGTTGGCTCCGTTTGTATCAGCTGAGCTATCACCAATGTCCCCATATTCCAATCGACATGGCCCCAAGGGGAGAGCGCGATAAGTTTGCCTGCCGATAAATGACGAGCGGCGCTGGATGGAGCGATTGCAGCTAGATGTGGGGACATGGTGACAATGTTTGACTCGTTCCGCTGAACCATCGCTTCTATCGCAGGACGAGCTTCCCGTACGGAGTACGCGATGCCCAAAAGCATGCGTGCTTCTCCTATGTCATATGCCCAATTTGCACCAATATTTTGGTCGATAAGTTGCCAATCTAAGGCGAGCACGGTTTGTTCGAATCGCTTCGGCGCGGCCTCTTTCATAAAGCTGAGCAATCCTGCAGCGGACTGAAAGTGTCGCTCGGTACTGCGTGATAACTTGGCTGCTAGTTCATCCGGCTGCCAGCAGGCGCAAATTTTTCTCCCAACCTGTCGCATTCGCCCAGTTGGTGCAAGTTTGCCGACATATATGCCTAGGGGATCGTAGAGCCTTAACGAATTCCACACGATGTCATTAATCTCATGAAATTCTTGTTGAGGATTAGCGCGAAGTCGATCCGATATAGCGGGAATCAGCGATTCGATCAGTGTAAAACCAAATTCTGGAGCAAAAAAACAAAAGTGCTCACAAAGATCGGCTGCTACAGCTAAATAAGCATTTTTAGGCCAAGTAGAGACTTTACGCTGGCATGCATCCCGGTCAATCCCTTCGAGATAATGGATTTTCCATTTGTGATTGTTTCCAGCACGTATCATAGAAATTAGATTGGCTATTTCGCCAGTATGCAATGGATTTGCTTTATTTATCGATAGAGCCATACCACGTGGATTAACAAGGTTGACGATTTCCTCACCTAATTTTGGATGAGTGTTCCAAATATCATTAATCACCCAGCCAATCGCATAGCAGGTGTCTTCGGGGGCTGCCTCGATCCAACTTGCCAAAATCTCTATATGGCCAGGAATATCAAACTCTTCCTCCGTTAAATAGCCGTGCAAGCTATTAAGCACCCAACAGGCATTACGTATTTCAATCGGTGTGAATGCGTTCCAGCAACGCTTGAGAATGGGCAGAAGCCACTCTGTTTGAACGAGCTTTGTCCACTGACGGAATTGGCCAGCGTTCGCCAACTCTCTAAGTAACACGCTGATTCCGCCCATCGGAGTTCTTTCGTCAAGAAGTACTCTTTCAAGAATGTTCGCTATGATTTTACGTCCTTCGTCCGACTGGCCGTCGAGAATACGCTGGAGGAGAACGCTTGCGAGACGCTGATGTGGGCAACGGAGGTCATTGTAAGCAAGCAACACACGCTGGGAGACTAACCATTTAATTGCAGCGTCGGTATCGTCGTTGGAGTTCTCGTCGCCGACCAATGTTGTCAACATATCGTGTGAGCAACGGGTATCACGAGAAGCTAGCTGGTGAATAGCTGCTGCTGCAAGGATTAGATCCGCTCCTGCTGCACGAGCCGAACTTGCCATTGAACTAGCACGCCTCCAGCCTCCACCCAAAATGAAGCAGAACTGCCAAGGGAAAAGTGACTGTTCCGCAGCATGCTCGAGACGTTGGTTTAGCGGCTCTTGTCCCGGACGATCACCCACTCGATCATCGGCCCGGCGTACAGCTGCAAGTGTCGCTTTTGGATCAGACTTAAGTCCTTCCGCGATTACTCGTACAGCGCGTTTGGTGTCAAGTTGAATAGCACCAGGATATCCTCCTTTATCTTCGGAGACGGTGTGCGCGCTGAGTATCCACTGTGATTCCGTTGCTCGCTCCTCAAGATCGCGTAATAGTGCCGGGCGGGTTAAATGGGCGTCGTCAATTAAATATAACGTTGGTAATGGATTATTATCAAAAGGAGTTGCTCTATCCGTCGGGTCAGCCAGTCGCAGAACCCGCCATCCGCGCCCTCGTAATTTGCAGGCAGTTTGAAGGATGCAGATCGACTTTCCCGCTCCCGGCACACCGGCGAGTCGAGCAGAACCAGCCCGTTCAAGATCTGCGATTAGAATCTCAACCTCTGGTAACTCTGGGCAAGCGACAACATCCGCAGGGCCGAGTGAACGGCCCATCAAAGCCGGACCTAGATCTCGTGCGGTTTCAAATTGAACCTCGGACCAATTGGAGGCACTCGCGGCAGGTACTATTTCTCCAGGGAGTAAACCGGTGACATTCCGTCGAAACTGATCGAGCTCGTCAACGCCAAGCATTGCACGCAACATGGCGATGATTTGTAATAAATGACCTGCATGCTCTGGGTAAAACTCTTCAATTACATTTGGGTGACTGGAAAATAACGCTTGGATTGTCTCCCAGCCGATCGCATTGACTGGAAATCGCCCTTCTTTGTGGCGTCGCTCAGAAGCGATTCGTGCGTATTCTTGAAGGGGGCCATCGTTGGCCGCAGTGGTAGCAAACGTCCAGTGTGAAAGCGGAGGCTTGAAGTTTTCTGCCTTGGCAAGTTCTGATTCAAATTCCTCAATCGATGCCTTCGATCCATATGACCCGTTTTTACCTTTGCACTGCACGCCAAAGACTTCACCAGGCTTGGTGCTTGGTGTCCCGAAGACATCAACCCCTTGCTGCTTCTGACCAGTTCGTCCATTTTTTTGGGTTAGAGGATCTTCCCAGACAGCGGCAAACAGCGCGCGTGTCAGGTCTTCGAACTTTTCCCATGATTTCGGCGGGGCTATCTGCTTGTCGATGAAATCCATCAGTGCCGCCACTTCCATTCTGCTCGTCTTACGTCGAACACTACCTCCTTTGATGAGCTCGTACAATCTTCGCTCAAACGGTGGGTGTGCTACGATCTGGGGACTCAGCTGGCGGTGCATTCCCTGCTAAAGGGGACAGGAACGCCAACTATAATTAATGTTATGGAAGTTATATGTCACTACTCAAAACCAGTCTCGATGCTATTCAGCAAAAAGCAAAAGAGCGAACAGTTAAAACTCAAACAATTGAATACGATTTAGAGACGCTGGTAAAAAAAATAAAAAAAGGGATAATAAAATTAAACCCAGACTATCAGCGAAATCATCGATGGTCGGATGAGTACTCTTCGCGTTTAATTGAAAGCTTGGTTTTGAATATTCCAATTCCGATAATATATATATCTCAAGACGTCGATGTTGATGATGAGGTTGAAGAAGAAGCGGCAAGATATTCTGTGATTGATGGCCAGCAGCGCCTTACTGCAATTTATAATTATTTTGAAGGTAAATACAGTCTCAAGAGTCTCGAGGTGCTTTCTGAACTAAATGGTGCCTCTTATAAGGATTTGCCTCCGTTTTTAACAAGGCGTTTAGAGGAGCGTACAATTCGTTGCCTTCGCATCGATTCAACAGTAGATACTCAGGTCAAGTTCGACATATTTGAGCGTTTGAACAGTGGTTCAGTAAAGTTGGAAGCTCAAGAATTACGCAACGCTACCTGCAGGGGGCCGTTTAAAGATTTGATTAAAGAACTGGCCAAAAACGAACATTTTGTAAAGGCCGCGAATTTAACAGAAAAATCTAAGCGTTTGGAAAAGATGGAAGATGAAGAGCTTGTATTGCGATATTTTGCTATTACTTATCAAGAAGGGTATAAAAACTATAAAGGGCAGTTCAAGCGGTTCTTGACACTAAAGATGGGGGAGTTTAATAAGTTAGCGCCTGCAGAATTGAAAAAAATGAAGGCGAATTTTATTTCGTCGATGAAAAATATCAATGAGCACTTTGGGGGGAAGCCCTTTGCAAAGTACAGACTGCAAGTGGGGCAGGCAATTCCACAAGAAATGTCATCCTTTAACTCGGCGGTTTTTGATGCCGTTAGCTATTATTTTTCTAATGCTAAAGATATAAAACCTGGCGCGCACAAGAAGTTCGTAAAGTTGTTCTCTGATGCCAATTTTTTTGATTCGGTGGCAGGGAGTGTGAATGATGTTTCAAAAATACACTTCCGAATTCAAAAGACGTTGAGCGCGCTGTCGTAATGTCGACATTTTTACAGGACTTCACTCTAAGTCTCGACTCAAAATGGGCCGAGATTGATACGTTAATAAGCCGCGCAAAAGAGCTGAAAGACGAAGATGCTGCGTTCTATAATGCAATTTGCAGGTCTACTACAGTTCTGATTGTGGCGCACTTGGAGGGATTTACGAAGGACTTGATCAAGAACGTAGTTGCAGACCTTAATAGAAGTGATAGTTTTGTGGGTCTTCCCAAGGCAGTTAAGAGGACGTATTGCGTTAAGTATATAGGATCCCAGTTGGAGGGGGATTCAAAGTCTTATAATAAAAAAATAGAGAATCTTATTGGGAAGTTTGATGATTTAAATAGCAAGATTTCGCACGAGCCATTTTTTTATTCAAGAAATAAGAATCCGTCATCTTCCGCTCTGATAACGGCTTTCGAAAATTTTGGCATCGTTAAAGTATTTGACTATTTGCATGAGTCCGAATTAGATGTCATATTTTCCTCGTCAGTTCCTGAGGCTCGGGAGAAGTCCTCTCTGCTGAAAAGTCTCGTCGTAAATGGGTCTGAAGATTATCCTTACAAGATAGTTGACTTGGGGTTGGGGATAGTAAAAAAGAAAGCATCAAAAAAAACATTGTGGGAGGAGTTTGTTGATCAAATAAACGCAAAAAGGCATTTGGTAGCGCATGGCAATGAATTTGATAATAACGATGATGTATCTGAGCTTGAAAGGCGTAGGGTCATTGTGGAGCTTCTCCAGTATGCCTTGATTGCAATAATGATTGAGAACTTGAATGTGTAGCTTTCGTGATGATTGGAATATCGCTAATTAAATGTGAGCTAGATGTGCTTGGTTGGGTAGTCAAATTCTGGTGAGTTTGTTGTTCGGTCTAGTTGGTTAGTGTTTTTGTGGGGGTGCTCATTTTGGACTTTCCAATGTCGCATTTAATCGTTACTAAGCGATAGCGCTAATTGGGAGTTGTCTCCGTCCACTTCAAAAAGCTTTGTGACTTGCTTTCGACTAAAAAGGTAGTAAAAAGAGCCCGTCAGGGCCCTTTTTCAGGTGAAGCTGTCTTACTTCTTCAGCCATCCCTCGACAACGTCGGTGCCGTGCTCTGCTTTCCACTCTTTCAAAGCTTTGTGATTTCCACCTTTGGTTTCGATGACTTCACCGGTATTCGGGTTTTTGTAGACCTTGAGTTCGCGTGGTTTGCGTGTTCTGGCGGCCGGAGCCGCAGATTGGCGTCGGGCCGAGGTCTGAGGGTCGAGCAGGTTAATGATGTGCCTTAGGCTGAAACCATACTGATCGAGCAGCTTGCGCAGCTTGGTTTCGAACTCGATTTCTTTCTTCAGTCCATCATCACCTTTCAATGCTTCCAGTGCTTGAAGCTGCTCGGCGAGATGTTTCTCCAGCTGGCGATATTCTGCGAGTTTGGACATTTTAATTCCCTTGTTCTGTGGGGCTTGCGTGACTATTAAGATAGTAATGCTGGTTGCAAGTTCAGCATTTTTACCGGCGATTCAGTTGGCTATCAATGTGTGCTATTTCCGCTTTAATCGCGTTGATGGTCGGTGTTTGCATTTGACTGGTTTTTCCCGCTCCCGAGCTTAAGATTTTCAGCAGGTCGTTCAGATAAGCCTTCCGTGTTTTGAGGGTGTCAGACCTGCTCGCGCTGTTCTGTAGTGGCTTGTTCATTTCGTTCATCCTTGCGTTGTTCCTGATTGCTCTGATCTTCAAGCTGTTGCAGTGCTGGCAGACTGTTGAGCTGGATTAAGTCCCGCGCGGTGTATTGGCGCGAGCGGTCGGAAAGTTCATGCCACGTCCAATTCCCGAAGTTTTCGCCTTCCTCTGGAACGGCCAGCTTCATAAGTCCCACCTGATCAAGCCCCAGCAGCCTGTAATTTGCCCACAGCTTTCCACCCACCTCGAATAAAGCTTTTGCGGCCTCGTTCCATTGCTCCTCCAGTACCGTCTGCGAGAGCCAGAGGGCGGTGCGTTCTATCCCCTTATGCTTTTCCTGTGCTTCGGCGATGTATTTATCTACCGTGACCAGCTCCTGCTCCAGAGCGGCCATGATCAGAGTCTGCCGACGATTATGCTCGGCGGCCGCCGTGAGGTTCTTCGCGGCCTTTTGCGCATCGGCGTTGGCGGTCTTCTCGCCTTCGGTGTCGCCCCACGCGACCGCCTGCGCATACGCAGTGGCAGCTTCCGTTTCGGCTTGGCGAGCGCTGGCCATGTCCTGTGCTGCCTGTTGTTGGATCTGTTCCAGGCGGGTACTGAGGCTTTGGCGCTTTTCGTTTAGCTCCTGCTCATCGGCAGTCCAGTTATCCATCGCCTCGATGTAACCCGCCATCAGGGAATCGCAGTTGGCGAGGTTCTCACGGCGACTGATCTTCCGATTTAGAAGGTCGGCATTGTTGTTGCGCGAATCGAAATTCCTTTTCAGCTCGTTGTACTTGTCCCGTAGTTCGCGTTTCCGATCAGGTTCGATGGGTTCTTCACCTTCCAGCACGGCCTCAAGGGGTAGCAGTTCGGCGTGCAGTCGTTCTGCCTCGCTGCGCAGTTGGTCGCGGCGGTCTTTCAGATCTTGAATATCGTTCATCTGGTTAGTCTCTGTTCAATTCGATTGTGGGTTGGTTGAGTGGCTGGCGAGGCCGGGAATAAGCCGGCGTTACCTCGATCAGCAGAGATGCCCTCAGGCAGCCCGAGCCTCGCTCTCATCCGTTCCCGGAATCGTCCTCACGATGTAACAGCGTTGCGGGCCAAGGCCCGGCAACCGCACCAGACTCGACGCCTTACCATCGCCTCCCGGCTCCAGCACGCCGCGTTGAAGCAGTTCCTTGTTCACCGCATTGATGTTCATGCCCCGGAAGATCTCCGAGCGCCATGCCTCGGGCAGCACGTAATAGGTGTTCGTGGTGTGTAGGGCGTCGCCCAGGCCGTGCTCCAGCGTCTTGCGAAAGCCGAGGCGGTCGATGGTGCGCGGGCCGTGTTCGTCGATCTTCGCCGCCGCCGATTCCCAGCGGGTGAAGCGACTTTCGCCAAAGCGCTCGATGACCTGGCGCAGCCTCGCCAAAATCGCATCGCCCTCGAAGTTACCCGCGCCGCCACGCTCGTTCATCCATGCGTTGAGGCACACGCGAGCAGCGATGGTGGCTGTTCCATCAGGCCAGCCGGTGATACCCATCGCGGTGGCCAGCTCACCCGCTGCGGCCGCAAGACCAAAGCGAGCGGCCGCACGGTGTGCTTGTCCGCTGGCCGAGGCCGGCAGCGACTGGGCGATAAACCCTTCCAGTGTGCGGCGCAGGATGGCGGACCAACCGTGGCGTTTGGCGGGTTCACACAGCGCCGTCAGGAAGGCGGTGAGCGGTGTGCCGTAATACTTCGCCACCCGTGCCTTGAGCGCGTCAGCCAGTGCCGCCGCATCCTCGAAGCCGTTGAGCGCGTCGAACATGCCGAGGCCTTTGCTCGCATCGGCCGGGACCGCGAGCATGCGTACTTCCATGCCCGCTTTCAGTTCCTTGTTGGCTTCGGCCATGTGCTGAGCCAGCGTCTTCTCTCCGGTGGAGAGAAACAGCAGACGCCACTCCTGTACCTGTCGGCCTGCTTGGCCTCGGTCATTGGCGCGAGCCTTGCCGGTGCCGTTGCCGAGCATGTACACCGTCTCGCCGATGATGCGTGGATCGCACATGCCGATTTCATCGAGCACCAGAAGGCCGTCGGAATGCGCGGCGGCGATGGATTCGAGCGCGTTATCCGTGGAGCGCCACGAGCGCACCAGACGCGGCCCGCCGTAGATCGAGGCAGCCACTTGCAGGTGCGTTGTCTTGCCGCCTGAACTGTCGCCGTAGAGGTGAAAGCCGCCCGACTCATGGCCGAGCATGTGCAGCAGTGGGCCAGCAAAGGCCACGCCGACGACAAACGCCAGACGATGGTTGCCGACGCACAGTGCGCCGATCTGCTCCTGCCATTGCTCAAGTGTGCCCGCTTCGCTGATCGGCGGAAGCTGAGAACCGGCTTCGTAGAAGTGCAGGTGTTCGCTGTGTGCGCCGACCTGTTGCTCGGGCAGCAGAAAGGCGCTGTCGTGCCAGCCCAGGCGGGTGACCAATCGTGCCCGCTGCGCGCTGTCGAAGCCGCCGAGGTAACTCTGCAGGTCGTTGCGTGCGTTGCGTCCTGAGCGGCTGCCCGCGAGGCGCAGTCCCATATCCACCAACGGGCCAAGCACATCCTTGCCGAAGTCGCCGGTCATGGTGCGCGCCGGGATGTTCCAGCGTTTTTTGGCGCCGTCGGGATCGTCGAACTCCACCAGCAGGCCCCAGTTTTGGCCTTTGTCGTCGCGGGTACGAGCCAGGATTTCCAGAGGTGAACACACTGGGCGCGCTTCGCCGTCTTCGCCGGAATAAAACACACCTTCGGACGTGAGGCGAAAGCCGCCGGGCATCAGATCATTTTTCGATTTAGTGGGTCGCTTCGCTGTTGCTTTCGCCTTCGGTTCCGGCTTGATTTCAGCTTGCGCAGGAACCGGTTTTTCCATGGCCAACCCGAACAGTTCACCGCTGCTTTCCAGCTCGGCGAAGTGCGTCGCTGCCCAGCCTTTGGCGAGCGCATCAGCGGCATCGTCGCCGTCGTCCCATTGACCACCTTTGGCGAAGGCGGCGCGTTCATTCTTCAGCGTGGGCTTGCGTTTGAACACGTCCAACGCGATGACTCGAACCGAGGCGGCGCCGATCTCATGCAGCTTATCGGCGACGGTTTCCATGCAGGCTTTACCGCTGACATCGTTGTCCGGCCACAACAGCACGTCACGACCCTTGAGCGGCTTCAGGTCGGCCTTGTGCCAGGAGTTGGAACCGTTCGGCCAGCAGGTGGCCACGTAGCCCGGCAGCAATTCGGCGGCCGCGTCGGCAGCTTTCTCGCCCTCGCACAGGGCAACCGGTGCGTCAGCGCGTTGGGCCAGTTCATCCAGACGCAGCAGAGGTCGTGGGTCGGGCAGCCCCTGCCAACGCCATTGCGTGGTCTGGCCATCGGCGCGCTGGCACCACGTCAGTGGCGCAAAGACCTTCTTCGGCTTGCCTTCTTCATCGGGGCCGAGGTCGAAGCGGTAGAGCGCCATGAGTGGCTGGCCCTGTGCATCACGATAGATCCACACCTTGGACGGCGCGCCGTGTTGCCGGTGCTTGGCCGGGCACTTGTTCATGGCCTCGGCCGGGATCGGCTGAATGGCACTCCACTCAGGTGCTTTTGTCTTGGCGGGCGCTGGCTTCGCCTGGGCGGCGCCGGGCGAAACGTTGAGCAGATCTGCCAGTTTGTTACAGGCCTCGACGTCGGTGCCGCCGTCCAGATAGCGCACCAGATCGATCAGGTCGCCGCCTTTGTCGCCAGTGGCGAAGTCGGACCACGTGCCCTTGCTCAGACTGATCTTGAGCGAACCGGCGCGTTTATCGCTTCGGGTCGGATTCGGGGCGGTGTATTCCTTGCCGCCGTCCACGCGCTTACCGTTGGGCAGCCAGTGCGTCAGAACCCGATTAATGTCTTTCAGTGCAGCGGCTTTCACGTCGGCGAAGCTGGGACGTTTCGCGGAATTACTTGGGCGTTGGCTCATGCGTCAGCCCTCGGCAAAAACAGCGCGTCGTTGATGTCGTCGATCAGGGCTTTGGCCATCTCGCCCAGGTACAGAGCTGGCCAACTGAAGCGCTCGCCGCTGTCGCTCATGGCGGCGTCGAAGTTGAGCTGGTTGGCGTGATGCTGCAGCAGGGAAACCATCTCCAGTGCGTCTTCGACCGGTACTCCGGCATTGACCCGGAATAATTTCAAATCGGTGGCATTCACGCGAGTAAATGTGGCGCGACCCAGCGTTGTGGAAGTGGTCATAGCGCACCGCCTTTCTGCGCCGCAGGAATCGAGGTGGTGTCACCGTGCAAGGCGAGGGTTTTGATCAGGCCGAGAGTGCCGCGTACGTCCCAAAGGACGGCTGCGATCACATGATTGGCGAGGCGCGAGGTTTCACTTTCGAAGTGATCTTCAAGCAGCATCAGCACCGATTCGGCACGATCAATGGCACAGGTGATAGCGTCGATCGGCACGCCGGCTTCTACGGCTGGATTAACGCACAGCAAATCTTCGGGGAGTGAAAAGCTCAGGGCGTTGTTCATTGGGCACCGCCTGCGGTTTCGAGTGCGCGGGCTTTGGCCATGTGGTCGTTGTAGCGGGCAAGACGTGTAGCGAGGCTGGAGTTGGCGTGTAAAGCGGCGAGAGCCATTGCCCGATGGGCTGCGGCGCGAAATTTGGACGGATTGAGAGCAGGCATAGGTGACACTCCAAGTTTGAAGATGGAGCTGCCACTGATCGTCGCCAAACGATTTAAGGTGGCAACTGTGCGCAGGTTGGCGAACCGGGAACTTGGAACCCGGCAGACCCGAAGGTCTCCCACGCACAGCTGCCATAACACGAAACGGCGGGCACAAAAAAAGCGCCTGCTGTCGGTTTGGGCGCCTGTGCGCCAAGTAACTCGGGTCGCCAAACCCGGTCGCTGAATTTGCAGCGACGACCAGAGAGTAACGTCCGATTTTTGAAAGTGCAACTGTGTTGATGACTTGCGGAATTTTCAGGTGCGGCATAAATTGTTCGTGCATGTAGATTTACCTCAACGCCTCCGGATCGCTCCCGGAGGCGTTTTCGTTTCAGGCATGGGCTTCCCAGCGCAGGGACAGGAGGGGCAGGAAGCCACCGTTGAGCATGGATCGTGCGTCTTCGTAGGCTTGAGTTTGCTGGCCTTCATCGACGATCACGGTTCCGGTCTTTTCGCAGTGGAGGGAGAGGGCGCACCAGGTGCCGTCGGCCCAGCTGAGTACGCTAACGACACGGCCCTGCTTGTCCTGCTGGCTGCGATAGCGCTCAAGGCGCTGCATGAGGAGGGGCGAAAAGCCAATTCGGCGCAGCACTGAAAACGGGTGCATCAGAGTGTTGTCGGCGATCTTTCGGCTCATGCTGCCTCCTGCGCGGAGGCAAACAGCGGCGGCGGTGTCTCGCCTTTGAGCCAAGCCAAGATCTTGCTGTCTTCGGCGCAACGTCGGCGGTATTCGACGGCCATCACATCGCGATGCTGTGCGAGGCACTCATCCACGTACTCGGCCAGATCCGAGGTCAAGCGCATGCTTTGGTGAAGGCGCTCGGTGGCGGTCTTTTCCACGGCGAGATCCTCATCCGTGATGCGTTGCCAGACTGCCGGATCGTTCGCATACCCAGCCGATTGATCCACCAGCCAGTAGGTGACCCAGTCGGTCAGGCCGCGCGTTTTCAGCGAGGCGAGGCGGCTTTCGCTCATGGCGAAATGGCCGGCGCCATGGACGCTCGAAAACTCTCTGCGCACCGCGTTTTTACGGATCAGTTCGGGCAGTTCCCAAGGATTGGCTTTGAGTGGGAGAACGAGGCCGTCAGGGTTGAAAAAGAACGCTTCCTGCTCCTCGCCGTTCCAGCTGACGCCCGCGATGGTGCGATGACGCCAGTTGATTGCACCGGGTTGATAGAGACGGAATCCAATGCTGTAGGAGTCGAGAAACGACCCCTTGAACGTGCTGTGGTTGCGCTTCATGCGACCACCTGATCACGGGCAGCGATACGCGCTCGTGTCCATGCCTGTACCTCTCCCAATACCCATGCAACCGGAGCACTTCGGGCGTTGCTGGTACTCAACTTAACTGGCAGCGGGAATCCGCTCTCAGATTGGCGCATAAGCTTGTAGATGGTCGGGCGTGCGAGCCCTACGATTGAGATGACCTCCGGCATACGAATGAGCGTCGTAGCGGGGTCGTGCGAGGCGATGGTTTTTAATTGGGTAGTCATAGCGATCCAAACCTGTGTGAATAGAGACAACAGGCCATACGCTACGGAGGGGAGAGGGAACGGACTGTGTCTGTTCCCTTTTTTATTTCAGGGGTCTAAGGCCTAGGGCGGTCAAATGCTCTCGAATGGTTTTTTTTGTGCCATGTATTGTTTGACTGAAAAGGAGGTTGGTTAGCTCCGCATCGCTGAGGCTTCGCTTCTCAATCTTGCGTCCAACAATAATCGTTTCTGCGGCAGCCATGATCTTTGACCGTCGATCCATGGTTTCCGTTTGTATTTTTGAGCTGGGGTCCAAGTTGCCTTTACCTGCTTCTTGGCCACGCTTCGTTGCTTTCGCTGAGAAAGCTTCGTCGAGTATTTGGTGCATTAGACTTGATGTGTTGAAGCCATTTTTGGATACATCAATATGCTCCAATTGTTGATAAATATTTGCCATCAACAGCGTCTGGTTAGCCTCTCCCATAAAAACAGCGAATTGCTCTCGTGCTTTAATTTCAACTCCGCTACGTCGGTATCGTTCTTTTTCGATAAGGGCGAGGTACTGGCGCGGAGAATCATTTCTCAGTTGCTCTATCAGATCGGCATCGATGTCGTAGGTCGCAAGCTCAAGCTCGAATAGCCAATTCGCGAGGACCTCCAATGCTTGGGTACCGAGCACTAGGGTGTAGGCTGCGACCAGTTGCGAATCCGTCGCTTGATGATTGAAGCCTGGGAGGTGTCGAATTACATTCGGCAATGAGCCAGCTTCCGTTGCACTGGCTTGTTCATTGATGACGTCACGGAGTCTAAACAAGGCTCCTGTCGCGGACTCGGCACACAGTGCGTAGGAGCCATCTTCAAGCCAGAATGACGTGGCAGCATTGATAAGATCGAACGCTTCTCGGAAATAGGCGTTGAATTGGGGATACAGCGCTAACTCAAGTACTGCTGTTTCGACATCGTCCATGTCCCTAATTAGGCACTCAACGTCGACCCCTGCAATTTCCAGCTCTGCCGTTTCAGTGCCCAGTTCAATATCCATTCTAGCTCCCCCGTGGCCCCGAAAATGGTGTGTTATCGCAGCGACGCACGTCATATGGAGCCGCCGCCAGCGGGGCTGAAAGGGGCAGATCCCTGTTACACGACTTAACGATGTTACACATAGAAAGGGTTTGCGTTGAGCTGTGTGTAACTTGAGAATAATGCATTAAAATCAAAGGTTTAAGGTTTGTTGTTACACCTGTAACACGCGTTACACTGGTTTTGCAGTGGGTGCTAGGATGGGAAGTCATATTGCTTTTCCAAACTGGCCTTGCGTTACATTGCCATCTGCAAGTCCATCAAGATGATCGGCATACCACTGCATCATCGTTATGCGCTGCTCAAAGTATTGAGCTTTGTTGTAGACCCCTGAAATACCTTCTTCTTTGTGAGCTAGCTGCGCTTCAACATGCTCCTTCGGCCAGCCATGTTCTCGAAGCAACGTGCTCGCGGTGTGTCGAGTACCGTGCCCAACGAGGCGACCTTTGTAGCCGATGGTCGCGAAGACTTTGTTTATTGTGTTTTCGCTGATGGTTGGGTTCTTGGCTCCTACGCCGGGGAAAAGCCAGCGACTCCGTCCTGTTAGGCAATGCAGATCCTTCAGGGCGGTAACAGCTTGGCGGGGAAGGGGGCACACAAAATCCCGACGCATCTTCATCTTGGCAGCAGGCGTCGTCCAAATGGCTTTCTCAAGGTCGAACTCTTTCCATTCTGCCAAACGGACCATGCCCGGGCGCGATGCTGTCCATAGACAAAGCCACGCAGCTGTGCGGGCTGTCAGTCTGCTCGGAGTGTTTTTGAGTGCGTGAAGGAATTCAGCCAGCTCGGGTTCCAGTAAGTGTGGATGTTGCTGAGTCTTAGGGGCCTGAGCTGCAATGTCACGAAGGCGACTGCCCGGATCGTTTTCGGTAAGTCCTAAGCCGATAGCGCGGCCGAAGATCTGGTTGACCCAGGTGCGGCACTTTTCCGCCACGTTGTGTGCGTTTCGGGCTTCGAGGGATGCCTGAAGATCCGCGCAGTCGGTACGGGTGATTTCGTCGAGGGGCTTGTCTCCCAATGCTGGGAGTATGTCTTTATCGAGGTAGGTGCGGATTTTGTTAAGGGTGGAAGCAGCGAGGCCCTTTTCTTCTTTGGCCTTCAGCCAAGCTTCAGCAGCCGCTCGAAAGGTCCGAGTCTTGGCAGCGTTAATGGCTGCTTTGGCAGATCGCTTCTGTTCGAGAGGGTCGGCACCGCTGCTGACGACTTTGCGTAGGTCGGCCGCCTTGTCCCGTGCCAATGCACCGCTTATTTCCGGATAACCCCCGAGCCCCATCCAAGCCCAATTGCCTGCCGGGCGTTTGTAGCGCAATTGCCAGGACTTGCCGCCATCAGGTTTGACCCTGAAGTAGAGGCCGTTTCCGTCCAGCTCTCGGTATTCCTTTGATTCCGGCTCCAGCCCTGCAAGTGTCGTGTCTGCGAGAGGGCGGCGCTTGATGTCTGCGCGCTTCATCCTTGTATCCCAAAGTTCGGTACTTTTCTCAGGATACAAGCAGGGATACAGGGATACAACGGATAAGGGGAGATAGAGGTAGATAGCCAGGCACAAAAAAACCGGCCAGGTGGCCGGTTTCTCTGGGTCTGAAAGCCTGGTAGAGACTTTCAGATACTGCTATATGGTGCCCCGAGGGAGACTCGAACTCCCACTCCTTTCGAAAACGGATTTTGAATCCGCCGCGTCTACCAATTCCGCCATCAGGGCTCAATGGCGGCGAAGTATAGAGATGAGATTACCGTCGGTCAATCAGGTACATAGAGAATTTTCACTATTTCGGCTAGACTTCCGGCCCCTGCTAGACGAACCCCATCATGCGCGTTGCTGACTTTACTTTCGAACTCCCTGATTCGCTGATTGCTCGCCACCCTTTGGCCGAGCGTCGCAACAGTCGCCTGTTGACCCTGGATGGGGTCAGCGGCGCCCTGGCGCACCGTCAATTCACTGATTTGCTCGAGCATTTGCGCCCGGGCGATTTGATGGTGTTCAACAATACCCGGGTGATTCCGGCGCGGCTGTTTGGCCAGAAGGCTTCCGGTGGCAAGCTGGAAATTCTGGTGGAGCGGGTGCTCGACAGTCATCGCGTGCTGGCGCATGTGCGTTCCAGCAAGTCGCCCAAGCCCGGTTCGAAGATCCTGATCGACGGCGGCGGCGAGGCAGAAATGCTGGCGCGGCACGACACGTTGTTCGAGTTGGGCTTCACCGAAGAGGTGTTGCCGCTGCTGGATCGCGTCGGGCACATGCCGCTGCCTCCTTATATAGATCGCCCGGATGAAGGTTCGGACCGCGAGCGTTATCAGACCGTGTATGCCGAGCGCCTGGGCGCGGTGGCGGCGCCGACGGCCGGGCTGCATTTCGATCAGCCGCTGATGGAGGCAATTGCCGCCAAGGGCGTCGAGACCGCTTTCGTGACCTTGCACGTCGGTGCGGGCACGTTCCAGCCGGTGCGCGTCGAGAAGATCGAAGACCACCACATGCACACCGAATGGCTGGAAGTCGGCCAGGACGTGGTGGATGCGGTGGCCGCGTGCCGTGCGCGCGGCGGTCGGGTGGTGGCGGTGGGGACCACCAGCGTGCGTTCCCTGGAAAGCGCCGCCCGCGATGGCGTGCTCAAGCCGTTCAGTGGCGACACGGACATCTTTATCTACCCGGGCCGGCCGTTCCATGTGGTCGATGCCCTGGTCACCAATTTCCATTTGCCCGAATCCACGCTGTTGATGCTGGTTTCGGCGTTCGCCGGTTATCCCGAAGCCATGGCTGCCTACAAAGCAGCGGTGGAGCATGGTTACCGCTTTTTCAGCTACGGTGATGCGATGTTTATCACCCGTAATCCTGCGCCGACTGCCCCTAAAGAATCGGGCCCTGAGGAAACTGTATGAGTCGTATGTCGTTTGAACTGCTGGCCACTGACGGCAAGGCGCGTCGCGGTCGTTTGACCTTCCCGCGCGGCACCGTCGAGACCCCGGCCTTCATGCCGGTGGGCACGTACGGTACGGTCAAGGGCATGTTGCCGCGGGATATCACCGCCACCGGCGCGGAAATCATTCTGGGCAACACCTTCCACTTGTGGCTGCGTCCTGGCACCGAAGTGATCAAGAAGCACGGCGACCTGCACGATTTCATGCAGTGGAAAGGCCCGATTCTTACAGACTCCGGCGGTTTTCAGGTGTTCAGCCTGGGCGCGATGCGCAAGATCAAGGAGGAGGGCGTGACCTTCGCCTCCCCGGTCGATGGCGCCAAAGTGTTCATGGGCCCGGAAGAGTCGATGCAGGTCCAGCGTGATCTGGGCTCCGACATCGTGATGATTTTCGACGAATGCACCCCGTACCCGGCCGACGAAGACGTCGCTCGCGTGTCCATGGAGCTGTCGTTGCGTTGGGCCCAGCGTTCGAAAAACGCCCATGGCGACAACACGGCGGCGCTGTTCGGCATCGTGCAGGGCGGCATGCACCAGGACCTGCGCATGCGCTCCCTGGAAGGCCTCGACAAGATCGGCTTCGATGGCCTGGCCATTGGCGGTCTGTCGGTGGGCGAGCCCAAGCACGAGATGATCAAGGTGCTGGATTATCTGCCAGGCCTGATGCCGGCTGACAAACCTCGTTACCTTATGGGCGTTGGCAAACCGGAAGATCTGGTTGAGGGTGTGCGCCGCGGTGTGGACATGTTCGATTGCGTGATGCCAACCCGTAATGCCCGCAATGGGCATCTGTTCATTGATACAGGCGTGCTGAAGATCCGTAACGCGTTCCATCGCCATGATGATTCGCCGCTGGATCCGACCTGCGATTGCTACACCTGCCAGAACTTCTCCCGTGCTTATCTGCACCATCTGGACAAGTGCGGCGAAATGCTGGGTAGCATGTTGAATACCATCCACAATTTGCGCCATTACCAGGTGCTTATGGCTGGTTTGCGCGAGGCTATTCAACAGGGTACATTGGCCGCCTTTGTCGATGCCTTCTACGCCAAACGCGGGCTACCTGTTCCGCCTTTGGACTGAGTTTTCTGACCCCAAGATTCAACATTTGCAACTGGAGTGCTAAATGAGCTTTTTTATCTCTAATGCCATGGCCGACGCTGCTGCACCGGCAGCTGCAGGCCCAATGGGTGGCGGTTTTGAGTGGATTTTCCTGGTCGGTTTCCTGGTCATCTTCTACCTGATGATCTGGCGTCCACAGGCCAAGCGCGCCAAAGAACAGAAGAACCTGCTCGGCAGCCTGCAAAAAGGCGACGAAGTTGTGACCACCGGTGGTATCGCCGGCAAGATCACTAAAGTGGCAGACGATTTCGTGGTTCTGGAAGTTTCCGACACCGTGGAAATGAAGTTCCAGAAAGGCGCCATCGCCGCCACGCTGCCAAAAGGCACGCTAAAAGCGATCTAAGTTTCAACTTCTACTCAATCGACGGGGCGCGCAAGGCGCCCCGCGTCATAAGCGGGCGGCGTGATGCTGAACAAATACCCTCTGTGGAAATACATTCTGATCCTGGCGGTGCTGGCGGTCGGTCTGATTTATTCCGCTCCCAATCTTTACCCTGATGACCCGGCCATTCAGGTCAGCGGTGCAAGTACTGCACTGTTGGTCAATCAGGCTGATCTGGATCGTGTGAGCACTGCGCTCAAGGAATCCGGGATCAACGTCAAGGCAGCCACGCTGTCGGCCAACGGCAAGGGCGGCCTGATTCGCCTGACCAAGGCTGAAGACCAATTGCCTGCCAAGGATGTTGTGCGCAAGGCATTGGGTGATGACTACGTCGTTGCACTGAACCTGGCACAAACCACCCCGCAATGGCTGCGCAGCCTCGGCGCGCACCCGATGAAGCTGGGTCTGGACTTGTCCGGTGGTGTGCACTTCCTGCTGGAAGTGGACATGGACAAAGCCCTCGACGCACGCCTGAAAGTCTACGAAGGCGACGTCAAGAGCCTGTTGCGTAAAGAGAAACTGCGCTATCGCAGCCTGCCGCAACTCAATGGCGCCATTCAGCTGGGCTTTACTGATGAAGCAACCCGCGAACAAGCCCGCGCGCTGGTCCGCAAGAACTTCAACGATTTCGACATTGTTCCGGCCGACCTGAATGGTCAACCGGTGCTGCGTCTGGCGATGACCCCGGCCAAGCTGGCGGAAATCCGTGAATACTCCATCAAGCAGAACTTGACCACGGTACGTAACCGCGTCAACGAACTGGGTGTTGCTGAGCCGATCGTCCAGCGTCAGGGTGCCAACCGCATCGTGGTTGAGCTGCCGGGCGTGCAGGACACCGCAGAAGCCAAGCGTATCCTCGGCAAGACGGCCAACCTCGAGTTCCGTCTGGCTGCAGAGCCAGGCGCTTCGAAAGCCACTTCCGAAAGCTTCGAGTTCCGTGAAGGCAAGCGTCCGCCGGCACAGATCGAGCGTGGCCTGATCATCACCGGTGACCAGGTCACTGACGCCAAGGCTGGCTTCGGCGAGCACGGCACGCCAGAAGTGAACATCCGTCTGGATGGTCACGGTGGCGAGCTGATGAGTCGTGCGACTCGCAGCAACGTCGGTCGCAGCATGGCGGTAATCTTCATCGAGCAGCGTCCTGTCACCACTTACACCAAGCAAGTGGTTGATGGCGTCGAAAAAGACGTAGCCGTTCAAACGTTTAAAGAAGAGAAGAAGATCATCAGCCTGGCGACCATCCAGTCGCCGCTGGGTGCTCAGTTCCGCATCACTGGCCTGAACGGTCAGGGCGAGTCGTCCGAACTGGCGCTGCTGCTGCGTGCCGGTGGTCTGGCTGCACCAATGTACTTCGCTGAAGAGCGCACCATTGGCCCGAGCCTGGGTGCCGACAACATCACCAAAGGTATCGATGCATCGCTGTGGGGCATGCTGTTTGTCTCGCTGTTCATCATCGCCATCTACCGCTTCTTCGGCATCATCGCCACTGTCGCTCTGGCCGTGAACATGGTGTTGCTGCTGGCCTTGATGTCGCTGCTGGGTGCAACGCTGACCCTGCCGGGTATCGCCGGTATCGTATTGACCATGGGTATGGCGGTCGACGCCAACGTTCTGATCTTCTCGCGGATTCGTGAAGAGATTGCGGCGGGCATGACCGTACAACGGGCAATCAACGAAGGCTTCGGCCGGGCATTCACCGCGATTCTCGACGCCAACCTGACAACATTGCTGGTCGGCGGGATTCTCTTTGCGATGGGCACCGGCCCGGTCAAAGGCTTCGCAGTGACCATGTCCCTCGGGATCTTTACCTCGATGTTCACGGCCATCATGGTGACCCGCGCGATGGTCAACCTGATCTTCGGCGGTCGGGACTTCAAGAAGTTGTGGATTTAAGGGGCTGCCATGTTACGTACAATCAACTTCATGGGCGTTCGCAACTTCGCGTTCGGCGTCACATTGTTCCTTACCGCACTGGCGTTGTTCAGCTGCTGGCACAAGGGCATGAACTGGGGCCTGGACTTCACCGGCGGTACGCTCATCGAGCTGACCTACGAGCGTCCGGCCGATGTATCCAAGGTGCGTACCCAACTCACTGAGTCGGGTTACCACGAAGCCATCGTGCAGAGCTTCGGTGCAACTACCGACCTGCTGGTGCGTATGCCTGGCGAAGACCCGCAACTGGGTCACCAGGTCGCTGAAGCATTGCTGAAGGTCGGCGGCGATAACCCGGCGACGGTCAAGCGCGTCGAGTTCGTCGGCCCGCAGGTCGGTGAAGAGCTGCGCGACCAGGGCGGCCTCGGCATGCTGATGGCGCTGGGCGGCATCCTGATCTACCTGGCTTTCCGCTTTCAGTGGAAGTTCGCAGTCGGCGCCATTGTTTCGCTGATCCACGACGTGATCGTGACCATCGGTATCCTGTCGTTCTTCCAGATCACTTTCGATCTGACGGTGCTGGCGGCGGTGCTTGCGATCATCGGTTACTCGCTCAACGACACCATCGTGGTATTCGACCGGGTTCGTGAGAACTTCCGTGTACTGCGCAAGGCGACCCTGATCGAGAACATCAACATCTCGACCACGCAAACCCTGCTGCGGACCATGGCGACGTCGATCTCCACCTTGCTGGCGATCGCGGCACTGTTGTTCTTCGGTGGCGACAACCTGTTCGGCTTCTCCATCGCCCTGTTCATCGGTGTTCTGGCGGGTACCTACTCGTCGATCTACATCGCGAACGTGGTGCTGATCTGGCTGAACCTGAGCAGCGAGGATCTGATTCCTCCTGCGGCGACCGAGAAGGAAATCGACGACCGTCCATAACGGCCATCGTTTTCCCAGCTGTCTGCCAAAAAAGGCGCGAGTTGAACTCGCGCCTTTTTTTGTGCTCCAAGGCTGGGAGAAGCGCGGACAACGATCCGCATGTGATGGTCAGGAGGTTCATGTGAACAAGTCGTTGCTGGTTGGTGCGGTACTGGGTGCTGTCGGTGTGACTGCCGGGGGCGCTGTTGCCACCTACAGCCTGGTTAAAAGCGGCCCTGAGTATGCGCAAGTATTGGCCGTTGAACCGGTTAAGACACAGATCAAGACTCCACGTGAAGTATGCAAGGATGTTGCAGTAACCCGTCAGGCGCCGGTCAAGGATCAACACCAGATCCTCGGTACGGTCCTGGGTGCGGTAGGCGGTGGTTTGCTCGGCAACCAGATCGGCGGCGGTAACGGCAAGAAGCTTGCTACCGTGGCGGGTGCTGTTGGCGGTGGCTACGCGGGGAACAAGGTCCAGGAAGGTATGCAGAATCGCGATACCTACACCACGACCCAGACTCGCTGTAACACCGTGAATGACATCAGCGACAAGGTTGTCGGCTACGACGTCCGTTATTCGCTGGATGGCAAGGAAGGCAAAGTGCGGATGGACCGCGATCCGGGCAACCAGATTCCGGTCGACAAGGAAGGTAAATTGATCCTGTCGCAGAACGAACCGGCTCAGTAATGAGCTGATTGCCAGGCACAAAAAGAAGCACCCGAAAGGGTGCTTTTTTATGCCCTCAATTCCTCCGTTACCCCGAATCCCCTGTGGGAGCGAGCTTGCTCGCGATGAGGGCCTGGCAGTCAAAAATGATGTGGCTGAAAGATCGCTATCGCGAGCAAGCTCGCTCCCACATTTGGTCGGTGGTGTTGCTGGGGTCAATCTATGGGCATAAAAAAAGCACCCCGAAGGGTGCTTTTTTTGTGGGCGTTCGCTTAGCGTTTCAGCGAAGCCGGCAGGTGCGGCTGGATGGCCGTCAGGACTGCTTTGAAGCATTTGGTGTTGCCAGCAACGACGTGGCCTTTTTCAAGGAAGTCGTGACCGCCGGTGAAGTCGCTCACCAAGCCGCCGGCTTCCTGGATCAGCAGGGCGCCTGCAGCCATGTCCCACTCGGACAGGCCCGACTCCCAGAACGCGTCGAAACGGCCGGCAGCCACGTAGGCCAGGTCCAGGCTCGCCGAACCTGCGCGGCGGATGCCGGCGGTCTGGCCAACCAGGGCGCGGAACATACCCAGGTAGTTGTCGAGGTTGTCCATTTGGTCGTCACGGAACGGGAAGCCGGTACCCAGCAGGGCGCCGTCCAGGCTGGTGCGACCGCTGACGCGCAGACGACGACCGTTCAGTTGAGCGCCGCGACCACGGCTGGCGGTGAATTCTTCCTGGCGAACCGGGTCCAGAACAACAGCGTGTTCCAGGCGACCGCGGTATTTGCAGGCGATGCTGACAGCGAAGTGTGGAATGCCGCGCAGGAAGTTGGTGGTGCCGTCCAGCGGATCGATGATCCACAGGTATTCTTCGCCTTCGCCGCTGCCCGGGTGCATGCCGGTTTCTTCACCGAGAATGCCGTGGGTAGGGTAGGCCTTGCGCAGCGCGTCTATGATTTTCTGTTCGGCGGCGCGCAGCGCGATATTCAGCATGGGCTGCATGGATGTGTCACCTAAGGTTGTTAAAGAAAGCCGGGCATTCTATCAGAACTTTTCTACAGGTGAAGGTCGGTGTTCGCTTTCATAGCTTAACGGTAGCGTGAGCTGTAAGATTCGGCTCCCCAATTCTGTGTTCGAGATCGCCTCCCGTGTTGCATAACATTCGTGTCGTCCTGGTCAATACCAGCCATCCCGGCAACATCGGCGGGGCTGCGCGTGCCATGAAGAACATGGGCCTGTCGCGGCTGGTGCTGGTCGAACCGCGGTTGTTCCCGCATCACGAGGCCGATGCCCGTGCCTCTGGCGCCGGGGACATCCTTGAAAACGCGCAAGTCGTCGCCACTTTGGAAGATGCCTTGGTCGGCTGCAATCTGGTCCTCGGCACCAGTGCCCGTGACCGTCGTATCCCTTGGCCGCTGCTCGATCCCCGCGAATGCGGTACAAAAGTCGTCGAGGAAGCCGCGCAAGGTGCCGAGATCGCCTTGGTATTCGGTCGTGAAGATTCCGGCCTGACCAATGAAGAGCTGCAGCGATGTCATTATCACGTGCACATCCCATCAGACCCTGAGTTCAGCTCGCTGAACCTTGGGGCAGCGGTGCAGGTGTTGAGTTATGAAGTGCGCATGTCCTGGCTCGCGGCCCAAGGCCAGCCGAGCAAGGTCGAGAAGGATGAAGTGGCGTCCACCAAGAGCGGTGAACTGGCGACCATGGATGAGCTTGAGCGATTCTATGAACACCTGGAACAAACCCTGGTGGCCATCGAATTCCTCGACCCGGAAAAGCCAAGGCACTTGATGGCGCGCCTGCGTCGGTTGTACGGACGAAGCTCGGTCAGCCGGGCGGAAATGAATATATTGCGTGGCATCCTCACGGAAACCCAGAAAGCGGCCCGTGGCGAGCTTCTTAAGCGGAAGGATTAAAAATGTTCGAGCGTTTGCGTGAAGATATCCAGAGTGTTTTCCACCGTGATCCGGCTGCGCGTAACGCTTTTGAAGTCCTGACCTGCTACCCCGGCATGCACGCGATCTGGATCCATCGCCTGTCGTCGGCCCTGTGGGGCATGGGCTGGAAGTGGCTGGCGCGGTTGGTGTCGAACTTCGGGCGCTGGTTGACCGGGATCGAGATTCACCCGGGCGCCAAAGTCGGTCGTCGCTTCTTTATTGACCACGGCATGGGCATTGTCATCGGCGAAACCGCTGAAATCGGCAATGACGTCACCCTTTATCAAGGCGTGACCCTGGGCGGCACCAGTTGGAACAAGGGCAAGCGTCACCCGACCCTGGAAGACGGCGTTGTGGTGGGGGCGGGCGCCAAGGTGCTCGGTCCGTTCACAGTCGGCGCCGGGGCCAAGGTTGGTTCCAATGCGGTGGTGACCAAGGCTGTTCCGCCGGGTGCGACGGTGGTCGGGATTCCAGGGCGGATCATCGTCAAGTCCGATGAAGAGCAGGACGCCAAGCGCAAGGCCATGGCTGAGAAGATCGGTTTCGATGCCTACGGTGTTGGCGAAGATATGCCGGATCCGGTCGCGCGTGCCATTAATCAGTTGCTCGATCATTTGCAGGCGGTTGATGGCCGTCTGGAGGGGATGTGCGGGGCGCTGAAGGATCTGGGCAGCAATTACTGTGCGAAAGATCTGCCTGAGCTGCGCGAAGAAGACTTCGCCTGCGTGAAAGACAAAGACCAGAGTCAGGCCAGCTAAACCGTTTCAAATGCTTCGCGGGCAAGCCTCGCTCCTACGGGGTGGCGTAATCCATGTAGGAGCGAGGCTTGCCCGCGAAGAACGATAACGCGCATTTGCTGGTGGTACGCAGCCAGCATTTGCTATGATGCGCGCGCTCTTTTGCGGGTAAACCTGACTAAAGTACTAGGTCTTATAGTTGACTTAAATACTCGGGAATAGCATACTCGCCCCCATTCCGAACTCCGTGGTAATTGTCCATGAGACTGACTACAAAAGGCCGATACGCCGTGACCGCCATGCTTGACTTGGCGTTGCATGCGCAGCACGGGCCGGTGTCCCTGGCCGATATCTCCGAGCGCCAAGGCATCTCCCTGTCCTACCTCGAACAGCTTTTCGCCAAATTGCGTCGTAGCAATCTGGTTTCCAGCGTTCGCGGCCCGGGCGGCGGCTACCAACTGTCCCGCGACATGCAGGGCATTCAGGTCGCCCAGGTGATCGATGCGGTAAACGAATCGGTCGATGCAACCAAATGCCAGGGCCAGGGCGATTGCCATCAAGGTGACACCTGTCTGACCCACCACTTGTGGTGCGATCTGAGCCTGCAGATTCACGAATTTTTGAGTGGTATCAGCTTGGCTGACCTTGTGACTCGCCGTGAGGTGCAAGAAGTAGCCCAGCGTCAGGACCAGCGCCGTTGCAATGGCAAGGCGCCACGCCTGGACAAGATTGAAGCGTCCGCCGTCGAATGACAGCCAAAGAGCTAGCGGCACGCCAGCCAGCCTGATTTAGGAGATAGTTCATGAAATTGCCGATTTACCTTGATTACTCTGCGACCACCCCGGTTGATCCGCGTGTCGCGCAAAAGATGAGTGAATGCCTGCTGGTCGACGGAAACTTCGGTAACCCGGCGTCCCGTTCCCACGTGTTCGGCTGGAAAGCTGAAGAGTCCGTCGAAAACGCTCGTCGTCAGGTCGCAGACCTGGTCAACGCCGACCCGCGTGAAATCGTCTGGACCTCCGGTGCCACCGAGTCCGACAACCTGGCAATCAAGGGTGCGGCGCATTTCTATGCGACCAAGGGCAAACACCTGATCACCACCAAGATTGAGCACAAGGCTGTCCTCGACACCATGCGCCAACTGGAGCGTGAAGGCTTCGAAGTGACTTACATCGAGCCGCGCACCGATGGTCTGGTGACGCCTGAAATGGTTGAAGCTGCCCTGCGTGACGACACCATCCTGGTTTCGATCATGCACGTGAACAACGAAATCGGCACCGTCAACGACATCGCAGCCATCGGCGAACTGACCCGTTCCAAGGGCATTCTGTTCCACGTTGACGCGGCTCAGTCCACCGGCAAGGTCGACATCGACCTGTCGAAGCTGAAAGTCGACATGATGTCGTTCTCTGCCCACAAGACCTACGGTCCTAAAGGCATCGGCGCACTGTACGTCAGCCGCAAGCCGCGTGTTCGCATCGAAGCGACCATGCACGGCGGCGGTCACGAGCGTGGCATGCGTTCCGGCACCCTGGCGACCCACCAGATCGTCGGCATGGGTGAAGCCTTCCGCGTAGCCAAGGAAGATATGGCTGCCGAGAACGTGCGCATCAAAGCCTTGAGCGACCGCTTCTTCAAGCAGGTCGAAGGCCTGGAAGAGCTGTACATCAACGGCAGCATGACCGCCCGCGTACCGCACAACCTGAATCTGAGCTTCAACTATGTTGAAGGCGAGTCGCTGATCATGGCCCTTAAAGACTTGGCGGTTTCGTCCGGTTCGGCCTGCACCTCGGCTTCCCTTGAGCCTTCGTACGTACTGCGCGCCCTGGGCCGCAACGACGAACTGGCACACAGCTCGATTCGCTTCACCTTCGGCCGTTTCACTACCGAAGAAGAAATCGACTACGCCGCGCAGAAAGTCTGCGAGGCCGTTACCAAGCTGCGCACTCTGTCGCCGCTGTGGGACATGTACAAAGACGGTGTCGACATTTCGAAAATCGAGTGGGCGGCACACTGATTTCAAGTCGCCGCAAATCGGCCCTGTAAACCTCGGTTTGCGGGGCTTCAAGAGCGACTCTCTGATGAGTGAGGATTAAGAATCATGGCTTACAGCGAAAAGGTCATCGACCACTACGAGAACCCGCGCAACGTCGGCAAGATGGACGCGGAAGACCCGGATGTCGGCACTGGCATGGTCGGCGCTCCGGCGTGCGGCGACGTGATGCGTCTGCAGATCAAGGTTAACGAGCAAGGCATCATCGAAGACGCCAAGTTCAAGACCTATGGTTGCGGTTCGGCTATCGCCTCCAGCTCCCTGGCGACCGAGTGGATGAAAGGCAAGACTCTGGATGAAGCAGAGACCATCAAAAACACTCAGCTGGCCGAAGAACTGGCCCTGCCGCCAGTAAAAATTCACTGCTCCGTACTCGCTGAAGACGCTATCAAAGCGGCCGTTCGCGATTACAAGCAGAAGAAAGGCTTGATCTGACTTTCAAGATTTGGCGACGAGTAAGGAGTCACCGATGGCTATCAGCATGACAGAAGCGGCAGCTCAACACGTGCGACGCTCCCTCAACGGGCGCGGCAAAGGTGAAGGGATTCGTCTGGGTGTTCGCACCACAGGCTGTTCCGGCCTTGCCTACGTGCTGGAGTTCGTCGACGAGGTGGTTGCAGAGGATCAGGTGTTCGAAAGTCACGGCGAGAAAGTGATTATCGACCCGAAAAGCCTGTCTTACCTGGACGGCACCGAGCTCGATTTCGTCAAGGAAGGGTTGAACGAAGGCTTCAAGTTCAACAATCCCAACGTACGCGGTGAATGTGGCTGCGGCGAAAGCTTCAACATCTGAGGCTGCGCGTGGGTACTCCTTGTCATTTCGCTTTATTTGAACTGCAGCCGAGTTTCCGTCTGGATCTCGAGCAGTTGGCCACGCGCTATCGTGAGTTGGCGCGCGGTGTTCATCCAGACCGCTTTGCCGACGCTCCCGAGCGCGAGCAGCGGCTGGCGCTCGAGCAATCCGCGAACCTCAACGAGGCTTACCAGACGCTCAAAACCCCCCCGAAACGCGCGCGTTATTTGCTCGCCATGGGTGGTCGCGAGTTGCCACTGGAAGTCACGGTGCATGATCCGGAGTTTCTTCTGCAGCAGATGCAATGGCGCGAAGAGCTCGAAGACCTGCAAGACAGCGCCGACCTGGCCGGCATTGCCGTGTTCAAGCGTCGCTTGAAAGTTGCGCAGGATGAACTGAACGAAAGCTTCGCAGCCTGTTGGGATGATGCAGCGCAACGTGAGCAGGCCGAACGCCTGATGCGGCGCATGCAGTTCCTCGACAAGCTCACCTACGAAGTGCGCCAGTTAGAAGAGCGCCTCGACGATTAACCCAGTGCCGCTCCGGTCGCACGCCTGATAGACAGATAAGTCCTGATTACGATGGCCCTACTGCAGATCGCCGAACCCGGCCAAAGTCCTCAACCGCACCAGCGTCGTCTGGCTGTGGGGATCGACTTGGGCACTACCAATTCGCTGGTCGCTGCATTGCGCAGTGGTCTTTCCGAGCCTCTGGCTGACGACAACGGCCAGGTCATCCTGCCGTCTGCCGTGCGCTATCACGCCGATCGCGTGGAAGTGGGCGAGTCCGCCAAGCTTTCAGCCGCTACCGATCCTTTGAACACTGTGCTGTCGGTCAAGCGCTTGATGGGTCGTGGTCTGTCCGACGTCAAGCAATTGGGCGATCAACTGCCATACCGCTTTGTCGGTGGCGAGTCGCACATGCCGTTCATCGACACTGTGCAAGGCCCGAAAAGCCCGGTCGAAGTCTCCGCCGAAATCCTCAAGGTGCTGCGTCAGCGCGCCGAGGCGACGTTGGGTGGTGAATTGGTCGGCGCGGTGATCACCGTTCCCGCCTATTTCGACGACGCTCAGCGTCAAGCCACCAAGGATGCGGCCAAACTGGCCGGTCTGAACGTGCTGCGTCTGCTCAATGAGCCGACCGCCGCTGCGGTGGCTTACGGTCTGGATCAGCATGCTGAAGGCCTGGTCGCTATTTATGACCTGGGCGGCGGTACTTTCGATATTTCGATTCTGCGCCTGACCGGCGGTGTGTTTGAAGTGTTGGCTACCGGTGGCGACAGCGCCCTGGGCGGCGATGACTTCGATCACGCGATCGCTGGCTGGATCATCGAGAGCGCCGGTTTGTCCGCCGACCTCGATCCGGGTGCTCAACGTAATCTGCTGCAAACCGCGTGTGCGGCCAAAGAAGCGCTGACTACTGTGGCGAGCGTTGAAGTCGCTTACGGTGACTGGAAAGCTCAGCTGACCCGCGAAGCCTTTGATGCGCTGATCGAGCCGATGGTCGCTCGCAGCCTGAAAGCCTGCCGTCGCGCCGTGCGTGATTCCGGCATCGAACTGGAAGAAGTGCACGCCGTGGTCATGGTCGGTGGTTCGACGCGTGTTCCTCGGGTTCGCGACGCTGTCGCCGAAGCTTTTGGTCGCCAACCGCTGACCGAAATCGATCCGGATCAAGTGGTGGCCATCGGTGCCGCGATCCAGGCCGATACCTTGGCTGGCAACAAGCGCGATGGCGGCGAATTGCTGCTGCTCGACGTGATTCCGTTGTCCCTGGGGCTGGAAACCATGGGCGGCCTGATGGAGAAGGTGATTCCGCGCAACACCACCATCCCTGTCGCCCGCGCCCAGGATTTCACCACTTATAAAGATGGCCAGTCGGCCATGGCGATCCACGTCTTGCAGGGTGAGCGCGAGCTGATCAGCGACTGCCGCTCCCTGGCCCGTTTCGAACTGCGCGGCATTCCAGCGATGGTGGCCGGCGCGGCGAAGATTCGCGTGACCTTCCAGGTCGATGCCGACGGTCTGCTCAGTGTCGCGGCCCGCGAATTGGGTTCAGGCGTGGAAGCCAGCATTCAGGTCAAGCCGTCCTACGGCCTGACCGACGGCGAAATCGCCAAGATGCTCAAAGATTCGTTCCAGCACGCCAACGACGACAAAGTCGCCCGTGTGTTGCGTGAGCAACAAGTCGATGCCCAGCGCCTGATCGAAGCGGTGCAGGGCGCCCTCGAAGTCGATGGCGAGCGCCTGCTCGACGCCGAAGAGCGCATGGTCATCGAGATGCAAGTGCAGGAACTGACCGAATTGATGAAAGGCACCGATGGTTATGCCATCGAGCAACAGACCAAGCGTCTGTCGCAAGTGACCGATGCCTTTGCTGCCCGCCGCCTGGACTCGACGGTGAAAGCCGCGCTGGCGGGGCGCAACCTGAATGAAATCGAGGATAACTGATGCCGCAGGTCATTTTTCTGCCACACGATAAGTTTTGCCCGGAAGGCATGGTTGTCGAGGCTGAGCCGGGGACTTCCATCCTTGAACTCGCCCATGAGCACCATATCGAGATGGAAAGCGCCTGTGGCGGCGTCTGTGCGTGCACCACGTGTCATTGCATCATTCGTGAAGGCTTTGACTCGCTGGAAGAAGCGGACGAACTGGAAGAAGATTTTCTTGATCGGGCCTGGGGTCTGGAAGCGCAATCGCGTCTAGCCTGTCAGGCACTCGTCGGAAATGAAGACCTGACCGTCGAGATTCCGAAATACTCGCTCAACCATGCAGCTGAAGCGCCGCACTGATTCAAGGAAGTGTTTTATGAGTCTGAAATGGGTTGATGTGCTGGAAATCGCGATCCAACTGGCTGAATCCAAGCCAGAAGTGGACCCGCGCTACGTGAACTTCGTCGATCTGCACAAATGGGTGCTGGCATTGCCGGAGTTCAGTGATGATCCGACCCGCGGTGGCGAGAAGGTGCTTGAAGCCATTCAGGCCGCCTGGATCGAAGAAGCAGACTGAGTCTGCGCCGTACGCAGTTAGGCAATACCAAAGAACCCGCGTATAATTCGCGGGTTTAATTTTTCACAAATTACCGTTTCTGGAGTTACACCATGGCTGTTCAACGTACTTTCTCCATCATCAAGCCTGACGCTGTTGCAAAAAACGTTATCGGCGAGATCACCACTCGTTTCGAAAAAGCTGGCCTGCGCGTTGTAGCTTCGAAACTGAAGCAACTGTCCAAAGCCGAAGCTGAAGGCTTCTACGCTGAGCACAGCGCTCGCGGTTTCTTCGGCGACCTGGTTGCTTTCATGATCTCCGGCCCGGTTGTTGTTCAGGTTCTGGAAGGCGAAAACGCTATCGCTCTGAACCGTGAGCTGATGGGCGCTACCAACCCTAAAGAAGCTGCTGCCGGCACCATCCGCGCTGACTTCGCTGATTCCATCGACGCCAACGCTGTGCACGGTTCGGACTCCGAAGCCGCTGCTGCTCGCGAAATCTCGTACTTCTTCGCAGCTACTGAAGTAACCACTCGCTAAGCATTGGCTTATGAGTGAAGGTGAATCCATGACTACATCGACTGTAAAAACTAACCTGCTGGGTCTGACTCAGCTGGAAATGGAAAAATTCTTCGACTCAATCGGGGAGAAGCGTTTCCGTGCCGGTCAGGTAATGAAATGGATTCACCACCTTGGCGTCGATGATTTCGACGCCATGACGAACGTCAGCAAAGCCTTGCGCGACAAGCTCAAGGTAATTGCTGAAGTTCGCGGTCCAGAAGTGGTCAGCGAGGACATTTCCACCGACGGCACCCGTAAGTGGGTGGTGCGCGTGGCGTCCGGCAGCTGCGTCGAGACCGTCTACATTCCCCAGGGCAAACGCGGCACTCTGTGCGTTTCGTCCCAGGCAGGCTGTGCCCTGGATTGCAGTTTCTGCTCCACCGGCAAGCAAGGTTTCAACAGCAACCTCACCGCCGCCGAAGTCATCGGCCAGGTGTGGATTGCCAATAAATCGTTCGGCAGCATCCCGGCAACCGCCGACCGTGCCATCACCAACGTGGTGATGATGGGCATGGGTGAGCCGCTGCTGAACTTCGACAACGTCGTGGCCGCCATGCATCTGATGATGGATGACCTGGGCTACGGGATCTCCAAGCGCCGCGTGACCCTGTCCACTTCGGGCGTGGTGCCGATGATCGATGAGCTGTCCAAGCACATCGACGTGTCCCTGGCGTTGTCGCTGCACGCACCAAATGACGCATTGCGTAACCAATTGGTGCCGATCAACAAAAAATATCCACTTAAGATGCTGCTCGAGTCGTGCCAGCGCTACATGTCGTCCCTGGGCGAAAAACGCGTGCTGACCATCGAGTACACCTTGCTCAAGGACATCAACGACAAGGTTGAACACGCGGTCGAGATGATCGAGTTGCTCAAGAACATCCCGTGCAAGATCAACCTGATCCCGTTTAACCCGTTCCCGCATTCCGGGTACGAGCGTCCGAGCAACAACGCGATTCGTCGTTTCCAGGATCAGCTTCACCATGCCGGCTTCAATGTCACTGTACGCACCACCCGTGGTGAAGACATCGATGCCGCGTGTGGCCAATTGGTAGGGCAGGTGCTGGATCGCACCCGTCGCAGCGAACGTTATATCGCCGTGCGCGAGTTGAGCGCCGAGAACGATATGGCGCAGAACGCCGCGAAATAAATTAAGAGAGGATCTCTATGTCCCTGCGCTTTGCGCTGCTTGTGCTGTTGGCCAGCCTTTGTGCTGGTTGTGTCCTGTCGGGCGATTTCAACCCGATGAAGACCAGCAAGGGCCGCGATGAAGCGCGTGTTGCCTACGTGCAATTGGGGCTGGGGTACTTGCAGCAAGGGATGACCGAGCGGGCGAAAGTGCCGTTGAAAAAGGCGCTGGACCTGGACGATTCCGACCCTGACGCCAACGCGGCGCTGGGGCTGGTATTCCAGGCCGAGATGGAGCCGGAGCTGGCCGACCAGCATTTTCGCAAGGCGCTGTCCTCCCGTCCCGGCGATGCTCGCATCCTGAACAACTACGGCAGTTTTCTGTACGAAGAGAAACGTTACAAGGAAGCCTACGAACGCTTTGAGCAGGCCGCCGCCGATACCCTGTATCCTGAGCGTTCGCGGGTGTTCGAGAACCTCGGCATGACCGCCTCGAAGCTTGGCCAGCGTGATCTGGCCCAGCAGCAACTGGAAAAATCCCTGCGTTTGAACCGCCAACAACCGCGTGCATTGCTGGAAATGGCTGAGTTGTCTTACGAAGACAGGCATTATGTGCCCGCGCGTGACTATTACGACCGTTTTAGCCTGCTCACCGAACAAAATGCACGTAGTCTATTGCTCGGCGTTCGGCTGGCGAAAGTGTTTGAAGATCGCGACAAGGCCGCCAGTTTTGGCCTGCAATTAAAACGACTCTATCCCGGTACGCCGGAATATCAGCAATACCTGTCGGAGCAATGATGAAAGCGGCGCATCCCGAAGTTGTAGCAGCGAATCGCGTTAACCCCGGTGACACTTTGCGCCAGGCCCGCGAAAGCAATGGCTGGTCGCTGGCCGAAGTGGCCCTCAAGCTCAACCTCACCGTCAATTCTTTGGGCAATCTGGAAGCCGGCGCGTTCGACAAGCTGCCAGGGCACACCTTCGCTCGCGGTTATATTCGCGCGTACGCCAAATTGCTCGGCATGGACCAGACCGTTCTGGTCCAGCAATTCGACCAGTCCACCGGCACCGACTCCCAAGGCAGCAACGTGCATAGCCTGGGTCGTATCGAAGAGCCGGTTCGGGTTTCTCATACTATTTTGCGCATTGTCAGCCTGTTGTTGCTGATCGCGGTGATTGGCGGCGGTTTTGTCTGGTGGCAGGATCAAACCTCACTGCGCACCAAGGACCTGGCGACTTTGGCCCCGGAACACGTTGAAGTCGAAGGTGCCGACGGTACCACCCAGATCCATCCGCTGGACGAGCCGGAAGACCAGGCTGTCGCGGAAGGTCAGACTGAAGGTGGCACTGCTCTCCCGTTGACACAATCCGAGACATCGACTGAAGCACCGGCCGAAGCCGAAGCGGCCGTACCCGCTCCGGCGGCCCCGGTAGCCCCGGCGGTAACGCCAGCAGCACCTGTTCATAACGCTGCGCCTGTGGTCGCAGCGCCAGCCGCGCCAGCCGCACCTGCACCGGCCGTTCCGGCGCCGACTACGACGGCTCCGGTTGCCCCGGCCGTTACTGCTCCAGCCGCCGCTCCAGTGGCCGGCCAAGGCTCGGTGCAACTGTTGTTTACTGCTGATTGCTGGACGCAAGTGACTGATGCCAGCGGCAAAGTGCTGTTGAGCGGTCTCAAGCGCAAAGGCGAAAACGTTTCCGTGAGCGGCAAGCCACCGTTTGCCGTGCGTCTGGGCTTCGCCCGTGGCGCACAGGTCAGCTACAACGGTCAGGTGGTTGATGTCGCTCCGTTCACCAGTGGCGAGACTGCTCGCCTGAAGTTGGGTCAATAAGTCATGCACGGCGAATCTCCAATCAAACGTCGCGAATCCCGCAAGATTTGGGTCGGTAACGTGCCTGTTGGCGGCGATGCGCCTATCGCTGTGCAGAGCATGACCAACAGCGACACCAATGACGTGGCCGCCACCGTGGCCCAGATCAATCGCCTGGAAGCCGCTGGCGTCGATATCGTGCGCATTTCGGTGCCGGACATGGACGCCGCCGAGGCTTTCGGCAAGATCAAGCAACTGGTCAAGGTGCCATTGGTTGCCGACATCCACTTCGACTACAAGATCGCGTTGCGTGTAGCCGAACTGGGCGTTGACTGCCTGCGCATCAACCCGGGCAACATCGGTCGTGAAGATCGCGTGCGTGCGGTGGTCGATGCCGCCCGTGACCGCGGGATCCCGATCCGTATCGGCGTGAACGCCGGTTCCCTGGAAAAAGACCTGCAAAAGAAATACGGCGAGCCGACCCCGGCTGCGCTGGTCGAGTCGGCTTTGCGTCACGTCGAGCACCTGGAACGCCTGAATTTCAAGGACTTCAAGGTCAGCGTGAAGGCTTCCGACGTGTTCATGGCCGTCGCCGCCTACCGCTTGCTGGCCAAGGAAATCGTCCAGCCGCTGCACTTGGGCATCACCGAAGCCGGTGGTTTGCGTTCAGGCACGGTGAAATCCGCCGTGGGCCTCGGTATGCTGCTCGCCGAAGGGATTGGCGATACTATTCGCATCTCGTTGGCGGCTGACCCGGTCGAGGAAGTGAAAGTCGGCTACGACATTCTCAAATCCCTGCACTTGCGTTCCCGTGGCATCTACTTCAACGCCTGCCCGAGCTGCTCGCGGCAGAACTTCGATGTGGTCAAGACCATGAACGAGCTGGAAGGGCGCCTTGAAGATCTGCTGGTGCCGCTGGATGTCGCGGTCATCGGTTGCGTGGTCAACGGGCCGGGCGAAGCCAAGGAAGCCCATATCGGCTTGACCGGCGGCACGCCAAACCTGATTTACATCGACGGCAAGCCGTCGCAGAAACTGACGAATGAAAATCTGGTGGATGAGCTTGAACGCTTGATCCGCCAGAAAGCGGCCGAAAAGGTCGAAGCCGACGCAGCGGTTATCGCGCGCGGCTGATCGAACAAATTTAAGGATTGATAGTGAGCAAGTCTCTGCAAGCCATACGTGGCATGAACGACATCCTGCCCGAGCAGACGCCCCTGTGGCGTCATTTCGAGGGCACCGTCTCGCGTTTGCTGGATAACTACGGTTACAAGCAGATCCGCATGCCGATCGTCGAGTTCACCGAGCTGTTCAAGCGCTCCATCGGTGAAGTGACCGACATCGTCGAAAAAGAGATGTACACCTTCGACGACCGCAACGGCGACTCCCTGACCCTGCGCCCTGAAGGCACCGCGGCCTGCGTGCGTGCGGTGCTCGAGCACGGCATCACCGGCGGCGGCCAGGTGCAGAAACTCTGGTACATCGGCCCGATGTTCCGTCACGAGCGTCCACAGAAAGGTCGTTATCGCCAGTTCCACCAGATCGGCGTGGAAGTGTTCAACCTCGACGGTCCGGACATCGACGCCGAGCTGATCGTGCTGACCTGGCGCCTGTGGGGCGAGCTGGGCATCCGCGATGCGGTCAAGCTTGAACTCAACAGCCTGGGCACCAGCGAGTCTCGCGGTCGTTATCGCGAAGCCCTGGTCGAGTTCCTCTCGGCACACCTGGACAAGCTCGACGAGGACAGCCAGCGCCGTCTGAAGACTAACCCTTTGCGGGTTCTGGACACCAAGAACGCCGAGACTCAAGCGGTATTGGTCAACGCGCCGAAAATGGCCGATTACCTCGACGAAGAATCCCGCGTGCACTTCGAGGGCCTCAAGGCTCGCCTCGACGCTGCCGGCATTCCTTATGTGATCAACCCGAAGCTGGTTCGCGGGCTGGATTACTACAGCAAGACCGTTTTCGAATGGGTCACCGACAAGTTGGGCGCCCAGGGCACCGTGTGTGCCGGTGGTCGTTACGACGGTCTGGTGGAGCAGATGGGCGGCAAGCCGACCTCGGGCGTTGGTTTCGCCATGGGTATCGAGCGTCTGGTGCTGCTGCTGGAAACCCTGGAGCAGATCCCGCAAGAGATCTCCCGTCAGGTCGACGTCTACCTCTGCGCCTTCGGTGAAGCTGCCGAGCTGGCCGGTCTGACCCTGAGTGAACGTGTGCGTGACCAGTTGCCCAACCTGCGCCTGCAAGTCAATGCCGGCGCCGGCAGTTTCAAAAGTCAGTTCAAGAAAGCCGACAAGAGCGGTGCGTTGTATGCGCTGATCCTCGGTGACGACGAGATGGCCCAGCAAGTGGTAGGTTTCAAACCCCTGCGTGGCCAGGGCGAACAACAAAGCATTGCCTGGGATGCGCTCGCTGCACACCTGGCCACCTGCGTCGTGCAGGGTTGAAGCTGTCAAACAGCCGATTTAGCGATTAAGGAGTATTGGGGTGTCGAGTACCGAAGACGAACAACTGGCGGATTTGAAGGACTGGTGGACACGTAACGGCAAGCCCCTGGTCACTGGCGGCCTGTTGGCGCTGGTCATCGTGTTCGGCTGGCAGGCCTTTCACAAGTATCAGAGCAATCAGTCGCAAGGCGCCTCGATTCTCTATCAGCAACTGCTGGAAACCACGCTGACGCCTGACGGCAAGCCTGACGCAGCCCGGGTTTCGGACCTGGCCGGCAAGCTCAACAGCGAGTTCGGCGGTTCTGCTTACGCGCAATACGGCAGCCTGTTCGTGGCGAAAGTCGCGGTCGACAGCGGCAAGCTGGACGACGCAGCCACCGAGCTGAAAGCCATCGCCGATAAACCGGCCAACCCGGCGCTGGGCGAAATCGCCCGTCAGCGTCTGGCGCAGGTCCTGGCGGCGCAGAACAAGGTCGAAGAAGCCCTGAAACTGCTTGAAGGCGATGCCGACAAGTCGTTCCTGGCCACTCGCGAAGAACTCAAGGGCGACCTGCTGGTGCAGTTGGGTCGTACTGACGAAGCGAACACAGCGTATCAAAAAGCCAAGGCAGCACTGTCGGATGAAGCGGCAGTCGGCGGCCTCCAAATCAAGCTGGACGACCTGGCCAAAGGGGATGCGTGACGTGATCCGTTGGAAACATGCAGCATTGCTGGCTCTGGCCATTTTGGCCGCGGGTTGCAGCAGCAACAGCAAAAAAGAATTGCCGCCGGCCGAGCTGGTCGACTTCAAAGAAGAAGTCGTCCTGCAGAAGCAATGGAGTCGTTCGATCGGTGACGGTCAGGGCGAAACCTACAACATGCTGGTACCGGCGATCGATGGCAGCACCATCTTTGCGGCCGACGTCACTGGCGTGATCGTGGCGATGGACCGCAACAATGGCGACGTCAAATGGAAGAAAGATCTTGAACTGCCTGTCTCCGGCGCCGTTGGCGTAGGTTACGGTCTGGTCACGATCGGTACGCTCAAGGGCGAAATCGTTGCCCTGGACGCCACCAACGGTGAAGAGAAATGGCGCGCTCGCGTGTCCAGCGAAGTCCTCGCACCGCCAGCCAACAACGGCGACGTTGTGGTGGTTCAGACCCAGGACGATCGTCTGATCGGCCTGGACGCTGCTACCGGTACCCAGCGCTGGTTGTATGACAGCACTCCGGCCGTCCTGACCCTGCGTGGCACCAGTGCGCCAGTCGTCACCAACCGCCTCGCGGTGGCTGGCCTGTCGACCGGTAAAGTGGTCGCTCTCGATATTTCCAACGGCGTGCCGGTGTGGGAACAACGGGTTGCGATTCCACAGGGCCGTTCGGAACTGGAGCGCGTGGTCGATATCGACGGCGGTCTGCTGTTGTCCGGCGAAACCCTATACGTCGCCAGCTACCAGGGTCGCGTCGCGGCACTGGACCTGCAAAGCGGTCGTCAGCTCTGGCAGCGTGATGCTTCCAGCTATGCCGGTGTCGCCCAGGGTTTTGGCAGCGTTTACGTGAGCCTGTCTTCGGGCACCGTTGAAGGCGTCGACGAGCGTTCCACCACAGCCTTGTGGAGCAACGATTCGCTGGCTCGCCGTCAACTGTCGGCTCCGGAAGTGTTCTCCAGCTACGTTGCAGTCGGCGACATGGAAGGCTACCTGCACCTGCTGAGCCAGGTGGACGGTCGCTTCGTCGGCCGCGAACGCATCGACAGCGATGGCCTGCGTGCCCGTCCGCTGGTGGTGGGTGACACGATTTATGTTTATGGCAACAGCGGCAAACTGGAAGCCCTGACCATTAAGTAAAGGTTTGACTATGCTTGGGGTTAAACCCCAGGCAGCCCCGTTCGACGGGGTTCGCAGCGCCCTCAAGCGCTGCCCCGAGCACCAGCCGCTGCCTCGCAGCGGCTTTTGTATTTTCTGAAATAACGAAGTGGAGAGCCGCATGGTTCCCGTAATCGCCCTGGTGGGCCGACCGAACGTCGGCAAGTCCACCTTGTTCAACCGCCTGACCAGGACTCGCGACGCCATCGTCGGCGTCTTGTCCGGTCTGACCCGTGATCGCCAATACGGTGAGGCCAAGTGGCAAGGGCGTTCCTACATTCTGGTCGACACCGGCGGTATCTCCGGTGACGAGCACGGTATGGACGAAAAAATGGCCGAGCAGTCGCTGCTGGCCATTGAAGAAGCAGATGTCGTTCTGTTCCTGGTAGATGCCAAGGCCGGTTTCACCGCCGCCGACCAGATGATCGCCGAGCATTTGCGCAAACGTAACAAGCGTTCCTACGTGGTTGCCAACAAGGTCGACAACATCGACCCTGAAATGGCCCGCGCCGAGTTCGCCCCGTTGGGCATGGGCCACGCGATTCCGATCGCCGGCGCCCACGGTCGTGGCATCACCCAGATGCTCGAAATCGCTCTGAGCACCTTCCCGAAAGACGAAGAAGAGCCAGAAGAAGGCGATGAAGAGATCGTTGCCGAAGGCGAGGAAGCCAAGCGCATTCCTGGCCCAAGCGAAAAAGACGGGATCAAGATCGCGATCATCGGTCGCCCGAACGTCGGCAAGTCGACCTTGGTAAACCGCATGCTCGGTGAAGACCGGGTCATCGTGTACGACGAACCTGGCACCACTCGCGACAGTATCTACATCCCGTTCGAGCGTAACGACGAGAAGTACACGCTGATCGACACCGCTGGTGTGCGCAAGCGCGGCAAGATCCACGAAGAAGTTGAAAAGTTCTCCGTGGTCAAAACCCTGCAAGCGATCAAAGACGCCAACGTAGTGATCTTCGTGATGGACGCCCGCGAAGGCGTTGTGGACCACGACCTCAACCTGCTGGGCTTTGCCCTGGAAGCGGGTCGTGCACTGGTTATCGCGATCAACAAGTGGGACGGCATGACGCCGAGCGAGCGCGACTTCGTAAAAGTCGAGCTGCAACGCCGCCTGTTCTTCGTCGACTTCGCCGACATCCACTTCATCTCGGCCCTGCACGGCACTGGCGTGGGTAACCTCTACGCTTCCGTACAGAACTCGTTCAAGTCCGCGGTCACCCGCTGGCCGACCAACCGCCTCACCCAGATTCTGGAAGATGCGGTCGGCGAGCACGCGCCACCGATGGTCAACAACCGCCGGATCAAGCTGCGTTATGCCCACTTGGGTGGCGCGAACCCGCCGATCATCGTGATTCACGGTAACCAGATCGAGAAGGTGCCGAAGTCTTACGTGCGGTATCTGGAAAACACTTACCGTCGTGTCTTGAAGCTGGTCGGTACGCCGATCCGCATCGAGTTCAAGGGCGGCGAGAACCCGTACGAAGGCAAAAAGACCACGCTCACCGACCGTCAGGTCAACAAGAAGCGCCGCATGATGTCGCACCACAAAAAAGCCGACAAAAAGCGCCGCGATAAGAAATAGAAGTAGTTTTTGATCGTTCCCACGCTCCTGCGTGGGAATGTATCCCGTGACGCTCTGCGTCACATTCGTGGTGGACGCAGAGCGTCCATGGCGGCATTCCCACGCAGAGCGTGGGAACGATCAATATAGAGAGGGCGCCAGCAGGCGCCCTTTTTTTATGGGCGCCGTTTGGGCTATCCTCGGGCTCTCCCGCGCCGCCGTTAGAGCCGGGTGTAGAGCAGGGAACCACCGATGATCACCAGTAAGCTGCCGAATGTCGGCATCACTATCTTCACTCAGATGTCTCAGCTCGCGGCGCAAACCGGGGCGATCAACCTGTCCCAGGGGTTTCCCGATTTCGATGCCCCGAAGGCGTTGTGCGATGCCGTCGGCCGGCACATTGCCAGTGGCCATAACCAGTATTCGCCAATGACCGGCCTGCCGGCGTTGCGTCAGCAGATTGTGGCGAAGATCGCGCGCAGCTACGGCGTCAACGTTGATGCCGATCAAGAGGTGACCGTCACCCCCGGCGCCACTCAGGCAATCTTCTGTGCGATTCAGGCGGTGATCCACAGCGGCGACGAAGTGATCGTCTTCGACCCGTGCTATGACAGTTACGAGCCGTCGGTGGAACTGGCCGGTGGCCGCTGCGTCCATGTGCAGCTCGGGCTGGATGATTTCTCCATCGACTTCCAGAAGCTGTCCGAGGCAATCACGCCGCGCACGCGGATGATCGTGCTGAATTCGCCGCACAACCCAAGCGGTGCACTGATCAGCCGTGCCGAACTGGATCAGTTGGCGGATTTGATTCGTGATCGCGACATCTACATCGTCAGCGATGAAGTCTACGAACACTTGGTGTTCGATGGCGTCCCCCACGTCAGCGTACTGAATCACGAAGAGTTGTATCAGCGCGCCTTCGTGGTCAGCTCCTTCGGCAAGACCTATCACGTCACCGGTTGGAAAACCGGCTACGTCGTCGCGCCGCCAGCCCTCACCGCGGAATTGCGCAAGGTTCACCAGTACGTCAGTTTCTGCGGCGTGACCCCGTTGCAATTTGCCTTGGCCGACTTCATGGCCGAGCACCCGGAACATGTCGAAGAGCTGCCGGGTTTCTATCAGGCCAAGCGCGATCTGTTCTGCGATCTGCTGGCGCCGTCGCGCTTCAGCTTGACCCGTGTCACGGGCACCTATTTCCAATTGGTCGATTATTCGCAGATTCGCCCGGACCTCAACGACGTCGAGATGGCGCTGTGGATGACCCGCGAACACGGCGTGGCGAGCATCCCGATCTCGGTGTTCTACCAGAACCCGCCCGAAGGCCAGCGCCTGGTGCGCTTGTGCTTCGCCAAACGCGAGGAGACCCTGCGTGAAGCAGCGGCAAAACTATGCGTGATCTGAGTGCGCTGCCCAACCTGAACATCGCGCTGATCCAGACCACCCTGGCCTGGCATGACCGCCAGGCTAACCTGGAGCATTTCGAGCAATTGCTGGAACAGGCACGCGGCGCGGACCTGATTATCCTGCCGGAGATGTTCACCACAGGTTTCTCCATGCAGTCCGAAACCCTGGCCGAAGCGGAAAACGGCCCCACCAGTAAGTGGCTGCGGATCCAGGCTGCGAAGCTGGATGCGGTGATCACCGGCAGCGTGATCGTCCAGGCCGCCGATGGCAGCCACCGCAATCGCCTGCTCTGGGCGCGACCGGACGGTGAGGTGCTGCATTACGACAAGCGCCACCTGTTCCGCATGGCCGGCGAACACAACCACTACACGCCCGGCGAACGTCAGGTGCAGTTCGAACTCAAGGGCTGGCGTATCCGGCCGCTAATTTGCTACGACCTGCGTTTCCCGGTCTGGAGCCGTGACGCCCAGGACACTGACCTGCTGCTGTACACCGCCAACTGGCCGGGTGCACGGCGTCAGCACTGGAACCGCTTACTGCCGGCCCGGGCGATCGAGAACCTGTGCTATGTGGCAGCGGTAAACAGGATCGGTACTGACGGCAAAGGCTTTGCGTATACCGGTGACAGTCAGGTGCTGGATTTCCAGGGCGAGACATTGCTCAGCGCAGGCGAGGCGGATGGGGTGTTTCAGGTGGTGCTGGACGCGGCGGAACTGGCGGCTTATCGCACACGGTTTCCGGCGAATCTGGATGCTGATACTTTTGAGTTCACCTGAGATTTTCGTTGCCTGACAGGGCCTCATCGCGAGCAAGCTCGCTCCCACAGTTGATCGGGGTGAACACAGATTTTGTGTACACCCAAACACCCTGTGGGAGCGAGCTTGCTCGCGATAGCGGATCGACTGCCAACGCATAAACATCAGGTAAACAAAAAGGCCCCAAGGTTCTCACCTTGGGGCCTTTTGCATTTCAGCGAACGCTTACGCCGCTTCTTTCGCTTCCGGCTGGCTCAGCGAGCGGTTCAGCGCGCTGAACAGAGCCTTGAAGCTCGCCGTGGTGATGTTTTCATCGATGCCCACGCCGTGCACCGCACGCTGGCCTTCAACCCGCAGCTCGATGTAGGCCGCCGCCTTGGCATTGGTGCCCGCGCCGATGGCGTGTTCGTTGTAGTCCATGATTTCCACCGGGATCGGCAGGCCGGCCACCAGTGCTTCGAGGGCACCGTTGCCCTTGCCGCGCCAGTGCAGGTTGGTTTCGCCCTGGCCTTTGCCGGAGACTTCCACTTCCACCGAGCTGTTGCCGTTCTCTTCCTGCAAGCGGTGGCTGACCAGCGCGTAAGGCGTGTTGGCCTGCAAGTACTCGCTGTGCAGCAACGCGTGGATTTGCTGGGCAGTCATCTCCAGGCCGAGGCGATCGGTTTCACGCTGCACGACTTGGCTGAACTCGATCTGCATGCGACGCGGCAAGCTAATGCCGTATTCCTGTTCCAGCAGGTAGGCGATACCGCCCTTGCCCGACTGGCTGTTGACGCGGATCACCGCCTCGTAGCTGCGGCCGATGTCGGCTGGGTCGATCGGCAAGTACGGCACTTCCCACAAGGTGTCCGGTTTCTGTTGGGCGAAGCCCTTGCGGATCGCGTCCTGGTGGGAGCCGGAGAACGCGGTGTGAACCAGGTCGCCGACGTACGGGTGACGTGGGTGCACCTGGATCTGGTTGCACTCTTCGACGACTTTGCGCACGCCGTCGATGTCGGAGAAGTCCAGCTCAGGATGAATGCCCTGGGTGTAGAGGTTCAACGCTACGGTGACCAGATCGACGTTACCGGTGCGCTCGCCGTTGCCGAACAGGCAGCCTTCGACACGGTCAGCGCCGGCCATCAGGCCCAATTCGGTGGCGGCCACGCCGGTGCCACGGTCGTTGTGGGTGTGCAGGCTGATGATCACGCTGTCACGACGGTTGATGTGACGGCCGAACCATTCGATCTGGTCGGCATAGATGTTCGGGGTCGCGCATTCGACGGTGGCTGGCAGGTTGAGGATCACCTTGTGCTCAGGCGTCGGGTTCCAGACTTCGATCACCGCATCGCACACTTCTTTGGCGAACTCGAGTTCGGTGGCGCTGAAGGTTTCCGGCGAGTATTCGAAGGTCCACTCGGTGTCCGGCTGCTGGGCTGCGTATTTGACGAACAGCTTGGCGGCGTTCACGGCGATGGCCTTGATCCCGTCCTTGTCCTGGTTGAAGACAATGCGGCGGAAAGAAGGGGAGGTCGCGTTGTACAAGTGAACGATGGCTTTTTTCGCGCCGCGCAGGGATTCGAAAGTGCGCTCGATCAAGTCTTCACGGCCCTGGGTCAGCACCTGAATGGTGGTGTCGTCCGGGATGTGGCCGTCTTCGATCAAGGTGCGCACGAAGTCAAAGTCAGTTTGCGAAGCCGCCGGGAACGACGCTTCGATTTCTTTCACACCGACCTGCACCAGGGTTTTCCAGAAACGCAGCTTTTTCACCGCGTCCATCGGCTCGATCAGCGACTGGTTGCCGTCACGCAAGTCCGAGCTGCACCAGATCGGCGCGGCGGTGATGGTCTTCGACGGCCAGGTACGGTCCGGGATGTCGATAGTCGGGAACGCGCGGTATTTCGAAGACGGGTCTTTGAGCATGCTCATCGGGAAATCCTTATTGTGTGGGCCGAAAAGAGGCGGCCTGCCGGTGGATCAAAAGTTATGGGGAAAACGTGTCAGGCGAGGCACCGCAATTCAGCCCGGCAGTCGTGCGCTGACGAGGCACAGGCTGCGGTGCTGGCGAAGCTGGATGAGGGTGTGAGAGGTTTTCATGGCTTTAACCCTAACCGCCGGGGTTGAGGATGGCAAGCAGTCGAAAAAAATTGAGAGGAATACTCGAAAAGGCGGGATTGGCGAGATTTTATTGCTGCGATGTAGGGTGATCGTTTGGATGTTTGCGTGGGGTTTGATCGATGCGCAATTGGAGGCTGGTGATGTGTTGCCTGTGAGGCCGCCTTCGCGGGCAAGCCTCGCTCCTACAGGTTTCGTCTGATCTCGAGGCCACCACGAACCCGTAGGAGCGAGCGATGCGGCGACCCGACTTGCCCGCGAAGAGGCCATCAGCCCCGACAACTTATCTAAGGCTGAAACGCCCCAATAAATATCGCCGGATCCACCCGCGCATCATTCAGGCTGATATTCCAGTGCATATGCGGCCCGGTCGCACGGCCAGTCGAACCCACCTTGCCGACCACACCACCCCGCGCCAATTGCTGCCCAACCTTCACATCAATCTTCGACATGTGGCAGAACATGCTGATAAAACCCTGGCCATGGTCGACAAACACGGTATTGCCGTTGAAGAAGTAGTTGCCGATCAAAATCACCTTGCCCGCCGCCGGTGTCTTGATCGGCGTGCCCGCCGGTACCGCGAAGTCCAGGCCAGCGTGAGGATTGCGTTCTTCACCGTTAAAGAACCGACGTACACCGAACTTGCTCGACAGCGGCCCATTGACCGGTTTGTCCAGCAGCAGATTGCTCGGGGTGCCGGGGCTGAAGCTGCGATACGCCTGGATCTGCTCGGCCAGTTCGCCTTCGATGCGCTTGAGGTTTTCCGGGTTCGGATTGACCTGCTGAGTGTTCTTCAACGTGATGTGCTGTTCCGGGTATTTCTTGTTGCCGACCGTGAAGTTCAGATTGCGGCCACCGCTGCTGACTTGCTGGGTGCCCGGTTTAACGCTGAGCGGCACGCCGACAATCGCCAGCCAATTGCTCTGTTCCTTGACCACCAGCACCGGTTTGCCCTGATACGTGGCTTTCGGCGCCTGGGCTGCGGCGCCCAGATCAACCACGGCCACACCGCCCGGCACCGGTTTGTTCAGCAGACGGGTGATGTAACTGTCGGCGTGGGCGTTGAAGGTCAGGCATAGCAACAGCAGCGGAGCGAGGAAACGCGGCATGGGTCAATCCAGTAGAGAAAGGGTGACAGGCGTCAGGTGATTGTCTTCGACGCGCACTTGCAACTCGCCTTCGCCGAGCCGGGCATTCAGGCGTTGGCCGGGATGAGTCTGGGCGGCATTGCGAATCGCGTTGCCGCGCTCGTCCAGCAAAATGCTGTAGCCACGGGCAAGGGTCGCCAACGGACTGACCACTTGCAGCGTCTGAACTTGGCTTTGCAGTTGCAGGCGACGGCTTTTGAGGCTTTCGCGCATTGCTCGGGGCAGGCGTTCAGCGAAACTGTCGAGGCGCTGGCGCAACATCGCCAATTGCCGACCCGGATGTTGCCCGGCGAGGCGGGTTTCCAAGCGGATCAAGCGTTCGCGGCGAGTATTGAGGCTGCGCTCGAAGGCACGGCGCATACGCATATCCAGATCGTCCAGACGTTGCGCTTGCTGGCGCAGGCGTTCGCCGGGATGCCGCAGACGCCGGGACATGCCTTCCAGACGCAGGCGATCGCGCATCAAACGGTCGCGGATGCGCATCACCAGACGACGGTGCAGACTTTCGACCCGGCGCACCAGGTCACTGGAGTCCGGAGCCAGCAATTCAGCGGCGGCAGAAGGCGTCGGCGCACGAACGTCGGCCACGAAGTCACTGATCGAGACGTCGGTTTCATGGCCGACCGCGCTGACAATCGGCGTCACGCAGGCATCCACGGCACGGGCCACGGCTTCTTCGTTGAAACACCAGAGGTCTTCCAGCGAGCCGCCGCCACGGGCCAGGATCAACGCATCGAAGCCACGGGCGTCCGCCAGTTTCAATGCACGGACAATCTGCGCGGTGGCTTCGCGACCTTGTACGGCGGTGGGGATCAGCGTCAGTTGCACCTGCGGCGCGCGGCGGCGGAACACGCTGATGATGTCGCGGATCACCGCGCCGGTCGGCGAACTGATAATGCCAATGCGTTGCGGATGCGCCGGCAGCGGCACTTTGCGTTCGGCACTGAACAGGCCTTCGGCGCTGAGTTTTTCTTTCAGCGCATCGAAGGCCAGTCGCAGGGCGCCGTCGCCAGCCGGTTCCACAGTGTCGAGGATCAACTGATAGTCGCCACGGCCCTCGAACAGCGAGACCTTGCCGCGCACCTTGACCGCCAGGCCATCCTTCAGCGCCTGGCGCACCCGCGCGGCGTTCTGCCGGAACAGCGCGCAACGCACCTGCGCGCCGCTGTCCTTGAGGGTGAAATACACATGGCCGGACGCCGGGCGGGCGAGGTTGGAGATTTCGCCTTCGACCCAGATATTGCTGAACACGTCTTCCAGCAACACCCGCGCGCGGCCGTTGAGCTGGCTGACAGTCAGGACTTCACGGTCCAGGCCGAGTCTTGCAAAGGGATCTTTAATCATGGGGCGCAGTTTAAAGGCATTCGTCCATCAATCTCCATGACTCAACACAAATCCCCTGTGGGAGCGGGCTATGTGGCGAGGGGATTTATCCCCGTTGGGCTGCGAAGCGGCCACGAATTGAAAACCGCGATGTATCAGATGTACCGCAAGCAATGGTTTTACGACTGCTTCGCAGCCGGACGGGGATAAATCCCCTCGCCACATAGCCCGCTCCCACAGGGATTTGTGAAGGTGTTGATGAAGTGTTGGACCAGCGCAGTAGGATGTTGCCGATAGGCGAGGGCGACGGTGCTGTGGCAGTCCGGATCGGCCAGCGGCAGGAAATGGATATCCTGCGGGGCGATGTCCTGCATCGACTCCGGCAGCAAGGCGATGCCAAACCCGGCCTGGATCAATTGCAATTGCGTGGTTTTGCGCGACACCACCCGCGCGGCTTTCGGAAAGAACCCCTGGCGCATGCACAACTCCGCAGACAAATAACTCAGCCCGCCGCGTTGCGGATGAGGAATGGAGATAAACGCTTCATCCTTCAATTGCGCCAGATCGATGCCTTGCCCTGAGTTATCCACAGCCAGTCGATGATTCGGCGGAACGGCCAGCAGCAAGCGTTCGCTATATAAAGGAATAATCTGCACTCCTTCACGCTGACGCAGCACCGGCAAGCGCAACAGACCGACATCGAGGCGACCTTCCGCCAACTCCTCCAACTGCGCTTCCGAGGACAGCTTGACGATGTCCATGGACACACCGGCATGTTGATCCAGATAAGCGCTGATGCCCCGTAACAACCGGTCACTCATCGGCACCGTGCTGGAATGGCTCAGGCGCAACGTGCCGAGTTGGCCAGTGCCGACCTGAGTGGCCATCTCGCTGGCCTTGGTCAGTTCGTGCAGAAGATTTCTGGCTCGGGGCAAAAAGGCTTCGCCTGCGGCGGTCAGTCGCGGTTGGCGCGCGGTGCGTTCGAACAACGGCGTTTGCAGGCGGGTTTCCATGTCCTTGATCTGCCGGCTCAGGGCCGACTGTGCGATAAACAGGCGTTCAGCCGCAGCGCTGAAACTGCCGCACTCGGCGATTTCCACGAAGTAACGCAATTGACGGGTTGAAAGCACGAGGCATGCCTTTTCGAGATGGGTGGGCGACTTGGAAGATATTAGTCGCAACCCTCGGCGCTGGCTAAAGTCATCTCAGGTATTCAAGGAAAGCCCTGCAAATGAATGTGCTTGAGTTGTTGAGCCAATGGCCGTTCGGTGCGACGGATTGGCTGGTGATCGGGTTGGGCATCGCGCTGGCCTACATCGTGTTTGGCATCGCCGGGTTTGGCACTGCGCTGGTGGCGGGGCCGATCCTGATTCTGTTTATGCCGCTGTCGAAGATCGTGCCGTTGCTGGTGTTGCTGGATTTCGTCGCGGCGTTTGGCAATCTGCTGCCGTCGCGGCGAGATGTAGCCAAGCCGGAATTGCTGCGACTGCTGCCGTGCATGGCGGTGGGTTGCACGTTGGGAGTGATCTTCCTGCTGAACCTCAAGTCTGATGTGTTGCTGCTGATGATGGGGCTGTTTATCAGCGCCTATGCGGTTTACAGCCTGTGGGTCAAAACCCGTCCGACACAACTGTCCGCCGCTTGGGCGCTGCCGATGGGCACGGTGGGCGGGATGTTCGGCGCGTTGTTTGGCAGTGGCGGCTTTTTATATGCGATCTATTTGAACAGTCGCCTGCCCAAGGAGGCGGCCCGGGCGACGCAAAGTGCGCTGATCAGTTGCAGCACCGTGGTGCGTTTGAGCCTGTTTGCCGTCGCGGGTGTGTATGCCGAGCTACCCTTGTTGGTATTGGCCGTGTGTTTGTTGCCGGCCATGGCGCTCGGGTTATGGATTGGCCGGCGGTTGACCATGAGATTGTCCCGAGAGGCGTTCGTACGGCTGGTAACGTGGTTGGTGCTGGCCAGCGGGATTGCCTTGATCGGGCGGTATTTGAGTACTTGACCTGCGTGTGTCAGGGATTAAGCTGCCGGCCGTCCTGACGCCTTCGCGGGCAAGCCTCGCCCCTACAAGTTGGGTGTCGTTCGATAAATTTGCGACGACACATATCCTGTAGGAGCGAGGCTTGCCCGCGAAGGCGTTACCCGGCACGCCGCAGAATTCCCCATTTGACGCAGTAGGCTTGGCACCATGAATTCCCAAAGCATCATCGTCCCGAAAATTTCCACGCTGCCGGTGCACGAACCCCGGGCCCGGGCGGTCGTGCGTTGGCTGGTGCGCAAGAACATCATCAAGGAAGAGCTGACCACCTGCGGCCGCACCGGCAACCGCATGGCCCACGCCCTTGCCGATGGCGCTCGCGCTGTGGTCCTGCACCCGCAAGCGCTGCCGTTTGGCGAAGCGGTAAATGGCCTGGAGATCATCACCAAGCGCTGCATCTACACCCCGGCCAAGGGCTTTCTGGGCGAGGCGGGCTGTGCCGAATGCCGCAAGGAAGTCGGCGAAGCGCTGTTCGAAAGCCTGGAAGAGTGGATGCCGGGGCGCACCGACAACTTCACCTGCCCCGAGTGCGGGCATGAAGACGACATCAACGGGTTTCTGTTTTTGCAGGAATGCGGCTTTTCCAACCTGGGCTTCATCTTCAACAACTGGGGCGAGGCAGGGTTCAAGCAGAGCTTTATCGATGAGTTCGCCGATTGGCTGGATCAGCCCGTCAGTTGGGTCAAGGTCGAGCTGTAACCGAAACCGCAACCGAAACCGAAACCGTAGGAGCGAGGCTTGCCCGCGAAGCTTTTAGCGCCAGTGATGACGCCTTCGCGGGCAAGCCTCGCTCCTACACGGTTTGTGTGCCAAAACCCCCGTCGATCACTGCATCGATAATAGACAGAGTTTTACATTGAACCCGAGGGGGTGTCTGACTATAATGGCGCGCTTCCATTTTCCCGCTCGGGAGCCCCCGCGATGCTGCGTATCAGCCAAGAAGCTCTGACATTCGACGACATTCTCCTAGTGCCCGGTTATTCCGAGGTGCTTCCTAACGAAGTCAGTCTCAAGACCCGCCTAACCCGTGGCATCGAGCTGAATATTCCTCTGGTTTCTGCCGCTATGGACACCGTCACTGAAGCCCGTCTGGCAATCGCCATGGCTCAGGAAGGTGGCATCGGTATCATCCACAAGAACATGACCATCGAGCAGCAAGCTGCCGAAGTGCGCAAGGTCAAGCGTTACGAAGCCGGCGTGGTCAAAGACCCGATCACCATCGAGGCTGACGCCACGGTTCGTGAACTGTTCGAACTGACCCGCATGCACAACATCTCCGGCGTTCCGGTACTGCACGATGGCGACCTGGTCGGCATCGTCACTTCCCGCGACGTACGTTTCGAAAACCGTCTGGACGCCACCGTCCGTGAAGTGATGACGCCTAAAGAGCGTCTGGTCACGGTCAAGGAAGGCGCCGACAAGAACGACGTTCGCGAGTTGTTGCACAAAAACCGCATCGAACGCGTACTGATCGTCGACGACAAATTTGCCCTCAAAGGCATGATGACCGTCAACGACATCGAAAAAGCCAAGGCTTACCCGCTGGCCAGCAAGGACGATCAAGGTCGTCTGCGTGTTGGCGCTGCAGTCGGTACCGGTAAAGACACCGGCGACCGCGTTGCAGCCCTGGTCAATGCCGGCGTGGACGTGGTGGTGGTCGACACCGCACACGGTCACTCCAAAGGCGTGATCGACCGCGTTCGCTGGGTCAAACAGAATTTCCCTGACGTGCAGGTCATCGGCGGCAACATCGCCACCGGCGCTGCCGCCAAGGCCCTGGTTGAAGCAGGCGCCGACGCAGTCAAGGTCGGTATCGGCCCTGGCTCGATCTGCACCACCCGTATCGTCGCCGGTGTCGGCGTCCCGCAAATCAGTGCCATCGCCAACGTCGCCGCTGCCCTTGAAGGCTCCGGCGTGCCGTTGATCGCCGACGGCGGCATCCGTTTCTCCGGTGACCTGTCCAAGGCCATCGTAGCCGGTGCCTCCTGCGTGATGATGGGCTCGATGTTCGCCGGTACTGAAGAAGCGCCAGGCGAGATCGAACTGTTCCAGGGTCGTTCGTACAAGGCTTACCGCGGCATGGGTTCGCTGGGCGCCATGTCCCAGGCTCAAGGCTCCTCCGATCGTTACTTCCAGGATTCCTCGGCAGGCGCCGAGAAGCTCGTACCGGAAGGCATCGAAGGGCGTGTTCCTTACAAAGGCACCCTGAGCGCCATCATCCATCAACTGATGGGCGGCCTGCGTTCCTCGATGGGCTACACCGGCAGTGCCGACATCGAAGAAATGCGCACCAAGCCTGAGTTCGTGCGGATCACCGGCGCTGGCATGGCCGAGTCCCACGTGCACGACGTACAAATCACCAAAGAAGCGCCAAACTACCGCGTAGGTTGAGGCTTCCAGCAAAAAGTTAAGTAACCGGGGCTGTTTTATTCAGCCCCGAGTTGTTTCTGAATTCCATAGACGAGACTGACTCCATGGCCCTCGACATTCACGCCCACCGTATCCTGATCCTCGATTTCGGTTCCCAGTACACCCAGCTGATTGCCCGCCGCGTGCGTGAAATCGGCGTGTACTGCGAACTGCATCCGTTCGACATGGATGACGAAGCGATTCGCGAATTCGCTCCGAAAGGCGTCATTCTTGCCGGCGGCCCCGAGTCCGTGCACGTAGCTGACAGCCCACGCTGCCCGCAAGCAGTGTTCGACCTGGGCGTACCGGTCTTCGGTATCTGCTACGGCATGCAAACCATGGCTGAACAGCTGGGTGGCAAGGTCGAAGGTTCCGAGCTGCGCGAATTCGGTTATGCCCGCGTAGACGTGGTCGGCAAGAGCCGCCTGCTCGACGGCATCGAAGATCACATCGACGCCGACGGCCTGTTCGGCCTCGACGTGTGGATGAGCCACGGTGACAAAGTCACCAAGATGCCACAGGAATTCCACATCCTGGCCAGCACCCCGAGCTGCCCGATTGCCGGCATGTTCGACGATGCTCGCGGCTACTACGGCGTGCAGTTCCACCCGGAAGTGACCCACACCAAGCAGGGCGGTCGCATTCTTTCGCGCTTCATCCTCGACATCTGTGGCTGCGAAGCCCTGTGGACGCCTTCGAAAATTGCCGAAGACGCCATCGCCAACATTCGCGCTCAGGTCGGCACCGACAACGTACTGCTCGGCCTGTCGGGCGGTGTGGACTCCTCGGTAGTTGCCGCGCTGCTGCACAAAGCCATTGGCGACCAGTTGACCTGCGTCTTCGTCGACAACGGCCTGCTGCGTCTGCACGAAGGCGAGCAAGTGATGGCCATGTTTGCCGAGAACATGGGCGTCAAAGTGATCCGCGCCAACGCTGAAGATCAGTTCCTGAACAACCTGGCCGGCGAGTCCGACCCAGAGAAGAAACGCAAAATCATCGGTCGCACCTTCATCGACGTCTTCGATGCCCAGTCCAACAAACTGGACAACATCAAGTACCTCGCCCAGGGCACCATCTACCCGGACGTGATCGAGTCGGCTGGCGCCAAAAGCGGCAAGGCACACGTGATCAAGTCGCACCACAACGTGGGTGGCCTGCCGGAAGAGATGAACCTGAAGCTGGTCGAGCCGCTGCGTGAGCTGTTCAAGGACGAAGTCCGTCGTCTGGGCCTGGAACTCGGCCTGCCGTACGACATGGTCTACCGTCACCCGTTCCCGGGCCCGGGCCTGGGCGTGCGGATCCTTGGTGAAGTGAAGAAGGAATACGCCGACCTGCTGCGTCGCGCCGACCACATCTTCATCGAAGAACTGCGCAAGGCCGACTGGTACCACAAAGTCAGCCAAGCGTTCGTGGTGTTCCAACCGGTGAAATCGGTTGGCGTGGTTGGCGATGGCCGTCGTTACGCGTGGGTCGTGGCCCTGCGTGCCGTAGAAACCATCGACTTCATGACCGCGCGTTGGGCTCACCTGCCTTACGAACTGCTGGAAACCGTCAGCGGCCGCATCATCAATGAAATCGAAGGCATCTCCCGCGTAACTTACGACGTGTCGAGCAAGCCGCCAGCGACGATTGAGTGGGAGTGATCCCGGCGTTAGCTGATCGTCCGTAACACCCGAAAGGCCCCGTGAACGCGAGTTCACGGGGCCTTTTGCGTTTCAGCGCCGCGCCACGTCTGAAAAATAAAACTTATCCAGCGTATGTCGCGACTCGGTGTACTCGAACTGGCGGCCATCCTGCAGGAACGTCTGGTTACTCACCACGATTACGTGGCTTTGGCCGTCGAGGTCCAGCAGCAATTGATCGTCCTTGCTGCGGGGCACCGCTTCGATGGTGCGCTGGGCGTAGGCGATTTGCAGTTGCAGGGTTTGTTCGATGAAGGCGTAGATCGATTGCTCGGCGATGTCGCGGGACAGGCCGGGAATCACATCGCTGACGAAATGGTTGATGTCGAGGATCACCCGTTTGCCATCGATGCGCCGCACCCGTTTGATCCGCGTGATCAGGCTGCCGGCTTCGGCCTGGATGTGTTCCAGCAGCGCGCCTTCAAGCGGTATCTGATCGAACTCGACCACTTCGGTGCTGACGTCGTTGCCCAGCCGTGGATAGGTTTCCTGGAAGCTGACGATGCCGCCGAGCTGGAATTCGATCGGGTTGGTCGACAGCACGAAGGTGCCTTTGCCGTGGACTTTCTGGGCGAAACCGCGCTCCTGTAACTGCTCGATGGCCTTGCGCACGGTGCCGCGGCTGGCCTGGTAGCTGTCCATCAACTCGGTTTCAGAAGGCAAGCGGGCGCCGCGTTCCAGACGTTCGGTGGTGATGCTGGCAAGCAGATCGGTGTAGATCTGGTTGTATTTACTCATGGGGATGGCTCTATGCCGCGCTGTACTCAAGGTTTCGAACCTTAAGGGCAGGGTAGGGCTTTGTCCATGCGGCAATGGGTTTCTTCGATTTTGGAGGTAGGAAATGTCGCCGCCGGTCGGCGCCGAGACAAACAAAATCAAACTCGTCTGTACGAGTTGTTGCTTTAACTCGTACAGACGAGTACTTTTCGTTTCGGCGTGCTGCCAATAACAAAAAACTACAGCGGAAGAACAAGCATGAGCCACGACTACCCGAATATCGCCAGCGAGCTGCTTGTCAGCCTCGGTGGCAGCGACAATCTTGAGCAGGCCGCGCACTGCGTCACACGCTTGCGCCTGGCCCTCAAGGACCCAAGCCTGGTCAACAGCGCCACGCTGAACCAGATCGATCTGGTCAAGGGCTCGTTCTTCACCGGCGGCCTGTTCCAGGTGGTCATAGGCCCCGGCGAAGTGGAAAAGGTCTACGCCGAACTGCGTCGGCAAACCGGTCTGGCGGCGGCGACCATCGCCGACGTCAAACAAAAGAGCGCGGACAAGATCAACGCCATGCAACGGCTGGTGCGGGTGTTCTCCGATGTGTTCATGCCGATCCTTCCGGCGCTGGTGGTTGCCGGCCTGCTGATGGGCGTCAACAACCTGATCGGCGCCAAGGGCATGTTCATCGAGGGCAAGACCCTGCTGGATGCGTACCCGGGCCTGGATGGCATCTGGAGCCTGATCAACTTGATGGCCAACACCGCGTTCGTGTTCCTACCGGCCCTGGTGGGCTGGTCAGCGGCCAAGCGGTTTGGTGGAAGCGAAATACTCGGCATCGTGCTCGGCCTGATGCTGGTGCATCCGGACCTGCTCAACGCCTGGAACTACGGCAAAGCGGTGGCCGGGCTCGACGGTCAAAGCCTGCCGTACTTCGATATTTTCGGCTGGTTCAAGATCGAGAAGGTGGGTTATCAGGGGCAGATTTTGCCGATCCTACTGGCGGCCTACGTGATGAGTGTCATCGAGAAATGGCTGCGGGCGCGGGTGCCGAACGCCGTGCAATTGTTGGTGGTGCCGATCACCACCATCGTCGTCACCGGCGTGCTGGCGCTGGCGGTGATTGGTCCGGTGACCCGGCATCTGGGGATTCTGATCACCGAAGGCGTGGTCACCTTGTTCGATCTGGCGCCGATGGTCGGCGGGGCGATTTTTGGCATGCTCTACGCACCGCTGGTGATCACCGGCATGCACCACATGTTCCTCGCCGTGGACCTGCAACTGATCTCCACTCAGGGCGGCACTTTTATCTGGCCGATGATCGTCATGTCCAACCTCGCCCAAGGCAGTGCGGCGCTGGCGGTGTTCTACATGACCCGCAACGCGCGGGACAAAAGCATGGCCTCGACCTCGGCGATTTCCGCGTACTTCGGCATCACCGAGCCGGCGATGTTCGGCGTTAACCTGCGCTACAAATTCCCGTTTTATTCGGCGCTGATCGGCTCGGCGCTGGGCTGCATCTTCCTGTCGCTGAACAAGGTCCAGGCCTCGGCGATCGGCGTCGGCGGCCTGCCCGGTTTTATCTCGGTCATCCCGCAGTTCATCCCGATGTTTGTGATCGGAATGATCATCGCCATGGTCGTGCCGTTTGTTTTGACCTGTGGGTTGAGCATGAAGATTGTTCGGCCTGGTTTTCGGGTCGCCTGATAGATCGCCTTCGCGAGCAGGCTCGCTCCCACATTGGAACGCGTACCCACTGTAGGAGCGAGGCTTGCCCGCGAAGAGGCCCTAAAGGCCAGTACAAAACTTACTGAAGGAACCCCGCCATGCAAGACTGGCAACGCTCGGTGATCTACCAGATCTACCCGAAAAGCTTCCACAGCCACGCCGGCAACCCCACGGGTGATTTGCTCGGTGTCGTGGCCAAGCTCGATTACCTGCACTGGCTGGGCGTCGATTGCCTGTGGATCACGCCGTTCCTGCGTTCGCCGCAACGCGATAATGGGTACGACATCAGCGATTACTACGCCATCGACCCGAGCTACGGGACCATGGCCGACTGCGAATTGCTGATCGCCGAGGCCGGCAAGCGCGGGATCAAGTTGATGCTCGACATCGTGGTCAACCACACCTCCATCGAGCACACCTGGTTCCAGCAGGCTCGCAGCAGCCTCGACAACCCGTACCGCGATTTCTACATCTGGCGCGACCAGCCGAACAACTGGGAATCCAAGTTCGGCGGTTCGGCCTGGGAGTACGAAGCCCAGACCGGCCAATACTTCCTGCACCTGTTCGACCACACCCAGGCCGACCTGAACTGGGATAACCCGCAAGTGCGCGCCGAAGTCTTCAAGATGATGCGCTTCTGGCGCGACAAAGGCGTCGGTGGTTTCCGTCTGGACGTGATCAACCTGATCTCCAAACCGGCGGATTTTCCCGAGGACAACAGTGACGGTCGGCGCTTCTACACCGACGGCCCGAACGTCCACGACTACTTGCAGCAGATGCACCGCGAAGTGTTTGAAGGCCATGACCTGATCAACGTCGGCGAGATGTCCTCCACCAGTCTTGAACACTGCATTCGCTACTCGCGGCCAGAGTCAAAAGAGTTGTCGATGACCTTCAACTTTCATCACTTGAAAGTGGATTACCCGAACCTGCAAAAGTGGATTCGCGCCGACTTCGACTTCCTGCAACTCAAGCGCATTCTCTCGGATTGGCAGACCGGTATGCAGGCCGGCGGGGGCTGGAATGCGTTGTTCTGGTGTAACCACGATCAGCCGCGAGTGGTGTCGCGTTTTGGTCACGACGGCGAGTATCGGGTGGTGTCGGCGAAGATGCTCGGCACGGCGTTGCACTTCCTCCAGGGCACACCGTTTGTGTACCAGGGCGAAGAACTGGGGATGACCAATCCGGGCTTCGATCACATCGACCAGTACCGCGATGTCGAGACGCTGAACATCCATCGCCTCAAGCGCGATGCCGGTGTCAGCGATACCGACAACATGGCGGCAATCATGCAGAAGTCCCGGGACAACGGCCGCACGCCGATGCACTGGAATGCCGAGCCGAACGCCGGTTTCAGCGTGGCCGAACCGTGGATCAGCGTGCCGGCCAACGCCGCGCAGATCAACGTCGCCAGCCAGCTCGACGACCCGGATTCAGTGCTGCATCACTATCGCCGGTTGATCGCGTTGCGCCGCGACGAGGACTTGGTGTCCGACGGCGTGTACCGGCAAATTCTGCCGGAGCATGCGCAAATCTGGGCGTACACAAGGGAAGGTCAGGGTGAACGATTGCTGGTGCTGAACAACTTCTACGGCACAGCCTGCGAAGTTGAATTGCCGGTTGAGGTGATCAGCGAAGCGATGTCGCAACGCTTGGTGATCAGCAACTACCCGGACTGTCCACCGCGCAATCGGCAAGTGTTTCTGCGGCCCTTTGAGTCATTCGTGCTGCACCTGACTAACTACTAAAAAACAACGTTTTCAAAAACACGCAGAACGCTGCGCGGGGGAGTTTTGCGCGCCGTTTTTGCTGCAACACACAATAAAAATAATGGGGTGGCTCTTGAAAACAACAATAAATCGCAGCCTTGTCGCAGCGGGCGTGTGCCTTGCATTACCACTGTCGGCCCAGGCGCTGGAGTTCGCCGGTTACTTGCGCAGCGGCGTCGGGACTTCGGTTAACAGTGGCAAACAACAATGTTTTCAGTTGCCGGGCGCGCAGACCAAATACCGTTTGGGCAACGAATGCGAACAGTACGCCGAACTGGAATTACGCCAGGATCTTTACACCCTGGACGATGGCTCGGTGCTGAGTGTCGACGGTATGGCTTCGCTGTATAACCAGTACGACAAGGACCTGACCTTCAACGGTGACAACGGCTCGGTTCGGATGCCGCAGATGTATGCGCAGTGGTCGAATATGCCGAGTCTGAATGGCGGTTCGTTGTGGGCCGGTCGGCGTTACTACAAGCGGAACGACATCCACATTTCCGACTTCTACTATTGGAACCAGAGCGCCACCGGCGGTGGTATCGAAGACGTGTTGATCGGCGATCTGAAATACAGCTACGCCTACTCGCGCAAGGACAACCTGTACCAGAAGGACTACATCAACCGGCATGACTTCAACGTCGCCGGGTTCGACACCAACCCCGGCGGTGAGCTGGAACTGGGACTGAGCTACATCGACAAACCCGACAGCCGCGATGCGCACCGTGGCTGGGCCGTTACTGCCCAGCATGTGCAGAAAGGCTTTCTCGGCGGCAAGAACAAACTGGCCTTCCAGTACGGCGAAGGCCCCGGTACCGGATTGGGTTATACCGGTAACGTGAAGCTCGACGACAGCAACAAAAGCTATCGGGTGGTGGAGTTTTTTGACTGGCAGGTGACGCCGCGCTTTGGCGGGCAGATCGAGGCGGTGTATCAGAAAGACATTCGCCCGGACGGTGCCGACCAGAACTGGATGTCCATCGGCGTGCGTCCGGCTTATGCGATCACCGAGCAGTTCAAACTGGTGACCGAACTGGGCCACGATCAGGTGGATGCGCCGGGCGGGACGCGCAAGTTGAGCAAGTTCACCTTCGCCCCGACCTGGTCGCCCAAGGGCCCGGAATTCTGGGCGCGCCCCGAGGTGCGCCTGTATTACACCTATGCGAGCTGGAACGAGGCGGCCAAACGGGCGGCCAATGAACTGGCGGCGGGCTCGGCGTTGTCCGACACCGGCGCCTTCGGCACGGCGCGCCACGGTGCGAATGTCGGATTGCAGGTCGAGTACTGGTGGAAATAAGCGATGCTGTCGGGGCCTCGCGCTCCATCGGCACTTCAAAGAACAAAACAGCAGGTGACGTCATGGCCACATCCCAACAATTGCAGCTGCATGCGCCACTGTCCGGCGTATTGATGCCACTGGACCTTGTCCCCGACCCGGTGTTTTCCAGCCGCGTGATCGGCGATGGCCTGTGCATCGATCCGACTTCGAGCACCTTGTGCGCGCCGCTGGCCGGGGTGGTCAGCAACGTGCAGGCCAGTGGGCATGCGATCAGCATCACCGGGGAGAATGGCGTGCAAGTGCTGATGCACATCGGCCTCGACACGGTGAACCTGGCCGGCAAGGGTTTCACCCGGTTGGTGGAGGAGGGCGAGCAAGTTGACGTCGGCCAGTCGCTGATCGAGTTCGATGCCGATTTTGTCGCGCTGAATGCCCGTAGCCTGCTGACGTTGATGCTGGTGGTCAGCGGTGAGCCGTTCACCTGGCTGGTGCCCGAATCTGGCGTGGTGGACAGCGGCCAGCCGTTGTTGGATGTGAACACTACAGGGCAATCGGCGGATGACGTGAGCGCGGAGGAAGGCGAGGCGCTGTTTTCAAAACCGGTGACCCTGGCCAACCCGAACGGCTTGCATGCGCGCCCGGCCGCCGTGTTTGCCCAGGCCGCCAAAAGATTTTCAGCGAGTATTTACCTGCATAAAAAGCAGGACAGCGTGAACGCGAAATCCCTGGTGGCGATCATGACGCTGCAGACCGCTCACGGTGACGTGGTGCAAGTCAGCGCGGCGGGGCCGGATGCTGAAGAAGCGATTAAGACCCTGGCCGAGTTGCTGGCGTCGGGCTGCGGAGAAGCGGTGACGCCGCCGGTGGAGGTGAACGAGATCGAGGCTTCATCGCTGAAGGTGCTGCGTGGGGTGTGCGCATCGGCCGGATCGGCGTTTGGCCAAGTGGTGCAGATCACCGAACAGAAACTGGACGTCGTTGAACTCGGCACCACACCGCACGCTGAGCGTGATCATCTGGCCCGGGGCTTGGCCGAGGCGTTGGCGGCCTTGCAGCAGTTGCGCGACAACGCGGTTGGCGACGCGCAGGCGGACATCTTCAAGGCGCATCAGGAACTGCTCGAAGATCCGAGTCTGCTGGAAGTGGCTCAGGTGCTGATCAACGAGGGCAAAAGCGCGGCGTTCGCCTGGCGCGCGGCCACCGAGTCGACGGCCACCCTGTTCAAAAGCATGGGCAATGCCTTGCTGGCCGAGCGCGCGGCAGACTTGGCGGATGTCGGTCAGCGGGTGCTTAAACAGGTTCTTGGTGTGCAGGATCATGCAATCGATTTGCCGGAAGGGGCTATCCTGATCGCCGAACAACTGACACCGTCCCAGACCGCCGGGCTCGATACCCGCAAGGTGCTGGGTTTCGCCACGGTCGGCGGTGGTGCCACCAGCCACGTCGCGATTCTGGCCCGGGCCGCAGGCCTGCCGGCGATCTGCGGTTTGCCGGTTCGGGTGCTGGCGCTGGCCGATGGCACGCAAGTGTTGCTCGATGCCGACAAGGGCGAATTGCAGCTTGATCCGGATCTGGCGGCCATCGAACAACTGCAAGCCAATCGTCAGCAACAACAGAAACGCCATCAACATGAACTGGCCCACGCCACGCTCGCCGCATGCACCCGCGACGGTCATCACATTGAGGTCACGGCCAACGTCGCATCGTTGGCTGAAACCGAGCAGGCGATGAGCCTGGGCGGCGAGGGCGTCGGACTGTTGCGTTCGGAGTTTCTGTATCTGGATCGCAACCACGCGCCGAGCCATGACGAGCAGGCGTTCACCTACAGCGCCATCGCCCGTGCATTGGGGCCGACGCGCAATCTGGTGGTGCGAACCCTGGATGTTGGCGGCGACAAACCGCTGGCCTACGTGCCGATGGACAGCGAAACCAACCCGTTCCTCGGCATGCGCGGGATTCGCTTGTGCCTGGAGCGCCCGCAGCTGTTGCGCGATCAGTTCAAGGCGATCCTCAGCAGCGCCGGTCTCGCTCGTTTGCACATCATGTTGCCGATGGTCGCGCAGCTTTCGGAACTGCGTCTGGCGCGGCAACTGCTGGAAGAAGAGGCGCTGGCGCTGGGCCTTACGGAACTGCCGAAACTGGGGATCATGATCGAAGTACCGGCCGCCGCGTTGATGGCGGATCTGTTTGCGCCCGAGGTGGATTTTTTCTCCATCGGCACCAACGACCTGACCCAATACACCCTGGCCATGGACCGCGATCATCCAAGGTTGGCCAGTCAGGCCGACAGTTTTCACCCGTCGGTGCTGCGCTTGATCGCCAGCACGGTCAAAGCGGCGCATGCCCACGGCAAATGGGTTGGCGTGTGCGGTGCGCTGGCCTCGGAAACCCTGGCGACGCCATTGTTGCTGGGGTTGGGGGTGGATGAGTTGTCGGTGAGCGTGCCGCTGATTCCGGCGGTTAAAGCGGCGGTGCGTGAAGTGGACCTGGTGGACTGTCAGGCCATCGCCCAGCAAGTGCTGGGGCTGGAAAGCGCCGAACAGGTGCGCGAGGCATTGCGGCTGTACCACGAGGCGACGGTCGATACTTCACTGGTTCTGGAGAACTGAACATGTTCGAGAAAATGCAGCGGGCGTTCTGGAAAGCGTTGACGCCGGATCTGGTGGTGGATGAGCCCAAGCAGGCTGTTCAACCGGTTGCAGGTTTGGCCGGGGATATCGTGGCGGCGTTGGGCGGGGTGGATAACCTCAAGTCGCAGAAGCCGGTGGCGTTGACGCGGGTGCGGGTGGAGTTGCGGGATGTGGGGCAGATGGATCGGCAGGCATTAAATCGGGCGGGTGTGCCGGGGGTTATGCTGCTGGATGATGGGGTTGTGCATTTGATCATCGGCCTCGCGCGCTGATCGTTCCCTTGTGACGAGGGGGCTTGCCCCCGTTGGGTAGCGAAGCGGCCTAAATCCTGCAATCGCATTGTATCTGGCACACCGCGTTGAATGGATTTACGACTGCTTCGCAGCCGAACGGGGGCAAGCCCCCTCGCCACAGGGAAACGATCGGTCATCAATCCTGCGGCCATCCGCCGCCCCGCCCTTACTGTTTCTCAACCGCAGGTGTATCGTATTCGCCTTTTGCGGGCCTCAGGCCTGTCGCTGATACGTGAGGTAGTTGAGTTCATGTCCTTTACCCGTCGACAAATACTCGGTGGTCTGGCCGGTCTTGTGGTGGTTGGCGTGGGGGCTGGTGGCGCGTCGCGTTACTGGCTGGGCAAGATGGCCGATGCGGATGCGGGCCACGACTACGAACTGATCGCCGCACCGTTGGACGTCGAGCTGGTCGCCGGGCACAAGACTGAAGCCTGGGCGTTCGGCCCATCGGCGCCGGGCACCGAGTTGCGGGTGCGGCAGGGTGAATGGCTACGGGTGCGTTTCATCAACCACCTGCCGGTCGCGACCACCATCCACTGGCACGGCATCCGCCTGCCGCTGGAAATGGACGGTGTACCCTACGTCTCGCAGCTTCCGGTTTTGCCGGGCGAATACTTCGACTACAAATTTCGCGTGCCCGACGCCGGCAGCTACTGGTATCACCCCCACGTGAACAGCAGCGAAGAACTCGGCCGAGGCCTGGTCGGTCCGCTGATCATCGAAGAGCGCGAGCCCACCGGTTTCAAGTACGAAAAAACCCTTAGCCTGAAGAGCTGGCACGTCGATGAAGAAGGCGCGTTCGTTGCCTTCAGCATTCCGCGTGAAGCGGCGCGCGGTGGCACGGCGGGGCGCCTGTCGACCATCAACGGCGTGCCGCAAGCAGTGATCGAATTGCCTGCCGGGCAGATCACCCGCGTGCGTTTACTCAACCTCGACAACACCCTGACCTATCGCCTCAACATTCCCGGCGTCGAAGCGCAGATCTACGCGCTGGACGGCAATCCCATCGAACCACGCCCGCTGGGCAAGGAATACTGGCTCGGCCCGGGCATGCGCATCTGCCTGGCGATCAAGGCACCGCCGGCCGGTGAAGAGCTATCCTTGCGCAACGGCCCGGTGCGCGTGGGCACGCTGCGTTCAGTGGCGAACACTGACGCACCGACCCAATGGCCGCCCGCGCTGCCCGCCAACCCGGTGGCCGAGCCGGACCTGGCCAATGCCGAGAAACTCAACTTCAATTTCGAATGGGTGGGCTCGGTGTCGGTCAACGTCGACAACGGCAAGCCGCCGAGTCTGTGGCAGATCAACGGCAAGGCCTGGGACATCACCGACAAGACCTGCGCCGACCGCCCGATTGCCAGGCTTGAGAAGGGCAAGAGCTACATTTTCGAATTGAAGAACATGACTCAGTATCAGCACCCGATTCACCTGCACGGCATGAGCTTCAAGGTGATTGCCTCGAACCGGCACAAGGTCATCCCGTACTTCACCGACACCTATTTGTTGGGCAAGAACGAGCGCGCGCAAGTGGCGCTGGTGGCGGATAACCCGGGAGTGTGGATGTTCCACTGCCATGTGATCGATCACATGGAAACCGGCCTGATGGCCGCTATCGAGGTGGCGTGATGCGTCAGATTCGTCCCGCCGCGATCATCGACCGCAGCCGCGACCGCGACTTCATGCGCGAAGCCCTGGCCCTTGCCGCTCAAGGCGCGGCCCTCGGCGAAGTGCCGGTGGGCGCGGTGCTGGTGCAGGACGGGGAAATCATCGGTCGCGGCTTCAATTGCCCGATCAGCGGCAACGACCCCAGCGCCCATGCCGAAATGGTCGCGATCCGCGCCGCCGCCCTGGCCGCCAGCAACTATCGCCTGCCCGGCAGCACCCTCTACGTGACGCTGGAACCGTGCAGCATGTGCGCCGGCCTGATCGTGCATTCGCGGATTGCGCGGGTGGTGTACGGCGCGCTGGAGCCCAAGGCCGGGATTGTGCAGAGCCAGGGGGAGTTTTTTACCCAGGGCTTCTTGAATCACCGGGTTTTGTTTGAAGGCGGGGTGTTGGCAGAAGAGTGTGGCGCGGTGCTAAGCGAGTTCTTCAAGGCCCGAAGAGCCAAGCCTGCAGACTAAAACACGCCAAAATCTGTAGGAGCAAAGCTTGCTCGCGATAGCGGTGGTTCAGTCAGCATTTTGTTGAATGTTAATCCGTCTTCGCGGGCAAGCCTCGCTCCTACAGGTACCGGTGATCTGTAGGAGCGAGGCTTGCCCGCGAAGCTTTTATTTGCGAGCGACGATAACGGCCCGCATCGGCGCCGGCAGCCCTTCAATCGTTTTGCTGTGATCTTCCGGATCGAGGAAGTCGCTCAACGACTGGTACTTCATCCACTCCGTCCCGCGCTGTTCCTCGACGGTCGTCACGCTGACATCCACACAACGAACATCCGTGAACCCGGCGCGCCGTAGCCATAGTTCCAGCGCCGGCACCGACGGCAGGAACCACACGTTACGCATCTGCGCATAACGGTCTTCCGGCACCAGCACTTGTTGCTGATCACCTTCGATCACCAGCGTCTCCAGCACCAGTTCGCCGCCCTTGACCAGGCAATCCTTCAGCGCCAGCAAATGCTCGATCGGCGAGCGACGGTGATAAAACACGCCCATGGAAAACACAGTGTCGAAGCCTTCCATGTTCGGCGGCAGGTCTTCGAACGGGAACGGCAGGTGCCAGGCATTCGGCTCGGACAGGTAACGCTGCACCGCCTGGAACTGGCAGAAGAACAGCCAGTTCGGGTCGACGCCAATCACACTGTCGGCCCCGGCGCCGAGCATGCGCCACATGTAGTAGCCGTTGCCGCAACCGACATCGAGGATGCGCTTACCCTTCAAGTCCAGATGCGGCGCGACCCGCGACCATTTCCAGTCCGAGCGCCATTCGGTGTCGACGTGCACTCCGAACAAATCGAACGGCCCCTTGCGCCACGGCGACAGGCCCATCAGCGCGGTGCGCATCTGCGCACGGGTTGCATCGTCGCAATCGGTGTCCAGCGTCAGGCCGTTGAGCAAGTCGACTTCACTCGGCTGGATCTTCGGCAAGGCGTCCAGCGCGCTTTGCCAGCGCTCCAGGTCGCCGTGACCTTTCTCCATTTTCTTGTCGAGTTGCGCTTGCAAGGTGTTGGCCCATTCGGCCAGCGGGGTGCCAGCCAGACGGCGGGCGAGGGTGGACAGATCAATCATGGCAAGGCAATCAACGAGGCAAAGTTAAGACACTGGAACCACGGCACGACTTTCGAGAACCCGGCGGCCAACAGGCGTTCGCGATGTTCTTCGAGGCTGTCGGGCTTCATGACATTTTCGATGGCGCTGCGCTTCTGGGCGATTTCCAGTTCGCTGTAGCCGTTGGCGCGTTTGAACGCGACGTGCAGGTCGGTGAGCAACGCGTGTTCTTCCAGATCGTTGAAGCGCAGCTTCTCAGACAGGATCAGCGCACCGCCCGGCAACAACGACTGGCGGATGCGCGAGAGCAACGCCGTGCGCTGCTCCGGAGCGATGAATTGCAGGGTGAAGTTCAGCGCCACCACTGAGGCGGGCTGGAATTCGAGGGCGAGGATGTCGCCTTCGATCACTTCAACCGGCAGCAGCTCCTGGAACATAGAGTCCTGACCGTTGAGGTATTCGCGGCAGCGCTCGACCATCGCCGCCGAGTTATCCACAGCGATAACCCGGCACCCGTCGGTGCGCACGTGACGGCGCAGGGCCTGGGTCACGGCGCCGAGGGACGAACCGAGGTCGTAGAGCACGCTGTTGGGCTGGGCGAACTGCGCAGCGAGCACGCCGAGGTTTTCGACGATGGTCGGATAACCCGGCACCGAGCGCTTGATCATGTCCGGGAACACCCGCACCACGTCCTCGTTAAAGGCGAAGTCAGGCACCTGGGCCAAAGGCTGGGCGAAAAGGCGATCGGGTTCTTTGCTCACGGCGGTTCCAGCGGCATTGGTGGAAAAGGCCGGCATTTTAGCCAAATTGACGGGGGGATGCGCGGGTTGTCTGATAAACCGCTGCGAACGATGAGAATCCACTGTGGCGAGGGGGCTTGCCCCCGTTCGGCGGCGCAGCCGTCGTAAAATCGGTGGATGCGATAGACCTGAAAGAATGCAGGGGAGCGCGTCGCACTCCAACGGGGGCAAGCCCCCTCGCCACAGGGGGTCAGCGTTGTTCTTGAGTAAACGCCGACGCCGTAATCCCCCATTGTCCCACCCAGTAACTCAGGATGATCACGTAAGGCGCCGCCTCGAACGGCATCACAAACCGACTGATCCCAATCACGCTATCGGAAAACACAAACGCCACCGCGCCCGCCGCCGCCAGCAGCGCGGAGCGCTGGGGCACATCGCTGCCCAGTCTGGCCAATGCGCGCCAGAGCATCGCGCTGATCGCCACGCCGTACACAATCACTGGCACCAGCAACGGCCCGAGCCCGTGGGAAATCAGAATCCCCAACAGCACCGCGCCAACCCCGACGGCCAAGACCAACGGCAACAACGCCAGGCGCCGGCAATCACTCAAGTACGCTTTCAGATACGCCAGATGCGCGACCAAAAACGCCCCCAGCCCAAACACAAACAAATCCCCCGGCCACGCCAGCAGCACATCGCCGAGCAGGGAAAAAATCAAACCCAGGCTGATCCAGCGCCGATATTCGGTGGGCGGTGCGTCGTGCAGCCAGCCGAGCAGGGCCAGTACCGGCAGTGGTTTGACCAACAGGCAGAGCAGTGCGGCATGCACGCTCAACCCGTAAAGAAAGGTCACCGCGCCCATCAACGCCAGAATCAGCCAGCCCACGATCAGTTAACCGAGATTGCGCAATCGAAGGTTTTCACTGCCGGGACTTCCGGCGCCCACGGTTGCGAGTAGGTCAGGCGCAAACGGCCAGTACCGGTAGCAAACGACTGGAAGCGCCAGGTCGAAATCCCGGCGCTGCCCACCAGCCCGGCGTCTTCCGGGTTGCTGTAGACCTCGGGGCTGAGGGCGCGCAACACGCCACCGGCGGAATCCTGGATCGCCCAGCGATAACCCGTGGTCGGGTTGCTCGGCAGGATCAGGATCAGGTTTTGCCCGTTGTTCAGCCTGGCCGGGCATTCGCTTTGTTTTTCCACGGTCACGTTCTGTTTCGTCTGCGTGGCGCAGGCGGCCAGCAGGGCGAGGGCGAGGGGGACTAACAGGCGGGTGGGGGACATAAGGTCAGTGGCTCCGGCATTCACGACGAACGGCGAGCATAACTGAAGATGAGACAAAGTGTGACAGCGCTGGGAATTGGCGTGGTCAGTGCTGACGCCTTCGCGGGCAAGCCTCGCTCCTACAGGGGGTTGTGTGTCGGTCGCGAAAAATATGAACGACACACAACTCTGTAGGAGCGAGGCTTGCCCGCGAAAGCGGTGGTGCAGGCACTACATGACTATCAGAACAATATCTTCGCCACATCTGCAAAACGCTTGGCGAAGTGCACGGTTATCCCTTCTTTCAGGTACTCCGGCAATTCCTCAAAGCTGCCACGGTTAGGCTCCGGCAGGATCAATTCAAAGATTTTCTGACGCCGTGCCGCGATCACTTTCTCGCGCACCCCGCCAATCGGCAGAACATGCCCGGTCAGCGTCAGTTCGCCGGTCATGGCGATGCCTTTTTTCGGCGCCTGGTTGCGGGCCAGGGACAGCAGGGCGCTGGCCATGGTCACGCCGGCGCTCGGGCCGTCTTTCGGGGTGGCGCCTTCCGGGACGTGGAGGTGGACGAAGGCTTCGTCGAAGAACTTCGGATCACCGCCAAACGACTTCAGGTTGGAACTGACGTAGCTGTAGGCGATTTCCGCCGACTCTTTCATCACGTCGCCCAATTGCCCGGTGAGTTTGAAGCCACGGTTAAGCGTATGGATCCGCGTCGCTTCAATCGGCAGGGTCGCGCCGCCCATGCTGGTCCAGGCCAGCCCGGTAATCACGCCGGTGCCGGACAGCACTTGCTCGTTACGGAACACCGGATGGCCGAGCGAGGCTTCGAGGTCTTTCGGGCCGATCTTGATCACCGCTTTCGGCTCGTCGATCAACTTGACCACGGCTTTGCGCACCAGTTTGCCCAGTTCTTTTTCCAAGTGGCGCACCCCGGCTTCACGGGCATATCCGTCGATCAATGCTTTCAACGCGCTGTCGCTGATGCTTAGGCTGCCTTTGGACACGCCGGCCTTTTCCAGTTGTTTCGGCCACAGGTGACGCTTGGCGATGGCGATTTTTTCTTCGGTGATGTAACCCGACAGGCGAATCACTTCCATCCGGTCGAGCAACGGGCCGGGGATCGAGTCCAGGGTGTTGGCGGTGCAGACGAACAGCACTTTCGACAAGTCCAGACGCAGGTCCAGATAGTGGTCGAGGAATTCGACGTTCTGTTCCGGGTCGAGGGTTTCCAGCAGCGCCGAGGCCGGGTCGCCCTGGTAGCTCTGGCCCATCTTGTCGATCTCGTCGAGCATGATCACCGGGTTCATCACTTCGACGTCTTTCAACGCCTGGACGAGTTTGCCCGGTTGCGCACCGATGTAGGTGCGGCGATGGCCCTTGATCTCGGCCTCGTCGCGCATGCCACCGAGGCTGAAACGGTAGAACGGCCGACCGAGGGATTCGGCGATGGATTTGCCGACGCTGGTCTTGCCCACGCCCGGCGGACCCACCAGCAGCACGATAGAGCCGCTGATCTCGCCCTTATAGGCACCGACCGCGAGGAATTCGAGGATGCGGTCCTTGATGTCATCGAGGCCGGCGTGGTGTTTGTCCAGCACCTTGCGCGCGTGCTTGAGGTCGAGTTTGTCCTCGCCATACACGCCCCACGGCACCGAAGTCGCCCAGTCGAGGTAGTTGCGGGTGACCGCGTACTCCGGCGAACCGGTCTCGAGGATCGACAGCTTGTTCATTTCCTCTTCGACGCGTTTCTGCGCCTGCGGCGGCAGCACTTTGCCTTCCAGGCGTTGCTCAAACTGCTCGATGTCGGCGCTGCGATCATCCTTGGTCAGCCCCAGTTCCTGCTGGATGACCTTGAGCTGTTCCTTGAGGAAGAACTCGCGCTGATGCTCGCCGATCTTGCGGTTCACTTCGGCGGAGATTTCTTTCTGCAGGCGCGCGACTTCGACTTCCTTGCGCAGCATCGGCAGGACTTTCTCCATGCGCTTGAGCATCGGCACGCAGTCGAGCACTTCTTGCAGCTCGCCACCGGTGGCGGACGTGAGCGCAGCGGCGAAGTCGGTCAGCGGCGACGGATCGTTGGGGCTGAAGCGGTTGAGGTAATTCTTCAACTCTTCGCTGTACAGCGGGTTGAGCGGCAACAGTTCTTTGATCGCATTGATCAGCGCCATGCCGTAGGCCTTGACCTCGTCGGTCGGCTCGGTCGGCTGGTGCGGGTACTCGACTTCCACCAGGTACGGCGGGCGATGGTGCTTGAGCCAGGTCTTGATCCGCACGCGGGTCAGACCCTGGGCGACGAACTGCAACTTGCCGTTTTCACGACTGGCGTGGTGCACCTTGACCAGCGTGCCGTACTCCGGCAACGCGCCCGTATCGAAATGGCGCGGATCTTCCTGGGGCGTGTCCATGTAGAACAGGGCCAGGGAGTGATGATCGGATTTGCTGACCAGGTCCAGTGTTTCCGCCCACGGTTCTTCATTAACGATTACCGGCAGCACTTGGGCCGGGAAGAACGGGCGATTGTGGATCGGGATGATGTAAACCTTGTCCGGCAGGTTCTGGCCAGGCAGGGCGAGGCCTTTACCGGTGGAATGGTGTTCAATGTGGTCTGTTTCGGCGTAATCGCTCGGGTCTTCAGGGAATTCTTGCTGGTCGCTCATGGGGCACCTGCGCAATGGGGTATGGGTCTTAGATGGGGCAGGTGGGGGGTGGTTTCAATGGGCAGCGATATTTCAGGGTGTGTGTTCAGGGTTTTGACAGGTCATTGTCCCTGTAAACACTGATTAACCACTGTGGGAGCGGGCTTGCTCGCGAAAGCGGTGTGTCATTCAGCAATGATGTTGACTGATACACCGCTTTCGCGAGCAAGCCCGCTCCCACATGGGTTCCGAGCAGCCACAAAAAAGGCGACCCCCTCACAGGAGTCGCCTTTCGTTAACCGCCGCTAAAACTTACTCGGACAGTTTGTACGCCATCACATAGTCACCTTGCTTGGTGCCCAGCGAGCCGTGGCCGCCGGCAACGACGAGCACGTATTGCTTGCCGTCCTTGCCGGTGTAGGTCATCGGCGTGGTTTGGGCGCCGGCTGGCAGGCGGCCTTCCCACAGTTGCTTGCCGTTTTTCACGTCATAGGCACGCAGGTACTGGTCGAGGGTGCCGCTCAGGAAGGCAACGCCACCGGCCGTGGTGAACGTGCCGCCCAGGCTAGGTACGCCCATGCTCAGCGGAATTGGAACCGGCGAGCTGTCGCGCACGGTGCCGTTTTTGTGTTTCCAGATGACTTTGCTGGTGGTCAGGTCGACCGCAGTCACGTAACCCCAGGCCGGTGCCTGGCACGGCAGGCCCATTGGCGACAGCAGCGGTTCCAGGATCACGCCGTATGGCGCGCCTTTGTTCGGCTGCACGCCTTCGGTTTCGCTTTTACGCGGGCCTTGGGCAGCGATTTCGGCGGCCGGGATCAGTTTCGATTTGAACGCCATGTAATCCGGGTTCATGAAAGCGATCTGGCGTACCGGGTCAACCGAGATACCGCCCCAGTCGAACACGCCGAAGTTGCCTGGATAAACGATCGAACCTTGCAACGATGGCGGAGTGAACGGGCCTTCGTAGCGCATGGACTTGAAGTCGATCCGGCAGATCAGTTGGTCGAACGGGGTGACGCCCCACATGTCGCGTTCTTTCAACGGCGGCGGCATGAGGTTGAGGTCGGATTTCGGTTGGGTTGGCGAAGTGTGATCACCGGCGACAGCACCTTGCGGGACTGGCACTTCGTTGATCGGCACAATCGCTTTGCCGGTGCTGCGATCCAGTACGTAGATGCTGCCTTGCTTGGTGGACGCGAGGACCGCTGGCTTAACACCGTCAGCAGTTTTCAGGTCCATCAGGGTTGGCTGGCCGCCGACGTCCATGTCCCACAGGTCATGGTGAGTGAACTGGAAGTGCCACTTCACATGCCCGGTGTTGATGTCCAGGGCAGTCAGGCCGGCTGCGTGCAGTTCCGACTCAGGGGTACGCGCGCCACCGAACTGGTCCGGGGTCTGGTTGCCCATTGGCAGGTAGAGCATGCCGAGTTTTTCGTCGACCGCGAACATGGACCACATGTTCGGCGAGTTGCGGGTGTAGGTCTTGCCTTCAGCAATCGGCGTGGTGTCGTCCGGGTTGCCGCTGTCCCAGTTCCACACCAGTTTGCCGGTGTGCACGTCGAACGCGCGGATTACGCCGCTTGGTTCGTCGGTGGAAACGTTGTCGGTCACGTGGCCGCCAATCACCACCAGGTCTTTAGTGACCGCTGGAGGCGAGGTGGAGTAGTAACCGCCGGCCGCGAAGCCGCCGATGTTGGCGCTGAGGTCGATCTGGCCTTTGTTGCCGAAGTCTTCGCACATCTTGCCAGTGTCGGCGTTCAGGGCGATCAGACGGGTGTCGGCGGTCGGCAGGAAGATCCGGCGCGGGCAAGCGTTGCTGGCGGCAGCCGGGCTGGCGCTGCCGGTCGGGCTCTGCTCGGACGCGTACACGGCGTCATCGTGATACGACACGCCACGGCAGGTCATGTGTGCCCAACCCTTGAAGTTCGCCGCGTTTTGCGTGGAGAGCTTCGGATCGAAACGCCAGATTTCCTTGCCGGTGTCCGGGTCCAGCGCGATCACCTGGCTGTGAGGCGTGCAGACATAGAGCATGCCGTTGACTTTCAGCGGGGTGTTTTCGGCAGTGGTTTCGCCCGGATCGTTAGGACCAGGGATGTCGCCAGTGCGGAAAGTCCAGGCCGGAACCAGCTTGTGCGCGTTTTCCGGGGTGATCTGCGCCAGTGGCGAGTAACGATCACCGTGGGCGCTGCGGCCGTAGGAGTTCCAGTCACCGTCCGGCATGGCCGGGGCAGTGTTGGTCATGCCCGGCACGCTGTCGCGGTCCAGTTGACCTTTGGTTTCACCCGGGCTGGTGAACTGGCTGGCCAGTGCAGCGGCGCCAGCGAGTACAACTGCGACGCTCAGTGCGCCAGTGCCCATCGGCGCAGGGCCGGTGCGCAACAGCGGACGGCGGAACCACGGCAGCAACATGACGATGCCCAGCGCAAACAGCATCGCCAGACGCGGCACCAGTTGCCACCAGTCGAGGCCGACTTCCCACAATGCCCAAACGGTACTGGCGAACAACACCAGTGCGTACAAGCCCAGTGCGGCGCGGCGAGCGGCAATCAGCAGCACGCCGGTCAGCGCCAGGCCGATACCGGCCAGCAGGTAATACAGCGAGCCGCCGAGCATGCTCAGCTTGATACCGCCGGCCAGCATGGCCAGGCCCATTAGCAGAAGCAGGATACCGAGCAGGCTCGGTAGCAGACGGCTTCGACTCAAAGCACCATCAGTGCTCATAGTGTGGTTCTCCGTGACGTTTTAAGTAGTCCCGCGCAAGTTCACTGTAGATGACGATCTGGCGTGGGCATGGTTCAGTTATAAAAGTGAAACTGTTCCTGTAGGAGCGAGGCTTGCCCGCGAAGGCGGTGTGTCAGCCAACATCAGTGTTGAATGTGACGGCCTCTTCGCGGGCAAGCCTCGCTCCTACAGGGGGGGCAGCAGTTTTAGAAGGATGAGGTGATCTTGATCCCGCCGATCAGTGCGTCATCGACCTTGTCCACGCCACCGGGGTGGCGGATGTATTGCAGGTTCGGGCGCACGGTCAGCCAATTGGTCACGTGCACGCCGTAATAGAGCTCTGCGCTGTATTCGGTGTCTTGCGGCGGCAGGAATGACGGGTCGTCATAGTCGTAGACGGCGCGGGCCTGATTGGTCGCTTCGGCGTTCTTGCGGTAGGCCGGGTTGACGTGGACACGGGCCAGGGCAAAACCGATGTCGTCCTTGGCGCGAGCATCGAACAAGCCTTTGTAAACCACGCCCGCCTGGACATAGTTGTCGATAGCGTTGGTCTTCTTGTCGTGCATCGTGCCGTTGGCGAACACGCTCAAGCCACGCGAGTTATCGCTGGCGCGGCTGGTGATCTGCTGCTGCACACCGAGCCACACGCCGTGCTTGCTCGACGCGCTGCGATAGGCCTCGCCACTCAGGGCGGCGGGCTGGCCATTGCTGTCCTTGTAGGCGTCGGTGGCCTTGGCGTTGCTGTAGTAATAACCAACGCGGTACTCGCCCGGCAGGCCATTGAGTTTCGGCGTCCACACCAGCTCAATCGGCAGGATCGCGCCCTGGGTGCCGCTGCCGCTGAGCTTGAAGCCATTGCCGCGATCGAGGTTCGACGGGTTCTGCTCATAAGCGCCAACCTGCGCGTACAACTCCGGCGTCAGGTGATATTTGACCCGCATTGCCCACTGGCTGACCGGCCAGTTGTACCAGATGCCACCGACCCAGTTGCCGACTTGCGAGCCGCAAAACGCCAGGTTCTGGAAGTCGCAGGGGAAGCTGTTGAAGTCTTCACCTTCGCCAAAGCGGCCGACCTTGATGTCGAGCTTCTGGTCGAAGAATTTCTGCTGATACCACATCTGCGTCAGGCGCCAGGTCTGGCCACGGCCCCAGACTTCCTGGGCCGACGTGAAGCCGCCGACCCGTGGATCATTGATCCGGTCGTTGCTGATGTTGTTGCCGCTGCGTTCGGTGATGGTCAGCTGAAAATCGGCGTCGTCCCAGCCAAGGATCTTCTGCAAATCCAGATGCGTGCCGAGGGCGAACTGATCGCTGTAGCGCGCGGTGCGGTCATGGTCATAGCCGCCGTGCAGGTTGCTGCCCATTTCGCCGGTGTAATCGACTTTGAAGTCGTAGCCCTTTTCCGAAAGTTCGGTGCGCGTGCCGTTCCAGTCGCCGAGCATCCACTTTGAATCGCTATCGAAAGCCGGGGCCGCGTGAACGCAAGTGGCAAGGCCGAAGGCGCTGAGGCCGCCGATCAGGTTCAAGGCTTTTCGGTGGGACACAGGGGTGGAGACAGCGCTGTCTCGCGGAGTTGGAAAGTCGGGCATAAAGTAGAAATTCTTGATCTTTTTCTGGGGGTGAACTGAACGCAACGGGGTGGAACGGGCAGTGAAGCGTTTCAGCTGAAGGGCGGCAGGATAATGATCTGTTACAAAGAGAGAAAGCGCTTTTACTGACATGCAGCGTTTCGGATTTGGTAACAGTCGTCTGCGACAGGGCGCCGCAGGCAGAAAATACCCCTTGTAGGAGCGAAGCTTGCTCGCGAAAGCGCCGGTTCAGCCAACATCAATGTTGAATGCCAGGACGCCTTCGCGAGCAAGCTTCGCTCCTACAGGGGGTTGTGGGGCTGAATATCGGTCAGTTGCCCTCGACGATGCCGGCGACTTTGCGCTCCCGAGTCCAGGTCAGCACAAAGTGCGCCACCAGGCCAAAGATCAGCCCCCAGAACGCCGCAGCCAACCCGAGGAAACTCATGCCCGAAGCCGTCACCAGGAAGGTGATCAGCGCGGCTTCCCGTTGTTTCTCATCGGCCATGGCGCCAGTCAGCCCGGCGCTGATTGCACCGAACAGGGCCAGCCCGGCGAGGGAGGCAATCAGCTCTTTGGGCAGGGCGGAAAACACCGAGGCCAGGGTCGCACCGAAGGTGCCCATCAGGATGTAGAACACCCCGCAGGCGATCCCGGCGATGTAGCGTTTGTCACGGTCTTCGTGGGCTTCGCGGCCAGTGCAGATTGCAGCGGTAATCGCTGCCAGGTTAAAGCCGTGGGAGCCGAACGGCGCCATCAGGATCGAGCCAATCGCGGTGACCGAAATGATCGAGCGCGCCGGGGTGTTGTAGCCCGAGGTGCGCAACACCGCCATACCGGGCACGTACTGGCCGGTCAGGGTTACCAGGGCCAGCGGCAGGCCAATGTTGATGATCGCGTGCCAGTTCCACTCGGGGGCGATGAAGACCGGGTGGGCCACCGCGATGGTGATCGAACCGCTGTTGAGTTCACCGAAGAAAGCTGCCACGGCGCAACCGACAATCAGTACCGACAAAATCGTGTAGCGCGGCGAAAGGCGTTTGCAGATCAGGTACGCCGCGATCATCGATAGCACCAATGCCGGTTGCAGCTTGATCGAGGTGAACAGCTCGGCGCCGAAGCGGAACAGAATCCCCGCGAGCATGGCGGCGGCGATGGCTTTGGGCAGACGACTCATCAGTTTGTCGAACGCGCCGGACAACCCGACGATGGCGATGATCACTGACGCCACCACATAAGCGCCGATGGCCTGGGGCAGGGTGACGCCGGGTAGCATCGACACCAGCAACGCCGCACCCGGGGTCGACCACGCGGTGATCACCGGAACCCGCAATCGCCAGCTCAGAAACAGCCCGGTAATGCCGCTGCCGATGGAAATTGCCCAGATCCACGAAGACACCACGTCGTTGGGCAGGTGCGCTTCCTTGGCTGCCTGAAATACGATGATCAACGGGCCGGCGTAGGAAATGATCACGGCGATAAAACCTGCAATCACCGCTGACAGGGATAGATCTTTTCTGAGTGTGTCCATGGCGTCTCGACTTGGCGCGGCACAGGCGCGCAGTGATCAGGAAAGGATTGAGTCGATTGATTCGATTCGTGGTGAGTGTATTTGAATGGATTGAGTTGATTCAATGTCGAAAGTGCGGGTTCAGGTTAATTAACGCGTAGCTGCGTTTATCTTATTGATTTATAAGTTTTATTATTTTTGTTGTAGTTATTGGTTGTTTTTTGATCGTAGCAATCGACTCAATTTGACAAATCAGGCAGCCTGCAAAGGGTCAGACATCGATGTGATATGCTCCGATTTTTCTCATTTCTACGATGGGCAGCAATTATTCATGTGGGTTCCCCAGCTAAGCGAGTTCAGCCAGCCGATGTATTTGTCGATAGCCGATGCATTGGCGCGCGACATCAACAACGGCGTGTTGAACCAGGGCGATCGCCTGCCGACCCTGAGAGAGTTGGCCACCACGCTGAACGTCACGCCGGGCACCATCAGCCGCGCCTATAGCGAGGCCCATCGGCGCGGGTTGGTGCAGGGGGAGGTGGGGCGCGGCACTTATGTGCAAGGCCAGCCGCTGCTCGAATTGCCGACAAGTCCGGCTCCGACGGCGCTGAACCTGGGGCAGTCCGAACTGCTCGATCTTTCGATCATCAAGCCCTACAGCGAAACCCTGGAATACTGGCTGCGCGATGCGCTGATCGGCATGGCCAAGAGCACCGATTTCGCGCGTGCCCTGGATTACGCGCCAGACGGTGGTCACCCGGCGCACCGCGAGGCGGGCGCGCAGTTTTTGCGGCAGTGGTTGCCCGATGCGCAATGGCAGCAAGTGGTGATTACCGCCGGTGCCCAGCATGGCTTGATGGTGGCGATGAGTGCCCTGACCAACGCCGGCGATCTGGTGCTCTGCGAGGAACTTTGTTACCCCGGCATCATTTCCCTGGCGCATGGGCTGGAGCGACGCCTGGGTGGCGTGGCGATGGACGATGAAGGAATCATTCCCGAAGCGTTGCGCGAACTCTGTCTGCGCGAGAAACCGGCGATGCTGGTGTGCGTGGCGACGTGCCAGAACCCGACGACGGCGATCATGTCGCAAAAACGCCGGGCGCAAATCGCGGCATTGGCCGAAGAGTTCGACTTCCTCATCCTCGACGATGACATCTATGGTTTTCTCGCGACCGATCCGTCGATCAAGCCGCTGTCGGCGTTTGCACCGGAGCGTTCGGTGTACCTGACCAGTCTGTCGAAGTCGATCATGCCGGCGCTGCGGATCGGTTACCTGTACAGCCCGCCCAAACTGCTGTCGCGCCTGACCTCGATGGTGCGCAGCAGCGTCTGGATGCCGTCGCCGCTGACCGCGCAACTGGCCAGCAATGTGATCACCGAAGGCCTGGACAAAAAACTCATCCGCATCCAGCGCGATGAAGCGGCCGCACGGCAAGCCATTGCCCGGGAAATCTTTGCCGGTTTCGAACTCAAGACCCAGCCGTACTCCTATCACGTCTGGCTGACCTTGCCCGAGCCGTGGACCAGCGACGAGTTCACCATGCTGGCCCGGGCCAACGGTGTGCTGGTGCTCAGTGGCACTCAGTTCCAGGCCGAACGCAGTGGCTCGACCCGTTGCGTACGGTTGGTGTTGATGTCGCCCACCAGCCACGACGAACTGCGCTTTGCGTTGACTAAACTGGCCAGCCTGATCGACTCCGACCCGCGTCGGTATTACTGAGTCCACGATCACAGTCTTTGTAGGAGCCAAGCTTGCTGGCGAAGGCGGCGTGTCAGGCAACCTCAATCTCGACTGACACGCCGCCTTCGCCAGCAAGCCTGGCTTCTACACAAAGCGGTTGTTGGCCTACAGTTAACTGAGCGCTTCCACCCATCGAAACCGTCGGCTAAGGTGCGCGCCTTCTCATTCTTTCTTCGCGCAAAGGCCCGGCATGACCGAACAGAACAACAACCCGCTGCACGGCGTGACTCTGGAACAGATCCTCAACGCCTTGGTTGAACACTACGAGTGGTCGGGGCTGGCCGAGCGTATCGACATCCGCTGCTTCAAGAGTGACCCGAGCATCAAGTCGAGCCTGACATTCCTGCGCAAAACCCCGTGGGCGCGGGAGAAGGTCGAACGCCTGTACGTGAAGTTGATGCGCACCAAGCGTCCGGTCTGAACATGCTGATCCCCACTGTCGCGAGGCGCCGCTGTATTGCCGTGGCGGCGGTGCTGGGCTGGGCAGGTTTGACTGTTCAGATGTACTTGATCCTCGGCACCCGCTGGGAGATCGGCGCCAGCCTGCTGGGCGGGCTGATGAGTTTCTTCAGCTTCTTCACCGTACTGACCAACACCTTGGTGGCCGTGGTGCTGACCTGCGAGCTGACGGCGCGGGAGTCGGCGGCGAAACGCTGGTTTCTGCAACCGGCGGTCAGCAGTGGGATTGCCGTGAGCATCGCCGTGGTCGCGCTCGCCTACAGCCTGTTGTTGCGCCATCTGTGGCACCCCGAAGGCTGGCAGTTGCTCGCCGATGAATTGCTGCACGACATCCTGCCGCTGCTGTTTCTGGTTTATTGGTGGTGCTGCGTGCCCAAGGGGACGTTGCGCGTGCGGCACATCGCCTTGTGGGTGATTTACCCGCTGGTGTATTTCGCCTATGCGCTGCTGCGCGGGCATCTGCTGGGGGCTTATCCGTATCCGTTCATTGATGTGAGCACGCTGGGTTATCCACAGGTGTTTCTCAATGCCGGGGGGATATTGGTGGGGTTTGTCGCGATTGCGTTGGTGATCGTTGGATTGGATCGGTGGCGAAAGCCGAATGTGTGAATACTGAAGATCAAATGTGGGAGCGAGCCTGCTCGCGAAAGCGGTGGGTCAGTCAACTTGGTGTCTCGGCTGACGGCCTCTTCGCGAGCAGGCTCGCTCCCACAGGGGAGATTTTCGTTGAAGCTTATTCCTCGTCAGAGTCACCCAGCCGCCAGTACCCCACCGCTTTAACGAACTGATCATCCAGCCCATGCTCATCGAGCAGCACCCGGCGGATCTGCCGTGACACTTTGCTCTCGGTCGCGATCCACGCGTACAGGTTGCCGCTTGGCACTTGCAGTTGTTTCACGGCGTTCAGCAGGTTGTTCTTGCCGCCGTCGCGCAGCACCCAGATCACATTCACCTGCGCGGCGCTTTCCAGGCGTTGCTGTTCGGCGCCGTTCTCGACTTCGATGATCACCAGCGCGCGGCGATTGGCCGCCAGGCCTTCCAGGCGTCGGGCGATGGCGGGCAGGGCGGTTTCGTCGCCGATCAGCAGGTAGCTGTCGAAGATGTCCGGCACGATCATCGAGCCCCGTGGGCCGCCGATGTGCAGGAACTGCCCCGGCTTGGCCTGCTCGGCCCAGGTCGAGGCAGGGCCGTCGCCGTGCAGGACGAAATCGATGTCCAGCTCCAGCGTGTCCAGATCATAACGGCGCGGCGTGTAGTCGCGCATTTCCGGCATCGGCTGATCGGTTTTACCGGCACCGAGCACCAGGGTTTCCAGCGCCGCCGTTTGCGCCGCGTTCTGCGGGAACAGCAATTTGACGTGATCGTCGGTGCCGAGGCTGACAAAGCCTGCCAACTCTGGCCCACCGAGGGTAATCCGGCGCATGCGCGGGGTCAGGTCGACCACCCGCAAGACTTCCAGCCGACGGCGTTTGATTTCGTGCATGACGCGGTGAATGGTCTGGTTTTCAAAAACGACATTCATTCGGCGTTCTCCTGGGCGGCTTGAACGGCGGGGCCGTCGACGATGGCTTTGGCGGTGTTGTTGAGCAGGGCGGCGACACGCAGGATTTCTTCCGCGCTCCAGCGCCCGTGATGCAATTGCAGCGCATGACGCAGGTTGTGCACCGCTTCATGGATTTCAGCCGGGCGGTCATGCCCGCGCAACGAGCGTTTGCTGACGTCGATGCGCATCCGCACGCCTTCCAGGGCAATCGCCTGTTCACTCAGGGACAGACGTCCGGCGTCAGTCACGCTGTAGCGTTTTTTCCCGCCCTCGGCATCGCCGGTGATCATTTCGCTTTCTTCCAGGAACGTCAGGGTCGGGTAGATCACACCGGGGCTGGGGCTGTAGGCGCCATCGAACATGCCTTCGATCTGGCGGATCAGGTCGTAGCCGTGGCACGGCTGTTCGGCGATCAATGCCAGCAGCAGCAGCTTCAAATCTCCGGGTGCGAACACCCGAGGGCCACGGCCGCCGCGTTCGCGGCCAGGGCGTTTCTCGAAGCCGTCGCGGCCGTCACCGTGTTCGCGGTGGGAATGATGGTCTCTCATTTTTTGCCTTCTCTCGTCGTGTTTAGATACAACTTAAGATATATCTTTAGGCGAAGGCAAGGCGTTTTTCCTAGGACGTTTCTCTCGACCGACGAGCGGTGGGGTCCACGTAGGGGCGCGGTTCATCACATTGGGACCGGTATTGAGTGTGGGGACGGAAATAACTTTAAAGTTAAAGTTATAACTCTATTAGTTGCTGGAACTATAGGATAGGTGCCTCTTCGCCCTGCAATTTGAAGTTGAAAAGGCTGTATGGTTTTTTCGATAAAACTGTATGTAGTCCGGTGCTGACAGTTGCCCGTCAATAATTCGCAATTTCGTTCTTTTTTCTGGCTTGTCACAGAGGCGTTTAACTACGCGATCATCGGAAGTTACTTGCTTACTTTCCAGAGACATTGGCCGATCATTTGCCGACATTGAAAGTTCAGCCGACATCGCCGCGACGTGTTTCGCCACGGCGTCGTTTGAACTTTCAATGAGCCCTTTATATTGAAAAGACAGGTACTGACCGATGTTCAAGAAAATGACTATTGCTGCTCCCCTGGCAGTTCTGGCGCTGACCTCCTCCGTTGTGTTCGCCGCCGGTGAAGCCAAGCACACCATCAACCTCGTGGCCCACGTGCCTACCAACGGCTTCTATGTGGTGCCTGTCGACCCGGACCTGATCAACAAGGATCAGCGCATGGACTTCCAACCGACCACTGGCCAAATGGCCGAGGTCAATGGCTTCTTTGATATGCGCAACAACAATGGTTCGGTACACGCCAGTGTCGTGTCGGCGCCACGCCTGCTCTCAGGTGCCTCCGCCATTAACTTGAAAGTCGAAATCAATGGCCGGGAACTGACCACGACACCGCAAATGGTTGTGGGTGAAACCGAGTCCAACGTGAACTACCGCGCACCGCTGCGTATTAGCGCTACCGGCACCACGTTCGCACCGGGCGACTACACCGGTGAAGTGGCGATGATCTTTGATGCCGTGCCACCGGTTATCTAACTTGCGCCGTTAGCGTTAACCGACGGCCCAGCAACTTTGTTGGCCCGTCGGACTTCCATTTGTTTGCAACCAGAGTACGTGTTCATGTTCCCGATGACTCCCATCGCGGCTGCGCTTGCGCTGTTGTTTTGTGCCAGCGCGGTGGCGGCTCCGGTTTCCGCCGGTTCTACACCGCGAAGTCTGTTGGCCCAGGCCAAAGGCCTGCCGGCGGAATTCGAGGAGCACTTTTTTGATGTGCCGCTGGCGGTTCGCGTGGAACTCGATCAGCAGCCGTTGGGAGAGGCGATGATCGTGCTGTCCCGCGATGACCGCGTCACCCTGCTCGAATTTACCGACACCAGCGACAGTCGGTTCAGCGCCGCCGAGCGCGACACCTGGGCCGGTTACCTCAAGACCGGCGTGGCCTTGGGCGCCTGCACGGGAAAATGCCCGGAACAGATGCTGGCGCTGCACTACAACCTGGAAAACTCGCTGGTGTCGATCGTCACCGAACATGCCGAGCGCGACACCGAGGTCAAACGCTACTACGACCAGCCCGAAGGTGGCAGCAGTGGCCTGATGCTGCGCAATCAGCTCAACCTCAATGGCGGTCAGGACCAGGATCTGGGCGGTCGCTATGGCCTGGAAGCGAGTGGCAGCCTCGGTAACTGGAGCCAGACCTTCAACATGCAACTGGCCCGTCTCGGCGGACCGGATGACCAGCTCTATCACGCAGTACACGAGCTCTACACCCAGCGCGAATTGCAGGGCCGTTTTTTTCGCCTGGGTTACTTCACCCCCAATTCCGAAGGGCTGACCCGCCAACCGCGCACGTTTGGCACCAGCCCCGACACCGCCGTCGGCGTCATGCTCGGCAGTTCCGACAGCCTGGCGATCAACACGCCGACGCCCAGCGTTTATCCGATCTACGTCACGGCCAACCGCCAGGCCTCGGTGGAAATCCTGCGCGACGGTTTGCTGATCAATACCCAATCGGTGCCTGCCGGGTTGCAGACCCTCGATACCCGGCCATTGCCCGGTGGTATCTACGAAGTCGAAGTGCGGCTGATCGAAGACGGCCAGATCACCAGCACCACCCAGGAGCTGGTCTACAAGCCCAATAACTGGCGCAACCTCGATGAGCGCTGGCGCTACAACCTGTTTGCCGGGCAGGAACAGAAACTGCTCAGCAACTGGGACCAACAGGCCAGCGGCAGCGCGACCGCCGGGGCATCGCTCAACTACCTGATGCACCCCCGGGCGATCCTCGGGCTGTCGGCGCGGCAGATTCGCGAAAAGCTGCAATACGGCACGTCCATCGACTGGACCCTGGCCAATCACATCAGCCTGTATGCCAACGTCTACCAGACCCAGGACCACGGCACCGGCCTCGATCTGCAAAGTCTTTACAACTACGGCTCCGGCAGTGTGGTCATCAGCCACAACCGCAGTTGGCTGGACACCACCAACACCTACGACACCCTGCCCGATGGCACGCGGGTGCGGCAGCGTAATGTGTTTGTCGGCGAGACCAGCAATTCCTCCCTGGCGCTCAATCATCGCCTCAACAGCAAAAACTCAGTGAATGCCCGGGTGTCCCACAGCGAGGGCAACACCGAAGGTTTGGGCGTGGATTTGGGCTGGACCCAGCGTACTGTGCTGTTCGGCAGTGATGCCAACTGGCGGCTGGCGCTGTTCGACCGGCCCGGCAGTTTCAGCAGCGGCGACGAGCGCAATCGCGGGGTCGACCTGAGCCTCAACCTGGCACTGGGCGCACGGGGCCAACAGTTCACCGGCAGCATCGGTTCGCGGACCGCTCGTGATGGCGGTCGCGACAACAACGCATCCCTCGGCTGGCGCAAGGATTTGAAGGATCACGCGCTGCAAAGCGTCTCTGTCACCGCGCTTTCCGACACCTATGGCCTCGGTCTGTCGAGCCTGGCCAGTTTTCGCACCGAGGCGCTCAGTGGCGACGGCTTTGTCCAGCGCTCTTCTTACAACGACAACTTCACCGGTGGCCTGAACGTCGACAGCACGCTGGTCATCGGCGGCCAGCAAATGGTCCTGACCAGTGAACATCAGGTGCGGGGTGCGGGGCTGATTGTCGATGTGGAATCCGATATCGACGGTATCGCGTTGCGCGCCGACGATTTCAGCGGCGGCAGCGCAGCGCTGAAACCAGGGCGCAATTTCATCCCGATTACCGCCTACCAGAACAGCTCCGTGAGTTTCGATTTCGAGGGCAATCACGTGCCCGCTGCCAGCATCGAACCGTCGCGCACCCGTTATCACTTGAACAAGGGCGGCGTGGAGTATCGCAAGGTGCGGGTGATGAAAACCCTGACCGTACTCGGTCGGCTGGTCGATTCCCAGGGGCAGCCGCTCAAGGGCCATCACGTAATCAACCACGCCAGTCGCGGGGTGACGGAAGTCGATGGCTTCTTCTCCATGGAAATGAATGCCGGTGCGCCGACGCTGGAAGTGCGCCAGGGCAATCAATTGCTCTGCCAGTTCCGCCTCGATGCCAGTCAGCATCGCAGCGAAAACAACGTGTTGATGATCGGTGACCTGCGGTGCACGCCGGACACCCTGGCCGACGTCAGCTCCACTGATCAGAAGGCAGGTTGAAACCTATGAAAATGTTCACGGGGTGGTTGGGGTTGGTGATGGCGGTGATGGTGCCGACCGCCGAAGCATTTAACCAGGAGATCCGGGCGTTGTTCACGCCGGACCCGGCGCAGCCGCAAAAAAATGTATTTATCAACAAGACGCCGGACAGTGGGTATTGCCGGGACTATCCCGACGAGTGCAAGCAACAAAACATGTTCAGCATTCGGATACCGGTGCGTTTTGGGCCCAGTTCAGCAATTGCGCCCGGCACTGGCGTCTCAGTCAAGGTACCGGCCAATTGGCGACAACTGACGGTTACCAACAGGGAAACCGGAGAATCGGAAACCGTCGAAGTGCGGATCACGGGGATCGGGTCGAATTACATCCTGAGCGATACCGCCGCCAATCTGACTGGCGTAACCGATCTGCGCGAAGGCCACTCCAGGCTATGGGGCGGTCAAAGCTGGGTTTATGCGGCGCCTCCCTGTGTGTACAGCGGTGTAGGACTCTTTACTGGCCCCACTTACCGTTTTTTCTGGAAGACTCCGGTAGAAGCGCTTTGCACCAAAGTGGCGGCATTCCGCATTCCGTACATGTCCTGGGACACCCTGGATTTTGCTTATGAGCTCCGAACGCCCAACCCACTTGGAATGTCGAGTGGGCTGTACACCGGATCCATGAACTATTTCCTCGGGCCGGGCCTGGATTTTGACATCGGCGGGCTGAACCCCGATGACGGCAACCTGACCCTGGACTTCGTCCTCGATGTGCAGCACACCCTGAAAGTGGACATTCCACCGGGTGGCAATCAAATCGTGCTGGAGCCGATTGGCGGCTGGCAGAGCTGGCTGGAGCAGGGCCGAAAACCGGTTCGTCTGGTGCGTGACCAGACTTTCCTGATCTCGGCCTCATCGCGGTTCACGATGAGGCTGGAGTGTGAGTGGGGTTTACCAGATGGTTGCGCCATTGTTGATCGTGTCACGGGTATAGCCGGCATCGTGGATGTCAGCGTCAGCCTGCCGAATGGGCTAATGGACAGTACCGGGCAAACGGTTAAGCGAATGCAGCTGAGTCGAGAGGCCTCAGTCGTGTTTCATCCCGCTTTCTATGCAGACCGCAAGCCGGGGAAGTTGCATTTCGAGATGCCCGAAAGCAGCACCAATCACGTGATATTGAATGCTCAGGGCAGGCCCTACTACGGCAACATCACGGTGATCTGGGATTCGGAAGTCTGACGGTACAAACACTCGCCATTTTTGAGGTTCAAGACCATGAAACGCCTGTTGTTGATGTGGGTTAGCAGTTTGTTTTGCCTGACGGCGCAGGCCGGGCCGCAGATTAATGTGGGCACGGTATACGACTACCTGGACGCTGATAAAAGTACGTACCTGAAACGGGTATTCAACAGTGGCGACAGCACTGCGTTCGTCAAGATCAATGTGTTGGAAATCCTCTATGACGCCGACGGCACGATTCGCGAAGTACCGATCGAGAGCGCGCCGGACGGCGCCTCGCGCCAGGGCATCATGGCCAGCCCGGCGCGCTTGATCGTGCCGGCCAAAGGCATGCAGGGTACGCGTTTGCTGTTCATGGGCGAGCGCGATAAAGAGCGCTACTTCCGCGTGCGTTTTGTGCCGGTTGTGCCGGAGAAAGAAGATGAGTTCGTGATCTCCAGCGAAGAGCGCGAAGACTATAAAAAGAGCCTGTCCGCCGGGGTCAACGTGATGACCGGTTTCGGCACAATCTTCTTCGTCCGTCCGAAGCACGCCCGCTTCGATACGGTCGTAAATGACAGCGCCGAGCGTTATGAACTGCGTAACAACGGCAACACCGTGGTGGTGGTCGATGAGTTCAAGAGTTGCTCGATCACCGACGAAAACGATTGTCGGCCGACCACCAAGCATCACGTGATGGCCGGCAAGACGTTCAGCTTCGACAAGGAAAAGGGACGCGAGCACCGCTTTATCGTGATCGAGGGCGACAGCAAAAAAGTGCTGACAATAGCCAGTCGATAGTGGCGGCTTCCAATTGACGCTGTGGGTAACAGACATGATCAAGCAATGCACGGTGACCGCACTGCTGACGGCAACGGCGCTGACGAGTCTTTCGGCAATGGCCGCCCGCGAGGAACACACTTTCGAAGTGTCCGTGACAGTGCCGACCCGGTCTTTTTACATCGTGCCGGCCGAAACGGGCTGGATTCATCGCGAGCAGATCCTGCCGTGGAACGTCGCGACTTCCCGATTGGGCAACCTGCGCAAATACTTCGACGTGCGGCACGACACCAGCGCCATTGAAGCGCGCCTGGAGGAGCAACCCTACCTCTCCAACGGGCGTCCGGCAGAAGACATCGCCTTGCGCGTGCGCTTCAACGGCGTGGAGTTGAGCCACGCCATCGAGCCCCGGCTGGTCGTGACTGCCGCCGATGCGGCGGTGGGTTCGCGGGTACTGCTGGAGATCGAGCCGCAGCAGCCTGCCGGGGGGTATCGGGCGGGGGATTACTACGGCAATGTGCTGTTGTTGTTCAATGCGCGGGCGCCGGGGGCGTAATGGTTGGCGAAAGCCCCTGTGGGAGCGGGCTTGCTCGCGAATGCGGTGTGTCATTCAGCATTGATTTCGACTGACACGGCCTCTTCGCGAGCAAGCCCGCTCCCACAGGGGAGTGTGATGTGCTTAGAGCGTTGCGCGTTCCAGCGCCGCACGGGTTTTTTGCCGGGCCAGTTCCTGCTGTCGGTAACCCAGGTCACTGTACAGCGCGTTGTAGGCCTGTTCGCTCATGGCTTCCCCGGTGAAGATCTGCTGTTCGGGAATGGACAACTGCCGCGCCAGGTCCCGCAGCCATTCCCGCAACCGGGTCTTTTGTGCCTCGGGCAACAAGTCCTGGGCCTTGGCCCATTCCGCTTGCGCCTCGCGCAGGCTTTCAATCAGATGTTGCAGGCGTTCATAGCGCTGCGCGTTGGACTGGAACTCGGCGGGCCAGGTTTCCTTGAGGTACTGGTCCCAGAACGGTTGTTCAAGCATGGCATTGACCAGTCCGTCGCCGTTTTCCATGGACAGCACCGTGTCGAAAGCCTGGTCGAGGGCACGATCACTCACGCCGGCAACCCGCCGGTAGAGCATGCTTTCCGATTGCCAAGGCAACTCCAGGCGATCCGCCAGCGCGGTTTCATACGCGAGGTAGACCTCGACTTCGTCCGGGTTTCCACGGCGCGCGACAATATCGGCCCGGGCGATGTCGTCGACCCGCTCCAGGCGCGCGGCACCTTTGGCCAGCGTCACCAGCGCCTTCTCCAGGGGCGCGCGGTAGGTCGAGTAAGAGTAGGCCCGCGAGGCGAGTACCTTGACCCCCATGTTGTTGAACAACTGCGCCCCCGCGTCGGCACAATTGGTGGGCGCTGTGGCCATGGTGAACAGCTCCTCGCGCAGGCGGCTGTCAAGGTCGATGGCATCAATCATGTTCCAGACTCGACTCGACAGCTGTTTGCGCCATTCACCACCCGCCCGGTAGTCGGACGAAAGGGTGAGATGGTCGATCACGCTGAAAAAGCCTGCGGCGTTCGGCTCGGTGATCAACTTGTCCCACGCCTCCGCCCGGTAGGCGCCCAGCCCCGGTGCGCTGCCCCACAAGTCCGAATCGTCTGCCAGGGGCCATTTTCGCCGCGCGCGTTCGGCAGCGGGGGCGTACACGGTCCGGCGCGGCAACCCCACCGATTGCCGATATTCGCTGATCTCGAATTGGGCGGTGTGCGGCAAGTCCGGCCCAGACACCCGTGAACGCGCGATGATCTTGGCGCTCTCCGAACCCGGGACAACTTTGGGAACGTGGGTAATCGGGTTGTCTTGCAGGTCCAGGAAAAAGCCTCGCGGACGATGTTTGCTGAACAGCCCCAGCGGCCAGGTGTCGAGCCCGGTGTTGCTCAGGTTCAGCACGATCAGACGCGGCATGCGATCGACAATCGGCAAGCGACCCAGCGGGTTGTTGTCGAGCCGCAGGGTTTCGATTCGGGTCAGGTTGCGCAACTGCTCCACGGCCTCGGGTGTCAGCTCGATGCGGTTGTCGGTCAGGCGCAGGGTTTCCAGCAAATGCATCTTGCCCACGCCGTCTGGCAGGCGCCGCAGTTCGCAGCGTCGGGCGCTGAGGTGGCGCACGTGGCGGAAGTCTTTCAACAAGCCCTCGGGCCCTTCCATAAAACGGGAGTTATCCAGCGCCAGTGTGGTGACTTGATCGAAGTAGTGTTTGAGGTCGGGCAGCTCTTTCCACCAGCGCTCAAGGTTGTGGCGGTGAAACTCCGTCGACAGGTCCAGCGTATAACCGCCTTCCAGGCTGCTGCTCTCGTCAAATACCCGGGATTTTCTCTCGAAGCATTCCAAAAGCCGTTCAGCGATATGCTTGAGGGCGCCTCGGTAAATCACCGGTTCGTCGGGCAAGGTCGGGAATTTGTTTTCCAGCCACCACTGAACTGTATTGCGCAACAGCGTCAATTCGTCCTTGAGTGATTCGAATACCTCGATGGGGTCGGGCCTGGCGTTCAGCGAGCGGACGAAAGCGTCCACTTCCCGCTCTCTCATGGTCGGGTACAAATCCGAGACGCGCTCATGCAGCGTGGCGCCCCCGGTGGACAGCTTGGGGCCACGTAACAGCAACAGTATTTGCGGCTCGGCCACCGGGCGGATCGACGGTTCCAGCAATAGCGTGCGGCGCTCGGCGGGAGGTTCTGTCTTAGCGATCAGCCATTCCCTGAACCAGTCACCCTGGCCAGGCCAGTAGCCCAATTGCCGGCGCTGTTGCTTGGGCAGGGCGCGCAGGATCGACTCATACCAGTCAGCCGGCCCGTGCAGCAGGTGATTATCGGCATCGCGTACTTCGTAGCGTCCCTGTTGGTCGCGCAACAGGTACCTGACGATGGCAGCGTCTTCGGGCCCGACAGTGCAGCGCAACTCCCCGCCGAATGAGCCCTCCCGCACCTCGATGCGCAGGTCGTTGTAAGTATCGGTGTTCAAGCGGAGCACGTTCAAGGTCAGCCGCTCGGTATCAACGGTCAGCCGATTAGCCCGGTAGAAACCTTCGACGGCGCGCGTGGTGCGGATTTCAAATGCACATTCGCGAGCCAGGGCTTTCAAGTGCTGGGGGATGCGCTGTTGTTCGGAAAGCACGTGCAACTGGTGTTTATTCGCCCCGGCCACCAGGGCTTCGGCGATGTCGGCGGACAGGGTCGGGGATTGGCGCTGCAACTGCCGGACGTTCGGGTTGCTGCTGACCATGACTGCGGAGTCGTCGAAGGTCTTGAAGTGTTGGAGGGTGTCCTGCAGCAAGAGCGGTGGCGGCGCATTTTCGACGTGCATGCGGCGCAATGAACTTTCGTCGACGCCGCTGATGCGCAGGATGTTCTCCAGTTGTTCGGCGCTGAAACCGTCGGTGCTGTGGCCGAGGCGTTTCATCAGCGTTACAGCGTCCCAGGTGCGCGGGTTCTCGCCTTCATGCAGCCACGCACCGCGACCGTTGTGGGCCAGTTTCGGTGCGTATGCGTTCGGGCGCTCAGGATGCGGCACACGATGTTCGCCAGTGACGGGGTGTTTTTCCACGGCGTAGAGCTGGTCGTTGATCGGCAGAATGTGCCGGTTTTCCAGGCGATGCAGGCCCAGTTCATCCGGTTTCGAGTCCTCGGCGAGTGTCAGTTTCTTTTGCGCGTAGGGGGTGAGGTCAGGGGTCCACAGGCGCGTTTCACCGTTGGCCAGTTGAACCGCTCGGGTGCCCTCGATAAACGGCGAGAGTTTGAGCCGGAACGCGCTGCCGATGGCACCACCCGCCGCGAACACTGCCAGTTGCACGACGTCTGTCGCCACCGAGATCACATGCTCGGCGGCTTCGACCCAAAGACCCTCGGCCAGGTCCACCACGCCCTCGATGACGTCACTGGTCAATTGGTAAACGGTGTAGGCGAGCATCAGTTCGCCCAGGCCCGGCACGAACGGCGCGGCCACCATCAGCACGATATTGAAAATGTCCGAGGTGATTTTCTTGAAGTTGTCCCACCAGGCCCAGCGTGTGCGACTGTCGGTGTCGGCGGTGGATACCGCGATTTCCCGGCCGTCATTGAGGATCTTGTTCAGTGTCTGCTGATATAGGTGTTCCCACAGCGGGCGGTCGATGGGAGACACGGAAAATTGCAGGTTGGGATTTCTCACCGGTGTGTCGCGCCAGCTCGGACGCGGGTCCAGCGCCTGTTTTTCATGCCATTTGACGCGGCTGAGGCGTTGCCCCAGGTCCGCGAAAAAATGCCCGCGCTGTTGCTGGTCGACGAACTGGCTGAAGAACTGCTGGTAGGTGATGGCGCTGGCGGGCAGGACCTTGTTGTCGCGTAATTGGCGCGTCAATTCCTGCATGAAATCGCTGATCGAGGGGTATTCCTTCAACGGATGCTCGGGGTCATGGGGGACGTAGACAATGACCTTGTCGGTGCCGCGACTTTGCTGCTCGACCGGGGCAAACACCACGATGCCGGTCAGGGTCGTGTCCATCATCGCCAGGTCCAGCACCCGCATGACTTTGCCATCCAGCGTCAGGTTTTGCCGCCCCTCGATCAGGCCCAACACCACGCTGCGGGCATTGCGGCTGATGTGCTTTTTGGCCACGGCCAGATGCACGGCGGCCTTGAGCGCGGCCTTCTGGCTGCGAGTGACCTTGAGCTGCAAGAACGTGGATGCCAGGGGATCTGCCGGCAACAAAACGCTTTCGAGATGACGTTGGTAGCGGGCACCGATATCCAGTTCACGGCACAGGGCCTGGAACTGTTGGATGCTGATTTTTTGCTTGATCGGCAGGACATCGAAATGACCTCGCTGATCGGGCCGGGATATGAAATCGGATCCGGCTTCGAAGGTTTCAGAGCGGGCGAAGTTATGCACCGCCGCGTCCAGCAACGATACGGTGCGCGTGGTCACGGCTGACGAGGTATCAATCACATACCAGGGCGTTCCCTTGGGGATGTAGAGCCTCAGGTAGGTGGTCGTCACATCGAGGTCGAGGCGGTATTTTTCTTTCAGTGCGGCGCAGAGCAGAGGGGTGGCAAATGTGCGGATGTCCTGCAGATTTTCGAGCATCCGGTCGACGTCGTTTTGCGCGTTCCAGGCTTCTGTATTGGCGGTCTCAAGCCTGCTATCGACTCGCGAATGCCAATCTTCCCGTTGCAGGCTGGCACTGCCAAGCGCTTGCACGCGGGCTAACGAAGCGTCGGTGAAACGGGTTCCGATCCTGTCCCGGATCAGGTCGTAATGCTGACCCTTGTTGTCCGGCAGGTCATCGGGATGGAGCAAGGTTATGACTGACTGTAACTGAGACATGTTGACTGTTCTTAGTGTGAACTGGGAACGCCTCAGGCTATCCACTGCCATCAATAAAAAAAGTCGAAACGATCGCGCCCGAAGTGCCGTTCGGGCGGGTTAACCATTGAAAATTGGAATGCCGAAAATACTTATGTACCACCACTGTCACTAACGTCGTTTCCTGCGTAGGAAATCGTGACAGCGATGGTCGGCATCATCGCTGCACGACCGCCGGTGCCTGGCATTCGGTGTTGCGACCCGGCTGCAAATAAGGCGTCAGGATCGGCGCCATGCCCTTGAGCACCTGTACCGGCAACGCTGAAGTGAATTTGAATGTTTCGGCAGTACGGCCAGGTACGAACGCAGTCAAGGTGCCGAAGTGGTGATCGCCGATGTAGAACACAAAAGTCGCGGTGCGGTTGATCGATTTCGAACTGAGGATCCGCCCACCGGCGCCAATGGCTTCGATGCGGTTGTCCCCGGTGCCGGTCTTGCCACCCATCGCCAGTGGTGTGCCGTCCGGTGTCTTGAAACTGCCGGACACGCGTTTGGCCGTACCGGCGTCCACCACATGCGACAAGGCTTCGCGCATGGCGGCGGCGACTTCGGAAGGCATCACTCGTTTGCCGACGTTGGGATCATTGACCACTTGGGTTTCATACGGCGTGTTGGCGGCGAAGTGCAGGCTGTCGATGCGCAGCGTTGGCATGCGCACGCCATCGTTGAGGATGGTGCCGATCAGCTCGGCCAAGGCCGCCGGCCGGTCGCCGGAACTGCCGATGGCGGTGGCCAGCGAGGGCACCAGGTGATCGAACGGGTAGCCGACTTTCTGCCAGCGCTGGTGAATATCGAGGAAGGCTTCGATCTCCAGCATGGTGCGAATGCGACTGTCGCGGGCGCCCTTGTGTTTGCTCTTGAACAGCCAGCTGTAGACCTCCTGGCGTTCGAACTGGCTGGCTTTGACGATCTCGCTCCACTTGGCGTCCGGGTGGTGCAGCAGGTAGCCGATCAACCACAGGTCCAGCGGGTGGACCTTGGCGATAAAGCCCTGGTCCGGCAAGTCATAGGAGCCAGGGCCGTAGCTCAGGTACAGGCGCTCCAGGCGTTCGTCGGTGAGTTTTTCGTTGATCTTGGCGCCTTTGAGATGGGCGCGCACAAAGGTATTGAACGCGGCCTGTTCGGCGTCCGGGTAGAGATAACGGTGCACGGCGGCCATGCGAATCGGGGTCGGGCGCATGCTGTCGAGGAAGGTGTCGAGTCGCGCGTCGGTGTCCTTGTTTCTGTACTTTTTCCAGAACTTGAGCAGGAACGACGTGCCTTCCTTGTCGGCAAAAGAAGCCAGGTATTCCTGACGCCGTGGGTCGCGGTCGTCCTTGAGCAATTCGGCGCTGCTGTTGGGGCCGGAGTAGGTGGTGTAGCGCACGATGTCGCGCATCAGGCGAATGAACGGCAGGTTGATCGACTCGCGGATGGCATCGCGCAGGGTCGGCAGGCGGCCGTTGTCTTCGTTGCGAAAGTTGTGGAACGTGTGCAGCCCGCCACCGGTGAAAAACGCTTCGCCGGGGCTGGCCGAGTATTTGCGGTCGAGCGCGGCGCCGAGCATTTTCGACAGGTCGCGGTCGCTGTTCTGAATCAGGTAATCGACGACCCAGCGGCTCAGGCGATCCTGATCGGGGACCTCGGTTTTTTTCAGCTCGGCCACGGTCTTGTCGGCGTACTTGTCGTGCAGCTCGGAAATGATCTGCAAGTACGTGGTCAGCACGCGCATCTTGGCGGTGGAGCCCAGTTCCAGTTTGCTGCCTTCGTTGATGTCGAAGGGCTGGTCGGTGCTGTCGGTCTGCACCCTTACGCGAGAGCCATCCGGGGTCAGTTCGAACAGGGTGAAGCTGTAGCGCACCGCCGTGGTGCTGGTGGGCGTGAGCAGGCGCTCGCCGATCAGGCCGATCTGCCCGGCAAACACCGGGTCGGCCAGGTGCTTGAGGTACTCGGTGGCCTGGGCCTGCAAGTCACTTTGCAAGGTGCTGGTGGCCGACAGGTCGAGGCGATCGAGGTCGTACAGCGGCCGGTTGAGCATCGACGCAAGGCGACTGCGCGCAGTGCTGATGCCTTTATTGGTTTCAATCGGCTGGATAGTCGGTTGGGTCTGCCAGTCGCGGTAGGTGACTTTACTGGCGAGTGCGGCGGCGGCGAACTGCTCATCAATGACATTGTTCTGGGCCAGCAGGCGGATATGGCTGTCGGTGAGGTCGGCCAGTTCGTCATGGCCTTTGGTCAGGTAGTGAGAAGGGCGGCGCTGGGCGATCATCAAGGACAGCATTTCACGCAAGGCCAGACCTTTTGCGGCCATGGTTTTTGGATCCGTGGCGGTGCTGGCCAGGGTTTCATTGGCCTTGTTGAAATCGGCGCCGTACCAGACGCGCAAGCCTTCGGCCATGCCATGCACTTCACCGTGACCGGGAACGGCGGACAGCGGCACGCTATTGAGGTAGTCGCGCACCACATTTTGCCGCGCCTGCAAGGTCTGCGGCCCGCTCTGATAGGCGCGCACGCTGGCGGAAATCATCTGGCGGATTTTCTCCGCGCCCGAGACGGTCAAGCCATCGGGAGAGTGGCGGTATTTCTCAAGCTGCGTCGCCAAAGTGCTGCCGCCCGCCGATTGTCCCGGCAAGTGCATCATCTTCGCCACCTGGGACCACGCGGCCATGCCGAAACGCGGCCAGTCTACGGCCGGGTTGGCCAAGGGTTGCCTAGGGTCGAGCAGGAAACGGTTTTCGATGAATAGCAAACTACTGACCACCACCGGCGGGATCGAATCGAAGCTGGAATACAGTTGTTGCGGGTAATTGAACTGGTACAGCGGAGCTGCGCGGCAATCGGTGATCGACAGCCCGGCCTGGATTTTCTCCGCATAGGGCACGAAAAAGCCCCGGTCGCTGTACTTCATCAGCTCCGGGGAAAAGCGGGTTTGTGAGGAGATGACGTAATTGCGCTTGAGCAACCGGGCAAGAAAATCTCCCATGGAGCTGTAGCCCAAACGCAGATCGAACGGCCCCGCACCCGGGTAGCGAATCGCGTCGCTGGGACCGGGTTGAACCTCATAACTCAAGGACGCGGCAAATTTGCTGACTTCCCTGGCTTGAAATTTAGAGGTGCGCATTTCCTTGGCGGCGGCCAGTCCCAGCACGACCAGGATAATCAGCAGCAACAACCAGAATGCCTTCCAGCCGTGTTTGGCACGACGGGGTTTTTCAGGTAAAGGCGCATCATCCACACGTTCAGTCGGAACCACGGTTTTACTCGAATCGGATTGCCATAACGCGCCCATAGTCGACTGATCCATTCACGCAGATTGATCGGACTTGTCTGAAGCTTAGACGGTGGTTAGCGATGATGAAAAAATTGTGAATAGAGAAATTTCGAAATCGTATGAGTGGTTGTCTTCGCGGAACCTTAGTTGAAATGCCTTATGTGGGTAGGGGGCTTGCCTGTGGTGAAGTGGGCTTGCCTGTGGCGAGGGGGCTTGCCTGTGGCGAGGGGGCTTGCCCCCGTCGGAGTGCGAAGCACTCCCAACATTCTTTCAGGCAAACCGCATCCACAGGTTTACGACTGCTGCGCAGCCGGACGGGGGCGAGCCCCCTCGCCACAATGAATGCTTGGATCCGTGTTCAAAGCCAGCAAGCATCCCAAAGCGGGTGGTCACCGTATTTATCGACTAACCCGGCACGCAGCGGGTTGGCAACGATGTAACGAGCAAACGGCAAAAGCTCTTCACCATCTCGGATTGCTCGATCGTGAAAACCCGATTGCCACAGCGGACCGCGCCGGCCGGTCGAATTGTTAACTGCCGGAGTACAACGCGACTTGGTTGCGCCAATGACATTTGCCAGATTGTTGTCGTGTAACTGCATTAGCCAATGGAAGTGATCGGGCATTACGACCCAAGCAATTGAGTCCACTTGACCCGATTCGTGGGCTCGACTCAGCTCCTGAACAAGCAGGCGTCCCAGTCGCCAATCAGAAAAAATGGGCTGGCGATTATGAATAACTGCAGTAATAAGATAAGCGCGACCGGCCTCGGAGTATCGGCCTCGACGCAAGCGATGCGAGTTTGGTTGAGTAGGCAATCCATTGCCTCCTTGTCTGGTAATTGACTCTTTCAGACTAGCGGCCGACAGCCATCCTCGGCGCTGCAATGGTTGAGTGAAAAGTCTGATCTGTGTGAAGGACAAATGTGCTGAGGGGACTTGCATTTGGTGAGGCGGGCTCGCCACAGATATATGGGTCTGAAAGGGTTGAGTTAGAGCGTTTAAACAAGCCAACCCAACTTACGTCGATACATGACGACGCACCATTACCGTGCAATACTCCCCGCCGTTTCAGCAGCGAATAATCCTGCAAAACCCAGGTAATGCCCCTCCGTAAACCGGGCTTTTGGCGAGAGTTGTGCCTGAATGTTGTGGTTTATAGAGTGAAAAGCCCTGTCGGAAGCTTTTTATACTGCACGCCCCGCTGATCTTGCAGGTTTTGTCCTACAAGACGGGTTTGCCCACAAGGCAGGCCCGGTATCGGGAAGCGCTGGCTTACCGGTCTGCGCTTCGTTTACTCGGTGGTCACATCCAATAACAAGACGAGGTTGTACCCCTATGCCAGCAGGCAATCATCTGCCCCAAGGCGAGACCGCTCAGGGCGGCCCGCTTAAACGCGAACTGGGCGAACGGCATATTCGCTTGATGGCACTCGGTGCCTGTATCGGCGTCGGCCTGTTCCTCGGGTCGGCCAAGGCCATTGAAATGGCCGGCCCCGCGATCATGCTGTCCTACATCATCGGCGGTCTGGCGATCCTGGTGATCATGCGCGCCCTCGGCGAGATGGCCGTGCACAACCCGGTCGCCGGTTCCTTCAGCCGTTACGCCCAGGATTATCTCGGCCCGTTGGCCGGTTTCCTGACCGGCTGGAACTACTGGTTCCTGTGGCTGGTGACCTGCGTTGCGGAAATCACTGCGGTGGCGGTGTATATGGGCGTGTGGTTCCCCGACGTGCCGCGCTGGATCTGGGCGCTGTCGGCGTTGATCAGCATGGGCACCATCAACCTGATCGCAGTAAAAGCCTTCGGTGAGTTCGAGTTCTGGTTCGCCCTGATCAAGATCGTCACGATCATTGCGATGGTGATCGGCGGTATCGGCGTGATCGCGTTCGGCTTCGGCAACGACGGCGTGGCTTTGGGGATTTCCAACCTGTGGGCCCACGGCGGCTTCATGCCCAACGGCGTGCAAGGCGTGTTGATGTCCTTGCAAATGGTGATGTTCGCCTACCTAGGCGTCGAGATGATCGGCCTGACCGCCGGTGAAGCGAAGAACCCGCAGAAGACTATTCCCAATGCGATCGGCTCGGTGTTCTGGCGGATCCTGCTGTTCTACGTCGGCGCGTTGTTCGTGATCCTGTCGATTTACCCGTGGAACGAAATCGGCACCCAGGGCAGTCCGTTTGTGATGACCTTCGAACGTCTGGGGATCAAGACTGCCGCCGGCATCATCAACTTCGTGGTGATCACGGCAGCGCTGTCGTCCTGCAACGGCGGCATCTTCAGCACCGGTCGCATGCTCTACAGCCTCGCGCAGAACGGCCAGGCCCCGGCCGGTTTCGCCACGACCTCGAGCAACGGCGTGCCCCGTCGCGCACTGCTGCTGTCGATCTTCGTGCTGTTGCTGGGTGTGCTGCTCAACTACATGGTCCCGGAAAAAGTCTTCGTCTGGGTGACGGCGATTGCTACCTTCGGCGCGATCTGGACCTGGGTGATGATCCTGCTGGCCCAGCTCAAATTCCGCAAAGGTTTGAGCGCCAGCGAACGGGCCGGGCTGAAATACAAAATGTGGATGTACCCGGTCAGTTCCTACCTGGCGCTGGCATTCCTGGTGCTGGTAGTCGGCCTGATGGCGTACTTCCCGGACACCCGCGTGGCGCTGTATGTCGGCCCGGCGTTCCTGGTGTTGCTGACGGTGTTGTTCTACGTGTTCAAGTTGCAACCGACCAACGTGACCCAAGGTGCGGTGCGTTCGGCGTCTTGAAGTTGTAACGCCTGAAATGCAAAAGCCCCGGTCAAATGGCCGGGGCTTTTTGTTGAGGCACGCTTAACTGTGGCGAGCGAGCTTTTGTGGCGAGGGGGCTTGCCCCCGTTTGAGTGCGAAGCGCTCCCGGCATTCCTTCATTCAAACCGGATCCACAGGTTTGCGACTGCTGCGCAGCCGAACGGGGCAAGCCCCCTCGCCACAAAGGGGGTCTTGCCGAAATCAAACGGTCACTGCTTGCACCGGCCGGTTCAAGCGCTTGTTGAAATCCAGCCAAACCCCCAGCAACGCCATCAACCCGGCGCCCACCAGCGCGGTGAAGATCTGCATGGCAAACGCATCGTCGGTCATGGCATTGACCATGTCCGCTAACGGCGCCAACAGCACGCCCAGGCAGAAAACCTCCAACGAATAACGCCCCATGCGACAGCTTTGCTGCGCCAGCCAGTTTTGCGTCCAGCCGCTGTCGGGCAACAATTTGGCGGTGACGTAAGCCAGCGCCAGGAAGTGCAGCAGGCGCACCGGCGACAGGTCGGTCTTGCTGATCGGGTACAGCAGGTTACTCAGCCACGCCGGCATTATCGCGTCGTGTATTTCCGGCCAGCGCCAGGAGATCGTAATCACCCCGGCGAGGACCGCGTACACCAGCGCACTGACAAACAACGGTTGGCGCATCAGCGCTCGAGTGTCGGGCAGTCGCGGCCGCTGCCCGTGAATCGCGGTAGCGCCACCGAGTACGAACAGCAGTTGCCAGACCACCGGGTTGAAGTACCACACGCCATCCTTGATGGCCGCCAGATTCCAGCCAAACCACGGCGCCAGCAGGTACACGGTCAACGACACGGCCACCACCGCCCACGGCGCGCGCACCAGCATCGGCAACACCAACGGCAAACCGGCCAGCAGCACGATGTACAGCGGCAGCGGGTCCATGAGGTTGGGTTTGAAGCGCAACAGCAACTCATCCGTCAGCGCTTGCTGGGGATTGGTGATGAAGTGGTGCATGCCCATTTCTTCCACCAGGTCGCGGGTTTCCACGTGGCTGTTGGCGAAGAACACGATGCCCATCAGCATCGCCAGCAAAAAGATGTGCACCACGTAGAGCACCCAGGCGCGGCGCAGGATTTTCACGCAGGCGATCAAATAACCGTCGCGCTTGAGGATCTTGCCGTAGGCCAGGACCGCCGCGTACCCGGCGAGGAACACGAAAATTTCCGCCGCATCACTGAAGCCGAAATTACGCGGCGTGATTTGCCCGAGTGGGTTGTGCGGCACGTGATCCCAGAAAATGAAGATCAGGGCCAGGCCGCGAAAAAAGTCGATGCGGTGATCGCGTTCAGACGTCATGGCTGAGGGCTCTTGAACGGGTGTTGAGTAAGGAGCGTCAGGCGGCGCAAAAGTGCCACGCATCGGCGGCGCGCAGGGTGGCGCGATTGGCCGGTAATTGCAAAGGCCGGGTATTACGGGATATTGCCCGGCATCGCCGTCTGTCGCAAAGCCAGTGATTTAGAGCCGGCGGCGGGTTCAATACGCTATGGGCTTAATGCAGTAACCCCAAGGGGCTCCGACATGCGCATGGGCGATTGGCTCGACAGAGAACTCGGCAGCCGGCGGGTCTGGCTGTGTTTCCTGTTGGCGACCCTTGCCTACGTTCTGCCGCTGATCCTCGCGGATTATCCGTACATCGATGACAACTGGCGTTCACTGGCTGCTGGCATGGGTTGGGCCGGGGAGGGGCGTTTATTCACCCAGCTGTTTTACAACTGGCTGACCTTCACCGATGCTGCGCCGAACATCTTCCCGCTGCCCTTGCTGCTGGCCACAGTGGCAATGGCCTGGGCGCTGACCCGCCTGACCTTCCACTACTTTATCGAACCGACATTCACCCATTGTCTGGTGGTGCTCGCGTTCTGGTACAACCCGTTCTTCCTGCAAAACCTGTCGTATCAATATGACGGGCCGGCCATGACCTTGAGTCTGGTGGCGGTGATCTTCGCGATCACCTTTCGCAGTGTTTCCCGGGTGCAACAACTGGTGGTCCCCGCGCTGCTGATTGCCCTGGGCCTGGGCTTGTATCAGGTCAGCATCAACGTGTTTATCGGGCTGTGTTACATGGAGCTGTTGCGGTCTGCGAATGACCGTCTGCCCTGGCCCGAAGGGTGCCGGATGATCGGCTGGAAAGTCGCGCAAACGGGGCTGGCCTGGTTGATCTACGCCGCCACGGCGTACGCCTACATGAACCCGAATCGCACCCTGTTATTGAATGGGCAGGCGAGCCCGCTGCAGCAAGTCGAAATCAATGCAGGCCGGGTGCTGGAGAAGGTCACGCTGCTGTTTCACGGTGGCTTCGGTTGGATGTTTGGCGCGTTATTGCTGTGTGCGATTGCCGGCAGTGTGTTGGTGGGGCGACGCATCATTGAACGCAGGGATGACGGGCGCAGGAATGCGCTAATCGGGCTTCTGTGCTTACTGACATTACCGATCTCGGTGCTGCTGGTACCCGGTGCCGCGCTGTTCTTCCGCGACTTCAATGAAGGCGCCCGAACCTTGATGGGTTTTTCAGTGGTGTTGTTGCTGCTGTTCTACCTGAGCCACTTGGCGCTGGCGGCCGTGCATCGACGATTGCCGCTGCTGTTGCTGATCCCGCTGCTGGCCATGCTCTCGCTGTCCTACGCCTACGGTCGGGTGTTGATGCTGCAAAAAACCTTCGCCAACACCGCGCTGAATGCCTTGAGCTACGACATCGCTTCGCGCCCGGCACTGCGCGATGCCAAGCGCATTTATATGTCGGTGACTTACTCCGATCACTGGCTGGTCGGGGCTGCCGGTTCATTCAAACACTTGCCGGTGCTGCGCTATTTGCTGAACACCGATTACTACATGCTGGCCGAGAATCTGCCAAAAGCAGGCATCACCAACGTGGTGGCCGAGCGCGAGCGGCGCAATGCAACCCGGGTCGGGTATCAAGGGTTTGTGCCATTGGTGGACAGTCAGTACTACCGCATTTATCTGCTGGGCGATTACGGTTTTATCGTTATGAAAGAGCCGAAGCCGATCACTGAATTGCAGTGGTGACCGTTCATCCAGAACAGCAGCAACCTGTAATTTCTGACAGTAGACGCCGCCGGGTGGTGCTTTTAGTTTGAGAAGCACCTCAAGTGGTAATGCGGGACAGAGCCGGCATGAAAGCCTTATGGAAAGGTTTCTCCAGTTACTCGGCGGTCGGGTTGGCCAACGCGATTATTCATTGGCAGATATTTTTCGTCCTCACCGCCGCTGCGGAACTCAGTCAGGCCACCAGCAACTTTGCGGCGTTTTGCGTGGCCGCGTCGTTTTCCTTCTATGTGAATGCGCTTTACACCTTTGATGCCGAAGTCTCAGTAGCCGGGTATCTGCTGTTCATCGCTGTCATGGGCATCCTGAGCTACGGCATTGGGCGCATAGGCGATACGTGGTTGCTTCATGGCCTGCTGACGGTGACAACGTTTTCATTGTTGAGCCTGGTGTGCGGGTTTTTCTTTTCGAAGTTTGTGCTGTTTCGTGAGCGCCAGGCATGAGTCGGTTCCAGCCAATTGGCGGGTGTCCATGCGGCTGGCGCCCGAACTTTCTTTATGCTGCCGCTATCTCACCCGGCTCAAAACTGTCCGCCCGCGCCATCTGCCACATCCGCGAGTAAAACTCGCCATTCACTTCACCGGTCAACAATTCTCCCGGCTTCAAGAACACATGCAACTGCGAGAACAACTTGATCTCGGTCGCTGACATGCGCCGCACCAGGTGCTTGGCCGACAACTGCGAAGGATGATCCAGACCCGCCGCTGCCAGCATTTCCGCGAGGGCTTTGAGCGTGTTGCGATGGAAGTTGAACACGCGCTGGGCTTTATCCGGCACTACCAGCGCCCGCTGGCGCAAGACGTCCTGGGTCGCAACGCCGGTCGGGCATTTGTTGGTGTGGCAGCTTTGCGACTGGATGCAGCCGATCGCGAACATGAAGCCGCGCGCCGAGTTGGCCCAGTCGGCGCCGATGGCCAGAACGCTGGCGATGTCGAAGGCGCTGACGATTTTGCCGCTGGCGCCGAGTTTGATCTTGTCGCGCAGGTTCAGGCCGACCAGGGTGTTGTGCACGAACAGCAAACCTTCGCGCATCGGTACGCCGATGTGGTCGGTGAATTCCACGGGCGCCGCGCCGGTCCCGCCTTCCTTGCCGTCGACGACGATGAAGTCCGGGAGGATGCCGGTTTCCAGCATGGCCTTGGCGATGCCCATGAATTCCCATGGGTGACCGAGGCAGAATTTGAAGCCCACCGGTTTGCCGCCGGACAGTTCGCGCAGTTGCTGGATGAACTGCATCAGTTCGATCGGTGTGGAAAACGCGCTGTGGCGTGACGGCGAGATGCAGTCTTCGCCCATCATGATGCCGCGGGTTTCGGCGATTTCCTTGGTGACCTTGTGCTTGGGCAAAATCCCGCCGTGGCCCGGTTTGGCGCCCTGGCTCATCTTGATTTCGATCATCCGCACTTGCGGCGTCTGCGCCTGGGCGGCGAAGCGTTCCGGGTCGAAACGGCCGTCGGCGGTGCGGCAACCGAAGTAACCGCTGCCGAGTTCCCAGGTCAGGTCGCCGCCGTTTTCCCGGTGATAGGCGCTGATGCTGCCTTCGCCGGTATCGTGAGCAAAGTTGCCAAGCTTGGCGCCCTGGTTCAACGCGCGAATCGCGTTGGCGCTGAGCGAGCCGAAGCTCATGGCCGAGATGTTGAACACCGACGCCGAGTACGGCTGAGTGCACTGCGGGCCGCCGACCATGACGCGAAAACCGCTCGGGTCGCTCAACGGCGCCGGGCGCATGGAGTGGCCGATGAATTCGAAGCCCGACTGATACACATCGATCAGCGTACCGAACGGTTTGTCGGCGCTTTCATTCTTGGCCCGCGAATACACCAGCGAACGTTGGGACCGGGAGAAGGGCAGGGCGTCGCTGTCGGATTCGAGCAGGTACTGGCGGATTTCCGGGCGAATGCCTTCGACCAGATAACGAATGTTGCCGAGGATCGGGTAGTTGCGCCGCACCGCGTGAGGGCTTTGCAGCAGATCGAATACGCCGATCAGGCTGAGAATGCCGGTGACGGCGGTGATCGGCCAGAGCCAGTCATGTTGCAGGAAGGGCAGGCTGGCGAGGGTGAATATCACGCAAGCGGCAAAGAAGGCGTAGCGGCTCAAGAGTGACAGGCTCATACGGTTTCCTTGGGTTCGGACTCGGTTATGTGCAACACGCTATCCCCTGTAGGAGCGAAGCTTGCTCGCGAAAGCGGTGTGTCGGCCAACATCCATGTTGAATGTGATGGCCTCTTCGCGAGCAAGCATCGCTCCTACAGGATCGTGTTGCGTCAGGCATTTTGTGCCTGGAGAAAAATTGAAAACAGCTCCTGCTGGGACTTGATCCCCAGTTTGCTGTACATGTGTTTCTTATGGACTTTCACGGTTTCTACGGAGATTTCCAGCTTACGGGCGATTTCTTTACTGGAGCAACCGCTGAGCATCAAGCGTCCGACATCCAGTTCCCGGGCGGTCAATTGCGCGCCTTTGAGTTGCTGCACTGACGCTTCCAGCTGGACCCGCCAATCAGGCTGCGGTGGCGCGGGGGCCAGGGCCACCACTTCGTTGATTTCATACGGCAGACGCTGGCGCAACAGGCCCAGGACCCACGGCTGGATCAGCGACAGCAAGGCGATCTGCTGGCCACTGAAACGCTGCTTGCTGCCCAGCGACAGGCACAGCGTGCGGTCGCCTTCGAGCTGGCAATTGAACTGGATTTCATCGGCCACCACATTCAGACGAAAGTAGCGCTGGTAATACTCGGTCAGCTCGAAGTGCTCAGGCGCGACTTCCGACAGGCGATAGAGCCCGGTGCGCGATTGTTCGCGGCAGGCGATGTAGAACGGGTCGAGCAGGTACAGGCCGCGCAGGTAATCCTGGAACAACTGGTCAGGGCTGCCGTCCTCGCCGGGGCATTCGGCGAACACCTGCGGGTGCTGTTCGGCGCTGAACAGCAGCACCACCCAGCTATCGAAATCCACGTATTGATCGAGCAACCGCACGAGCTGCGTCCAGAAATTCGGCTTGTCGAGGGCGTCGATCAGTTGCCCCACCGAGCGGTGCCAGGCGATGTCATCCAGCGAGAGTGTCATGCGTCTACCCCTATCGGGTTACCCCGGCCGCGTAATTCCCTGGCCGGTTGCTTGCTGCGCATACTGGCGCACAGACACCGACCGGGCAATCTTTCTGCAACCCCGGCGCACATAACAAGGAATACCCATGAAGGTCGAACTCGCCCAATTGGCGGGCCGTGACAACGACACGGCTTACAACCTCGAACGCGCCCTGGCCGCGATTGCCGCCAGCGCCGCCGATACGCAGCTAATCATGTTCCCGGAAGGCCACTTGATGGGCTTCCCCTCGGAAGACTCCGTGGCCCAGGTCGCCGAGCGGCTGGACGGCCCGACCGTCAGCGCGGTGATTGATGCCGCCCGTGCCCGCAATATCGCCGTGGTGGTCGGCATGGCCGAGAACGACGACGGTCGTTTCTACAACACCACGTTGCTGATTACCCCTGAAGGCATTGCCCTGCGCTATCGCAAGACGCATTTGTGGGCGTCGGATCGCGGGGTCTACGAGCCCGGCGACCGTTATGCCACGTGTTTGTGGAACGGGGTGCGGGTCGGTCTGTTGATTTGCTATGACATCGAGTTTCCCGAAACCGCTCGCGCCCTGGCGCAACTGGGCGCCGAAGTGCTGATCGTCACCAACGGCAACATGGACCCGTACGGCCCGACCCACCGCACCGCCATCATGGCCCGCGCCCAGGAAAACCAGGCGTTCGCGCTGATGGTCAACCGGGTGGAAGCGGGCGATGGCGGCTTGTTGTTTGCCGGTGGCAGTGCGCTGGTGGATCCGTTGGGCACCTTGCTGTTCGAAGCCGGGCGCGAGGAGGGGCAGTTTGCGGTTGAGCTGGACCTGAATCAGCTGGCGGCGGCGCGGCAGGATTATCGGTATCTGGATGACCAGCGCCTGAAGTTGCCGGGGGAGATTGTCGAGCATGCCAGTGGACTGCGGGAGTTACTGATTCCCAGGAACTGATCCGGTTTTTGTGTCGATCGGGCTGGCGCCTTCGCGAGCAAGTTTGCTCCCACATTTGGAATGCATTCCCCTGTGGGAGCGGGCTTGCTCGCGAAGAGGCCCTCCCAGACGACACACCTGTTTCGATCGACCAAGAACAACAACGCAACACCCGTAATTTGCGCCGAACTCGGCTCTGCCATAAATCTAATAAATTCGGAGTAGTCGCTCATGGCTCGTTTACAACGCACCCTGTCATTGGGTTCGGTGGTGCTGTTCGGCATCGCCTACATGACGCCGATCATTGTGCTCGGCACCTTTGGCATCCTCGCTCAATCCACCGCCGGCATGGTCCCGGCCGCTTACCTGGCGGCGCTGGTGGCGATGTTCTTCACCGCCATGAGCTACGGGCGCATGGCCGCCGCGTTCCCGGTCGCCGGTTCGGCCTATAGCTATGTGCGCAAAGCCATCAGCCCGAAACTCGGGTTCATCGCCGGTTGGGCGGTGTTGCTCGACTACCTGTTCCTGCCGATGGCGATCTGGCTGATCGGCGCGGCCTACCTCAACTCCGCGTTCCCGGCGGTGCCGCAGTGGATCTGGGTATTGGCCTTCATCGGCATCACCAGCGCAATCAACATCGTCGGCCTGAAACTGGCCAACGGCATCAACGCCTTGCTGATGCTCGTGCAGTTCCTGGTGCTGATCGCCTTCGTCGCGCTGTGCATCCACTACATCGGTGGCGACGCGAGCACACCGCTGTGGACGGTCAAACCGTTCTTTAACGGCGACATGCAAATGCCGCTGATCATGAGCGGTGCGGCCATCGCCTGTTACTCGTTCCTCGGCTTCGACGCGGTCAGCACCCTGACCGAAGAAACCCGCGACCCGCGCCGCACCATTCCACGGGCGATCATGTTGATCACCCTGATCGGCGGTTTGATTTTCGTCGGTGTGTCGTACTTCGTGCAGATCGCGCATCCGTCGTTCCAGTTCGATAGCGTCGACTCGGCGGCCTACGAAATTGCGCGCAACATCGGCGGTGATCTATTCGTGTCGATCTTCCTCATCGGTCTGATCGTCGGCCAGTTCGCATCGGGTCTGTCGGCCCAGGCCAGCGGTTCGCGTTTGCTGTTCGCCATGGGCCGCGACGGCGTGTTGCCGAAGTCGTTCTTCGGCACCTTGCATGAGAAATTCGGCACGCCGGTCAACAGCATCCTGCTGTGCGCAGTGGTGGCCTTGCTCGCCCTGAAACTCGACGTGACCACCTCGACCTCGTTCATCAACTTCGGTGCCTTCCTGGCCTTCAGCCTGGTGAACCTGTCGGTGATCTTCCATTACTGGATCGCCGGCGAGAAGAAAGGCCCGCGTGAACTGGTGCTGTTCCTGGTGTTCCCGTTCATTGGCCTGGCGGCGGATCTGTGGCTGATGGTCAGCCTCGATCACCTGGCGATTTACCTGGGCCTGAGCTGGCTGGCGATTGGCGTGGTGTACCTGGCGGTACTGACAGGCGGATTCCGTCGCCAGCCGCCGGAGATGGATTTCCAGGAAGCCACCTAACCTCGCATAACCCTGTAGGAGCGAAGGCGGACCCACATTCAACATTGATGTCGACTGACACACCGCTTTCGCGAGCAAGCATCGCTCCTACAGATAGACGATCTACTTCTGTTCTTATTGCAATTGGTTCTCGTTTGGGTGTCAACTTAGTGTTACTGTATAACGCATAAGTTCTCACCCAAAGCCCCGGAGGCAACATGAAACCGAACATCCATCCCGCCTACCGCACCGTGCTGTTCCATGACACGGCGGCCGATACGTTTTTCCTGATCGGTTCCACGGTGGACTCTGATCGCGAGCAAAAGCACAGCGACGGCAACACCTACCCGTACGTAGCCTTGGACGTTTCCAGTGCTTCCCACCCGGTGTACACCGGCCAGCAGCGCAAGACGCAATCCGAAGGCCGGATCGCCGGTTTCAACAAGCGCTTCGCCTCGTTTGGTTCAGCCCCAAAACAACCGGATGCATGATAGTCCTCTGTAGGAGCGATGCTTGCTCGCGAAGGCGGTGTGTCAGCCAACATTAATAGTGACTGAGACGCCGCCTTCGCGAGCAAGCTTCGCTCCTACAGGTGTTTCAGGCTTGAATGGTTTTTTCGACCGACTGCATTTTTTCGTGGCTTTTTTGTTTGGCATTGGGCAAGTCGTTGATGCAGTAATTGACGTAATAAATCGTAAAAAGCAGGGTGTATACCCCCTTCATTCGCAACTCGAACTTATGTTCCGTCAACGTGTAGGCACGCAACGCGTTGCGTGCGCGAAATGCCCATACAATCCCAAGGATGGTCGAAGTGAGCAGCATCATCCCACCTAATGCCACTACGTACAGATTTGCCGTGTTCAGGAAAAGGCCGCCCAGTCCCATCAATGACAGGTAGCAGATGAAATACCGGGAACTCATGGTTTTGATCTTTGTGACCTCCTCCAGAAAAGCGTTGGTTTTATACATCCAGACAATGAAGTAAAGGCTGGACGTAATCAGGCCCAACAGGAAAAGGTGAAGGGTTTTAAGGTTGTTTCTGTCTTTAAGTGCTGAGATGTCGGACATGCCGGTTTTCCAATAGAGGTTGAGTTATATGGCGACCGCAGATTGCGGTGCCACGCAAACTATCAAACCCCTGCGTAGGACATTTCCGTAACTGTAAGCGGTTATTTCTTCTTGTTACTCTTCACCGTTCCTCGGGGCTGGAGTTCCAAGGCTCCACACATTGATGCCCTTACCAATGGAGGTTCAACTCGCTAACTTGGTCTGATGCACCGGCAGCTCAACCCTGAACGTAGTGCCCGTCCCGACGACGCTGCGCACCGAAATATCCCCGTGATGCTTTTTCACGATCCCATACGACAGTGACAACCCCAACCCCGTGCCTTGGCCAATCGGTTTGGTGGTGAAGAACGGGTCGAAGATTTTCTGCAACGTCTGCGGCTCAATGCCCGAGCCCGTATCCGCCACCTCGATCCATACCGTCTCGCCCTCAAGCCCAGTGCTCAACGTGATGGTGCCGCGCTCCGTGCCGATGGCCTGGGAGGCATTGACGATCAGGTTCATGATCACCTGGTTGATTTGCGAGGGCAGGCATTCGATTTCCGGCAGCACCTGATATTGCTTCACCACATCGGCCTTGTACTTGAGTTCGTTGGCGACGATGTTCAGGGTCGATTCGATGCCCTGTTGCAGGTTGGCCCACTGCCATTCCTGGTTGGAATCCACCCGGGAAAAGTCTTTCAAATCCTTGACGATCTGCCCGACGCGGCTGATGCCGTCCTTGGATTCCTTGATCAGCAGCGGAATGTCCTCGCGCAGGAATTCCAGCTCGACCCGTTCGCGCAGCACATTTAGCCGCTCGATCACCTCAGGTGAGGTAATCGACTCTTCGGCGCCCCGATAGGCGTCGAGCATTTCCTGCAACTGCTTGAAGTAGCCGTCCAGGCAACCGAGGTTGGAGGAAATGAAGCCGATGGGGTTGTTGATTTCATGGGCGACACCCGCCGCCAGTTGCCCCAGCGACGCGAGTTTTTCCGATTGCACCAATTGCGATTCAAGCTGTTTGCGCTCGTCGATTTCCCGTTGCAGCTCGACGCTGGCTTCCTTGAACTGCCGGGTCCGGCGTTCGACCATTTGCCCCAGATGATCCACCTGCACGCTGGCCCGTTCGGTCATGTCCCATTTGGTCAGCAGGGTGTTGGCCATCTGCTGGACTTCGATGTTGTCGAACGGTTTTTTCAGGATCAGCAACCGGTCATGGGCCTGCAAACGGTCCAGCAGTTCATCCCACGAATAATCGGAGTAAGCGGTACACACCACCACTTGCAGGCGCGGGTCTTCCTGCCACAGGTGTTCGATGGTCTGTGCGCCGTCCCAACCGTCGGGCATGCGCATGTCGACGAAGGCCATGGCGTAGGGGCGCTGTTCTTTCATGGCGAATTTGAGTTTGCCCAGGCCTTCCTGACCGCCGAACGCCGAGTCAAGCTCGAACAGTGCGCTGGCAGATTTCGCTTCGGCGCCGAACAGCGCGGCTTCCATTTCGTCCAGTTCCACGTGTTGCGGCGGTGCCGGGGTGAGGATCTTGCGGAAATCCACGTGAATGGAGGGTGTGTCATCGATCAACAAAATGCGTCGATTCGAAGGGTTGCTCATGCGTCACCTGCTACGGTTTTCAGGGGGATCTGCAACGTGAATAGTGCACCTTTGCCCGGGCCGTCGCTGTGGGCGGTAAGGTGGCCGTTCATCTCGATGGCGGCCAGGGCGCAGCTGTGCAGGCCGAAACCGTGGCCTTCCTTGCGGGTGGTAAAACCGTGGGCAAAGATTCGCGTCATGTTTTCCGCGGGGATGCCTTCACCGTCATCCTTGACGCTGACTTGCAGAATGCTGTCGTCGACGATTTTCACCCCGAGGGTCATCTGGCGTGGACGGTCGCTGAGATCGGACATGGCGTATTTGGCGTTGCTGATCAGGTTGATCAGGATCAGCAGCAAGCGGTGCTTGTCGCCCATGACCCGAGGTACTTCGGTGTACTCCTTGACCACCGTGACATGGTGCCGGGTCAGGGCGCCGGAGTTCATGCGCAGGGCGTCTTCCAGCAGTTCGCTGATCTGCACCGGTTCCATCAGGCTGTTGGCGCCCGCGTAGGATTGCTGGGTCGCGACGATGTCCTTGATGTGGTCCACGCTTTTGGTCAATTGCGCCAGTTCGTCGGTCATGCCTTGTTGTTCGAGTGCGATGGCGTCCACCAGTTGATTGAGGTAGCCGGGCAGCAATTTGCCTTTGGGGTCGTCGCTCAGAAAACTGCCCAGGTCCGCAGGATGTTCGTTGATCAACTGCATCGCCTTGCCCAGCCCCAGGGCTTTGCTGCCGCGCAGTTTGCGGGTCACCAGGTCGGCGGAGATGTTCACGCTGTTGAGCACATTGCCGACGTTGTGCAACACGTTGGTGGCGATCTCGGCCATGCCGGCCTGGCGCGCGGTGTCGAGCAGTTCGCTCTGGGTGTCCTTGAGTTCCCGGGTACGTTCTTCGACCCGCAGCTCCAGGTCATCATTGGCCGTTTGCAGCGCTTTGTTGACGCGGCTGATCTCGGTGAAGCTGCGCATCAACCGGATCGCCAGGTACACCAGCACCAGGACCAGCAGCACGGAAAACACCAGCATGTAGAAGTGGTAGCGCTGATAAATCGCGTCGGACTGCTGCTGATCCTGGTTCAGCAGGCTGGTGATGTCGTCCAGGCGCTGGGCCACCGGGACGGCTTCAATGCTTTCCAGCAGACGGTTGACGATCGGTTGCTCGCGCAGGATCAGCGCAATGTGGTTGCTCAGGATATCGATGGGGCTATGGAAGGCATCCGGCAGCCGGGTTTTATTGACCCCCATTTTGTTCAGGCCCACCAGGATATCGGCAGCCTTGTCATCCGAGGTGACCTGGGCGAATTCCAGGGCGCTGAGGAGCAAGTCGTAGGTGTCGGTGGCGATGTTCTGCAGTTGTTGCTTGTCGCCACCTTCCACTTCGGTCAGGGGTTGCTGGATGTCGTCCTCGGCGGTGGGCAAGAACGCCAGCGAGTTACGCAGCACCGCGTTGTGGGACTTGAACTGTTCCACCAGGCGGGTCTTTTCCTGGATAGCGGCCAGGTACGCGTCATGACTGGTGTTCCAGGCGGGCGAGTCGTTGCGGCCGTGGTTCGATTCCATGCTGTCGAACCGCTGCCACAGCTCGGTCATTTCGGTGAGGGGCGAGACCAGCGGATCGTAGTTGTGGCTGATCGCGACCCTGGCCTTGAGAATCTCGGTTTCCCACTGCGCGTTGAGTTGTTTCATCCGCGCGATCACGTCCCGGGACTCGGTGTAGGTCGCGGTCTGGTCGGAGCTGGATTTGAGGTACAGGAACAGCAGGGTCGAGGCCAGGGCGAGGGCCACCAGGCTGAGCAGCGCCAGGCTGCGACGGCGGGACATTTTCATAAGGGCTTGCCCTCCCATTCACCGGTCAGGGTCTTGAGAAACAAGATGATCAGGTGCTGGTCATCGTCCGAGGGCACACGGCCAAGCTGAAACTTGAACATCACGTCCACGGCCTCCTCGAGGGTTTTCGCCGAGGCGTCGTGGAAGTACGGCGCGGTCACGGCGACGTTACGCAGGCTCGGGACCTTGAACACGTTGCGGTCCTCTTCATCCTTGGTCACCAGGTAGCGTCCCAGGTCGGTTTCGGTGGGGTTGCCCCGGACCTTGAAATAATCCCCCATGACCCCGAATTTCTGGAACATGTTGCCGCCGATGTTCACCCCTTGATGGCAGGTGATGCAGCCGTAGTCCTTGAAGCGTTGATAACCGTACTTTTCATCGAGAGTGAGAATGTCGGTATTACCCAGCAGGTACTGATCGAAGCGCGAGTTGCCGCTGATCAGCGTGCGTTCGTAGCTGGCCAGGGCATTTTGCACATTGTTCATGCTGACGCCGTCCGCGTAGGCCTTGGCGAATGCGGCTTTATAGGTCGCGTCGGCGCTCAGCGTCTGCACCACGTGTTCCCAGTTGCTGCCCATTTCACTGGGGCTCTGCACCACATCGTGGACCTGGGTTTCCAGGGTGTCGGCTCGTCCATTCCAGAACTGTCGGAAGTTCAAGGAGGCGTTGAACACGCTGGGGGTGTTGATGGCCACCGGTTGGCCGTTGAAGCCGATCGAGAACGGTTTGTTGTCGGCGCCGCCGCTTGCCAGTCGATGGCAATCGGCGCACGACAGGCTGTTGTTGACCGACAAACGTGGCTCATTGAATAACTGGCGACCCAGTTCAACCCGCAGAGGATTCTGCTGCGGCACGGCGGGTAACGGTTTGAGCGGTTCGTCCAGCGGTGCGCCAACGGCGGTCAGGCAGATCGCCAACGCAAACACCGCAAGGGCAAAGGCAGGTTTAGGCGACATCGAGTGATTCCTTGGCAGTTGGCCTGCGTGTCGTTGCGTGCTGCTCATGCCTGGGCTGAAGGCAGGGGTTTTACCGACATCAGATAATGTGCAAACGCGTCCGGCGCCACGGCTTTGCTGAAGTAATAACCCTGGCCTTCCTCGCAGTGGTGGGCCTTGAGGAAATCCAGTTGTTCCAGGGTTTCGATGCCTTCGGCGATGACGGTCAGCTTGAGGCTCTTGCCTAGGCTGATAATCGCACTGACCAGCGCAGCGTCGCTGCTGTCCCGGCTCAAGCCGCGAATGAATGACTGGTCGATTTTCAGCACATCGATGGGGAACCGGCGCAGGTAACTCAGGCTGGAATAACCCGTGCCGAAGTCATCGATCGCCAGGCGCACGCCCAACGCCTTGATCCGGTTCAGGGCGGTCACGGTGGCATCGACGTTCTGCATCAATACGCCTTCGGTGATCTCCAGTTCCAGCAGCGTCGGTTCCATGCCGGTCTGCTTGAGAATCAACTCGATGCTCTCGACAAAGTCGCGCTGGCGAAAGTCGATGGCCGAGACGTTGACCGAGATGCAGATGTTCGGCAGCCCGGCGGTTTTCCATATGCACGCCTGACGGCAGGCCTGCGCCATCACCCATTTGGTCAACGGCACAATCAAGCCGCTGTCTTCGGCGACTGCGATGAAATCTGATGGATAGACCCAGCCTTGTCCGGGTTTTTTCCAGCGGATCAACGCCTCGGCGCCGACCACCTGGCCGTTGCTCAAGTCCAGTTTCGGTTGGTAGTGCAGGACAAATTCGTTGCGCTCCAGGGCCAGGCGAATGCCCGACTCAATGCTTTGCTGCTCCCGGGCGCGCTGGTTCATCTCATCGATGAAAAAGCTGAAATCGTTGGGGCCGTTTTCCTTGACGTTGCGCATCGCGGTTTCGGCTTTCTTGATCAGCACGATGGCGTCGAGACCGTCCTCGGGGTAGATGCTGATCCCCAGGCTGGCGGTCACGCTCAGGTCGTGGCCGGCAATGTGCTGCGGCGCGCGGATGGCATTCAAGAGTTTTTCGGCGATGCCCTTGGTCTGCTGCGGGTGGCGGATATCGGCGAGGATCACCACGAATTCGTCGGAGCCATAACGAAACACCGAGTCGGATTCGCGCACCGTGGCCACCAGGCTTTGCCCGACGCGTTTGAGCATTTCGTCGCCGGCCGGATGTCCCAGCGCATTGTTGATGCGCTTGAAGCGGTCCAGCCCGAGAAACATCACCGCCAGTTGTTTGTCGTGGCGCCGGGACAAGGCCAGCGACTGGTTCAGGCGATCGCCGAGCAAGGTGCTATTGGGCAACTCGGTGAGAATGTCGTATTGCAGCAAGTGCGAGACCTTGAGCAACTCATGCACCCGCGCCTCGATGGTCTGCTCCAGGCTCAGCACTTTCATCGCCGCGTCCTGGGCCATCTGCCATTTCCAGGTCAGGGCGCTGGCCATCTGGCGGATTTCCAGGCTGTCGAAGGGCTTTTTCAGCACCAGCAACTGGTCGCCGAATTCGAGCCGTTCGGCCATCGCTTCCCAGCTGTAATCCGAATACGCGGTGCACAGGGCGATTTGCAGGCTGGGATCGGCCTTCCACAGCTCTTCAATGGTTTCCAGCCCGTCCCAGCCCGGCGGCATGCGCATGTCGGTGAACGCCAGGGCATACGGGCGACCTTCGGCCCGGGCACGCTTGACCAGTTCCAGGGCTTCCCGGCCCTGATACGCGGAGTCGAGCTCAAAGGTCAGCCGGTCCGGTTGCTGGGTGCCGAACAACGCTTCTTCGGTGCCTGCCAGGGACTGTTCCGCTTCCGCGTCGGGGTCGAGGATCTTGCGGAAGTCCAGATGGATCGACGGCGTGTCGTCAATGATCAGGATGCGCCGGTTGGTCCGCACGAAGGGGGTCTTCATCCGTTTTGCTCCGTGGAACGCGGCGGGTTACCCAGGCTTGGGTCATTTTCGCCTGCCGGGGGCACGATACTCCCGGCTTTCAGCAGTTCGGCGGCTTGTTGGCTGCTCACCGCTTTGCTGAAGAAATACCCTTGGGCATTCATCGGCGAACCCGTGGCCATCAACGAACTGCGTTGCTCCTGGGTTTCGACACCTTCGGCAATGATTCCGATCCCTACGTCACGCGCGAAATTAATAATGGCGCGCAAGGTGTTCGCGCTCGCCGGATCCTGGGCGGCGGTATCGATGAAGGCCTGGGCGAGTTTCAGGTGATTGACCTGATAGGTCTTGAGGTAATCGAACGAAGAATATTCAGTGCCGAAATCATCGATGGCGATCTTCACCCCCAGCTCTCGCAGGCGCGGCAGCACATCGTTGTGGGTCCATTTGGTCTGGGCCAGGGTCGCCTCGGTGACGTCGAATCGCAGGTCCCAGGGGCACAATTCCCAGCGCGCGGTGGTGCGCAGCACGTCATAGATCAGTTCGGGGCCGCTCTTGAGCTGAGCCAGGGACAACTTGATCGCAATCACCGGCGGCGCCATGCCTTCGTCGCGCCACTGGCGCATCTGCCGACAGGCCTGGTCCAGCACCCAGTGGCCAAGGGCGACAATGGTCCCGGTTTTTTCCGCCGCCGGCAGGAACGCCGGGCCTTCCAGCACGCCACGGGTAGGGTGGTTCCAGGTGACCTGGGCTTCCATGCCGAGGATCTTGCCAGTGCTCAGGTCCACTTCCGGCCAGTAATGCAGTTCGAGTTCTTCGTGTTCGATGGCGGATTTCAGGTCGCTGGCGATGGTCATGCGCTCGACCACTTCCTGATTGATCTCCTCGGAATGGAAGTGGTACTGGTTGCGGCCCTGCTCCTTGGAGCGATACAGCGCCATGTCCGCCTGAGTCAGCAGGGCGTCGGCGCTGAGGATGTCCGGGGTGCAACTGCTGATGCCGATACTCACCGAGGCCCGTACATCGTTGCCGCCCAGGGAGTAGGGCAGCACCAGCGAATCGCGAACCTTGGCCGCCAGTGCCGCAGATTGGGTCGGGTCGCTGACATCCAGCTGCAAAATGGCAAACTCATCGCCACCGAGGCGCGCGACCACGTCGTTTTCACGCACGCAGGCCTTGATCCGCCGGGCGACTTCTTGCAGCAACTGGTCGCCCACCGGGTGGCCGAGGGTGTCGTTGATACGTTTGAAGTGATCCAGGTCCAGGTAAAAAATCGCGAACGCGTTGGCGCCACGCCGATTGGCTGCGAACGCCTGGTGCAGCCGCTCGATCAGGGTCGCGCGGTTGGCCAGCCCGGTCAGCCCGTCGGTGCGGGCCAGCAGGGCGATTTTCTCTTCAGCCAGCTTGCGTTCGGTGATGTCGAGGATGATGCCTTCGACTTCCAGCAACCGGCCCTCGGCGTCTCGCACCGGGATGTAGCGGTTTTCGACCCAGCGCCAGGCCCCATCGCCGGTGCGCATGCGGAACTCGATGGACGCGCCCTCGGCATGCCGGTCCAGCACGCGCTCCATGGCGTCGTCGACTTTGGACAGATCGTCCGGGTGAATCAGCTCTTTGGACCAATTGGCCGACGCCACCAGTTTGGCCGCGGTGTGCCCGTATTTGGTGATGTTGTGGGAGATGTACATCAGCGGGAACGACGGTTCGCCGCGCAAGCGATACAAAATCGTCGGGCTGTTCTGCACGATGATGTTGGCGTCGGACAGTTCCCGGGTGCGTTCTTCCACGGCTTGTTCGAGCAAGGACATCTTCAGCGCCGCGTCTTCGGTCATCTGCCATTTAGCGGTGAGCGCGCTGGCCATCTGGCGAATTTCGATGGCATCGAAGGGTTTTTTCAGGATCAGCAGGCGATCACCCAGCTCCAGGCGTTCGTCGATGTCTTCCCACGAATAGTCGGAATACGCCGTGCACAGCGCGACTTGCAGCTTGGGATCGACCTGCCACAGCCGTTCGATGGTTTCCAGGCCGTCCCAGCCCGGCGGCATGCGCATGTCGATGAAGGCCATGGCGTAGGGCATGTCGTTGGCCAGCGCCGTTTCGACCTTGTTCAAGGCTTCAAGGCCCTGATAAGCCGATTCGAGAGTAAAGCTTTGCAACGTAATAGCTGCCGTCGATCCGAAAAGGGCTCGTTCGGTGCTGTCCAGATCGTCGTCCTCGATGGTCTGAGGGCTGAGGATCTTCGCGAAATCCTGATGGATCGAGGCAGTATCGTCGACGATGAGGATGCGCCGGTTCGTCCGTGCAAGCAGCGCATTCATAGGCATCCGCCCGGGGCGACGGCGATTCGAAACGGTCTGTTCATAGGGGCATCCTTTCCCTGATCACCTGGCCGAACGGTCACAGAATGTGGATCCGAGTCACCTGAGCATAGCCCCCTTGTCTGGAGTTCGCTCGGGTGTATGGAATGAATCAGTTGCCGGCAATGTCTGAAAATCATCTAGCCTGTAGATCAGGCTCCGGCAAGAGTGGACGTTTGTCGTCGCCTGCCACAACGTTGGACACGTTTCACTCGAGGTGACGCCATGGAAGAGCAACTCCCTACGACTTTGACCGATAAACCCAAGGTGTTGCTGGTCGACGACGAGGAATCAATCCTCAGCAGCCTGCGTCGTCTGTTGCGCGGCCAGCCCTACGACGTACTGTTGGCCACCAGCGGTGCCCAAGCCCTGGAAATCATGGCGCAACAACCCATCGATCTGGTGATGAGCGACGCGCGCATGCCCAATATGGATGGCGCCACGTTGCTGGCACACATCCATCAGCTCTACCCGACGACCACGCGCATCCTGCTGACGGGGTACGCAGACCTGCCGACGATCATCAAGGCGATCAACGACGGGCAGATTCACCGTTACATCAGCAAACCCTGGAATGACGAAGAACTGCAGCTGACCTTGCGCCAGGCCCTGGAGCATCATCATTCCGAGCTTGAACGCCGGCGTCTGGTGCAGTTGACCCGGCAGCAGAATGACCAGTTGAAAACCCTCAATTCGACCCTGGAAAAACACGTCGCGGCGCGCACGTCCGAGCTGCAACAGACCGCCGACATGCTCGACCTGGCGTATGAAGAGCTCAAACACAGTTACGTCACCGGCACCGAGGTGTTCTCGTTGCTGGCCAACCTGCGCCTGCCACCGGCCAAGCAAACCAATCGCCAGATCATCGAGCTGGTGCGGGTGTACTGCAAACTCCACGGCCTGGACGAGGGCACCAGCCGCGATCTGACCATGGCCGCGGCGCTGTACAACATAGGCAAGTTGAGCTGGACCGACAGCATGATGAGCACGCCGTCGGACATGCTCCATCACATCGACCGCGACCGTTATCGCGAGTATCCGAAGCAGAGCGAGTCGCTGCTGATGACCCTCGACCCGATGAAAGACGCCGCGCGCCTGATCCTGCACCACCAGGAACGCTGGGACGGCAGTGGTTTCCCGGACCGGCTCAAGGGCGAGGCGATTCCGTTTGGTTCGCGGTTGCTGAAGCTGGCGGTGGATTTCATCGAATTGCAGCGCGGGCTGATCCTCGAACGGCAGATGAACAGCGACGAAGCGCTGGTGTACATCCGCAACTACACCGGGCGGCTCTACGATCCCGAACTGGTGGAGGATTTCATTCAGGTGTGCGCCGCGTACCTCAGTGACGTGACCCTGGCCGACCCGTCGGTCAAAGTGCTGACCACCCGTGACCTGGCGCCGGGCATGATCCTGGCGCGCAACCTCAATGCCGACAACGGCATGCTGCTGCTCAATGCCGGCAAGGTGTTGAATGCACCGTTGGTAGACAAGCTGATTGCGTTTGAAACCATGGAAGGGGCGAAATACAGCATCTTTGTGAAAGTCCCCGAGGAAGTGGAAGCCTTGCTGGAACGCGCAACCTCCTAGCCGCTACGGCGAACACTTGTAGGAGCGAGGCTTGCCCGCGAAGGCGATTTCAAAGACGCCTTCGCGGGCAAGCCTCGCTCCTACAGAACGGCCACACAGCTGGCCCCATTTTTTTGTG
>NZ_JBIUXZ010000004.1:189246-248225 GCF_044744265.1 Pseudomonas sp. NPDC087342
GGTGTGCCAACCCCAAACCCCCTCGCCCCCCGGCCTACACCTTGTTGGAGCCTGGTGCCCCCGCTACGGCTATTAAAACCCCCCCTCCGGGGCCAAGCCTCGCTCCTACAGGCGAAGGCGATTTCATGGACGCCTTCGCGGGCAAGCCTCGCTCCTACAGGCGAAGGCGATTTCAAAGACGCCTTCGCCGGCAAGCCTGGCTCCTACAGGTTATTCTTGCGCCTTTTAGTCAAGGCCATTCCTCATCCATGTCTACTTCCCCTCGCATCATCCACATCGCCGCCGCCCTGTTGATCGGCTCCGACGGCCGCACTCTGCTGGTCCGCAAACGCGGCACCGAAGCCTTCATGCAACCCGGCGGCAAGATCGAAGCCCATGAGCAACCGGTCCATGCCTTGGCCCGCGAGCTGGAAGAAGAACTGGGCCTGGTCATCGACCCGACGCAAACCACGTTTCTGGGCCAATTCTCGGCACCGGCCGCCAATGAACCGGGTTTTGTCGTCCAGGCCGAACTGTTTCTGCTGAACATCGACGCAAACGTCACTCCGGCCGCCGAGATCGAAGAAGTGCGCTGGATCGACCCGGCCACTGACGGTCATCTCACGCTGGCGCCATTGACACGGGATGTGATCCTGCCGTTTTATCGAGCCTCGCTGACTGCGATCGCCTGATCAACACTGGACCCAGGACTGCCCCATGATCCCGCTTCAAGACTTGCTGATCTTCGCCGCCGCCGCGTTGCTGATGGTACTGACGCCGGGGCCGAACATGATTTACCTGATCTCCCGTTCGATCTGCCAGGGGCGCAGGGCCGGGGTGACGTCGTTGCTCGGCGTGGTGGCAGGATTCTTCGTACATTTGTTCGCCGCCGCGGCCGGTTTGACCGCAGTGTTCCTGGCGGTGCCGATGGCGTATGAAGTGTTGAAATGGGCCGGCGCGCTGTACCTGGTGTGGCTGGCCTGGCAAGCGGTCAAACCCGGCGCGCGCTCGCCGTTCGAAGCCCAGCAGTTGCCGCCGGACTCATCGCGCAAACTGATCACCATGGGCTTTCTCACCAGCGCCTTGAACCCGAAGATTGCGGTGTTCTACTTGTCGGTGTTTCCGCAGTTCATCAGCCCGGAACATGGCTCGGTGTTTACCCAGAGCATCATCCTCGGCCTGACCCAGATCAGCGTGAGTTTCTGCGTCAATCTGCTGATCGCGCTGTTCGCCGCTGGAATCGCGTCGTGGTTCGTCAGCAACCCGACCTGGCTGGCGGTGCAGCGTTATTTCATGGGTTTCGTGCTGTCGGCCTTGGCGGTGCGGCTGATGCTTGAACAGCGCAAGGCGGCGTGACCATGTGGATCGAACGCCTGGATGCCAGCCATGCCTTGGACTATCGGGAACTGATGCTCGAAGCCTACGACCGGCATCCGCAAGCTTTCACCTCCAGCGTGCGCGAGCGTGCCGCGATGCCGCTGGGCTGGTGGGAATCGCGATTGACCAGCAAGCTCGATGTGGTGTTCGGCGGGTTCGTGGAGGGGAAGCTGTCGGGCATCGTCGGCCTGGCCTTCGAACCCCGGGAAAAGGCTCGGCACAAGGCGACGCTGTTTGGCATGTACGTGTCTGGCCAGGTTCGTCAGTGCGGACTCGGTTTTGAATTGGTCCAGGCAGCGCTGACGGAAGCGAAAAACCGTCCAGGCCTGAAACTGATTCAGCTGACCGTTACGGCTGGCAATGACGCAGCGTTCAAGCTGTACCAGCGTTGCGGTTTCATCCAGTTCGGCCTGGAACCGCTGGCGGTGCGGGTCGGCGAGGACTACTTCGACAAGATCCACATGTGGCGCGAGATCTAAGATCAAAGTAGATCTTTGGGACCACAAATAACCTGTAGGAGCGAGGCTTGCCCGCGAAGGCGTCCTCGAGGCTGCAAAAAGCTTCGCGGGCAAGCCTCGCTCCTACAGGGGTTGTGTCGTGTGTATGGTCGTTCCCACGCAGAGCGTGGGAACGATCGGGGTTAGCGAACTGCGCTGACGCCGTCGAGGGTGGAGAACGATGTGTCCTTCGCCGTCAGCAAGAAATCGCGCATGTACGGCGCATCCAGCATGTCCGCGCGAATCCCCGCGTACAACGTCGCAAACAAGCCTTTCTCGCCCAGCCGCTTGGCCTTCACATAACCCCGTGAACTGTATTCATGCAGCGCCCAATGCGGCATGCCGCAGACGCCGCGTCCGCTGGCCACCAGTTGCATCATCATCACCGTCAGTTCCGAAGTGCGGACCTGGGCCGGTTCGACGTCGGCCGGTTCGAGGAAACGCGTGAAGATATCCAGCCGATCGCGCTCCACCGGGTAGGTGATCAAGGTTTCCGTGAGCAAGTCTTCCGGCACGATGTACGCCTTGCTCGCCAACCGGTGTTGGTTGGCCACCGCGAGCATCGCTTCGTAGGTGAACAACGGCACGTAGGTGATCCCGGCCAGTTCCAGCGGATCGGATGTCACCACCAAGTCCAGATCGCCACGGGCCAGGGCCGGCAGCGGGGCGAAGGAGAAGCCCGAGGCCAGGTCGAGTTCGACTTCCGGCCAGGCATCGCGGAACTGGTCGATGGTCGGCATCAACCATTGAAAGCAACTGTGGCACTCGATCGCCATGTGCAAACGCCCGGCCGTGCCGCCGGCCAGCCGCGCGATATCGCGTTCGGCGCCACGCAGCAGCGGCAGGGTGGCGTCAGCCAGTTGCAGCAGGCGCAAACCGGCACTGGTGAAACGCACCGGTTTGGTCTTGCGCACGAACAACGGCATGCCCATGCGCTCCTCCAGTTCCTTGAACTGGTGGGACAGGGCCGACTGCGTCAGGTGCAGGCGGTCGGCCGCATCCACCAGGCTATCGGCTTCGCGCAAGGCATGCAGGGTCTTCAGGTGACGGATTTCAAGCACCGGGGGCTCCATGAGGAAAACTTGTGATCAACACGAAAAGGTTGAGTTTGTCTCATGTTGGGTTGGCTGTCGACAATAGGCCCACGTTTTTACAACATCTTTAAAGGGAGAAATTCACCATGGCTCTGGCCCACACACTTGGTTTCCCGCGCATCGGCGCTGACCGCGAACTGAAAAAAGCCCTCGAATCCTATTGGAAGGGCGACCTCGATCAGGACGCTTTGAACGCCGTTGGTCGCCAACTGCGCGCCACCCATTGGCAATTGCAGAAAGACGCCGGCATCGATTTGCTGCCGGTCGGCGACTTTGCCTGGTACGACCAGGTGTTGAGCCATTCCCTGGCATTCGGCGTGGTGCCCGAGCGTTTCGACAGCACCCTGGACTCCAGCGGCCAGCCGACCCTCGACACCCTGTTCGGCATGGCCCGTGGCGCCACTGCGGCCTGCTGCGGTGGTGAGCACACCAAGGCGCAATACGCTCAGGAATTGACCAAGTGGTTCGACACCAACTACCACTACCTGGTCCCGGAATTCAGCGCTGATCAGCAGTTCAAACTGAGCTGGGAGCAACTGTTCGACGAAGTCGCCGAAGCAAAGGCCCTGGGCCACAACGTCAAACCAGTGATCATCGGCCCGCTGACTTATCTGTGGCTGGGCAAAGCCAAAGGCAACGACTTCGACAAACTCGAACTGCTCGAACGCCTGCTGCCGGTCTACAACGAAATCCTCGGTCGCCTCGCCGAGCAAGGCGTGGAATGGGTGCAGATCGACGAACCGATCCTGACCCTCGACCTGCCACAAGCCTGGAAAAGTGCCTTCGAACGCGCTTACCACATCCTTCAATACTCGCCGCTGAAAAAACTCGTGGCGACCTACTTCAGCGGCCTGGAAGACAACCTCGGCCTGGCCGTCAGCCTGCCGGTGCAAGGCCTGCACATTGATGCCGTGCGCGCGCCGGATCAACTCGGCCAAGTGCTGGATCGCCTGCCGACTTACAAAATCCTCTCGGTCGGCCTGGTCAACGGCCGCAACGTCTGGCGCTGCGAACTGGAACAAGTGCTGGCGCAACTGCAACCGGCGCAAGAGCGTTTTGGCGACAACTTGTGGGTCAGCAGTTCCTGCTCGTTGCTGCACAGCCCGGTGGATCTGGAGCGCGAAGACAAGCTCGACCCGGAACTGAGATCCTGGCTGGCCTTCGCCGTGCAGAAGTGCGGTGAAATCGCCGTGCTGCGCGATGCCCTCAACGACCCGCAAGCGCCCAAGGTGCAGGCCGCACTGGCCGAAAGCCGCGCGATCCAGGCCAGTCGTGCGCAGTCGCCACGTATCCATAAAGCCGAAGTTCAGGCCCGGATCAACGCTATCGGCGCGAAAGACAGCCAACGTCATTCGCCGTTCGCCAAACGCATCGAACAACAGCGTGCACGCCTGAAACTGCCGACGTTCCCGACCACCACCATCGGCTCGTTTCCGCAGACCGGTTCGATCCGTCTGGCGCGTCAGGCGTTCAAGCAAGGCAAGCTGTCGGCCAACGATTACACCGACGCCATGCACAGCGAAATCCGCCACGCGGTGCAAGTCCAGGAACGCCTGGGCCTGGACGTGCTGGTGCACGGTGAAGCCGAGCGCAACGACATGGTCGAGTACTTCGCCGAGCAACTGGACGGTTATTTGTTCACCCGTTTCGGTTGGGTGCAGAGCTACGGTTCGCGCTGCGTGAAACCGGCGATCATCTACGGCGACCTGAGCCGCCCGAACGCCATGACTGTCGACTGGATCACCTACGCGCAAAGCCTGACCGACAAGGTCATGAAAGGCATGCTCACCGGTCCCGTGACCATGCTGATGTGGTCGTTCCCGCGTGAAGACGTGTCGCGCAAAATCCAGGCGCAGCAACTGGCCTTGGCCCTGCGTGATGAAGTGGTGGACTTGGAAAACGCCGGCATCAAGATCGTGCAGATCGACGAAGCCGCGTTCCGCGAAGGCTTGCCGCTGCGCCGGGCGCAATGGCAGGAATACCTCGACTGGGCAGTGGAGGCCTTCCGTCTCACAGCCTCCGGTGTGCGCGACGAAACCCAGATCCACACCCACATGTGCTACAGCGAATTCAACGACGTGATCAAATCCATCGCGGCCATGGACGCCGACGTGATCACCATTGAAACCTCGCGTTCGGACATGGAGTTGCTGGAAGCTTTCGAAGCCTTCGACTACCCGAACGACATCGGCCCGGGCGTGTATGACATCCACTCGCCACGGGTGCCGGACACCGCTGAAATGGTCAAGTTGATGAGCAAGGCTGTGAAGCGCATTCCGGCTGAACGCTTGTGGGTCAACCCGGATTGCGGCTTGAAGACCCGTGCGTGGCCGGAAACCGAAGCGGCGCTGGTGAACATGGTGGCGGCGGCGCGGCAATTGCGCAGTCAGCTCGCCTAAGTACGGATGCGGCAAAAAAAAGCCCGCTGAACCGGTGACGGTCAGCGGGCTTTGTTTTGGTTGATGGCTTATACAAGCGCCTTATGGAAGCTTCTTTGTCCTGCATGATTGACGAAATACCCGGTCACTCCCAGATTTGCGCCATATTCTGGGCTGATGACATCGGAGCGAGTGGCGCCCGATCCAGCGTCATCCATGCCATATCAAAAACATTTCCGCGACCACCCTCCATGCCGCTTTCGAGGTACAGCGTGCACTCGGGTGTGGGCGGTACAAAATGCAGGCTGAGCACCTCCAGGACCTGGTTGTTCAACCGCACAAAGTCCGATGCGGCGCCGGTGCTGGAGCGCAAGCGAAGGGACGGCTGAAGGTTGCCGGTTGCCGACTGGACCACGGCGACCTGGAGCCGATAACTGGCGCCGGATTGGAGGTTATTGAATGATCTGGACAGTATGTCCGCCGGGGCTGCGCCGGATACGGTCTCGGTCTTGAGTACGCAATAGCGTCCGCACGGTGACTGGAAAAAGGAGAACACGTTCTTGAAATCCGGATCGTGCGGGACCCAGCCTTGATAGTCCGGGTAATCGAAAACCACTCGGTCCTCTGACAGTCCTGGCTGGACAGTGAACACGTACGGTGGCGAGTGTTGCGTACTGTCGATCGACCGCACCGTGATGACATGGCGCGCTACCGCAAAGGTTCGCGCCGGCACGACCCAGTCGCCATTGGCATCCACCGTGAAGCGTCCCAGATTGCGCACCCCCTCATAGACAACCACCGATTGCCCCGCTGTCGCCCGGCCGCGAATAACCAGGGCGTTGCGGTAGTAAGTGACGCCAGTGTGGGGGATCACCTGATCCCTGGTGGTGACGGCGCTGATGATCGGTATCTGCGGCGGCAAATCCTGCGAATCGAGTACAGCGCTGGGACCGAGCAGCAAATGGGTGGGTTGGCCGAGGGCTGCTCTTGATGCCGGCACATGACGACGCACACCGGTGTGATCGGATTCGAACACCACGTGCGCCGAACACGGCGCCATCGGGTCCGGGCCATTTTTGATCTGGTCCTGCACGGTGTAGAAAAGCGTCAGTCGCGGACCGTTTGCAGCCTGCCGGAACTGTTGTGCCGTCAATGTCCGCACGATGCATTGCGGTTCGTTCGCCACGCATTGTGGGAGCTCATCGGGCGACACCGTGAAACACACGGTCAGGTTGCCCATGGTCAGTGTGATGACGTCGTGAGGCCGGCAATAGGGATAGCAAAAGCTCACCTCGACGCCCAGCGCTATACGTTCGGCATCCAGACCATTATCGATAACGTCCTGTGGCAGTTTCAGTTGCAATTCCGAGTGTCCGGGATTGCAATCGCGGTCCTTGTTGCCGGGGCGGATGGCGTTGTACAGGACCCTCAATGGCGGCGAGAAGGTTTCGGTGTCATGGCTGACCCGGCTGATCGTGGCTTGCAGCAAGTTGATCCTGTCGGGCATGAGCTCAAGCTTGGGAAGCTTCATCTCATGCCGACACTTCACCGTGCCGGACTGGATGATCAAGGTGTCGACGATGCGTCCGTTGAGCAGTAGATCGATCACATCCAAAGCCACGGCCCCTGTCACCGGATTGATAATGACCCTGGAACCGTTGAGGTCACTGTCATCGTAAATCCGTAGCGAGACACCACAATCGGCGCCTTCCACCGCTTCAGTCGCTCCTAAAATGGTCGGTTGGGCGATCTGCAACACACCGTCTTCGGGAGCAGCCGCTGGCGGATGCGGCGGCTCACTGCTCCTGTGCGTGTGACCGACAATCAGAATTTCCGTGGCCGGTAATGTCTGCGTAGCGCCATGGGCGTCGGTGCGGGTGAAAAACAGCCGGGCACTGCCACCGGCCAGCTCCTGCATGACCTCGTTGGGAATCTTGAAGTCCAGCCTCGATGGGCTTTCCAGGGTTTGTTCCAGGGTCAACACCTTCGACTTGCCTGCGCGGTCCAGGCCTCGCCAGACCAGTTTCAGCGTGTCACCGTGGGCAAAATCCTGAGTGTCGAGGCTGACCTTCGCCGAGCGGCTGCCCAATCGGCTCAGGTACAACGTGTGCTGCTGATCGGTGCCTTCCACCGTCGCAAGTATCGGTTCGTCGGTGCCGCACTGGATCATCAGTACGCGGCCCGGTGAGTGATCCAGCGCGCAATTTCTCAGTTCATCAAACACCGTGTAATACACAACGACCGCGCCGTCGCCATTGCTGGCAACCTTGTCTCTGGACAGCGTAAACGTCAGCGGCTGTCCAATCTCGGCGGCTTTTACCGTATGCAGCAAGGCCCAGTTGCCAAACATCAGCGTGACCTTGTCGTTCGGGCTCATGCCCTCATAGGCGGGCACGATGACGGTTTCATCCTGCTGAGCGTTGAGCGTGGTGGAGCTGATGTATGGCGCAGCAAGCGGTTTATCGATACCGCCGGGCAAACGGGTCTTGACCCGAACTTGCAGCGGGGCGGATCGCTCAATGTTCACCCGGTACGTCAGGGTGAAAACACCTTCGGGGATCAGCGTCGCCGGGATGTATGGGGTGATGGACTGTCCGGCGTAATCCTTCTTCACCGGCAGGACCAGCACCAGCCGCGTGTCGAGGTACACCGACACACTGTCGCCGGGTTTGACGCCGTTGGAGTCAATGGCGATTGGCAAGCCTCGCTCCATGAGCATGGCCTGATTGACGCCCAACTCCGCACGCTCGACGCAGGTCATCGCGCCGGGTATTTCCAGCGCTGGGCGGGTGGCCAATTCCTGTCTGGCCTCGGGGCAATTGGTTGTGATCATGAACGCAACCTCTGTGTGTGCCCGGAGGGGCGATTGAATACACAACGGGGGAGGCTGCCTACTGTCAGAAATAACAGGTGGACGGGGTCTTCCGATGAGCGGCTGCAAGGACTTGTCTGGAGGATGCCGCGAGCCCCGACACGACCACTCGGCAATCTTCATCAAACTGTCACGCAACTGTGGCAGCGCGCTTGAACAAACTTCATCAGACTCGCGCTCTACTGGGGTTCTGCGTTTCGGTGTTTTTCATGTGTGTACGATTTTTTTCAAGGGCGGTACTGTTGGCTGCGCTTTTATTCAGCCTGCCGTCCCTTGCGGCCTCGCGTTGTGACGTCAATGTCCCGACTGAACATGCCGATCTGGACCAGGTGAGCCTGGCGTACCAGAGCATTGGCCGTGCGTCTGATCCGGCATTGCTGCTGGTGATGGGGCTGGGCGGGCAACTGATCCACTGGCCGGACGAGGTGGTGGTTGCCTTGTGTCAGCAGGGCTTTCGGGTGATTCGCTATGACAACCGCGATGTCGGGCTGTCGACCTGGCGCCAGACGCCGGCCAACGCCAACCTGACCTTCGAAGTGTTGCGCTACAAACTCGGCTTGCCGGTGGCGGCGCCGTACACCTTGACCGACATGTCCGAGGACGCGTTGGGGCTGATGGACGCGTTGCACATCGAGCAATTCCACGTGCTGGGCGCAAGCATGGGCGGGATGATCGCCCAGCATATGGCAGCGATGGCGCCGCAGCGGATCGAAAGCCTGACGTTGATCATGACCAGTTCCGGGGCCGAAGGCTTGCCGGCGCCGAGCGCGGCGCTGGTGCAACTGTTGTCGCGTCGCGGCGCACCGAATCGCGAAGTCGCGCTGGAGCAACAGGCGGATTTGCTCGCAGCCCTGAGCAGCCCGAGCGTGAGCGATGACCGGCAAGTGTTGCTGCAACAGGCGGCGGCTTCATATGACCGAGCGTTCAACCCCGAAGGCGTGAAGCGCCAGATCATGGCAATCCTCGCGGAGCCGAGTCGGGTGGCGTTGCTGAATCAATTGCGCGTGCCGACGCTGGTGGTGCACGGCACGGCGGACCCATTGCTGCCGGTGATGCACGGCGTCCACCTGGCGGCGCACATCCGCGGCAGTCAGTTGAAACTGATCCCGGGCATGGCCCATCGTTTCCAGGAAGCGTTCAAGGCGCCGTTGCTCGCAGCGGTGTTGCCGTACTTGCAGTCCCACCGCGAAGACACCTCGCATTGGGCGCAGATCGAACCGGTGGCAACCCCCAACCTCCTGTAACCCACCTCCCATATTTTGTGGGTGACACAATCCCCCTGTGGGAAATGTGAATCAGGGATCTGCTGCAACCCCAGCCCCGTCGGGTGTATTGTTCGAGCTTTACGGCGCGACATTAGCCTGCGAGGTACGCGATGAGTAACTCCCTGAAAATCGATTTTGTCAGCGACGTGTCCTGCCCCTGGTGCGTCGTGGGTCTGTATGGTTTGACCAAGGCGTTGGACCTGCTGGGTGACGAGGTGCAGGCCGAGATCCGTTTCCAGCCGTTCGAGCTGAACCCGAACATGGGCCCTGACGGCCAGAACATCACCGAACATATCACCGAAAAATACGGCTCCACCCCGGAGCAATCGCAGAAAAACCGCGAGATGATCCGCGCCCGTGGCGCCGAGGTCGGGTTTGCCTTTCGCACCGACGGCAACAGCCGCATCTACAACACCTTCGACGCGCACCGCTTGCTCTACTGGGCCGGGCTGGAAGGGTTGCAGTTCAATTTGAAAGAAGCGCTGTTCAAGGCGTATTTCACTGATGGTGGTAATCCGTCGGACCCCGCGCAACTGGCGCAGATTGCCGAAAGTGTTGGACTGGATCGGCAACGGGCTGAAGTGATTCTGGCGTCGGATGAATACGCCAAAGAGGTTCACGAGGAAGAACAGTTGTGGCTGTCGCGCGGAGTGAGTTCGGTGCCGACGGTGGTGTTCAACGGGCAGTACGCCGTGACGGGCGGGCAGCCGGTAGAAACGTTTGTCGGGGCGATCCGGCAGATCATGAGCGAGGCGAAGGGCGGGACCGTCAGCTGATCCTGAGGTGAGTGGGATTGATACTGTGGGAGCGAGCCTGCTCGCGAAGGGGCCGTCAGCTTCAACATCATTGTTGAATGATCCACCGCATTCGCGAGCAGGCTCGCTCCCACAGGGGGGCGTGGTCAGCGGACAATCTTGTCCACATGAATCCCCAATTTCTTCAGCCGATACCAGAAGCTGCGCTCGGAAATCCCGATCAACTGCGCCGCCGCTGCCTGCACGCCATTGCTCTGTTGCAACGCCGCCAGAATGTAGGCTTTTTCAACTTCAGCCAGCGCCGCTTCCAGGTCCGCCGGCACGCCGTTGTTTTCAACCAGCACACCGCCGTCGGCGGGGCGTGAGGCGAACAGATACGCCGGCAAGTCATCCTCTTCAATCACCGACCCACTCGCCACAATCGTCGCGCGCTCCACGCAGTTCTGCAGTTCGCGAATATTCCCCGGCCACGAATAATTCGCCATCGCCTGCAACGCCTCCGCGCTAAAACCGCTGAACCGTTTACCGGCCGCAGCACCCAGCGTATTAGCGAAATGCCGGGCCAACGGTGCGATGTCTTCGACCCGTTCGCGCAGGGCAGGCAGCGGAATCGGGAACACGTTGAGGCGGTAATACAAATCTTCGCGAAACTCTTTTTTGGCCACCGCATCCAGCAGATTTTTGTTGGTGGCCGCGATCACCCGCACATCGACCTTGCGCTCACGCGGATCACCCACCGGCTCGATCACCCGCTCCTGCAACGCGCGCAAGATCTTCGCCTGCAAGGCCAAGGGCATTTCGCCGATCTCGTCGAGAAACAGCGTGCCCTTGTCAGCCTGTTGAAAGCGCCCAATCCGATCCGCCACCGCACCGGTAAACGCGCCTTTGCGATGGCCGAACATTTCGCTTTCCAGCAAGCCTTCGGGGATCGCCGCACAGTTGACCGCCACGAACGGCTTGTCGGCGCGGTTGCCGTGTTTGTGGATGGCGCGGGCGACCATTTCCTTGCCGGTACCGCTTTCGCCGGTCAGCAGAATCGTCGCGTTGCTTTCGCGCACCGAATCGATCGCTTGCAGTACCCGGCGGAAACTCGGGCTATCGCCCACCAGGCTATCGATCTGCTGGTGTTCGTCGAGTTCGGCACGCATGCGCTGGTTGTCTTTGAGGATGTCGCGAAATTGCAGGGCCTTGCTGACGGTGATGTCCAGTTCGTCGATATCGAACGGCTTGGCGATGTAGTCGAAGGCGCCGTTGCGCATCGACTGCACGGCGTTTTTCACCGTGCTGTAGGCGGTCATCACGATCACCGGTAGCTGCGGGAAACGGCTTTTGATTTCCGCGAGCAATTGCGGACCGTCCATGCCCGGCATGCGCCAGTCGCTGATCACCAGGTCAATGTCCTCGCACTCCAGCACCTTGAGCGCGTGCAGGCCGTTGCCGGCGGTGAACACGCTGATGCCGTTCTGACTCAGGGCCGATGCCAGCAGGTCGCAGAGCTTGGGCTCGTCGTCGACCACCAGTACGTTATGTGTCATCGCTCGCCTCGTCGAAGTCGTCGCCATGGGTCGGAATGTACAGGCTGAAAGTGGCGCCGGCATCTTTTTCGCTGGTGCACTCAATGTGCCCGTCATGGTTTTCCATGATCGAAAACACCTTGGCCAGACCGAGGCCGGTGCCCGAAGCCTTGGTGGTCACGAATGGGGTAAAGATCCGTTCCAGCATGTCGGGCTCGATGCCCTGGCCGGTGTCCGCCACGCTGATGATGGTGTGGGCGGCGTCGCGGTGGATGCCGAGTGTCAGGTGGCCGCCATCGGGCATGGCGTCGATGGCGTTGACGATCAGGTTCAGCCCGGCCTGCTTGAGCTGGCGCGCATCGGCGTACAGGGTCGCGCCCGGCGCCTGGTCGTCGATGTGCACCTCGATGTTGTGGCTGGCCAGTTCCGGCGCGCAGAACCCCACCAGCTCATCCACCAGCGGTCGCGCCGCTTGGGTCGAGCGCAGGGGGGCGCTGGGTTTGGCGAAGTCGAGGAAATCGGTGATCAGGTCATTGATGCGGCTGACTTCACTGACCACGTATTCCAGATGCCGCTTATCGGTCTCGGGCAAATCCGCGCGGCGGTGCAGCAGTTGGGTGGCGGTCTTGATGATGCCCAGCGGGTTGCGGATTTCATGCGCCAGGCCCATGGCAACTTCGCCCAGTGCATGCAAACGATCGCGGCGGCGCAGTTGCGATTCCAGGTGTTGCAACTCGCCCAGGCGTTCGCTCATGTGGTTGAAGGTGCTGCTCAGTTCCGCCAGTTCGTCGCCGCCGGTGACCGCCAAGCGCTGGCGATAATCCCCGGCGATCACCGCTTGCACGCCGTTGGACAAACCGCGCAACGGTTGGGTCAGGCGTTGCGAAACCAGCCAGCCGACACCGAGGGACGCCGCCGAACTGAGCAGAAAAATCAGGATGAACAGGTTGCTCTGGTTTACCAGCCCCACCAGGCTGGTATGGCGCAGCAAGCCGCTGAAGATCACGCCTTGCAGCTCGCCGTTTTCATTGAGGATCGGCCGATAGATGCCGCTGTAGCGACTGGTGAATTGTTCGGTCGGCTGCTTAGTGGTGCGCAGGATCTGCTCGATTTTTTCCGGCACCGCCGCCGGGTGATCTTCGAAGCGCTGACTGGAGAAAATCTCGGAAAAGTCATTGCCCTTGGCCAGGTACAACCGCAAGTCCAGCGAGTGCACGTCGGAGACGCTGGTCAGAAAGCTGTTGTCGAGGTAGGTGGCGATCACCAGTTTGTAATCGACGCCGTCCTGTTCGGTCTCGAAGGTCGAGACCACCGTGCCGGTCGGCACGCCGCCGATCTGCAAGGTCTGCATCACCGCTTTGGGCGCGGTACTGATCTGCCGCACGATGTCATCGGCGGCGGTGCTGAACACCACTTTGTGATCGCTGTTGCGCACCAGCGCGACGACATCGATGCCCATCGAATCGGCGATGTCAGTGGTCAATCGGTCGTGGCGCAGCGATAACTTATCCACTGGCGGACGGACGTAACGCAAGAACAACTGCGCGGCCCGAGCGTTGTCACGGAGGATTTCGCTGATCTCGTCTTCGACGATCTTGGTCGATTCCTGCAGCCAGATGCGCACGTTGCTGTCGAAAATCTGCGACAGGGTGGTGGCCGCCAGTTCCGCGGCGATCATGGTCGGGATCACGCTGACCAGCCAGAAGGCCAGGACCAGTTTGCGTTGCAGGCTCCAGCCGGAAAGGGCGAAGGGTCGGGCGTTGACAGGTCGGTGTCTGGTCATCGGGTTTCGCTTGTCGAAAGCCATGGCGGGAGAAATCGTGAGGCCTGGTTCAATACAGTAGCCGACATTGCCCCGCCAGTGGCGACCCGTCTGCAACCGGGTTCGCCATGGGCTCAGGCCAGTTGTCGGTATTCCTGGCGCAGAGGTCGCGGGGTGGAGCGCTGTTGGATGAAACGCTGTTGGATAAAGTCCACGCTCAGCTCAATCACTCGGCGGTATTGCAGGTCGACGGTGATCATGTGATAGCAGTCGTCCAGCAACACCTTGACCACCGGCCCGCCGAGTTTGCGTTCGACGTAATCGGCGTTCCAGCGGCTGGTGATGTCGTCCTCGATGGAGTGCAGCACCAGCGCTTGGGTGGTGATCGACGGCATGCATTTTTTCACCACGGCATTGAGTCGGTGCAGTTCGCGAACCGTGACGCCTTCCATAGTCAGCAGACCGGCTGCGCTGCTTTCGCCTTCCTTCATCTGGCGTTCGACGATGGCGCGCAGGCGTTCGTTCTTGATGCCGTAGGGCGGTTTTTCTTCGAAGCTGCAAAGGTGCACGCCGAACGGGATGCGCATCAGCAACGGCGTGAGGAACGCCAGTTTGTTGATGCTCCAGCCGTCGTAGCGCAGGGTGGTCGAATACAGCAGCAAGCCTTCGATTTGCCCCGGGTGCTCGGCCGCCAGGTACATCGACAACACCGCGCCCATGGACAAGCCGCCGACGAACACATGCTCGTGTTTGCGCCGCACACCGACGAAGGTATTGCGCGCGCTTTCGTACCAGTCGCGCCAGCCAGTGGCTTGCAGGTCAGCGTTGCCGCCGCAGTGCCCGGCGAGGGTCGGCACGTAGACCGTGTGCCCGGCTTTCGCCAGGCCCATGGCCACCCGACGGAGTTCCGTCGGGGTGCCGGTGAGGCCGTGGATCAACAACACCGCGACCTCGCCCGAGCCGAGAACGAAACCGGCGCTGCCTTCGCCCATATCGATCTCGTCATGCATCATCTTTTCATCGCCCGGTGCAAGAGACGGTCGAGGAGGGCGAGACCCAGGTCGATTTCCGGGTAGCTGATTTCCAGCGACGGGGCCAGGGTGATCACGTTCTTGTAGTAACCGCCCACGTCGAGGATCAGGCCCAGGCGTTTGCCGTCGATTTCGATGTCGCCCTTCATGCCTTCGTCGACCATGAAATCCAGGGTCGCCTTGTCCGGCGTGAAGCCGTCCGGGCCGCAGATTTCGCAGCGCAGGGCCAGGCCCAGGCCATCGACGTCGCCGATGATCGGGTAGCGTTTCTGCAGGTCTTTCAAGCCTTCGAGGAAGTATTTGCCCTTGGCCATGACCATCGCGCCGTAATCGACTTCGCTGGTCATCTTGAACATTTCCAGGCCGACCGCAGTGCCCAACGGGTTGGACGCGAAGGTCGAGTGAGTCGAACCCGGCGGGAAGATTTTCGGGTTGATCAATTCTTCCTTGGCCCAAATGCCGCCCAGCGGGTTGAGGCCGTTGGTCAGCGCTTTGCCGAAGACGATCACGTCCGGTTTGACGTCGAAGTGTTCGATCGACCACAGCTTGCCGGTGCGCCAGAAGCCCATCTGGATTTCATCGACCACCATCAAGATGCCGTGTTGATCCAGCACATGCTTGAGTTCGCTGTAGAAGTTCATCGGCGGGATCACGTAGCCGCCGGTGCCCTGGATCGGCTCGACGTAGAAGGCTGCGTATTCGCTCTGGCCGACTTTCGGGTCCCAGACGCCGTTGTATTCGGTCTCGAACAGACGGGCGAATTGCTGCACGCAATGGCTGCCGTATTCTTCCTTGGTCATGCCTTTCGGGCCACGGAAGTGGTACGGGAACGGGATGAAATTGGCGCGCTCGCCGAAGTGGCCGTAGCGACGGCGATAGCGGTAGCTGGAGGTGATCGACGACGCGCCGAGGGTGCGACCGTGGTAGCCGCCCTCGAAGGCGAACATCAGGCTTTTGCCGTTGGTGGCGTTGCGCACGACTTTCAGCGAGTCCTCGATGGACTGCGAACCGCCGACGTTGAAGTGCACGCGACCGTCGAGGCCGAATTTTTTCTTGGCATCGACCGCGATCATTTCCGAGAGCTCGATCTTGCCTTTGTGCAGGTACTGGCTGGCGATCTGCGGCAGGGTGTCGATCTGTTGTTTCAACGCGTTATTGAGGCGCGGGTTGGCGTAACCGAAGTTGACCGCCGAGTACCACATTTGCAGGTCGAGGTAGGCCTGGTCTTCGGTGTCCCACACGTACGAGCCTTCGCAGCGGCTGAAGATGCGCGGCGGGTCGATGTAGTGAACGGTGTCGCCGTAGGAGCAATATTTGGCTTCTTTATCCAGAAGGATCTGGTCTTCGGCGGTAGCGATTCGAATATCAGACATGATGGAAGAGTTCCTGTGTTTCGACGTTGAAAGAGGTGGCGTTGGCGCTGCTGGCAACAGGCAGCAGGGCCAGCAGGGCTGGAAGTTCGGCGAAGCTGTCGAAGCGTGCGTAGGCGATGCCGTTGCGCTCGCAGTGCTCGGCCAGGCGATCCTTGGCGAACACGAAATCGGCGGTAGACGCCACGCACATGTCCGACTGACCGTCACCGATCACCAGCACCCGTTTGCTCTTGGGCGTGGACTTGCATTTGCAGTTGCCGGACGCGGCGCGGCAGGCGTCGCTGGAGTACGGGAAGTCGATGCGCCAGCTCTCGTGGCCGAGTTGGCGCAAGCGGTTGGCGAGGATCGGCAGCAGGGTCACGTAGTTGCGCGCAAGAATCCGCGCGATGCCTTGCTCGATGCCGTCGCTGACGACTTCGAGAGTGGCGCCGAGGCCGATCACGTGGTCGACGAAGTCGGGGAAGTCCGGGTCGATTTCGATCGTGTCGAAAAACGCGAGCAGTTCGTTCGGCGTGGCCTTGACCAGCGAGAGCTGGCGGCTGAGGCATTCACGGGAACCGATGTCGCCTTGCAGCCACTCGTTTTCGATCGCTTCCCAGCTCGGGTCGGCGAAGCGCTGGAGGATGCTGTCGATCACGTCGGTGCGGGTGATGGTCCCGTCGAAATCACACACGATATGCCAATCATTCATCTGCATTACCTATTGGGGCAGGGCGCGCTGTTTGCGCTTGCAGAAGGGGTAGAGCAGGGACTGTGCCAATCGGCTTTGGCCCCGTATTTACGGGGTTTCGGCGGGTGTGCGCGTTGGCGAAGCTACAATTTTTGTAGGTCGCTACAAACAACATGAGTGCTTGCGCAGGGAGGGCGAAAAGAGGATTGATGCGCGCATATCTTGTTAAGGAAGGGCCTCATGTCGAGGATTACGCTTGCTCTGTTTACGGCGCTGACGTGCTTGTCAGCCAACGTCCTGGCCGATGGCATTACCGGTGAGGCCGGTGCGGGGCTGAGTTATCAGCCTCATGACCCGACCGGCAGTCGCCATGAAGTCCGGCCGGTGCCGTATTTCGATCTGGACTGGGGCGATGTCAGCCTCAGTACCGATGACGGGTTGACCTGGAGCGCGCTGAAAACCAACGGTTTCAGCGCCGGGCCGTTCCTCAATTACCTGCCGGGGCGCACCGCCAACGGCAGTTTGCAGGGCCTGCACGATGTGCCGGACATGGGCGTGGCCGGTGGGTTCGTGCAATACGCGCCGGCTGATTTCTGGCGGGTGTTTGCGACTGTGGGCGAGGCGGTCGGCGGGCCGCAAGGCGTGGTCGGCAGGGTCGGTGGCGAGATCGGTTATCCACTGGGTGGTGGGGTGATTGGCAGCAGCAACCTGACCGCACACTTTGCCGATGCGCAGCAGAATCAGGCGTTTTATGGGGTGAGTGGTTCAGAGTCGCAGGCTTCGGGAATTGCCCGCTACAACGCTGGTGGCGGTTTGCAGAACGTGGCGTTGACCCAGAGCTTCGAGTTTCCGCTGGCAACCCATTGGTCGCTGTTGACCAGTGCGAGCTGGATTCACCTGACGGGCGCGGCAGCGGACAGCAGCATCGTCAAACAGGTCGGGCAGCAGGATCAGGGGGAAGTGCAGGCGGCGGTGGCTTACAAGTTTGACTGACCTGAGCACAGTGCCGAGCGAGCTTTTTGTGGCGAGGGGGCTTGCCCCCGTTCGGCTGCGCAGCAGTCGTAAACCCTGCAACTGAGGTCTGTCTTGATGGACTGTGGCGGATGGTTTGGGGGCGGCTTCGCCACCCAACGGGGGCAAGCCCCCTCGCCACAATGGACTGTGTAGTTCTCAGGTTTGTTCGCCTTGAGCCAATAACGCAATCCCGCCAATAATCACCGCCACCCCCACCCAGTGCAGCACGCTGATCTGTTCACCCAGCCCCAGCCACGACCCCAGCAGCACCCCGACAAACACCAGCGAACTCAGGGGAAATGCCAGGGACAAACTGCTGCGGCGCAAGATCAGCATCCAGACAAAAAACGCGCCGATGCCGCAGCCCACCGCAAACAAAACCCCGGGGTCGACGATCACTGCTTGCAGCCAGTGCAGGGTAAAAGTCATCTGGCCCAACTGATCGCCACCGACCTTGGTCGCAATCTGCCCGGCACTTTCCAGCGTAATTAACAGCGCCCAGAGCACCACCGTGCCGAGTCGCCCGTGCAGCCAACCCATCGATTCAGTATCACGCATGGCCGGCACACGCGAGCATCACGCCCACCGTAATCACCAACGTTGCGAGCCAGCGCCGGCGGCTGACGGTTTCCCCGAGCACCACTTTGCCCGCCAGCACCACGCCGCAATAGGCCAGGGCCCCGGCCGGAAACAACAGGCTCAACGGTGCCCGGGACAAGGCTTCGAGCCAGACGAAAAACTCCAGGGCATAGGCGCTGATCCCGCACCACAACAGCGGCGCATTGAACACCTGGCCCCAGAACGCGTTCAGCCGAAAACCGCCTTCGAGTTCCGGCAAACGGTCCAGGCCGAGTTTGAAACAGAGCTGGCCGATCACATCCAGCACGATGGAAAACGCCACCAGCACAATGACGGTGAAGGTCATGGGCGTGGTGCCTTTTTGAAAGTGTTCACGGTCAGGCTCTACCCCTTGGTGGGCGCTTTCAGACACCGGGCTCATGAGGTATGAGCACCGGCCGAGAGGGCTTTGAGGGTAAATGCAAGGGGCGGGCCAGCCAACGCATACCGTAGGAGCGAGCGGGCGGCGTTCTGACTTGCCCGCGAATGCCGTGACGCGGTCTGTTTGAATCACCGCGTTATCGTTCTTCGCGGGCAAGCCTCGCTCCTACAGACAGCGGGATCAGGCGTGAACGCGTACCCAGACGCTGACGAGCACGGTCGCGGCCATCAACCATGCCACCGCCGCCACGGCCAGCGATGCTTCCAGGCGCATGCGATCCACCATCACGTACAGCGTGGCCAGGTACACGAAGTAGGGAATGATCGACCACATGCCAAACACGATGGTGGTCTTCAAATCGTCCAGCGAGCGGCCCTTGCCGACGATGTAGTGCGCTATCAGCGCGAAGGTCGGGAACAGCGGCACCAGCCCGGCGATGTAATAGTTTTTGGTCTTGGCCAGCGCGGCAAGGATCAGCACCACCGCCGCGCCCAGGAGCGCTTTGATCATCAGGTCCATCAGTGGCTTAGTCCGTACTTTTTCACTTTGTCGAACAGCGTAGTCTTGGCCATTCCCAATTCCAGGCTGGCCTGGGTCAAGTTGCCGCCGCTGCGCTGCAAGGCGTCGTTGAGCAGGTTGCGTTCGAACGCTTCCACCGCTTCGGCGAACGCCAGGCCTTGATTGCTGCCACTGGCGCCGGACTTTTTGAAGGCCGGCAAGCCGAGGGCGAAACGTTCGGCGACGTTGCGCAGTTCGCGCACGTTGCCCGGCCAGTCGTGGCTCATCAGATTGGAGAGGGTCTGGTTGTCCAGCTCCGGCACCGCGCGGTCAAAGCGCAGGGACGACTGCTGCAGGAAGTGTTCGAACAGTTGCAGGATGTCTTCGCGACGTTCGCGCAGCGGCGGCAGTTCCAGGGTCACCACGTTAAGGCGGTAATACAGGTCGCTGCGGAACTCGCCCTTTTTGCTCGATTCGTCCAGGTCGGACTTGGTCGCCGCAATTACCCGGCAATCCACCGCCACACTCTGGTTCGAACCGAGGCGTTCGAGGGTGCGTTCCTGCAATACCCGCAGCAGTTTGATCTGCAACGGCAGCGGCATGCTTTCCACTTCATCGAGGAACAGTGTGCCGCCGTCGGCGTGTTCGATCTTGCCGATCCGCCGTTTGCCGGCGCCGGTAAAGGCGTTGGCCTCGTGGCCGAAAATTTCGCTTTCGAACAGGTTTTCCGGGAGCCCGCCGCAGTTCAGCGCGACGAACTGTTTGGTGTGGCGGCGACTGAAGTCATGCAGGCAACGGGCGACCAGTTCCTTGCCGGTGCCGGTCTCGCCTTCGATCAACACGTTGGCCGAGGTATCGGCGACGTTGGCGATCAGTTCGCGCAGGTTCTGCATCGCTGGCGAACGACCGATGATCCGTCCTTCCAGAGAATCCCGTTCCGCCAATTGGCGACGCAACGACGAGACTTCGCGAGCCAGGCTGCGTTGTTCCAGAGCGCGGCGGGCCACGTCCACCAGGCGTTCCGGGGAGAAGGGTTTCTCCATGAAATCGTAGGCGCCTTTCTGCATCGCGCCGACCGCCATGGAGATGTCGCCATGACCGGTGATCAGCACCACCGGCAGGCTACGGTCGCGCGCCTTGAGCCGGGTCAGCAGTTCGAGGCCATCGATGCCCGGCAGGCGGATGTCGCTGATGACGATCCCGGCAAAGTTGTCGCCGACCCGCTCCAGGGCTTCTTCGGCGCTGCCGACACCGACACAGGGAATGTCTTCCAGGGTCAGCGCCTGTTGGCAGCCGAGCAGCACATGGGGGTCGTCTTCGACGATCAGTACGCTAAGGTCGTTGTTCATATTGGCTCGGCGGGAGTGGGGCTTACCAACGGTAAACTGAGGACGAAGGTGGTACCACCGCTGGCCGGGTGTTCGACACCCAAGTGACCGCCGGTGGCCGCGGCCAGGCTGGCGGAGAGGGTCAGGCCGAGGCCCAGGCCCTGTTCGCCGGGTTTGGTGGTGAAGAACGGTTCGAACAGATGCTTGCGTGCTTCGGCGTCGATGCCGTGGCCGTTGTCGCGAACCCGCAGGCGATATTTGCCGTCGTACTCTTCGCCTTCCAGCCACAGCTCTGGCAGCGGTTGCGACTGCATGGCGTCGAGGGCGTTGCCGATCAGGTTGACCAGAATCTGCTCCAGCCGCGTCTGGTCGATCTGCACTTGCACGTCTTTCAAGTCGCGATGCAGGTCCAGATGTACGCTTTCCATTCGGCTGCCCAGCAGTTGCAACGCAGCGTCCACGGCTTTGCCGAGACTGGCCTGGCCCTTGTCGTCGCCGCGCCGGGCGAAGGAACGCAGGCTGGCGGTGATGCGGCCCATGCGGTCGATCAATTCGTTGATGGTTTTCAGGTTGGTGCTGGCGACGTCCAGTTGACCGCGCTCCAGAAAGCGCACGGTGTTGCCGGACAAGGTCCGCAGTGCGGCCAGTGGCTGGTTCAATTCATGCGCGATGCTGGTCGACATCTGGCCGATGGCCGCCAGTTTGCCAGCCTGGACCAGTTCATCCTGGGCCCGGCGCAACGTCTCTTCGGCCTGGCGTCGTTCGCGGATCTGACCCTTGAGCCGCTCGTTGCTGGCGCGCAGGTCGGTGGTGCGTTCGGTAATCCGACGCTCCAGTTGATTGTTGGCTTCCTGCAAGGCTTCCCGGGCCGCGAGACGGGTGGCGATGACCTTGCGCCGCTCGTTCCAGGCGATCAGCAGGAACGCTACCAGGGCAAACGCCACCGCCACCAGAATCCCCTGATTGATCGCTTCCCGGCGCAAATCCGCGAGGGGCGTCAGCAGGGTGAAATTCCACGGGGTGTCGCTCAAGGGGCGGGTCTGCGCCAGATAGGTGATGTCTCGCTCGTCGGACGCCAATTCGCTGTTGGCGGGGAAGGTCAGCTTCTCCACGCCTTCGGCCAGGGTTTCCCGGGCCAGCGGTTGCAATTCGTTCAGCGGAAACCAGTAGTACTGCAGGCTGCGGGCGAGTTTTTCCTTGGTTTCGTCGCTCAGCGGCACCACGGATTTGAGCCGGCGCGCGGGATCGCTGGAGAGAATGATGATGCCGTTCTCATCGCTGACGAAAGCTTCGAGGCGCGCACGCTGCCAGCGTTCTTCCATGGCTTCGAGGCGCACCTTGACCACTGCGACGCCGATGATCTTGCCGTGTTCTTCCAGGCCGTGGGCCAGGTAATAACCGGGTTCGCCGTTGGTGCTGCCGATGCCATAGAAACGGCCCGGCTGACCGCGCACGGCGTTCTGGAAATAGGCGCGGAAGGACAGGTCTTCACCGAGGTAACTGTCGACATCGCGCCAGTTGCTGGTGGCCAGCACGCGTCCGGTGGTGTCCATGACGTAGATGGCCCGACTGCGGCTGCGCCGGTTCAGGCCTTCAAGGTAATCGTTGACCGTTTGCCGGGTTTCCGGGGTCGGGTCGTCCAGCAGTTTTGAAACACTGGATTCGAGTTCCAGCAGGCTGGGCAGGTAGGTGTACTTGCTGATCTCGCTCTCGACGGCGCGGGCGTGCAGTTCCAGCTGACGCTGGCCGTTCTCGCTGAGGCTGCGGATCCCGTAGTGTTCACTGACCCAGAAGCCGATGTAACCCAACCCGATCATCAGGGCGATGACCAGCGGCGGCAGGAACAGATGGCGAATCAGACGGGGTTTCACGGCGAGTGATGGCGGCGCTGCGCGATAGAGAGTGGGGTCGCATTTCATCACAGATGCCTTGGGTCAACCAGCGTGGCAACAGGCTTGCTCTGGTTTCCAGTCGAACGCGGACCTGTGGCGAGGGAGCTTGCTCCCGCTCGGCTGCGAAGCAGTCGTAAAACCGGCCAATGCGGTGTGTCAGACAGCAGGCATTTGCCGGTTTTGGGGCCGCTACGCGACCCAGCGGGAGCAAGCTCCCTCGCCACAGAGTTCGGTGTATTGCTTTTAGTGCTGCAAAATCTTGTTAAGGAAATGCTGCGTACGCTCGGCGCGGTGGCTGATGTCGCCGAAGAACTCCTCTTTCTTGCAGTCTTCGATGATCTTGCCCTGGTCCATGAAGATCACGCGGTCGGCCACTTTGCGGGCGAAGCCCATTTCGTGGGTTACGCACATCATGGTCATGCCTTCGTGGGCCAGTTGCACCATCACGTCGAGCACTTCGTTGACCATTTCCGGATCGAGCGCCGAGGTCGGTTCGTCGAACAGCATGACGATCGGGTCCATCGCCAGCGCACGGGCAATCGCCACACGCTGTTGCTGGCCACCGGAGAGTTGGCCGGGGTGCTTGTGGGCGTGGGCCGACAAGCCGACGCGTTCGAGCAGTTGCAGGCCTTTCTTGGTGGCTTCTTCCTTGCTGCGGCCCAACACCTTGATCTGCGCGATGGTCAGGTTTTCGGTGATGGACAGGTGCGGGAACAGCTCGAAATGCTGGAACACCATGCCGACGCGCGAACGCAGTTTCGGCAGGTCGGTCTTCGGGTCGGCGATGGATGTGCCATCGACTACCACGTCGCCTTTCTGGAACGGTTCCAGGGCGTTGACGCATTTGATCAGGGTCGATTTGCCCGAGCCGGACGGCCCGCAGACCACGATCACTTCGCCTTTTTTGACCTCGGTGCTGCAATCAGTCAGCACCTGGAAGTCGCCATACCACTTGTTGATGTTCTTGATAGAGATCATACGGCAAACCTTTTTTGCAGACGCTTGACCAGCAGCGAGGCGGCAAAGCTGATTGTGAAGTACGTAAGCCCTGCGAAGATCAGGAACTCGTTGGAGCGACCGATGATGTCGCCACTGGCGCGCGAAGCATTGAGGAAGTCCACCAGACCGACCGCGTACACCAGCGAGGTGTCCTGGAACAGGATGATGCTCTGTTGCAGCAGCAGCGGGGTCATCTTGCGAAACGCTTGCGGCAGGATGATCAAACGCATCATCTGGCCGTACGTCATGCCCAAGGCTTGGGCAGCGCCCATCTGGCCCTTGGAAATCGACTGCACGCCAGCCCGGACGATTTCGCAGAAGTACGCCGCTTCGAACATCATGAACGCCACGATGCACGAGGCGAACGCGCCGATCGGCGTGTCTTCGCCGGTGATCCAGCGCAGTACGAACGGCACCGCCAGGTAGAACCAGGTGATCACCAGCAGCAAAGGGATCGAGCGGAAATAGTTGACGTAGGCGCCGGCTAGGTTCGACATCAGTTTGTTGTGGGACAGGCGCATCAGCGCCAGGATCGTGCCGAGGATGATCCCGCCGACCACGCCCAGAGCCATCAGCTGCAGGGTCATGATCATGCCGTTCCACAGGCCCGGCAGGGACGGAACGATGCCCGAGAAGTCGAATTCCATCATTTACCCCCTAGGGAGATCAGGCCCGGTACGGCGACTTTCTTCTCGACCAGGCGCATCAGCAACATCAGGCTCATGTTCAGGGTGAAGTAGATCAGCGTGGCCAGGGTGAAGGCTTCGAACAGGTTGGCGGAGAACTCGGCGGTCTGCTTGGTCTGCGCGAGCAGTTCCATCAGGCCGATCAGCGAGGCCACGGACGAGTTCTTGAACACGTTCAAAAATTCCGAGGTAAGCGGCGGAATAATGATGCGGTAAGCCTGGGGCAACAGCACATTCCAGTAGATCTGCGGCAGCTTGAAACCCATGGCACGCGCGGCGGATTCCTGACCGCGTGGCAACGCCTGGATGCCGGTGCGCACCTGTTCGCAAACACGAGCCGCGGTAAACAGGCCCAGGCACACGACGACGCTGAGGTAGGCCGAGGTGGTCGGGTTCAGGTCCTGCTTGTACCAGTCTTGCAGGTTCTGCGGCAGCAGGTCGGGCACCAGGAAGTACCAGATGAACAGCTGAACCAGCAGCGGCACGTTACGGAAGAGTTCGACGTAGCAGGTCGCGATGCCCGATACGACGCGGTTCGGCACGGTACGCATGACACCCAGGATCGAGCCCAGCGTCAGCGCGATAATCCAGGCCACGACGGCGATGGCGATGGTCCAGCCCAAACCGGAGATGAACCAGTCGAGATAAGTCTCGCTGCCCACGCCGGTGGACTTGAAGAACACGCCCCAGTCCCAGTTGTAATTCATTAGGGTCTCCCCTCGGATCGATCAATGTACAAGTGCCCGCCTGGGGAAGCTCCGTTCCCGCCTGAGCTTGAAGCTCAGGCACACACGATCGGCTCGACAGCCACCGGTTCGAGTGTTTCCAAAAAATGCCAGCAGGGAGTGACAAACCCCTGAAAGGGCAGTGGCCCTCTCAGGAGATAAGGTTAGTCAGGAATCAGGACTTCTTGTCGTCAGCCGCTTTATCGGTCGGATTGGCGATCAGGGCCTTGAGCTCGTCGCTCATCGGGAAGTTCAGGTTCAGGCCTTTAGGCGGGATTGGCGCCATGAACCATTTGTCGTAGATCTTGTTGATCTCGCCCGAAGCGAAGGTGGCCTTGATGGCGTCATCCACAGCCTTTTTGAACGGTTCGTCGCCCTTGCGGACCATGCAGCCGTAGATTTCGTAGGACTGTGGAGTACCGGTAACGGCCCAGTCATCGGCTTTCTTGGCTTTGGCTGCTTCACCGGCCAGCAAGGCGTCGTCCATCATGAACGCAACAGCGCGGCCCGATTCCAGCATCTGGAAGGACTCGCCGTGGTCTTTGGCGGAGATGACGTTCATGCCCATCTGCTTGTCGGCGTTCATCGACTTGAGGATGCGCTCGGACGTGGTGCCCGCGGTGGTCACGACGTTTTTGCCTTTCAGGTCGTCGAAGTCTTTGTACGCGGAGCCTTTCTTGGACAGCAGGCGCGTACCGATTTCGAAGATGCCGACGGAGAAGTCAACTTGCTGCTGACGTTCTACGTTGTTGGTGGTGGAGCCGCACTCGACGTCCACGGTGCCGTTTTGCACCAGCGGGATACGGGTTTGCGAGGTGACCAGGTTGTATTTGACCTGCAGGTTCGGCAAGTCGAGGTCTTTCTTGATGGCTTCGACGATTTTCAGCTGGATATCGTGGGAGTAGCCCATCGGCTTGCCGGAAGCGTCCGCGATATAGGAAAACGGAATGGAAGCGTCACGATGCCCGAGGGTGATCACACCGGACTCTTTGATCTTCTTCAGTGTGCCGGTGAGTTCGGCAGCGAAAACTGGAGTGCTAATCAGAGCGGCAGCAATGGCTGCGCCCAGGATATGGGGAACGATGCGCATCAAATTTTCCTCGACATTGTTTTTTTTATGGAGCCAGTGCGTCGGCCCTTTTGTGCTTCGAATGCGTGGTGGCACCTGAAGGGTGGGCACGACAATACATTCGTCCAAGAGTGTAGAGCATGACTCGTGCCAGGCCAGGCGGTGATGATCAAGCTATTGATTTATAAAGGGATTAAATATTTATGGCGGGATTTTTAGCCGGGAATAATCCGGTTAACCGAATTGACCGACAAGTCGCGTTCGGAAAACCGAATGGAGTCTTGCGGTATCCCCTGTAGGAGCGAGGCTTGCCCGCGAAGAGGGCGTGTCAGCCAACATTAATGCAGCAGACACACCGCTTTCGCGGGCAAGCCTCGCTCCTACAGATATCCAGCGCATACAAAAAGCCCCTGAATCTCTCGATTCAGGGGCTTGTGTCCAGCCGGTTTCCCGATCAGGCCGCTTCGATCTTGCTGCGGTTCTGCTCGACCTTGCTCAAGTAATCCACCAGCTTCTGCTGCTCATCCGGGGTGGTGAACAACCCGAGCTTGCTGCGGCGCCACAGAATGTCGTGGGCGGTGGTGGCCCATTCTTCGCTGCACAGGTAATCGACTTCGCGGGTATAGAGACCGCCGCCGATGTGTTCACCCAGGTCATTGAGGTTCTGCACGCCTTCGAGCATGCGCCAGGTGCGGCTGCCGTAGGTGGTGGCCCAGCGGCGCGCGATCTCGGTCGGCACCCAGTCGAAGGTGTCGCGGATCTTGGCGCACAAGGCTTGCGGCGTGGTCATGTCTTCGCCGCCGGGCAGGGTGGCCGTCGCGGTCCAGCTTGGCTTGATCTGGGTGAAGTACGGTGCCAGTTGCGCCAGCGCCGATTCGGCCAGTTTGCGGTAGGTGGTCAGCTTGCCGCCGAACACCGACAGCAATGGCGCTTCTTCACCGCTGCCAGACAATGCCAGGGTGTAGTCGCGGGTCACGGCCGACGGGTTGTCGGATTCGTCATTGCACAGTGGGCGCACACCCGAATAGCTGTGCAGGATGTCGTCGCGGCTGACTTGCTTCTTGAAGTGAGCGTTGACCACTTTAAGCAGGTAATCGGTCTCGCCTTCGGTGATCGCCACTTTTGCCGGATCGCCAGTGTATTCGCGGTCGGTGGTGCCGATCAGGGTGAAGTGGTTCAGGTACGGAATAGTGAAGACGATGCGCTGATCTTCGTTTTGCAGAATGTGTGCGTGTTCGCCTTCGTACAGTTTCGGCACGATCAGGTGGCTGCCCTGGATCAGGCGGATGCCGTACGGCGAATCCATCTTCAGGTCGTCACGGATGAATTTGGCGACCCACGGGCCGGCGGCGTTTACCAGTGCCTTGGCGCGGATCGAAAACAGGCTGCCATCGGCACGTTCCAGGTTCAGGTGCCACAGGCCTTTGGCGCGACGGGCGCTGATGCAACGGGTCTGGGTGTGAACGTGGGCGCCTTTCTCGCGAGCGGCCATGGCGTTCAGGACCACGAGGCGAGCATCGTCGACCCAGCAATCGGAGTATTCGAAACCTTTGGTGATTTCGCTTTTCAACGGGCTGTTCGGGCCGAACTTCAGGCTTTTCGAACCTTCCAGTTTTTCCCGCTTGCCCAGGTGGTCATAAAGGAACAGGCCGGCGCGGATCATCCACGCTGGACGCAGGTGCGGGCGATGTGGCAACACGAAGCGCATCTGTTTGACGATGTGCGGGGCCTTGGCCAGCAGCACTTCGCGTTCGGCCAGGGCTTCGCGCACCAGGCGGAATTCATAATGTTCGAGGTAGCGCAGGCCGCCGTGGATCAGCTTGCTGCTGGCCGACGAGGTGTGGCTGGCCAGATCGTCTTTTTCACAAAGGAACACCGAAAGACCGCGACCGGCGGCATCCGCTGCAATCCCCACACCATTGATCCCACCACCGATGACGGCGATATCGTAGACCTCGGCGAGAGGGGGCGTAGGCAAGGTAGAAGTGGGCATCGGCTGGCCTCGGGCTTTTATGATTTTCGATATTGGAATTCGAACATTAATGTTCATTTGCGAAAATGGTAGCCCATAAAGCCGCGCACAGCCAGTCAACTTCGATTGAAAATACTGATCGAAGGGCGGTTAAAGGAAAATTTACGAACATTTAGATGTGCGGTAAGCCGCAAAAGGTGTGCCGCAGGGGCAGCCGTATTCGCGAGCAGGCTCGCTCCCACAAGGATTGCGCTGAACCTGTGGGAGCGAGCCTGCTCGCGAAGGCGCCGGTACAGGCGCCGAAGAGGGGGGAGAGTTAAACCACTTCCAACCGAATCTTGTGCTGGCTCAATAACTGCGCCAGCGCCGGAACCGGCTGCTGATCAGTCACTAAACAATCAATCAGGCTGATCGGTCCCAGGCGAATCATGGCGTTGCGCCCGAATTTGCTGGAGTCCGCCGCCAATATCACCTGTCGGGCGTTAGCGATAATCGCCTGGGACACCCGCACTTCCTGATAATCGAAGTCGAGCAGGCTACCGTCTTCATCGATCCCGCTGATGCCGACCAAGGCGAAATCCACCTTGAACTGGTTGATGAAGTCGACACTTGCCTGACCGACCACACCACCGTCACGCCGCACATTGCCGCCCGTCAGCAGGACATCGAAGTCGTCCTTGGCGCTGAGCATCGAGGCTACGTGCAGGTTGTTGGTGATGATTTTCAGGTGATTGTGATTGAGCAGTGCCCGGGCAATCGATTCGGTGGTGGTGCCGATGTTGATGAACAGCGAGGCGTGATCGGGAATCTGCGCCGCAATGGCTTCGCCGATACGCTGTTTTTCATCGCGCATCTGGTCGGCACGCATGGCGTAGGCGGTGTTCTCGACACTGGAATCGTAGGCCGCGCCGCCGTGGTAGCGACGCAACAAATTGGCTTCCGCGAGCTGATTGATATCGCGGCGGATGGTTTGCGGTGTAACGACGAACAGCGTAGCCATTTCCTCGATGCTGACATAGCCGCGTTCGCGGACCAGTTCGAGGATTTGCTGCTGACGGGGAGGCAGATTCATGGGGCTTCCTTTGGGCTGCCGTGCAAAATTTGCCCATGATGCCGCAGGAATCTGCTCCCGACCAGTTACAACCGGATACGAGTCCGGTCCTTGGCTTATTCAGCCCCTTCGTGCGGCTCCCAATCGCGGGTGCGGCTAACCGCTTTTTTCCAGCCGGCGTAGAGTTTTTCCTTAGCCGATTCTTCCAGCGCTGGTTCGAACTCGCGCTCGATCACTGCCTTGCCACGCAACTCGTCCAGGCTGCCCCAGAAGCCGCACGCCAGGCCAGCCAGGTAAGCGGCGCCGAGTGCCGTGGTTTCGCGCATTTGCGGACGCTCAACCTGAGTGCCGAGGATGTCGGCCTGGAATTGCATCAGGAAGTTGTTCGCCACTGCACCGCCGTCCACACGCAGGGACTTGAGGCGTTCGCCGGAGTCCTGTTGCATGGCGTCGAGCACGTCACGGGTTTGATAGGCGATCGATTCCAGCGCGGCACGGATGATGTGATCCACGCGAACGCCACGGGTCAGGCCGAACAGAGCGCCACGGGCATACGGGTCCCAGTAAGGTGCGCCCAGACCGGTGAAGGCTGGCACCAGGTACACGCCGTTGCTGTCCTTGACCTTGCTGGCGAAGTATTCGGTGTCGGTGGCGTCGGCGATGATCTTCAGCTCGTCACGCAACCATTGCACGGTCGAACCGCCGTTGAACACGGCGCCTTCCAATGCGTAGGCCACTTCGCCTTTCGGACCGCAAGCGATGGTGGTCAGCATGCCGTGCTTGGACTTCACGGCTTTGTCGCCGGTGTTCATCAGCAGGAAGCAGCCGGTGCCGTAGGTGTTTTTCGCCTGGCCTGGCTCGACGCACATCTGGCCGAACAGGGCGGCTTGCTGGTCACCCGCGATACCGCCGATGGCGATGCCACTTTTTGTGTGGCCGTAGATTTCCGACGACGATTTAACTTCCGGCAACATCTCACGGGGGATGTCGAGGATCTCCAGCATCTTCGCGTCCCACTCCAGCGAGTGGATGTTGAAGAGCATGGTGCGCGAGGCGTTGGTGTAGTCGGTGACGTGGACTTTGCCGCCGGTAAATTTCCAGATCAGCCAGCTGTCGACGGTGCCGAACAGCAGTTCGCCGTTACGTGCACGTTCGCGGCTGCCTTCGACGTTGTCGAGGATCCACTTGAGCTTGGTGCCGGAGAAGTACGGGTCAGTTACAAGGCCCGTGGTGTCGCTGATGTATTGCTCGTGGCCATCGCGCTTGAGCTGCTGGCAGATCTCGGTGCTGCGGCGGCACTGCCAGACGATCGCGTTGTAGATCGGGCGGCCGGTGGTCTTGTCCCAGACCACGGTGGTTTCACGCTGGTTGGTGATACCGATGGCGGCGACCTGGTCATGATGCAGGCCGGCTTGAGCCAGGGCCTCGACCATCACGGCGCTTTGGGTCGCGAAGATTTCCATCGGGTCATGTTCGACCCAACCGGCTTGCGGGTAGTGCTGCACGAACTCGCGCTGTGCAGTGCAGACCACGTTCGCGTCACGGTCGAAAATGATCGCGCGGGAGCTGGTCGTACCCTGATCGAGGGCAATGATGTAGTTCTTATTCTGAATATCGGTCATGTCGATTGCCTTGGACGAAATAAGGTGTGAGGTCAGGCGCGGGATCAAAGGGCAGGATCACGCGCCAACGGTATCAAGAAGTTCTTGGTTTGCCGTCAATGGCCGGTGGTGCGTCCTTTGTAGCAGGTTCGGTGCCTGGCAGATGACGGGCAATCAGCCCGCGATATGCAGCAGCGCCGAGGCAGGCACCGACAATCGGTGCAAAAATCGGAATCAGGAAGTACGGGATATCGCGACCGCCAGTGAAGGAAATTTCACCCCAGCCAGTAAAGAAAGTCATCAGCTTAGGACCGAAATCACGCGCCGGGTTCATCGCGAAACCGGTCAGCGGACCCATCGAGCTGCCAATCACTGCAATCAGCAGGCCGATCAGCAGTGGCGCCAACGGACCCTTTGGCAGGCCGTTGTTGTCGTCGGTCAGGGACATGATCACGCCCATCAGGATGGCGGTGATGATCACTTCAACCAGGAACGCCTGGGCCGTGGACAGTGCCGGGTGCGGGAAGGTGGAGAACACCGACGCCAGCTCAAGGCTTGCCTGGGTGCCACGAACCATATGGTGAGTTTGTTCGTAATCGAAGAAAAGATTGCTGTAGAGCGTGTAAACCAACAACGCCCCGCAGAACGCGCCAGCGACCTGGGCGAGGATGTAGAAGGGCAGTTTGCGTTTTTCGAAATCGGCGAAAATGCTTAAGGCGATACTGACGGCAGGATTGAGGTGAGCCCCGGAAACACCGGCGGTCAGGTAGATCGCCATGCTCACGCCAACACCCCAGATGATACTGATTTCCCAAAGCCCGAAGCTGGCACCCGCGACCTTGAGCGCGGCAACACACCCCGTCCCGAAAAAGATCAACAGCGCAGTGCCCAGGAATTCGGCCATGCATTGGCTCGAGAGTGGCGGTTGTTTCAAAGCAGTTGTCATCGAAAACCTCTTTTTTGTTGTTGTCTGGCGCCTTGTCATCTTGGCCAAGGCGCGATTTTCACCGAGTCAGGATCCCCATCCTGATTTCGGTCTACTGCCGAGTACTTACTTCGGGATCATTCCTACAGTATTCGCAAACGAAAAAATATAGACAAGAAACGCCGCTGTCAAAGGTCGAAAGTGAACCACCAGTCATATTTAAACTATTCGTCTCGTGAATGATCGTGTTGATGGCGTTTTGAATTGCGTGTGAACCCGTGTAGCAGGGCTTCGCCAAGCCTTTGAAATAGCGCCGCAATAGAGCCTTTTGTTGATCAATGGCCTAGAATCCGAGGCAGTATTTTTCTGCTGCCGCCAAGCCTGGAGCTGCCATGACCCCCGCATTGGATTTGTTGAAAAAAGTTCGCGCCGAACATCGTGTGCACAGTTACGAACATGATCCGAAGGCGGCGTCCTATGGTCTGGAGGCAGCGGAAAAACTGGGGTTGGACCCGGCGCAGGTGTTCAAGACATTGCTGGCGGCCAGTGAGAAAGGTGAATTGTTGGTGGCGGTGGTGCCGGTCGTCGGAAGTCTCGACTTAAAGCACCTGGCCCATGCGGCTGGCGTCAAAAAAGTCGAAATGGCCGACCCGGCGGCGGCACAGCGAGCGACGGGTTATCTGCTGGGAGGCATCAGCCCGTTGGGGCAGAAGAAACGTCTGCGTACGTTCATCGATAGTTCAGCACAGCCCTTCGCCAGCATTTTTGTCAGTGCGGGGCGCCGTGGTCTGGAGGTGGAACTGGCGCCCGCGGTATTGGCTGAGCACACCCAAGCGACGTTCGCTGATATCGGTCGCGTCTGACGAGCACTGTCTATCCGGGGTGTATGGTGAAAATTGGACTTCACTGTCACTGGTGCCGAAAAAGTCGCGGCTTCATGCTCGACGGCCGGACTTAGGGAGAAGGTTATGCAGCTTGAATTTCATCAGGTCGATGCGTTCAGTGATCGACCGTTCAGTGGCAATCCGGCGATGGTGTATCGGCTTGATGCCTGGCTCGCCGATGAGTTGATGCAAAAGATCGCCGCCGAGCATAACCTCGCCGAAACCGCTTTCGTGGTGCGCGAAGGCCAGGCCTGGCATATCCGCTGGTTTACCCCGACGACCGAAGTGCCGCTCTGCGGGCATGCGACCTTGGCCTGCGCGTTCGTGCTGTTCGAAATGTATAAGGAGCCGGTCGAGCGCCTGGATTTCATCTGCAAATCCGGCCCGTTGAGCGTCAGTCGTGAAGGTGGGCGGTTGTGGTTGGACTTCCCGGCGATTGTGCCATCGGAAGTCGGCGTGACCCTGGATATCGAGCGTGCGCTGGGTGTGGAAGCAGTCGATGTGTTGGGTTCGAATGAGCTGCTGGTGGTGCTGGAATCCGAGCAGGCGGTGCTTGATTGCAAACCTGATATGGCAGCATTGGCGAAACTGCCGTGGCCGGGCGCCATCGTCACGGCCAAGGGTGGCAAACATGATTTTGTATCCCGGTACTTCGCGCCGGCGATTGGCATCAATGAAGATCCGGTGACCGGGTCGACCCATTGCAGCTTGATTCCGTACTGGTCGAAACGGTTGGGCAAATCGATTCTGACGGCCTATCAGTGCTCGGCCCGAGGCGGGGAGCTCTTCTGTCGGCTGGAAGGGGAGCGGGTGAAGATTGGCGGGAATGCGACGCTGGTGGCGAGTGGCAGGTTATTGCTCGGATGATGTCTTTGTAGGAGCGAGGCTTGCCCGCGAAGGCGCCGTGTCAGTTGACATCATTATCGGCTGGTCAGACGCCTTCGCGGGCAAGCCTCGCTCCTACGGGTTCAGGTTCAGCTGGCGGTGCTGTAGCGGCGGACTCCGGATTCAACTGTCGGAATCTGCGCCGCCGTGCTGCCGGAGGCCTGGAACAACACCAGATGCTCAGCCGCCACCCGAATCCCCACCTGCGCACCAACTTGATGGTCGGCATGGCTCGGGAAGATTGATTCCAGCTGCGCACCGGTTGGCATCTGCAAGCGATACAGCGTCGAAGCACCCAGGAACGTCTTGCCGACGATCCGGGCCTTCAAAGCACTGTCCGGTGCGTAAACGATGTCGTCCGGGCGCAGTAACACATCCACCGCGCCGCCAATCGGCCACGTATAGGCACGATTGCCACGCAGCTCGCCCAACTCGGTCTGCACCGATTCCGGCGTGTTCAACTGGCCGCGAATGAAGTAGCCCTGACCAATGAAACTGGCCACAAACGGTGTCAGCGGTTCGTGATACAGGTTGTAGGGGGTGTCCCACTGTTCCAGGCGACCTTCCTTGAAAACCCCTACGTGATCGCTGACGGCGAAGGCTTCTTCCTGGTCGTGGGTCACCAGAATCGCACTGGTGCCACGGGCCTTGAGAATGTCGCGCACTTCATGGCTGAGCTTGCGCCGTAGTTCGCCATCGAGGTTGGAAAACGGTTCGTCGAGCAGCAACAGTTGCGGCTCCGGCGCCAGGGCGCGGGCCAGGGCGACACGTTGCTGCTGACCGCCGGACAACTCGTGCGGGAAGCGCTTGCCGAGGTTCTTCAAGTTGACCAGTTCCAGCAACTCTTCGGTGACACGATCCTTTTGTGGATGCTTGCGAATCCCGAAAGCGATGTTCTCGGTCACGCTCAGGTGCGGAAACAATGCGTAGTCCTGAAAGACCATGCCGATCCGGCGTTTCTCCGGCGCGAGGGTGAAACCGGCGCTGGAAATGGTCTCGCCGGCCAACTGGATTTCACCTTCGTGCACCGGTTCGAAACCGGCAATGGCGCGCAAGGTGGTGGTCTTGCCGCAGCCCGAAGAGCCCAGCAGGCAGCCGATGTCGCCGGCATTCAAATGCAGGTTGAGGTTCTGCACGACCCGCTGGTCTTGATAGCCGCAGGCAACGTTGCGCAGGTTGAGCAGTAATGGCTGGCTCATGCGTGGTGGTACGCCGGCATGACGAGAAACTCGAGCAGGGCCTTTTGCGCATGCAGACGGTTTTCCGCTTGATCCCAGGCCACGGAGCGCGGGTCGTCCAGCAGGTCTAGGCTAATTTCCTCGCCACGGTGGGCTGGCAGGCAATGCATGAACAGCACGTCCGGCGCCGCTTGGTCGAGCAGGGCGCGATTGACCTGAAACGGCGCGAACAACTTCAGGCGCTTGGCGGTTTCTTCTTCCTGGCCCATGGAGGTCCAGACGTCGGTGCTGACCAGGTGGGCGCCACGTACGGCATCCTGTGGATCGCGGACGATGGTCACACGATCGCCGGCCTTGGCCAGGAATTCAGGGTTTGGCTCGTAGCCTTCCGGGCAGGCGATGCGCAACTGGAAGTCGAACTGGATCGCCGCTTCTATATAGCTGTTGCACATGTTGTTGCCGTCACCGATCCAGGCCACGGTCTTGCCCTGGATCGAGCCGCGGTGTTCGAGGAAGGTTTGCATATCGGCCAGCAACTGGCACGGGTGCAGGTCATCGGACAGGCCGTTGATCAAAGGGACGCGTGAGTTTGCGGCGAATTCGGTCAGTGTGCTGTGGGAAAACGTACGGATCATCACTGCATCGAGCATGCTCGACATGACAATGGCGGCGTCGCCGATCGGCTCGCCACGACCCAACTGGGTGTCGCGCGGCGACAGGAAGATCGCCTGGCCGCCGAGCTGGATCATGCCGGCTTCGAACGAGATGCGGGTGCGGGTCGAGGACTTCTCGAAAATCATCCCCAGGACGCGGTTTTTCAAAGGCTCGAACAGTACGCCGCGGTTACGCAGGTCCTTGAGCTCAACGCCTCGACGGATCACGCTGACCAGCTCTTCGGGCGTGCAATCCATCAGGGAGAGAAAGTGCCTTGCGCTCATCATTGACTACCTTTTTGCAACAGACCGCAGATACTCAAAGCCTTGTTTAACTGAAAAACGGGCGAGACCTGCGGCGTAAGCCGCACGGGGCGACGAAATAGGGGAAGGCGCGATCTTATAATTAAATGTCGCGTCTTACCAATAGGGGGCTTATTTTTCCGGCTGCTGACATGTTTCGAAATTCACAAGCGAGCCGCATTTGTACACGGTGGCGAAGCGGGTTTGCAAATCAGGCGCAATGCGGAGCCCCGGTAACTGCATGGTTTCAAAGGGGCACGTTGCTTGCTGTTACGGTTTTACCTGCCGGTAGTGAGACCGTCGTCCCGTATCATCCGTCCATTGCGGATTTTCGAATGAATCAAGTCAACAACCAAGGAGGGCGTGCCCCAGATGCCGATCAACAAAACTGGAAACATTGGTCTGACACGCCTGCGTCGCGTGTCTCCGGCGTTTGACATGGCCGTGCTGTCTACCGTCATGGGCTTTGCGATTATCGCGAATACGATCTACCCCGGCGTTCCGAGCGCAGTGGTGGGGGCCATTGTTGGCGCATTTATCGGTGTGAAGAATTTCAAGGATGATGCGATTGCAGATTGATTCGGGGGTTCTATCGATGCGCTTGGGTAGTGTGTCTGGTCTGAAACATTTGCTAATGCAAAGTGCTGGGTTATAACTACCTCACGACGATGCAGGAAGCCTCCGGAATGGAATCGAAAGAACAGCAGTTAATGGAATTACTCGGCCTCACGGCCCGCTCCCTGACCCATCTCACCGCATCCATGACCTCGATGTCTTTCGAGTTGATGCGCAGCGACGACGAAGTGACCAAGGCCGCCGGTCGACGGATGATCGACCGCATGGCCACTATCAGTGCCGGGCTTGATGAGCACTGGCGGCTGATCGGCGAGCTCACTGGCGTGCATGTCGCCCATGAGCAGATCGAAACCATTCAGGAGATCCAGCTGCAGGCGCCGCCCCGGTTGCCGCCGAACTGAATGCGCACCGCCATCGGCTGGCCTGATGGCCGCCGATTCACAAGACGAACGTCGCTGGCGCAGCGGCGGTTCGCGCGCCATAGTTTTGCTCCCGTGGCATACATTGCCCGCCCAGAACAAGACAGAGACTGGCCATGACCAAGACTCTCCATCACCGTGCCTGCCACCTGTGCGAGGCCATTTGCGGCCTGACCATCGAAACCACCGAGGCCGAAGGCCGGGTGCAGATCACGTCGATCAAAGGTGATCCGCAGGATACGTTCAGTCGCGGGCACATCTGCCCCAAGGCTGTGGCCCTGCAAGACATCCAGAACGATCCGGATCGGCTGCATCAGCCGATGCAGCGCGTGGGCAGCGAATGGCAACCCATCGCGTGGGAAGACGCCTTCAATCTTGTAGCCGAACGCCTGGCAGGGATTCAGGAGCGTCACGGGCAGAATGCGGTGGCGGTCTATCAAGGCAATCCCAGCGTGCACAACTATGGGTTGATGACCCACAGCAATTATTTTCTCGGGTTGCTGAAAACCCGCAACCGGTTTTCCGCGACCTCGGTCGATCAGTTGCCCCATCATCTGACCAGCCATTTGATGTACGGGCACGGCTTGCTGTTGCCGATCCCGGACATTGATCACACCGATTTCATGCTGATCCTAGGCGGTAATCCGCTGGCGTCCAACGGCAGTATCATGACCGTGCCGGATGTCGAGAAACGCCTGAAAGCGATTCAGGCCCGTGGCGGTAAAGTGGTGGTAGTCGATCCGCGCCGCAGTGAAACGGCAGCGATTGCCGATCAGCATCTGTTCGTGCGTCCTGGCGGCGATGCGGCGCTGTTGTTCGGGCTGCTCAATACCTTGTTCGCTGAAGGTTTGACTCGCGACAGTCATCTGCCGGTGGACGGTCTGGATGAGGTGCGTGAGGCGGTCGCGGGTTTCACTGCTGAAGTGATGAGCCCGTTGTGTGCAGTGCCCGCCGAACAGATCCGGCAACTGGCCCGGGACTTTGCGGCGGCGCCGACGGCGGTGTGCTACGGGCGCATGGGCGTCTCGACCCAGGCCTTCGGCACGTTGTGTCATTGGGTCGTGCAGTTGATCAACCTGGTCACCGGCAATCTCGACCGCGTGGGCGGTGCGCTGTGCACTGAGCCGGCGGTGGATCTGGTGGCGTCCACCTCGGGCGGGCATTTCAATCGGTGGCAGAGCCGGGTCTCCGGGCGGCCGGAATACAGCGGCGAATTGCCGGTGTCGGCGCTGGCCGAAGAAATGCTCACCGGCGGGGAAGGGCAGGTGCGGGCGCTGATCACCGTGGCGGGCAATCCGGTGCTGTCCACGCCGAACGGCCGGCAACTCGAGCAAGCGCTGGATGGCCTGGAGTTTATGGTCAGTATCGACTTGTACATTAATGAAACCACGCGTTACGCCGACCTGATCCTGCCGTCCACCTCGGCCCTGGAAAACGATCACTACGACACCACGTTCAACATGTTTGCCGTGCGCAATGTCTCACGCTTCAACCGGGCAATCCTGGCCAAGCCGGAAGGCGCGTTGCACGACTGGGAAATCTTCGTCGGTCTGGCCCAAGCGTTTGCGGCGAAGACCGGCAAGGAGCTCAAACCGACCATCGCTCCGGCGCAGATGATCGACCGTGGTTTGCGCATGGGGCTGTATGGCGATGCTTCCGAGCACAAACTGTCGCTGGCGACCCTGTTCGATCATCCTCATGGTGTTGATCTGGGCGCACTCAAATCCAACCTGGTGCCACGGCTCAAGACGCCGAACCAGCGTGTCCAGGCTGCACCGGCGGAGATCCTCGCAGACCTGGCGCGTTTTGCCGCATTGCAGGCCCCGGCCGCCGATGAGTTGTTGATGATTGGCCGCCGGCATGTGCGCAGTAACAACTCGTGGATGCACAACTATCACCGTCTGGTGAAGGGCAAGCCACGGCATCAGTTGTTGATGCATCCGGAAGATCTGGCCAGCCGTGGGCTCAACGACGGGCAGCGGGTGCGGGTCAGTTCCCGGGTCGGCGTGATCGAAGTTGAAGTGCTTGGCAGTCTGGATATGATGAAAGGCGTGGTCAGTCTTCCGCACGGTTGGGGCCATGCTCGACCGGGTGTGCAGATGACGATCGCCAGCAGTCAGCCGGGGTCCAGCGCCAATGACCTGACGGACGAATGTCAGCTCGACGAGTTGTCGGGGAATGCGGCGTTGAACGGCGTGCCGGTGACCGTGGCGGCGGCTTGATCGAGTCTGTCGGGGAGACCGAGCATGGCGCTCGGGTTTCCGTTACAATGCGCCACCGTGCCGACCCTTGAGTCGGAAAGTTCAGCCGAGGTGCTCCATGGATATCATCGAAACGATTAAAGAGCAGATTGCTAACAACACCATTCTGCTTTACATGAAAGGCTCGCCGAATGCCCCACAGTGTGGCTTCTCCGCGAAAGCCGCGCAGTCCGTTATGGCGTGTGGCGAGAAGTTCGCGTACGTGGACATCCTGCAGAACCCGGAAATTCGCGCCAACCTGCCAAAATACGCCAACTGGCCAACCTTCCCGCAACTGTGGGTTGGTGGTGAGCTGGTCGGCGGTAGCGACATCATGACCGAAATGGCTGCTGACGGTTCGTTGCAGGCCACGATCAAAGCGGCTGTTGAAAAAGCAGCTGCCGCCAAGACCGAAGCCTGATCCGGCGTTCCCTACGGGGAGCGACCCGAACAGCTTCCTGTAGGAGCGAGGCTTGCCCGCGAAGATCGATAACTCGGTATTACTGATAAACCGTGTCATCGTTCTTCGCGAGCAAGCATCGCTCCTACAAATCAGGCATAAAAAAGCCCCGCACCTCACAAGAGGGCGGGGCTTTTTAGTGGCTCGAGTTTAGCGAACGCTAATTTACTCTTCGCCCATCTGCGATTGCAGGTAGTTCTCAAGACCGACTTTATCGATCAGGCCCAGTTGGGTTTCCAGCCAGTCGATATGTTCTTCTTCGGATTCAAGGATATCTTCAAGCAGTTCACGGCTGCCGAAGTCGCCGACGGTTTCGCAATGCGCGATCGCGACCTTGAGGTCCGCGTGGCCGGTGCGTTCGATACGCAGGTCGCACTCAAGCATTTCCTGAGTGTGTTCGCCGATCTGCAGCTTGCCCAGGTCCTGGACGTTCGGCAGGCCTTCAAGGAACAGGATGCGCTTGATCAGCTTGTCCGCGTGTTTCATCTCGTCGATCGATTCGTGGTATTCGTGCTTGCCGAGCTTGTTCAGACCCCAATCTTCGTACATGCGCGCATGCAGAAAGTATTGATTGATCGCGACCAGCTCATTGGCAAGGATCTTGTTGAGATGCTGGATGACTGTAATGTCGCCTTTCATGATGGGGTCCTGCCCTGTATTAACTGACTATAAGGCAGAGTTTGAGCCGCGTAATTAAGAGTGTCAAACCTAAGTTATTGAAAGTTATATGAAAATTAATCGGAATAAGAATGTTTGTGTTCCGCGTCTTGAGCCTAAGCGATTGATTTGCGGGCATAAAAAAACCGGACATTAGTCCGGTTCTTTGAAATACGGTAATTATGCGGCAGTAAATTCAACAGGAAATGGAATCGCGGCCTGGGCGGTTTGCAGCTTGGTCAGGGTTTCGCGCACCACTTCCTTGGCAAGGCAGGCGCATTTACCGCATTGGCTAGCTACGCCGGTGGCCTGACGGACTTCTTTATAGCTGCAGCAACCTTCATAGATTGCATCGCGGATTTGACCGTCGGTGACGCCAGTGCAGAGGCAGACATACATAAGTGAGAACCGTCGCTGGTTGTGACTCAATTGCGATGGATCTTAATGTTAACGAGAATGATTGTCAAAGTGCTTTCTGAAAGCTTCGCGTTATAAGCGCCGATGGCTGACGAACGGTTTTCGACATGGCATTACGACAGTAACCGTAACAGTCCGAATTTAACGCGCCGCTGAAAATCCGTTAAGGACAGCTCAAAAACGCCGTGTATGATGGTCGGTCCTTGCGAAGGGGATCGTGTCACAGGGCTGTCGCCTGAGGGTGGCAGGCTGATGCGAATCCAGTTCTTCACGTTAATAGACCAGGAGATATTCAATGAGCGTACTCGTAGGCAAACAAGCTCCAGACTTCACCGTACCGGCTGTACTCGGCAACGGCGAGATCGTAGACAGCTTCACCCTGTCGTCGGCTATCAAAGGCAAATACGGCCTGGTGTTCTTCTACCCACTGGACTTCACCTTCGTTTGCCCGTCCGAGCTGATCGCTCTGGACAACCGCATGGCTGACTTCAAGGCGCGCAACGTTGAAGTGGTTGCCGTGTCGATCGACTCGCATTTCACCCACAACGCATGGCGCAACACCCCGGTGAACAATGGCGGTATTGGCCAGGTTCGCTACACCATGGCTGCTGACATCAAGCAGGAAATCATGAAAGCCTACGACGTTCAGTCCGCTGACGGCGTTGCATTCCGTGGTGCATTCCTGATCGACGACAAAGGCGTTGTCCGTTCGCAGATCATCAACGACCTGCCACTGGGCCGTAACATGGAAGAGCTGATCCGTCTGGTCGACGCACTGCAATTCCACGAAGAGCACGGCGAAGTTTGCCCTGCCAACTGGAAAAAAGGCGACAAAGGCATGACCGCTTCCACCGAAGGTGTTGCGGCTTACCTGACCGAGCACGCTGCGGCGCTGTAAGCCCAAGCGTCAGGCATAAAAAAACCGGCCGCGAGGCCGGTTTTTTTGTGGGCGGGATAAAACCGTTCGACCGGATCAGTCGTTGAAGTCTTCCCAGCCGCCCATTTGTTTCCAGCGATTGACGATGCCGCAGAACAACTCGGCGGTCTTCTCGGTGTCGTAGCGAGCCGAGTGAGCCTCGCGACCGTCAAAGTCGATATCGGCTGCCTGGCAGGCCTTGGCCAATACGGTTTGACCGTAGGCCAGACCGGCGAGGGTTGCAGTGTCGAAACTGGAGAACGGATGAAACGGGTTGCGTTTCATGTCCAGGCGCGCGACAGCGGCGTTGAGGAAGCCCAGGTCGAAGCTGCTGTTGTGCCCGACCAGGATCGCCCGTTTGCAACCGTTGGCTTTCAGAGCCTTGCGGATGCCGCGGAAGATATCGGTCAGGGCAGTTTCTTCACTCACGGCCATGCGCAGCGGGTGATCGAGCTTGATCCCGGTGAATTCCAGGGCGGCCGCTTCGATGTTCGCGCCTTCAAACGGTTCTACGCGAAAGAAGTAGGTGTGATCGGGGTAAACAAACCCTTTTTCATCCATGGCGATGGTGGTCGCGGCAATCTCCAGCAGGGCGTCGGTGGCCGAGTTGAAACCACCGGTTTCTACGTCGACGACAACCGGCAGGTAGCCACGGAATCTGGCAGCCATTGGATGACGAGGACCGCCTCCACCGCCTTGACCGTCCTGTTCGTCGTCGAAATGGTCTTCACTCACGCGTGTTCCTCCAGCAGGCGCCAGCGCAGTTTTTCACCGGCGCGCAGCGGGATTACGGTCAGCTCGCCAAATGGCAGGCTGGTTGGGGCGGTCCACTCTTCGCGGACCAGGGTAATGCGATCGGTGTTCACCGGCAGGCCGTAGAAGCGCGGGCCGTTGAGGCTGGCGAAGGCTTCGAGCTTGTCCAGCGCGTTGCGCTGTTCGAAGGCCTCGGCGTACATCTCGATCGCAGCATAAGCGGTGTAGCAACCGGCACAGCCGCAAGCGGCTTCTTTGGCATGCTGGGCATGCGGCGCCGAGTCGGTGCCGAGGAAGAACTTCTCGCTGCCGCTGGTGGCGGCGTCGAGCAGGGCTTCCTGGTGCGTGTTGCGCTTGAGAATCGGCAGGCAGTAGAAGTGCGGCCGAATCCCGCCCACCAGCATGTGGTTGCGGTTGTACAGCAGGTGATGAGCAGTGATGGTCGCGCCGACATTGGCCGGAGCCGCGTTGACGAACTGCACGGCATCGGCGGTGGTGATGTGTTCGAACACCACTTTGAGCGTCGGGAAACGCTCGACCACACGGCGCATGTGCTCATCGATGAAGATTTTTTCGCGATCGAACACGTCGACATCGCCACGGGTGACTTCACCGTGGATCAACAACGGCATCCCGACTTCGGCCATGGCCTCGATCGCCGGGAAAATCTTGTCGATGCTGGTGACGCCAGAATCCGAGTTGGTGGTGGCGCCGGCCGGGTACAGCTTGGCGGCGTGAACGAAACCGCTGGCCTTGGCTTCACGAATTTCTTCGGGCTGGGTGCGGTCGGTCAGGTACAGCACCATCAGCGGTTCGAAACGACTGCCGGCCGGGCGTGCAGCGAGAATCCGCTGGCGATAGCCGTCGGCTTCAGCGGCGTTGCGCTGCTGAGGTACCAGGTTGGGCATGATGATGGCGCGAGCTAAGGTGCGCGCGACATCCGCAACGGTATTGGACAAAACAGCACCATCGCGAAGATGAATATGCCAGTCGTCGGGACGCAGCAGGGTCAGGCGGTCGGACATGAGGGGATTCCAGGCGGGTCAAACTGAGGGGAATGCTACCGGAAAAGACTCTCTCAGGCACTCGCTATCAAGTTTTGCAGCAAGCTTCCGATATCCAATAGGTATGCCGTAAACGTATGTGTCGGTCTTTTTGTTGTAGAAGCCAGTGGAGCCTCCCGTGCGCCAGCGTTATTTAGCCTTGCTCAGTGTGTTTGCCAGCCTTCCCGCGATGGCGCTCACTTTCCAGACCCGTCTGGAGAGCATTGAGTGGACGGTCGAAGGGGATAAATTCGAATGCCGACTGGCCCAGCCGATTACCGATTTCGGTTCCGGCGAGTTTGTGCGTCGTGCGGGTGAGCAGGCGATTTTTCGTCTCAAAGCCTACAACTCGGTGATCGGCGGTGGCTCCGCGACCTTGCTGGCGGCGGCTGCGCCATGGCAACCGGGACGTGGCGACATCAATCTGGGGTCGGTGAACATCGGCAGCGGCAACGTGTTGTTCAACAGCTCACAAGTGCAGGCCGGGCGCCTGATCAGTGGCTTGATGGACGGTCGCAGTCCGGTGATCCGACGCGCGTCCGGCGATGGCCGGGTGTCTGAAGTTCGCTTGCTGCCGGTCAAGTTCAACAAGGCTTTCAATGATTATCAGGGCTGTGTGGCCAAGCTGTTGCCGCAGAATTTCGAGCAGGTGAAGCAGTCCGAAGTCGGTTTCCCCGGCGAAGGTGTCGATCTGGATCCGCAGGCCAAGGCCAAGCTGCAGGTCATGCTGGAGTTTATGAAAGCCGATCCGACGGTTAATCACATCGAACTCGACGGTCACTCCGACAACAGCGGCAATCGCCTGACCAACCGCGAACTGTCACGCCGCCGCGCATTGGCAGTGATGGACTTCTTCAAGGCCAATGGCATCCAGGAATCGCAGATCACCATGCGTTTCCACGGTGAACGCTACCCGCTGGCGCCGAATACCAATGCGACCAACCGGGCCAAGAATCGCCGGGTCGCGGTGCGTCTTGAACGGGTTGCTCCGACCGAGAAACCGACAACTCCGGCCACCGCATCCGCTGGCGCTGCGGCTACATCCTGACTCGGCGGTCATCGTCGCGCTCTCGTAAGAATCTGTCGCTTCGTCGTCATAAGCTGTCGCGGTACTGTAAATTATTCCGTATGAGCGGTAGACTTCACGGCTTTCCGTAAACCCCGTGGAGTGATGGCATGGCGGACGTAAACAAGGTCGTTCTGGCGTATTCCGGCGGCCTGGACACTTCGGTGATCCTCAAGTGGCTGCAGGATACTTATAACTGTGAAGTAGTGACCTTCACCGCTGACCTGGGTCAGGGCGAAGAGGTCGAACCGGCCCGCGCCAAGGCTCAGGCCATGGGCGTAAAAGAAATCTACATCGACGATCTGCGCGAAGAGTTCGTGCGTGATTTCGTGTTCCCGATGTTCCGTGCCAACACCGTTTACGAAGGTGAGTACCTGCTGGGTACTTCCATCGCTCGTCCGTTGATTGCCAAACGCCTGATCGAAATCGCGAACGAAACCGGCGCTGACGCCATTTCCCACGGCGCGACCGGCAAAGGCAACGACCAGGTGCGTTTCGAACTGGGCGCCTACGCACTCAAGCCAGGCGTGAAAGTGATCGCCCCTTGGCGCGAGTGGGACCTGCTCTCCCGTGAAAAGCTGATGGATTACGCTGAAAAGCACAACATCCCGATCGAGCGCCACGGCAAGAAAAAATCCCCGTACTCGATGGATGCCAACCTGCTGCACATCTCCTATGAAGGCGGCGTGCTGGAAGACACCTGGACCGAGCACGAAGAAGACATGTGGAAATGGACCGTCTCCCCGGAGAAGGCTCCAGACAAGGCGCAGTACCTCGAACTGACCTACCGCAACGGCGACATCGTCGCGCTGGACGGCGTCGAAATGACCCCGGCCACCGTGCTGGCGACCCTGAACCGTATCGGTGGCGAACACGGTATCGGCCGTCTCGACATCGTCGAGAACCGCTACGTGGGCATGAAGTCCCGTGGCTGCTATGAAACCCCTGGCGGCACCATCATGCTGCGCGCTCACCGTGCGATCGAATCGATCACCCTGGACCGCGAAGTGGCTCACCTCAAAGACGAGCTGATGCCGAAATACGCCAGCCTGATCTACACCGGTTACTGGTGGAGCCCTGAGCGTCTGATGCTGCAACAGATGATCGACGCTTCCCAGGCTCACGTAAACGGTGTGGTTCGCCTGAAGCTGTACAAAGGCAACGTGATCGTCACCGGCCGCAAGTCCGACGAATCGTTGTTCGATGCCAACATCGCGACCTTCGAAGAAGACGGCGGCGCCTACAACCAGGCCGATGCGGCGGGCTTCATCAAGCTCAACGCCTTGCGCATGCGTATTGCTGCCAACAAGGGTCGCAAGCTGTTCTGAGACCTTTGCCGTAGCAAATGAAGCTGTGGCCCTGTCATTGACAGGGCCACAGCTCTTTACGATCCATTCAGCAATACATTCCTGATCACTCATCAAGCATCTGATCCAGCACCGTCACGCCCTGTGAGCTCAAGTTGTAAACAATGCAAAAGGGTTCGCGTGTGCCTTTCCTTTTCAGCTTTGAATGCTTGAGTGCGCCTTCCTTCAGTAACTTCTCAGACTCGCTGCAAGCAAGAAACACGATCACCTTTATGGGATGACTGTGTGGTTTGCGGATTTTCTCCATCAAGGTGGTGTAGCCCGCCTGAGTGTCCATCCCGCGAGTATCGACGATGCTCAATCCTTTCAATCGCCCCGGCAGATAGACGCTGTGCTGCTCGCGGATGCCTGTGTGCAGATGGATCGGGGTCGGCGGGCCCTGCGCACTCCAGAACCAGTGACGAAACCTCTTCGCCCTGGTCGAAAAGCCGGGGGTGGCCGGGCGCTCGGCGTTATCACTGGTTTTTATAAAGGACTTGTCTTTATCAAAGTCAGAGGGGGCGTAAAGCGATCGATAGTTGAAGTTGAGCGTGAGGAAAAAAAGAAAGAGTAAGTAAAATGGAAAGCTGATTAAAAACCAGACGTAGATTTCCCGTTCGTCGTTATCGAGAAACGGCAGGGAGACAGCGGCAGAGGTTTCGGAGATTGCTGCAAATATCGCAATAATGGTCATCGGATTCGAGATCCTTCTTTTGAGTCTTTTCATGTTTTACACTCGTGGAATAATGGCTTTTCTCGTGTGGATAAAGTAACTGGCAATAGGCGGTTTCAGATTTGATGGTCGCTATTGAGGGTGAATCGTTCAGCGTAATAAGAATGACTATATAGATTAAATGTAGTTCTCGTTGTTGTTATATGTTGGGTGTTCTTGTTTCAAAAGTTTATGTCATGAGTTACACAAGGCCTTCTGCCGACAAACCGGTATTAGAGCTTGTATTCTGGGGTGGCTTTTGAAGGTGACAATGTCCGTTACTTTTCAGCATTGGCCTGTAGGCAAAGAACGCGGGAGGTGTTGCGGGGTGGTCGGTTCTGCGCGGTGTTGGTTGTAAGCCGATACATAAAAATGCACCTGAAGTCAGGCGTTCTTAAGATTTCATAGTTTCAGCCTCATTATATTTTAGGTTTTTTTGTAGGAATCATCCTTGTTGCTTGTAGGGAATGTCTCTCGGTGTGGGTGCCCGGGGGGTACGACATGCCACGGGTGAAACGACTAGGCTATTGTGCGGGCTCTAAAAATTCGAACAGCGAAAATTGGACTTGCCCATGAATAAAGTGCTGATCGTGGATGATCACCCTGTCATTCGTCTTGCGGTGCGTTTGCTAATGGAACGTCATGGCTACGAAGTCATCGCAGAAACAGACAATGGTGTGGATGCATTGCAACTAGCCCGCGAACATATGCCGGATATTGTCATTCTGGATATTGGTATACCGAAACTGGATGGGCTGGAAGTCATCGCGCGTCTGACATCGGTCGCGCTGCCGTTGAAAGTGCTAGTGCTGACTTCCCAGGCGCCGGGACACTTTTCAATGCGTTGCATGCAATCGGGGGCTGCCGGTTATGTTTGCAAACAACAGGACCTGACTGAATTGCTTAGCGCTATCAAGGCGGTATTGTCAGGCTACAGTTACTTCCCCAATCAAGCCTTGCATACCGTTCGCTCCAGTCTTGGCAATGCCAGTGAAGCCGATATGGTGGATCGTTTGTCGGGGCGGGAAATGATGGTGTTGCAACAACTGGCCCGTGGAAAGACAAACAAGGAAATTGCCGATGGGATGTTTCTCAGCAACAAGACGGTCAGTACTTACAAGACCCGGTTGTTGTTGAAGCTCAATGCTCGCTCGCTGGTGGACTTGATCGAACTGGCCCAGCGCAATGGCCTGGTATGACGGCACACAGTAAAAAGCCTCCGTTTCGGGAGGCTTTCAGGTGTCATAGATCAAAATCGTAATCGGCCAATTGCTTCTGCAGTCGGCGCTCCTCCAGCAGATTGTCGATGGTGCGGCGCTTGCTCAGGTTGGTTTTTGCCACTTCAACCACCGGTTCAGCGTCATCGGCTTCAACGGGGGTGAAGTCGTCTTCTACGTCCAATTGCTCTTTGCCAGTGCTCATTTTGTTACTCCAGGCTAAGACTGCCTTTGGCGCTCCTTATATCGACATTCTCCCGGCGGGTAAAAAAGATTTTTTCAATCGGTGAATCAATAATTCTAATAGCGCCTCAATCGTCGGAGGTCTTTTGCTTGTATTCGCACAAGTCCTCGATTCGGCAACTGCCGCAGCGGGGCTTGCGGGCCAGGCAAACGTAGCGTCCGTGGAGGATCAGCCAGTGATGCGAATCGAGCAGAAACTCCTTGGGCACGAATTTCATCAGCTTGTTTTCCACCTCGACCACATTCTTGCCGGGAGCAATCCCGGTACGGTTGCTGACCCGGAAGATATGGGTGTCCACGGCCATGGTCAGTTGACGGAATGCGGTATTGAGCACCACGTTGGCGGTCTTGCGGCCGACGCCGGGCAAGGCCTCCAGCTCCTCACGGGTCTGAGGCACTTCGCCGCCGTGTTTTTCCACCAGCAGGCGACAGGTCTCGATCACGTTCTTGGCCTTGCTGTTGAACAGGCCGATGGTCTTGATGTACTCCGTCAGCCCTTCGACCCCCAAGGCATAAATCGCGGCGGGGGTGTTGGCCACCGGATACAGCTTCGCCGTGGCCTTGTTGACGCCGACATCGGTGGACTGCGCCGAAAGAATCACCGCGATCAGCAATTCAAACGCAGAGGAATAGGCCAGTTCGGTCTTCGGTTCCGGGTTGTCTTCGTGCAACCTGCGAAAGATTTCGTAACGTTTTGCGGCATTCATGGGTGATGCGTTTCCTCGAAAGCGGTCAATTTGAGGGGCGAAGCCAAGCCTGTTTCGCAGCGATCAGCAGCCCCAGCAGAATAAATCCACCGGGGACCAGTGTGGCCAGGTGCAAGCCACCGTCGGCGGTCAGCACCCAGCCGGGCCAATCCAGCCCGCCGACCAGCCAGGACAGATGCGCGCCAACAGTGCCGATACCGACGAGTTCACGCAGCAAACCCATGGTCATCATCAGCGCGCCGAACAGGCCACACAGGCGCAAGCGATCACGCCAAGGGCTCTGGAAAAATTCATTGCTGTCCAATACGACGCATTGCAAGGCAATCAGTCCGGCATACAGCCCCAGGTGTTGCTGCCATTGCAGCGACCAGGCTTGCCCGGCGAGCTCGGCGCAACTGGTCAGCGCGGCTGCCAGCAGAACGCTGGCAGGTAAGCATGCCCAAGGCGCAAGTCGGGTGCGTAGGGGCGCTATTCCCGTGCCATAGATGGCAATCACCACCACAAACATCAACCACAAACCCACGGCGGTCATCAGGGAGTCAGTGGCGCCGATCAGTGGCGCCAGCATCAGCGAGTTCTGCACGGAGGCCTTATTCATGGGCGCTGCTCCCGATCAGCTGTTGCCGATGCTCATCAAAGTAGCGCAATGCATCGTGAATGGCGTTGATCACCGCTCTTGAGGTGGTGGTCGCCCCGGCCATTTGATCGAATTGTCCCTGATCCTTTTTCAGCGCCCAGCCATTGTCAGCGGGGTCGGTGCGCGACTTGCCGGTGAAAAGGTGCAGCCAGGCGTTCGGCCAGTCGGCGAGACGACCGCCCAGGCCCGGGGTTTCCGCCTGCTTGAGGGTTTTGACGCCGAGCAGTTTGCCGTTGGCGTCGATGGCAATCAGCAACTCGATGCTGCTGGTGTAACCCACAGTCTGGCTGCGCAGCAACACGGCGCTGGGTTGGCCGGCCTTGGTTGCCAGGTAGCCCTTCAGCAATGTGCTGTTGCTCAGCGAGGTATTGTCGAGGACCAGTGGCTTTTCCAGCGGCTGATTGTCGTAGCTCTCGGGCGGCAACATATCCAGCAGCGTGCGACTGTCGATCAGCCGTTGTTCGGTGGCAATGCGCTCGGCACTGGTGTGTTTAACAAGGTAGGTCGCGCCAATTCCCAGGCCGGCCAATAAAACCAATGTCACAACGCTGGTCGGCCGGTTCATGGTGCGCTTCGCTCCTGGCGGCCGGCGATAAACCGCTCCAGCGCCGGTACGCAGAGATTCATCAGCAACACGGCAAACGCCACGCCATCCGGGTAACCGCCCCAAGTGCGAATCAGGTAAGTCAGCAGTCCCACACCCGCGCCGAACATCAGCCGGGCGCCAGGGCTTTTGGCGCCGGACACCGGCTCCGTGACGATAAAGAAAGCGCCAAGCATGCTCGCGCCAGTCAGCAGATGAAACAACGGCGAACCATGGGAATCCGAGCCTGAGCCGTTCCAGCACAGCAGGCTGATGATGAACAGGCTGGCGAGCATGCCCACCGGCGCATGCCAACTGAATACCCGTTGCTGCAGCAAAAAGGCGCCGCCAGCCAGAAACGCCAGGTTGACCCATTCCACCCCGCGCCCGCCGAAATGGCCGAACGCCGAATTGCCGGCGAACAACTCATCCATGGTCAGGCTTTTGTTGATGCGCAGGCTGTCCAGTGCCGTAGCCTGGACCCAGGCATCCGGCGTCTGGCTGAAACTGAAGCCGAAGATCTGTTGCAGACCGCCGAGCAGGTCCATGCCATGGGATGACGGCCAATGCGTCATCGGCTGGGGAAAGCTCACCAGCACCAGGGCGAAACCAAGCATGGCCGGGTTGAACGGGTTCTTGCCGACGCCGCCATACAGGTGTTTCCCGAACAGCATCGCGGCGGCCGCCGCACTGACCGTCAGCCACCACGGGCAATAGGGCGGCAACGCCAACGCCAGCAACGTCGCGGTGACCAACGCACTGCCGTCGCTCAAGGTCGGCTGGATCGCACGTTGGCGCAGCTTCAGTACGGCGGCTTCCACCGCCAGCGCCGTTATCGCGGTCAGAATCAGGTTGATCAATACGCCCCAGCCGTACAGCCAAAACAACGCCAGCATCCCCGGCACGGTGGCCAGCAATACCAGCTTCATGGCCTGCTGAAGGCGTTCGTCTACCGATTCAAGGGGCGACATAAGCCTCCACCAGACGTTCGGCTTCCAGCAGTCGGGCGCGGGCTTTGTCCATCAACTCGGCAGACGTATCGGGTTGTCGCTGCAGTTTGCTGACGTCGGCGCGGGCGTAGGCCAATTCGGTTTTCAGCTGTCGAAGCTGCTTGTCGATCGGACGTTTTTCGACGCGCTGCAAATCAGGCAACGGTTGATCGCTGACGGCTTCCGCATCGTGCAAGACCTGTTCGGCGTCTTTCAACGCTTGCTCCAACGCTTCGATCTGCTGTGCCGGTGCTTCACTGGTTTGCGCTTTTTTTAGTTCGGCGCGACGCATGGCCAACTGGATTTTTGCCCGTTTCAGCTCTGCATCTTTTGCCGGGGCAACCGGTGCCGGAGCAGGCGGTGCGCTGCTTTCCAGTTGCGCCAGAGCTTGTTCGGCCGCTTCGAATTGCTGTTGCAGCACGATCAATTGCGATTGTTGCTCGAAAGTCGGCGGATGCCCGAACGCCTTCAGTGATTTGTTCAATTGCGCGCGACTCATCGCCACGTCGATCTTGGCTTTTTTCAGCGCCGCATCAGCGGTCGCGGTTTTCTGCGCACGGACTCGCTCAAGGGCGGCTTGCACCGGATTGAGCGTCACTTCGCTGGGTTGCGCAGCACGTTGGGCGCGGGCCAGGCGCTCAGCGACTTTCTGCTGTTCTTCACGTTGCAGTCGGGCGTTGCGCTGTTCGAACCGACGCCGTGCCCGATTGCGCTTGGTGGCTCGGGCCCGTTGTTCCTCAAGGCTGAACGCCAGGCCGCCGACAATCGGCAGCACCGTGGCCAGCGGTAACGGGTGCATTTCGATGCAGTCCACCGGGCACGGCGCCACGCACAGGTCGCAACCGGTGCATTCATCGACGATCACGGTGTGCATCAGTTTCGCCGCACCAACGATGGCGTCCACCGGGCAAGCCTGGATGCACTTGGTGCAGCCAATGCATTCGGCTTCGCGAATGTAGGCGATCTGCGCCGGTGCCGGACCGCGACTGATGTCCAGTTCCAGCACCGGCACTTTCAGCAGTTCGGCGAGGGCGGCGATGGTTTCGCTGCCGCCCGGCGGGCATTTGTTGATCGACTCGCCGCTGGCAATGCCTTCGGCGTAGGGCTTGCATCCAGGGTGGCCACACTTGCCGCATTGGGTCTGGGGCAGGAGGGCGTCGATGCGTTGAATCAGACTCATGTTTTGATCAGTCCACTGAATCCGAGAAAGGCCACTGCGATCAGTCCGGCGCCGATCAACTGGATCGGCAAGCCACGAAAGGGCAGGGGAACATCGTTGTCACGTGTGCGTTGGTGCAAGTCATTGAACAGGCTCAATACCAGCCAGAAACCCAGCCCCGCGCCAAGGCTCAGGGCTGTGGCGTGGAAAAATCCCTGGTCGTCCCGGGCGTTGAGCAAGGTCAGTCCGAGCACGCCGGCATTGCCCAGCAGCAACGGCCAGAGGCCCTCGAACGAAAATTTTGGCAGTAATCGCGACAGCAGCTGCAGCAGCGAGGCGATCAGCAGAACGCTCAATGGCAGGAACACGAACAGGCGCAGGCTCGTCAGCCCCAGTGGCACGAGTAACCAATGGTAGAGCGCATAACCGAGCATACCAACGATCAGCATCAGGCTCGCCGTAGCAATGCCCAGTGCGTGGACCTGCCTTTGCTCCGAACCCACCAGCGGATCGACGCCCAGCGGCCACTGCAACACGAGGTTGTTGATCAGGGCGGCGCTGATAAGCGTAAAGAGCAGTTCGGTCATGATTGTCCGTACCCACACGACGAGGTGAGCGCTGAGAGTAATTATGGGCCAGACATGAAAATCCCACAGTCACGCCAGGCACGACTGTGGGATTTGTTCAGCAAAATACTTACTTGATGCGCTGACCCGGCTTGGCGCCGCTGTCGGGGCTCAGCAGGTAGATTTCTTCACCGCCAGGACCGGCCGCCATCACCATGCCTTCGGAAATCCCGAACTTCATTTTGCGCGGCTTGAGGTTGGCGATCATCATGGTCAGGCGACCTTCGAGCTTGGACGGATCCGGGTAAGCGCTCTTGATCCCGGAAAGCACGTTGCGTTGCTCGTCACCGATGTCCAGGGTCAGGCGCAACAGCTTGTCGGCGCCTTCCACGGCTTCGGCCTTGAGGATCAGCGCAACCCGCAGGTCGACGGCAGCAAACGCATCGAACTCGATTTCCGGCGACAGCGGTTCCTTGACCAGTTCACCGTTGCCGGCGGGTGCCGTTTCACCGGTATCGGTGGCGCTGGCGGTCAGGTCTTCTTTCGAGGCGTCGGTCATGGCTTGGACTTTTACCGGGTCGATGCGAGTCATCAACGGTTTGAACTCGTTCAACTGATGATTGCTCAGCAGCGTGGCGTGGTCGTTCCAGGTCAGCGGGGCGACATTCAGGAACGCCTCGGCGTCGGCGGCCAGCAGAGGCAGTACCGGTTTGAGGAAGATCACCAGTTGGCGGAACAGGTTGATGCCCAAGGCACAGATGGCCTGGACTTCGTCGTGCTTGCCTTCCTGTTTGTTCAGCGACCACGGGGCCTTGTCGGCGATCCAGGCGTTGGCGCGGTCGGCCAGGCCCATGATTTCGCGCATGGCGCGAGCGAAGTCACGCGCCTCGTAGGCGTCGGCGATGCTTGGCGCGGCGGCCAGGAACGCGTCGGTCAGTTCCGGCGCGGCGTTACCCGCCACCAGCACACCGGCGTTGCCTTTCTGGATGAAACCGGCGCAACGGCTGGCGATGTTGACAACTTTGCCCACCAGGTCGGAGTTGACCTTCTGCACGAAGTCTTCAAGGTTCAGGTCGAGGTCGTCGACGCCACGGCCCAGCTTGGCCGCGTAGTAGTAACGCAGGTATTCCGGCGACAGATGATCCAGGTAGGTCCGGGCCTTGACGAAGGTGCCACGGGACTTGGACATTTTCTGACCGTTGACGGTCAGGTAGCCGTGCACGTTGATGCCGGTCGGCTTGCGGAAACCCGCGCCTTCGAGCATCGCCGGCCAGAACAGCGCGTGGAAGTTGACGATGTCCTTGCCGATGAAGTGGTACAGCTCGGCGGTCGAATCCTTGGCCCAGAATGCGTCGAAATCCAGGTCCGGACGACGGGCGCACAGGTTCTTGAAGCTGGCCATGTAGCCGATCGGCGCGTCCAGCCACACGTAGAAATACTTGCCTGGCTCGCCCGGGATCTCGAAACCGAAGTACGGCGCATCACGGGAGATGTCCCACTGTTGCAGGCCGGCGTCCAGCCACTCGGCGATCTTGTTCGCCACGGCGTCTTGCAGGGTGCCGCTGCGGGTCCAGGCCTGAAGCATTTCCTGAAAGTCCGGCAGTTTGAAGAAGAAGTGCTGGGAATCCTTGAGCACCGGGGTGGCGCCAGAGATTGCCGACTTCGGATCCTTCAGGTCGGTTGGGGCGTAGGTCGCACCGCATTTTTCGCAGTTGTCGCCGTACTGGTCTTCAGTGCCGCATTTCGGGCAGGTGCCCTTGATGAAGCGGTCGGCCAGGAACATTTTCTTTTCCGGGTCGAAGTACTGCGTGATCGAGCGCTGGGCAATGTGCCCGGCGTCGCGCAGCTTCAGGTAGATCTGGCTCGACAGCTCACGGTTTTCTTCGGCGTGAGTGGAGTGGAAATTGTCGAAGTCCACCAGGAAGTCGGCAAAGTCGGCGCTGTGTTCAGCCTGGACGTTGGCGATCAGTTGTTCCGGGGTGATGCCTTCCTTTTCCGCGCGCAGCATGATGGCCGAGCCGTGAGCGTCGTCGGCGCAGACATAAATGCATTGATTGCCGCGGTGCTTCTGGAAGCGCACCCACATGTCGGTCTGGATGTATTCCAGCATGTGGCCAAGATGGATCGAACCATTGGCATAGGGCAGGGCGCTGGTGACGAGGATCTTGCGTGGCTCGGACATGGGGCTCGGCTACTTGATGAAACGGAGGTCGGCCACTATAAAGCGCTGGCGCATATTTTTCACCCCCGGCACAGGCCATCACGGTCCTTTGTAGCAGCTGGCGAAGCCTGCGTTCGGCTGCGAAGCAGTCGTAAAATCGGCCCCACGGTGTTTCAGGTAATTCGAATTTTCTGGTTCTGCGACTGCTGCGCAGCCGAACGCAGGCTTCGCCAGCTGCTACAGAATGCGTGTGGCCACCGGATAATTGTCACATCCTGAAAGCATGCCGTCCGGCCTGTAGAACAGGTACGATACCCGCCTGATTTTCCAGTCTTGTTATCGGAGTTGCCCATGAGCGCCGTCAATCGCGCAGCGGTGGAAGCCGTCCTTCGCCAATACACCGACCCTTACCTGAACCAGGACCCGGTCAGCGCCGGGTGCGTGCGCAACATCGACATCCAGGGTGATCGCGTCAGCGTCCAGCTGGAACTCGGTTACGCCGCCGGCCTGTTCAAAAGTGGCTGGGCTCAGATGTTGGAAATGGCCATCCAGAACCTCGACGGCGTGAGCAGTGCCCGCGTCGACATCACCAGCGTGATCGCCGCGCATAAGGCTCAGGCACAGATTCCGGGCCTGGCCAACGTCAAGAACGTTGTCGCCGTAGCTTCGGGCAAGGGTGGCGTGGGCAAGTCCACCACCGCTGCCAACCTGGCGCTGGCGCTGGCCCGTGAAGGTGCCAAGGTCGGGATTCTCGACGCCGACATCTACGGTCCGAGCCAAGGCATCATGTTCGGCATTCCCGAAGGCACCCGACCGAAGGTCAAGGATCAGAAGTGGTTCGTGCCAATCGAGTCCCATGGCGTTGAAGTGATGTCCATGGCGTTCCTGACCGACGACAACACGCCGATGGTCTGGCGCGGTCCGATGGTTTCCGGCGCCTTGTTGCAACTGGTGACACAAACCGCGTGGGGCGATCTCGATTACCTGGTCATCGACATGCCGCCAGGCACCGGCGACATCCAGTTGACCCTGGCCCAGAAAGTCCCGGTGGCTGGCGCCGTGATCGTCACCACCCCGCAGGACCTGGCCTTGCTCGACGCACGCAAAGGCGTGGAAATGTTCCGCAAGGTCAACATTCCGGTGCTCGGCGTAGTGGAAAACATGGCCGTGCACATCTGCTCCAACTGCGGGCATGCCGAGCATCTGTTCGGTGAGGGCGGTGGGGTGAAACTGGCCACTCAATATGGCTTTGAACTGCTGGCGTCGTTGCCGTTGGCGATGGCCATCCGCGAACAGGCCGATGGCGGCAAGCCAACAGTAATCGCCGAGCCGGACAGCCCGATTGCGCTGGTTTATCAGGAACTGGCCCGCCATGTCGGCGCGCGGATTGTGTTGCAGGAAGCGGCAACACCGGCGATGCCGAATATCACCGTCAGCGACGATTGATCAAGTCGCCTGTAGCAGCTGCCGAGGCACGAGGCTGCGTTGGGCTGTGCAGCGGCCCCCGAGGGAGCCTCAGAGGGCGGTCCTGCGGACACGCAACGCAGCCTCGTGCCTCGGCAGCTGCTACGGCAAACGAGGCTGCGATCTCTTGATCTTGCTTTAGATCCGCAACCCGCCATCCATCTCCAGAATCCGGCCGGTGTAGTAGTCGTTCTCGAAAATGTAGGCCGCCGAATGGGCGATCTCATCCGGCTTGCCCATGCGCTTGAGCGGAATCCCGGCGGTCATTTTCTCCAGCGCTTCCGGCTTCATGCCCAGCGTCATCTCGGTTTCGATAAAGCCCGGCGCGATGCCCGCCACGCGAATGCCGTAGCGCGCCAATTCCTTGGCCCAGGTCACGGTCGCCGCTGCGACGCCAGCCTTGGCGGCGGAGTAGTTGGTCTGACCGACGTTGCCGGCGCGCGAGATCGACGAGATATTGATGATCGCGCCGCTGTTTTTCAGCTCGACCATTTTCGCCGCGACTTCACGGGTGCACAGGAATACGCCGGTCAGGTTGACGTCGATCACCGCCTGCCATTGGGCCAGGCTCATCTTGGTCATTTCGCCGTCCTTGACCTTCAACAACAGCCCGTCGCGCAAGATCCCGGCATTGTTGATCAAGCCGTGGATTGCACCAAAGTCTTCGGCGACCTGGGCAACCATGTGCGTCACTTGCTCTTCATTGGCGACGTTGCACAGGTAGGCGCGGGCTTCGACGCCCTTGGCCTTGCACGCGGCGACGGTGTCATCGAGCTTTTCCTGGTTCAGATCGACCAGCGCCAGTTTCGCGCCCTTGCCGGCGAAATACTCGGCCATCGAACGGCCTAAACCCTGGCAACCGCCAGTGATAATGATTACTTTGTCAGTGAGTTGCATTCGCATGCCCCAAAAGCAGGTCGGAGAGTGGTTCCTTGTAGAGGGCCTCTCGATCTGCACCTGATGTGGCCTGGTTGCACATGAGAACTGCCCCGATGGCGTACTGGATACATATCCCCAGGCGCCTGTCCGTTTTTTCGACGGATTCTATATAAGGAGTCATAAATTGAGCGTTGAAGCGGCCAAGAATGCCCGAGAATTGCTTCTCAAGGAATACCGCGGAGTGCTTTCGACGCACTCCAAGGCCATGCCCGGTTTCCCTTTCGGTTCGGTGGTTCCGTACTGCCTGGACGAGCAGGGCCGGCCGCTGATCCTGATCAGCCGCATCGCCCAGCACACCCACAACCTGCAAAAAGATCCTAAATGCTCACTGTTCGTGGGCGAGCGCGGTGCCGAAGACGTGCAAGCCGTTGGTCGCCTGACCTATCTGGCTGAAGCTGAGAAGATTGAAGACGCCGCCGCTGTCGATGCGGCCGCCGAGCGTTACTACCGCTACTTCCCGGATTCGCAGGACTACCACAAGGCGCATGATTTCGATTTCTGGATGCTCAAGCCCGTGCGTCACCGCTACATCGGCGGCTTCGGCGCGATTCACTGGGTCGATCAACTGACCCTGGCCAACCCGTTCGCCGGCAAAACCGAAGTGAGCATGGTCGAGCACATGAATGCCGACCACACCAAAGCCATCGCCCACTACGTCGAGCTGGCCGGTCTGCCAAAAACCGAACCGGCGCAACTGGCCGGTATCGACACCGAAGGCATGCACCTGCGTATTGGCCAGGCGCTGTACTGGCTGCCGTTTCAAGCCCCATGTAATACGCCGACACAAGTGCGCGAAGCCTTGGTTTTCCTGGCTCACGCCGAGCATTGGCCAAAAAATGAAGTGGCCGACGCTTGAATTCACGATATGGCGACGTCATCTAAGGAACACTGGCAAGGCATTCTTGCGTTGAGGAACCATTTGATGCGCCCTTTTTTATTGCTCTTTGTACTGTTTCCGGTGTTGGAGCTGTTCGTATTCGTCAAGGTCAGTGGGGCCATCGGGTTTTTCCCGGCCCTGCTGCTGATCATTCTCGGCTCGATGCTCGGCGTGTTCGTGCTGCGCATCGCCGGTCTGGCTACTGCACTGCGGGCCCGTGAAAGCCTGAATCGCGGCGAGTTGCCGGCCCAGACCATGCTCGAAGGCTTGATGCTGGCACTGGCGGGCGGTCTGTTGATTCTGCCGGGCTTCGTCACTGACGTGCTGGGCCTGATCATGCTGATGCCGATCTCTCGCCGTCTGCTGGCGAACAAGATGCGCCAGCGCGCCGAAGAACAGGCGATCCGTCAGCGTGCATTCGCCGATGACCTGCAATCGCGCGGCGGTCCTGCCCCACGCCAGCAACCGTTGGGCCGCGAGCCGAACGTGATCGAAGGCGAGTTCGAACACCACGATCCCAAGTAAAGCGTTTCAGCTGCACGGCACCTTCGGGTGCCGTGTTCGTTTGCGGGTAGCAACATGAAAAAATTTGCTTGCTCGCCCTTGTAATAAGCTTATGCGCCCTTATGTAACGGTCACCGCAAGGTTTCTGGCGATCATGCCAGACAGACTTCCGCGGTTCGCTTGACGAACCGCACCCGGCACCGCCGGATTTGTTAAACCCGCCGGGAATACACCGGCCGATGAAAACCACAATTAGGAGAGATCGACAATGAAGCTTCGTCCTCTGCATGACCGCGTCGTCATCCGTCGCAGCGAAGAAGAAAAGAAAACCGCTGGCGGTATCGTCCTGCCAGGTTCGGCTGCTGAAAAAGCCAACAGCGGCGAGATCCTCGCTGTCGGTACCGGCCGTGTGCTGGAAAACGGTGAAGTGCGTGCACTGGCCGTAAAAGTGGGTGACAAGGTTGTGTTCGGCCCGTACTCCGGCAGCAACACTGTGAAAGTTGACGGCGAAGACCTGCTGGTAATGGCTGAGAACGAGATTCTCGCTGTTATCGAAGGCTGATTCCCCGCTCATTTTCCCGCTACTACAAAGTATTTAAGGAATATCGATCATGGCTGCTAAAGAAGTTAAATTCGGCGACTCCGCCCGCAAGAAAATGCTCGCCGGTGTAAACGTCCTGGCTGACGCATTAAAAGCGACCCTGGGCCCTAAAGGCCGTAACGTGATCATCGAGAAGAGCTTCGGCGCTCCGACCATCACCAAGGACGGCGTTTCCGTAGCCAAAGAAATCGAACTGAAAGACCGTTTCGAAAACATGGGCGCGCAGCTGGTCAAAGACGTTGCCTCCCGTGCCAACGATGACGCAGGCGATGGCACCACCACCGCTACCGTTCTGGCTCAATCGATCGTCAACGAAGGCCTGAAAGCCGTCGCTGCCGGCATGAACCCGATGGACCTGAAGCGCGGCATCGACAAAGCGACCATCGCTATCGTCAAAGAGCTGAAAGCCCTGTCCAAGCCTTGCGCTGACACCAAGGCAATCGCTCAGGTCGGCACCATCTCGGCCAACTCCGACAACTCCATCGGCGACATCATTG
>NZ_JBIUXZ010000004.1:248235-375426 GCF_044744265.1 Pseudomonas sp. NPDC087342
CCATGGAAATAGTCGGTAAAGTAGGAGTGATCTCCGTTGAAGATGGCTCGGGCCTGGAAAACGAACTGTCGGTTGTTGAAGGCATGCAGTTCGACCGTGGCTACCTGTCCCCGTACTTCGTCAACAAGCCAGAGACCATGACTGCCGAGCTCGACGGTCCGCTGATCCTGCTGGTCGACAAAAAGATCTCGAACATCCGCGAAATGTTGCCAGTACTGGAAGCCGTTGCCAAAGCCGGCCGTCCACTGCTGATCGTGGCCGAAGACGTTGAAGGCGAAGCCCTGGCGACTCTGGTTGTGAACAACATGCGTGGCATCGTTAAAGTCGCAGCCGTCAAGGCTCCAGGCTTCGGCGACCGTCGCAAGGCCATGCTGCAGGACATCGCCGTCCTGACTGGCGGTACCGTTATCTCCGAAGAGATCGGTCTGAGCCTGGAAAGCACTACCCTGGAACACCTGGGTAATGCCAAGCGCGTGATCCTGTCCAAAGAAAACACCACCGTGATCGACGGCGCCGGCGTTGAAGCTGATATCCAGGCTCGCGTTCTGCAAATCCGTCAGCAAGTGGCTGACACTTCGTCCGACTACGACCGTGAAAAACTGCAAGAGCGTCTGGCCAAGCTTTCCGGCGGCGTTGCAGTGATCAAGGTTGGCGCTGGTTCCGAAGTTGAAATGAAAGAGAAGAAAGCCCGCGTTGAAGACGCCCTGCACGCTACCCGTGCAGCCGTTGAAGAAGGCGTGGTACCTGGCGGCGGCGTGGCACTGGTTCGCGCTCTGCAGGCTATCTCCGAACTGAAAGGCGACAACGCCGATCAAGACGTTGGTATCCAGTTGCTGCGTCGCGCTGTTGAAGCGCCACTGCGCCAGATCGTTGCCAACTCCGGCGACGAGCCAAGCGTAGTTGTCGACAAGGTCAAGCAGGGTTCGGGTAACTACGGTTACAACGCTGCTACCGGCGAATACGGCGACATGATCGAAATGGGTATCCTGGACCCGGCTAAAGTGACTCGTTCGGCTCTGCAGGCAGCGGCTTCCATCGCCAGCCTGATGATCACGACCGAAGCCATGATCGCCGAGATCAAGGAAGAAGGCTCGGCTGGCGGCGGTATGCCAGACATGGGCGGTATGGGTGGCATGGGCGGCATGATGTAAGCCAGCCTTACCCCTGTATTAAAAAACCCCGCCTGCGAAAGCAGGCGGGGTTTTTTATTGTCAGTCAAAAGGTGTGTTGTTTTTGATGGCCTCTTCGCGGGCAAGCCTCGCTCCTACAGGGGGTCGCGCTGAACCTGTAGGAGCGAGGCTTGCCCGCGAAGACGTCAGCTCAGACGCTGACAGGTTCTGCCTTGCCAACCCGCTCAACCTTGGATGCCGGTCGATACAGGATGTAGTAATACGACCCCAGGCAAATCAGCCAGCAGAAAATCGCCGTCCACACATTGTGCGAGAAGAAGTGCGCGCCCTGCATCATCCGGCTGATCGAGAACACCGTGCCGAGCGCCGCAGCGAAGATAAACGCCTTGCGCGCCAGCCGAGGGCGACGATCACGCAGCACGAAGAACAGCGCAAACAACGTGAAACCCGTCGCCGCATGCCCACCCGGCCAGCAACGACCAGGTTTGTCGGTGTGCGGACGCGGGCTCAGCAGTTCACTGTAGGTTTCGTGGCCGCCGAACTGTTCCAGGCTCCACGGGCATTGCACCGCCGTCACCACTTTCACCGGGGTAACAAAAGAAGTCGCCAGGCCCAAGGACAGCACCAGGCAACCCAGCTCCCGTTTGAACGGCTTGAGTTTCTCGACGAAAAACGAACAGATAAACCCGATCACCGCAAACACCGAGAACGCGATGACCACTTGCTTGGCCTTGTCGTGCAGGATGTTTTCCAGGAAGTAACTGTGCCGGCCGATGAAGTCACCGGCCGCCGGGTCATAAAAATACCTGGCCAGGTCCATGTCCAGGTCGGTCAGTTCGAGCAGCACCAGAACGATCGCCGCAATGGCGGGAACCCCGAGGCATACCCAGAAATTGAGTGGCCGGGAGACGGGGCGAACAGCGGTTGATGACATGGTGGATCCTGAGCATGGGAAAAAGCCCCGGGGCATCAGCCCGGGGCCATTCGGTTAACGTACGCTGACCTGGGGCGTGCCCTCCTTGGGCGCTTTCCAGCCAAGCAGCTGTTGCTTGAAGCCATAACTGACGGTTTGGTATTTGGTAATAGGTAATGGCGCGAGTTGTATTGAAGAAGTCCATTGGCTTCGGGATTTTCGCCGGGCCACTGTCGTCAGGTTGTGAACCGATAGTGAAAAACTTGTTAACACGGTCAATTGGTTGAACGAATGGATGGATGCAGTCTTCGGGCCTAGCCGTGCGCTCAGCTTGGCCGTAAGCTGCGCGAGCCGAAGATGGCCGTTACTGTGTACGGAGGAGTGCCCATGCGAATTTTATTGGTTGAAGACAACCGCGATATCCTCGCCAATCTGGCCGATTACCTGGGGCTCAAGGGCTATACCGTGGATTGCGCGCAGGACGGCTTGTCGGGATTGCACCTGGCGGCCACCGAGCATTACGACCTGATCGTGCTCGACATCATGCTGCCCGGCATCGATGGTTACACCCTGTGCAAACGCCTGCGCGAAGACGCCCGCCGCGATACGCCAGTGATCATGCTGACCGCGCGGGATCAACTGGATGACCGGTTGCAGGGCTTCAAGTCCGGCGCCGATGATTACCTGATCAAGCCGTTCGCCTTGTCCGAACTGGCTGCGCGCATCGAAGCGGTGATGCGTCGCGCGCAGGGCGGCGGTCGGCGTGCGCTGCAGGTCGGCGACTTGAGCTACGACCTCGATACCCTGGAAGTGACCCGCGAAGGCCGTTTGCTCAAGCTCAACCCGGTCGGCCTGAAACTGCTGGCGGTGCTGATGCAGAAAAGCCCCCATGTGCTGCGCCGCGAAATCCTCGAAGAGGCCTTGTGGGGCGATGATTGCCCGGACAGCGACAGCTTGCGCAGCCACGTTCACCAACTGCGTCAGGTGATCGACAAGCCTTTTGCCAAACCTTTGCTGCAAACCGTGCACGGTGTGGGTTATCGCTTGGCCGAGGGCCGAGATGGAGTTTAAGCAGAGCCTCGCTCAACGGATCATCATCGCCTTTGCGCTAATGAGCGCACTGGTGGCAGGGGCCTTCGCCATGGGTATCGTGGCGACCGTGCACCTGGTCGAAGAAAAGCTGATTTCGGCAGGCCTGGGCGGTGACTTGCAACGCCTGCTGCTGATGGACAGCGTCACGGACTGGAGCCATCGCCCGGAACCGGATCAGTTGTTTTATTTCAGCGGCGGGCCAGGGGACTTCGAACTGCCCAAGGATCTGCGTCATCTGGATTCCGGTTTCCACGAAGTGTTTCGTGAAAACCTGTCGTACCACGCGATGGTCGAAATCGTCGATGGCCGGCGCTATGTGCTGTTGCAGGATCAGAGCGATTTCGAAGAGCGTGAGCGCGTGCTGTTCGCCGTGGTGCTGGTGGGCTTCGTGCTGAGCCTGGCACTGGCGGTATTTCTCGGCTGGATCCTGGCACGCAAAGTCATGGCGCCCGTGGTGCGACTGGCTCGACAGGTGCGGCATCGCGATCAGTTATTGGGTTTGGCGCCGCCATTGGCGCCGGATTATGCCGCTGACGAAGTGGGCGAACTGGCGGTGGCCTTCGACGCCACCCTTGGCCGTTTGCGCCAGGCGTTGACCCGTGAACGCCTGTTCACCAGTGACGTCAGCCATGAATTGCGCACGCCGCTGATGGTGCTGGCCAGTTCCTGCGAGTTGCTGCTGGAAAACCCTGGCATCGACCAGCGCGGTCGGGCCCAGGTCGAGCGTATCGCCCGGGCCTGTGAGGAAATGCGCGAACTGGTACAAACCTTCCTGATGCTCGCCCGCGCCCAGCGTGAAGACGCCAGCATGTCGCCACAGCAGACCATCAGTCAGGTCGCCGACGGGCTGCTGTGTCTTTGGCGCGAGCCAATCGAGTACAAGGGCCTGGCCCTGAATTTCGAACCGGGCATTCCATCGAACAACCGCTACAACGCGACGCTGCTGCATGCGGTGATGGGCAACTTGCTGCGCAATGCGCTGCACTACACTGAAATCGGCTTCATTCGCCTGACGCTGACCGACACCGGGTTTATGGTCGAGGACACCGGCGTCGGCATCCCCGAGGAAAAACGCGAGGCGATGTTCGAGCCTTTCGTGCGGGGTAACGAGAAGCGCGGCGAAGGTCTGGGGCTGGGTCTGTCGCTGGTACAGCGGATCTGCGAGAACCAGGGCTGGACCGTCAGCCTCACCACCATGGAGCCCAATGGCTGCCGCTTTGAAGTGGAATTGGGTAAGCCTCGGGTCTGACCAGGTAAAAAGATCGCAGCCTTCGATTCCTGCGATCTTTTTGTGGTGGCCCTGCGCTATCATCTGATCCCTGTAAAACGTTGAAATACTTCACCGTTTTACTCAACGAAGTTTTCACAAAGTCATGACCTGACGCTGACACGGCGCTACCTAACGTAGGTGTCATCAGCAATTCAGGAGACTTTGATGATGGCAGGCCCGATCAAACTGGATTTTTCCGAGAAGTACGACGATCAACATGCGCAAAAATATTTGCGCAAGCATCAGGATGGTCTCGGCCGTCGATTGTCCCATTGGCGTGACGAACAGTTGGCCCGCAAGGCTCTGACCTTGGCAGGTGACCCTGGGTTGGTCCTCGATTTGCCATGCGGCGCGGGGCGTTTCTGGCCGTTACTGGCGCAAAAGCACAACCGCGTGATCATCGGAGCCGACAACTCCGAGTCGATGCTGAAGATCGCCACCCAGGCCCAACCCGCCGAAGTGGTGAAACGGGTACAACCCTTGCACACTTCTGCATTCGACATTGCTTTACCTGATAACGCCGTCGACAGCATTTTCTGCATGCGTTTGCTCCATCACATCGGTGAAGCCGAGCATCGACTGGCAATTTTGCGTGAGTTCGAGCGGGTCACCCGTGACAGCGTGATCCTTTCGCTGTGGGTGGACGGCAACTTCAAGGCCTGGAAACGCAAGCGCGCCGAGAAAAAGCGCGGGCAGGAAGGTTACCAAAATCGGTTTGTGTTACCGGCTGTTACGGTTGAAAAGGAATTCGAACAAGCGGGTTTCCGTATTCAGGAACAACTCGACTTCATACCGCTCTACGCCATGTGGCGGGTTTACGTATTACGCAAGAGGTAACAGGATGGCAGTGCAATATGCAGCAGAAACGGAAGTCGCTCCCCAGGACCGCTTCGACTATTTCTGGAATCAGCGCGGTGAATGGGTAGAAGAACCCAACGTTCGTCGCGGTGGTGAAAGTGGTGTGCAGCGCGTCAGGAGCACCGACGGACAGCTGCTGTATGCAAAGCGTCAGACCGGGCATATCTATCGCAGCTGGCTGCACCCCTTCGGCCGGCCGACGGTGTTGCGCGAGCGTGATGCGCTGATTGGTTTGACGGCACTGGGTGTGCGGGTACCGGAAATGGTGTTCTGCGGCGCCCAACGCGACCCTGTACACAAATGGCGCGCCTTGCTGGTCACCAAGTCCCTGGACGGTTTCGAAGAAATCGAACACTGGTACGCGGGTGGCGGTCGCGAGCGTCACGGCGAAGCGGTTCACGAGCGCGTCCTCAAGGAACTGGCCGAGAATCTGGCCCGCATGCACAAGGGCCGCTGGCAGCACAGCTGCATCTACATCAAGCACGTTTTCGTGCGGGTCGCCGGCGAAGGTGAGGCCGCCACGGTTGAAGTAGCATTGATCGATCTGGAGAAATGCCGCCAGCGTTTGACTGCCCAGCGCGCCGCCGCCCATGACATGAAGCAATTGCGTCGCCACTCGTCGTTCAGCGATACAGACTGGAAGAATCTGGTCTATTTTTATGAGACGGCGTTTGGCAGCGCTATCAAGGGTTTATAGCGATGAAACTCGAAATTGCACGAGGTGTGTTTCTACTAGGAGCCTTGGCAGTTGCTTCATTGGCGGTGGCGGCTTGGGAGCAGCCCCGCACGCAAGTCCTCAGTGCAGTGAACGGTGACGCTCACTGCCCGTTGCCACGGGTTGCCAAAGCAACCGTGGCGACACAACCTGATCATGACTTGTTGCTGTTCATGTTCGGACTATCACAAGGATTGAGGCCGCAAAGTTGAACAGATTGAAGCCAAAATAAAAGGCCTCGCAGATGCGGGGTCTTTTTTTTGCCCTATTCGGCAACAACAGAGAACCAATGTGGGAGCGAGCTTGCTCGCGATGAGGCCATGACATTCAGTATCAATGTTGGCTGATCTACCGCTATCGCGAGCAAGCTCGCTCCCACAGGGTAAACGGTGGTGTCAGGGTTTATCGGGCTTGGCCAGTAGCGTGTAGATGCACGGCAACACGAACAAGGTAAACAACGTCCCGATCGACATCCCCGTGGCGATCACCGTGCCGATGTCGAACCGGCTGACGGCACCCGCACCCGTCGCCAGAATCAGCGGCACCATGCCAAACACCATCGCTGCGGTGGTCATCAACACCGGCCGCAAGCGGATGGCCGCCGCTTCTTCCACGGCTTCCCGGGGCGTCAAACCCTTTTCCTTGCGCAGTTTGTTGGCGAACTCGACGATCAGGATCCCGTGTTTGCTGATCAGCCCGATCAGCGTCACCAGCCCGACCTGGGTGTAGATATTCATGCTCGACCAACCGAGGAACAGCGGGATCAACGCGCCACAGATCGACAGCGGCACGGTGACCAGAATCACCAGCGGGTCGCGGAAGCTTTCGAATTGCGCCGCCAGCACCAGGAAAATGATCGCCAGCGCCAGGGCAAATGTCACCCACAACGCACTGCCTTCCTGGACGAATTGTCGCGACGTGCCACCGTAGTCAAAGGCAAAACCCGCCGGGGCTTCTTCCTGAGCGATCTGGCGCACGACTTCGATGGCCTCGCCCATGCTTACCAGCGGGAACCCGGTCACGGCCGCCGCGTTGAGTTGCTGGAACTGGTTCAGCTGCCGTGGTCGCGCCCGGTCGGTGACGGTGATCAGGGTCGACAGGGGCAGCAGTTCGCCCGCGGTGTTCTTGACGTAGTAGTTGTTCAGCCAGTCGGGGTTATCCCGGTAAGCCCGCTCGACCTGGGCGATGACTTTGTAGCTGCGTCCTTCAATAGTAAACCGGTTGATCTCCGCCTCACCAAGCAGCGTCGCCAGCGTGCCGCCGAGGTCCTGCATCGACACACCCATCTGCGCCGCTTTGGCGCGGTCGATATCCACCACGACTTCCGGTTTGTCGAACGCCAGGTCGATATCGACGAAGGCGAACTTGCCGGACTCGAGTGCGCGCTTCTTCACCCGGTCCGCGACGTCCAGCAGCGACGCGTAATCGTTGGCGGTGTTGATGATGAACTGGAACGGCAGGCCTTCACCGGTGCCCGGCAAGGACGGCAGGTTGAAGCCGAAGATCTGCAAACCGGGAATGTTCCCCAGCCTGGCCTGGACCTCGGGCAGGATCTGCATTTGCGTGCGGCTGCGCTCGTTCCACGGTTTGAGCAGGAAACCGCCGATACCCGATTGCACGCCGTTGAAACCGTTAATCTGGAACGAGGAGTAGTACTCGGGAAACTCCTTGAAGATCTGGATGAACTCGTCGGTGTAGGCGTTCAGGTAATCGAGGTTGGTTGGCTGCGGCGCGTTGGCCATCATGAAAATGATGCCCTGGTCTTCGTCCGGCGCCAGTTCCGACTTGGCGAACTTGAGAAACACCGGGATCAGGCACAGCACGATCACTGCGAACACCAGCACCACCGGCCGGGTATTGAGCGTGCCGTGGAGCATGCTCTGGTAGCGGCGCTTGAGGCTTTCGAAGATCAGGTCCAGGCGATGGGCGAGGCCACTGGGGTTTTGATCGTGGCGCAGCAAAAAGGCGCACATCATCGGCGACAGGGTCAAGGCGACGATGCCCGAGATCACCACCGCCCCGGCCAGCGTCAGGGCAAACTCCTTGAACAGTGCCCCGGTGAGCCCGGTGAGGAAACCAATCGGCGCATACACCGCCGCCAGGGTGATGGTCATGGACACCACCGGCATGGCGATTTCCCGGGCGCCTTCAAGGGCAGCGTCCAGCGGTGTCTTGCCTTCCTCGATGTGCCGGTGAATGTTTTCCACCACCACGATCGCATCGTCCACCACCAGCCCGATGGCCAGCACCATCGCCAGCAGGGTCAGCAGGTTGATCGAATAGCCCATCATCTGCATGAAGAACATCACGCCGATCATCGACAGCGGGATGGTCACCACCGGGATCACCACCGAGCGCAGGGCCCCGAGGAACAGGAACACCACGACAATCACGATCAGCACGGCTTCGAACAAGGTCTTGATCACCTCGTTGATCGAGGCCTGGATAAACAGCGTGGCGTCGTAGGCGATTTCACTTTTCAGGTTGGGCGGCAACTGGGCTTCCAGCTCCGGCATGATCTTGCGCACTTCCTTGATCACGTCCAGCGGGTTGGCGCCGGGTGTTGCCTTGATGCCGATGTACACCGACGGCGTGCCGCCGAACGAGCTGATGGCGTTGTAGTTTTCGGCGCCCATCTCGACCCGCGCCACATCGCTGAGCAATACGCGGCTGTCGCCCGAGACCTTGAGCGGAATCGCGGCGAAGGCCTCGGCGGATTTGAGTTCGGTGTTGGCGTTGATGCTGGTGACCACGTACTCGCCTTTCACTTCGCCAGCAGCGGAGAGGAAGTTGTACTGGCGCACTGCGTTAGTCACATCGCTGGCACTCAGGCCGAAACCGGCGAGTTTCACCGGATCGAGCCACAGGCGCATGGCAAACACCTGGTTGCCGAGAATCTCGGCTTCGGCCATGCCGGGCAGTGTTGCCAGTTTTGGCTGGATGACCCGGGACAGGTAATCGGTGATCTGCGGGTTGTTCAATTCCTTGCTGAAGTAGCTGATGTACATCAGCGCCGAGGCGTCGGCGGCTTCCTTGCTCAGCACCGGGTCTTCGGCGTCCTGGGGCAGCTTGTTCTTCACCTCGTTGGCCTTGGCCAGCAACTCGGTGAACAAACGGTCGCTGTTGGAGCCGATGCGCGCATAGATCGAAATCACCGAGAAGTTCTGGCGACTGACCGAGGTCATGTAGTCGATGCCCTCGGCGCTGGCCAGACTCTGCTGCATCGGTTGGGTGATGTACCCCTGGATCGTTTCGGCGTTGGCTCCGGGGTAGGCGGTGGTCACCGTGATCAGGGCGTTTTCCATTTGCGGGTATTGGCGCAGTGGCAGCTTGCTCCAGGCCTGGAAGCCCAGCAGCACAATCAACAGGCTGACCACGGTGGCGAGCACCGGGCGGCGGATGAACGGATCGGTAAAAGCCATGAGGATTCCTTGATCAGTCAGTACGTGGCTGACTGTTCTTATCGGTCAGGGTCTTGTCGTCGCTGATGGCAATGTGGGCGCCGTTGTCCAGTTTGATCTGGCCGGCGGTGACCACTTGTTCGCCGCTCTGCACGCCTTTGTTGATCATCACCAGGCCATCACGGCGTTCGCCGGTTTCGATGAAGCGTCGCTCGGCGATCAGGATCGGTTGGCCCTTGTCGTCTTTTTCGACACTGCCGTCCTCGGCTTTCTTCTGCCCGACCACGTACAGCGAGTTGCCGTAGAGGGTGTAGGTGATCGCGCTTTCCGGTACGACGATATGCTGTTGCGGGTCCGGCAGCATGACTTGCAGGCTGGCGAACATCCCCGGCAGCAACTTGCCATCCGGGTTGGCCAGCGTGGCGCGGACCAGGATGTTGCGGGTGCTGTTCTCGACCTTCGGGTTGATCGCGCTGATGGTGCCGGGGAAGTTCTGCGTCGGGTAGGCCGAGACGATGACCTGCACGGGTTGGCCGAGAGCGATCTTCGGCACCGATTGCTCGGGCAGGAAGAAGTCGACATAGAGGCTGCTGAGGTCTTGCAGGGTGGCGATCATCGTGCCGCTGGCGAGGTAGTCACCGACGTCCACCTGACGAATGCCGATGGTGCCGCTGAAGGGGGCGAGGATGCGTTTCTTCGCCAGGGACGCCTTGAGCTGATTGACCGTCGCCTTGTTCTTTTGCAGTTGCGCCGAGAGCCGGTCGTACTCGCCTTTGGAGATCGCCCGGCTGTCGACCAATTGACTGCCGCGACCGAAATCCAGCTGCGCCAGACCGAGGTCAGCCTGGGCGGTTTCGAGCAGGGCGCTTTCGACGGCGCTGTCCAGTTGCAGTAGCGGTTGCCCGGCCTTGACCTTCTGCCCCGACTCGAACATCAGGTCCTTGACCGTGCCCGAAATCTCCAGGCTCAGGTTCACCCCTTGCAGCGCCTTGAGCGTGCCAACGGTGGGCAAGCGCATTTGCCACGGCTGTTCGGAAGCCGTGGCCACGGCGACGCTGATGGGCGGTTTCGGCTTGGAAAAACCCTGGATCATCGTGTAAATCGAAAAGGCCTTGTAACCGCCCAGGGCCAACACGATCAGCAACACAACACCCAACATGATCAGCATGCGGCGACGCAGCATATTTCCACTTCCTTGGAGAAAATCAGGCGAGACAGGCGGGAACATTACTCCGAGTGGGAAGGGGAATCCAACTGGCACTTATTACAGATAGTAATACGGCGTACACAAAACCTGTGGCGAGGGGGCTTGCCCCCGTTCGGCTGCGAAGCAGTCGTCAAACCATTGCACGCGGTGTGCCTGTGACACCGCAATCGCAGGTTTTGGGGACGCTTCGCGGCCCAACGGGGGCAAGCCCCCTCGCCACAGGTTGAGTCCAACACTTAGGGGGGAATCAGATCAGGTGCAGGTGGTTATCCCAAAGCCCCGCCGGCAGCTCCAGCGGTTTTGCAACCAGATCTGTCTGACGGCAATCGTAGTACCGGCAACGGCCCTGGCCCGAGGTCACGACGAACCCGTCCGCCACCGCACCGACTCCGGCGCAGTCCGGCAACGGCGCATCCAGGCGCACTTCGCCGCTGTCCAGGTCCCAGATGAAAAAGCGATTACCCCGTGGCGCGGTCAACGCGACCAGCCGCAGTTCGCTGTGCACTGCGACGCTGGCGGTGTAATGCCCCATGGCCTGCAACTGATGCTCCGGCACCGGGAACGCCACGAACGGCTGGCCCGGGCGCTTGATCGCCAGCAACTCCGACGACTCATGGGACGGCCCCATGAACTGCTGGCTGGCGAGGATCGTGCCGTCGCTGGCAACCCCCAGGTGACGCACGCTGTTCATCTGTTGAGCGAGGGTTTCCTTGCTCAACAAGGTGCCGTCGCGCTGCATCAGCACCAGGCTCGGCTCCATGGCGTTAAGGTTCATCTCGACCCGGCTTTCGGCCTCGGTGCGAATCCCGCCGTTGGCCACCACCAGGGTTTCGCCGTCGGGCATCCACGACACCTGATGCGGGCCGACGCCGTGTGTAGGAATCTCGCCGCTGTGGATAAGTCGTTCACCTTCGAACTTATACACACCCAGCAAGCCGCGACCCGGATCGCTGGTGTCGTTTTCGGTGGCGTACAAGAACTCGCCATCCTTGTGAATCACCGCGTGCCCATAGAAATGCCGGTTCGGCTGCGACGTCACGGTTTGCAGCAGCGTGCCGTCGCGCAGGTCGATCAGGTAACTTTCGGTGCCCGGACGCCGCGCGACAAACAGCGCAATCGCCAGCGTCGGGTGATTGATGATGTCGTGGCAACGCTGGCCGACCTGGGTGGCGAATACCCGGGTGCCGTCCAGCCGATAACCGACGGCGTAATGCTTGCCGTCAGTATCGTCCCGCGCCGACAGCAGCAGCGGGCTCTGATCCTTGCGCTTGAACAGCGTCCAGCCGCCCAGTGTCACTGCTCCCAGCAGCAAACTACCTAAAGTCAGAGCCTGACGTCGCAGCATGGCACTCGCCCTCATCAGTCACCGTCGTTGGCGTTGAAGCCCAGTTGGATGCCCAGCGCCTTGGCCAGTTCGCCTTCGTGCAGGCGATGGACGACGTTGAGGCTGTCGTAGATATCGTTGAGTTGCTGGCGACCGGCATCGTCGTTGAGCATTTCGGTGAGCGAGCGCTGGTTGCTGGCGAACAGCTTGAGCGAGGCAGCGTAGGCAGCGTCGATCTTGTCGGCCAACGGTTTCTGCTCGCTCGGCAACAGACCGCGCAGGCCTTTGTTGTCGACCCCGACCCAGACGGTTTTCGCCGCAGCCAGGCTGGCTTCCAAACCTTGCAGCGACGACTGGCTGCGCCACGCATCAGCCTGGAACGGCTGTGGAATACCTTTGGTCTGGCGACCCATCGGCGTGCCGAGTTTTTTCTTCAGGGTGTCCAGCGCCGTTACCTGAACCCGCAGCAGATCGGCGATCGCTTCGTGGGAATCGGCGTAGCGTTGGTTCGGGAATTTGCTCATCTGCGCGAGCATGCCGTCGTTGGTGTTCCAGCGTGACAGGATCTCTTCGGCCAGTTGCTTCTGACGTTCGCCAATGGCGGTCAGCAGCGGGCAGTACTTGGCTTTCTGCGTGGCATCGGCCATGTCGATCTTGCTGTCGAACAGGATGTATTCGTAGGCCGACAGGCCCTGAACCACCACGCTCGATTTGGCCAGGGCCGCGGCATCGATCTGCGGCTGGGCGGTGACCAGTTGCTCGACTTGACGGCCGACCAGGTTTTTCTTGTCCGGCCAGAACTGCACTTGCCATGCACGGTTGCCCTCGGCCAGCGGCCCGATCAGCAACGGTTGCAGCTCGGCCCAGGCTTTCTGCGCGTGCAGGAAATCGGCGCGGGCGGTGTCCAGGTCTTCTTTGCCTTGGCAGTAGGCGAGGGCGCTGACAGCCAGTTGGCGGTCGGCTTCGACCCAGCGGCTGTAGGTCGGCAGGATTACTTGCTTGGCGATGGCCGCTGAGGTGACGGCTTGCGGATCCTGCGGTGAACAGGCGCCGAGGGCGAGCGCTGCAAGGCTGGTGAACAACAATTTGGGACGGAACATGTCGGGCTCCCGATTCTTTTAAGTGCTTAGAGAGAATTCAAAAACGCCAGCAACTCACTGCGCTGCTCGGCATTGAAAGACAAAACCTGTTGCTGCGCCGCGCTCGCTTCGCCGCCATGCCAGAGCACGGCTTCAAGCAGGTTGCGGGCGCGGCCATCATGCAAAAACTGGGTGTGGCCACTGACCGCTTGCGTCAGGCCGATGCCCCACAACGGCGGAGTGCGCCAGTCGCGGCCGCTGGCCTGGAATTCCGTGCGGTTGTCGGCAAGGCCGTCGCCCATGTCATGCAGCAGCAGATCGCTGTAGGGGCGAATCACTTGATTGGCCAGTTCAGGTTCGGCAGCGTTGGCGGCGGTGGTGTATTTCGGCGTGTGACAGGACTGGCATCCTGCCTGGAAAAACAGATTCTTGCCCGCCAACACTTGCGGCGTGCCGACATCGCGGCGGGCCGGGACGGCGAGGTTACGGCTGTAAAACAGCACCAGTCGCAGAATGTTGTCGCTGACTTCCGGCTCGCCGTTCGGGCCATTGCCATTGGGCGCCTGTTTGCAGGCGGTTTGCGCGTCGGTGCAGTCATCGAAGGGCCGCAGGCTGGTGCTCAGGCCCATGTCACCCGAGAACGCGTGAACATTCTGTTGATTGAGGTTGGGCTGCCCGGCCTTCCAGCCGAAGCGGCCGAGGACGGTTTTTTGCTGGGCGTCATCCCAGACCTTGTTCGGGCGTCCGGCGATGCCGTTCTTTTCTTTGGCCTGGGCTTCGGCGTTGGCCAGGATCGCTTCGTCGGGGATCGCTTCGAGCAGGCCGAGGCCGATCATCGGCGGTGCAACCCGTGCCGAGAAACGGGTATCGGGGTGCATCGGGCCGTAGCCCAGTTGCGTGATCTGCAAGGTCGGTTTACGCAACTCGACTTCGGTGCCGTCCTTGAAACGAATCGGCACCGGCGTGTAGTCGACCCGGACCTTGCCTTCCGGCGCGACGCCGGGCACCGACATGTCCTGCAACTGACCGCCGTAGACCGGCTCGGGCACCACCCCCAAATGCTCGATGACTTTGGCGTAGACCGGCGCATCGGGAATCGACAGGCGCACCAGCATCGACACCGCGTTATTGGCGTCCGGCGTCGGCGGATGACCGCGACCGTCCTTGATGTGGCAGTTCTGGCAGGCATTGGTGTTGAACAACGGGCCGAGGCCATCCCGGGCGGTGGTGGTCGACGGGGCGATTACCCAGGGGCTGCGGAAAAAGCTGTTGCCGACGCTGAAATCCACCCGCCGTGACGGCGGCAGATTGGCCGAGGGCAGGGAAAACGCGTTCTGGTCGGTCTTGCGCACCGTCGCGCTGCCACCGGACCGCGCTTCACCGGGTTCGGCCTGGGTAAAACGCGGGGCGTCATCGCAGGCACTCAGGCCCAGGGCCATGAACAGGGTGCACCAACGAAGAGGCAACGACAGCATCAGGTTTCCTGAAAGACGAGCAAAACAAGGGCGCAAAGTCTAACAGGGCGGGGGAAATTGAATAAGAGGAATTATCGTTTGGTTGATGTGGGACATGATTTCCCTGCCCATCACAATTCACCTGTGGGAATGCAATCCAATGTGGGAGCGAGCTTGCTCGCGATGGGGTCATCACAGTCGACATTGATGTTGAATGTGCGACCGCTATCGCGAGCAAGCTCGCTCCCACATTTTTCCAGTGTGACATCCGATTTTGTGGTCGCCATCAATCCCCTGTAGGAGCGAAGCTTGCTCGCGAAGGCGGTGGGTCAGTCAGCAACAATGTTGAATGTGAGGCCGTCTTCGCGGGCAAGCCTCGCTCCTACAGGGGGGGCGGGTATGAAAAAGGCGACCCGAAGGTCGCCTTTTTTGTCACTCAGCCAGCGTTGATCAGAATTCGTGATCAGCGTTGTCCGGGTTCAGGTCGCTGATGCCCAGTTTGCCAGCGGCTTGTTCGATCGAACCGGTCTGCTTGACCAGCGACGCGATGGCGTCACGTACGATCTGGTTGCCCGCGGTGTTACCGGCGGCGATCAGTTGGTCGTAATGCTCACCCTTGTTGGCGTGATCGACCATGACCTGGATCTTGGCTTCGGTGGCGGCCAGATCAGCTTTCAGGGCGGTGTCGGCAGCCGGGTCGGCCTTGGCCACCAGGGACGACAGGCTCGCGCCGGTCATTTTGGTGCCGTCGACGCGGGTGTATTCGCCCAAGTACACGTTACGCACGCCTTTGGCATCGTAGAAGTGCGAGTTGTGGGTGTTGTCGCTGAAGCAATCCTGTTCGTCTTCCGGGGAGTTGGCTTCAAGGGAAACCTTCATGCGCTCGCCCGCCAGTTCGCCCAGGGATAGGCTGCCCATGCCGAACAGCATTTTGCGCAGGCCGGTTTCGGCTGGCTCGGTTTCCAGGGTGGCGCGGTAGTTGTCGGCCACGTTCGGCTTCCAGTTACCGACCATTTCTTCCAGGTCGCTGACCAGCAGTTGGGTCACGGACTTCAGGTAGGCACGGCGACGATCGTTGTGACCGCCGGTTGCGCCTTTGCCTTCCAGGTAGTCGGAAGCAGGACGGTTGCCGGCGCCTGGGCCGGTGCCGTTCAGGTCCTGGCCCCACAGCAGGAATTCGATGGCGTGGTAGCCGGTAGCGACGTTGGCTTCAGCACCACCCAGCTCGTTCAGGCTGGCGAGTTTTTCCGGGGTGATGTCTTTGACGTCGACCTTGTCTTCGCCGACCTGAACTTCAGTGTTGGCGATGATGTTGGCGGTAGCGCCCGGGTTACCCAGTGCGTGTTCGTAGGATTTGTCGACGTAGTCGATCAGGCCTTCGTCCAGTGGCCAGGCGTTCACCTGACCTTCCCAGTCGTCGATGATGGTGTTGCCGAAGCGGAACACTTCGCTCTGCAGGTAAGGAACGCGAGCAGCGACCCAGGCAGCCTTGGCGGCTTTCAGGGTGTCGGCGTTCGGCTTGGCGAGGAAGGCGTCGACGGCGGTTTGCAGGGTTTTCGCGGTAGATTCGGCATCGCTGTAAACGGCGAAGACCATGTCGGCGTAATGCGCGACCACGGCTTTGGCGGCGGCTTCGTCGACTTTACCGGCGGCGGCTGGCGCAGCAACCGGGGCCGCAGCGGTGGTGCTGGCGGCCGGCGCAGGCGTTGGCGCAGCGGCGGTCTTGTCTTTGCCTTCACCGCAACCGGCGAGGGAAATAGCGATGGCCAACAGACTGGCGGTAGCCAGAGGCATACGAATCATGGCGAACATCCTGCTTCGATAGGGGGTGGAATGGCGCCGGGGGCGCGCAAAACTGCGACATAATGCAAATCTTTCGCATTATGTGTAAAGGGTTGTGCTTGGAAATATTTCGTATTTAGCGGATGGAAGTGTTGTAGATCAAAAGATCGCAGCCCTGTAGCAGCTGGCGCAGCCTGCGTTCGGCGGCGAAGCCGTCGTAAAATCAGGCGCCTCGGTGTATCAGGCAGACCGCAGCGCCTAAATTTACGACGGCTTCGCCGCCGAACGCAGGCTTCGCCAGCTGCTACATAGGGCCGTTAGAGGATGGCGGCGTTACTGCGCTGGGCCTGCTTTAGATAAGCGCTCAACTCCCGCGCCGGCAGCGGTTTGCTGTAGTGGTAACCCTGACCTTCGTGGCAGCCTTCGGAAATGATGTAGGCCTCTTGCTCGGCGGTTTCCACGCCTTCGGCAATTACCTGCATGCCCAGGCTCTTGCCCAACTGGATGATCGCGCGAACGATGGTTGCATCGTCGTCGTCATCGAGCAGGTCCTGAACGAAGCTCTTGTCGATCTTGATCTTGTCCAGCGGCAGACTTTTCAGATAACTCAGCGACGAATAACCGGTGCCGAAGTCGTCGATGGCGATCAGCGCGCCGGAGCGACGCAGGCTCAGCAAATGCTGGGCGGCGGTGCTGATGTCTTCCATCAGGCCGGTTTCGGTGACTTCCAGCTCCAGGCTGCGCGGCGGCAGGCGATAGATCTGCAACAGGTTGTTGACCACTCGTGGCAACTCGGCGTGGTGCAGCTGCACGGTCGACAGGTTCACCGCCATGCGCAGGTCGGCAAAACCCTGGTCATGCCAGTCGCGCAATTGCTTGCAGGCCTGATCCAGCACCCACTCGCCGATGGCAATGATGGTGCCGTTCTGCTCGGCCAGCGGGATGAACAGGTCCGGCGGCACCAATCCGTGTTCGGGATGCTGCCAGCGAATCAACGCCTCGACGCCGACCACCCGGTGATCGCGGTAGCTGATCTGTGGTTGGTAGACGAGGTAGAACTGGTCGCGGATCAGTGCGTCGCGCAGGTCTTTTTCCAGTTCGCGACGCCGGCGCATCTCGCTGTCGACGCTGGCGATATAGAACTGATAGCGGTTGCGCGAGCGAGTCTTGGCCAGGGTCATGGTCTGCTCGGCTTTTTGCAGCAACTTCTCGGTGCTGTCGCCGTCCTCGGGGAACAGGGTGATGCCGATGGTGGCGCGCAGGCGGATTTCCTGATGATCGAGGGCAAACGCCGCTTCCAGGTCATCGAGAATGCTTTGGGCCAGTTCAGCCGCTTCGTAGGGTTGTTCGATGTCGGCCTGGACTAGCGCAAACTGGTCGCCACCGAGACGGGCGAGGGCGCCGAGGCGACCGCTGTGGGCCCGCAAGCGATCGGCCAGGGCCAGCAGCAGTTGGTCGCCGGTCTGGTAGCTGAATTGTTCGTTGATGCCCTTGAAGTCGTCGAGACCCACGACCAGCACCGCGACCCGGCGCTGCAGTTTGCCGGCGTCCACCAGGATCTTGTCCAGTTGCTGCTGCAATTGCTGGCGGTTCGGCAGGCCGGTGAGGAAGTCGTACTGGGCCATGCGCAGCAGGCTGTTTTCCGCTTCGTGGCGCAGATGCGTGTTGCGCTCGATGGACTCGAGCAACTGGTTGGCGGTGTTGATCCAGATCCCCAGCTCGTTCTTTTCGTGGCCCTTGAGCTGCGGAATCTTGTGTTCGCTGGGGCGGTCGGGGTTGATTTCGGTCAGGTGCTCGATGATCCGCGACAGCGGCTTGGTCAGCAGCCAGTGGTAAACCAGGTACAGCACCAGGCCCATGGCGAGGGCGCGCAGCACCCCGGAAATAAAGATGATCACCGAGCTGACGATGAAACCCTGGCCATAAGTGGCGGTGTCGAGGGTGATGCTCAGGTCGCCGTAATACTCGCTGTAGGGCCCGCGACCCACCAGTTGGGTGGTGAAAGTGCGTTCCTGGCCAAGGATCAGGTCGGTCAGCCAGCGGCTGTTGGAATGCTGCAGCTCGCGGGATTTTTGCGCGAGCATGGCTTCATTGGGGTGGCCAATGGAGGCCTGGCGCACGGCATCGTCCTGGAACAGGCCTTCGATCACCTGCATGCCCATCTCCCGGTCCAGGCTGTAGACGGCCTGGGTCGAGGGGTCGCGGAACATGTCGAGGATGCGTTGGGCATCACCGGCCACGGCCTGGCGTGTTTTATAGGCATCGAAAACGATCTGCGCGCAGCTCAAGACCACGCCGACGATCAATGCCGACAGGAGCACGACCCGGAGCAACTTCACCGACAAGCTGTTCTTGAGTTCCAGCTTCAAAGGGTTATTCCTTGTTCCGTGCGGGTAGCATCAAGTTGCCATGAGTATTGGCAATCCCGTGATGGCAGTCAAAGGGACAATTCAGCTCAGGGGATTTTGCCTGTAGCTTGGCCAATATGCTGGGATTTTGAGTGTTTGTCCTATTTGTACTGTGTCGGTAGTTTTGGCCTTCAACTTGAGGAGGTTCGGGAGTATTTTTCCTTTGGGTTGATGTTAGTCCGCTGTGGCTTGGGGGCAAGGCGCTCCTGTCTGGTTTCATTGTAGGAAATTGCGATTGGTCGCTTGGGGCTTGGCGGCCTCTGGGCCGACCATGTTTTGGGTGGTTTGGGGGGATATCCGTTGCTGCGGTTAGGGCTGCTGGCGGTTTCGCCCTTACGGCGAGTCCCTTTGGCAAACGCCCCAAAGGAACCAAAGGTCTTGCCCCTGGCGTCCGGCCCCTCGCTTAGGCTCGGCGTGCCTTCGTTCCGGTATTCATCTGGGGGCATCGCCTACGGTCGGCTTCGCTTCGACCTCCTCTCGATGTGTTCGACTTCGTCGAACGGCGCTGCGCGCCTGCCCCCCAGATGAACACCTCCTCTCAGCCTCCCGAAAGGGGCGGGTGGAGCAAGATCAATGGCAGGCGAGCTAACGCTCGGCCTTGAGTGGTTAGGAGCGGTGCGCGGTGTGGGTTGGGCTGCTTTTGCTTCTGTAGGAGCGAGGCTTGCCCGCGAAGGCGTCCTGACAGACGACCAATCTCTCCCGAATGCCCTCGATCAACTTGTAGGAGCGAGGCTTGCCCGCGAAGGCGTCCTGACAGACGACCAATCTCTCCCGAATGCCCTCGATCAACTTGTAGGAGCGAGGCTTGCCCGCGAAGGCGTCCTGACAGACGACCAATCCCATCCCGGATGTACTTTGATCAATTTGTAGGAGCAAGGCTTGCCCGCGAAGGCGCCCTGACAGACGACCAATCCCATCCCGGATGTACTTTGATCAATTTGTAGGAGCAAGGCTTGCCCGCGAAGGCGCCCCGGCAGACGACCAATCCCATCCCGGATGTACTTGGATCAATTTGTAGGAGCGAGGCTTGCCCGCGAAGGCGCCCCGGCAGACGACCAATCTCTCCCGAATGTACTCGTTCAAATGGTGGGAGCGAGCCTGCTCGCGAAGGCGTCCGCACAGGCAACGAATAGGTCTGTTTAAACATGGGTGAAAAAACCAGACCTTTCCCACGAGGTTTTCAGGTTGCCCGTAGGAAGCGGGTTGAATAACCTTTTGGGTGTCGCTGAAAACTCAGCGATCGGGCGTGAGAACCCGGCAACTTATGGTCATACAGCACCCGTACACGCATAATTGCCGCCAGCTTATCCTGTCGTAAATGCGTTATGGCGGCTGTGTGCGGGCAGACTTCGGTCTGGTCCGGGTGTCCATAACCGGTTTCTCACCCCGCACATAGCTGCCACCTCTCCACCGCGTGAGAACGGTAAGTGGTGGCCCTTAACGCGTGAGAATTTTTATGGATAAATTAATCCCAGACCCACCCTACAAACCCGACTCCATGTTCAATGTCTCCCTGGACAAGAACATCGAATCCCTCTTGGCTCACGCCTGTGAGTCGTTAGCCTCGGCGAATGTCATGGCCAATGATTTCGCCTCCTTCCTGAGCGGCTCCCAGCGCAGCACGGCGCTGGGTATTGCGCAGGTGGTCATGCTGGCGCAGCTGGCCGTTAACCGGGCGTTGGATATTGTCGATCCGCAGGATTAGGCATTTCGTCAGGTAAACCGCGTCATCGTTCTTCGCGGGCAAGCCTCGCTCCTACAGGGGAATACATCCCAAATTGTAGGAGCGAGGCTTGCCCGCGAAGGCGTCCGACCAGGCAACACCTTTCCAACGCCCATAAAAAAACCCGACCTAAGCCGGGTTTTTTTGGGTATCGATCTTAAGCGGTGAAGGTTTTGCCTTCGAACTGCTCAGCCACGAATTTCCAGTTGACCAGGTTCCAGAACGCTTCGACATACTTCGGACGAACGTTGCGGTAGTCGATGTAGTAAGCGTGTTCCCAGACGTCGCAGGTCAGCAGCGGGGTGTCGCCGTTGGTCAGCGGGTTGCCGGCGCCGATGGTGCTGGCCAGGGCCAGGGAACCGTCAGCCTTTTTCACCAGCCAGCCCCAGCCGGAACCGAAGGTGCCGATCGAGGTTTTGCTGAATTCTTCTTTGAACTTGTCGAACGAACCGAACGAAGCGTTGATGGCTTCAGCCAGCGCGCCGGTAGGTTGACCGCCGGCGTTTGGCGCCAGGCAGTTCCAGTAGAAGGTGTGGTTCCAGACCTGAGCGGCGTTGTTGAAGATACCGCCCGAAGAAGATTTAACGATCTCTTCCAGGGTCTTGCCTTCGAACTCGGTGCCTGGCACCAGGTTGTTCAGGTTCACGACGTAGGTGTTGTGGTGCTTGTCGTGGTGATATTCCAGTGTTTCCTTGGAAATGTGCGGCTGCAGGGCATCGTGTGCGTAGGGCAGCGGCGGCAATTCGAAAGCCATGATGATTCTCCTAATCAGGTCAGTTGCGGTGAGCGCAAGGCCGATCACGGGCGGCCAGACAAGCGCCGGGGAGTTTGTACTCTTTGCGGCGCATCGAACCGGATCATAGCACCGGGGGTGCGGCATAACCACGCAACAACTGTGTGGAATAGAGGTTCCAGAGCCTTTTGGAATAAATCACGCACTGGTGATCAGTTGGGCTGCTACGGTGAACATCATCACGGCCACCAACAGGTCGAGGATCCGCCAGGTGCTGGGCCGTGCGAGCCACGGGGCCAGCCACGCGGCGCCCAGCGCCAGGGTGAAAAACCATAACAATGAAGCACTCGCCGCGCCGACCACATAGGCGCCCGGTTCGGTCTGTTGCGCGCCGAGGGAGCCGATCAGCAACACCGTATCCAGATAAACGTGCGGGTTCAGCAGCGTTACCGCCAAGGCGCTGAGCAACACTGCCCTCAGCGAGCGCACGGTCTGGTTTTCGCCCTGTTCAAGGCTCTGTTTCGAGCAGGCCCGACGCAGCGCCTGGCTGCCGTACCAAATCAGGAATACCGCGCCGCCCCAACGGGCCACCGCCAGCAGCGTCGGATTATGCGCCAGCACCGTCGCCAGACCGAACACGCCTGCGGCCACCAGCAGCGCATCGCAAACGACGCACAGCGCCGCCACCGGCAAGTGATGTTCACGGCGCAGACTTTGCGCCAGCACAAATGCGTTCTGGGTGCCGATCGCCATGATCAGCCCCGCCGCGACCAACAGGCCGTTTACATAGCTTTGCCACATAAGTTTCTACTCCGCGTTGGCTGCCAGGTCCCGCAGCACTTGCATGGCGCGTTCGGCATCGGCCTGACCGACGAACAAATGGTCGTGGTAGTAGCCGGCAATCACGTTGCAACTGATTCCGGCCTTGCCCAGCGCCGAGGCGAATGCGGCAGTCAGGCCCACGGCTTCGAGGGCGGAGTGCACGTTCAAGGTGATCCACGCGGCGACGTAGTCGAAGCTGAAACCGGCCTGTTCGGCGTGGGATTTTTCCAGAATGACCGTCAGGCCTTCCTGTTCGCGAAAGCTGCCGATGATCTCAAGCTCTGTAGGCAACTTGCCGTCGGGCAGGGTGCAAAACACATATTCGCCGGCGTTGAGTTGCGGGCTCATGCTGCGCAGCAGGGTTGCCAGTGAAGTTTCGCCAGCCATGTTGGTATTCCTTGTTCAAGAGTTCTTGCTGGCCATTCTCCGGCGCGAAGCTGTATAAGAAAAACCAATAGTGCTGATCGCTCATTAGGAAAACTGATGTTCGACTATAAATTGCTTTCTGCCTTGGCCGCCGTGGTCGAGCAGGCCGGATTCGAACGTGCCGCCCAAGTGCTGGGTTTGTCGCAATCGGCGATCTCCCAGCGCATCAAGTTGCTGGAGGCGCGGATTGGCCAACCGGTGTTGGTGCGGGCGACGCCGCCAGCGCCGACTGAAATCGGTCGGCGTTTGCTCAACCATGTGCAGCAGGTGCGCCTGCTTGAACGGGATTTGCTGACCCTGGTACCGGCGCTGGATGAAGAAGGCCTGCCCGAACGCCTGCGCATTGCCCTCAATGCCGACAGCCTCGCCACTTGGTGGGCCGATGCGGTGGGGGATTTTTGCGCCGAGCAGCATTTGCTGATGGACTTGGTCGTCGAGGACCAGACCGTGGGCCTCAAACGCATGCGCGCCGGGGAAGTGGCGGCGTGTCTGTGTGCCAGCGAACGCCCGGTGGCCGGTGCCCGCAGCGTGTTGTTGGGCGCCATGCGTTACCGGGCGCTGGCCAGTCCGGCGTTCATTGCCCGGCATTTCCCCCAAGGTGTGCGTGCCGAATTATTGCCACGCACCCCGGCGCTGGTGTTTGGCCCGGACGATTTCCTGCAGCATCGCTACCTCGCGTCCTTGGGCGTGGACGGCGGTTTCGAGCACCATTTGTGCCCATCGTCCGAAGGCTTTATCCGCCTCACGGAAGCCGGGCTCGGTTGGGGACTGGTGCCGGAGTTGCAGGTGCGCGAGCAACTGCAACGTGGTGTTTTAGTGGAGCTTTTGCCAGATAAGCCAATCGATGTGCCGCTGTACTGGCATCATTGGCGCAATGGCGGTCAGCTTTTGGGTTTACTCACTGACCAATTGGTACGTTCGTCGAAGCAATGGCTGGTGCCGTTGGACTGACGGGCAGCGTCAAGACTCACGCATTACGCAAAACGAAAGACATCGGAGCTTTAAATGAAAATTCTGGTCACCGGCGCAAGCGGCTTCATTGGCGGACGCTTTGCGCGTTTCGCCCTGGAGCAGGGCCTGGACGTAAGGGTCAACGGTCGCCGGGCCGAAAGTGTCGAGCACCTGGTGCGCCGAGGCGCCGAGTTTATCCAGGGTGACTTGAGCGACCCGGAACTGGTACGGGGCCTGTGCTCGGACGTCGACGCGGTGGTGCATTGCGCCGGCGCCGTCGGTTTGTGGGGGCGTTATCAGGACTTTCACTTGGGCAACGTCCAGGTCACCGAAAACGTGGTCGAGGCCTGTTTAAAGCAGCGGGTTCGACGTTTGGTGCATTTGTCGTCGCCGTCGATCTACTTTGATGGCCGCGATCATCTGGGCCTGACCGAAGAGCAGGTGCCCAAGCGCTTCAAGCATCACTACGCGGCGACCAAGTACCTCGCCGAGCAAAAGGTCTTCGGCGCCCAGGAGTTCGGCCTCGAAACCATCGCCCTGCGTCCGCGTTTCGTCACGGGCGCCGGTGATATGAGCATCTTCCCGCGCCTGCTGAAGATGCAGCGCAAGGGACGTCTGGCGATTGTCGGCAACGGCCTGAACAAGGTCGATTTCACCAGCATGCAAAACCTCAACGAAGCGTTGCTCAGCAGTTTGCTGGCCAGCGGTTCGGCGCTGGGCAAGGCCTACAACATCAGCAACGGCGCGCCGGTGCCGTTGTGGGATGTGGTCAATTACGTGATGCGCAAAATGGACGTCCCACAGGTCACGCGCTACCGTTCCTACGGCCTGGCCTACAGCGTTGCGGCGCTCAATGAGGGTGTGTGCAAACTCTGGCCTGGGCGTCCCGAGCCGACGCTGTCGCGCCTGGGCATGCAAGTGATGAACAAAAATTTCACGTTGGACATCAGCCGCGCCCGGCATTATCTGGACTACGATCCGAAAGTCAGTCTGTGGACCGCCCTCGATGAGTTCTGCGGCTGGTGGAAGGCGCAGGACATTCGCTAAGTGGCGCCGGACCTGTCCCGACACTGAACCGAGTGCAGGGTTGAGGGTCAACCCATGCGGCTGTGGGGGGTATACTTCGCCGCATCAAGCCATTACCGAGTTTCACAAAGGTTGCCTCAATGTCCATGCGTAACGATGCCAACGACGACTTCGACGATGTACCGAGCCTGCGTGCCGACCCCCTCGATGACGACGATTTCCCGCCGACCGTGCGCACCACCGTGCATTCGCGGCCAGCACCCGTGGTTAAAGTCAAAAGCGCCAGCACCGGCCCGTTGTGGGCATTGGTCGGCGCTTTGTTCTTTGCGTTCGCGGGCTTGGCCTGGTGGAGCTTCCAGCAGATCTCGCTGATGGAGCAGCAACTGGTGGCGACCCAGGAAAGTTTCGCGCGGATCAGCGAGGAAGCGGCGGGGCGTTTGCAGGACATTTCCGGCAAAGTTGTCGCCAGTCAGTCCAACGTCAGCAGCGACAGCGAAGCGCTGAAACTGCAGATCAAGCAACTGGAAAGCAAACTTCAGGATCAGAGCCAGGCCCAGCTGGGCGTGGTCGGTCAGACCAGCGAGCTGGACAAGCGCCTGGCCCAGATGACTGCGCAAACCACCGCGCAAACCGCTGCCAACACGCAGTTGCAGACTCAGGTCAAAACCCTGAGCGATGAACTGACGGCCCTGAAAAGCGCCCCGGCCGACACCAGCAAAGTCGACGCCGAGCTGAAAAACCTAAATGCCGATATCGCTGCGCTGAAGAAACAGGGCAACCCGACGGCGGCGATTGATCGCCTGGAACAGGAAATCGTCGTGCTCAAAAGCGAGCAGGACAACCGCCCGGCCGCCGTCGCCCCAAGCGCCGCCAACACCGCCGAGTTCGACGCCTTCCGCGCGCAGACCACGCGCAACCTCAACACCCTGCAAGCGCAGATCCAGAACCTGCAACAACAGATCAACGCCCGGGCGAAATAGCCCGGCATACCCACTTGTGGCGGGCAGGCTTCTGTGGCGAGGGAGCTTGCCTGTGGCGAGGGGGCTTGCCCCCGCTGGAGTGCGAAGCACTCCCCAGCAGAGTGTCAGGCATACCGCATTCTCAGGGTTTACGACTGCTTCGCAGCCGAACGGGGGCAAGCCCCCTCGCCACAAAGGCCTGCGGCACAACCCGCATACCACGCCCTCCTGAATACCCATACATATCCCCAACCCGTCTACGCTCTTGAAACATCAACAAGAACGAGGGATGCGCTATGGGGTTTGTGCATAAGATGGCCTGGCTGGTGGGGATGCTGTTGCTGAGCCTGGGTCAGGTTCAGGCGGCCACCGCGCCGAAGGATGACAGTCAGGCCGCCCGGGCCTTGCTGGAGAAAGCCCTGGCGTACTACCACGACAACGGCGACAAGGCCTTCGCGGCGTTCAGCCGTCAGGGCGAGTTCGTCGACAAGGACCGCTACGTGTTTGTGGTCGACACCAAAGGCGTGATGCTCGCCAGCGGTGGGCCGTCCTCGGCGTTGATCGGCCGGGATGTGTCCGAGATGCTCCCACCGGATATGCAGAAAGCCTTCAAGGACGCCTTGAAAGTGCCGGAAGGCAACGGCATCCAACAGGCCGAATACCGTTGGCAGAACTGGGCCGACGGCAAGGTCGAACGCAAGCATGTGTTCTATCAGCGCATCGGTCAGCGAATTCTGGCGGTCGGTTACTACGTGCCCCGCGCCTCGGCGGAACAGGCGATGGCTTTGCTGAATAAAGCGGCCATTGATTTGGGCAAGGACGAGAAGGGCACACTGACGGCGATCAATTCCCTCAAGGGCGGGTACTTGCAGGACGATCTGTATGTGTTCGTGGTGGACCTGGATAACCAGCGCTACGTTGCCCATGGCACCAATTTGCGACTGATCAATACCGACTTCAGAAAGGTCAACGACCCGGAAGGCAAACCGGTGGGTGAGCCGATTTTGGCGTTGATCGCCAAGCAGGATCAGGGTGAGTACGCCTATCGCTGGAAGAATCCGGTGACCGGGAAGGTTGAGGACAAGCATGCTTACCTGAAAAAGGTTGGGCATTTCCTGGTGGCTGTCGGGTATTACAGCCCTTGATTTGATGGTGTCGGTGATGACGCCTTCGCGGGCAAGCCTCGCTCCTACAGGTTGATCGCATACTCCTGTAGGAGCGAGGCTTGCCCGCGAAGGCCGCGACTCGGTCTAACTACCGAACCTTATCCTCGCGCCCGCGCAACACCTTGTTCGGCATCGCAATCGCCGCCGCTAACCCCAGCAACGACACCGCCGCGCTGACCATCAGCAAATGCCGGAACGTCAGCAACAACTCTGCACGCAAGGCATTCTGCGCATCCCCCGGCGCGGCGTTCAAACCATCCAGCAACACATTCCCCGAATGCCCCTCGCCAATCAGTGTCGAGCCGCTCAAGTGGGCGAAGCTCGAATCCTGCAACAGCGCGAGCAACAGCGCCGACATCAATGCCACCCCCACCGCGCCGCCCAGCGAGCGGAACAGGTTGGTGGTGCTGGTGGCGACGCCGATGTCCCGTTGCTCCACCGAATTCTGCGTCCCCACCAATGAGGTCGGGAACTGCATGCCGCTGGCGATCCCGCTGAGCAACATAAACAGGCTGCTGAGCACAAACGCCTGGGGCGCACTGAACGCCATGCCGAGAATCGAGAGCGGCATCAACAGCGCGCCGGTCAGGATCATCGGCTTGTAGCGCCCGGTCACTGAGGTACGACGGCCGGCAAAATAAGCGCCGATCGGCAAACCAATCGCCAGTGGCAGCAGGTGCAACGCGGCGCTGTCGGCCCCGGCGCCGGTGACGCTCTGGAAGCGCAACGGCATCAGCACGATCAACGAAATCGCCTGGAAACTGGTGAAGAAAATCGTGCACCAGCAAAAGATCGCGTTGCGGTTGGCGAACAAATGCATCGGCAGCAACGGCTCCCGCGCTCGCCGCTCATGCCAGACGAACACCGCCAATACCAACACCGCGCAAGCGAGCAACCCGAGCACTTCGGCGCTGCGCCACGAATGGCCTTGGCCAACTTGGGTGATGCCGAGTAACAGCGCGGTCAAGCCAATGATCATCAGCACCGTGCCGAGGTAATCGATGATCGGTTTGCGCTGCGGCACTGGCAGCCCCACCAACGTTCGATTGGCCACCAGCCACGCGCCCAGGCCCAACGGCAGGTTGATCAGGAACACCCAGCGCCACGACAGGTATTCGGTCATGTAACCGCCCAACACCGGCCCGGCGACGCTGGCCACCGCGTACATGCTGCTGAAGTAACCCTGATAACGACCGCGCTCCCGGGGTGGGACGATGTCGCCGATGATCGCCTGGCTGACCGAAATCATCCCGCCGGCGCCAATGCCCTGAATGATCCGCGCCAGCACCAGTTGCTCCATGCTCTGGGCCATGCCGCAAAAGAACGAAGCGATGGTGAACAGCCCCATGCCGAACAGCATCAACTTGCGCCGACCGTACAGGTCGCCGAGCTTGCCGTAGATCGGCACTGCCACCGTCATCGCCACCATGTAGCCGGAAATCACCCAGGCCAGCAGGCTGACATCCTTGAACTGCGCGGAAATCGCCGGCATCGACACGGCAACGATGGTTTGGTCCAGCGCACCGAGAAAGATCGCCAGCATCAGGGCGATCAGCACGCTGCGAATGGCCGGTTTGGGCGTGTCAGGCTGGTTCAGATTGGTCACGGTAAAACCTGCGGGCAGTGATTGTCCCGCAAGAGGCAAGGCGAGCGGGATAGTGCTCGCCAGTGTAAGTCGGTAGCAGGCTATTCGATAGCCTCGTATGGAAGTCCGACGTAATTTTCTGCAATGGTTTTTCGGCCGGCTTCGGAGTTGACGAAGTAGTCCAGCTCCGAGGCGCTGATGCGCTGGGCGAAAGCATCGTGCTCGTCGAAGCGGTGCAGCATCGAAGTCATCCACCAGGAAAAGCGCTCGGCTTTCCAGACTCGGCGCAGGCAGATGTCGGAGTATTTCTCCAGCAAGTCCACGCGCCCGTCGCGGTAAACCTTCAGCAGAATATTGAACAACGTGCTGACGTCGCTGGCGGCCAGGTTCAAGCCTTTGGCGCCGGTCGGTGGGACGATGTGCGCGGCATCGCCGACCAGAAACATGCGTCCGTATTGCATTGGCTCGACCACAAAGCTGCGCAGCGGCGCGATGCTTTTTTCGATGGACGGGCCAGTGACCAGTTTGTCCGCCAAGGCCTGTGGCAGGCGGGATTTGAGTTCATTCCAGAAACGCTGATCGGACCAATCTTCGACCTGCTCCTCGGCCGGCACCTGAAGGTAATAGCGGGTGCGGGTCGCCGAACGCATGCTGCACAGGGCAAAGCCCCGTTCGTGGCGGGCGTAGACCAGTTCTTCGTGGACCGGCGGAGTGTCGGCCAGAATCCCCAGCCAGCCGAACGGATAAACCCGTTCGAACACCTTCAGGCTCTCGGCGGGAATCGACTGACGCGCCACGCCATGGAAACCGTCGCAGCCGGCGATGTAGTCGCAATCGAGGCGATACGTCTCGCCGTCCTTGTCGAAGGTGACAAAGGTTTCATCGGTTTTCATGCCGTGGGGAACGACATTGCTCGCTTGATAAATTGTCTGCGCGCCAGCGTCCCGACGGGCGGCCATCAGGTCGCGGGTGACTTCGGTCTGACCGTAGATCATTACGGTTTTGCCGCCGGTCAAGGCCTGCAGATCGATGTGCACCTGGCGACCGTCGAGGGCCAGGTCGAAGCCGCCATGCACCAACCCTTCGGCGTCCATGCGCTGACCCACGCCAGCCTGGCGCAGCAGCTCTACCATGCCTTGTTCGAGGACGCCGGCGCGAATTCGGCCGAGCACATAATCGGGTGTCTGGCGTTCGAGAATGACGGTGTCGATGCCGGCGTTGTGCAGCAATTGGCCGAGCAATAAACCGGACGGACCGGCGCCAATGATGGCGATTTGGGTTTTCAGCGTTTTCATTGTTTTTATGACTCGCAAGCTTCACGCGACCAGGGCCGGTGAATAATTTTTATGGATCGAGTGCTTGCATTTTTCCCTCGCGAGTCTGTCAATTGAAGGTGAAAACTGAGCCGATACCTGTACATTCTGCCAATCGGTGCGATTATCGCCCCGTCTACCTCGAGGCCTGGATTGAAGTGATGAACAAGCCTGACCTGCCTTCGATTCCGGTGTTCAAGCTCTACGGTGAAAGCCTGGACTGGCCGACCCCCGACTTGTTGCACTGTGAAACCATTTCCAAACGCAGCCGCGAACATCAATGGGAAATCAAACCCCACCGCCACGCTGATCTGTGCCAATTACTCTTCGTCTTCAAAGGTCAGGCAGAGCTTGAAATCGAAGGTAAACGCACACAACTGACCGAGCCGGCGATGCTGATCCTGCCGCCGCTGTCAGTCCACGGTTATCGTTTTTCCGAGGACGTCGAAGGATTTGTCGTAACCCTCGCCGCGCCGCTGGTGGCGCATTTGCAGTCACAACTGGGCAATTCGGTGAATGCCCTGGCCCAGGCCGAAAGCTATCCGGCGGGCAAGGACAGCGAGTACCTGAACAGCCTGTTTGCCGCGCTGCAAAGCGAATACACCGGCCATCAACCGGCCCGGGAAATGCTCATGCATTCCCTGGTCAGCGTGATCATGGTCTGGGTCAGTCGCCAGGTGCTCCAGCGCCGCAGCGCCACTCAGCGTCCGCAGCGGGCGCGGGAATACCTCAACGGCTTTATTCAACTGGTGGAAGAGACCTACCGCCAGCACGTCAAGGTCGAGGACCTGGCCCATCGGCTGGGGATTTCCGTGTCCCACCTCAACGGCACGTGCCGAGAGCTGGCGGGGCAACCGGCGTTGCAGATCATGCATGAGCGGCAGTTGCTGGAAGCCAAGCGCCTGCTGACCTATACCAGCATGACCATTTATGAAATGTCCGACGTGTTGGGGTTTTCCGATCCGACCAACTTCACGCGTCTGTTCCGACGACGGGTGGGGATCTCGCCCAAGGCCTTCCGCGACCGCTTGAAGGCCGATCAGGACAACGAGGCCTGACGGGCTGCGTTAGCGCAGGGCGTTGAGGGTCGCGTTGTGGGGAATGCAGCGCTCGTAGTTGCAGCTCGCAAACTCACGGGGCAGGTTTCGCAACTGCTCGACCCGCCAGGCAGCGGTGCCATACAGCGCCAGCGTCGCCGCGCAGGTGATGAAAATGGCGAGGTATCTTCTTGTTCTGATGTTCATGGCGTTGACCTCTGAACGAATACCCTTGGGTACTTACATTCAGCATAGGTCAGCGCTCATGAGTTGCCAGCCAGTCGGGTTTTGTATGTGCCGTGATATTCAGAGCACTGATGAACCCCTGTGGGAGCGAGCTTGCTCGCGATAGCGATTGTTCAGTCAACATTGATGTCGACTGGCCCACCGCTATCGCGAGCAAGCTCGCTCCCACAGGGGATTTGTGTGTTTAGAAGGATGGCATTCATTCCACCAGCCAATTGTGGGAGCGAGCCTCTTACAGTCCTATATCCCAGGCAGGTTCTTCAGGGAATCTGAGCACCAGGAAGTCGAGCATGCTGCGCATTGTCGACGGCATGTGCTTGCGGGAGGCGTAGACCGCGTACATGTTCATCTGCCGTGGTTCGGCATGGGGAAGCAGGCGTATCAGTTCGCCGCTGTAGATGTGCACGCCGGCCTGGTAGCTGGGCAGCATCGCCACGCCGGCACCGGCCATGGTCGCGCGCAGCAGGGTGCTGGCCTCGTTGGCGCTGATGTTGCCCTGCACCGGCACCGACACCTGCTCGCCGTCCTGTTCGAAATGCCAGAGGCTTTTGCCGAAGTAGGAGTGGGTCAGGCAGTTGTGCTGGCTCAAGTCCTCGACCCGTTGCGGCGTCGGGTGTTCTTGCAGGTAAGCCGGGGAGGCGCAGATCACCGAGCGGCACACCGTCAGTCGGCGGGCGATCAGGTTTGGGTCCAGGTCGTTGCTGGTGCGGATCGCCAGGTCGATGCGCTCGTCCACCAGGTTCACCGTGCGGTCGATCATCTGCATGTCGATGCTGACGCCGGGGTAGCGCTTGACGTAGTCGGCCATGGCGTCCGCCAGTTGTGCCTGGCCGAACGAGGTGCTGACGCTGATGCGCAGCAGGCCACGGGGCGCTTCGTCCGGTTCGCTGATGGCGGCTTGCATGTCGGTGGACAGATCGAGCATCTGCCGACAGCGCGGCAGGATTTCGCTGCCCGCCGCCGTAAGGCTCAATTTGCGCGTAGTGCGGTGCATCAGCCGGGCGCCGACCCAATCTTCCAGTTCCGCCAGATAGCGCGACACCACGGGCCGTGACAGGTCCAGGTGATCAGCCGCCGCCGACTGGCTGCCCAGGTCCACCACCGCGACAAACACTTGCATTGCTTGAAGCCGATCCATGATTTGCCCACTTTTAGAAACAAACTATGTTCCAGCATCGCATTTTTTGTACCGAGTTTGGCAACTAAGCTCTGTGCCCATCGCCAAGCACGGCATTTGGACAACGGAGCTACAGATGATCGGTTTCACCGCACTCAAGCGCATTCTTCTGGCAACCGCCACCCTCGGTTTCGCGGCCCACGCGGCAGCGGCCTCGACCCTGACGCTGGATGTCTACAACCCCGGCGACAAGGCGATCTTCCCGGTGACCTCGGTGCTGGTCAGCGGCGAGAAAGACGCGATTCTGGTGGACGCGCAATTCGGTAAATCCCAGGCCGAGCAAGTGGTGCAGAAGATCCGCGCCAGCGGCAAGCAACTGACCACCATCTACATCAGCCATGGCGACCCGGATTACTACTTCGGCCTCGACACCCTGACCACCGCGTTCCCGAACGCCAAAGTGCTGGCCTCGCAGCCGACCGTGGATCACATCAAAAAAACTGTCGAGGGCAAACTGGCGTTCTGGGGCCCGAAAATGGGCGCTGACGTGCCGGCCAAAACCATCGTGCCGGGCGTGCTCAAGGGTGACAGCCTGCTGCTCGAAGGGCAGAAATTGCAGGTGATCGGTCTGGACGGGAAGCAGCCGGATCGCAGCTTTGTGTGGATTCCGTCGATCAAGGCTGTAGTCGGTGGTGTGGTTGTCGCGGAGAACATCCATGTGTGGATGGCCGACACTCAAACCGCGCAGTCCCACGCCGATTGGCTGACGACGCTGCATGCGATCGAAACCCTGAAACCGACAACCATCGTGCCGGGTCACTACCTGGGTGAGAGCGCTCGGTCCCTGGCGGCTGTGAAGTTCACCGCCGAGTACATCAAGGCTTTCGACGAAGAAACGGCCAAGGCCAAGGATTCTGCTGCACTGATTGCGGCGATGAAAAAACGCTACCCGAGCCTGGGCGAAGAAAGCTCGCTGGAGCTGAGCGCCAAAGTCGCGAAGGGCGAGATGAAGTGGTAACCGGACTTAGTGATTGAAGGGCTTTTTGTGGCGAGGGAGCTTGCTGTGGCGAGGGGGCTTGCCCCCGTTGGAGTGCGAAGCGCTCCCCCTGCATTCTTTCAGTCATTCCGTATCTAGATGTTTTGCGACTGCTTCGCAGCCGAACGGGGGCAAGCCCCCTCGCCACAAAGGTTTCGTTGTTCACACGCTTCACATATCCCCAAACTGGAGAACGTCATGAGCAAAATCGCAATCATCGGTGCCACCGGTCGTGCCGGTAGCCAACTGTTGGAAGAAGCCCTGCGTCGCGGTCACAGCGTTACCGCCATCGCCCGCGACACCTCGAAAATCGGCCAGCGTGCCGGTGTGGTCAGCAAGAATGTCGATGCCCTGGATGCCGAAGCGCTGCAAGCCGCGGTCGCTGGTCATGATGTGGTGATCAGCGCTGCACACTTCTCGACCCTGCCGGCCAGCGCCGTGATCGGGCCAGTGAAAAAGGCCGGGGTTAAGCGTCTGTTGGTGGTGGGTGGTGCCGGTTCGTTGTTGCTACCGAATGGCGGTCGCGTGATCGACAGCGAAGGTTTCCCGGAGGAGTACAAGGCTGAGGCCAGCGCTGGCGCGTTGTTCCTGGAAAATCTGCGCAAGGAGCAGGAACTGGACTGGACGTTTGTGTCGCCGTCGGCTGAGTTTGTTGAGGGTGAGCGCACCGGCAAATTTCGCATCGGCAAGGATGATTTGCTGGTGAGTGCGCAAGGGCGCAGCTGGATCACCTTCGCCGATTATGCGATTGCGCTGCTGGATGAAGTGGAAGCGCCGAAGCATTCGCGGCAGCGGATTGCGGTCGGTTACTAAGCGACTGATGGACGCTAACTTGTAGCAGCTGGCGAAGCCTGCGTTCGGCTGCACAGCAGTCGTAAACCCGTTATCTACGGTGTTTCTGACATACCGAGGTGAATGGTTTTACGACTGCTGCGCAGCCGAACGCAGGCTTCGCCAGCTGCTACAGGGGGCTTCGGTTCAGCGGGCTTGAGCCTGCTCCACCAACCACCCCAACAATTCCTGCAACTTCGGTGAAGGTGCGGGCTTCTGCGGCAATACCAGGTAGTACCCCAACCCGGTTTTCACCTTCAATTCAAACGGCATGACCAGCCGCCCAGCGCTCAGATCGTCGCCGATCAACGACCAATCCCCAATCGCCACACCCGTCCCTTGAGACGCCATCGACATCGCCAGATCCAGCGTCTCGAAGTGCTGACCCTTGCTGACATTGTTCAAGTGCACATCAGCGCTGGCCAGCCACGCCTTCCAGTCCCGTTCGTCGCGGGTGGGATGCAGCAGCATGTGTTGTTCCAGATCTTCCGGCGCCTGCAACGGCACCGGTCCTTCGAGATACGGCTTGGAACACACCGGCGTCAGTTGCTCGTCGAACAGCCGATGGGACGCCAGTGACGTCTCCGGCGGTACGCCGTAAATCACCGCTGCATCGAACTGCTCGCGATGAAAATCCACGCCATGGCGCACCGTTGTCGTCAGTTCAACCGGCACGTCCGGGCGTTCCTTTTGCCATTGCATCAGGCGCGGCAACAACCAGCGCATGACGCAGGTCGGGGCCTTGAGTTGCAGGGTTTCGCGCTTGGCGCCGATCTGTTCCACCGCCTCGCCGATCAGGCCGAAAATCTGCTGCACCCGTGGCAGCCACTCACGTCCTTCAGCGGTTAAATCGAGGCCGCGAGCCTGGCGGATAAACAACTCATAACCCAAATGATCTTCCAGCCCGGCGATCTGCCGGCTCACCGCGCCTTGGGTGATGTGCAACTGCTCGGCGGCCCGGGTGAAGTTGCAGCACTGTGCCGTGATCAGAAAAGTGTGCAGGGCGGGCAGGGGAGGCAGTCGTTTCATGAGGACCCAAGGTATGACGTGAGGACATGGCTAGTATGACTTTTTATCCATTGTTGCGGCTACGTGTCGCCCGTTCCAATGAGGCCATCCCTGGGCTTGCCTTCGCATCATAAACACTGCGCAGGCCCGGCGTCTCAAACGAACAAAAAGGGCAAAGACATGGCGACGTGCGGCGAAGTATTGGTCAAGTTACTCGAAGACTACGGGGTCGAGCAGGTGTTCGGCATTCCGGGGGTGCATACCGTTGAGCTGTATCGCGGGCTGGCCCGTTCGAGTATCAACCACGTCACCCCGCGTCACGAACAGGGCGCCGGTTTCATGGCCGACGGCTATGCGCGCACCAGCGGCAAACCGGGCGTGTGCTTCATCATTACGGGTCCTGGCATGACCAACATCACCACGGCGATGGGCCAGGCGTATGCCGATTCGATCCCGATGCTGGTGATCTCCAGCGTGCAGACCCGCAACCAGTTGGGCGGCGGTCGCGGCAAGCTCCACGAATTGCCGAACCAGAGCGCATTGGTCGGCGGCGTGGCGGCGTTCTCCCACACCCTGATGTCGGCGTCGGAATTGCCGGGCGTGCTGGCCCGTGCATTCGCGCTGTTCCAGGCCGGTCGTCCGCGCCCGGTGCACATCGAAATCCCGTTGGACGTGTTGGTCGAAGAGGCCGACGACCTGCTCGCCAGCGTCCCGGTCAACATCGACCGCGCCGGTGCTGCGCCGAGCGCCGTGTCGCGCATGACCGAACTATTGGCCGGCGCCAAACGCCCGCTGATCCTCGCCGGTGGCGGCGCCATCGACGCCGCCGCCGAGCTGACGGAGCTGGCTGAATTGCTCGACGCGCCGGTCGCACTGACCATCAACGCCAAAGGCATGCTGGAATCCAACCATCCGCTGCTGATCGGCTCGACCCAAAGCCTGGTCGCCACTCGCGCCCTGGTGTCCGAGGCCGACGTGGTGCTGGCGATCGGCACCGAGCTGGCCGAGACCGATTACGACGTGACCTTCGCTGGCGGTTTCGAAATCCCCGGCAAACTGCTGCGTGTCGACATCGACCCGGACCAGACCGTGCGCAACTACCCGCCGCACGTGGCGCTGGTGTCTGACTCGCGCAATGCCGCCCAAGCCTTGCTCAGTGCCTTGTCCCACAAATCCCTGGCCGAGCGCCGCAACGATTGGGGCCAGGTGCGTGCCGCGCGTTTGCGTGAAGAACTCGCCGCGTCCTGGGATGCGCCGACTTTGGCCCAGACCCGATTCCTCGAAACCGTTCTGCACGAACTGCCGGACGCGGTGTTCGTCGGCGATTCGACCCAACCGGTGTACACCGGCAACCTGACCTTCAACCCCGAGCGTCCGCGCCGCTGGTTCAACTCGTCCACCGGTTACGGCACCTTGGGTTACGCCTTGCCGGCAGCGATTGGCGCCTGGCTCGGTGGCAGCGTTGAGGGCGGTTCGCGTCCTCCTGTTGTGTGCCTGATCGGCGACGGTGGCCTGCAATTCACCCTGCCGGAACTGGCCAGCGCCGTGGAAGCGCGCACGCCGGTGATCGTGCTGCTGTGGAATAACCAGGGCTACGAAGAGATCAAGAAGTACATGGTCAACCGCGCCATCGAACCGGTCGGCGTGGACATCTACACCCCGGACTTCATCGGTGTGGCCAAGGCCCTGGGTTGTGCGGCCGAAGCGGTCAACGGCGTCGAGCAACTGCGCAGCGCCTTGCGTGCCGCCACGGATCGCCAGGGCCCGACCCTGATTGAAATCGATCAGACCCAGTGGATGAAGGCGGTGTCTAAATGAGTTTTCCAACCACCCTCGACGGCCTGTACATCGACGGCCAATGGTCTGCTGGCCAAGAACACTTGCGCGTGATCAACCCGGCCACCGAAGCCCTGCTGACCACCGTAAATGGCGGCGATGAAAACGCCGTCGATCAAGCGGTTCGCGCCGCGACTAATGCGTTCAGCGATTGGTCGAAAACCACCGGCACCGAACGCGGTGCGATTCTGCGCCGCATCGCTGCTGGCGTCGCGGCGGGTCGCGAACAACTGATGCATTTGCAGTCGAGCAACAACGGCAAGCCACTGTTCGAAGCAGCCATCGACGTCGATGACGTGATCGCCACGTTCGAGTACTACGCCGGTCTGGCCGAAGGTCTGGATGGCAAGCAGGACAGTAATGTCGAATTGCCAACCGACGACTTCAGCGCACGCCTGCGTCGTGAGCCGTGTGGCGTCGTCGGCCTGATCGTGCCGTGGAATTTCCCGATGGTCACCACCGCCTGGAAACTCGCCCCGGCCTTGGCTGCCGGCTGCTGCGTAGTGCTCAAACCGTCGGAAGTCACGCCGCTGCCGGAGCTGGAACTGGCGGCGATCATCGCCGAGGCCGGTTTGCCTAAAGGCGTGTTCAACCTGGTCTGCGGCACCGGTTTGGCGGTTGGTGCGCCACTGTCCGCTGACCCGCGCATCGCCAAGATTTCCTTCACCGGCAGCAATGCGGTGGGCGTTCAAGTGATGCAACGCGCCGCTGAAAGCGTGAAAGGCGTGAGCCTGGAACTGGGCGGTAAGTCCTCGCTGCTGGTGCTCAAGGACGCCGACCTCGAACTGGCTGTTGAAGTCGCTTGCGGCGGCGGTTTCTTCAATGCCGGGCAGATGTGTTCCGCCACAAGCCGTGTGCTGGTCGCCGATGAGCTGGCGGATGAGTTCCTGATTCGTTTGCAGGCCCGTGCCGAAGCGATTCGCGTGGCCGACCCGTTCGACCCGAACGTGGAAATGGGCGCGCTGGTCAATCAGGCGCAATACCAGCGCGTGCTGGGCCACATCGATCGCGGCTTGAGCATTGGCGCCAAGCTGATTTGCGGCGGCAATCGTCCCGCCGATCTGCCACGCGGATATTTTTTGCAGCCGACAATCTTCACCGAAGTGCCCCTCGACAGTGCGCTGTGGTGTGAAGAGATTTTCGGGCCGGTGATTTGCGTACGCAGTTTTGCCTCCGAAGCCGAGGCGATTGCCCTGGCCAACGACAGCCAGTTCGGCCTGGTGGCCAGTGTGGTCAGCCGTGACGCCGAAGCCGCGGATCGGGTCGCCAACGCCCTGCAAGCGGGCCTTGTGTGGATCAACGCGCCGCAAGTGATCTTCCCGCAGACCGCCTGGGGTGGTTACAAGCAGAGCAGCATCGGCCGCGAATTGGGGCCGTGGGGCTTGCAGGCTTTCCAGGAAATCAAACACGTGATTCGCGCCGTCTGACGGCACGAAAAAGGTCAGTGTATGCCTCGTATCGAGGCATGCACTGGTGTCATGGCTTCGATGAGTTTTTATCGATAGTCAGCTGTTTTACACGACCTCAGGATGAACTCACTGGTTCTGCCAAGCCCCCGAAAATACGAGGGATAGCGCTGATCCGGCCGCGCGGATGCAACAGTTTCGACCTGCCTTATACCTACAAAAACAAAGGGAGTCCGTAATGGGCGAGCATGATCTGAACAGACGTCAATTCATCAAAACCGTGGGTGTGGCCTCGGTGGCAGCGGCGGCCATGAGCTTGCCCTTCGTCAAGGCTAACGCCAGCGACACACGCTTCCAGGGCAAGACCCTGCGTTTGCTGACCTGGTCCGATGACACCGGGCTGGCGGCACTGCGCAACATCGCGGCGACTTTCGAAGCCAAGTACGGCTGCAAGGTTATCGCTGACCGCACCGGCAGCACCTCGGAAATGGTCGCCAAACTCAAGGCCGGCGGTGATCGTCCGCAGTACGACATCATCACTTTGGCCGGCGTCGGCGCCGAAGGCCTAGCCGCCGCCGATTTGCTGGAAAAACCCGACCTCAACCGCATCCCCAACCTGGTAGACGTGCCGGAGAAATACCGCACCGGCGCCAACGGTCACGGCATCGGTTACCTGTTGTGGTGCAATAGCCTGGTCTACAGCACTCGCACCCAGACCGAAGCGCCAACCAGCTACGCCGCGCTGTGGGATGCCGAACTGGCGCCGAACATTTTCTTGCCGCCGCCGAACTGGACCGAGGCGATGGACCTGATCATCATCGCCGCCAAACTGGCCGGTGGTGACGAACACAACATCGAGCCGGGCTTCAAGAAACTCGCCGAGTTGAAGGATCGCGTCGTCACCTTGGGCGAAAACCCGAACCAGATTGCCGAGCTGTTCCGCACCGGTTCCCTGGACATGGGTGGCCTCTACGCCCCGGCGTTTTTCCCGAAACAGATCCGCGATCCGAACTACGGCCTCGGCGCCACGTTCGGCATGAAGGAAGGCTTCTACACCGACCTGATGCTCTCGGTAATGCCGAAGAATCGTCCGGGCGACACCGACCTGGCCTACGCCTTCATCAACCACTCGCTGGACCCGCTGGTGCAAGGGAAGATGGCTGAAGACATCTACAACGGCCCGGTCAACGCCAAGGCAATCATCTCCGCTGAAGCGCGCAAGAGCCCGTTCATCCTTACGCCAGAGCAGATTGCCGACAAGGCGATCATGCACGACAACGCCTTCCTGGCCACCGTGCATGACCAATGGATTCGTCGCTACACGGAAATCTTTTCTTCCTGATCGAGTGGTGAACGCAGGTTCTTCAACCACTGAAGATCCCTTGTGGGAGCGGGCTTGCTCGCGAATGCAATCTGTCAGTCGCCATGGATATTGACTGACCCACCGCTTTCGCGAGCAAGCCCGCTCCCACAAGGAGATGGAGGTGGATTCAAGGGCTGTGTTTGCCAGCTGCTTTCCATTGACGAGACCCTTGCTATGGAACACCAACCACATCTGACTCATCCGGTCGCCGTCGCGCCAGCGCCTTCGCGCCGGGGTGTGTCGCCGACTACCCGCGCCTGGCTATTCCTGTCGCCGTCGATGTTGTTTCTCGGCGTGTTGATTGCCGCGAGCCTGCTGGTGCTGCGCATGAGCGTCGGCACCAAGGGCGCGGAGTGGACCGGGTTCAGCCTGGCCAGTTACGCGCAGTTGCTGGAACCCTACTACCTCAAATCCCTGATGCTGACCCTGCGCCTGGCGTTGTTCAGCGCGGTGATTGCGGTGCTGTTGGCGATCCCGGTGGCCTACACCATGTCGCGGCTGACCTCGCCGTTTGTGCGACGGATTTTCCTCGCGGCGGTGCTGTTGCCGCTGCTGGTCAACCTGCTGCTGCAAAGCTACGGCTGGCTGGTGATTCTCGGCCCGGCCGGGATGCTCAATCAGGCGTTGTTGGGCCTGGGCCTGATCAAGCGACCGATCATGCTGCTGTACAACCAGAACGGCGTGTTGATGGGCCTGGTGCAAACCGCGTTCCCATTGGCCGTGTTGCCGATTGCCAGCGCCATGCGCGGTGTGGCGCGGACCTATGAAGAAGCCGCCGCGACCCTCGGTGCCAGTCGCTTCCAGGTGTTCCGTCAGGTGGTGTTGCCGATGAGTCTGCCGGGGATCATCACCGGCGCAACGTTGGTTTTCGCCTACAACGCCAGCAGCTTCGTCGTGCCGTTGCTGCTCGGCGGTCGTCGCGTGCCGATGCTCGCGGTGATGGTGCATGACCAGATCGCCCCGCTGATGAACTGGCCCGCCGCGTCCGCTGCCGGTGTGGTGCTGATTGTCACGACGCTGGCGATCATGACCTTGTCCGAATACATCACGGGCCGTCGTCGGCGCATGCTGGAGGCTTCGCAATGAGTACGTTGACCAAGAAACGCTATGGCCTGCTGCCGGGTGAAACCGGCAAGTTCGCCGGCATCCTCTCAGGCTTCATTTTGCTGCTGGCAGTGCTGCCGATCCTGACGATGATCGTGATGTCGTTCAGCGGCGCGTCGAACCTCGACTTCCCACCCAGCAGCTACAGCCTGCAATGGTATCGCGCGGCCTGGCACACCTTCGTCTCTCCGGACGCCAGCGATGTGCTGAGCCTCGGCAAAGCCATGACCACCAGCCTGATGGTGGCGTGCCTGACCATGGTCTTCGCCACGATCATCGCAGTGCCGGCGGCTTATGCGCTGACCCGTTGCGAGTTCCGTGGTAAAGCCGTGGCCCTGCAATTGATGTCGCTGCCACTGGTGTTCCCGATGGTGGTGTTGGGCCTGGCGTTGCTGCTGGTGTTCGACAGCCTGCCGTTCCAGATCACCACCTCGCGACTGGTGATTGCCCACGTGATCCTGGCGTTGCCATTCGTGGTGAAAAACTGCACGGCGGCGATGCTCTCCATCGGCAGCGAAGTCGAAGAGGCCGCGCAAATGCTCGGCGCCTCACCGACCCGTGCGATTGTCGATGTGGTAGTGCCGCTGATGAAATCGGGGATTCTAGCGGGGATGCTGCTGGCGTTCATCGTCTCCTTCAACGAATTCACCGTGACCTATTTCCTCTACACCATCGACGTCATGACCGTGCCGATCTGGATGTACAGCCGCACCGTGTCTTCGCTCGACCCTACTGTTTTCTCGTTTGCCGTGCTGATCGTGCTGATCGACTTCGTCCTGATTTGGGCGCTGGAGAAGTTAGTCGGTGAAGGTGGCGTTTCGTTCTAATTTCTTGAGGTGATTTATGTCTGGTCTGATTCTGGAAAACGTCGAGAAACATTACGGCTCGGCCTGCGCGGTAAAGGATGTAAACCTGCATTTGCCCGAGGGCAAACTGGTGTGTTTCCTCGGCCCGTCGGGCTGCGGCAAAACCACCTTGCTGCGGATGATCGCGGGGCTCGAAACCCTGTCTGGCGGCGAGATTCGCCTGGACGGCGAGGACATCGGCCACACCCCGGCGCACCTGCGTAACTTCGGCATGGTGTTCCAGTCGCTGGCGCTGTTCCCGCACATGACGGTGGGGGAGAACATCGCTTACCCGCTGAAACTGCGCGGTGTGAGCAAGGCTGATCAGCAGGCGCGGGTGGTGGAATTGCTTGAACTGATTCAGCTGAAGGAAATGATTGATCGTCCGGTGGCGAAACTCTCCGGTGGCCAACGTCAGCGCGTGGCGATTGCCCGGGCGATTGCCTCGCACCCGAAAATATTGCTGCTGGATGAGCCGCTGTCAGCGCTGGATGCGAAGTTGCGTGAGTCGATGCAGGTGGAAATCCGTCAACTGCAACAACGCCTGAACATCACCACGATCATGGTGACCCATGATCAGCGTGAAGCCATGACCATGGCGGATATCGTGGTCGTGTTGGGTGAGCACAAGGTGCAGCAAGTGGGCACGCCGATTGAGATCTACCGGCACCCGGCCAATGAATTCGTCGCGGACTTTATCGGCTCCGGAAACATCTTCCCGGCCACCGCGCTGGGCAATGGCAAGGTTGGATTGCCGGGTGGCGATGCGCTGGAAGTGCCGATCTGCAGCAGCATTGTGGTCGGGGAGAAGATCAAGATGCTGATTCGCCCGGAAGACTTGCAACTGTCGCATCCGCAGGCCACGGCGGGGAATCGCTTGCTGGGCAAGGTGACGTTTGTGCGGGACATCGGCGCGACGATCGAGACGACGGTGGAGTGTTCCGGGGTGTCGTTTACCGCGTTGAGCACGCCGTGTCAGGGGTTTGGGTTGAGTATCGGGAATCCGGTGTCGGTGACCCTTCCGGCCGAAGCCTGCCGAATCCTTAGCGCCTGACGTTAGAGGTGTGGGGTTTTTACTGGCCCCATCGCGAGCAAGCTCGCTCCCACAATGGATCGGTGTACGACTGACCCCTGTGGGAGCGAGCTTGCTCGCGATGAGGCCGGTCGTTACACCGCAAAATCCGGATCAAACCGTCAACCGCAACCGCGCCAAATCCCTTAATGGCGGCGCGCCGAACAACCGGCTGTACTCCCGGCTGAATTGCGAAGGACTTTCATACCCCACCCGATACCCCGCCGCCGACGCTTCCAATCCTTCGGCCAGCATCAACCGCCGCGCCTCCTGCAAGCGCAACTGCTTCTGATACTGCAACGGACTCATCGCCGTCATCGCCTTGAAGCGGTGATGCAGGGTCGACACGCTGAGGTTCACTTCCTTCGCCAGATCATCGATGCGCAGCGGCTGTTCATAGTGGCCGTTGAGCCATTTGATCGCCTGGCTGATCCGATGGCTCTGGCTGTTGGCGATGGCGATTTCATACAGGCGATGGCCCTGCTGGCTGCGCAACAGGCGATACAGGATCTCGCGGCGAATCAACGGTGCGAGCATTGCGATGTCTTTCGGGGTGTCGAGCAAACGCGCCAGGCGCAGCACGGCGTCGAGCATCGCCGCGTCCAGCCGTTCCACGTACAAGCCGCGCCCGGTGGGGCGGGTGGGTACGCCCATGGGGCCGGCGTCGGCGATCAGCGCGGTGATTTCCGCCGGGTCGATGTCCAGCCGCACGGCGAGGATCGGCTCTTCGGAGGTGATCGTCACCACGCGTCCGCTCACCGGCATCGACACCGACACCACCAGGTAATTGAGCGGGTCGTAGGTGAAGACCTCGTCGACCAGCCGAACTTCCTTGCGCCCCTGGGCCATGATGCACAGCGCCGGTTGCGCCAGTCCCGGAGAAAACTGGTGGGTCTGGCTGTAGCGGGACATGAACAGCGAGCCGACGGCAGTCGCATAATTGCCATCCTCCGTCGTGTTGCGGCGGATGATCGCGGCCAGTTCCTCGCGCTGTTTCTCCATGTCGGCGTCCAGCGGGGCTTCAAAGTGATCGAACGACGACATGCAGGGACTCCTCGTTGAGGCGTTGTTGATGGGGCAGAGCTTAAGTTTGTGCAATCGAGGGCGGTAGACACATCCTGCCTGATGCTTGCCTGATTCTGCACTGGGTTGTATCGAGGCGTTGCCCTGGCAGTGCCGACGGGCTGAAACTTGCTTGAAACCGCTGTGTCATCGGTGGGACATGTCTGGGGCTGCGTTTCAGGCCGGTTTAGCCATCCTCGCAGGATTGTGCAACAAGCTGGCAGGAATCGACTAACGGCTTACCCTTCGCGCCGCCTAACCTTGGATCCTGTCGCAGCCCGTCCCTGGCTGCCACGCAACTCCTTGGGAGGGTTGAACATGTCTACGCAAATTCCCGTCAGCCATATGGCCTTCGTGCGTGCCCGCTCCGGTCGTTCGGCGGAACTCGGTGCACGCCTGAGCGCGTTGATCGAGCCATCGCGCTCAGCCAGCGGTTGCCTGAGCTTTGCCCTGCAACACTCGCAATGCGATCCCGACCTGTGGCTGGTGTCCGGCTTCTGGACCCATCAACAGGCCATGACCGCATATTTCAGCACCCCCGCCATGCAGGTTTTCGCCGATCTGGTGCAGGACTTGGTGGTCAACAGCCTGGATTTCCACACCTTCAAGGATGTTTCGGCGGCCCAGGCCCTTGGTCAGACCAAAGCACAGGTGCACAAACTGGTCGGTTGAGGGTTTAATGGCTGCATTCTCAATTAGCCAGGATGCGCGACATGGCACGCAAAGCCTTTGAAACATTTGAAGCCGTATCTGCCGTAGTACCCCGTGAAGGCGGTTATAACGCCGCAATCGCCACCAAGGCCATCGGTGGCACCGGTGCACCACGTTTTAATAAAGTGCTTGAAGAGCAAACCTTCACGACTGCTCGCGATGCCGATGAAGCGGCGGCGTTGGCGTTGACTAAGCTCAAAGGCGTCAGCGAAGACGGCGATTTGATCTGGTAGTTACTTTTTCGCCCCTGGGCGGTACATCTTGAACAATGCCTCTGGCCCCAGCTGAAAGTAATCCGCCGGCCCGCCGCCGCGCAGAATCGGTTCTGCCGCGGCGGTGTCGTACACCCCATCCTTCAACAGCCACTTGGCGATATGCACGGCGACCACTTCGCCGAGAATCAGCCAGCTCGGCACCACATCCCCGTCCGCACGCTGCAACTGAATGATCTGCGTGACCTTGCATTCGAAGGACACCGGGCTTTCAGCGACCCGTGGCACCTGAATGATGGTCGAGGCGACTGGCGTCAACCCGGCCAGTTCGAATTCGTTGGTTTCGGGTGAAACCATGGCGCAGCTCTGGTTCATCTGCTCGGCCAGTGGCCGGGTAGCGAGGTTCCAGGCGAACTCACCGGTCTGCTCGATGTTGTTCAGGCTGTCTTTGCGCCCGACACTGGAAAACCCAATGATCGGCGGAATGTAGTTGAACGCGTTGAAGAAGCTGTAGGGCGCCAGGTTCAGGTGGCCGTTGGCATCTTGTGAAGAAATCCAGCCGATGGGACGCGGGCCGACGATGGCGTTGAACGGGTCATGAGGCAAGCCGTGGCCGTTGGCGGGTTCGTAGTAGTGGATGTCGTCGGGCATGTTGGGGATTCCTGGGGCGGTGTTCGAGTGGCAGCCATAGTGCAAGGCATGTTCGGTAAATTCCAGTGTAGGAGCGAGGCTTGCCCGCGAAAGCGGCGGCACATCCAGCGTAGATGTGTCAGGTCAGCCGCCTTCGCGGGCAAGCCTCGCTCTTACAGGGGGATGTGGTGGTGTTGGTATTTTGGCTACCTCAAAAACGACTAAGCCCGGCCGAAGCCGGGCTGTTCAATTCCTCCAGGTGTTAACCGATAGCACCCGCGGTGCCGGTTTTATCAAAGCCGTCAGCGGCGATCGCGCCAGCGGTGCCGGTGTGATCGAAACCGTCCGAGGCGACAGTGGCCGAGTGGGTTTGCTCGATGGCAGCGGTGGCGCCAGAGATGAAGTCCGCCGTGCCGGTTTTGTCGGAACCATCGGCAGCGTAGGTGTTGGCCGCCAGTACGGTCAGGGCCAGGGCGAGGAACAGTTTGGTTTTCATGATAATTACTCCAGCTTCGTTAAAGTTGATTTAAAACTCCAGCTTCAGGCTAAAAGGTATCGATTAAGTCGATGTTAAGGCCGCTAGATGTTCGCGCTTTCGGGGCTTGAGCGGGCGTATCGCAGTTAATCGATCAGACAGGGACAGGATGTGTTTAGAGCATTAACCGATGATTAATCCCGGATAACAGTTTTTTCATGTCCCAGGCCTTGGTGGTTTTGGGGGCTGCAATGGATATACGTGGGGCATTGGGGGGTGGATGCGCGGGGGGCGAAAGATTTTTGCTGGAGGGAGCTTGGCTTTAGATCGAGGTGTGGCCTTCGCGGGCAAGTCGGGTCGCCGCATCGCTCGCTCCTACAGGGTTGAGTCGCTCACAAAATGTGTGAACGACATAAAACCTGTAGGAGCGAGGCTTGCCCGCGAAGAGGCCAGTACAGCCAATACAAACCTTGCTGTCAGTCCGTCTCGATCCGCGAATGCTTGCGGGTGTCTTTCATGGTCACGTACACCAGCAACGACACGGCGATGCACGCGGTGACATACCAGTAGTAACCGGTTTCCATGCCGATGCTCTTGAACCACAGCGCGATGTATTCGGCGGTACCACCGAAGATCGACACGGTCAGCGCATACGGCAGGCCGACGCCCAGGGCACGGATCTCGGTCGGGAACAGTTCGGCTTTGACCACCGCGTTGATCGAGGTGTAGCCGCTGACGATGATCAGCGCCGCCATGATCAGGAAGAACGCGCCCCACCAGGTCTGGATGGTGTGCAGGGTGGTCAGGATCGGCACGGTGAACAGTGTGCCCAGTACGCCGAAGGCAATCAGGATCGGCCGGCGACCGACCTTATCCGACAAGCCGCCGATGATCGGTTGCAGGCACATGAACAGGAACAGCGTGGCCGCCGAAATGCTGGTGGAGTCGGTGATGCTCATGCCGACGGTGTTCACCAGGTATTTCTGCATGTAGGTGGTGTAGGTGTAGAACGCCAGGGTGCCGCCCATGGTCAGGCCGACCACGGTCATCAGCTCTTTTGGGTGGCGCATCAGCGTGCGCATGGCGCTTTCTTTTTTCTCTTTCTTGACCTTGTTGAACGACTCGGTCTCTTCCATGCCACGACGCAGGTAGAGCGCGACCACCGCACACAACGCGCCGATGGCGAACGGGATGCGCCAGCCCCAGGCGTACAGCTGTTCGGTGGTCAGGGTCTGCTGCAGCACGATCAACACCGCCAACGCGATGAGCTGGCCGGAGATCAGGGTCACGTACTGGAAGCTGGAGTAGAAGCCGCGACGTTCCTTGGTCGCCATCTCGCTGAGGTAAGTCGCCGAGGTGCCGTATTCGCCACCGACCGAAAGGCCCTGCAGCAAACGGGCGAACACCAGCAGGATCGGCGCGCCGATGCCGATGGTTTCATAGTTGGGGCTCAAGGCGATCAGCAGCGAGCCGAAGCACATCAGGTACACCGAGGCCATCAACGCGCGTTTACGACCGGCGCGGTCGGCGTAGAGGCCCATCAGCCAGCCACCGATCGGACGCATCAGGAAGCCCACGGCGAAGATCGCGGCGGTGTTCATCAGTTGCGCGGTGGAGGAACCGGCGGGGAAAAACGATTTTGCGAAGTACAGGGAGAACGCGGCGTAGACGTACCAGTCGTACCACTCGACCATGTTGCCGACGGAGCCGCTGAAGATCGATTTGATCCGGCTGGCGGTGGTTCTTTCTTTGGCAGGCGCGACGGCCGACCCGAGGGGCAGGGCGTTGGAGTTATCCATTGAAGGATCCTTCGTTTAATTGTTTTTGTGGAGCGCGAGTTAACGCAGCCTGCAGGGGCTATAGCAGGAGGTGTGCCAAGGGGAGGAGGGCCGGTTTAGAGGGGGTGGCGGATTTTTATGAGCGGAAATCCGCTTATTGCTTGAGAGTGGTGAGCGGAAAATTGCTCATTTAGTTCAGGAGCTGCTTTGGCTGTACTGGCCTCTTCGCGGGCAAGCCTCGCTCCTACATTTGGAACGCATACCCCGTAGGAGCGAGGCTTGCCCGCGAAGGGGCCCGCACAGGCACTGCAAAAATCAGATGTCCTGCAAAAACATCTCCCGAGTCAGCCCGTGCCGCTGCAGCTTTTCATTGAACGTCCGACGCGGCAGTTGCAGCTCTTCAAGCACCGCTTTCACATCGCCCTTATGCCGGGTCAACGCCGCGCGCAAGCAATGGGCTTCAAACGCTTCCTGCTGCGCCGCCAGCGACTGGCCAGGCTCAATCCCCGCCGGTTCCGGCTCACCCAACCCCAGCACCTGACGCTCAGCCACGTTCGCCAGTTCCCGCACATTGCCCGGCCAGTCGTGGCTCAGCAGATGGCTCAGTTGTGGGCCGCTCAACGGCGGGAAGGTCCGGCCCAGGCGTTCGGCGGCGTTCTGGGCAAAGGTTTCGAACAACAACGGAATGTCTTCCCGGCGCTCGCGCAACGGCGGCAGGCGCAATTCGGCGACGTTCAAGCGATAGGCCAAATCCTCGCGAAAACGTCCGGCCCGGGCTTCGTCGAGCAAGTCGGGTTTGGTCGCAGCAATGATCCGCAAATCCACCCGAATGCTCTGGTTCGAGCCCAGCCGTTCGAGCTTTTGCTCCTGCAACACCCGCAATAACTTGACCTGCTGGGCCAGGGGCATGCTTTCGATTTCATCGAGGAACAGCGTGCCGCCATCGGCGTATTCAAGCTTGCCGATGCGCTTGCCCGAAGCGCCGGTGAACGCGCCGCTCTCGTGACCGAACAGCTCGGCTTCGAACAACTGCTCGGGAATCGCCGCACAATTCAGCGCCACAAACGGCTTGTCCGCACGCGGGCCGAAGTCGTGCAGGCAACGGGCAACCAATTCCTTGCCGCTGCCGGTTTCGCCACGGATCAACACGTTGACCGGCAGCGTCGCCAAATCCAGCACTTGCCGACGCAACGTCTGCAAGCCACGGGACACGCCAAGCAGCGTGGCGTCAAGTTTGGCGCGGTTGTCGGCTTGCACATGCAGGGCACGGTTTTCCAGGACCAACCGACGCTTTTCCAGCGCCCGGCGCAAACTGCCAAGCAAGGTTTCCGGGCTGAAGGGTTTTTCCAGAAAGTCGTAGGCACCATCGCGCATCGCTTCGACGGCCATCGGCACATCGCCGTGGCCAGTCAGCAAAATCACCGGCAAGTCGGGATCGCGGCGCTGTACTTCGGCCAGCAGTTCCAAGCCAGTCATGCCGGGCATGCGCACGTCGCTGAGGATCACTCCGGGGAAATGCGCCGGCAGTTGCGCCAGGCATTCATCGGCGCGACTGAACAACTGCACGTCGAAACCCGACAGGCTCAGCCACTGTTCGACGGCACTGCGGATGCTGCTTTCGTCGTCGACCACGATCACTGAATTCAGCATGAGACGGGCTCCTCCAGATCAATCGGCAAGGTCAGGGTGAACACTGCGCCATTGTCGTGGTTGTCGGCCGACAGGCGTCCGCCGGATTCATGCGCGATGGCAAACGATACCGCCAGCCCCAGGCCCAAGCCATCGCCCACCGGTTTGGTGGTGAAGAACGGATCGAACACGTTCGGCAAGTGTTCCTCGGCAATCCCGCCACCGTTGTCGGAAACGCTCAGACGCCATAATTGCTCATCGGCTTCGAGGCGGATTTCCAGGCGTTTGCAGGGTTTGTCGTGCACCGCGTCGAGGGCGTTGCGCAGCAGGTTGATCAGCACTTGTTCGAGACGAATCGCATCGCCACGCACCCACGCCGGGCGCGTCAGGTGCAACACCGTGCTGACGTTTTCATCCCGCAGGCGTGCGTCGAGCAACTGCAAGGATTGATCAACCACCGCCGCCAGATCCAGCCGTTCGCGCAGGCCGCTGGGGCTTTTGCGGGCGAAGGTTTTCAGGTGACCGGTGAGCGCCGCCATGCGCGTGAGCATGTCGTCCACCGGTTTCAGTGCTTTGTAGGCGTCATCGACCCGACCGTGATCGAGCAGCAGCCGCAGCGTTGCAAGCTGCATGCGCTGGGCAGTCAGCGGCTGGTTGATTTCATGCGCCAGCGCCGCCGACATTTGCCCCAGTGCCGCGAGTTTGGCCGATTGCACCAGACCGTCCTGGGCAGTGCGCAGGTCACGGGTGCGTTCTTCGACCAGTTGCTCGAGTTCCTCCCGGCTGCGCTGACGCATTTTCGCCAGGCGCCAGCGCTGGTTGAGGAACAACAACAGAAACACCAGCGCCAGCCACGATCCGGCGGCGGCGAGGCCGGCATTGCGGCTGTCTTCGAAGGCGATTTGCGGGCGGCGCAACAGGTGCAAGGTCCAGCCTTCGGCGGGCAGCGGCAGGGATTCCCACAGGTAATCCGCCGTGCCGTCGGGGCCATCGACCCGCGCCAGATCGCTGTTGTCATCGAAGCGCCGCACCGATTGATACTTCAGCGGCGTCAGCGGTTGCTTGTCGTATTGACGGGTGGCCTTGAGCTCGGCGTGATCGCTGTCACTCAGCGGTTTCAACTGCCGATAACGCCAGCCCGGCTGGTTGGCGATGAAGATGATTCCGCGCGCATCGCTGACCAGCAGGGTATCGGTGCCTTGACTCCATTCGCGCTCAAGTTCGGGGAATTCGAGTTTCACCACCATGGCGCCGAGGAACTCGCCGTTGTCCCGGGTCACCGCGCTGGACAGGAAATAACCGGGAATCCCACTGGTGACCCCGACCGCATAAAAACGCCCGGTGCCCTGGGTGCGGGTCTGGCTGAAGTAGGGGCGGAAGCCGTAATTGTGCCCGACGTAACTGCTGGGCAAACGCCAATTGCTGGCGGCCACGGCCAGGCCGGTGTGGTCGAGCAGTTCCAGGGTCGAGGATTGCGCGGCGCCGTTGATCTTTTCCAGTTTGCGGTTCAGCAGGTCCTGCTGTTCAGGACTCACAGCGCCATCGAGGGCCGAACGCAGTTCCGGGTCAAGTGCCAGCACGGCGGGCAGGGCGCGATAGCGGTCGATCAGGGTGTGCAGGGAATTGGCGTACAGCGCCAGTTGCTGGTTGGCGCGGGCCGCGTCGTCTTCCAGAGCCTGGCGTTCGGCGTGACGCATGGCCAGACCCGCCGCCAGAACCGCACCGGCAACGATCAGCAGGGTGTAAAGCGTCAGGCGCAGAGTCCGGGAAGTCGCAGGCATGGCGTCGTAAACAGTCAGCAATACGGGCGCGCACGATAGCATGCCGTATTGCTGGTGCCGTCTGTCGAGACCCGTTACTTGAACCTGGAATCGATGTTTCGCCGGGCATCGAGCCTGCCGACCAACTCTCTACTACGTCCGATCCTCGCTTTTACCTCGTGCGTCAAACGCTCCAGCGGTTGGCGGTGAATGCGCTGATAGCGCTCGGGTGATTGAGCGATGGCGTAGGGGTTTGGAACAATGTCCGCCGGGTTGACCACATTGGTTTTCAACGCGTCGAAACCGGCCTGAGCCTTGGGCAGTTCTGTATCGATGTAACTTTCCCAGTCATCCAGCAGGGCATTGAATTTTGCAATTTTCATCGGGGTCATACCGGACAGGGCTTCGTTGGCTTCGGCCGCCAGCAGAAACCCTTCCATCATCTGCCCGACACCGCCCACATACGCGCCTATCACTTTGCCCAAGGCAATCGTCGAAAATGCATAGGGCGAGGTATCGATACTGTCGTCGCTGGTAATGTTCAGGCCTTCTTGAATGGCGGCTACGTTCATGGTCGATGTGCGCGGAACAATAGGGCGAATGAGGGCCGGTCTTGCCTGTTGCGTGTGCAACCCTTCAGCCGTTGAGGCCGCGATGTTGCCGCCGACTATGTTATTCACATCCCCCAGTTCGCTGTGGACGACCGAGCCCGTTACTCCGGTCAATTGCAGACCGGCGTTGAATTCAATCGCTGTCGTGAAGGCCAGATTGGCGGTATTGGCCAGCATGCCTTTAGTGACGGCGTTGGGTTTGAAGGTGTCGCGGGTCCACAGGTCCTTGAACGCTTGCCAGGCCGAATCGCTGACCGGTTTTGGCTCGTCAACGAATAGGCCGTTGAGTTGCGCAATGAAGGTAACGGCCTGTTGGTTTATTCCTGAAAGCGTTCGGGCGTAGTCATCGATTTGTTGCTTGTACGCAGTCTCGGTGCGGTTTTGACCGTTGTCATCGAAAAACCTCAGTGGATTATTCCCCACGAACCCATACAGGTTCAGCCCATCCACGGTTCCGCCCGGATCGACACTCACCCACCGCTGCAACCACGGCGCGTAATAGCGCGCGCCGTAGTAATACAACCCGCTGACATCCATCTCCTTGCCCGAATAACGAATGGTTTTGTAATCGGCCTGCACCTGTGACGTCGCCGCCCACCAGGCTGTACCGCCAAAGGGGTAGTAGATTTCCCGGCTGATCAGCGCGCCGTTGCGGTCCAGTTCAAGAGTGCTGGAACCCAGGTGATCGTCGAGGCCGTATCGCAACTGATCTTTTTCGATGCCGGCCGGTTGGCCGCTGACCCAATGCAGGCAGCGCACGTTGCCGGGCAGGGTGATCACGTGCAGTTCTTCGCTGTTATCCAGGGTGCGAATCTCAAGGCCCGACAGGTAGCGTACTTGCCGAACATGGCTCGTGGAACTGGCCTGGGTCACCAGCCGTTTACTGACCCGCGCCCCCTGACTGTAAACATAGGTTTCCTCGTCATGCGGCCCGCCGCTCCGTTCGACCAGCCGCGCCACCGCCAGTTGATCGCGGCTGTTCCAGGTCAGCGGTTGGCCTCTTTGCAGGGATCGAAAATTCCCGTGGGCATCAAACAGATCGTCGAACACCGGCTCGGGCTCGCCGGCCGTCCAGCGAACACCGCGATTGCTGCCGGGGGCGATGCGCGTGATTTGGGTGTGATTGTTGCCTTCGCGCACATGACGCAGCAGTGTCAGGTTGCTTGCCGAATCGTATTCATAGTGCTGCACATAGTTATAGAGACGACCCGTATCGATTGGCGTGGCCACGGGAGGCAAACCCGGATGCAAATGGGGGGCATCGGCTTCGAAACTACTGGCGCTGGTCAGTTGATACAGCGAGTCATACGTGAAGGATCTATGACCGTCGACATGCTGGTTGGTGAAATAGACCTCGGTGAAGCCATGGTCTTCAATGCGGGTGATGTTGCCCACCCGGTCATGGAAATACTCGAAGTCTTGCAGCGGTGTTTCCGTGTTCTTTTGCGCTTTCAGCCGAGTAAGACGTCCATCGGCCGGGTCGTAAGTCCAGTTACTGATCACGCTATTACCTGCGAGCTGTTCGATGATCTGCCCGGCGGCGTTGTATTGCGCATCCGTGAGGATGTCTTTCAACGCAGGGTCCGAGGCAAGCTGCAAACCGACCTGCTTGAGTTGCGCGGCGATGTCATAACGCAGCTGTTGCCGATGCCCGCCAGCATCGGTCTGATCCAGCACCGCACCGAGCGGGCTGAAGGTGCGGCTGCTCAGGTACGTCTTGCCATCGGCAAACGCTCGGGTATCACGCAGCGCCTGGCCTTGCAGGCTATAGCTGTCGAAGCTCAGGCGACCGGAAGGGTCGACCTGCTCGATCATCTGCCCGCGTAGATTGTTTCCCGACTCGGCTGAGCCCTCGGCATAGGTGAAGCGCTCGACATTCGGCTGGGCGTTTTCCTCGACGGCGGTGACACGCAATTGCTCGTCGTGGGTGGTTCGCCAGTGATTGCCCCGTTGGTCCCAGCGTTGCAGCACCTCGCCGGCCACACCGGCCAGGCTCAAGCGCCAGCCGCCGTCGACGCTGTCCACCTGCACGCCTTCGCCGCCTAGTCGATAGTGTGTGCGGAGATTGGGTTTCGGTGCGGTACCGAAGAGCCTGGGGTCCCATTGTTCGATCGGCCGGCCAGGCACGTCATGGTGCTGGCGGGTGATGAGCGATTGTGCCGCTGTACCTGCCACGGTACGCAGGTACGCCACCTGGCGAACGGGCAGGCCGCGACTGTCATTCACCACCAGCGAAGGTGTGTGCCAATTCACCGTGTTCATGGCTCAAGTGCCTCGCTGTCGTTGAAATCATGACTGGCGCGATACCACGGATGCAGGGTTTCGAAAGACTCGTAGCCTTTGGCGCTGATCACTTTGGCCGGGCGGCCCAGCGGGTCGTAGAACTGCTGGTCGTGATAGCCAAACTGGCGGAAGGACTGGTTGCGCACATAGCCATGGGTATTGCAGAAATAGGGACGGAATACCCGCGTCACCGCGCCCTTGTTGTTGTATTCAACGCGTTCGCTGATCCGCCAGCGTGGGTCCGCGTGTTTTTCCAGCGGCTGGCCGTCCACCAGTTCCAGTTCGAGGTTGGCATCGACGCTGTAGGCGATCCCCGGTTCGACTTTTTGCTGGGTTTGCAGCGCCCGGCCAAAACCGTCCACGCAGGACTTGATGATCTGGATCTGCTGCAATGGATCATCGGGGTAGCGGTCGGCGGTCAGGACCACGCTGTGCACCGGTTCGCGGGGCGTTGCGTGAATCATTTCGTTCAGCGTCTGCAGGGCCGAAGTCCGGGACTTGAGGCAGGCCAGGCGCACCCGAGCGCTGGCGCGGATATGCAGGCTCGGCAACACAAAGCCTTCCGCGATCCAGCCGACCAGCCAGTCAGGTGTCAGCCGCACGGATGCGTCGAGTTGGCCCATCCAACTGAACAGGTCCTTGCGCAGTACGCTGGCGGCTTTTTGCAGCGCGGCCGGTGGGTTGTCGATGGCCGGCCCCGGGAGCGGTGATGCGGGGCGAACGTGTTCACTCAACGGCCTGAATCCGACAGGCACGCCGTCTTCGGTGCCGTAGAAACTGATGGCGAGCGGTTGGCCGGACGGTTCGTAGAGGGCTTCCTGAACATTGTCGTTGGCGTCGATGATGCGTAGCGGTAACAGCGCGTGATAGTCGTATTCGACGCGGCTGGCGCAGCCGTCCGGCAGCTCGACCCGGATGACCGCCATGCGGTAGGCATCGTATTCGGCCTGGGTGAAACCGTGGCTTCTGGTTTCCCTGTATCGGCGTACGTTGTAGAAGTCGCCCAAGTCGCCGTATTCGGCGAACGAATAGAGTGCGGACCACAGGTTTTTCTTCTGGTCTTCTTCCGCATCCGGTTCAAGAAACAGCGGCATGGGCGCGTAATCGATCTTCGCCAGTTCTGCCCGAATGTCGAACGGTGCGGGCAGCACGTCGTAAGCGCTGAGCGCGGTTTTATCCAGTTGCGCGATTTCCTGGGGGGCGGCCAACGCTTCGAATTCTGCGCTGCCGTCCGGGAGTAACGTGGCGCGATCAAGGGTTTTCAGATAGCGCTGCACCGATTGCGATGTCAGTACCCGCCCGTTGTTCCAGTCAGTGCTGTTGTGATGTTCGAGCATCGACTCGTAGCTGATCTTTCCCGGGTTGAGTCCTGACGGCAATGAACCCTTGGGCAGTTTCAAGGCGTTACTGCGCTGCCGATACGGCAAGCCCAATCGCCAGGCCTGGGCTTCGGTCAGGTGAATGAATTCGACGCGGGTTTCGCTCAGGTAATAAAACTGCTGGGCGGGGTCATGGGCGTCACGCCACCAGGCTTGCTCATCCGCGTCGTCGAAGGGCGGCGTGTCGACTTCGGTACGACGTCGCGCGTAATGCAGGGTCAGCGTATGCACCGGCAGACCAAATTCATCCTGGGCCAGGGTGATGTCATGTTGGCAAAGCGGGTCATCGATGAAGCGTTCGTACTGGTAGCTGATGGTTTCCAGCAGCGAAGGCAGCAGGGTCCCGTAGGGTGAATGCGCATCTTTGATCCGCAGTTCCCGGACTTTGTAACGGTGTTCTTGAACCTGATAGGGCTGGTCGTCGTTCAGCGCATAGGTTTCCGTGCGCAACACCGAGCCGGCGAGGGCCCGGGCGATTTCGCGGCGGGTGGCTTCGTCCGCTGGCGTCACCGGTTCATCGAAACCATCGCTGGCGTGGTAGCGGCAGAACAGCGTATCGCCCAGCGGCCACGCCTCTGAATCATTCTTGAAAGCGCCTTCGCGGGGCATGTCCACGTCCCGTCCGGTATGGAACCAGGTGCAGACCAGCGCTGGCGCGGTAAAAGCCTTGTCGTCTTCGTCGTGGCTGGCTTCGCTGTCGGTCTGGCACACGCGGCCGAAGCCGCGCAATTCCCGTTCGAAACCGTCGTAGTTCGCCTGGGAAAAACGAATTAACTGGGTGAGTTCGCCGCCGGTGATTTCGTCCTTCTGGGTTTGCCGTGTGACCACCTGGACCGGAAACGGCAGGTACGACACCGGGAGCATTTTGAGTTTGAGCAGTTGAGCCTTTTCGTCCAGCCACTCCTGGGCAGAGCTGCGATAGCGCACTTCGGTGCTGCAACCCATATTGTTGTTGCTACCGCTCAGCAGGTAAGGCCGGGCGTGGACAAAATCATAGCGCCAGTGCCGAGGCTTGATGTGCGGCACCGTCAGGATCAGGCTGGCGCAGCCCAGGCCTTGCAGGTCGGCGAGGGTGACCTGGCACAGGTTGTCGTAACGCACCCCTTCGGGCCATGACACCTTTAGCGGAATTTGCTCCAGGCCATTGCCGCCACGGTTGTAGTAGATGTCGAAACCGTTGCTGTTGAGGTAAATCAGCGACGGCGCGCCGCAGCCGTCCAGGTCGGCAATGCGCACCCGCACGGCATCGAATTCGGCATAGCTGAAGGGCAGGGCGCTCATCACAAAACCCCGGCCAAATCGCCCGTGACCGAGGTTCGGCCAGCATTTGATTTCATTGTGGCGAATGCGGCACAACTCGCTCATGTCGCTGCCGAGCATATTGCCGAGAAATACCAGCTCTGTAGGCGAGTCGCTGAACAGCGGCAAGCGGTCGTCATCCGCGTCATGGGGCACGTCCTCGCCTTTGGCAAACCCGTGTTCGCGGCGGTTGGCGTACAGGCGCACGCTCTTGGGGCCAATCAGCGCCAGGGAGCTGAGGCCGTCGCCGGATAAATCGCCCATCTGCGCCAACGTGTGGAAAAACTCCACCGGGAACGCCTCGAACGGGATGAAACCGGACCAACTGCGGTCCGGGTTGAGGGTGTGAAAACCGCTCGCGCCCGGTTGGGCGATGATCCAGTCGAGGCGCCCGTCGCCGGTCAGATCGGTCAGGGTTTGCAGCACCGGTTTGTTGCTATCGGCGCGCGGCAGTCTGCTCAGCAACGTCCACGGACCATAGGCGACATCATCACCGTTTGACTCTGCACGCAACGGTTCGCGGTAATACCAGGCCTGGTCGTAGTGGCACACAAATCCCGGTAAACCTTCGCCGAACAGATCGACACATTGATAGCGTTGCCCGTTCTCAAGGCCGGGCATATTGTCGAACGCAAAAAATGTCGCCGGTTGGGGATTGAGTTCGAACGCCGAGTAATCGAATTCCACCGGTGGCAGGTTTTCCACCATGCCGCTCGCGTCATACGCCTGATAGTGCGCGGCCACCAATTGGCTGTAACCCAGCGAAGTGGAGCGGTACTCCAGTAACAGGCGTCGGACCAGCGCCGGTGTTGCCTCCAACTCTTCGGGGAAGTGATGGAACATCAACACCTGATGACACAGGCGCCGGGTGCCCACTTCGAAGCCATCACCGTAGGTGTGAAACGGATCGCTGCGAACCAGCCACTCGCCCGGTGCGCTAAACGGTGGTTTTTGCTCTCGATCGAGGGTGCGTTCGCCGTAGTCGAACACCAGATGAAAGTGCCACGCCGCCGATGCCTGTGCGTCCCAGCCATACAAATGAGCGCTGGCCTCGACGTTGCCATAGAGCACGCGATGCAGGTAACGCTGGGCTCGGTAGTCGTGAGGCTGGCCGGGGGGTTGATTCGTGTCCTCGGACTTGTATTCGTAACCGATGTGCTCGCCACGGGGGTTCAGGCTTTCCTGCAATAGCCAGGAGGCCACGTTTAGCGGGTTTTGCGGGTCGGTGATGCGGGCGGTTTCGGCTTTGCCAAAAAGGTGCAGGCTGCCGTCGCTACCGTGCACCAGCCAGAACCCTTGAGGGTTGTCGCCAGAACGCCACAACTCGATCAGCTCGAAGCCTGTTTCAACGCGAGGGTAATAACGCAGCACGCTGTGCGGGCCAATCATCAAACCGCGGTATTGGGTTTCGATTCGCCACTTGATCGCCCCTTGTGCATCGCGTTCGGGGCGCCACTGCTGACCATCGTGGCCGATGATCGCGTCGTCTACGGCATAGCGCGGCACACCCTTGTTGGTCTGGCGAGAAATGGCAGCGTTGTTCACACCCCAGCCGATCCCGAAGGGGCCGTTGCCGGCCTGGCTGTTGTAGCTCAAGGTCAGGCCGGGATCGAAACCACGTCCAGAGGAAACCGGCAGCGTCAGCTCGAACGAGGCACTGCCGGTGAAACCGACCGTGCCGCTTTTGCTCACCATGGCAATCGAGGCGTTTCTGGAAATGGAGGGCGTGGTAATGCTCAGCGACGCTTGGTCTTCCATTTTGTTGATCCTGTCCCGTCGCGGCAAAAGGTTTCGCGGTGGGTCAACGCTATCAAGTTGGCGGCGTTGCGTAACCTGTCAGATATGACAGGTGGGGGCAGGTTTTCTAGAACGAATGGGGTGTTGGGCGAACTTGTTTATAACGATCAACACTGAACCCCGGTGGGAGCGAGCCTGCTCGCGAAGAGGTCGTGTCAGTTGACATCAATGTTGAAGACATACCGCTTTCGCGAGCAGGCTCGCTCCCACAGTTGGTTGTGGTGATTTATCGACCTGCAAAAAAACGGCCGGATCATCTGGGGAGATGACCCGGCCGTGTCTGGAAGGGGAAGCGCTTACTGCACTTCTACCGCCAGGCTTTCACTGATCTTTTGCTGCCAGATGGCAGGACCGGTGATGTGTACCGACTCGCCCTTGCTATCAACCGCAACGGTCACCGGCATGTCTTTCACGTCGAACTCGTAGATGGCTTCCATCCCCAGTTCGGCGAACGCCACGACGCGGGATTTCTTGATCGCTTGCGCTACCAGGTAAGCCGCACCGCCAACTGCCATCAGGTACACGGCTTTGTGGTCCTTGATCGCTTCGATTGCGGTCGGGCCGCGCTCGGATTTGCCGATCATGCCCAGCAGGCCGGTTTGTTCGAGGATCTGACGGGTGAACTTGTCCATCCGCGTCGCGGTGGTCGGACCGGCAGGCCCAACTACTTCTTCGCGCACCGGATCAACCGGGCCGACGTAGTAGATGAAGCGACCTTTCAGGTCCACCGGCAGGGTTTCACCCTTGTTCAGCATCTCGACCATGCGCTTGTGCGCGGCGTCGCGACCGGTGAGCATCTTGCCGTTGAGCAGGACAGTTTCGCCCGGCTTCCAGCTCTGCACGTCTTCCGGGGTCAGGGTGTCGAGGTTGACGCGACGGGCCGACGGGCCGGCTTCCCAGACGATTTCCGGGTAGGCGTCCAGCGGTGGCGCTTCCAGCGAGGCCGGGCCGGAACCGTCGAGCACGAAGTGCGCGTGACGGGTGGCGGCGCAGTTCGGGATCATGCACACCGGCAACGAAGCGGCGTGGGTCGGGTAATCCATGATCTTCACGTCGAGCACGGTGGTCAGGCCACCCAGGCCCTGGGCGCCGATGCCCAGTTGGTTGACCTTCTCGAACAGCTCCAGGCGCATCTCTTCGATACGGTTGGACGGGCCGCGCTTTTTCAGCTCGTGGATGTCGATGGATTCCATCAACACTTCCTTGGCCATCACCGCAGCTTTCTCGGCGGTGCCGCCGATGCCGATGCCGAGCATGCCCGGTGGGCACCAGCCGGCACCCATGGTCGGAACGGTCTTCAGAACCCAGTCGACGATCGAGTCGGACGGGTTGAGCATGGCCATTTTCGACTTGTTCTCGGAACCGCCGCCCTTCGCCGCCACGTCCACTTCCACGGTGTTACCCGGAACGATGGAGTAGTGGATCACGGCCGGGGTGTTGTCCTTGGTGTTTTTACGAGCGCCCGCCGGGTCGGCGAGGATCGAGGCACGCAGGACGTTTTCCGGCAGGTTGTAAGCCTGGCGCACGCCTTGGTTGATCATGTCGTCCAGGCTCATGGTGGCGCCATCCCAACGCACGTCCATGCCCACACGGACAAACACGGTAACGATGCCGGTGTCCTGGCAGATCGGGCGGTGGCCGGTGGCGCACATGCGCGAGTTGATCAGGATCTGCGCCATCGAGTCACGGGCCGCTGGCGATTCTTCGCGCAGGTAGGCTTCGTGCATCGCCTGGATGAAATCCACGGGGTGGTAATAAGAAATGAACTGCAGGGCGTCGGCAACGCTCTGAATCAGGTCGTCTTGCTTGATCACGGTCATGAGTCGCGCTCCTCTAAAAGACGGGAACATTCAATAAGGTGCTTGCAGCTTGGGTGCATCGGTCGGTTGCAAGCACCTTTACAAGGCACGCCGGGGCTGCTGGCGCGACGCTAAAAAGGCGCGGCAGTATAACGCGCCTCGGTTCCGGGCACACCCGCCGACAGTCAATCGTTGGTCGTATAGGGTGGGCGTTGACGGGATCGGGTTGCCATATCTGGGATCCACCCCTCACCCCAACCCTCTCCCCAGAGGGGAGAGGGTGAAAGGGGGCCGATCTTCATGCTGTTCAAACCTGAGTTCGACTGGATTTTCAGATCGATGTAGCTCTAAGAACAACTCGATCAGTCCCCTCGCCCCTTTGGGGAGAGGGTTAGGGAGAGGGGTCGATATCATGCTGTGAATACCTGCCCAGACATACAGAGGGCCATGCTTTTGACGCCATTTTTCCGCTCCAAAATTGAATGGTCATTTATCGGTCGCGCCACTAAAGTGGCAATCGGCCTGTAGAGTAGGATTCTCTTTCAGCCTCTTTTCCTTCGGTGAGTCATCGATTGACCCATAACGCCATCCAGCGCCTGTTGCTCAAACGTTTTGCCCTCGCGGCCGGCACCTATGCCCTGGCATTGCTGCTGCTGTGGCTGGCGTTTTTCACCGGTCACTACGATGTGCCCCTGGCCGGCGTTGCCGTCGGCAGTGCGTTGGTGGTCATCAGTCAGGCGGCGTTGTTCGCGGTGTTCTACAGCGGTTGCAACCTGCGTTTTGCCGACCCCAGCCTGACCGAAGTTCAGGTGTTGCTGGGCCTCGCTTGGCAAACCTGGCTGATCGCCCATCTGGACGAGGCCCGTGGCGCGTTTCTGGTCTTCTATATATTGATTCTGCTGTTCGGCCTGTTCCATCTGTCACGCCGTGCCTTTGTGCGGTGTGCGTTGCTGGTGTTCTTCAGTTTCAGCGCCATCACGCTGTGGGAGGGCTACCATTTCCAGTTGTCCGACCCGGCCCTGTCGTTGTTACAGGTGTGCGTGCTGTTTATCGTGCTGGTGTGGCTGGTGCTCTACGCGCGTTACGTCCAGGCCTCGCGCCAGCTTATGCGCCAGCGACGCTTTGCCTTGCAGGCCCACCAAGACACTCTGCGCGGGATGATGCGCCAGCTCGAAGACCTGGTTGCCACCGACGAACTCACCGGGCTGTTCAACCGCCGCCATTTCCTGCGCCTGGCCTCGCGCGAGCTCAACGCCATGGAACCTGGCGTGGTGCACGGCCTGGCGCTGATCGACCTTGATCACTTCAAACGCATCAACGATGTACACGGGCATGCCGCCGGCGATCAGGTGCTGCAAGCCTTCGCCGGGGTGGCCACGGCCTGCCTGCGCGAGGGCGATGTGTTGGCCCGTTACGGCGGCGAAGAATTCGTGGTGTTGCTGCCTTACTGTGACGCCGAACGCCTGACGTCCTGTTGCGAGCGACTGCGCATTGCCTTTACCGATGTCGAGTTGTTCGGCCTGGACGTGAGCAACCTCAGCCTGTCCGCCGGCATGACCTTGCTGGAGTTGGGCGACGACCTCGACGACGCCTTGCAACGTGCTGACCAGGCGCTGTACCGCGCCAAGCGCGATGGCCGTAATCGCTGCGCCGCCGCCTGGGAGAACGTCGATGCCTGAGTTGCGGGTCGGCGAACGCCAATGGTCGGTGGCGGCGGGCAGCAACCTGCTGGATGCCTTGAATCAGAACGGCGTGGCGGTGCCTTATAGCTGCCGCGCCGGTAGTTGCCATGCGTGCCTGGTGCAATGCGTGCAAGGCTTGCCCAACGACAGTCGCCCCGATGCCTTGAGTGCCGAACAGCGTCAGCAAGGCTGGCGTCTGGCCTGCCAGTGTTCGGTGGTCGAGGACTTGCAGGTGCACACTTTCGACCCGCAACGGGACGGAAGCCCGGCTGAAGTTGCCGCTGTCGACTGGCTCAGCGCCAACATATTGCGGCTGCGCCTGATCACCCAACGCCCGCTGCGCTACGGCGCCGGCCAGCATTTGGTGTTATGGGCTGGCAACGTGGCGCGGCCGTATTCCCTGGCCAGCCTGCCGGACGAAGACCGCTTCCTGGAGTTTCACCTCGATTGCCGCCAGCCCGGCGAATTCAGTGACGCAGCGCGCCAGTTGCAAATTGGCGATTCAATCCGCCTCGGCGAATTGCGCGGCGGTGCGCTGCATTACGACGCCGACTGGCACACCCGACCGTTGTGGCTGATGGCGGCCGGCACCGGTCTGGGCCCGTTGTTCGGTATCTTGCGCGAAGCCTTGCGCCAGGATCACCAGGGCGCTATCCGCGTCATTCACCTGGCCCATGACGCCAGCGAGCATTACCTGGCCAAACCCCTGCAAGCCATGGCCGTGGGCCGGGAAAACCTCACGGTCGAACTCTGGACACCGGCCGAGTTGCCGCAGGCGTTGGCGCAACTGCGGCTTGTCTCCCGGCAAACCCTGGCCTTACTCTGCGGTGCCCCCGACAGTGTCGACGCCTTTGCCAGGCGCCTGTACCTGGCGGGGCTGCCGCGCAATCAACTGCTGGCCGACGTGTTCCTGCCGCGTGGTTGAGCGCTGATCGTTTAACCACGCGAGATTGCCCATGACCGAAGCCATCCAACTTGAACGCGAGCGCGGTCTGCTGACGTTGCGCCTCAATCGCCCGGACAAGAAAAACGCCCTGACCCGCGCGATGTACAGCCGCTTGGCCGAAGCGCTGAAGCAGGCCGACAGCGACCCGGAAATCAATGCCGTGCTGATCACTGGCAGCAGCGAATGCTTCACCGCCGGCAACGACATCGCTGACTTCATCCAGCAACCACCGAGCAGCCTCGACAGCCCGGTGTTTCACTTCATGCTCAACCTGCTCGAATTCAGCAAACCGGTAATCGCCGCCGTGGCCGGTGCGGCGGTGGGGATTGGCACCACGCTGTTGCTGCATTGTGATCTGGTCTACGTCAGCCGCGATGCGCGGTTGCGCATGCCGTTCGTCAATCTCGGGTTATGCCCGGAGTTTGGCTCCAGCCTGATCCTGCCGCGTTTGCTCGGCCAAGCCAAAGCGGCGGAGTTGCTGTTACTCGGCGAAGGTTTCACGGGAGAACAAGCAGCGGCGTGGGGGATTGCCACCGAAGCGTTGGGCAGTGGCGAAGCGGCACTGGCCAAGGCGCGGGAGATGGCGTTGAAGTTTGAAGCGTTGCCGACCGAAGCGGTGCGCATCAGCAAGCAATTGATGAAAGCCCCGGATCGGGAATTGCTCCGCAAGGTCATCGAAGAAGAGGGCGCGTTGTTCACCCAGCGGCTGCGCTCGCCGGAAGCGATGGCGGCGTTGTCGGGGTTTATCAATCGGCATTGAATGTGCGGTGATGCGGCTGGCCTCTTCGCGGGCGAGCCTCGCTCCTACAGGGTTATGTGAACGCTGAAGATCCACTGTAGGAGCGAGGCTTGCCCGCGAAGACGGCAGCCCAGACAACACTTTATGCCAGGAACCGCCGAAACCACTGATGATGGATGAGCAGCAAACGCCCATCGGGTTGTACGGCTATCTTTCCGGAGTCCTGGAACGTCGGGGTGGTAGCGAAATAGTCTTCTTCACCAAACTCCTCATCACGATCACCGCTGAGGGTAAATCGCCCTAGGCTGATGTCCTCAATGACGGGCTCCGAAAAAGAGTTGGTGGCATAGCCCAGTACATTAAGGCGTTCTCGGGTCGCCACGGCATCTAACCATTGAATGCCTGCATACGGTACGGTGGTCAACACCGGGCCATGACCCTGATTGAAGTCCGGGTTGGTTTTTCCATCCACGGTAAAAGATCCCAGCACCGCAGGCGACTGCTCAATCGCTGGATAGCCGCCGGTCAGGTAAATGTTCTGGCGGGCGTCCTGAATGACCGCGCGAATATGCGTGCGCTTGCCTTCGATCACCAGCAGCGCATATCCCTGCTCGCCGAAGAGCTCGCGACCTTCGTTGCCATCGTCAAGTTGACCCTGTGCGTTGTAACGCGCGGCGAAACCGAAACTGCGCTCTCGCGGGTCAGCGGTACCACCGACGACGATTTTGAAATCGCCCGGGCTGCCGGTGACGTTCTGCACAAGGATGCCGTAGATGTCGACATTGGCTGTCGGGCCGCTGACATCCACGAAACCCTGGGTGCCAAACGAATCGTCCAGGTGACCTTCGCGAGTGAGACGGGCCAGTCGCGTGTCGTTATCGCTTGAGATCGCCACCAGGATCTTGCCATCCGGCTGCGGGGCACTGGTGACATGGCCAAACGGGTGACCGCTGTCCATGTCCTTGAACCGGATGACGGTGCGACCTTCAGTGCCAAAATCGAGGTCGGGTTCACCATTGGCGTTGAAGCGTGCGAGGCCGACGAAATGCCGAAAATTGCTGCCCAGTGGCATGCAATCGCCAATCACCAGAATCCTGCCATCCGCGATCAGGTGAATCTGTTCGGGAATGTTGCGGTCAGCGTTGCTTTGAAATTGCCAGGTCGCATAGCCGGATCCATCGCCACCGAACGCGAGGTTGGGGCCGCCGTGACCCAGGCGTTTGGTCAAGACGAAGTCGGACCCCTTGTGCAAGGCGACGAAGCTGCTGTCGTTACTGCCAGTGCTAACGGCGCTGGTTTGCCAGTCGCTGTCGCCGGCGGGGTTCAGGTCGACGACGCCATTTTCACCAAATGAACGATCGGGTTTACCAGCGGTGTTATTGGGGCTCATGGTCCTGCTCCTTCTCTCGAGATCCGTATTCAGCGCCCCGGCCCGGGGCCCGTCTACTGTCAAACCTGACAGTAGACAGGCTCCCGATTTCGCGATTTTCCCGAATCGCGGACGAAAAAAAGCCCCGCCATTCACATGGCGGGGCTTTTGCGTTTCAGCGGTCTGTCACTCAGACCATCGGGTCGCCAACGTGCAGGATTTTCATGCCGTTGGTGCCGCCGATGGTGTGGTAGCTGTCGCCCTTGGTCAGGATGACCCAGTCGCCTTGCTCGACTACGCCGCGCTTGAGCAACTCGTCCACTGCGGCCTGGCTGACTTGCTCAGGCGGCAGCGATGCCGGGTCGAACGGTACGGTGTAGACGCCACGGAACATGGCCGCGCGGGCCTGGGTTTCGCGGTGCGGGGAGAACGCGTAGATCGGCACCGAGGAACGGATGCGCGACATGATCAGCGGCGTGTAGCCACTTTCGGTCAAGGCGATGATCGCCTTCACGCCCGGGAAGTGGTTGGCGGTGTACATGGCCGCGAGGGCGATGGACTGATCGCAGCTTTCGAAGACCTTGCCGATACGGTGGCTGGAGGTCTTGCTGGTCGGGTGCTTTTCAGCGCCGACGCAGATACGCGCCATCGCTTGCACGGCTTCCAGCGGGTACAGGCCGGCAGCACTTTCGGCCGAGAGCATCACGGCGTCGGTGTAGTCGAGCACGGCGTTGGCCACGTCAGAGACTTCGGCGCGGGTCGGCATCGGGTTCTGGATCATCGACTCCATCATCTGGGTCGCGACGATTACAGCTTTGTTATGGCGGCGTGCGTGCAGAATGATTTTCTTCTGGATGCCCACCAGCTCGGCGTCGCCGATTTCCACGCCCAGGTCACCACGGGCAACCATCACCGCATCGGACGCCTTGATCAGCGCATCGAGGGTGTCGTCGTCGGCCACGGCTTCGGCGCGTTCAATCTTCGCCACCAGCCAGGCAGTACCGCCGGCCTCGTCGCGCAGTTGACGGGCGTATTCCATGTCGGCGGCGTCGCGCGGGAAGGACACGGCGAGGTAGTCGACTTCCATCTCGGCGGCGAGCTTGATGTCGGCCTTGTCTTTTTCAGTCAGGGCTGGAGCGGTCAGGCCACCGCCGCGACGGTTGATGCCTTTGTGGTCCGACAGCGGACCGCCGATCAGTACGGTGCAATTCAGTTCGGTGGCGGTGGCGGTATCGACGCGCATGACCACGCGGCCGTCGTCGAGCAGCAGCTCGTCGCCTACGCCGCAGTCCTTGACCAGGTCCGGGTAGTCGATGCCGACCACTTGCTGGTTGCCTTCGGTCAGCGGATGGCTGGTGGAGAAGGTGAACTGGTCACCGATCTTCAGCTCGATCTTCTTGCCGGCGAATTTGGCGATACGGATTTTCGGACCTTGCAGGTCGCCCAGCAGGGCAACGAAGCGGCCGTGCTTTGCGGCGAGGTCACGCACCAGCTTCGCGCGAGCCTTGTGCTCGTCGGGGGTGCCGTGGGAGAAGTTCAGGCGGGCGACGTCCAGGCCAGCCAGAATCAGCTGTTCGAGAACTTCCGGCGAGTTACTGGCCGGGCCAAGGGTAGCGACGATTTTGGTGCGACGGACGGACATGCATAGACTCCTGAGTTCAAGCGCTGAGTGAGGCTACTATGCTCTCTGGTTGTAGTCATTGTTCATGTGCACTACTTATTCGTTTCTTTCTTTAAACGAACATTCCTGAAGATTTCCGCCAACGGGTCGATACAGAGCTCAAGACAGGAGAACCCCCATGCGATTCGTGCTCATTGCCGCCCTTGCCATCAGTGCCCTCAGTGTCACGGGCTGCACCCGTTGGTCGATGAACCATCATTTGAATAACGCCTACAGCGCCTATGACCGGGGCAATTGCGAGCAGGTGATGCTCGAACTGTCCAAGGTCGATCGCGCCAGCCGTGCCCGGCCTTATGTGCGACCGGAAGTGTCGATGATGCGCGGTCAGTGCCTGGAACGGCAGAAGCTGTTTATCGACGCTGCGCAAACCTACCAGTACATCATCGCGTCGTACCCGCAAAGTGAATACGCCTACCGTGCCCGTGCGCGGCTGGAGACTTTGGAGTCGCTGGGCCACTATCCGACTCGTAGCGCAGCAGCGGTGGTGCGGCCGACTCGCTTCTGATGATAGATCTCATACAAAGTCTGCCTGGCTGTATAGGGTGAGCTATAGTCGAATAAACCGGTTTTAGAGCCTTGCCTTTAAACCGACGTAACACCTGCGACTGGCAGCGGTAGACGTGGCGGCGGCTTGCATGGACTGTCACACCGGAAGCGGGGAGAGCGTGCCCATCCTGCCTGTATAAAGAGCAGAAGGCCCGTTCCGAAGCATTAGTGCGGCTCTGCTTAAGAGCCTTGCGTAGCGAATTCAGCATGTTTACCGACCGCCGGATCGAGCGGCATCAACTGCCGTATTTTCTGAAAGTGTTCAACAGCGTCACCGACAAACCCATTGGTTTTCTGGGCAATGTTTCAGAAGACGGGATGATGCTCATCAGCCAGTTGCCGATGATGATTGGCGCTGACTTCGATTTGCGCCTGAAAATCCCCGCCGGTGATGGCTGCATGCAGGTCATCGACTTGCGGGCCCGTTGTTTGTGGTGCCATGAAGACGCGACCCCTCACCACTACGACGCCGGGTTCAGCCTGCAACGGGCACCGCCGGAGTATGGGCAACTGGTGAGTGCATTGCGCCAATACTTCAGTTTCCAGCCGTTGCCTGCTTCGGCCTGAGGGGTGTGGTGTTGCTACTATTGCCATCGCGAGCAAGCTCGCTCCCACAGTGGTTTGTGTTGATCACAACCTGTGTGACCAGCCCCGATCCCCTGTGGGAGCGAGCTTGCTCGCGATGGCGTCAGTAGAAACAACTCAAATCTAAAGGCTAGACCCCAGTTACCGCCGGCTCACTCGCAAGCGTCTTCTCCACCAGCAACAACCCCATCTCACTCAACTGATAAATCGCCATCGCCAGGTGCCGTGGCTTGTCTTCCAGGCTTTCGGCCAGGTCGAGCAGCAGGATGTTGACCGAAGAAAAGGTTTCGTAGGTCTGGATGGTAATGGCCTGGGGATTGGCTTTGGGGGAGACGGTGAACATCTGCATGGCTCGATCCTTTGGCGCGTGCAAGTGGTGAGAATTGGGTTTGAGGTAGTGATCGAGGGCGCGGTCGGCCGCCTCGCGGAATTTCTTTGCATCGAGGGTGGCCGAAAACGAGTCCGTTTTCGGCGGATTGGGTGTTGCTTTGAACATAGTTGTGACCTCTGGATAGAGCTGCCACCGACTCGCGACTAAACGAAGGGTGGCGGCTGTACACAGGTTAGTCGACCGGGAGGTTCACGAAAACCGGCGCGCCCGAGGGCGCCCTGTGCACAGCCACCATAACGTTCAGGAAGGGGGATAGGGACATCCCGACCGTCTGGTGGAACAAGTGCAATTTCCATGAACCTCCCGGGCGACTAAACCCGATCGCTGCCAATCAGCGACACGGATCAAGTTACGGGGCAGGCCAAAAGTGCACAAGCCGGCCGATTCTGGCGTAGCTGTAGGCAATGGCGCAAGGCTTTGTAGGCCTCAAAAAGCGTGGGAAAAATCCGTAGGACCATTCGTCTGAACTGTCAGTTTTTACAGGTATCGGAGCAGGCAATACCCGGATTTAAATGGCTTCAACGAAAAGGCAAACAAGCCCACGTTGGAGAGCCTGAAAATGTCGGACCAACCAGACGAGGCCGAGCCGCCAGTCGAACAGTTAGCTGAAACGGATCCCCAGCTTCGGCCACTAAAGAATCCCGTGACCGGACGCGCCATTGCTCAAGAGTTATTTCTGGTCGTCGGGCCTGACGGACAAAGCGATGGCGACCGTTCTGTGGAGGTGCACTATTACAGTGTGCGGCACGGGTTTATGTTCAGCCAGACAGCAGACATCACCAAAAAACCGTTTGAGGTGAGCGTTAGACAGCTCCTGCCTGAAGGTGAGTGCTACATCCACTACAGGTATCGCACCAGCGTCTGGTCTTACTGGTATTACTCCGGGCGGTTTTACGTGATGTGGCCGGCACGCATTACCCCACCCAGTAGTTCCATCAGCTATGACCCCAACCCCGTTCTTTCAGGCAGTGGCCAGCCGGGCACGTATGTCCAGTTATATCGGCTCAGGTCCAGTGGTGAGGTGGACACCGTTATAAGCACTGACATGTTGATCCCCCCGAACGGGGGATGGAGTTTACGAGTCAATTTCAATTTACTGGAGGGCGATAATCGGATAGTGGCCTGGCAGTGGGTCCTCGGAACTCAGTACGGGTTGATGAGCGCAGAAACAACAATTGTGTACTTTCGCAGGCCCGTCATCACTGCACCGACGGCCAACCAGATCGTCGCCAGTCATCAAATCGTCTTCAAAGGCACAGGGCATCCAACATCGACAATCACTGTGGTCAACGCAGCTAACCACTATGACGCAATCAGCGAAAGCACGACTGTCGCTGCAAGCCGGGCATGGGAAGCCCGCGCCAAAGCATCACCGCTGCGATCCAGCGGTGTCTTGACGGTCGAGGCGCAGTACCAGATGACGGGTGTGCCCCATGGTTATTCACCTGCGCTGACGTTCAAAGTGTTAGGTATTCCCACGCTGACCACCGCTGCCAGTGAACAGGAAACGACCTTTAATCTGACTGGCGCCAATGGTTTATCGGGTTCCATTGTTAACATCTACATTGACCGCAGCACCACGAAGGTGGGGCAAAGCGGTGTGCTTACCGGTGCGACCTGGTCGGGGACGGTCACTCTACCGCCGGGTCCTGCGGGATTGGTAGCCGAGCAAAGTCAGGCGGGCGTGACTTCCGAGCGAAGCGCCCCGATCCTGTTCAAGATCCGCCCGCAAAAACTCACTACCGTCACTGTGACTCCTCTGCCCAATCAACAGGTGAGGCTTTCCGGTAACGGCTTCAACGGGGCCACCGTCGAGTTCTCCTACGTCAGCGGACCAGGCTCACCACCCGTGCCGCCCGCGCCAGTCGCAACCGGGAACTGGCAGACCACTGTCACGAACTGGACCCCGGGTAGTTATACCTTCTCGGCCACCCAAAAAGTGTCCGACGGCGCCGGTGGCTGGATCTCTTCGCTGCCGTATCAGTTCACCTTCACCTGGGCGATGCCCGATCCGACCGATGTGACATATTCCGTGGCGGACTACACGCCCACGTTTTCCGGCAACGGCTACACCGGCGCTACCGTGCTGATCAAAAAGCAGGGCGGGGCCGAGGCTGCACCGGATGCCACGGTGGTGAACGGTCGATGGTCGAGCAAATCTGCACAGGTGTGGGGGCCGACGCTCAAGCAACTGGTCCACTTGAAGCAACGACTGGGCGGGCAGGAATCGGCGAACTGGGTCGAGATTTCAGTGACCATCACGCCACTCGCGCCCGTCATCACCAGTCTGGTGGACAACGAGATGTCGCCCACGCTCTCGGGAACTTGTTGGCCGGGGGCGGAGGTCAATCTGGTCTTCAGCGATAACGCTACCGTCAACAGAGCGGTCGTGACCAATGGCACCTGGACCTATAGACGCACAACGCCGTTTGCCGCGGATGTCGTGCACACGGTGACCGTGACCCAGACCGCTGCCACCCTGAAATCGCCGCCCACGCAACGGACCTTCTCGGTTTTCAAAACGCTGCATCAACCGGTGATTACACCGCCGCCTGCCCCCGAAGTGGGAAGGGATTTGACGGTGCGGGGCACCCAGGGTGTCGCCGGGGCGACGATGCAACTGCGCGACGCACAATTTCAGTTGCCCCTGGGGCCGGCCAAACCGTTGACCCGTGACGGTGACTGGGACATCGCCCTGGCAGGGCTGGAGTTCCGCGAGTACACCATTGACGCGCAACAGACACTCGGTGTCCAGGCGTCCGAGCGCAGTGACATGCACACGTTCAAAGTGGTCGTGCTGCCACCGGATATCCAGGTGCCGGCACCGGGCGGTGACCTGCCGCGCACGGCGACGATCTCGGGCACCGGCATGCCGGGCGCCGTGGTGGATGTCTGGCTGCAAGGGCAGGCGCAGCCCGTGCTTAGCGGCTTGCCGGTGCGCAGCGACGGGCATTGGGAAGGCAATGTGACTCTGGATATTGGCCACCAGACCCTTTGGGCCACACAAATCTTCGACAACAAACTCTCCAGGGACAGCCCGCCCCAGACCGTTCGCGTGGTGCCCGCCGCGCCGTATATCGAAACCCCGGCCGCTAACGAATTGGTCGGACGGCGCACGGTGGTGTCCGGGTTCGGCTATCCGGGCGACCGGGTGGCGGTGGCGTTTGCCCATACACCGCTGGAAGAGCTGGCACGCGGCCTGGTGCTGGACGATCGCACCTGGTCGGTTGTCGTGAACCTGACTCATTCAAGCGGCAATACCGCGTTGATCGCCGTGCAGTGGCGCCAGGCGTTCAACTCCGGCGCATCAGCGCGCCGGGAAATCCAGCTCGGCACCTATCTGCCAGGGATCACTGCCCCCGCGCCAGGGCAATGGGTGACTCATCCGGTGGGGTTCGCAGGCACAGGGCTGTCGGGTTCAGGCAGCGTGTCGAGCTGGTTCAACCCGGACCTGAAGTGGCAGGTAAACATTGGGGTGCCTGGCGGCCGCTGGCAAGGCACGGCGAATACGCCACTGCCCCAGGGCGGGAATTGGGTCAGGTTTCAGCAAACTATCGTTGACTCGCCCAGGCCCACCACGCCCTCGGACTCGGTCGAAAGCGAACGTTTCGAAGTCGCACAAGGAGACAGGCCATGACGGACTCCAGGGTTTCACCCTCTCTGCAACTGTTTGAGCAGGTGTTCAGTGAAGAAGACCAGCGCGAAAAATATGCTGACTTGAATGCCTACCTCGAAGCGGGCGGGTCGGTGTTCCCGTTGGTGGAGAAGGGCGTGACGGGGTTGGTGCGCGATTTTGGCCTGAGTGTCAGTGATGCCCAGGCGTACCTGGGGCGGGCCAACGCCTTGGCGATCCATGTGCGGCGCCAGTTTATCGAGCAGCGCCTGGCAGGCGAAAACACCCCGTCGTGGCAACCCGCGAGCGGGCTGTTGTCTCTGGTCCCGGGACCGAGTTACGGCAGGCTATTCCCCAACGACTTCGAATCGAAGTGCCCGCCGGATGCCCTGGAGTCCTGGTTCTCTCCCGTCGCCTACCTGATCGAATTGCTGCGGTGGATTCCAACGCGCATCGAGCCTGTGGGCGACACGACAAAAAAACCATTGATGGCGCGGCGTACCGACCTTGCCCAGTTGGTCATCGACTACAACGCGGTGCATCAGGCGGTGTCCTCGGTGGACATCATCGTGCCGGTGCTGGAAACCTTTATCAAAGCGCACGCCAGCCACATCACGGACCTCGAAGACGCGATGATCCAGGCCCGCTACCCCAACGGGCTGCCCTATTACCAGAGTTGGGCAACAATCGATTTTGTCGCCGGGAAAAATGGCTTGTCGGTTGGCGATTTCGCGCATCAGGCGGACCTCTCTTTTCCGTATTTTCTGCAACCCAATGCCTGGGCCAGTCATGCCGGGCGGGCGCTGCTGCATGCGTCCCGGTTGGGGCCTTATCAACGGCAAATGTTGACTGAGGCGCTGTGGTCCAGCGAGAACACTGTTGAAAGAACACTGTTTTACCAACGCAGCTTCGGCACCAATGACATCTCTTGGCAAAACCTGAATCAGGTGCCGTTTTTTTGTGAACGGACCAAACTCGACACCTTGGGGCTTGAAGCGTTGTTGTCGATTCAAAGCTTTGCGCCGGTACGTTCGGCCAATTTCCGTCCTTCAGGCAACCCACCGGCGGCGCCAGCGAATGGTCTGGATTCAGGTTCGGTTTACCTCAATGGCGGCGGGGCAACGCCCATCGATATTCTTATTCCCGAGGGTGGAGGGGCGATCACTCACCGGTTGACGGAGGATGTGAACAAACCCGTCCGCTACGACCGCATGAATCGCAAGCTGCGCCTGGACAACTGGCTGCAACAGCCACCGGAGCAGGTGGATGCGTTGCTGATGGCGGCCATCCGGGCCGAAGGCACGGCGCCTGGGCTGTTGATATCGGAAAACACCGTGCAGGCCTTGGGCCTGTTTCAATTGTTGCGCGAGCACCATGGCTGTATGGCCGAGGACTTCGCGGCGTTTATTGGCAATATGTCTGTTTATGGTCGCGGCGAAGAGCTGTCGCAGTTTGATCGCGTCTTTAACGCCCAAGGGGACATTCGCGAGCCGTTGCGGCTGGATGACGGCGAATTTGCCGCACTGCCGCCGGCGGGTCAGCCATCGCTGACCATCAGTCAGCTCTGTAATGGCCTGAGCATCGACCTGCGCACCTACCAATATCTGGCGCTGGCGATTACTCAAGCCCACGGACGTACCGATATGTTGGCGCGTACGCCGTCGATCATCTCGAGTTTCTTCCGGTTGGTGAAACTCTCCAGGCTGTTGCAGATCACCCCGGCTGAAGGGGTTCTGATGTTGCTGCTATTGGGCGGCGAGCCCTGGCTCAATGCCCTGGCCGGAACGCCAACAATCAATAAGGACCCGGTCCAGGGCCCGCCCGATGTGCTGAACATTATCGTGGCCCTGCAGGCGTGTGTGGCGTGGTGCAAGGGGAGTGATTTGCCGGTGCTGTGGATGTTGCAGCAAGTGGCGCCGCCGGTGGGTACGGCCGCCGCTTCCGCCGATGATTTGCAGTTGTTCGGCCAGGTGCGCAATTTGATTTCTGGCGCGCTGTTTTCCAACGCCCTGTTGCTCGCGGCGACTGTACCGCCGCTGGCGGGCGGTCTCGACTGGCTGGATCTGCTGGGTTCTGTGGTGGACAGCGATGGTTTGGTGTTGAGTCCGCAGGGGATCATCGAGGCCGAGTATCCGGCGTTTGCCCGCCTGCGACTGGAGATCGCGGTCAGGGATGGCCTGGGAGACGGCGATGCGGTGGAACAGGCTGCCATCGTCGAAAAAATGCTCGCAGTGCTGTTGCAGGCCCGGGGGGTGCAGGCTTCGGTGGTCAAGGAGAGCGTGGCGGTGTACGCGGGCCTTGAGTCGGGCCTGGTGCCTGCGGTACTCGAGTGGTCGAATCTCTCGGTTCATCAATTGCTGCGTCAGGTACTTGACCGCACGGAGGGCCTCGAGACCGCCACTTTGCACCAGCCACCCGAGGACGACGCTGATCCTTTGCTCATTCTGTTGGCCGATTTGCGCAGGCGCAGTGCGGTGGTCGTGGAACTGGAATTGAGTGCCGACCTGCTCAGGGACTATCTGGACTATGGCTACAAGGCCTGGCTAGGGCAGGAAGATAAATACGCGTTTACGTTGAGCACGCTGTATTACCTGACGGTTCTTACCCGGGCATTTGCGATGAGCGACCAGGCGCAATCCAGGTTGCTGGACTATCTGCGCGAGGTCCACGTTTTGCCGGACCCCCTCGGCGGTGATGCCACGGAGCTGGCGCGACGGGTGTCGGCCATTCGCCTGGCGGCTTTTTTTGGCTGGAGCGTTCAGGACGTTCGCGAGTGCGCCAGCCGGGTCGACGATCAGCAGATCATCCGCAACCTGCGGCACTTGGATCTGCTGATGCGCGTCCGGGTGCTGGCGAAGCGCAGCGGTATGGATGCCCAGACCATTTTCATGCTGGGCACGCTTCCCGGGAGCCTGAATAAACCCGTCTATGACGAGGCTGCCCGGCATGCGTTGCTGAGTCTGTCGGACGTTGCTGCGCCGCTGATTGCCACCCCGGACGACGCTCAGGAACAGACGGTGAAACTGACCTGTGTCGTGGACAACTCCCAGGTAGTGGCGGGCAAGGCCGACGAGAAAGCCACTTTCACGGTGACCCTCACCGACCTTGGGAACAATCCGTTGAGCGGGGTCAAGGTGTACTGGCAAGCCAGCCTGGGTCGTGTTGAAACGGTCGCTACCGGGGTTAATGGCGTGGCGAGGGCGGAGTATCGCCCCGGCAAGGTCATGGGCACGGATACGCCACTCTTCTGGCTGGACCTGCACGAGAAACATCACGCTCCGCGCATTGAAGTCATCGCCGATTACACATCGCTGGAATTTCCGGCCGGGTACAAGTCACCGGTGCCGCTGGGCACGGTGCCGGTAGGTCAAGAAGTCGAGCTCTACGCCATGCTCAAGGACCGCTACAACAATTATGGCCAAGGCATGCTCGTGACCTGGAACAGTTCGCCGGTGGGCGGTTCCCCCGCGCAGCCGATGCTGATTATTCGGCCCGGCTCGACTTTCACCGACCGGGAAGGCTACTCCCGGGTGTTTGTTTCAAGCCCCACGGGCGGAACATTTGTGGTCAGTGCGTTGAGCCAGGCCAGCGAAAATCAAACCACGTTTGAGCGCATCACCTTTGCTCAACCTGATTGAAAACCGACGACGGGCAGGCGCGCGTGTGCGCCACCGGTTCATTGCGCAGGAGAACGGGTCATGGATAGTAAGCAGATTGCGGGTTTGCTTGAACAGCGTCGTACGGCGCTGGTCGAGTTTTGCATCGGGCAAGTCAAAAAGACCGGGGCCAATCCCGAATTCGACTTCCTGAGAACCCCGGCGGATTTGTTCGAACTGCTGCGCATGGACCCGCTGGACAGTTACCCGGTACAGAGCTCCTGGGTTGCCGAAGCGACCGGTTGTGCCCAACAGTTCATTCATGCGGCCTATCGCAAGCTCGAGCCGGGTTATGAGACGAAGCAATTCCCGACACGGGATCTGGAGGACTGGGAGCTTTACAGCAATTACCCCGATTGGGCGGCGGTGCAGCAGATCACCCTTTACCCGGAAAAATTCATGCTCCCCGAGGTGCGGCAGCGCAAGACCAGCCTGTTCAAAGCCCTGGAGAACAATCTGAATCAAACCCGGTTGAGCACGGATTCGGTGCAACTGGCGTTGCAGGAGTACCTGCAAGCCTTAGAGCAGACCTGCAACCTGGACGTGATCAGTGGCTACATCGACGGTGCTTCGGCGGCCAGCGCGGATTATTACTTTATCGGCCGGCAGCGGGTGGCGCCGTATCAATACTTCTGGCGCAAGGCCGAGGTTGAACTGGAAGCCACCAGTGATGCCATCAACCCGGCGGCGTGGGGTGAATGGCAAGCGATCGAGGTGCCGGTCGCCGAACAGGTGCTGGATGCCCGGCCAGTGTTCTGGGGCGGGCGTTTATGCCTGGTCTGGGCCGAGTGGCGTCCAGAGGTGAAAAGTAAAGACGGGGGTGAATATGCGCCGAATCAACTGGTGATCAATCTGGCATTCATGATGCAGAACGGTCACTGGTCGGCACCGTTTGTCCTGCACAAGTCCGAGCCCGCGAATGATGTTTCCCAAGGAGCCCGGCTGATCGCGACGGTGTGGGTGGATGCGGATCATCCCAAGGGCAAATTGGGGGTGTTGCTGACCAACCGTGCGCCTGTCGGTGAAGCCGCACCCGCCAACCCGGTCGATGTTTACCTGTGGCGCAATGTGCTGCTGCGCACGCTTGAATCGGACGGCTTTGTTCTGGAAGCTTTGGCCAGTTTTCGTTTTGTCAGCCGCGATACCTTGCAACATCCGCTGCTGCATCAGAGCCCTCTGACTATCGTGGAGGCGACCGACCCGCCCGGTAACCTGACCGCTTACTACTCGTTTCAGGCTGTGGTGCTGCGCAATCCGGACGGGCAGGATGTTCTCGTCGTCAGGGGTGGGTGTGACAAGAACACCGTGGCTAACACGCCTCCTCAGCGGGATTTCGATCTGACGATGGCCAGTCCGTCTGGGGGCGACCCTGCCCCAATCAAAGAAAACCGGCCCACCAGGGGAGACTGGCACACTGCTTTGATGGGGGTGAAACGGCCCGCCGGTTCATTTACCACCGCCACGTCCTTCACGTTCGGGGAAACCACGGCCGCCGGTGCCGGACGCAAAAAATACGTGGTAACGGCGCCAGCTTTGCAATCCTTTGCCGCGCCGCGGCTGGAGAAACCCGAAGCCAATGATGCGCAGTTTCTGGCGCTCAACCAGCCAGGGTTCACGCTCAAACACGTACGCCTCAACTCGTTGTTCGGACCTGAACTGGTGCAGCGCGGCAACATTTCCATCGATGCGGTGCTGGATTGGGAGACTCAGTTTCTCAAGGAGCCGAACCCGGCCTCGGACCCTATCGAAGAAGAAAACGGCCCGTTTGACGGCGCCAATGGTCTGTTTTTCTGGGAGATGTTTTTTCATCTGCCCCATTTGGTGGCGTCCCGTCTTCGCGCCGAAGATCGTTATCTGGAAGCCCAGAAATGGTTGCACTACCTGTTTGATCCCCTGGCACTGCCAGATTCGACCACCACACCGGCCAAACCGCTTTACTGGCGTTGCGGGCCATTGCGGCCGCGCCTCGACGATACATTCGCCAACCCGGGCTATGAGGCGCTTGCACCGACCGATCCGGATGCCATCGGCTATTCGGCGCCGGTCCATTTGCGCAAGTGCATCTTTATCGAATACGTCAACAACCTGATTGCCTGGGGTGACTGGTATTACCGCCAACTGACACGCGACAGCCTGGCGGCGGCGAAGTTGTGTTACGTCCAGGCCGAATTCCTGATGGGCAAGGCGCCGTCGTTCAACGCGGTCAACCGTTGGCAGACGACCACAGTCGCAGACCTGCTGCACCAGGCTTCCTCGCGCCCGGAGCTGGAGGCTTTCGAGCAAAACCTGGTCGTCGACCTGGGCAAACTGCCGGTCAAGGCCAAGCAGCCGCCCTTGCTCGGTCTGTTGGCCAACGAGCCTTTTGTCCAGCCGATCAACGAACAGTTGCTCGCCATGTTCGAGCTGCCCGGCAGGCGTTTGTACAACCTGCGCAATAACCTGACCCTCGATGGCAAGCCGCTGCAAATCCCGCTATTCAGCCCGCCAACGGACCCCAATCAATTGTTGCGCGATCAGTTGGCCGGGGGTGTCGGTTCGCCCCGGCCAATGGGCGGGCAATTGTACGTTGGGGCCTTTCGCTGGTCGGTGTTTCACGACGCGGCGATGGGTGCCGTGCAGACGTTGCAGGAATACGGCAATCAGGTGCTGAGGCTGCTTGAGCAACGGGACCGTGCCGAAATGGAGGAGATGCAGCAAAACCATTTGGTGGAGCTTGGTGCATATGCGCAAAGCGCGCAGGAACAGGCGATTGCCCAGCTGGAGGCGAATGTGACCGCGCTGGGGCAGAGCCGGACGCTGGCGCAAGAACGGGCAGCGGCCTATGCGGCACGCTATGACGAAAATATCACCGCCGTTGAATACGACGTCATGGACACGCTGCAGTTGGCCAAACAGATGAGCATCTCGGCCAAGGCGATCAAGGGGGCCGGCGCGGTGATTGCTTCGCTGCCGAATATTTTCGGCATGGCCAACGGGGGACATCGCGGGGAAAAACTGGCCGATGCCATCGTCTACGGCCTGGACCTCGGTGCCGATCTGCTGCAAATGGACGCGGAAAAAAAGGCGACCACCGAAGCCTACCGCCGTCGGCGCGAGGACTGGGGCTTGCAACGGGATCAGGCGCTGGCGGAAGTGCGTGCGATCGATGAGCAAATCACCGCGCAGAGCCATGCGGTGACCGCCGCCAAAACCAACCTGGAACAAACGCTGAAGGCCAACAGCCAGACATTGAAGCTGTACAACTTCATGAAGAAGCGCTTTACCAACGCCGAACTGTTCGGCTGGCTGCTGGGCCAGGCCAAGGCGCTGCACTATCAAGCGTATGACGCGGTGGTCAGTTTGTGCCTCAGCGCCCAAGCGTCATTGAGTGCAGAAACCGGTGACTATGACTCGCAACTGCCGTTGCCGCAGGTCTGGCAGGACAACCGTCATGGCCTGATGTCGGGGAATCACTGGCATGCCTATTTGACGCGCATGAAGAGTGAATACCTGCAACGTTTTGAACGACGCCTGGAGTTGATCAGGACGATCTCGCTGCGCCAACTCTTCGATGACCCTGTCGATCCGCAGCTCGGTTTCAGTAGTTGGCAATCTGCCGTGATCGAGCTTCAGCAAAAGGGCAGCCTGGAGTTCCGGTTCACGCAGTTGCTGTTTGATCGCGACTATCCCGGACACTACTGCCGGCAGATCAGCGCGATAGACGTCTATTGCCCGGTGGTGGCGGGGCCGTTCGAAAATGTCAAAGCCACGTTGCTGCAAATCACCAGCATGACCGCCACCAGGCCGTCGGCGCGTTCGGTGGAATATTTGCACCAGCCCGATGGAGCTGTAGCCCCGGTCGATGTGCAGTTCAACCTGCGCAGTGGCCAGCAGATCGGCTTGTCGGTGGGCATTGCCGACGCGGGCATGACGGCCCGCAAACCCGACGAAGGTTTGCTCAACCCCTTTGAATGCACCGGGGCGGTTTCGCGCTGGACGCTCAATTGCCCATGGCCGGGCAAGGCACCGCAACAGGCCATGCTGGCATCGCTGACGGACGTCATCGTGGAGGTTCGCTACACCAGCAAGGTGGGTGATCAGACCTTCAGGCGCAAAGTCGAAGAGCTGGTCAATGCGGCTGAATCACGCGCACAACTGCGCATCGACAAAGGAGCAGGCGATCATGCGTGAGCCCGTCATTCTGGCCAATGAGAGCCTGCTGCGTAACGGTGATTTCCTCGAGCAATTCGATGACTGGGTCAGGGGCCCGGTCAACAGGAATTGGCTCAGTATCAACGTCGATTGGTACGAGGGGGAGCGAATCCCGTACCTGACCGCCCAGAAGGGGGCGTCGGTCAGCCAGGACATGAAAGTGCCCACGGCGCTACGGGCCGAAGCCTGTTATTTCCTGAGTTTCCTCTGCGAGACACGGCACAGCGAGCCGGGCCGGATGGTCGTCGCGCTGCTCGGCAGCCCGGATGAACAGGTGATTCTGCTGCCGCGTGGCAATGCCCGTGATCCGGTGGCGGATCAGGCGCGTCTGGACGCGGGACTGCCGCTGGATCTCATCCCCACCCACTATCGGGAGGAACTGACGTTACCCCTCAAGAAGGACGACGTGATTCGCGTCAGCGTGTTCAGCCCCGCCAATCAGCCCGGTGACGATTCATCGCAGATTTGCATCACCGCGATCAGGATCGATGTGTATCTGGAGCCTTTGGTGCTGCAACAGCTGACACTCGATGACGAGGTTTTGCCACCTGATCGCGTGCTGTATGTGTGCCAAGGGGCGGTGGATATTGACGCCCACCGGTTTGACTTTATCGCGCAACCGGGTAACCCATGGGGCGATACCCAGGCCGCATTGACCAGTGACGACAACCCGGACGGCAGGATTGTCGCGACACCGGAATGGGGGGTTAACAAACTGCCGGGTCAGGCCTGGAGCCTCAATTGCCCGGTGACCGTCAGTGACCAGCCAATGAGTTTCTCCATGAGCCTGGTCAATCAATTCACCGCTGAACCTTACCCGGTCAGCGTGTCGTTCGGGCATCACCGGCTGGTGTTTCGTGACCTGCTGGAAGCCGCTTACTTTCCGGTACTTGAACGCTCCCAGAGCGTGCGGCTCGGGGTCCGGGTGGCGTCGTATTACACCGGACAGTTCCTCGACGGGCGAACCGTGAACTGGACCCTTGAAGGTCAGGGCGTATTGGGGGCCGTGCTGACCGATGAGCAGGGTTGGGCGTATTGGGATTTTCAGCCGGCGACGGCTGGCCTGCACTCGATCACGGCCTCGGTCGAGAGCCTGTATTACGCCGCAGGGCAGATCACCCAAACGCTGACCGTTAAGGTACTGGCGACGGATCCGTGGAAAGGAGTGCTTGCGGTCATCGAGGGCAGTGAAGCGCCCTGGAACGAAAAAACCGGTTACCCCAATCGTGGCTCTGATTATCCGGTCCGGCTGAAGCTGCCGGTTGACAGCCCATTGTGTGGCACAGATCTGTCGTTGCACTGGGAAGGCGATTCGCCGGACCGGTTCGGGGTGCGTGTCAGTCCGGAACTTGAACAGTGGGTGCCGGTGGTGGGTGTCGAGCTTGAGTGGATACTCAGTTGCGAAGATCGTCTGGATGGCAAATTCGAGCTCGTGTTGGGTTGTTCGAAGCTATTGCATACTTCCAGTGGCAAGCCGATGTCGCTGGCGCGCAACCTGGTCAAGATCGGGAAAGTGCGTGAAGCGAACAAGTCACCGATCGTCGATGAACAGGAAAGTGTGCTGCTCAGGGTGCAAGTGGTGCATGTGCTGGTCAGCGACAACGGTGATCCGGTCGTTAATGCACTGGTTGAGTGGGAGGGACCCAACGGTACGGTTTCGACCGTATCCGGTGCCGGCGGCTGGGCCAGCGTGCTGGATACGCCGCGCCAGGCCGGCAATTACACGGTTACGGCCAGGGTCAGGGCCCATGAACACATGCAACCGGTCGAACACCCGTTTGCGGTGACCGCGGTGGCGACCAGCCAGTGGAAAGGGCAGGCGACGTTTCAGCTGGACAACGTCGAGGTCGATCTGGCCGTGGTCGGGGTGGCTTGTCAGCGTGGCACGTCGCACGTCTTTCGAGTGACGCCGACGGCCGGCAGCCCGATCCAGGGCAAACCCATGACGTTGGCTTTCAGCGCTCAAGAGCCGGGCCTGGGGCTGACCATCGGTACGCCAACGGCCACTGCGGCCGGTGGCTGGGAATGGCCCATCCGTTCGGTGGCCGGCACCAGTAGCAGCGGGTTGTTCGAGTGGCTGCTGAGCAGCACCGGGCTGGCGCAAACCCGTTCACTGTCGGGGCGCCTGTTGTCCCAGGACCTCGCCGATGAAGCGCGGATGGTCCTTGATCAGATTTCGGCACTGATCGGCGGCCAGACCTTTTATCCGTGTCTGGGCGCGCATCATCGCTTGAACATCTTGCCCAACGCGCTGAGTCCGTTGGTTGGCCTGTCGGCACGATTGAAATGGTCGGGGATTTCGGCGGGTGAGCTCAATGCCACCGTCGAGCCCGAACTGACTGTCGCGCAGGTCATCGACGACGGGGGCGCTCGGTGGAACCTGGATTTCACCGCCAGTGATAAACGTGGCCAATTCGCGCTGGCGCTGGAATTACCCCAGCTCAACAGGTCGACTGAGGCCAGCGCCATGGACCTGGGCGATCACAAACTCACGATCACGGCAATGCGCGAGTCGGCGGTGACCCCGGTCGTGTCCCAGGACAGCGCCTGGATGTGGTTGCAGGTGTTCTCGGCGGTGACCGGCAAACCGGTCGGCCAGGTGCCGGTGACCTGGACCACGGGGATGACCCCGGCGCAACGGCTGACCGATGCCGAGGGTTGGTCCGGATTTGCCCTGGCCCCGACCGTTGCCCAGCCCCATGAGGTAGAGGCATGTGTGTTGAGCCCCTATGACGATTTTGTCGAGACCCGCAGCATGACCGTCAACGTGCTGCCGAGCGATCCGTGGCAAGACCTGAGGGTCAAATTTGACGGCCAGCCCGCGCAACCTTGGGGTACCAGGACATACTTCCCGCGACGCAAGGGCGAACACCGCATCGAGGTGCTGGTTGAACAGGACAGTCCGCTTTTCGATCATGACCTGACGCTCGGTATGACGGGAACCGGCCCGACGGCCCTGGGCTTGATGTTTTCCAATGCGACCCTTGGCGTGCCTCGCTGGTTTTCCTCGGAGGGCCTGGTCTATGACTTCAAGTGCGATGACCTGCGCGACGGCAGTTTTGCATTGCGCCTGGCCGCGACGAAGTTATCGCGGCTGTCACCGGCCAATGCCTTCTCGTTGGGCGTGGGTTCGCAGGTGTTGAAAATCAGCTTTGTCGGCAGTGCGCTACAGACGCTCGACTGGGGGCAGGTATTGTATGAGCGGGTGACCGTGGTTTCAGCCATCAGCGGCAGGCCGGTAGTGGGGCAGACAGTGACGTGGAATATTCCGGGGCAGGACGTCGTCGAAAGCCGGACCGATTTTTATGGTGTGGCCAAGCTGCGGTTCAAACCGAAGACCGCCGGGGCCGGGGTGTTGACGGCAAAGGTGGGGGATGAGTTGTACTCGGAATCGGTGTCACTGACCTACCAGGTCAACGAGCCACGCGAGGTCAAATCCCTGACCAGCGCCAGTGCCAGCGGTTATCCGGGGGAAGAGGTCGAGGCCCAGGTGGTCATCGTGTCGGCCCTCACCGGACAACCCCTCAGTGCCGTCGAGGTGATGTGGGAGTATGAAGGTGCAAGGCTTGCCCCTACGTCCACCGATGCCGAGGGCAGGGCCATCGTGCGCTTCAGGCTTGGGGAGCCGGGGGACACGCTGTTGAGTGTGGCGGTACGTGGTGGGGAGGTTGGTTGGGATGGGGCATCGTTGTTGTTCAGGGTGGACCCTGCGCCAGCGGAGCTGGCCAGGTTTTCATCGATCACCGCCAATAAAAATCCGGTCGACAAATTCGAGTGGATGCGGGTGACGGCGAAAGTCGAGTCGATACGGGATCAGCGGCCATTGCAGGGAATCACTGTGTTTTGTTCGATTGATAATGGCAGCGAGGTGCAGCGTGTCACGAACGATCAGGGGGAGATTTCTCTGGAAAACAGTTTCCTTACCCCTGGGGACGTGTATTTCTCCCTCAGAATCCAAAACTATAACGGTGCAGTGCATGGGCAGTACTTACTGGTTGTCCAGTAGAACGGTAAACCGAATGGTGTAGACACCCGCCGTGGTGGGGATATGACGGGGGTTAAAACATCCCCGCTTTCTTCCAGCTCAAGTATTGCGTCACCAGCGTCGTACCCAAGTCTGCGGGCCGCGCATCGAGCATCGGCACACCATTCGCACTCAACCGCTCATGCAGTTCGGCCCTTGCATTCAAGTAATCCACCGTGCCGCAATACATCAACGCTTCAGGCAAGGTTTGCACCGGCGCTTGGCGCAGTTCGTCGAGGGTGTCTTCGCGCAGGCTGGCCACCATCACCCGGTGCTGTTGCCCAAGGCGTTGCACGGCGTTGAGCAGTTCATCGTCATCTTCATCGCGCAGGTTGGTGACCAGCACCACCAGTGACCGGCGTTTCTGCCGCGCCAGCAACTGGCTGACGGCGGCCTGATAGTCGGCGGGGCGCTGGGTGTTGTCGAGGTCGTAAACGCCGTTGAGCAAGACCTTGAGCTGGCCTGGGCCTTTGACCGGGGCGAGGTAGCGCGGTTGATCACAGGCAAAAGTACTCAGGCCCACCGCATCGCCCTGGCGCAAGGCCACGTAGCTGAGCAGCAGGCAGGCATTCAGCGCATGGTCGAAATGGCTGAGTTCGCCGTCCTGGCTGCGCATCCGTCGGCCGCAATCAAGCATGAAAATAACCTGCTGGTCGCGTTCGTCCTGGTACTCCCGGGCAATCGGTGTGCGCTGGCGGGCGGTGGCTTTCCAGTCGATCTGGCGCAGGCTGTCGCCTTCGCGAAATTCACGCAACTGGTGAAACTCCAGCCCCAGGCCTCGGCGCTGGCGCTGGCGAACGCCGAGCTGGCTCAGCCAGTTGTCCACCGCCAGCAACTGGCCGCCGTAGAGGCGGGCGAAGTCCGGGTAGACGCGGGTGCTGTCGGTCGCGGTCAGCAAGCGTTTGCCGGACCACAGGCCCAGTGGGCTTGGCAGGTTGATTTCGCAATGTTCGAAGGCGAAGTGCCCGCGCCTTAGAGGCCGCAGGCGGTAGCGGATCAGGCTGCGCTGGCCGGGTTGCAGTTCGACGGCTTGTGGCAGGTGTTCGACGCTCAGGCCGTCGGGGGCGTGATCGAAGATCTGCACGTTCAGCGGCTGGGCAAAATCATGCTCAAGCTCTAACTGCACTTCGCCCCAGCGGCCAAGCGCCAGACCGCCGGGCATTAACCGTTTGAGGCGCGGCGAAGGCAGGCGCTTGAGACGGATGGCGTCGTAGACCGCCAGTACCAGCAGCGCCAGCAACAACGCCCAACTGATCGATTGTAGGTTTTTCGGCATCGCGATATCTAGCGCCCGCAATGTTCCCAGCGCGATGCCCAGGGCGAGCAGGACGGATAGCCAGATCAGCAAGAGGCGAGAAGGCTTCATAGGCGCGCGCTTTCTGTGGCGAGGGAGCTTGCTCCCGTTCGGCTGCGCAGCAGTCGTAAATCTGCTGAACCTGAAATTTTGCGGCCGCTTCGCTGCTCAGCGGGAGCAAGCTCCCTCGCCACAGGGGTTGTGTACATGGTGGCGATCACAGGCGCGGTGCCGGGACTTGTTCGAGCATCTGGCCCAACACCTGATCGACGTCCAGCCCTTCAATATCCAGCTCCGGTGCAATCCGTACGCGATGGCGCAACACCGCCAGTGCACAGCCCTTGATGTCATCCGGGATCACGAACTCGCCACCACGCAACAACGCTCGCGCCCGGGCACAACGCACCAGCGCAATCGAGGCGCGTGGCCCGGCGCCGAGAGTCAGGCCGGGCCAGGTGCGCGTGGCGCGGGCCAGGCGGATCGCGTAGTCGAGCACCTGTTCGTCGAGGGGCAAGTCGCTGGCGATCCGTTGCAGCGCCATCACGTCCTTGGCTTGCAGCACGGTGCGCAGTGGCTGCACATCAAGCATGTCGGCGCGGGTCGAACGGGTGACCTGGCGCACCATGTCCAACTCCTGCTCGGCGTCGGGATAGTCCATGCGCACCTTGAGCATGAACCGATCCAGTTCGGCTTCCGGCAGGGCGTAAGTGCCTTCCTGTTCGATCGGGTTTTGCGTGGCGAGCACCATGAACGGTTGCGCGATCGGCAGTGCCCGGCCTTCGAGGGTGACCTGGCGTTCCTGCATCGCTTCAAGTAGCGCGGCTTGAGTTTTCGCCGGTGCGCGGTTGATCTCGTCGGCGAGCAACAGGTTGGTGAACAGTGGGCCCTTGCGCAGTTTGAACTGCTCGGTCTGCAGGTCGTACACCGCATGCCCGGTGACGTCGCTGGGCATCAGGTCCGGGGTGAACTGGATACGTGCGAACTCGCCCCCGAAGCAGCGGGCGAGGGCGCGGACCAGCAAGGTCTTGCCCAGCCCCGGCACGCCTTCGAGCAATACATGGCCACCGGCAATCAGCGCGGTGAGCACGTTATCGATCACGATGTCCTGGCCGATCACGGCTTTCTGCAATTCGCTGCGCACCGCCTGGGCCAATTGGCTGGCGCGCTGACGTTGCTGGGCGGCGTGGTTGGGTGTGCCGGGCTCGATGTCACTCATAAGGCATTCCTCAAGGTTTGCAGGTGGGCGACCTGACGGCTGAACTCAGCGCTGGACAGCCGCTGTTTCGGGCGCGGGCTCAGGGCCTGGCTGATGGCGCGGGTGGGTTGCCGGGTCAGGCGCGCGAGCACCAGCCATTGTTCGGCAACCGCCAAGTGTTCGAAACCGGGATGACGGCGGCGGGCACGGCGCAAGATGTCTTGCTGCAAACCGTGCAACAGGCTGTCCTGCCCATGGTGGCGCAGCATGAAATCGGCGCTGGCGCGCAGATGTTCCTGAAGTTGGCGACGGGCTCGCGGGGCCGGTTGCAGCAACGGGCCATGGCGCACGCCGACGTGCCAGCAAGCGAGGCCGATCAGCGCGGCGAGGGCGACCAGCGCCTGGGGGAAATACCGCAGCAGTAAGGTCAGCAGTGAATCGTGATCGGTGTTGTACAGCAGCGTCACGCTAGTGTCGGCGTTCAAGTACCAGAGCAGCCAGGCATTGTCGTATTGCTCGATGGCCGGGGCTTTCCACAGGTCGGCGTCGGTGACCACGGTGATCGAACCGAGGCCGTGGTTCAGTTGCATCATGTGCGTGGCCTTGCCACTGTTGGCCCAGGCCTGTGCGAGGTTCTTCGGATCTTCGAGATGGAACGCGGTGTCGAAACTGACGTAGGCAGGGGCGTCTTCGTCTTCCAGGTAGAGCTTGGTCAGGTTCGGATAAGGATCGGGGTCTGGATCGGGGGGTAGGTCCTTGAGGTCTTTGCTCAGGGATTGATGCAACTGCACCCGGTCGAGCAGCAGGTCATTGCTCTGGCCGGTTTTCTCATCCCACAACGACTCTGCGACAAATACCAGGCGCCCGCCGGCGCGGGTCCAGTTCAGGACCTGATCGATCTGGCGCGGGGTCATGTTCGAGCGGTCGCCGAACAGCAACAGGCTGTGCTGGCGCGGATCGATACCGGGCAGCACGTCGAGGCTGTTGGCGTGGGTGACAGGCACAGCGTGTTTGCGCAGAAACTGCTCCGCCGCCAGATACGGGTTGGCTCGGGCTTCGGGGGAGGGGCCGTGATCGACGATCTCCTGATAAGGAGTGGCCTTTAAGTACAGATAAAAGCACAACGCGCCGAATAGCACCGCGAGCACCGCGCCGAGGACCTGCCACCCACGCCGGTTCAACGGGCGGCTCCCGGATTGAACAGCGCGCGCCAGCCGTCACAGAGTTCCTGTTGCAACTGCGCTGGCGGCAGGCGATGCCCATAGGCCAGGTTCTGCCAGTGGCGGGTCAGGGTTTGACTGAAGGCCAGCAACGCCGGTTGCTGCAGTTGCCCGATGCGTTCCAGCACCTGGCCTTCGGTGTCGGCGTCTTTCAGGGGCAGATTGAAGTCATGCAGCAAACGACTGAGCAGCGCCCGATATAGCAGGCCGAGGGCCTCGCGAGGGTTGGTCTGCCAGAGCGCTTCGGCACTGGCGGCGACATCGGTGGGCAGGGTTTCGTGATGCACGTCCAGCCCGAACAGTTGCTTCGGCGCCGGGCGTTCCACCTTGTGGCGCCGGGTTGGCCGGCGGCTGACAAACGCTTGCAACCAGTCGCGATAGCGCCAGATCAATAACCCGATGGCCGCGATCACGGCGCCCCACAGCAACACTTCGATCAGCGTCGCCAAGGCACCGAAGCGAGGGTTGTCCAGCAGCCGCAGCAGCGCCTTCAACCATTCGGGCGTGGTGCCGTCGTCCGTTTTGGTCTGAGTGGCGGGTTTGTCTTCACCAAAACGATAGCGAGTGACGGATTCCTTGTTCTTGAACGGCGGCTGCTCAAGGATCGCCTTGATGCTGTCACGGGACGCCTGACTGGTCAGGGGTTGGTCCAGCAGACGTGGCGTGTCCGGCGAAATCACCGGCTCGGCGGCCCAGACGCTTTGCGCTGTCGGCATCATCACCAGCACCGCCAGCAACAGGGCGACCGCCGCGCTGCCCAGACGCTGGCGCATCCGGCGGAATACCAGTTCGATGTCCCAGGCTTCCAGCACCGTGCGCCGGTTCAGGTAGAGGCTGAAACCGCAGGCCACATAGATCGGTTCCCACACCACCAGCACCAACGCGTAGAAGGCATTGGTCAGGTGTTCCAGCCAGCGCCAATCGTGAGTAGTCGCGGCGATGAGGGTTTGCCAGTCCCAGTCGAGTTCGATCTGTTGCGGCAGCAGCAAGTAGAACAGCACCATCATGCCGATCCACAAGGCGCTTTCCAGGTGTACGCCGATGATCGTCAGCCACTGCGCGGCGCCAGCGTTGCGTTGCAGCAGCACGCGCAAGCGTTGTTGGCGGGCCGTGCCGTCCAGGCCTTCGAGTTGCACCACCGGCATCAGGAAGCTGCGGCTCAGGCTGAGGCGGCGCCAGGTCAGGCTGGCCAGCAATTGCGGTTTGAGCAGTCGTGGCCATTCGCGCAGCGCTTGTTTGAGCGTTGGCGTTTCACCGAACAGGGTTTTCGAGAGGATGTACAACGGCAGCCGTTCGAACGCCGGTTTGAGCCACCAGAAAATGAACACCGCCAGTGACGGCGAATCCCACAGCAGCAGGCTGAGCAGGATGAACACCGGCAAGGTCACGATGGCCCAACTGGTCATCAACAACCGGCGATGCCGTTGCGTCAGCAGCACACCGAGGTCCATGGCTTCCCAGGTATTGCGTGGGCGAATCACCACCGTGGCGTCACTCAGGCGCATGGCGAGTCCGTCCGGCGAACAGCAGATACAGCGCCATCAGAATCCAGAGCGCGGCGCCGACCAGGTATTTGGTCAGCGGCGTCGGCGCGGTCATGGATGACCAATAAGCTTCGATAAACGCTGCAATCAGCAGAAACAGCATCACCCCGCAAATCAGCAACACGCTTTTGCGCGCGGCGAAGCGCAACGCTTCGGCTCGGGACAGGCGCCCCGGTGCAATCAAGGCCCAGCCCAGTTGCAAACCAGCGGCGCCGGACAAGGCGATCGCGCTCAACTCGAAAGCCCCGTGACCCATCACAAATGACCAGAAGGTTTGCCCGTAGCCGATGTGGGTCAGGTGCCCGGCCACCGCGCCGATGGTCAAGCCGTTGAAGAACAGGAAAAACGCACTGCCCAGGCCAAACAGCAAACCGCTGGCGAAGGTCTGAAAGGCAATACCGATGTTGTGCATGATGTAGTAGCCGAACATCACCCAGTCTTCGCTGGCCGCCCGTTCGGCCGAACGCCCAAGGTGCCCGGCGACCGGGTCGTACATGCTTTGCATTTCGCTGACCTGATCGGCCGGGATCAGGTTGTAGATCAGGTCCGGGAAGAAATACACCAGCAAACCCATACCGACCAGACTGCCAAAAAACATCAGCCCGGCGGCAAGCACGAAGGGCCACTGTTGGCGCACCAGGCGTGGGAAGCCGGCCAGGATAAACGCCAGCGCGTTGGCCCCCAGTCGGCTGCGATGCCGATAAAACTGTTGATGCCCGCGCAGCACCTGATGCTGCAACGAGTCCACCAGGAAACTGCTGTAACCGCGCTCCCGGGCCAAGGCCAAATGGTGACAGAGGCGACGATAGTCTTTCGGAAAACTGGCGATGCGTGAGGCGTCCTTGCCCCGTTCCAGGCGGTCGAGGATGAGGGCGAATTGCTCCCATTCGGCCTTGTGGCGACTCTCGAAAAGGCTTTGCTTCATGTGGGGCCCAACAAGCCGCGGGCGATGCCGTTGAGTTCGGCCACAGCCCTTGGCGCCGGAACCTGCAACGGTTGGGCGAGGATGCTCGCCAGTTCATTCACTCGTGCCGGGGAGAGCTCGCCCTGGCGTTCGGCAAAACCGAGGACGGCGCGCTGTTCGGTGAGGGTCAGGGCAAAAGTCGGGCGCCGGGGTTGGGCGTCGGGCAGGTCGGGGCGGGTCAGCGGTTTTTCGCTGTAGATCACCAGCGTACCGGCGGCAATGTCGCCCAGGCGTTTGAAGGTGGGATGTTGCAGGCAACTGATGGCGCCTAGGAAGTAGCCGAACGGCAGCAGGTCGACAAAACGCAGCAGGTTGCGCAGCAGCGAGGCCGACCAGCCAACCGGCGTGCCGTCGTCCTGTACCACGCGCAGGCCCATCCACTGCTTGCCCGGCGAGCGGCCCTGGTTGAACACTTCGAACAACACCATGTACCACCAACTGACCCCGAACAGCAGGATCGAGCCCAGCCCTGCACCGAGTTTGCCGAGAAACGCCAGGACGAAAAACAACAGACCAAGGATCAACCCGCGCAAACCAAGGTCGATGCTGAACGCCAGTGCACGGACCATCAACCCGGCCGGACGCAGCGGCAAGTCGATACCTTCCGGCGTTTCGACTTGATACCGCGTGTCCAGAGGCGGGGACAGCGTCGCTTTCCTTGGCAGTGCTGTGGTCTCGAGCATGGGCAACCTGAGTGATGTGGCCGGATCGGGATTCAATGTCTGTCCGATGCTAGCAGCCTCTCGGGTGAAAACGACATAACTATGTATTGCACGATGCAAGGCCGTAAATGATTGAATGACAAGATGACTGGCCGCAGCGACTGGTCTGCGCCTAGACTTCGCCGGTCTTCAGTTCAGGAATAGCCCGTGACCTCCATCTTCTGGTACGACTATGAAACCACTGGCATCAACCCCCGTTGCGACCGCCCGCTGCAAGTCGCCGGGATTCGCACCGACTTTGACCTCAATGAAATAGACGAGCCGGTCAATCTGTATTGCCAGCCCAGTGACGACATCCTGCCGCATCCGGCAGCGTGCGCGATCACTGGCATCACGCCGGGTCGTCTGGCCGAACAAGGCTTGAGCGAAGCCGATTTCATGACCCGGGTGCATGCCCAGCTTGCGGCCCCCGGCACCTGTGGCGCCGGTTACAACACGTTGCGTTTTGACGACGAGATGACCCGTTACAGCCTGTATCGAAACTTTTTCGATCCGTATGCCCGCGAGTGGCAGGGCGGCAACAGTCGCTGGGACCTGATCGATGTGGTGCGCGCTGCCTATGCCTTGCGCCCTGATGGCCTGGCCTGGCCCACGGACGACGAAGGGCGGGTGACGTTGAAGCTGGATCGCCTGACGGTCGCCAATAACATCGATCACGGCAATGCCCACGAAGCCTTGTCGGACGTACGAGCGACGATTGCCCTGGCCCGTCTGGTCCGGGAAAAACAACCGAAGCTGTATGACTGGCTGTTCCAGTTGCGCAGTAAACAAAAGGTGATGGATCAGGTTCGGCTGTTGCAACCGATGGTGCACATTTCCGGGCGATTCTCGGCGGCGCGCAGTTTTGTCGGTGTGGTGTTGCCTTTGGCCTGGCACCCGCGAAACAAGAACGCACTGATCGTCTGTGACCTGCACCTGGACCCCCAGGGCTTGCTCGACCTGGATGCCGAGACGTTGCGTCAGCGCTTGTATACCCGCCGTGATGATCTGGCGGAAGGCGAGCTGCCGGTACCGCTCAAACTCATTCATATCAATAAGTGCCCGGTGGTGGCACCGCTGTCGGTACTTCGTCCTGAAGATCAGCAACGGCTGGGGCTGGATATGGCGCTATATCAGGCGCGGGCACTGCGGCTAAGTGACGCACAACAAGTTTGGCGAGATAAAGTCATGGCGATTTATGCCAGCGAAGATTTCGCCACGAGCCAGGACCCGGAGCAACAGTTATACGATGGATTTATCGGTGATCGGGACCGGCGTCTATGTGAGCAAGTCCGGGCCTCTGACCCAGTGCAATTAGCGCAACAACAATGGCCGTTCGATGATGAACGTTTACCGGAATTATTGTTTCGATATCGCGCACGCAACTTCCCCGATACGTTGAATTTCGAAGAGCAAGAACGCTGGCGGATGTTTTGTCAGCAACGTTTGTCTGCTCCTGAGTGGGGGGCGCCTAATACCCTCGAATCTTTTGCGCAGGCGACGGCTCAATTGACGATAAGTGCTACACCGTTTCAGCAACAGGTACTCAATGAATGGCAGAATTATGTCCAGGCATTACGCAAACGTTTGAGTCTTTGAATTCGAATGAAGTCGCCTGAATGCCAGGCATAAAAAAACGCCAGCATCAGCTGGCGTTCTTTTTTGTCACAGAACCGGTCTGCGACAGGCGTGCGGCTTAGCCCAGCAGGGTAGCCCAGCCTTCAACCACGTCACCGCCCCACTTGGCTTTCCACTCTTTCAGAGTTTTGTGGTTGCCACCTTTGGTTTCGATGACTTCGCCGTTGTGCGGGTTTTTGTATTGTTTAACTTTGCGAGCACGCTTGGTGCCGGTAGTTTTTACTGCGCCGCCGCGTGGTGCTTTGGTTTTGGACTCTGGATCCAACAGCGCGATGATGTCACGCAGGGATTTGGAGTATTCACCCATCAGGGTGCGCAGTTTGCCTTCGAATTCCAGCTCGGTTTGCAGTTTGTCGTCTTGGGACAGATTCTTCAAACGGGCTTGCAGCTCTTTGATAGCTTCTTCGGTGGCGCGGTATTCGTTGATCAAGGACATTGAGGACTACCTTATGTAGGTCGCGGGATGGCAGGGACAGTGCGGCAATAATAGTCAGGCTGTTTCATCAAGTAAACATTTAACCGGAGTTTATTTAATTTAGTTGCGGTGAGTCCGTCACAAATTTGATGTGTTGTTAAATACTGTCAGGGGAATCAACACAGATATTCACAATTGATCTCTTGAAGATGGGCTGCAAGAACACCATCGCGCGTGCCGGGGGCGCGACCAAAAAACTGCGGCGCTGCACGGCGTGCAGATCAGGACGTCATCAATACTGCAGTTTTGCTGCGCAGTCGCTAGAATGGCGGCCTTTGCGAAGTTCTGGAGTTTGACCCTCATGCGCACTTTTCGGCTGGTGATTGCTTGCCCGGACCGCGTCGGCATCGTTGCTAAAGTCAGTAACTTTCTGGCGTCACATAACGGCTGGATCACTGAAGCGAGCCATCACTCGGATAATCTCAGTGGCTGGTTCTTCATGCGTCACGAAATTCGTGCCGATTCGCTGCCTTTCGGCCTCGAAGCCTTTCGCGAAGCGTTCGCGCCGATTGCCGAAGAGTTCTCGATGAACTGGCGCATTACCGATACCGCGCAGAAAAAACGCGTGGTGTTGATGGCCAGTCGTGAATCCCATTGCCTGGCGGACTTGTTGCACCGCTGGCACAGCGATGAACTGGACTGCGAAATTTCCTGCGTGATTTCCAACCATGATGACTTGCGCAGCATGGTCGAGTGGCACGGCATTCCTTACTACCACGTACCGGTCAATCCGCAGGACAAAGAGCCTGCCTTTGCTGAAGTTTCGCGGCTGGTTAAACAGCACGATGCCGAAGTGGTAGTACTTGCTCGTTACATGCAGATTCTGCCGCCGGAGTTGTGCAGCGAATATGCCCACAAGGTGATTAACATTCACCACAGCTTCCTGCCGTCGTTCGTCGGGGCCAAGCCGTACCACCAGGCTTCCCTGCGTGGCGTGAAGTTGATTGGCGCCACGTGCCACTACGTCACCGAAGAACTAGACGCCGGTCCGATCATCGAGCAAGACGTGGTGCGCGTCAGCCACAGCGACAGCATCGAAGACATGGTGCGCTTCGGCCGCGATGTCGAGAAGATGGTGCTGGCCCGTGGTTTGCGTTATCACCTGGAAGACCGCGTGCTGGTGCACGGCAATAAAACTGTCGTGTTCTAACCACCGCGCAGTTGAAATTCGAAGGGCCTGAGCGTTCAATCGCTTCAGGCCCTTCGCCGTTTCTGCACTGAGGACATTGACCATGGCCGATCCACTGGACAAAGCCACTTCCAAGGCGCCCGCCACATTAGGCGAGGGTTGCTTGAGTCGTTATGACCCGGACGACATGAGCCCGGAGGACGGCACGGAGTTTCCCGGTGCTGCCGAGTTATGGGAGAAGGTGAAGCCGGAGTCCGACGATGAAGGGGTTAAACCCTGAAAAGAACTCCTACGGGGAAACTCATCACACCTGTAGGAGCGAGGCTTGCCCGCGAAAGCGCTGTGCCTGCCAACATCAATATTGAATGTCCCACCGTCTTCGCGGGCAAGCCTCGCTCCTGCATTGGGCTTCAGGCTTGCTTGAACTTCATCAACTTCTTGAGCAGCGGCCGCCCGAGCATTATTAAAAACACCGGCCCGCCGACCACCAGATAAAAGTAATACGTCACTGCCCGCCAGATCAGAATCGCCGCCGCCGCGGTGGATTTCCCCACCATCGGTGCCAACAGCGCCGCCGACGTCAATTCCGCCGCCCCGGCACCGCCCGGCAACAGGCTGAATTGCCCCGCACTCAGCGAAAGCATCTGGATCAGAAAACTCCAGGCCCACTGCAAATCCGCCCCAAGCCCGCGCAACGCCAGGTACAACACGCTGTAGCGCAAAACCCAATGCACACAGGTCAAGGCAAAAACTTTGATCAACGTCTGATAAGGCAGCTTCAACGTGTCAGTGAACGCCGCCAGAAAGTGCAGGAGTTTTCGCGCCCAGCGCAGGCGTGTGGTGGCTTTGACATTCAGACGCGCCAGAAGCCGGCCGCTCAGGCGAATCAACAAACGGTGATAACGCGCCACGACCACGCAACTGACCAACCCGCCGAACATCGAGATGGCGCTGACCGTCAGCAGCCATTCCATGCGCTGGCTGAGGTGCTGGAACAACGCGTAAATCAGAATCCCGCTCAGGGCGCAGAGGAAAAACAGCAGATCGCTCAACTGATCCATGGCAAACACTGCGCTGCCCCTGGCCGGGCGCACGCCGTTGCGGGCCAGCAGGGCCATGATGGTTAGCGGCCCGCCACTGCCGCCGGGTGTGGCGCAGTAGGCAAATTCGGCGGCCATTACCACGCCGAGGCTTTTGACGCGGCTGACCTTGTCGCGCTGATCGCCCAGCAACAGGCGCAGGCGCATGGTGTTGACCACCCAGCACAGCAAGATCATGCCGAACATGATCAGCAAACCGCTCAACGGAAAGCTTTGCAGGCGCGACCAGGTTTCGTTGCCGCCCAGCACCAACGGGATCATTACCGCCGCGAGCAGGGCGAGGAACAGCAGAATCCCGCGACTCATGCGGCGCGGCCGATTCGGTCTTGGTGCAGCGTCAGCCAGTTGGCCTTGGTCATTGGCACACGGCCCTCGTCGAGTAAGCGTTTAAGGGTTTGTAGCCAGTAATCGCGGGAAAATCCATGGCGCATGTCCACCGGGTGCAAACCCAGGCGAATCACCGGCGCTTGCTGCCAGCGCTGTTCGCGTTGATCGCTGAGCAGTTTCGACAGCCCGCGGCGCCAGGCACTGCGTGCACTCCAGACCAGTCCCGGAGCATCAATCGGGCTGAAGTCCGGCAAACGATACAGGTGTTGCGAATCGCTGGTGTAACTCAATGGCAGCTGACGCAACGCTTGGCGCGTGCCTTCGCTCATCAGCCAGGCCGGAGCGACGAAGCCCTGCAAGGGCCAACGGTAACGCTGAAACACTTCGATACCGGCGCGCAGGCGGGCGAGCGCTGCTGCCTGGGACAGGCTATAGAACTCGCCTTCGTGGGTGTAGATGCGCCGCATGAACCAGTCTTTAGGCGTGGTGGCCGGCGGACTGTCGTCACAATGAAAGTAACCGTGCAGCGCCAGTTCATCGCCCCGGTCGACACGACCGCTCAACATCCGCCGAAAACCTGGATGTGCCTCCAGATCGTTGTGTTTGTGGAAGTCGGGCACCACCAGCCAGGTTATCGGCACGCCGCCCAAGGCATCGACGGCGTCGACAAAAGGTTGGTAATCGGCCCAGGTCTGCGGCGCCACATCGTGCAGCACCAACAGCAACGCCGGTGGGGGCGTGGACTCAACCATTGGCGGTCAGCGGCCATTGAGTGCCGAGCACGGCGTGATAATGGCCGAGCAGGCTGTTGACCACCGCGTCCCAGGCGTAATGCCGTTCGACATGCTGCCGGGCTTGTTCGCCGAGCGTGACGCTGCCGCGGCTGAACAACTCGCGAACGGCGTTGGCCATGGCCAGTGGATTGTTCGGTGTGCAGAGCAGGCCGCATTGCTCGGTGACAATTTCCTGAAAAGCCCCGGCCGCCACCGCCACCACTGGAATACCACTGGCCATGGCTTCGAGGATCACCAGGCCGAAGGTTTCCTGGTCGCCCGCATGCAGCAGCGCATCGGCGCTGGCCATCAACCGTGCGACTTGCGGCGCCGGGCAGAACTCATCCACCACCGTGACGTTGTCCGGCACCTGCGCCGGCATCGAGGAACCCACCAGCAACAAATGATAGCGAGGCCCCAGGCGACGCATGCAGTTGAGCAGCACTGGCAGGTTTTTCTCCTTGGAACCGCGACCGGCGAAGATCAGTAGTCGGGTGTCTTCAGCAATGCCCAGTTCGGCCCGCAGACCGGGGTCGCGGGCAGTGGGGTTAAAGGTTTGCAAGTCGACGCCCAGGGGCTGCACGAACACATTGCGTACGCCGAGGCCGATCAGCTTATTCGCCATGACCTGGCTCGGCGCGAGCACCCGGTCGAAGTTGCCATAGAGCTTGCTGACGTAGGCCTCGACATTATTGGTCACCCAATTTCCCATGCGATTGCTGACCAGTAATGGCAGGTCCGAGTGATAGAAGCCGATCACTGGCACATCCAGTTGCCGCCGCGCATCCAGCGCCGCCCACGCGGTGAGGTACGGGTCGCCGACTTCGATCAGGTCGGGTTGCAGATCCTGCAAGACATTGCGCCATGGCGCCAAACGGAGAGGAAAACGATAACCCTTGCCGAAGGGCAGGGCGGGGGCGGGGACCTGATACACACCGTCTTGTTCGCTGAAGTGTTTGCCCGGTATCAACAGGCTGTGACGAATGCCCGGCTTTACGCCGAGGCGACGGTGCTTGGCATCCAGATAAGTGCGCACGCCACCGCTCGCAGGGGCGTAGAACATGGTTATGTCCGCGATATGCACGATGAACATCCCTCCGGTCCGGTCCTCTCCCTAGGTTGACCTTTATGAAGGATAGATGTTCGTTTGGGGTTTTGCGGGCGGGGGGGCAGCGAGGTGTTTCGGGGTTTTGCAGACCGCCTTCGCGGGCAAGCCTCGCTCCTACAGGGTTGTGTGATCCCTTGTAGGAGCGAGGCTTGCCCGCGAAGAGGCCCTCAAATACAACCTAAATACGGAAACTGCCCACCAACTGCTTCAACCGCGCCGCCTGCTGTTCCAGGTCCGAACACGCGCGCAACGTCGATTGCAGGTTTTCCACGCCTTCCTGGTTCAGCGTGTTGATCTCGGTGATGTCGACGTTGATCGACTCCACCACGGCTGTCTGCTCCTCGGTCGCGGTCGCCACCGACTGGTTCATGCCGTCGATCTCGCCGATGCGCAAGGTCACGCTGTTCAGGCGTTCGCCGGCCAGGTTGGCGATTTCTACGCTGTCCTGGCTGTGGCGCTGGCTTTCGCTCATGGTGCTGACGGATTCCCGGGCGCCGACTTGCAGCTCCTCGATCATGGTCTGCACCTGTTGCGCCGATTCCTGGGTACGGTGCGCCAGGTTGCGCACCTCGTCGGCCACCACCGCGAAACCACGTCCGGCCTCACCGGCACGCGCCGCTTCAATCGCAGCGTTGAGCGCCAGCAGGTTGGTTTGTTGGGAGATGCTGGTGATCACTTCGAGAATCTGCCCGATGTTCACGGTTTTGCTGTTCAGCGACTCGATGTTGGTGCTCGACGCACTGAGCATGCTCGACAGCTGATTCATCGCCTTGATGCTGCGATCCACCACTTGCTGGCCATCTTCGGCCAGGCTGCGGGCATCGCTGGCCTGGTTCGACGCTTGCGCGGCGTTGCGCGCAATTTCCTGGGCGGCGGCGCCGAGCTGGTTGATCGCTGCAGCCACGCTGTTGGTGCGCGAAGCCTGCTGGTCGGAATTGAACATCGACGAGTTCGAAGCCGCGACCACACGCAGGGCGACTTCGTTGACTTGGCCGGTGGCCGAGGACACTTCGCGGATCGACGTATGAATCCGCTCCACGAACCGGTTGAAAGCGGTACCGAGGACGCCGAATTCGTCCTGGTTTTGAATCGTCAGGCGTTTGGTCAGGTCGCCTTCACCGTCGGCGATGTCTTCCATCGCGCGGGTCATGACGTGCAGCGGCTGGATCAGGATGCGGATCAGCATGCCGAGCAGGGCGATGATGATGGCGACGGCAATCACCGTCGCAATCACCGCCGAGGCGCGGAACTCGCTGAGCATGGCGAAGGCTTTGTCCTTGTCCACGGACAGGCCGATGTACCAATTGACCGACGGCAGGCCTTTGATCGCGGTGAAGGTCACGATGCGGGTTTTGCCATCGACTTCGACTTCACTGTAATCGCTGCTGATGCGCGGGGTATTTTTCGGGTAAGCCTCGCTGAGGGATTTCATCACCAGGGCTTTGTCCGGGTGCACCAGGATCTTGCCATCGGCGCTGACCAGAAAGGCATAACCCATGCCGTCGAAATCCCGGGCGCTGAGGGTATCGATCAAGGTTTGCAGGCTCAGGTCGCCGCCCACTACACCGACGCTTTGTCCGGCCTTTTTCGAGGCGGTGGCGATGGAAATGATGGTCTGGCCGGTGGCCGCGTCGATATACGGTTCGGTCAGGGTCGCCGTGCTGCTGCTTTCGGCGCCTTTGTACCAAGGGCGAACCCGTGGGTCGAAGCCGTCAGGCATCTTTACATCCGGGCGGATGCTGAAGTGGCCGGTGGCGTCGCCGAGGTAGGACGCCATGAACGTCGACGTCAGGGCTTTCTGTTCAAGCAGGCTGGCGACGGTGGACTGTTCAGGGTTGATGGCGATGTTTTGCGCAAGGTTGTCGATCAGCAGGATGCGACCGGTCAGCCAGGTTTGAATGTTACTGGCTGTGACCTCGCCCATTTCGTTGAGGTAGTTGTCCAGGTCTTCGCGAATCGCATTGCGTTGCAAATAGTCGTTGTACAGCGTGAACGAGGCAAAGGCAGCAATGACGATCAGGGCGGCGGCAAGCAGTATCTTATGGCTGAAGCGCAGATTTTTATTCATGGCTTGGGGTGTCCGCTAAGGTCTTATATGTCCAAGGCGTGCTTTTATAAAGACGCGCAAAATGGGCAGTGTTGAAATCAAGCTGATATTCCGTCTCTCCTTAAGGGACTACCGAGGCTCTTTTCAGTCGTGTTTCTCACTTCTTTTTATCGGCCGTGAAGGATCAAAGATTAACCATGGGTGACAAAATGCCTGACTCATCGCAACTCGTTCTCGGTGCTGACCAAGCCGGGCAGCCGATCGCCCAGGCCATGCGCCTGGCGAACCGTCACGGTCTGGTCGCGGGCGCCACCGGCACCGGCAAGACCGTCACGTTGCAGCGCTTGGCCGAAGCTTTCAGCGACGCCGGCGTGGCGGTGTTTGCCGCCGACATCAAGGGTGACCTGTGTGGTCTGGGCGCCGCCGGCAACCCGCAGGGCAAGGTCGCCGAGCGGATCGCCGGGATGCCGTGGCTGAACTACAAACCCCAGGCGTATCCCGTGACCCTGTGGGATATTCACGGCGAGTCTGGTCATCCATTGCGCACCACCCTGAGTGAAATGGGCCCGCTGCTGATCGGCGCCCTGTTGGAATTGAGCGACAGCCAGCAGTCGGCGCTGTATGCCGCATTCAAGGTCGCGGACCGCGAAGGCCTGTTGCTGCTGGACCTCAAGGATTTGAAAGCGCTGCTCAATCACCTGCGCGACAACCCGCAATTGCTGGGCGACGACGCGGCATTGATGACCACCGGCTCCAGTCAGGCCCTGCTACGACGCCTGGCGATCCTGGAGCAACAGGGCGCGGAAGCCTTGTTCGGCGAACCGGCGCTGCAACTCGAAGACATCCTGCAACCGACCGCCGATGGCCGCGGGCGCATTCACTTGCTCGATGCCAGCCGTCTGGTGCACGAAGCGCCGAAGGTCTACGCGACGTTCCTGCTGTGGCTGCTGGCGGAGTTGTTCGAGCAACTGCCGGAACGTGGCGATGCGGACAAACCGCTGCTGGCGTTGTTTTTCGACGAAGCGCACTTGTTGTTCGCCGACACCCCCAAGGCGTTGCAGGAGCGTCTGGAGCAAGTGGTGCGGTTGATTCGCTCCAAAGGTGTCGGCGTGTATTTCGTCACCCAGTCCCCAGGCGACTTGCCGGACGACGTGCTGGCCCAACTCGGCCTGCGGGTCCAGCATGGCTTGCGGGCATTCACCGCCAAGGAACAGAAATCCCTGCGCGCGGTGGCTGACGGCTTCCGGCCGAACCCGGCGTTTGACGCCTTGTCGGTGTTGACCGAACTGGGAATCGGCGAGGCGCTGGTCGGCACCTTGCAGGACAAGGGCACGCCGGAGATGGTCCAGCGGGTCTTGGTCGCACCGCCACAATCGAGGATCGGGCCGTTGACCGAAACCGAACGCACCGTGTTGATCGCCGGGTCGCCGTTCAAGGGGCGTTATGACAAGCCGGTTGATCGTGAATCCGCGTATGAAGTGTTGATGGGGCGCAAGGGCCTGGCGCCGGAGGCTGACGCGACACCGGGTAAACCGGCGGCAGAAGAGCCAAGCTTCACTGACAAGGCCGGGGAATTCCTCGGCACGGCGGCGGGGCAGGCACTGAAATCGGCGATGCGACAGGCGGCCAATCAATTGGGCCGACAGTTGGTACGCGGGTTGATGGGGTCGCTACTCGGTGGCAGCAAAAAACGCTAATCCCCTGTAGGAGCGAGGCTTGCCCGCGAAGAGGCCCTCAAGGGCACCAAAAGCTTCGCGGGCAAGCCTCGCTCCTACGGGATTCGGTTATTCCTTGGGTTTGGCGTGCGCCGCAAGACGCTCCAGCGCCGCGCGCAAATTCGGATCACTGATCCCGTCGGCCGTCGCCTGAATGGTCGCACCCGCATCGCTGGACAGACTGATGGTATGCCCTGCTGCGCCTTGCTGGACGGTCGGTGGTTGCACCTTGAACAGAATCCGGGTCAGGCTGGCAAACTCATCGAACAACTGCAATTGCCGTTGCAGGCGCTTCTGCTGGTAACGCAGGCGTGTCGCCCAATGCCCATCGGTGACAATCAGCAACAAACTGCCTTCGCGCCACGAAGCCACATGACAGTGCTCACGCGCGGCAGGCTGCAATTGGCTTTCCACCAGGCGTTGTAAATGACCCAGGCGTTGAGCTTGGCCGAAAATGGCTTTCAGCGGTTTGGCTTCGCGAAGCAGAACGGCGGGTGCTCTGGCCGTGAGAGGGCGAAATGCCATGATCAGACACCTGAAGTAACAGAGCCGCCATGGTAGCAGAAAGCACCCGATGCACCTGACCCATTGCTTTGCGAGCGCTTTACCCATTAAATCAACAAGTAACTTCTACCGTGAATGGGTTGAAGTTCAGCAAAAAGCCCTTATTTTAAGTGAGCCCCGTAACAGCGCAGTGCATGCATCGTGGAATAACGCCACTTTCCTCACCATCGTTTCCGGGTAGAATGCTCGTTCGCATGCGGCCATGAGGGCTGCACGGGCGACTCACGGGGCCGCCCTCCATCCCTTTAGTGTGGAAGATCCTGCCGATATGTTTGCGCCTTTGTTAAAGAAACTTTTTGGAAGCAAGAACGAGCGTGAAGTCAAACGCATGCTCAAGACGGTGCAACTCGTCAATGCCTTCGAAGAGCAAATGGTGGCCCTTTCGGACGATCAATTGCGTGCCAAGACTGATGAGTTCAAGGCTCGCATCGCCAAAGGGGAAACCCTCGACAAGCTGTTGCCAGAAGCCTTTGCGGTCGCCCGCGAAGCCGGCAAGCGCGTCATGGGTATGCGTCACTTCGATGTCCAGCTGATCGGCGGCATGACCTTGCATGAAGGCATGATCGCGGAAATGCGTACCGGTGAAGGCAAGACCCTGGTGGCAACACTGGGCGTTTACCTGAACGCGCTGTCCGGCAAAGGCGTGCACGTTGTTACCGTGAACGACTACCTGGCCCGTCGTGACGCCAACTGGATGCGTCCGCTGTACGAATTCCTCGGCATGACGGTCGGCGTGGTTACCCCATTCCAGCCGCCGGAAGAAAAACGCCTGGCTTACGCCGCCGACATTACCTACGGCACCAACAACGAATTCGGTTTCGACTACCTGCGCGACAATATGGCGTTCAGCATGGAAGAAAAATTCCAGCGCGAACTCAATTTTGCCGTGATCGACGAAGTCGACTCCATCCTCATCGACGAAGCCCGTACCCCGCTGATCATTTCCGGTCAGGCTGAAGACAGCTCCAAGATGTATGTCGAGATCAATAAACTGATCCCGCAGCTGGAACTGCACGTCGAAGAAGTCGAAGGCGAAGTCACCAAGGCTGGCCACTACACCGTCGATGAGAAGACCCGTCAGGTCGAACTCAACGAAGCCGGTCACCAGTACGTCGAAGAAATGCTGACCCGTATCGGCCTGCTGGCTGAAGGCGAAAGCCTGTACTCGGCGCATAACCTGGGCCTGCTGACCCACGTTTATGCCGGTTTGCGCGCGCACAAGCTGTTCCATCGCAACATCGAATACATCGTGCAGGACGGTCAGGTTGTACTGGTCGACGAACACACCGGCCGTACCATGCCGGGCCGTCGTCTGTCCGAAGGCCTGCACCAGGCCATCGAAGCCAAGGAAAATCTGAACATCCAGGCCGAAAGCCAGACTCTGGCTTCGACCACGTTCCAGAACTACTTCCGTCTGTACAACAAGCTGTCCGGCATGACCGGCACTGCAGACACCGAAGCGTTCGAATTCCACCAGATCTACGGTCTGTCGGTGATGGTTATCCCGCCGAACAAGCCGCTGGCGCGTAAAGACTACAACGACCTGGTGTTCCTCACCGCGGACGAGAAATACGCCGCGATCGTGGCCGACATCAAGGAATGCATGACCCAGGGCCGTCCGGTGCTGGTGGGTACTGCAACGATTGAAACGTCGGAACACATGTCCAGCCTGCTCGTGAAAGAAGGCATCGAACACAAGGTTCTGAACGCCAAGTTCCACGAAAAAGAAGCCGAGATCATTGCCCAGGCCGGTCGCCCAGGCGCACTGACCATCGCCACCAACATGGCCGGTCGTGGTACCGACATCCTGTTGGGCGGTAACTGGGAAGTGGAAGTGGCTTCGCTGGAAGACCCGACACCTGAGCAAATCGCCCAGATCAAGGCCGACTGGCAGAAACGTCACCAGCAAGTGCTGGAGTCCGGCGGCTTGCAGGTAATTGCTTCCGAGCGTCACGAATCGCGCCGTATCGACAACCAGTTGCGTGGTCGTGCTGGTCGTCAGGGTGACGCCGGTTCCAGCCGTTTCTACCTGTCGCTTGAAGACAGCCTGATGCGCATCTTCGCCTCTGACCGGGTGAAGAACTTCATGAAGGCCCTGGGTATGCAGTCCGGTGAAGCGATCGAGCACCGCATGGTGACCAACGCCATCGAGAAGGCCCAGCGCAAGGTTGAAGGTCGCAACTTCGACATTCGCAAGCAATTGCTCGAGTTCGATGACGTCAACAACGAACAGCGTAAAGTGATCTATCACATGCGTAACACGTTGCTGGCCGCCGACAACATTGGCGAAACCATCGCTGACTTCCGTCAGGACGTGCTTAACGCTACCGTCAGCGCGCACATTCCACCGCAATCGTTGCCTGAGCAGTGGGACGTTGCCGGTCTGGAAGCCGCGTTGCAGAGCGACTTCGGTGTGGCGTTGCCGATCCAGAAATGGCTCGACGAAGACGATCACCTGTACGAAGAAACCCTGCGCGAGAAGCTCATGACCGAGCTGCTGGCGGCGTACAACGAGAAAGAAGAGCAGGCGAGCGCCGAAGCGCTGCGCACCTTCGAGAAGCAAATCGTTCTGCGTGTACTCGACGACCTGTGGAAAGACCACCTGTCGACCATGGATCACCTGCGTCACGGCATCCACTTGCGTGGTTATGCGCAGAAGAACCCGAAGCAAGAGTACAAGCGCGAGTCGTACACGCTGTTCTCCGAGCTGCTGGATTCGATCAAGCGCGACTCTATTCGTGTGCTGTCCCACGTTCAGGTTCGCCGCGAAGATCCGATCGAAGAAGAACAACGCCTGCGTCAGGAAGCCGAAGCACTGGCCGCCCGCATGCAGTTCCAGCACGACGAAGCGCCGGGTCTCGAGCAACCGGAACTGCTCGGTGAAGAGGTCGATGTCGCCCTCGCCACCGCACCGGTACGCAACGATCAGAAGCTGGGCCGTAACGAACTGTGCTACTGCGGTTCGGGCAAGAAATTCAAGCATTGCCACGGGCAGATCCAGTAAAACCCGTTTCAATCGCTGAAATACCCGCGCCGCGACCGGCATCAACCGTCGCGGCGTTTTGCCATTTAAACCTACCGTTCTTCCTGAAAGCGGTGCAGACATCATTTATTAAGGAGCGCATTCATGGCTGTTGGTCTTGGTCCTTTGCCAACGTTGCACCCGGTTGCCGGTTTTGAACTCGGTATCGCTTCGGCCGGCATCAAGCGCCCGGGGCGCAAGGATGTCGTGGTCATGCGCTGTGCCGAAGGTTCCACCGTCGCGGGTGTGTTCACCCTGAACGCGTTTTGCGCCGCGCCCGTGATCCTGGCCAAGCAGCGTGTGCAAGGTCCGGTGCGTTACTTGCTGACCAACACCGGAAATGCCAACGCCGGCACCGGTGCACCTGGCCTGGCCGCTGCGGAGCGCACCTGCGCGAAACTCGCTGAACTGACCGGCGTCGATGCCAGCCTGGTGCTGCCGTACTCCACCGGTGTGATCGGCGAGCCGCTGCCGGTCGAGAAAATCGAAGGTGCGTTGCAAGCCGCTCTTGATGACCTGTCGATCAACAATTGGGAAGCTGCCGCCACCGGCATCATGACCACCGACACCTTGCCTAAAGGCGCCAGCCGTCAGTTCGAGCATGACGGCGTGACCATCACCGTCACCGGCATCAGCAAAGGCGCGGGCATGATCCGTCCGAACATGGCGACCATGCTTGGCTACATCGCCACCGATGCCAAAGTCTCCCGTGAAGTCCTGCAAAACCTGCTGCTGGACGGCGCCAACAAGTCGTTCAACCGCATCACCATCGACGGCGACACCTCGACCAACGACTGCTGCATGCTGATCGCCACCGGTCAGGCTGCGCTGCCGGAAATCACTTCCGCCAGCGGTGAATTGTTCGCCAAGTTGAAGCAAGCGGTGTTCGAAGTCTGCATGGACGTGGCCCAGGCCATCGTGCGTGACGGCGAAGGTGCGACCAAGTTCGTGACCGTCGAAGTCAACGGTGGCGGCAATCACCAGGAATGCCTGGACGTCGGCTACACCGTGGCGCACTCGCCGCTCATCAAGACCGCGCTGTTCGCTTCCGACCCGAACTGGGGCCGCATCCTCGCCGCCGTCGGCCGTGCCGGCGTGCCGGACCTGGACGTGAGCAAGATCGACGTGTTCCTCGGCGAAGTATGCATCGCCAGCCACGGCGCCCGCGCCTCGACCTACACCGAAGCCCAGGGCTCGGCGGTAATGCAGCAGGAAGAAATCACCATCCGTATCGAACTGGGTCGCGGCGATTGCAGCGAAACCATCTGGACCACCGACCTGTCCCACGAGTACGTGAAGATCAACGCCGAGTACCGCACTTAAGACCGAGTCGACCCCATTCGCGGGCAAGCCTTCGCCCTTGTAGGAGCGAGGCTTGCCCGCGAAGACGGACCACCAGACGCTAGAGATTCTGGCCTGCACCCCTCATCAAAAGGTCCCGAACATGAGCCTCCACCTGATCATCGGCGACAAGCTGCTTTCCTCCTGGTCCCTGCGCAGTGCCCTGGCCCTCGAACTGACTGGCGCTCCCTACACCGAAGAACTGATCAAACTCGGCCAGCCAGACACCCGTGAGCGCGTGCTCAAGCATTCGCCGACCGGCAAAGTCCCGCTGCTGAAGTCCGAACATGGCGTCATCGCCGATTCCCTGGCGATTGCCGAGTACCTGGCCGAGCAATTCCCCGACGCCGGCCTCTGGCCCAAGGACACCGCCGCCCGCGCCCAGGCCCGTTCGGCCTGCGCGCAGATGCACAGCGGTTTCTTTGCCCTGCGCAGCAACATGTCATTCGACCTGAGCCGCGACGAAGCGCTGCCATCGATCCCGCCAGAGGTTCAGGCAGAAATCGAGCGCATGCTGGCGTTGTGGGCTGAATGCCGCGCCACGGCGACCGAAACCGGCCCATTCCTGTTTGGCCGCGCTACGTTGGCGGATGCGTACTTCGCGCCGATTGCCGTGCGTCTGCGCACCTACCGGGTGAAGTTGCCGGCGGTGGCCGAGGCCTACGTCGAAACCATCTACCAATGGCCAGCCTTCAAGGCCTGGCAGAAGGCTGGACTGGAGGAGGTAGGAAAGTGAAACGAGTACACGTCGCCGCCGCTGTTATCCGTGACAGCGCTGGCAAGATCCTTATCGCGCGCCGTGCCGACACCCAACATCAGGGCGGTTTGTGGGAGTTTCCTGGTGGCAAGGTCGAGGCGGACGAGTCCGTTGAAACGGCTTTGGCCCGCGAACTTCAGGAAGAGTTGGGCATTGTCGTCGAAGCGGCGCGACCGCTGATCAAGGTTCAGCACGACTACCCGGACAAACAAGTGTTGCTGGATGTCTGGGAAGTCTCCGCATTCAGCGGCGAACCCCACGGCGCCGAAGGCCAGCCGCTGGAGTGGGTCGCACCGCGTGACCTGCTGAACTACGAGTTCCCGGCGGCCAACCAGCCGATCGTTGCTGCTGCACGGCTGCCGGCGGAGTACCTGATTACCCCGGAAGACATGGAAACCCCGGCCTTGCTGCGCGGTATCCAGAAAGCGATTGCCGGCGGCATCAAGTTGATCGTGCTGCGGGCGCCTAACGGCTACGACCCTAAATACCGCGACCTGGCGGTGGATGCGGCGGGGCTGTGTGCCGGCAAGGCGCAGTTGATGATCAAGGGACCGTTCGAGTGGCTCGGCGACTTCCCGTCCGCCGGTTGGCACATCACCGCCGCGCAGTTGCGCAAGTACGCGTCGGCCGGTCGACCATTGCCAGCGTCGCGCTGGTTGGCGGCGTCCTGCCATAACACTGAAGAACTGGCGTTGGCCGAGCAGATGGGCGTGGACTTCGTGACCCTGTCGCCGGTGCAACTGACCCAGACTCACCCTGATGGCCAGCCGTTGGGTTGGGAGCAGGCTGAAAACCTGATCGCAGGCTTCAGCAAACCGGTGTTCCTGTTGGGTGGCGTTGGCCCGGCGGAGCGGCAGAAGGCTTGGGACATCGGGGCGCAGGGTGTGGCGGGGATTCGGGCGTTTTGGCCTGAGGACTGATTCTTTGGTGTAGCTAATGGCCTCTTCGCGGGCAAGCCTCGCTCCTACAGGTATCGCGTCGTCCAAAAATTTGCGGACGACACAAATCCTGTAGGAGCGAGGCTTGCCCGCGAAGGCGTCCTTACAAACGGCGACTAAACCTCAGGCTTCGCCGCCGGCTGCCAAAGAATCTCGGCAATCCCCTGACGCTTGGCAATCAACCGCGCCGCCACAAACAACAAATCCGACAACCGATTGATATACGCCAGGCCAACCCCGGCCAGCGGCTCAATCGCATTCAAATGCTGACACCGCCGTTCCGCACTGCGCGCCAGACTACGGCAGACGTGTGCCTGGGCAATCAACGCCGAACCGCCCGGCAAGATGAAATTCTCCAGCGGCCCCAATTCTTCATTCCACAGGTCAATCGCCGCTTCCAGCCGTTCGATTTCAGCGGCATTCAACGCCTGATACACCGGCATCGCCAGTTCACCACCCAGGTCAAACAACCGATGCTGACATGGCGCCAACACCTCGATCACTTCGTTCAAGCCCGGATAAGCGGCGCTTTGCTCTTCCAGCCCGGCCAACAACACACCCACCTGACTGTTCAGCGTATCGACCTCGCCAATCGCCTCGATCCGCGGGTGATCCTTGGGCACGCGACGGCCATCGCCCAGGCCGGTTTCGCCTTTGTCGCCGGTGCGGGTGTAAATCTTCGACAGGCGAAAGCCCATGGTTACCTCGATAGCTGATTGAGTTCTTGGGAGACGAGCGGGGTGCCCGCCAACGGCAGGCGCAAGGTGAAGCAGGTGCCCTGGCCGAGGGTCGATTGCACTTCCATCTGACCCTTGTGGTTGTTGGTGATAATGAAATACGAAACGGACAGCCCGAGGCCGGTGCCCTGGCCAATTTCCTTGGTGGTGAAGAACGGCTCAAAGGTGCGTTTGCGCACGTTCTCGCTCATGCCGATGCCGTTGTCCTCGACCTGGATTTCCGCCCACGGTGGATTGAGCCTGGTGCGCAGGATGATCCGCCCCGGTTCGCGATCGTCTTCGCGTTGATGAATCGCCTGGGCGGCGTTTTTCAACAGATTGAGCAGTACCTGCTCCAATTCGTTGGCCGTGCCCGGCACCGGACCCAGCGCCGGGTCGAACTGACGAATGATCGCCTGGCCCTTGAAGTCGAAACCGATCGCCAGGTCAAAGTCGTTACCGGCGATTTCCACCGCTTGATCGATCAGCGCCGGCAGGTCGCACGGTGCCATCTGGCGGGTGCTGCGGCGACTGAAACTGAGCATGTGCGTGACGATCTTCGCCGCCCGTGCCCCGGCCTGCTGGATGCCGTCGAGCAACTGCGGCACTTCCCGCGCTTTCAGGTACTGGTTGACCGTTTCCAGTTCGACGCCGACGTGTTCGGCTTGCTCGAGGTTTTTCGGCAGGTCCGGCGACAGCCGCCGGCGAATGTTTTGCACGTTGTGCAGGATCGCGCCCAGCGGGTTGTTGATTTCGTGGGCCATGCCGGCAGCGAGGCCGCCGACCGAGAGCATTTTTTCCGACTGCACCATCATTTCTTCCAGGGACAGGCGCTGGGTGATGTCGTCGATCCGGATAACCACGCCACGCCCGGCGCCGCCCATCAGCGGGTAGAAGGTCAGGGCGTAGTGTTTGGCTTCATCGTCCTTGACCCAGGTTACCCGCTCGATCTTGGCCACCGTGTGTTGCTCGACGGTTTGCTTGAGTTGCGGCAGGAACGGCTTGAGCGGTTCGAACGCGAGGAAGATCGGCTGGTTCAGCGCTTCGTCCAGACGCGTGCCGGACAGGGCGCTGGCCTCCTGATTCCACTGGGTGACGTAGAGCTGCTCATCGAGGGCAATCAGCGCTGATGGCATCGAGTCGATGATGCTGTTGAGGTAGTTCTGGAAACCGGTGAGTTTCTTCTCGATCTTGCTCCGCACCTGGACTTCCAGTTCCAGCTTGCGATTGGTGTGACGGGTTTCCTCCGCCAGCCCCTGGGCCTGATCATAAGCAGCCTGGGAGTCGTCCCGAGCGCGTTTGAGCTGCTGCTCACGGGCTTCAATACGCGAAAGCATGGTGTTGAACGCCTCGGCGAGGCTGCCGATTTCATCGTGGTTGCCGCGAGAGGCACGCAGCGCGTAGTTCTCTTCCCGGGTGACCTGCCGGGACAGTTCTTCGAGCTGATGGATCGGCCGGGTGATCAGGCGTTTGATCTGCCGGGCGATTACCAGCCACAGCAACACGCTGAAGATCAGGATGCCCAGGCTCGCGGTCAGGGTGCCGGTGTAGAACGCCACCGGCAGTTCGCTGCTCGCCACCAGCAGCAAATGGCCCGGTTCGGTGCCGGGGCGGGGAAGGGTGATGATTTGATTGCTGCGAAACTCCGTGGCTTGCCACGCTTCGATATGCCGGTAGCGCTCTGGCAGCTTGAGTTTTTCGCCGTGTTGCAACTGCGCCAGGCGCACGCCGTCGCCGTCATACAGCGCCGCTGCGCGCAACGGCGAGTAACTATTGAGTTCGTTGAGCAGGCGCTCGGCGCTTTGCGGCGACTTCAACGCCTCGGACACCAGACTCGGGTTCGACACCAGCCGGCCAATGGTTTGCAGGGCCTGGGGCGCCATGCTTTCCTGGGAAATGTAGTACGCGGCGCTGATAAAGGTCAGGTTGGCGACCAGCAGGACGGTTATCAACAGCACCAGCAGGGCGGCCAGCAGTTTCTGGCCGACAGGGAGGTTTTCGAGGCGCTGGCGCAGTGGCATCAGGTTTATCGCTGCAAAGGAACAAGTGGCCAGCGTAGCCGCTGCTCAGTCGCTGGGCAATCCAAGGCTGTGCAGATGCGCGGTTAACCGGGCCTCCAACTGATTGAGATGCGGCAGATTCAACTGGTGTCGCGCCGCGACTCTGCAGACATGGCCCAATAGATAGCTGATTTCGGTGCGGCGCTGATTGGCCACATCCTGATACATCGACGAGTAATTGGCGGCGGTGGCCTGGATCACCCGCTCGACCTCCTGTTGCAGATGTTCGGCGGCGGCCGGTTGCCCGCAACGCTCCAACAGTTCGGTCAGCTCGGCGCAGAGGGTGGCCACTTCGCAATGATGCTGCTGCAAACCGCCATTACGGCAATCGTGCAGCACGGTCAGCGGATTAATCGCACAGTTGAGCGCGAGTTTTCGCCACAGGCGGGTGAGGATGTCCGTAGTCCATTCGTGAGGAATTCCGGCAGCCGTCAGGTCCTCCAGCCAGATCGGCGCCACCGGATGACCGGCATCCCCCAGCCAGGTGTAACCGTGGCCAGCAAATACCACGCGCCAGTCGCCATCGCGAAACGCGCCTTCAGTGCTCGACGCGCTGATGCAGCGGGCCTCGGGCACCTGTGCGGCGACCGCATCCTGGCTACCGAGGCCGTTCTGCAACAGAATCAGTTCGGAACCGGGGGCAAGGCGCGGCACCAGGCGGGCCACGGCTTGCACGGCGTCGTAGGCTTTACAGGCCACCAGCAGGCGATTTATCGGCTCGTCGCTGTCGGATGTTTCGCCGGGGATCTCATAGAGTTTTGCTTCGCCGTGTTCCACCAGCGTCAGGCCACCGGCCGCCCGATACGCCTGCAAGCGTTGCTCGTCGCGCACAATCAACCGGACCGGAACGCCGGCCCGCGCCAGGCGCGTAGCCCACAAGGTGCCAAGGCTTCCGGCGCCCAGGACATGCCAGGTCATGGGCATCAGCTTTTTGCTCGGATTAAGGCAGGCATGTGAGGCTCGCAGTATCGGTTGAGAAAGACCCGTTATAATGAGCCCGATTTTAACCGCAAGCCAAGCGCGCTCCATCGTGATCGAGCGCGCCTTTTTATTGGAGAAACTACATGCCGTCGTTCGACGTGGTATCCGAACTGGACAAACACGAAGTCACCAACGCGGTCGAGAACGCCGTCAAGGAACTCGATCGTCGTTATGACCTGAAAGGCAAGGGCACCTTCGAGTTCAAGGAAAAGGACCTGACCGTCAACCTGACCGCTGAAGCCGACTTCCAGCTCGAAGCGATGATCGAGATCCTCAAGCTCTCCCTGGTCAAGCGCAAGATCGACGTGCAGTGCCTTGAGGTCAAGGACGCCTACGCTTCGGGCAAGCTGATGAAGCAGGAAGCCGTCCTCAAGGAAGGCATCGACAAGGAGCTTGCGAAGAAAATCGTCGCTCACGTCAAGGACGCCAAGCTCAAGGTCCAGGCCTCCATCCAGGGCGAGCAGGTGCGCATCACCGGCAAGAAACGCGACGATTTGCAGGAAGCCATCGCGGCCCTGCGCGCCAAGACGTTCGACATGCCGCTGCAGTTCAACAACTTCCGCGACTAAATATGTAACGCGGTCCCCTGTGGGAGCGGGCTTGCTCACGAAAGCGGTTTGTCATTCAGCATTGATTTCGACTGACACGTCCTCTTCGCGAGCAAGCCCGCTCCCACACTGCATTGTGCTTAACCTCGGCAGCCCCTTAATGCCGCTTATTGTTCGCGTGCCGGATGGCCGGGAATCAGGAGAAAGTAGATGGATTTGAATACTGAAGTGGACAATCTGGTCAAGGCGTCTCAAGCCTGGATCCCGATGATCATGGAGTATGGCAGCCGTGTCCTGCTGGCAGTGATCACCCTGGCCATCGGCTGGTGGCTGATCAACAAGGTCACGCAAAAGCTCGGTGGCTTGCTGGCGCTGCGTAACGCAGACATGGCGCTGCAAGGTTTTATCAGCAGCCTGGCCAACATCATTCTCAAGGTTTTGCTGATTGTCAGCGTGGCCTCGATGATTGGTGTGGAAACCACCTCGTTCGTCGCAGCCATCGGTGCGGCAGGCCTGGCCATTGGCCTGGCGTTGCAGGGCAGCCTGGCGAATTTCGCCGGCGGCGTGCTGATTCTGTTGTTCCGTCCGTTCCGCATTGGTGACTGGATCGAAGCCCAAGGCGTTGCCGGTACAGTCGACAGCATTCAGATTTTCCACACTGTGCTGCGCACTGGCGACAACAAGACCATCATTGTCCCGAACGGCAACCTGTCGAACGGCATTATCACCAACACTAACCGTCAGCCAACCCGCAAAGTCGTGTTTGATGTAGGCGTGGACTACGAAGCGGACTTGCAGAAGGCCCGTGAAGTGTTGCTGGAACTGGCCAAAGATGAACGCATCCTCGCGGAACCTGCGCCACAAGCCGTTATTTCGACCCTGGGCGACAGTTCGATTACTGTGTCCCTGCGAGTGTGGGTCAAGACGGCGGATTACTGGGATGTGATGTTCATGTTCAATGAACAATCCCGTGATCGGTTGAAAACCGCAGGTATTGATATCCCGTTCCCGCAACGAGTTATTCGTGTGGTTCAGGAAGCACCGGTGAATTGAAGTGAGTGCGACTAATGCCTGACTTAACAGTCAGGCTAATTGAGTAGCAAGCTATCAATTAAGCGTGAGCCGCAGTCAATAAAAAAGGCCCATCCGAAGATGGGCCTTTTTTTGATTACCGCAAACTAACTTTCGGCAATTACAGAACCGACAGCGGGTAGTCGACGATGAAACGGAACTCTTTCACGTCGCCTTCACCTTCGTCAGCGTTAGCGAAGTGCCATGCTTGACGAATACGGAAGGAAAGGTCTTTTGCCGGGCCAGACTGAACAACGTACTTGGCCTCGAAGTTGGTTTCGTTGTGCTTGCCGTCAGCACCGTACAGGCCAGTGTAAGCGCTGCCTGCTGGAGTGTTGGTGCCGTCGATGTCCCAACCTTTCACGTAACGGGTCATGAAGCTCAGACCAGGAACGCCGTACTCAGCCATTTTCAGATCGTAACGGATCTGGGCCGACTTCTCGCCAGGGGCGTTGAAGTCAGAGTACTGGATGGAGTTGGCGAGGAAGATCGAGTCGCCGCCACGGTTGTTCTTGCCGATACCGATGTAGTCGAACGGGGTATCGCCATTCACTTTCTGGAAGGCCAGGGTGATGGTGTGTGCTTTCAGGAAGGTGAGAGCAGTTGCCAGCGAGAACGCGGTGTTGCTGATGTCACCGGCTTTCGCGTCACCGGTGTCGGTGGTGCGATAGATGTTGAAGTCAGTGTTCAGCGAGGTGTCACCACTGATTGGAGTGGTGAGGTTCACGTTCGCGTAGTACTGGTTCCAGATATCTTCCAGTTTGGCGCCATACAACGATGCGGTCAGGTTTTCAGTGATGCCGTATTTGCCACCGAAGTAGTCGATGGTGTTGGCTTCAACGCCTGCGTAGGTTGCGAACAGGCCGCCGTCACGGGAGTTCTTGTCTTGGCTGGTACCCGAGTAGAAGTGACCGGCTTCGAGGTCAAGATCTTTGACTTCGCTGCTCTGCAGTTGGAAACCGCTGGCAGTTTGCGGAAGGATACGGGAACCACCGACTGCGAACACAGGAGCGGTGCTCGGCTGCATGTCGCCGACTTTCAACTCGGTTTTGGAGATGCGGAATTTAATCGCTGCGCCGGCTTTACCCTGGCTGTCGTTAACATCGCGGCCGCCGTTAGCATTAACGGTGTCGCTACGGCTCATGTTACCCGAGCCGGAAGTGCCATCGCCGCCATCCAGTTTGATGGCCAGGTAACCGAATGCATCAACACCAACGCCTACAGTACCTTGGGTGTAACCGGAGCTGAAGTTGCCCCAAATGCCCTGGGTCCAGTCTTTGACGTCGCGGCTGCCATCCTTGTTGTCACGGTTGAAGTAGTAGTTGCGAACCAGCAAGTTCAACGAGCTGTCTTCAACAAAACCTTTGGCTTCAGCCTGGTCACTAACAAAAGGTGCGGCCGTAGCCATTTGAGTACTGGCTGCTGCTGCAACTGCCAGTGCGATTGTGCTCCACTTCATCACGCGCATCGTGATTTGCTCCTTTGGTTTTAGAAGAGTACTGCCGTCCCACCTGTTTTATTATCTGGGCGGCTCTTTCTTTTTGTGTCGGCGCAAACTTATATCACGCCGACAATGTTGGCGATACTTGCGTATCTAACCTTTCAGCTTCTTTACGACCCTGTCGCAAATGGCTTGGTAGATGTCGCAAATTCACTGCCCCGACGCAAGCGGATTGACAACTTTAGCGTTGTTTTCCAAACCTGGAGCACCGGTAAAAAGAGTCCCTGGTGAAACGTTTGAATCTCCATCGGGCAACCCTGCCGCTGTTTTTATTTGCCTTCCAGCTTCCACTTCCAGCGGACGCTTCGTAGGCGATATAGGTGTGAATGCAACAAGCGTGCTCAAATCAGAATTCTGTGTCTGTTTTTTTCTGAAGGCTCGTTTGCAGCTGTAAAAACCTCATAAAACCGGGGGGTTCAAGCGCGTTTTGTTTGCACTTGACGCCATCCATTGCATGGTGTTGCGCCATCATGACAAACGCGCGACCACAAAAAACGTTACCGGTTCACCCCAAAAGTGAGTAATCGGCGGATCCCCGACGCTCTCAGCGTAGACGCGATGTGCGGTTTTGGTGCAAAAAATTTTAATCACTGTACTGAATTCATACAGCGCGGCGATCGGTAGCCTGCGAACAAATGAGTATTTATGGGTCACTTCGGCGTTTTTTGTCACCGCATCGGTTCTGTAATGGTGCGCTCCGCTGAAAAATGTCTCATGTCGGGGCGTGTGTTCAGCTCGGCAAAATTTATTGGGTGGATGGCGGCCAAGGTTCGTCGTGAAGCCTGGGGCATTCGCAGGTATGCTGCCGTCCTGTCGCTTGGCGCGCAGCCTCTATCGAGGGGCGCTAAGCTGAAAATGATGAAACCGGCGGGAGTGCGCTCAGTGTTCGCTTTAGATCCACGACTTCAACAAGACACCTTACCGATCGGGGACTTCCCACTCTGCCGGTTGCTCTTGTCCAACGATTCGAACTATCCCTGGTTCATCCTGGTGCCGCGCCGCGAAGATATCAGCGAGTTGTTTCAGTTAGATGTCGCCGATCAGCAGCAGCTGTGGCAGGAAACCGCCGCCCTGGCGGAAATGCTCAAGGATTCGTTTGACGCCGACAAATTGAACATCGCGGCCCTGGGTAACGTTGTCAGCCAGCTGCATATGCATGTGATTGTGCGCAAGCGCGAGGACGCCGCCTGGCCAGCCCCGGTTTGGGGCAAGCATCCGGCCAAGCCCTACAGTGCCGAGCAGGTCGCGGTGATTCGCGAACGGCTGCGCCTGGTTTTGACCGATCACTTCACGTTTCTGGAGGGCTGAGCCATGAGCCTGGAAGAACGCGTCAACGATCTGGAAAGCCAACTGGCGTTCCAGGACGACACCATTCAGTCATTGAACGATATCCTGGTGACGCAACAGCGCGTGGTCGAGCGCCTGCAACTGCAAATGGCCGCGCTGCTGCGCCGCCAGGAAGAAATGGCCGGCCAGTTCGAGTCCTCCGAGGAAGAGGCCCCGCCGCCGCACTACTGACTCAAAGGCGTGCCGGCTAAACGCCGGGCAATAAAAAACCGCGAACAGCCAGGCTGCTCGCGGTTTTTTTATCGCTTGGGATCAGCGACGGGGTAGTGCGGCAATCACATCTTCGGCTTGCAGGCCTTTGTCACGATTCATGACAGAGAACTCCACACGCTGGCCTTCGACCAGGACGCGGTGACCTTCGCCACGAATGGCCCGGAAGTGCACGAAAATATCGTCGCCGGAATCCCGGGAGATAAAGCCGAAGCCTTTGGAGGTGTTGAACCACTTGACGGTGCCGGTATCGCGGTTGCTCATGTCATAGCTTGGCGAGGCGGCGGCCGGTGAAGATTTGTAGAAACTGATGGCCAGGTGCAGAAGGACTGCGACCACGGCAGTCAGCAGACTGAACAGAACGGAAGGTTGGCCGGCGATAAAAGGCATCTTCGCGATCAGTGTCAGGGTTTGCAGGACAACAGCCAGGACCAGCAGGGCGCTGACCAGGTTTTGCAGTTGGTGACGAGGACCTTTGTTCCAGTAGGGGATAACCGGAGCGAGGGTCAGGTTGAGCAGGCCGAAAAAGGCCAGGTAAAGCGCATCGGGTTGTTGCAGGTAAGGAACAGCTTCGGGTTGCAAGCTAGGGAAGAAGGACAGCAGCAAGGCTGCTGCGCCCATTAGCAGGTGGACGATTTTCAACATTTTGATTGACTCACGTTAAGACGGATCACAAGGAAGAGCTGATTGAGCACGGTCCGCTTCAAAACAATAAGAGGCGGTGGACACGTACCCGCTACCAGCCTATGCGCTGCGCCCCGGAGAAATAGGGGCATAGCGACACACTGCCTATTTAACAGCAAAGCCTGCGCCTACTCAAATCAGGCGGTCGGGCGGTGTCCCCGGGGGCGATTTGTCGCAGGTCGGCTGGCCATCCAGGTCAGCAGGGTGCGGATTGCCTTGCTACAGTGGTCCTGCACTTGTCGGATGAATTTCATCACCTTTAGGGGGTAAGCATGGCAATCGATATCGGTATCAGTGAAGAGGATCGCAAGTCCATCGTCGACGGGCTGTCGCGTCTGTTGTCGGACACTTATGTGCTGTATTTGAAAACCCATAACTTCCACTGGAACGTCACGGGCCCCATGTTTCGGACCCTGCACTTGATGTTCGAGGAGCAATACAACGAGTTGGCCCTGGCGGTCGATTCGATTGCAGAGCGAATTCGCGCCTTGGGTTTTCCGGCGCCCGGCGCCTATTCGGTGTATGCCCGTCTTTCTTCTATTAAGGAAGAGGAGGGCGTGCCCAGTGCCGAAGACATGATCAAGCAGCTGGTCGACGGGCAGGAAGCGGTGACCCGGACGGCGCGCGGGATCTTCCCGTTGCTGGACAAGGTCAGCGACGAGCCGACGGCGGACCTGCTGACACAGCGCATGCAGGTTCATGAAAAAACCGCGTGGATGTTGCGCTCGCTGCTGGATCAGTAAGCGTGCCGGTGTGCGAATGACGCCGGGTGCGTTGTTCGCACGCAGCTCCTTCTTGCAGATAAATGCCCTTTCAGCTGAAGAAAATACCCCAGGTTTCGTAGGAAACAGTCCGGCCTAGGACCGTGTCCATGATCCTCACTCCGTTGTTGGCTTATCCTACGTTGATGGTCATAAAGTCATCTGGATATAACTTTGCGCCTGCGTTTTTATAAGGAACAGGAGGTAGCTCCTATAGAAAACCGGGATGACAAAGGAGTGTCAGCGCTATGGTTTATGGAGAAAGTCGGGACGAGAGGAGGTTCGGGGCGCAACAGGCGATCAAGATTGATCCGTTCGTCAGTGAATTCGATATGGGGCTGGCCAGGCCTTTGGCCCGATCGGTGCGTCTGAACGGTTTTGCGACTTGCCTGCGGCTTGAGCAGGTCTATTGGGAAATCCTCGGCGAAATGGCCACGCTCAATGGCTGCTCGGTCAGCGCGCTGTTGTCCCACGTGGATCGCGAAGTACATTTGCGCCACGGCGGGGTAAAGAATTTCACCGGGCTGGTGCGCGTCGTCTGCGTCGTGCACAGCTTGAAGTAACACTGGGCTCACCTGTTTCGGCCTGTAACGGGTGGTATGTCAGTCTGTGCAGTCTTACGGCTGCACAGGCTGCATTTAATGGATATAATCCCGCTCTTTGCCGCAAAACCCAGTGTAAGCGGTAGCAATCCTGATCGCCGAGACAACCCCCATGCCGATGTACGACTATCAATGTGCTTCCTGTGGTCATCAGTTGGAAGCCATTCAAAAGATCAGCGCAGCACCGCTGGTCGACTGCCCTGCGTGCCAGGCGCCAGAGCTCAAGAAGATGCTGTCCATGCCGGGCTTCCGCCTCAGCGGCACCGGCTGGTATGAAACCGACTTCAAGACCGGTTCCAAGAAGAATCTGGCCGGCGGCGACAAAGCTGACTAAGGTCTGGAACCTGAGTTGAACGACACGTGCGAGCTCTTGCCTCTGTGCAAGGTCTCCAACCGAATTTCGAATTACGAGAAGTGAAACCACTACCATGATGCGCAGCCATTATTGCGGCCAACTGAACGAAGCCCTGGAAGGCCAGGAAATTACCCTTTGCGGATGGGTTCACCGTCGCCGTGACCACGGTGGGGTGATTTTCCTCGATATCCGTGATCGTGATGGTCTGGCCCAAGTGGTATTCGATCCGGACCGCGCCGAGAGCTTCGCCGCCGCCGATCGCGTGCGCAGCGAATACGTCGTGAAGATCACCGGCAAGGTGCGCCTGCGCCCGGCCGGTGCCACCAACGCCAACATGGCGTCGGGCATGATCGAAGTGCTGGGTTACGAACTTGAAGTGCTGAACGAGTCGGAAACCCCGCCGTTCCCGCTCAACGAGTTCTCCGACGTAGGCGAAGAAACCCGCCTGCGCTATCGCTTCCTCGACCTGCGTCGCCCGGAAATGCTCGAGAAGCTGCGTCTGCGTTCGCGCATGACCACCAGCATCCGTCGCTTCCTGGACGAGAACGGCTTCCTTGACGTTGAAACGCCGATCCTGACCCGTGCAACTCCGGAAGGTGCTCGTGATTATCTGGTGCCGAGCCGTACACACGCCGGTTCCTTCTTCGCCTTGCCGCAATCGCCACAGCTGTTCAAGCAACTGCTGATGGTCGCCGGCTTCGACCGTTACTACCAGATCGCCAAGTGCTTCCGCGACGAAGACCTGCGCGCCGACCGCCAGCCGGAATTCACCCAGATCGACATCGAGACCAGCTTCCTCGATGAAAAAGAGATCATGGCCATCACCGAAAAAATGATCCGCAACCTGTTCAAGGAAGTGCTGGATCTGGAATTCGGTGATTTCCCGCACATGACCTTCGAAGAGGCCATGCGTCGTTACGGTTCCGACAAGCCGGACCTGCGTAACCCGCTGGAACTGGTAGACGTTGCCGACCAACTGAAAGAAGTCGACTTCAAGGTGTTCAGCGGCCCGGCCAACGACCCGAAATGCCGCATTGCCGCTCTGCGCGTTCCAGGCGGGGCAAGCATGCCGCGCAAGCAGATCGACGACTACACCAAGTTCGTCGGCATCTACGGTGCCAAGGGCCTGGCGTACATCAAGGTCAACGAGCGCGCCAAGGGCGTCGAAGGCCTGCAGTCGCCTATCGTCAAGAACATTCCTGAAGCCAACCTCAATGTGATCCTCGATCGCGTTGGCGCGGTTGACGGCGACATCGTGTTCTTCGGTGCCGACAAAGCCAAGATCGTCAGCGAAGCCCTGGGCGCGCTGCGGATCAAGGTCGGCAACGACCTGGACCTGCTGACCTGCAAGTGGGCACCGATGTGGGTCGTCGACTTCCCGATGTTCGAAGAGAACGACGACGGCAGCTTCACCGCCTTGCACCACCCGTTCACCGCGCCGAAGTGCACCCCGGAAGAGCTGGAGGCCAACCCGGCAATCGCTCTGTCCCGTGCCTACGACATGGTTCTGAACGGCACCGAGCTGGGTGGCGGTTCGATCCGTATCCACCGCAAGGAAATGCAGCAGACCGTGTTCCGCCTGTTGGGTATCAATGAAGCGGAACAGGAAGAGAAATTCGGCTTCCTGCTCGACGCCCTGAAATACGGCGCGCCGCCGCACGGTGGCCTGGCCTTCGGTCTGGACCGTCTGGTAATGCTGATGACCGGCGCCCAGTCGATCCGTGAAGTGATTGCGTTCCCGAAAACCCAGAGCGCGGCTGACGTCATGACTCAGGCACCGGGTGCTGTAGATGCCAAGGCATTGCGCGAATTGCACATTCGTCTGCGCGAAACGCCAAAGGCTGAGTAAGGCTGACCCTGAAGGCGCATCCTTATGGGATGCGCCTTTTTTACAGGTCGAGATTTTTTGTTGCTGGCTGGCGCTCAACGCGCAGCGGGCAATGTTTCAAAGAGAATTCGGAGCGAGATATGGCGGGTCATTCCAAGTGGGCGAACATCAAGCACCGCAAAGAACGTCAGGATGCCAAGAAGGGCAAGATTTTCACCAAGTGGATTCGTGAGCTGACCGTTGCGGCCCGTCAGGGCGGCGGCGATCCGGGTTCCAATCCGCGTCTGCGCCTGGCCCTGGATAAGGCTCTTGGTGCGAACATGAGTCGCGACATCATTGATCGCGCGGTAGCCCGCGGTGCCGGTGCAGCCGACACCGACGACATGGTCGAACTGACTTACGAAGGCTACGGCCCGGGCGGCGTGGCGGTGATGGTCGAGTGCATGACTGACAACCGTAATCGCACCGCAGCGGCTGTTCGCCACGCGTTCAGCAAGTGCGGCGGCAACCTGGGCACTGATGGTTCGGTGGCCTATCTGTTTGAGCGCAAGGGGCAGATTTCCTTCGCGCCGGGCGTCGATGAAGACGCGCTGATTGAAGCGGCCATGGAAGCCGACGCCGATGACGTGGTCACCCACGAAGACGGCTCGATTGACGTGTTCACCTCGTTCGCCGGGTTCTACTCGGTGCGTAACGCCCTCGAAGCCGCCGGTTTCAAAGGTGATGACGCAGAAATCGTGATGTTGCCGACCACCAGTGCCGAACTGGACCTGGAAGGCGCGGAGAAGGTGCTCAAGCTGATCGACATGCTTGAAGACCTGGATGACGTGCAGAACGTCTACTCCAACGCAGACATTCCGGAGTCGGTTGCCGCGCAACTGGGTTAAGGGCGACCAGGATTCAATGTGGGAGCGAGCCTGCTCGCGAATGCGGATTTTCAGGCAACATCGTTGCTGAATATGAAACCGCTTTCGCGAGCAGGCTCGCTCCCACATTTTATTTGGTGTATTGGATATCTTGCTTTTACTGAACCCGCAGGCGTTATGACTTTAATCCTTGGTATCGACCCCGGTTCGCGCATCACCGGTTATGGCGTGGTACGCGATACCGGGCGCGGCTGCGTCTACGTGGCCTCGGGCTGTATTCGCACCGGCTCCGGCGAGTTGCACGAACGTCTGCAAATCGTCTATCGCGGCGTGCGGGAAGTCATCCAGACCTACGGCCCGACGACCATGGGCATCGAAAAGGTCTTCATGGCCCGCAATGCCGACTCCGCGCTGAAACTCGGCCAGGCCCGTGGTGCAGCCATCGTTGCCGGCGCCGAAGAAAGCCTGGAAATCGCTGAATACACCGCGACCCAGGTCAAGCAAGCCGTGACCGGCACCGGCGCGGCGAATAAAGAGCAGGTGCAAATGATGGTCATGCACATGCTCAAATTGACCAGCAAACCGCAAATCGATGCCTCGGACGCCCTGGCCATTGCGATTTGTCATGCGCACACCCGTTCCAGCCTGCTGCCTCATGGTCTGGGAACAGCACGCAGTCGTGGCGGGCGCCTGCGTCTCTGATAGCATCAGCAATCATTTTTACGGGATGAGGGTTTTGCGCCTGTGTTGTCGGCGCAAAACCCTTGCTCTGTCAGTCGCTGGCCTCGGGCTGGCCAACGCTCAAGGATTCGAAACGTGATTGGACGCTTGCGCGGCACCCTGGCTGAGAAACAGCCGCCGCACCTGATTCTGGATGTAAACGGCCTGGGGTATGAGCTGGAAGTGCCCATGACCACGCTGTATCGCTTGCCGTCGGTCGGTGAACCGCTGACCTTGCACACCCATTTAGTCGTACGCGAAGACGCGCAGTTACTCTATGGCTTCTACGGCAAGCGTGAGCGAGACTTTTTTCGCGAGTTGATCCGTCTCAATGGTGTAGGGCCGAAATTGGCCCTGGCCTTGATGTCGAGCCTGGAAGTCGATGAGCTGGTGCGTTGCGTGCAATCCCAGGACACCTCGGCACTGACGAAGGTGCCGGGCGTGGGCAAGAAGACCGCCGAACGCCTGCTGGTAGAACTCAAGGACCGCTTCAAGGCTTGGGAAACCGTGCCGGCGATGTTTGCCCTGGTGCCGAACCAGCCGGGTGGGCCGGATGCGCCAGCCCCGACGGTTACCGCCGAGAGTGATGCGATCAGCGCGCTGGTCTCCCTGGGCTACAAGCCGCAGGAAGCCAGCAAGGCGATTACCTCGATCAAGGAAAAAGGCTTGAGCAGTGAAGACCTGATTCGCCGTGCCCTGAAGGGAATGATTTAAGTGATTGAAGCTGATCGTCTGATTGCCGCCACGCCTGGCCCCCGCGACCGCGAGGAAGTCCAGGACCGGGCGATTCGTCCCCTCAGCCTGGCCGAGTACATCGGCCAGCCGACCGTCCGCGAGCAAATGGAGTTGTTCATCCAGGCCGCCCGTGGTCGCAGCGAATCCCTGGACCACACGCTGATCTTCGGTCCGCCGGGCCTGGGTAAAACCACGCTGGCCAATATCATCGCCCAGGAAATGGGCGTGTCGATCAAAAGCACCTCGGGCCCGGTCCTTGAGCGTCCGGGTGATCTGGCGGCGCTGCTGACTAACCTTGAGCCCCACGACGTGCTGTTCATCGACGAAATCCATCGGCTGTCGCCGATCGTCGAGGAAGTGCTGTACCCGGCCATGGAGGATTTTCAGCTCGACATCATGATCGGCGAAGGGCCGGCCGCGCGTTCGATCAAGCTCGATCTGCCGCCGTTCACCCTGGTCGGCGCGACCACTCGCGCCGGCATGCTGACCAACCCGTTGCGCGACCGTTTCGGGATTGTCCAGCGCCTGGAGTTCTACAGCACCGCCGACCTGGCGACGATTGTCAGCCGTTCGGCGAGCATTCTCGGTTTGCCGCTGGACCCGGAGGGCGCCTTTGAAATCGCCCGCCGTGCGCGTGGCACTCCGCGTATCGCCAACCGTTTGCTGCGCCGGGTGCGGGATTTCGCCGAAGTGCGCGCCAAGGGCCACATCACCAAACCGATCGCCGACCTGGCCCTGAACCTGCTGGATGTCGACGAGCGCGGCTTCGATCATCAGGATCGGCGTCTGCTGTTGACCATGATCGAGAAATTCGACGGCGGCCCGGTGGGCGTGGACAGCCTCGCGGCGGCCATCAGTGAAGAGCGCCACACCATTGAAGACGTGCTGGAACCGTACCTGATCCAGCAAGGCTATATCATGCGAACCCCGCGGGGGCGGGTAGTGACCCGGCACGCATATCTGCATTTCGGTTTAAACATTCCGTCACGATTGGGTGAGATGCCCGTGGTAGACGAATTTCTCGATGCAGTAGACGATTAATTAACGTTTGCGGGCTGATCGATTGGGGGTTTGTGTGGTCCTAGTGGCTCACATGACGAATCTTTCACTAGAAAGCCGCAGAACAATGAAAAACAGTTGCCTCGCCGGATTGGCAACCTGAGGAGTAAGCACTAGAGTATGCGCGCGCAAAACGGGCTTGAGCCTTTCGCACATCGTTGTCGCGTTTATTACGAGGACACCGATGCGGGCGGCATCGTGTATTACGTTAATTACCTCAAGTTTATGGAACGGGCTCGAACCGAGCGGCTCCGGGAACTGGGCTTTGCCCAATCCCAGCTGGCAGGGGAGGACCTGTTGTTCGTCGTGCATTCCAGCGAAGCGCGTTACCACGCGCCGGCGCGACTGGATGACGAACTGCTGGTAAGCGCTGAAGTAATTGAATTGAACCGTGTCAGCCTGCGCTTTAAACAGCAAGTCAGGCGGGCTACGGATAATGCGCTGCTCTGTGAAGGGCAGTTTCTGGTGGCCTGTGTGCGCACTAACAGTTTGAAACCCCGGGCCATTCCCGAAGCTCTACGTGCGGCCTTTGCCGACGTGAGCGGCGCGGGTACACACTCAAAGCAGGAGATAAAGCGTGGAAGCTAACGTCGTCGACCATTCCTCCATGTGGAGCCTGGTCAGCAATGCCAGCGTCGTGGTGCAGTTGGTAATGCTGATTCTGGTAGCCGCATCGGTGACCTCATGGATCATGATCTTTCAGCGCAGCAATTTGCTGCGCGCCGGTCGACGTGCCCTGGAGAGCTTTGAAGAGCGCTTCTGGTCGGGTATCGACCTGTCCAAACTCTACCGTCAGGCCGGCAGCAACCCTGACCCGGATTCGGGCGTCGAGCAGATCTTCCGTGCCGGTTTCAAGGAATTCTCCCGTCTGCGTCAGCAGCCAGGCGTTGACCCGGAAGCAGTCATGGAAGGCGTGGCCCGTGCCATGCGCGTCGCCATTTCCCGCGAAGAAGAAAAGCTCGAGCAGAGCTTGCCGTTCCTCGCCACCGTCGGTTCCGTCAGCCCGTACATCGGTCTGTTCGGTACGGTCTGGGGCATCATGAACTCCTTCCGTGGCCTGGCAACTGCCCAGCAAGCGACCCTGGCCACCGTGGCCCCGGGCATCGCCGAAGCACTGGTAGCTACTGCCATCGGTCTGTTCGCAGCCATCCCGGCCGTTATCGCTTACAACCGTTTTGCTGCTCGCAGCGAAACCCTGCTGAGCCGTTACTACACCTTCGCCGACGAATTCCAGGCGATCCTGCACCGCAAAGTGCACACCAGCGAAGAATAAGCAGGTAATTTCCAATGGCTTTAATCGCTCGAGCTCGCAAAAAGCGCAAGCCGGTCGCCGAGATGAACGTAGTACCTTACATCGACGTGATGCTGGTACTGCTGGTCATCTTCATGGTGACCGCGCCGATGCTCAATCAGGGCGTGAAGGTTGATCTGCCCAAGGTTTCCAGCGAAGCCTTGCCGCAGGACAACAACACCCAGGTCCTGACCATTTCGATCAAGTCTGACAAGACCTACTACTGGAACCTTGGCAGCGAAGTCGACACCGACAAGCAGCAGGACAAGGCCATGACCTTGCCGCAGATGACCAGCGCCGTGACCAAAATCATCAGCGCCGGTAACGAAAACGGCAAGCACACCCAAGTCTTCATTCGTGGCGACAAGACTGTCGACTACGGTTCGGTCATGGGCGCCATGGGCGGGTTGCAGAAGGCCGGAGTCGGTAATGTTGGCTTGATTACCGAGGCGCCCTGATGCAGCAACAACGAGAGCCAACAGCCTCGGAAAGCTACTTCTGGCCTAGTGTCTGGGCGATCGGCTTGCACGTGCTGGTTTTCGGCATGCTGTTCGTCAGTTTCGCCATGACGCCTGAGTTGCCGCCGGCCAAGCCGATTGTCCAGGCGACCCTGTACCAGCTGAAATCGAAAAGTCGGGCGACCACCCAGACCAATCAGAAGATTGCGGGTGAAGCGGTGAAGTCTGCCGCGCGTCAAACCGAAGTCGAACAGATGGAACAGAAGAAGGTCGAGCAGGAAGCGGTGAAGGCTGCGGAACAAAAGAAAGAAGAAGCGGCTCAAAAAGCCGAGGAAGCCAAGAAGGCCGACGAGTCCAAGAAGTCTGAGGAAGCGAAAAAGGCTGATGAAGCCAAGAAAGCCGACGAAGCCAAGAAGACCGCCGAAGCCAAAAAGGCCGAAGAGAAACAATTGGCTGATATAGCCAAGAAGAAATCTGAAGAAGAAGCCAAGAAAGCTGCTGAAGAAGAGGCCAAGAAAGCGGCCGCTGAAGAAGCGAAGAAAAAGATCGTCGAAGACGCGAAGAAGAAAGCCGCGGACGACGCCAAGAAAAAAGCTGAAGCTGAAGAGGCGAAGAAGAAAGTCGCCGACGAAGCGAAGAAGAAAGCTGCTGCCGATGCTGCGAAGAAAAAATCGCAGGATGCGGCACGTAAATCTACCGAAGACAAAAAGGCCCAGGCCTTGGCAGATTTGCTTTCCGACACGCCGCAGCGTCAGCAGGCGTTGGCCGATGAGCAGGGCGATGAAGTCGCCGGCAGTTTCGATGACCTGATTCGTGCTCGTGCAGCGGAAGGCTGGGCTCGTCCACCTTCGGCACGCAAAGGCATGACGGTCGTGTTGCAAATCGGCATGTTGCCGGACGGTACGGTGACTTCGGTCAGCGTTGCCAAGTCCAGTGGCGATGGTCCGTTCGACTCGTCTGCTGTGGCTGCGGTCAAGAATATTGGACGTTTGACAGAAATGCAGGGAATGAAGCCGAGCGATTTCGCTCCGTATCGTTCATTCAAGATGACATTCACACCTGAGGATCTAGCCTTGTGAGAAACCTTCTTCGAGGAATGCTTGTCGTTATCTGCTGCCTGGCAGGGATGGCGGTAGCAGATGAAAAAAACATTCTGGTCACCAGCGGCAGTGATCGGGCCACCCCGATTGCGGTAGTACCGTTCGGCTTCCAGGGCGGCACCGTCCTTCCGGACGACATGGCCGAAATTATTGGTAACGATTTGCGCAACTCGGGCTACTACTCGCCGATTCCAAAGCAGCAAATGATCAGCCAGCCGAGCCAGGCCAGCGAAATCATTTTCCGTGACTGGAAGGCGATCAGCGCCCAGTACATCATGGTCGGCAGCATTGTTCCGGCGGGCGGTCGCCTGCAGGTTCAGTACGCTTTGTTCAACGTCGCCACCGAGCAGCAAGTGCTGACCGGCAGCGTGTCGGGCAGCGTCGATCAACTGCGCGACATGGCGCACTACATCGCTGACCAGTCGTTCGAAAAACTCACCGGTATTAAAGGTGCGTTCTCGACACGCCTGCTGTACGTGACAGCCGAGCGTTTCTCCGAGAAGAACACGCGCTACACGCTGCAACGTTCGGACTATGACGGTGCCCGCGCCGTGACCCTGCTGCAATCGCGCGAGCCAATCCTGTCGCCGCGTTTCGCACCGGATGGCAAGCGCATCGCCTATGTTTCGTTCGAGCAGAAGCGTCCGCGCATCTTCATGCAGAACATCGACACCGGTCGCCGTGAGCAGATCACCAACTTCGAAGGCCTGAATGGCGCGCCAGCCTGGTCGCCGGATGGCAATCGCCTGGCATTCGTACTGTCGAAAGACGGCAACCCGGACATCTATGTGATGAACCTGGGTTCACGTCAGATCTCGCGTGTCACCAACGGTCCTGGCATCAACACCGAACCGTTCTGGGGTAAAGATGGTTCGACCATCTACTTCACCTCCGACCGTGGCGGCAAGCCACAAATCTACAAGACCAGCGTCGGTGGTGGCGGTGCGGAACGCGTGACTTTCATCGGTAACTACAACGCAAACCCGAAACTTTCGGCCGATGAAAAGACCCTGGTGATGATTCACCGCCAGGATGGCTTCACTAATTTCAAGGTGGCGGCCCAGGATTTGCAGCGCGGAAGCGTAAAAATCCTCACTGATAGCACTCTGGACGAGTCGCCTACTGTTGCGCCCAACGGCACCATGGTAATCTACGCCACCCGCCAGCAGGGCCGGGGAGTCTTGATGCTCGTGTCCATTAATGGACGCGTAAGGCTCCCGCTTCCTACCGCACAAGGCGAAGTCAGAGAACCTTCCTGGTCCCCTTACCTGAACTGACGCGGCGCTACACGTTTTACTTAACACACTGGGGTTCATTAGGAGTTTCACGATGGAAATGCTGAAGTTTGGTAAATTTGCTG
>NZ_JBIUXZ010000005.1:0-302211 GCF_044744265.1 Pseudomonas sp. NPDC087342
GGAGCAAATCCGGGTTCACTACCTTGGCAAAAAGGGTGAATTGACTCAGGTGATGAAGACCCTGGGGAATTTGCCGGCAGAAGAGCGTCCGCAAGTCGGCGCACTGATCAACGTTGCCAAGGAGCGTGTCACAGAGGTTCTCAATGCCCGCAAGGCACTGTTTGAGGAGGCCGACCTGGCCGCCAAACTGTCTGCCGAGTCCATTGACGTGACCCTGCCTGGCCGTGGCCAGACCTCTGGTGGTCTGCATCCGGTTACGCGCACTCTGGAACGTATCGAACAGTTCTTTACCCACATCGGCTACGGCATCGCCGAAGGCCCTGAGGTTGAAGACGACTATCACAACTTCGAAGCGCTCAACATCCCAGGCCACCACCCGGCCCGGTCGATGCATGACACCTTCTATTTTAATGCCAACATGTTGCTGCGCACCCATACCTCGCCGGTACAGGTCCGCACCATGGAATCGAAGCAACCGCCGATCCGCATCGTCTGCCCAGGCCGTGTGTACCGTAGCGACTCCGATATCACCCACTCGCCGATGTTCCACCAGGTCGAAGGCCTGCTGGTCGATCGCGACATCAATTTCGCCGACCTCAAAGGCACCATCGAAGAGTTCCTGCGCGTGTTCTTCGAAAAAGAGCTGGCCGTGCGTTTCCGCCCTTCGTACTTCCCGTTCACCGAGCCATCCGCCGAAGTCGACATGGAATGCGTGATGTGCAGCGGTAAAGGCTGCCGTGTCTGCAAACAGACTGGCTGGCTGGAAGTCATGGGTTGCGGCATGGTTCACCCGAACGTGCTGCGTATGTCCGGGATCGACCCGGAAGAGTTCTCGGGCTTTGCCTTCGGCATGGGCGTTGAGCGTCTGGCCATGCTGCGTTACGGCGTGAACGACTTGCGTCTGTTCTTCGACAACGACTTGCGGTTCCTCGCGCAATTTCGCTAGTCGTAACGAATTCTTAGGAGAGCAGGATGAAATTCAGTGAACAATGGCTGCGTGGCTGGGTAAGCCCGCAGGTAAGTCGTGACGAGCTGGTTGCTCGTCTGTCGATGGCCGGTCTTGAGGTCGACAGCGTTACGCTAGCCGCCGGCGAATTCATTGGTGTAGTGGTGGGCGAGGTGCTGAGCACCGAGCAGCACCCGGACGCCGACAAGTTGCGTGTTTGCCAGGTCAGCAATGGCTCGGAGACTTTCCAGGTCGTGTGCGGTGCGCCTAACGTGCGCCCGGGCCTGAAGATCCCGTTCGCCATGATCGGTGCCGAACTGCCAGGCGACTTCAAGATCAAGAAAGCCAAGCTGCGTGGCGTTGAGTCCAACGGCATGCTGTGCTCGCAAGCCGAGCTGCAAGTGGGCGAAGGCAACGATGGTCTGATGGAATTGCCGGACGATGCGCCGGTTGGTCAGGACATTCGTGAATATCTGAGCCTGGACGACGCAAGCATCGAGGTTGACCTGACTCCGAACCGCGGCGACTGCCTGTCCCTGGCCGGTCTGGCCCGTGAAGTCGGCGCGCTGTACAACGCCGAAGTCACCCGTCCGGTAGTGGCTGTCGTGCCAGCCGTGCACGACGAAGTGCGTTCGGTTGAAGTGCTGGCACCTGCTGCTTGCCCGCGTTACCTGGGTCGTGTGATCCGTAACGTCGACCTGTCCAAGCCAACGCCGCTGTGGATGGTCGAGCGCTTGCGTCGTGGCGACGTGCGCAGCATCGACGCTGCCGTCGACATCACCAACTACGTGATGCTGGAACTGGGTCAACCGCTGCACGCGTTCGATCTCGCCGAAATCAATGGCGGCATCCGCGTGCGCATGGCTGAAGAAGGCGAGAAGCTGGTTCTGCTCGACGGTCAGGAAGTAAGCCTGCGTAGCGATACGCTGGTGATTGCCGACCATACCCGCGCCCTGGCAATTGCTGGCGTGATGGGTGGCGAACACAGCGGCGTCGACACCGCGACCACCCGCGACGTGTTCCTTGAAAGCGCGTTCTTCGATCAGATTGCTGTCGCTGGCAAGGCCCGTTCCTACGGCCTGCACACCGACGCTTCGCACCGCTACGAGCGTGGCGTGGACTGGCAACTGGCCCGTGAAGCCATGGAGCGCGCCACTGGCCTGCTGCTGGAAATCACTGGCGGCGAAGCCGGCCCGATCATCGAAACCGTCAGCGAGCAGCACCTGCCGAAAATCGCGCCGGTTACCTTGCGCGCGCAACGCATCACCCAGATGCTGGGCATGGAAATGGAATCGTCCGAAGTCGAGCGTCTGCTCAACGGCTTGGGCCTGACCGTTTCCGCCGATGGGGCAGGGCAGTGGCGCGTAGAAGTGCCAAGTCATCGTTTCGATATCAGCCTCGAAGTTGACCTGATCGAAGAACTGGCTCGTCTGTACGGTTACAACCGTCTGCCGGTTCGTTACCCGCAAGCCCGTCTGGCGCCGCAAGCCAAGGCCGAAGCCCGTAGCGACCTGCCTGAACTGCGCCGCCTGCTGGTAGCCCGTGGTTATCAGGAAGCGATCACTTACAGCTTCATCGATCCGAAACAGTTCGAACTGTTTAATCCGGGTGTTGAACCGCTGTTGCTGGCCAACCCGATTTCCAACGACATGGCGGCGATGCGTTCGTCCCTGTGGCCAGGTCTGGTCAAGGCGCTTCAGCACAACCTGAACCGTCAGCAGGATCGCGTCCGCCTGTTCGAAAGCGGCCTACGTTTTGTCGGTCAACTGGAAGGCTTGAAGCAAGAGCCGATGCTGGCAGGTGTTGTGTGCGGTAGCCGTCTGCCGGAAGGCTGGGCGCAAGGTCGCGATGTCGTGGACTTCTTCGACGTCAAAGCTGACGTGGAAGCGGTGTTGGGCTTTGCCGGTGCACTGGATTCGTTCACTTTTGTGCCAGGCAAGCACCCGGCGCTGCACCCAGGTCAGACTGCGCGCATCGAGCGTGAAGGTCGTCTGGTCGGTTACGTCGGCGCGATTCACCCGGAATTATCGAAAACCCTCGGTCTCGACCGTCCGGTCTTCGTTTTCGAGTTGGTTCTGGCGGAAGTGGCATTGGGTAAAATGCCTAAATTCCAAGAGTTGTCGCGCTTTCCTGAAGTACGTCGTGACCTTGCACTGATTGCCGAAAAAGACGTCGCAGCCAGCGCGGTACTGGACGTAATCCGTGAAAATGCAGGGGAATGGCTGACGGACCTCAGGCTATTTGACGTGTATCAGGGTAAAGGCATTGATCCTGATAGAAAAAGCCTCGCAGTTGGCTTGACCTGGCAGCATCCATCGCGCACTCTTAATGACGATGAGGTGAATAACACGACGCAAAATATCCTCACCTCGCTCGAACAAAGGTTGAACGCCACGTTAAGGAAGTGACGTATGGGGGCTCTGACGAAAGCTGAGATGGCGGAACGTCTGTATGAAGAGCTGGGCCTGAATAAACGGGAGGCCAAGGAATTGGTCGAACTGTTTTTTGAAGAAATCAGGCACGCTCTTGAAGACAACGAACAAGTCAAATTGTCCGGTTTCGGCAATTTCGACCTTCGGGACAAACGCCAGCGGCCTGGCCGCAATCCGAAAACGGGTGAAGAAATCCCGATCACGGCTCGCCGTGTGGTCACCTATCGTCCAGGGCAGAAGTTGAAGGCCCGAGTTGAGGCTTATGCTGGAACCAAGTCATAACGACGAGCTACCCGTCATCCCAGGCAAACGCTACTTCACCATTGGTGAAGTCAGCGAGCTGTGTGCGGTTAAACCACACGTGCTGCGCTACTGGGAGCAGGAGTTTCCTCAACTCAACCCCGTCAAACGCCGCGGAAACCGCCGGTATTATCAGCGACAAGACGTGCTGATGATCCGGCAAATCCGCGCGCTTCTTTACGATCAGGGGTTCACCATCGGCGGCGCACGCTTGCGTTTGTCCGGCGATGAAGCCAAAGACGACACCACCCAATACAAACAGATGATTCGGCAGATGATTGCTGAATTGGAAGACGTGTTGGTTGTCCTCAAGAAATAAATTCCTGCGTTTGAATACTTCCAGTTTTCAAAAGCTTGCGATATATTCTTGAGCGTTCCTCGAGCTGAGGAACAGGTTTAACGCCTAGTCGGGGCGTAGCGCAGTCCGGTAGCGCACTAGCATGGGGTGCTAGGGGTCGAGTGTTCGAATCACTCCGTCCCGACCATATAATTCAAGGGGTTGCGAGATTTTATCTCGCGACCCTTTTTTATTTTGTGGCGTTTTTACCCCTACAAAATGGCTAGCTCTCGGTGGAATCTACAGCTCAAAGGGGGGCAGAAACTCTGCTCAAGGTTCGCCCCTTTTGGCAGCAGCCTTCACCACAGGCTCACCGGCATCCCGCCTTTTTGAGATCCGTCTTATTCACCTACCGCCTCGCCACGCTTAACTTCTCGGCGATGAAACTCAAACATTTCCTGCAACCGCTCGACTCCTCCTTCTCCACGCCTAAGGCCGCCAGAAAACTGTTGCGTCTGTTCGCTCTAGCGTTAGTGCTTGGCGTTTACGTGGGTGCCTACAGTTACCTGCGGGCAGCGTTTAATGAGGAGATTTCGCTGCGGCGTAGTTATATGAATGAGGCGATTTCCGATGCGCAGAGTTTTTTTGTCAGTCGCCAGACGTTGCTGAAAAGCTTGGGCTTGTCGACGGTGCGTCATGTCACGGCGCCGGTGGGCAATTTCAACGAAGTGCCGGCCGAGGAGGTGCATATCACCCTGGGCGAGGCGGGCAATATCTGGAGCCTGTGGCTGACCAAGCGCATGCTCGATTACCTGGAGGTCAATCAGGTCAATCTGATTTACGTGGCCCAGCGTGCCGAGCCTGTGGTGGAACGCCTGTTTACCGTAGGCATTGCCCCCGCGAATGTGCCGGAGCCGGTATTGCGGCGGTTGATGGCGGTGGACACCGGCAAGGTTTCGGTCAGCGATGAGTTGTGGCTGACCGAGCAGAACCGCCTGGATTCGCCGCTGTACATCTTCACCCGCCTCGACGACCGTAGCCCCACCTCGGGTTGGCTCGGGTTGGAGGTGGACGGGCCGGACCTGATCAATGCCTTGCAGCATGAAAAAGCCGGCGACTTCATGTTGCTCGACGGCGTAGGCGAGCTGATTTTCAGCAGCTCGCCGCATCAACCCGCCGCTGTGCAGGTACTGCGTCAGTATCATTCCACGGCCAGTTTCGGGTGGGAGGGTAGTCGGTGGTTGCCGGACCGATTGGCTATTCGAAAGCACCTGGGTTATTCCCAATGGCAGATCGTCTACAGCCTGGAGTTGCGTTCACTGTTGCCCAGTCTGGCCTTGCCGTTGCTGGTGTGCCTGATGCTGTGCGTATTGGCGAGCCTGGTGATGGTGCGGCTGGTGCGGCGCATCGATCAGCGGTTGATTATCCCGGCGGCCAATCGCATCGAAGCGCTGGTGGAAAGTGAGGCGTTCAGCAGCGCGGTGATTCGTATCGCCCCGGTGGCCTTGTGTGTACTGCGTCGCAGCGATGGCGAGGTGGTGCTGGAAAACCCCTTGTCTCGCCAATGGCTGGGCAACGGTCAGGAGCGCCAGCAGCTGTGCCACGGCTGGATTCGCCGCGCCTTCCATGAGTCCGAGCAAGGCAGTACCGACGAGCTGCAAATGGCCGACGGTCGCCACCTGTACCTGAGTTTCGCGCCAACCCGTTACCAGCGTGAAGATGTGTTGATCTGCGCCTTCAGTGATATCACCGAGCGTAAACAGGTGGAGTTGGCGTTGCAGCAGGCGCGCACTCTGGCGGACGCGGCGAATGAGGCCAAGACCCTGTTCCTGGCGACTATGAGCCATGAAATCCGCACGCCGCTGTATGGCGTGCTGGGTACCCTGGAATTGCTGGCGCGCACCGACCTCAACGGCCAGCAGCGCGGCTACCTGAATGCCATCGAAGGCTCGTCGGCGAATTTGCTGCAAATGATCTGTGATGTGCTGGATGTGTCGAAAATCGAGGCTGGGCAACTGTCCCTCGAGTTCAGCATTTTTTCGCCGATTGAGTTGGTGCAGGAGGTGATCCAAGTCTACGCGGGCGCTGCCCAAGGCAAGGGCCTGCAGTTGTTTGCCTGCCTGGATCCGCAACTGCCCGACCGCGTGCGCGGGGATGCCACGCGCATCCGCCAAATCCTCAATAACCTGCTGAACAACGCGCTGAAATTCACCGAGAGCGGCCGGATTGTCTTGCGTCTGCGCCTGGAAAGCCGTGAAGGAGAGCGCGCCATGTTGCAGTGGCAGGTGGTCGACACCGGCAAGGGTATTGCCGAAGAGGACCAGCAGTACCTTTTCGAGCCGTTCTTCCAGGCCAGTGGCAATGCCAATGTTGTCGCCGGCACCGGCCTTGGGTTGTCGATCTGCAAGCGTCTGATGCACTTAATGAACGGCACGTTGCGCGTGGTCAGCGAGCCGGGCCTGGGCAGCAGTTTTTCCTTCACTTTGCCACTGGAGCAAGTCAGTGACGACGGCAATGACCCCTGGGCCCAACCGCTGCTGGGAGAGCGGGTCTATGTTGTGTCGCCAGTGCGGGAGCTGGCGGAAAGTGTCGGCGGCTGGTTGCGCCGCTGGGGCGCCCGGGCGCAACTCGGCGCGCCAGAGTCCGTAGAGGCCGACTCAGGCGCGGTCCTGGTAGAGCTTTATCCCGGCCCGACCGAGCCCGGACAGTTGATGCGTTGGTCAGGGCCTCGGGTCATGGCTGCCGTCGATGAACATGGCGCCTATCCAGGGCCCGGTGCGTGCTGGCAGATCGGCCTGAACAACTTGCACGCCCTCAATCGTGCGGTCAGCCGCGCCCAGGGGGTCGAGGAGCAGCTGTCGCCCAGGATCAGCGAGAAACCCGCCGAGCTCAGCCTCAACCTGCGCCTGCTGGTGGCCGAAGACAACCTGATAAACCAACTGATCCTGCGTGATCAACTGGAAGAGCTCGGCTGCACCGTGGTGCTGGCCGGCGATGGCGTTGAGGCCCTTTCACTGTGGGACGACACCGTGTTCGACATGATCCTCACCGACGTCAACATGCCGCGCATGAATGGCTACGAATTTACCGAACAACTACGGCGCCTGGGCTGCTCGCTGCCGATCATCGGCGCCACTGCCAACGCGATGCTCGACGAAGCCGAGCGTTGCCTGAGCGCGGGTATGGATCATTGTCTGGTCAAGCCCTTTACCCTGCGGGCCCTCTATCAGTGCTTGGATCGCTATCAGAGGAGGGTGCTTTGAGTGCCTATCGCGTGCTCATTGTGGAGGACCATCCTTTTCAGCATGAGTACCTGATCAGCGTCTTCCAGGCCATCGGCGGCTTTGACGTCGACGTGGTCTGGGATGGCGCCACCGCATTGCAACGCCTGGCCCGACAGCGCTACGACCTGTTGCTCAGCGATTTGATGATGCCGGGGATGGACGGCGTGCAACTGATCCAGCAATTGGCCCGGATGCAGACGCCGCCGGCGCTGGCGCTGATGAGCGTGGCGTCGCGGCGCATGCTGGTGGGCGCCGGGCAGGTGGCCGGGAACCTGGGGCTGACCGTCGCTGGGCTGATCTCCAAGCCGGTGCGCGAACCCGAGGTGCGCACTCTGCGCGATTGCCTGGACAAACTGGCTGAGCAGGCGCGCACGCCGTGTTGCCATCGGGGTGTCAGCCATGCCGAGGAAAACCTGGTGAACGCCTTGGCGAACGGTGAGATCCAGGCCTGGTTCCAACCCAAGAAATCCCTGCACGACGGGCGGATCGTCGGCGCCGAAGCCCTAGCGCGCTGGGTGCACCCAGTGGAAGGGTTATTGATGCCAGGGGAGTTCCTCGGTGAGATCGAGCGCCTAGGCCTAGAAACCCAGTTGCTGACCTGCATCCTTGCCCAGGCTCTCACCGCCCAGGCCCAGTGGGTGCAGCTTGGTTACAGGCTGCCGGTATCGATCAACCTCCCCACGCATTTACTTGACCAGTGCGAGCTGGTCGATCGCCTGCTGGCCCAAGTGCAGAGCAGCGACGCTGAACCCCGGCAAATCACGTTCGAATTGATGGAAAGCTCCACCACACTGTTGCCCAGTAACTACTACGCTGGAGCATGCCGCTTGCGCATGATGGGCTTTGGGCTGGCGCAAGATGATTTCGGCAAGGGATTCAGTTCCTACTTCAATCTGGTGTCCACGCCGTTCAATGAGGTCAAGATTGACCGCTCACTGGTGCATGGGTGTGCTGAGAACGAGAGCCTGGCGTCGGCCTTGCAGAGCATTGTCGAATTGGGCCGTAAACTCGGGCTGACCACCATCGCCGAGGGGGCCGAGACCCAGGCGGAGCTGGCTGTCTTGCGGCGCATTCGATGCGATCAGGTACAAGGCTTCCTGATCTCCCAAGCCGTGGCGGTGGATAAATTCAGTGCGTTGTTGATAGAGGATGGCCCTACGCCAGCACTTATGTAAACTGCCAAGGTCACACATGAAGCCCAAAGGAAGGGTCGCCCGGTTAGCCGGGTGTTATTGGCCAATGCCGGGATCAAGCATAGGCCCCACGTCCTGATACAGGCTTCTGCGGTCCTGACGATGAAACATGCAAGTCTGCGTTTGGATAAGCTGGCGCAAAGCTCCCAACGCCTGAACAAAGCCCTTTTATTACTGACGGGACTCGCCTTGTTGCTGTCCAGCAGTTGCTACTGGGCGGTGTCGCGGTTGCTCGAAGCCGAACAAGAAAAAGTCGAGTTTCACTTCGCCCGGGTAGTGGAGATCATCCATGAGCATGAGGCGTTCCTGCGTAATGTGGCCACCGGCTACAGCCGCAGCAACGCGCCGCCGCTGCCGGCAGTGCAGTCGACTTCTGTGGTGGAGTTGCAGCGCGATGCCGGGCAGGTGGTGTTGCAGGCCAAGGGGTTCGCCTTATCGCTGCCGTTCACTTTGTCCCACGCTGAGACTTTCTCGGCGGATGACACGCGGCGGGCGCTGGCGTTTGGCGTGCAACTGACCGACTACTATGGTGGCTTCTGGTCCAGTTCGTTTTACGCCTCACCGCAGTTGTTCGTGTTTACCCCCAATGATGTCGCCAGCCTGGCCGTGCCTGGCATTGGCGGATTGCGCCAGCACCAGCCGTTGTTGCGCGAGCACTACCGCGAAGTGGTGAGCCGCTTGCACCAACTGCAACAGAGCCAAAGCCTGTTGCTGACGGACAGCCGCGTGCGCTGGATGCGCGCGCCATTGCAGCTCTACCGCAACAGCCGCAGCGTGGTGGCGATGATCGGCCTCGACGCGCCTGCCACTGTGCTGCCTACCAATCAGCCCCAGGGCCTGCTGACCCTGGCGGCCGTGGTAGACACGTCCCAGGTCGATGAGTTCGAGCGGGTGCTGCAGCTGTCGGTCTACAACCAGTTCACCCTGATCTCGCCCCAGGGCGATGTGTTGCTCGGCAGCCTGGGGGATGAACACATGGCGCCCCTGGGCCTGAGCTTCAGCAGCCAGGGTTTGCGTTTCAAGATGGTCAGGGAGGGCGGTGAGCATTGGACCGGTTTGTATGCCATCAACTACCAGGACTTTTTGCGCTACGCCAAATGGCCGCTGTTAGGCCTGGGCCTGACGTTCCTTGCCGCGGTGCTGCTGGGCTGGTGGATCAACCACTGGTACAAGACCCGTATCGTCAGCCCGGCCCAGCGCGCCCAGGAGCGTCTGTTCGAGAGCGAAGCGTTCAACCGCATCATGCTTCATAACGCCCCGGTGGGCTTGTGCGTGGTGCGCCGCAGCGACCACCAATTGCTCCTGGAAAACCAGCGCGCCCTGCAACTGCGCGGCACCGCACCGTTGCTGGAAGTGCTGAAAGCCAACGATGGCCCGGACAAACCCGGCGAGATGTGCCTGGCGGTGGAGGGGCGCTATTTGCAGGTCGTGGTGGTGGCTGCGCGCTACGAGGGCGAGGACGTGTTTCTCTGCGGCTGCAACGACATTACCCGGCATGTGGACGAGGCCCAGCTGTTGAACCTGGCACGCCAAGAAGCCACCGCTGCCAACGAGGCCAAGACCATATTCCTGGCAACCATGAGCCATGAGATCCGTACCCCGTTGTATGGCGTGCTGGGCAACCTGGAACTGATGGCCCTGACCGATATGAGCGAACGCCAGCGCCAGTACCTGGAAATTATCCAAGGCTCCTCCACCGTGCTGTTCCAACTGATCAGCAACGTGCTGGATGTGTCGAAAATCGAGTCCGGGCAAATGGCCGTGGAAGCGGCGGCGTTCAACCCGGGCCAGTTGGTGGAAGAGTCGGTGCTGGTGTTTACCGCGACGGCGCGCAACAAAGGCTTGCGGATCGATGCCGAAATTGACCCGCAACTGCCGCCGCGACTGCTTGGCGATGCCGGTCGGATCCGGCAGATCTTGCATAACCTGTTGAGTAACGCCATCAAGTTCACTGATTCCGGGCGGGTGCGTTTGCGCTTGACGGTGCAACAGTTGCTTGAGGATGAAGTCGCCTTGCAATGGCAGGTCACTGACACTGGCGTGGGCATTCCGGAAAAGGCTCTGGATCAGTTGTTCAAGCCTTTTTATCAGGTGACGGGCGGCCAGGACGGCAATGGCGCGGGCCTGGGCTTGTCTATCTGCTCGCGGTTGAGTGAGCTGATGGGCGGCAGCATGCGCGTGGTCAGTGAGCCTGGGCTGGGCAGCAGCTTTTCGCTGTTCATCACCTTGCCGGTGCTCAAGGAGACCCCGTCATCAGCCGCGCAACCGTCGATGCCACTGTGTACTGATGCACCTTGTTTGAACGTGCGCGTGCTGGTGGCCGAAGACAACCCGGTCAGCCAGGCCGTGTTGCAAGAGCAGCTCGAAGCCCTGGGGGCTCACCCCACCGTGGCGCGGGACGGCGAGCACGCCTTGCAAATCTGGGGCTCCCAGCCGTTCGACCTAGTGATCACCGATATCAATATGCCGCGGCTCAATGGCTACGACTTGGCCCGCGCCTTGCGTGAACAAGGCGTGCAGGTGCCGATTATCGGGGTGACCGCCAATGCCCTGCGTGAGGAGGGCGAGCGTTGTCTGGCGGTGGGCATGAATGCGTGGGTGGTCAAGCCGCTGAGCTTGAGCATGCTGCGCCAGGCGTTGATGGCGCACTGTCGGCGGGCGACTGCCTTGTCGGTTGCGCAACCGGATCGGGACCGCGAAGGCTGGATCGAGTTATCCCCGGCCATGCGCCAATTGATGGGCGACACCTTGCTGGTCGACGTCCAGCAGATCGAGCAAGGCCTGGCTTCCGCCGATTCCACTCTGGTCCGCCAGCGCCTGCACAGCCTCAATGGCGCGCTGGCCAGTGTGCGCGCCGGGGCGCTGTCCAACGCTTGCCAGGAGTGGGAGAACACCCTGTACGAAGGCTCCCTGGATACGCACGCCACCACGCAGATCCGGGTGTTGTGCACACGGTTGACGGCGGTGGCGCAATGCTTGCTGGCAGAGTCATCAGTCGATGAACGCCCTCTACAAGAGAGATAAAACATGCGAGAAATAAACGTCGTCATCGCCGATGACCACCCCATCGTGCTGGTGGGCGTGCGGGAAATCGTCCAGCGCGATTCGCGCTATAGCCTGGTGGGCGAGGCAGTCAGCTCCAGCCAACTGATCGAACAGTTGCGCATTCATCGGCCGCAAGTCTTGATCACCGATTTCAACATGCCGGGTGACGATACCTACGGCGATGGCTTGAAGCTGATCGAATACATCCTGCGCCACTTCCCCGAGACCCAGGTGCTGGTGCTGACCATGATCTCCAACAACCTGATCCTCACCCGCTTGCAGGAGGTAGGCGTGGTGGGGGTGATCCAGAAAAAACACCTGCATGGCGAAATCGAAAAAGCCTTGAGCGCCATCAGTGCCCAGCGCAGTTACCAGGGGCCGGAGACTGTGGCGACCTCGGTGGTGGGCAACCCTTATCAGGTACAGGAGCGTTTCCAGAGCCTGTCGCCCCGGGAGATGGAAGTGCTGCGTTTGTTTGTCACGGGGATGAGCGTCAGCGATATCGCGCGGCAACTGAGCCGCAGCAACAAGACCGTCAGCGCGCAAAAGATCTCGGCCATGCGCAAGTTGGATGTCAACAGTGACCAGGCCTTGCTGACCTATTGCATCGAGGCCAGGCAGTTCCAGTAGTCAGCGGTAGGTCATCTGCATCAACAGCGTCGCGCTGTAGCTGCCTGCTTCGGGCAGTTCACCCAGTGACACGGGCTTGACCCGCAGGGTCAGTTCCAGCGGTCCTTCTTCCACCGACCAGGTGCCGGTTTCCCCCAGGCTGAAATCTGCCTTGACGCTTTTATTCAACAGGCTCAGACGCAGCCCCAGGGCAGGGCGATTGGTGAGCAGGGTCTGACTATCGGCGCTGCCCAAGCCCGCCGAGAGTGTAAGGGTCACTCGGCTGCCGGCGTTGCAATCGAAGATCAACGGCACATCGGTGGCGGCGACGTTGTCATCCTGCAGTTGGTTGAGGTTGGCCTCACCCAATTTCACCTGCTGTGAAGTCGGAAAGCGTGGCGTGCAGGGCGGGGCGATCAGCTTGCCGTTGATGTCGATCTTCGCCTCATCCGCCGGTTGCGCGACCGCCGCACTGGCCACGGTCAGCAGTATCCAAAGCAGCGCTTTCATAGGTAATTGATGGTCATGACCATCGACGAAGTGAACGCTCCCGGCGTCAGTGCACCGCGAGCGACCAACTGAGCCCTGAGGCTGATATCGACGTTGCCGCTGAGGTTGTTGTAGGCCTTGGTGCTGCCGTTGAAATTCGCCGCCGAGTTGTCGTCCCATAGCAGCGACACGCCGAGGTTGTCGGCCGTGGTTTTGGCCACGGTGGCGGTGTGCGTGCCATTGTTGGAGGTGAAGCTGACGTTAAGCGAGGAACCTGCCGGGCAGACCAAAACTACCGGCACAAGCGCCGTGCCGGTGGTGGCCACCTGGTCGATGCGTACATCGCCGAACTCGGCGATCAGGTTGGTGTTGGTACTCATTACACAAGGCGGGCGTGTGAGGGTGCCACGCACGGTGATATTCACCGTGTCGGCGGCCTGGGCGGTGGCGCTGAGCAGCGCCAGGGCGAGCAGTGACGTTTTCATGGCAAAGGCCTCAGCGGTAATCGATGGTCAGGGTGTATTGGCTCTGGAACGCACCGGCGGGCGACTGCCCGGCCTGAAGTTGCGGGGTGAACCCTAGAATCAGGCTGTTACTGCCCTGGCGCAGTTGCAGGGTGCGCGGACTGTTGAGGGGCACAGGCGTATTGTTGTCATCCCAGCGCGCTTGCATGTTCAGGCCTGCCAGGGTGGTGCGCGACACGCCGGTGCTGGCGCTGACTACCGCCTGGCTTGGCGACAGGGTGGCGGTGGCTTGTACGGCGGCCGGACAGTTGACCGAGACAGTGGTCGATTGCTTTTGGTTGCTGAGGTCGGCGCTGCTGATGGTGCCGAAGGACAGGTTGACGCTGCTGGGCGAACTCAGGGTGCAGGCAGGGTTGTAAACGGTGTAGTTAAAGGGCATCTCCAGAAACCACTGGGCCCAGGCCAAGTAGTTGAGGGAGGTCACTCCCAGTTGCACCAGCGTCTGCCGCGTACCTGTTGTTCTGGGCGCCATGCCTACCAGGTTGTAGCGGTATCGAACCACCGTATTGATGGGTAATCTCTGGCACGTGCCCCCCAGGCAAATACCGCTGTATTGGCCCAGCGGGAGCACGGGTACATAGGTCCAGCTCGAGGGGTCTACAAAGAACAGAGTGGCGTGGTTGGAACCTGACAGGTAAGTGATGTTTGTGTTCACCCCGGCGGCGAAGGGAAAGGCACGGCGAATCGTACAAGTACCGCTGAACTCGACACTGATCGCTTCACCTGGTTGGAAACGGTAGCCGAAGGTCGGGTAGCCCGGCGTCGAGCAATCGAGGTTGCCGCCGATCAACGCCTGTGCCTGCTGTGGCATGCAGCACAACACCCCGCACAGCAGCGCGAGGCTAATCCGTACGCGCACCTCATCGATTATGTTCACGATCATGATTGCAAATCCTTGGCACCCGACCCACCGGCCGCGCGCTCACATTGAATATTCAGTTGAGTGATCCCGCCCTCGGTGGAGCTGCCGTCTTCCAGTTTCAATTCGCGGCTGCACCAAGGCTGCCCATCCACGCTGATCAACAAACGCGATTGCACCGGTACGCCGGTCAGGTAGGTCCGACCCTTGTCGGCCACCAGGGTGCTGCCCAGGGAGCGGCCATCCGGCGCGAACAGTTCGGCCTTGGCGGCAAAAGGCGCCGCTTCGCCGCGTGCGTCGCTGATGCGAAACAGAATGCGTTTACCGCGCCGGGTGTCGAAATCCGCCAGCACAAAGGCGCCTCGATTGGGCGTGACTTCCTGCACCAGCTGCGCGATGTCGACGTCATCGGGCATCGATTGGGTATCCAGCGATACGCGGTTCTTGCGGTAGGGCAGGGCCGATGGCACCACCGTGTAACCTTTTGCATTGGTGCGCACCCCACGCTTGTTGCTGATGCCCACGTCAGGTGCGCCAGGGGTGGCGACGATCACGTTGGTTTCGCCCAGGGGTTGGCTGAATATCAGGTTGCTGCCGTAGGCCACCACCGAACCTTCGATGCCCAGGTCCAACTGCCGATTGCCGGTGGACTCGTTATAGGCGCCGTGCACGATGGCGTTGGGCGCGTCATAGCGTGCGGCGAAGGTGCCGCCCACCACGCGATCGTTGGCGTTGACCTGCTGCGACACGCCTGCGCTATAGGCCAGGGTGTCCTCTTCAAACGCATTGCCGCTGAGGGTGGCGGTGCGCGACGCCGAGCCGCGGGCGCTTTGGCTGCCGTTGACCGACACGCGCTGGTTGCGCGTACCGCCCAGGGGCATGCTGATGCTCAGGGACAAGGTGCGATTGTCGGCGTCAGCACCTTTGTTCAGGCCCAGTCCCAAGGAATAGGAAATACTCCCGGAACTCAGGGTGTAGCCCAGTTGGATCGAGGTGTCGGCCTTGCTCTTGTCCCAGTAGGCGGTTTTCGACACGTTGGTGTACACGCCGCCGTAGCCGCCCAGTTGCTGGGACACGTTGGCAGTGAAGTTGCTCTTCATGTGGCCGCTGCGGTACGCCTCCAGGGACTGCTCGGTGCTGCGGCTGCTGAGCGCCTCGTTGAACGAGTAGTAGCCACCGGTGGAATAGCGGTAGCCGATCAGGCTGAAGTTGGTGTCGGTGGCCGCCAGGGATTTGGAATAACGAAAGCGAAACGACTGGCCACTGGCGGTGGATTTTTCGTGGCCCATCGCTTCGCTGCGGGCGTGGGTCACATCCACCGAAATCGCGCCGAACCCTGCGAAGTCATGGGCAAACCCCAGCAGGCCGGCGTTGTATTGATCACTGAGCAGACTGCCGCCGAACAGCGTGGTGCCACCGGCCAAGCCACGGCGCAGGGAGGCCTGGATAAAGGTCGGGATGTCCTGCTGCTGAGTCGACTTTGCGGGCCGGTACTGACCGGCGAACACCGAATAGCTCTGCTGCCCCTCGCGCAGCATGTAGGGTACCGACGAGAACGACTGGGTGTAGACCTGGCGCTGGCCGTCCGGGCTTTCCACCGTGACTTCGATATCGCCGTTGCTGGCGGTGGGGTACAGATCGGTCAGGGCAAACGGTCCCGACGGCACCCACTGCTCATGGATCACGTAGCCGCGCTGGCGGATGATCACCCGCGAGCGGCCATTGGCGATGCCGCGAATCACCGGCGCAAACTCACGGGCCTGGTCCGGCAACATGTCCAGGTCCGAGGCGATGCCCAGCCCGCGATAGGGGATAGCATCGAACAGGTCGCCTTCGGTGGTGGCGTCGCCCAGCGTCGCAATCGCCATCATGTTGCCCATGTCGCGCTGAGCATAGGTTTCCAACGACTCCCAGCGCCCGGTGTTGCCCGTGCCTTTCTGCCAGGTGGAAAAGTTGCGCAGGCGCCAGGCACCGGCATTCACGCCGCTGCGCAAGCTGCCGAACTGATCCTGGCGTCGGCCTGTATCGGACTCCACCGTACTGCCAGAAAACGCATAGTTGGTGAACGCCACCTGTTCGCCTTCGCTCCACTGCCGGCGCCGCACTTCAAACGCAATGCTGCCCAGGTAAGCCTGAGGAATTTCGATCGCCAGCACCTGGCGGTTAAAGTCGTAGTCGTAGCTCACCCCAGCCAACCCCTGGTCGAACGCCAGGCAAGTGGTATCGGCGTCGGTGCGGTTTTGCAGGGCGCTGTCGGCCACCCCTTGGGCGCGGAAAAATTCGGCATCCAGGCACGGGAAAAGACCGGTGGCGGAACGGTCTGCCGTGCTGGTGGCGCGAATAAAGCGCACATCTCGTTGCTCGACGAAACGCTGGTTGACCGACACATCCACCCGGTAAATCCCCGGCAACTGGCCTTCGCTCATGGCGCTGACCTGTTGTTTCACTGCAGCCGAACTCTGCCCGCCGCCGATCTCCAGGAACGACGCATCGAACTGGTATCCGGCCTGTGCGGGTGCCAGGTGCAAGGCCACGGCAGCAGCAAGCGGGCAGCCGAAGGCCTTCACGGCGCGACGGCGCGTGAGTGGGCGTGAACGGGACATGGGCGTTCCTGGACGGGAGCTCTTGGGGTAGCTCTTGGGTATCAGTTAATGCGGATGGTCGGCGCCGTCACGGTGCTGCCGTAGTCATCGATGTAGCTCAGCAGCACTTCATCGCCGGCCTTGGCTTGGATCGGCAGTTCCTGCTGTTGCCCGGGACGGAGCACATCCGGTGCCTGGGTGATCGGATGGCCGTTGAGCTTCAGCTCACTGACCACAACGTGGTATTTGGAGGCGTTGTCGAACGTCAGTGCGCCCGCGCTGGCCTTCCAGCTCACCTGCGCCACCGCGTCCTTGAGTGAGCCTTTCAGGCCGGCCGGGCGGTAGAACAGCTTGATGGTGGTTTTCAGGGCGATCTGCAGCACGTTCTTGCCGCGTTGTTCATCGCTCATGGCCGGGATGGCCTTGACGTTCATCAGGAATAGGCTTTCCCGATTATGAGGTACGTCGGCGCCGCCGGCGAAGATCACGCGCAGGATGTTTTCGTGGTTGGCATCGAGCCTGAACAGCGGCGGCGTGACGATAAAGTTATCGACGCTTTCGTCGTTGGCGCTGCCGAAGCGGCTGACCCAGGACTGCACCAGGTACGGCGAGTCGTCTTCGCGATTGCTGATGGTGAGGTTGGCTTCATTCGAGGCACCGTCGTAGATCAGCCGCGTGGCGCCAACGGTGACGGCGGCGTTCGCTGCCCCGCTATGCCAGAGCGGCAACAGGGCGAGAAAAAAACAAAGTTTCAAACGCATGATGGGGAACCTTTGAAGTCCGTAGGCCAGCGTTACAGCGCCAGGCCCACGGTATTGACGAGCAATTACTTGTAGGTGACGTCGAAGCTGGCCAGGGCGTAGACCTGACCGGTACCGATACCGGATGCAGTCACTTCACCTTCTTCATTCTTGGTGTCGGCGATGGTGCGAACGTAGGCGGCGGTGAAGTCAAAGGTGTTGGACTGCGGACGCAGGTCGTAGTCGGCGGTCGGCGAGTTCAGCGGCAGCTTGTTGCCGGTGCGGGCGTCGGCGATCTGAATGGCTATACCGCGCACCTGATTTTCACCGGTCAGGCCCAGCAGGCTCGAGTCGGTGCCGTCTTGCTGGCCGCTGAAGGTGATCGCGACGTTCTTGCGGGTCGCGGTGCTGCAGTTGTCCAGGCTGATGGAGAACGCTTTCGCCTTGGCGGCGGCACCAACGGTTGGCCCGAAGTCGGAGATTTGTACCGGGTCAAGGGTGACGGACTTGTTCACGTCACCGGTCGTGATGGTGCAAGCGTTGTCGGTCACTGATCCGGTGAATTCGATCTGCCCGTCCGCAGCCTGTGCAGCGGTGCTAGCCAGCAGCCAGCAAGCGCCGCAGGCGAGAGTGTATTTGCTCAATTTATTCAGCATTGCAATGCCCCTTTTGAGAGATGGATGGTTGTCTGCCTATCCCGTGGGTAAGCCAATCCATGGTGCATTGCTGCCTTTGAGAGGCACATGAGACGGATCTTAAAAAGGACGATCTAGGCTTTTTATCTACACATTTATTTTTCTATTTTTTATGGCCGGCCACCTCTTGCTAAAGAGGTTTTTTCAGGTCTTGACTCCCCAATTCCTCCAGATTTTTTGCAGATTTTCCAACAACTCAGCGGGCGAAAGAATCCGGCTTCTTTCGGCCTCGTAGTCAGCAGGAATCAATGGGGTGATGACGAACAGTTCCGTCGGATCGCCCTCGACCAGTAAAGCCCGCCAAGGCTGGCGCTTTCTGGCCCAGCGGAACATCTGGGTGAGGTCGGCGAAGAAACTGATGGCTTGCTCGTCAGGCCGACAGAGCCTTCGCGCGTACCGGTAGTTCTACTTGGCGATACCGGGATCGAATAGCCATTGGGAGCCGCGCAGGCCGCAGAGTCCCTCTGCTTTCTGAGGAGTGTGCGTATAGGCGTCAAAGCTATCCACAAAAGGCGTGGGTATATCTGTGGATAATGACCCAGGCACTGCGGAATACAGGGCTTGCAATGTGCTGGTCATTAATTGAGCAGGTTTTGTGTGCCGCTGACGTTGGCGAGCAGGCCTAGGGGCGCAAAGTCGCTATCGCTCGGCTTGGATCTGCAGTTTTACGTCAAGCCTGCATTCGTCAGCCAACCAGGCCTCAATACCTCATGCCGTAAGTGGATCAAGACCAGCAGAGTAGATCCCACGCGCATTGTGATCCTGCAGTTTCTCGAAGGTCTGCGTGCGGCCGGTGTCAACCATGTGGTTTTGAGTTTCAAGTACGGCGAACGCGATGCCGCTCAGGTGGTGGAAGAAGTTGGCCGAGAATTTTGCCGCGATTCGAGGACCGCGAAGCCAGCCGGACGGGGGTAGTCTGATACGGTTTTTTATGGTGAATCTGAGCCTTTTTTTTTGCTGGGTCGGTGCTTTATAAAGTGCGCGACCGGAGTGCGAGCGGACTGCGCCCGGCCGCCCACTTTTCCAGACTCTTTGAAGATCGGATGGTCTCGGCAGTCCTCAGGAACCACCATGAATACCCGCCACACGAGCTTTCACAGCGTGGCTCTCCCCGAGTCGCAGCGTGACATTCTCGGCATGATCGCGACCAATCATCAACTGGACGACATTCTTGCCGCCATCTGTTTGATGCTCGACACACAAGATCCTGACACGCTTTGTTCGATACTGCTCACTGATGCCGAGGGCAAATGCTTGCTGAGTGGCGCGGCGCCCGGCCTGCCGGCCGAATACAGCCAGGCGATTCATGGAATGGCCATTGGTCCACAGGAAGGAACCTGCGGCACCGCAGCGTTCCGGCGCGAGCTGGTGGTCACCGAAGACATCGCCCGGGACCCAAGCTGGGAGCGTTTTCGCGGCCTGGCGCTGGGGCATAACCTGCGCTCCTGCTGGTCGGTGCCTTTGCTTTCCCATCAAGGAAGCGTGTTGGGTACGTTTGCCCTGTACCAGAACCGCGCCCATGCGCCGGACGAGGTGCAGATTCAACGACTGGCCTGCGCGGCCCAACTGGCAACCATTGCGATCCGCCATGAGCGTGACGGCCAACGTCTGGAGGAAAGCGAGCAACGTTTTCGTTCTTTGTTCACCTACAACCCCAACCCGGTGTTCGCCCTCGATCTGGCCGGCAACATCCAGAGCGTGAATCCAGCGGGCCTGAAGCTCAAGCCGCACACCGCAACCGACTTCATCGGTCATCACTTTGCCAATCTGGTGGTCGAAGAAGACCTGGAGCGGGTCAGTCAACATTTCTCTGCAGCCAGCACCGGAGAGCCCCAGCGCTTCGAGGCACGCGTTCGCGACGTGAGCGACAAGCTGTTGACCATGGACATCTCTAACCTGCCGATCATGGTCAACGGAGAGATCGTCGGGGTATTTGGCATTGCCCGGGACATCAGCGAGCAGAAGCATTACGAGCGCCAATTGAGCTTCAACGCCAGCCATGACCGGCTGACCGGTTTGCTTAACCGTGTTTCGCTTGAAGACCGGCTTATTCTGGATTGTCACATCAGTCGTCGGCGTAAGCGTCGTCTGGCGGTGATGTGCATTGATCTGGATGGATTCAAATCCATCAACGATTCGATCGGGCACTACTTCGGCGATCAAGTGCTGATTGAGGTGGCGCAGCGTATGACCCAGCAGGTTCGTCCCGGCGATACCATCGTGCGCATGGGCGGTGACGAATTTATCGTTCTGCTGCCGGACTTGCTTCGTGATGAGGACGTTGTACCGGTGGCCGAGCGATTGATGGCCAGCATTGCCAGACCCTACTGCATCCAGGGCATTGACCTGCACGTGAGTGCAAGTATCGGCATCACCCTGAGCGATGGTCATATCGAGCAGCCGATGCAGCTGATCCAGCAGGCTGACATGGCCATGTACAAAGCCAAGCAGCAAGGGCGCAACAACTTTCAGTGGTACACCAGCGATCTTAATCAGCGCGTTTGCGAGCACGCGAGCCTACGCAATGACCTGCAGAAGGCTATCGAAACTCAGTCGTTCAAGCTGCATTATCAACCGCAGATAGACGCGCGCACGTGTCGGGTGGTCGGGATCGAAGCGTTGCTGCGCTGGGAGCATCCGGAAAAAGGATTTATCTCACCAGCGGTGTTTGTGCCGGTGGCAGAAGACAGTGGTCAGATCATCCCGCTGAGCCTTTGGGTACTCGATACGGCCTGCGCGCAGCTGCGCCAGCTAGGCGAGCAGGGCATCACGGGCATTTCGATGGCAGTGAATATTTCGCCGATGCATTTCCAGCGTGGCCAGTTCGTTGAGTGTATCCAGACAGTGCTGAGCAAGCACGGACTCAGCGCCGGGCAGTTGGAACTGGAGATTACCGAGTCGCTCTTGCTGCATAACGTTGAACAGGCAATCGACACGTTGCACCGGCTCAAAGCCCTGGGTGTACGCATTGCGCTCGATGATTTCGGCACCGGTTTCTCCAGCCTCAGCTACCTCAAGCGGTTGCCCATCGACAAGATCAAGATTGACCGCTCGTTCATCCAGGAAATCACCACCGACCATCACGATGCCGCGATCACCCAAGGCATCATTTCCATGGCCCATCACCTCAGCCTGACGGTGGTCGCCGAAGGCGTGGAAACTGCGTCTCAGGTGGATTTCCTGAAGGGCAGTCGGTGCGATGTTTTTCAGGGGTATTACTTTGCCAAACCGATGCCCTATGCAGAAATCGAAGCTTTCCTGAGCCATCCCGCGTCCCATCCCTGACCGGAAATTCTGCCCAGTCCCAGCCCTTAAAATCAGACGCTAAGGCAAATTTTCAGACCCCAACGCAGAACTCCCTCTCCCCAGGCAAGGCGCTCCCTGCGCCTTTCTCACACACTCGGCTCTAACGCTATCGCGCTGCATAACAACAAGAGCCGCGAAAAAAATGACTAGTTTCCAACCTGCTACCGAAAGCCAGACCGGCCATATCGGCGCCCGTCAGGCCCGTGTCGAGGACGCCGCATTGTTGCGCGGTCTCGGCTGCTATGCCGATGACGCTGCGATCCCGCCGGGTACGCTGCATGCCGCAATTATCCGTTCCCCCCACGCTCATGCGCGGATCACCTCGGTGGACTTTTCCAGTGCGCTGCTGATGAAAGGCGTACACGGCGTGCTGGTCGGTGAAGACGTCAAACGCTGGGCGCTGCCGTTTCCGGTGGGTGTACGTCAGCCGATGGAGCACTGGTGCGTCGCTGTCGACAAGGTGCGCTACGTCGGAGAGCCGGTGGCCGTGGTGATCGCTGAGAGCCGCTATCTGGCCGAGGACGCCATCGAAGGTGTGCGCGTTGAATACGAGCCGCTACCCCCGATCATCGATCCCGAACTGGCCACCGCCGAACAAGCGCCGATCTTGCACGAAGCAGTCGGCAGCAATGTGGTCAACGAACGGCGCTTTCGTTATGGCGAGCCGGAGCAGGCGTTCGAGCAGGCGCCGCACAAGGTTTCGCTCAAAGTGAAGTTTCCGCGCAGTTCCTGCACACCCATTGAATGCTATGTGGTGCTGGCTCAGTACGAGCGCGCCACCGGCATTTATGACGTGCTGGCCAATTTCCAGGGCCCCTACGCGTTGCACACGGTCATGGCCCGTGCACTGAATGTGCCCGGCAACCGCTTGCGTTTGCGCACCCCGAAAGATTCCGGCGGCAGTTTTGGCATCAAGCAGGGGGTTTTCCCTTACGTGGTGATGATGGGCCTGGCGTCACGCAAGGTCGGCGCACCGGTGAAGTGGGTCGAGGACCGTCTGGAACATTTGCAGGGCGCTTCTTCGGCGACCAATCGGGTGACCGAAATCGAAGCGGCGGTAGAATCCGACGGCCGCATCACCGCTTTGCGTTATGACCAGATCGACGATTGTGGTGCCTACCTGAGAGCGCCCGAACCGGCGACTTTTTACCGCATGCACGGCAACCTGACGGGTGCCTACGCGATCCGCAATTTGCAAGTGCGCAACCGCGTGGTGCTGACCAACAAAACCCCTTCCGGCCTGAACCGTGGTTTCGGTGGCCCGCAGGTGTATTTCGCCCTTGAGCGGCTGCTGCAACACATCGCCGTGCAGTTGAAGCTTGATCCGTTGGACGTGATCCGCCGCAACCTGGTGCCGGCCGATGCCTTCCCTTATCGCGCGGCCGCCGGTGCATTGCTCGATTCCGGCAATTACCAGGCAGGTATTGCCTTGGCGGCGGCTGACGGTGGTCTCGACGAATTGCTCAAACGTCGTGATCAGGCGCGTGCCGAAGGCCGAATCTATGGCATCGGTTACGCCGCGGTCATCGAACCATCAATTTCCAACATGGGTTACATCACCACCGCGATGACGCCCGAAGAGCGGCGCAAGGCTGGTCCGAAAAACGGCGCTGTCGCAACCGCAACCATCAACGTCGGCCCGTTGGGTGACGTCAGTGTGCACGTGTCCTCGGCACCGCAAGGGCAGGGCCATCAAACCACCGTCGCTCAGGTCGTCGCCGAAGTGCTTGGGGTTGCGCTGGAATCCATTGTGGTCAACGTCGAGCTGGATACCCAGAAGGACGCTTGGTCGATTGCCTCGGGCAACTATTCCAGCCGCTTCGCCGGCGCTGTGGCCGGTGCCGTCTACAAGGCGGCGCTGAAGATCCGCGATCGCCTCGCCGCGATTGCCGCCGAGCAATTGCAGGCCAGTCCCGAAGATATTCGTTTCGCGGGCGGCAAGATTTTTGTCGTCAATGACGGGGCGGTGGCGCCATTCCATCGGATTGCCGGTGCGACCCACTGGTCGCCGGGCCTGCTGCCGGAAGGTGAAAGCGGCGGTCTGCGCGAAACCGCGTTCTGGAGCCCGCCGCAATTGGTGGCACCGGACGACCAGGATCAGGTCAATAGCTCGCTGTGCTACGGCTTTGTCTTCGACATCTGTGGTCTGGAAATCGACCGCATGACCGGCGAGATCCACATCGATCGCTACGTCACCTGCCATGACGCCGGCCGCCTGCTTAACCCGGCGCTGGTCGATGGCCAGATTCGTGGTGGCTTCACCCAAGGCCTCGGCGCGGCGCTGATGGAAGAATTCGCCTATGGCGAGGACGGCAGTTTCCTCTCCGGGACCTTCGCCGATTATCTGGTGCCGACCGCACCGGAAGTGATCGAACCGGTGATCCTGCACATGGAAACGCCATCGCCATTCACCCCGCTGGGCGCCAAGGGTGTGGGCGAGGGCAACAATATGAGCACGCCGGTGTGCATCGCCAACGCGGTGGCCGACGCCCTCGGTCGCTCGGACATCCGTCTGCCACTGACGCCATCGAAAGTACGCACGCTCATCGGGATCGACGAGCCGCCACGGCCCGCCGGTATGGAGCCCGATGAAAACCTGGACGCAGCACCTGCTGGAGGACCGGCACTGCGGGCCAACGACTCGGTGGTGATTCCTGCATCGCCGCAACAGGTCTTCGATACCTTGCTCGACCCGCAGACGCTGGCGGCGATCATTCCCGGTTGTCACGACCTCGTGCTTGAAGGCGAAAACCGTTACCGCGCAGACGTCACCGTCGGCGTCGGCATGATCCGTGCGCGCTTCGAGGCCAAGGTTGCCCTGAGTGATCTGGACCCTCCGCATTCATTGCGTCTGTCCGGTTCCGGCAGCAGCTCGATGGGCTCGGCCCAGGGTCAGGCCAAGGTGCGTTTCGTCGAACTGGAAAATGGCCACACACGTCTGGAATACCAATACCAGGTGGCGGTCAGCGGCAAAGTTGCCGCGGTCGGCGGCCGTATGTTGCAAGGGGCCTCGAAAGTGATTATCGGTCAAATCTTTACTCGCCTGTCGCAACGGGTCAGCGGCCAAACCATCTCCACCGGCTGGTGGGCGCGCCTGCGTGCCTCGCTTGGTGCGCTGTTTGGCAAGGGAGGTGCGCAATGAAACCGGCTGCTTTCGATTACGTTCGGGCTGACACCCGTCGTCAGGTGCTTGAGCTGCTCGCCGAGTACGGCCAAGAGGCTCGCATCATCGCCGGTGGCCAATCGCTGATGGCGGTGCTGAACATGCGCCTGGCTCAACCCAAGTTGCTGATCGATATCAATCATGTGGCTGACCTGGCCTATATCGAACTGCGCAAGGATTGCCTGGCGGTAGGTGCCGGGGTGCGACAGGCGCAGTTGCTGGCGCGTTCGACCCTGATGGACGAGGTGCCTTTATTGGCACTGGCGATGCCCTGGATCGGTCACTTCCAGACGCGTAATCGCGGCACAGTCTGCGGTTCGGTGGCTCACGCCGACCCCAGCGCCGAGTTGCCGCTGTGCCTGGTGACGCTGGGCGGCGAGATCGTACTCGAGTCGAAAAAAGGCAAGCGCATCGTCAAGGCTGTCGACTTCTTCCAAGGCATTCTCACCACCGACAAGCGTGCGGATGAACTGGTCGTCGAGGTGCGTTTTCCGCTCAAGCGCGAAGGCATCACCTATCGCTTCCGCGAAATCGCCATGCGCCACGGCGACTTTGCAATTGTCTCCCTGGCCGCGGCCATCGGCGCGGACCAGGTCGAACTCGGCATCGGCGGTGTCGCCGACCGTCCGCAACGTCGCAGCCTGCCTCGTGGTGCGGCGCTGCCAGACGCGCTCAATCAAACCGCCTGGTCGCTCGATGCACAGGACGACGTGCACGCCAGCGCTGCCTATCGCCGTCAACTGATTCGCGAGCTGGGTCATCAGCTGATCGAAGGAGTCTGAACATGCGTGTAACTGCCGACCAAACCTTTCCGATTCGCCTGGAACTCAATGGCCGCTCCCGCGAAGCCCTGGCTGAACCGCGAACCCAACTCTGCGACTTCCTGCGCCACGACCTCGGTGCCACCGGTGTCCATGTCGGATGCGAACACGGTGTCTGCGGTGCCTGCACGGTGCTGGTGGACGGAGTCGCCATGCGCTCCTGCCTGATGCTCGCCGTACAGGGGCACGAGCGGCGTATCGAGACCGTCGAGTCCCTCGCCGACGACGACACATTGAGCGACCTGCAACAAGCCTTTCGCCGTCATCACGCCTTGCAGTGCGGCTTTTGCACTGCGGGCATTCTCATGTCCTGCGTGGATTTCCTCGAACGGGTACCCAACCCGGACGAGACCCAGGTACGCGACATGCTTTCGGGGCATCTATGTCGCTGCACGGGCTACACCGGCATTGTCCAGGCCGTGCTCGAAGTCGCTGCCCAGCGCCAAACGAACAAAGGGGTATAACAATAATGTTCGATCTCGGACGCAGCTTCCTCGCTGCCGTTGAACGCCGACCGCACGCCGTGGCGGTCAGTGACGGTGCGTTGAAGAAAACCTATGAAGACTGGTTCGTCGATATCCAGAGCGCAGCTCGGGGCTTGCAACGCCTAGGGTTGCAACGGGGTGACCGACTGCTGGTAGCGATGCAGAACCGCTGGCAGATGGCGACCCTGCATTGGGCCTGTCAGTTTGCGGGCGTCGTCATGACCCCGTTGAACTGGCGCTCGACTGCCGATGAGCTGGGCTACTGCATCGAAGATGCACAAATCCGTGCACTGGCTTACGACGACTCGACGGTGGCCGCGGTGGCCGGTTGCAGCGCCGCTACAAGGCTGCCACGGATCGCCGCCGGTATCCGTGCCGCCGACACCGACCTGAGTTTCGAGGAGCTGTGTTCGCAGACCCCGTCCGGAATCATTTTGCAGGCCGACGCCGAAGACTTTTCACTGCTGCTGTACACCTCCGGCACCACCAGCAAACCCAAGGGCGTGCCCCGTCGGCACCGTTCCGAACGTGCCGCGGCGGTGGCCCATGTGGCGCAAAACCTCTACCGCCAGAGCGAATGCACGCTGGGTGTAATGCCGCTTTACCACACCATGGGCGTGCGTTCGTTGCTGTCCATGGCGCTGATCGACGGGCATTTCGTCTGTGTGCCGAAGTTCGACGTGGAAGCCACGCTGCAAGCCATCGAGCGAGAAAAGGTCAGCAACCTGTACCTGGTGCCGACGCTCTACCACATGCTCATCGAACACCCGGCCTTTGCCCGCGAGCGAGTAGCCAGTGTGGAGAAAATCGGCTTCGCCGGTGCGCCGATGAGCGACGGCTTGATGCGTCGCGTCGAGCAGGCGTTCCAGCCGCAATTGTTCGTCAATCATTACGGCAGTTCGGAGATCTACACCTTCACCATCGACCAGCAGGCCAACCGCAAACCCGGCTCGTCAGGGCGCAGTGCAATGAACCAGCGGGTGCGCGTGGTGCCGATCGATGCTGAAACGGTGGACGTGCAGGCCAACCCATTGGAGGAGGGCCAGATCATCGCCGACCTGGCGAGTGACGAGGCGTTCGAAGGCTACCTGAACCGCCCCGAAGCGACCGCCAAGGCGTTGCGCGACGGATGGTATTTCACCGGTGACATCGGCTACTTCGATCTGGAAGGCGATCTGTTCGTCACGGGTCGTGTCGATGACTTGATCATCACCGGCGGCGAAAACGTCAGCCCGGCGGAAATCGAAAACATGCTCTCGCTGCACCCGGCAGTGGAAGAAGTGGTGGTGGTCGGCCTGCCTGACGAGCAGTGGGGCAAGATCATTGCTGCGTTTATCAAGCTGCGCGCCGAGGTCTCGGAATGCGACCTCGATGCCCATTGCATCGCTTCGGGCCTGGCCAAATTCAAGCGGCCACGGCGTTACCAGTTCATCGATCAGATTCCCAAATCTCCAGTTGGCAAGGTGCTGCGGCGCGTGCTGCTGGCCCAATTTCAGGAACAGGCCTTGAAGGCCATCAGCTAATCATCCAGAGGACACTCCCATGCAACAACAAGCGATCCAGCAATTTCTCGACACTCAGTTCGATGGCTTCCAGGTTGAAGTCGATGTGTCCCGCGAGCGCGCCGACATCATCCTCAACCGGGCGCCGTTGAACGTCATTTCCATGGGCCAGCGCGATCAACTGCGCCTGGTCTTCGAAGCCCTCGATGCACACAAAGACGTGCGCGTCATCGTGCTGCGCTCGGTGGGTGAACACTTCTCCAGCGGCGGCGACATCAAGGGCTTCCTCGAAGCGTCGCCGGAGCACGTGTCGAAGCTGGCCTGGAATGTCGCGGCACCGGCACGTTGCGAAAAACCGGTGATCGTTGCCAACCGTGGTTACACCTTCGGCGTCGGTTTCGAACTGTCCCTGGCCTGCGATTTCCGCATCGCTTCGCAAACCACTCGCTACGCCTTGCCTGAGCAGAACCTGGGTCAGATTCCGGGCTCGGGTGGCTCCGCACGCCTGCAGAAAATCATCGGCATCACCCGCACCAAGCACATGGTGATGCGCGCCAAACGCATCACGGGCGACCAGGCCTATGCCTGGGGTATCGCTACCGAGGTCGTGCCGGATACCGAACTGGAAAGCACCGTCGATGCATTGGTCGATGAACTGCGGCGCTTCTCGCCGCTGGCTCAGCGCACGGCGAAAAAACTGATCAATGACAACGAAGATGCGCCGCTGACCGTCGCGATCGAAATGGAAGGTCACTGCTACAGCCGTCTGCGCAGCTCCAAGGACTTCAAGGAAGGCGTCGAAGCGTTTCACAGCAAGCGTGCGGCAGTGTTCACCGGCGAGTAAATGCGTACCGGCGAGCAGGCCCGGGAGCATGTCGGAAACGGCGTGCGCCCCTACGGAGCAGGGCCTGCCGCCCCTTCACTGAAACTGATAGGGCGCATCAATATTCGTTAATAGAAAACCCGCTGCGGGGCTCTTAGGCTGAGATCGGCTGCACCGAAATCCGTCCAATAAATATAAAAATCGGAGTTCCACTTATGGCTTCTAGCTGGCTGGTATTAACCATCGTGGCCGCCTACATGGTGGTCTTGGCGTTGATCAGTTTTTGGGTTCGACGCTCTACACAAAGCGCGAAAAACTTCACCACCGGAGGCAAGGACTTCCCGGCGGTGCTGATCGGTTTTCTGATGATGTCCGAGTTCATTGGCACTACCGCGAGCATTGGTACGGCTCAGGCGGGTTACACCTATGGCATTTCCGCTGCCTGGAACATCGCCGCCCTGGGCGTCGGTTTCGTGATCTTCTCCATGCTGTTGGCGAAGAAGTACAAGGACCTCGGCGAGAACACCATCTCCGGGGCGCTGGCCCGCACTTACGGCGAGCCGGTACGCTTCGCCACGTCAGTGATCATGATCTGCGCGCTGTCGATCGTTGCGGTCTCAATCTATGCCAGCGGCGGGGCAGTGCTCGCGACCTTGCTGGGCATCGAGCGGACGTCCGCGATCATCATCGTTGGCATTGTTTCGGTGCTGTACGTCGGCATCGGTGGCATGCGCTCGGTGATCTATACCAACGTCTTGCACGCGCTAATGATGTACGCCGGGATCATCCTCGCCTTGGGTTTTGCCTTGAGCAAGGTTGGCGGCATGGGCGAGTTGGTGGCGCGACTGCCAGCGCCGATGTTCGAAGTCGGCAACGTCGGTTGGCCGAAGATTTTCGCCTGGCTGGTGGCCGGTATCGGCGCGACGTTCGCCACCCAGTACGTGGTGCAGGCGGTGAATACCGTCAGCGACGGACGCAAGGCCCAACACGCGAGTTTCTACTGCGCGTTGATGTTGATTCCCTACGGCTTGATCGCTGCGATGGTGGGGATGTGCAGCGCGGTGCTGTTTCCGCAGATTCCTTCGTTGCAGGCCTTTCCGCAAATCCTCGGGCACATGCACGAATGGATGGCCGGGATCGTCGTCGCAGGACTGGCTGGGGCGCTGTTCGGCACCATGGCCGCGCTAACCATGGGCATCGCCACGTTGTTGCTCAAGGACTTCTATCAGCCGTTCTTCAACCCACAAGGCGATGATCGCAAGAACCTCAATTTTGCCCGGACCGCGACCATCGTCGCCGGCCTGCTGCCCATCACGCTGGCGCTGTACGCCTCCGACGTGCTGGTGGTGACCTTCCTCGCCAAAGCCTTGCGCGCCTCACTCGCGGTGCTGGTGCTAATGGTGTTTTACGCGCCGACATTCGGCACGCGGCAGGGTGCGTTCATCAGCATCATCGCGTCACTGATCATCACCATCGGCTGGTTCCTGATGGGCAATCCCTACGGCATCGACAACGCCTACATCGCGCTGGCCACGCCACTCGTGATCATGACCCTGAGCCATTTACTGCGCGGTGGCAAACCTGAACACACCGACAGCGCCAAACCCATCAGTGCGAACGCTACCGGACGCTGAACCCCAACGAATTAAACGGGCATGCCGTCGGGTGACCGGGCATGCCACCAAAACAATAATGACGAGGTAAGGCCATGCAGCCTGTGACCCTTTCCACCCCCGAAGCCGACATGGCGGGGGACTTGCCAGCAGGCGCCAGCCTGCGTGGCTGGCTCGACCACATGCAGCGCCAGCAGCGTTTGGCAATGATCCGTCCCGGCGTGGACCTGCGTTTTGGCGTTGCAGCGATTGCTAATCGTCTGGACGGCAAGAGCGCTTCACTGTTTCCCCAGCCTGGCGGCCACTCGATTGCGGTGGTTTCCGGCCTGCTGTCCGACCGGCAGTGGATGGCCGAGGCCATGGGCGTGGAGTCCGCTGAAGTGTTGGCGCGTTTCGAAACGGCCAGCCTCAATCCGCTGCCGTGGCGCGAAGTCAGCGATGCAGCTTGTCAGCAAGTGGTGCATCGCGAGATCGACCTGAACAAACTGTTGCCAATTCCCACCCACAACGAGCACGACAGCGGCCCTTACATCACCGCTGGCCTGTTGATTACCCGCAACCCACGCACCGGGGTGCAGAACGTTTCGATTCACCGCTTGCAGGTGAGCAGCCCTAATCATCTGGGCGCACTGCTGCTGCCGCGCCATGCGCTGGCCTTCTTCCAGGAAGTCGAGGCGCTGGGTGAGGATCTGGACGTGGCGGTGGTCATTGGTGCTGATCCGCTGACCTTGCTGGCGTCCCAGGCCATCGTGCCGATCGATCACGACGAACTGGAAATCGCCGGCGCTCTGCATGGCCGTCCGCTGGCGGTAACGCGCTGCGTGACCCATCAGATTCGCGTGCCTGCCGACGCCGAGATCGTCATCGAGGGCCGGTTGCTGGCCAAGGCGCGGGAGATGGAAGGGCCGTTCGGTGAGTTTCCGCAGTACTACGGCGAGCGCGCCGAACGCCATGTGATCGAAGTCGACGCCGTAACCCATCGTCACAACCCGATTTTTCACACCATCGTCGGCGGCGGCCTGGAGCACTTGCTGCTCGGCGGCATCCCGCGTGAAGCGACCATGCTCGCGCATTTGCGCCGCAGCTTTCCGTGTGTGCGTGACGTGCACCTGAGCAGGGGCGGAGTGTGTCGTTATCACCTTTATGTGCAGATCGACAAACGCTCCGAAGGCGAGGGCAAGAACGTCATCCTCGGCGCACTGGGCGGTCACTACGACATCAAGCACGTCACTGTGGTGGATCTGGATGTGGACATTCATGACCCCACCGAAGTCGAGTGGGCGATTGCCACCCGTTTCCAGGCCGATCGCGACCTGGTGCTGATCCACGAATCCCAGGGCTCGAAACTCGACCCGTCCACCCGTGACGGTGTCGGCTCGAAGATGGGCTACGACGCCACGGTGCCGCTGTCAGCACCGACCATGCGCTTCAAACGAATCCAGGTGCCGGGCCAACAGGAAGTCGAACTCGACAAGGTGGCGCACGCGGCGCCGCAGGACTGGCAATGCGTGCTCCAGACGCACGATTGAACCCGGCGGCCGCTGGTGTTCAGCGGCCTGTTCCCGATAGCTCCAACCAGCTCAAGACACGTCTTGTGTGAGGCAACCATGACCACGACAACAACAACTGCACCGCCAACCAGCGTCGCTACTGATACACCGCAGATTCCACCGGGCAAGGCCTTGCTGGCGGCATTTGCCTCGACATTCGGCTGGGCGCTGGATTTGTTTGACCTGTTCATTCTGCTCTACGTGGCGCCGATCATCGGCCGCATGTTCTTCCCCTCGGACACCCCCACACTGTCGCTGGCCGCGGTGTATGCCTCGTTCGCCGTGGCTTTGCTGGTGCGTCCGCTGGGCTCGGCGATCTTCGGCGCGTATGCCGACAAACACGGCCGCAAGCGTGCGTTGATGGTGTCGATGGTCGGCGTCGGTATTTCCACGGCGCTGTTTGGCGCGTTGCCGACTATTCACCAGGTCGGGGTGTTGGCCCCGATACTGTTTTTGGTATTGCGGGTGATTCAGGGCGTTTTCGTTGGCGGCATCGTTGCCTCCACTCACACCATCGGCACCGAATCCATCTCGCCGCGCTATCGCGGCTTGATGTCCGGGTTGATCGGTGGCGCTGGTGCCGGCATGGGCGCGCTGTTGGCGTCAGTCACTTATCTGGTGTTGTCGGAGATCTTTCCCGGGGCGGAATTTGACGTCTGGGGCTGGCGCTTCATGTTCTTCTGCGGCCTGCTCAGCACGTTTTTCGGTCTGGTGATGTTCCGTTACCTGGAAGAAACCCCGGTCTGGCAGCAACTGCAACAAGCCCGCAAAACCAAGGGGCCGGCAGTAGTGGTCGTGTCGCCACTCAAGCGTCTGTTTGGTCGCGAGTACCGCGGCGTGATGCTGGTCAATCTGCTGATTACGTTCGGCGGCGGTGCCACGTATTACCTGGCCTGCGGTTATCTGCCGACATTGCTCAACGTGGTGGCCAACGTGCCGCATACGCAGACATCGCAATTGCTCATGTACGGCTCGGTGGCAACGATTGTCGGGGCGTTGGCCTTCGGCTATTTAAGTGACCTGATCGGTCGCAAGAAGACCTTCATGCTGCTGGGTGTGATCAACCTGGTGGGTCTGCCGATGTTGTTCCTCGGTGTCGCCGAACCGGGATCGCTGACCCGCACTGCGCTGTATTGCGTGGGCATCGCCTTCATGGGCGGGGCGATCATCGCGCCGATCCTGATCTTCCTCAACGAGCGCTTCACCACCGAGTTGCGCGCCAGCGGCACCGGGTTGTCCTGGAACATCGGTTTCGCCCTCGGCGGAACCATGCCGACCTTTGTGTCCCTGTTCAGCAGCAGCCCCGCGCAGATCCCGATGGTGCTGGCGATTTTCGCCGCCGGCCTGTCGGTGATCTACCTGATCGGCAGCGTGGTGATTCCGGAAACCCAAGGCAACTTCAAGTAAAGGAACACGCAATGAGCAGATTGAATGGAAAAGTCGCGATCATTACCGGTGCCGCGCAAGGCATCGGTGCCACTTATGCCCAAGCCCTGGCAGCCGAGGGCGCGAAGGTGGTGCTCTGCGATTTGAAGGCGCCTGACGAAACCGCTGCCGCGATCCGCAACAAGGGCGGTACGGCCCTGGCAATCGCTTGTGACGTGACCGACGGCACCGCGGTGCAAGCCATGGTCGAGGAAGCCGTGGCGCAGTTCAGCGGTGTGCACGTGCTGATCAACAACGCCGCGTTGTTCGCCACCCTGGAACTCAAACCTTTCGAGCAGACCAGCTCGGCGGAATGGGACCGGATCATGGCAGTCAACGTGCGCGGTTCCTTCGAGTGCGCGAAGGCGGTGATGCCGGTGATGCGCCGTCAGGGTTACGGCAAGATCGTCAACATTGCCTCGGCGACGGCTTTCAAAGGCGCGCCGATGATGGCGGCTTATGTCGCGTCGAAGGGGGCGGTGATTGCCCTGACACGCTCGATAGCGCGCGAAGTCGGCGACGCCGGCATCCGCTGCAACTGCCTGGCGCCCGGCCTGACCATGAGCGCCAACGTCCAGGCCAATGCCGCCTGGGCCGGGGATATTGTGCGCAACAACATCGCCAGCCGCTGCATCAAACGCGAAGCGGTGCCGCAGGATCTGATCGGCGCGCTGCTGTTTCTGTCCAGCACCGACAGTGATTTCATGAGCGGCCAGACCCTTGTGGTCGACGGCGGTTCGGTGACCCATTGATTGAAGGAGGATTCATGCAAAGCCAACACTTCATCGATGGACAATGGACCTCAGCGGATCGTTGGACCGACAGTCTCGACCCGGCAAACGGAGAGCTGATCGGGTGCTTTGCCGACGGCGGCGAGGCCGAAGCTGAAGCAGCGGTGGCAGCGGCCGCACGAGCCTTCAACGACCCGCAATGGGCGCAGAATCCACGCCTGCGTCAGCAGCTATTGCTGGAGTGGGCTGCCGGCCTGAAGGCGCGCCAGGAACAACTCGCGCAGTTGCTGACCCGCGAGAACGGCAAGGCATTGGCGCAGTCCCAAGGGGAGATCGGCGGGGCGATTTCCGAGATTCTTTATTACGCCGGCCTGGCCCGGCACAACCCGGGGCACATGCTCGAAGTGGCGCCCGGTGAGTTCTCCAGCATGCTGCGCGAACCCGCCGGGGTGGCCGGGCTGATCATTCCATGGAATGCCCCGGCGGTGCTGCTGGTGCGTGCTCTGGCGCCGGCGATCGCGGCGGGTTGCACGGTGGTGATCAAACCTGCGCCGCAAACCGCGCTGTTCAACGCTGCGATGCTCGAACCGCTGTTCGCGTTGCCAGGCCTGCCGGCAGGGGCGGTCAATCTATTCGCCGAGAGCGGGCATGCCGGGGCAGCGCATTTGGTGGCTTCGCCACGGGTGGATGTGCTCAGCTTCACCGGATCGACCGCTACCGGCCAGCGCATCATGCGCGACTCAGCGGCGACCATGAAAAAGCTCTCCCTGGAACTGGGCGGGAAGTCCTGCTGCCTGGTCTTTGAAGATGCCGATATTGCCGCCATCGCGCCGAAACTGGCAGCGGCGGCCACCATTATCTCTGGCCAGCAATGCACTGCCGCCCGGCGCGTGCTGGTGCATGCCAGCCGTTTCGCCGAAATGAAAACCGCGCTGAGCGCCGCACTGGGGCAGATCCGCCTGGGTAATGGTCTCGCTTCAGCGACGAACATGGGGCCGCTGATCGATTGGCAATCCCGGGACAGCGTTGAGCGGCGCATTGGCGAGGCGCTGGACAGCTGTGACGAAGTGCTGCTGGCCGGAGGTCGCCCGCAGGGTGAACTGAGCAAAGGCGCATTTCTCGCGCCGTCGCTGATCGCCCATCGCGACAGCAGCGCGTTCTTTTGTCAGGAAGAAATCTTCGGCCCGTTGCTGGTATTGGAGTCCTTCGAAGATGAAGCCGAGGCTATTGCGCGCGCCAACCATACCGAGTTCGGCCTGTCCGCGAGTGTCTGGACCGAGCAGGGCGCTCGCGCCTGGCGTGTCGCTCGGGCACTGCGCAACGGCACGGTGTGGCTCAATGACCACAACAAATTGTTCGCCGAGGCGGAAACCGGTGGCTACCGCAAGAGCGGTCTGGGGCGCTTGCATGGCGTCGATGCGCTGCTGGATTTCAGCGAGCTCAAACACGTTTATCAGAACGTCGGCACGCTCAGTTGAGCGCGAACGCGAGGGTGACTATGGAGCTGCGTCATCTGAAGTATTTCACCTGCCTCTACGAGGAGGGGTCCGTCACCCGGGCGGCACAGCGCTTGAATATCGTGCAACCGGCGTTGTCGATGCAGATCGCCAGGCTTGAGGAAGAACTCGGGCAGACGTTGTTCGAGCGCAGCTCCAAGGGCATGGCGCCGACCGAGGCCGGAGATCAGGCTTATCGCTTGTTCATGCCGATCCTTGGCCAGCTGCTGGCGGCGCGTCAGACCCTGATCGACCGTAGCGGCCAGATTGGCGGACGCATCAGCGCCGGGCTGATCGCGTCTGCCGCCAACAACGCGTTGGCTAGTACCCTGGCGCATTTTGTCGAGCATCACCCGCAGGTCGAACTGCGCGTCACCTCGGGCTACAGCCAGGAGCTGATCGCGAAGGTCCTGACCGGCGTGCTGGATTTCGCGGTCATCAACCAAAGCTTTCAGCATGAGCACCTGATCGGCCACGACATCTTCGATGAGGAGTTACTGGTCGCCACCGGTGCAGCTAATCGCCTTAACGGAGCGTTGCCATTGCCGTTGGCCAGTCTGGCGGGATTCAAACTGGTGCTGCCCTCGCGTCGTCACGGGTTGCGCAGGGTGATCGACCAACACCTTGCCGCCCAGGGCATTGAAGTCACCCCGCAGTTGGAGGTGGACGATCTGGCGGTCATCGAGGACTTCTTGCGTCGCAGCGACTGGGTCAGCGTGCTGCCGGCAACTGTCCTGCATCGCGGATTGCACGAAGGCGCGTTGCGCGCCTATCCGCTGGCCGCGCCGGGTATCAGCCGGCGCATGGTCTGTGTGCACGACGCCCGTCGACCACTGACCCCGGCGGCAATGCTGTTCATCGAGATGATCGGCAAAATCATGACCACCGCACTCGACACCATCCATTTCTACAAAGAAGGTCCGATAGAGGAAGGCGACCATGAGCGCTCCCAGTAATACCCGACCGCAGCGTCTGATCGTAGGGATTTCCGGTGCCTCCGGCGCCGTTTATGGCGTGCGTCTGCTGGAGCTGTTGCGCGACACGCCGATTGAAACCCATCTGGTGGTCAGCAAATCGGCGCTGATTACTTTGGCCCATGAAACCGAGATGTCCTGGTCTCAGATCAAAACCCTTGCTGACGTCAGCTACGTCAATCAGGACATCGGCGCGGCAATTGCCAGCGGCTCGTTCAAAACCATGGGCATGATCATCGCGCCATGTTCGATACGCAGTCTGTCGGAGATTGCCAGCGGCGTGACCTCAACACTGCTGACCCGCGCCGCCGACGTAGTGCTCAAGGAACGCCGGCGCCTGGTGCTGATGGTTCGCGAGACGCCACTGCACCGCAATCACCTGCGCAGCATGACCGAGTTGGCCGAACTCGGTGCAGTGATCGCGCCACCAGTGCCAGCGTTCTATGCCAAGCCGACCAGCCTGGAAGACATGATCGATCACACCGTAGGCAGGGTGCTGGATATGTTCGATATCGAACTGGGTGTCGTCCGTCGCTGGCGAGAACGGCCGGAGCGCGTAGCAACGCTGGATGAGGTGGTCGATGGTTGAGTCACATTTGGGGCATTCAGGCGGGGAGGCGCTCCAGGAACTCGCAGATCAGCTGCAAGGTTTGCTCGGTCGCTTCGGTCTGGGGAAAGTGCCGGCAGTTATCCAGCAACACACAGCGGCACGGCCCAGGCACCTGTCGCTCGATGACCACCAGTTGCTCGGGCGTGGCGTAGTGGTCTTCGCGACCCTGAATGACCAGCAGCGGCCTTTCGATATAAGCCAACTGCGCTTCGAGATCGTCCAGGGAAAAGTCCGGGTGCAACCAGCTGTCGCTCCAGCCGTGAAAAGCGCCGTCGACATTCGTCCCATGGTGGCGTGCCAGGCGTTCGCGCAATTCGCCCTGATGCCAAACCTCGGTGGTATGGCGAATGCCATCGAGGCTCTCGGTCTCGACAATCACGTGAGGCGCCAGAGCAATGCTGCCCAACACGCGCGGATCGTTGGCGGCGGCATAGGCGAGGACGATGGATGCACCGTCACTGTGACCGAGCAAGACCACTTGCGGCAGTTGCAAGGCATCGAGCAATTGCCGCAGTTCACGAGGGCCGTCGCTGCTCAGGTAGTTCAGCGGACGCGGCAGGGTTACCGGGCTCGATTGCCCATAACCCTGACGGCTGTAAGTGACCACACCGCAACCGCTGGCCTGGGCCAGGCGCAGGGGGAAGTCTTTCCATTGGTCGGCGCTGCCGAGGCCTTCGTGCAGCAGCACCAGCGTCGGTCGCGACGGGTCAGCCGGAGGCAGTTGGCGATATTCCAGGCGCAGTGGCCCAAGTTGCAAAAATTGTTGTGGCGACATGTTGAATCAACGATTGAACAAGATTGCTCGAAGGTTACCGTAAACGTAACCCTGCATGCAGCACCACGCTTTGCTTGAGGTACAGAAAACATGCGTCATCTTGATGTTCAGGTGATCGATCAGGCACTGCAATGGGCTCGCGCCGGGCAGGCCCAGTGGCTGTGCACGGTGCTCTCCACTTATGGCTCGGCACCGCGTGCGCCGGGTGCGATGCTGGTGACCAATGGCGCGGGCGAACACGTCGGCTCGCTGTCGGGTGGCTGCGTCGAAGAGGAGTTTCTCGAAAGCCTGACACGCGGTGAGTTACGCGAACCGGCGCAGATCGTCAGTTATGGCGACAGCGTCGAGCAACGCCACCGTCTACGATTGCCCTGTGGCGGCGTGCTGATCGTGCTGGTCGAGCACCGCGCTGCCAGTCTCGAATGGACCGCGCACCTGGAGAGTCTGCAAGCGGCGTTACTGGGCCAGCGCCGTCTGCTGCGTCACGTCGAGCTGAGCAACGGTGCCTTGCGCCTGGACGCAGACACCGGACACGGCAGCGAGCGGGTGCAAGTCGTCGACGAAAGGGTGCGCATCAGTGTTGGCCCGGCGTTACGACTGATTCTGGCCGGGCTGTCGCCGGTCGCGGAAGTCTGCGCCAGTTTCGCCCGCGCCATCGGCTGCGAAGTCATCGCCTGCGACCCCCGGGAAGAGATGCTGCATATCCAGCTCGAAGGCGTGGAGATGCAACGCGTGCTGCCCTCGATGTTCATCGCCGCCGGTGGTTGCCATGCGGCGACCGCGGTGGTGGCGCTGACTCACGATCCGCGAATCGATGATCTGGCTCTGATGGAAGCGGTGCACACTCCAGCGTTTTACATCGGCGCCATGGGGTCTCAGGCAACCTCGGCCAAACGCGCCGAGCGGCTCAAACGCATCGGTGGGCTGACGGATGAACAGATTGCCCGTTTGCACATGCCCATCGGCCTCGATCTGGGCAGCAAGGCCCCGGCGGAAATCGCTCTGGCGGTGGTGGCCGATATCCTGCGCGTTTATCACGGGAAAGAACGCCATGCCTTGTAAGGCGGTTTTTCCGACGAGCGTGGGGGCTGCGAAAGTCGAGGTAGACCCTCAATCCTTCGCGCGCGATAGTAGCCAGCCACGTGTTGCTGAACCATTGAGTGACCGCCGGGGTCCAGAAACACATAGACGCCGCGATAATCCTGCATTGTGGCCGAAAACAATATCGCTTCTAGCGAGCGGAGGAATCTGATGTCGATTGCCCAACGGGTTTTCCACGGCAGGTTTGGCCGGGTCGCCTTGCTGAATATGGATCGTTCGCTGGTCACCCACACCCATTCCGAATGCCATGTGCTGGTCAAGGTGTCCGGCGAAGATACTTACTTCAACGTCAACGGTCGACGGGTTCCGCTCAGCGATCGCACGGCGGTGCTGGTCAACGCCTGGGAGCCGCATTTCTACGATCCGCAGCCGGGTGCCGGTGCCACCGTAATCCTGGCGCTCTATATCGAGCCCGCCTGGCTGGCCACTGCCCAGCAGTCGCTGGCGCTCAGCGGTCGACCGGACTTTTTTGCCCAGCCGTGCATCGAACTGTCGAGTCGTAATCGCACCTTGGCCGACATCCTGGTCGCCGAAGCGCATGGCTGCGGGATCGTGCCGAAAGAGCGCATGGAATTCATGCTGTTCGACTTCCTGATCGAACTGATCGAGGACTTTTCCAGCTGGCGGCATTTGTCGCTACTGGGTGCGCCGAGCTCAGGTGAGTTCCGGGACGCGCGCGTGCGTCGTGGCACCGCCTGGTTGCTTGAGCACCTCGATGATCCGAACCCGATCGACAACGCCGCGCGGGCTTGTGGTCTGTCTCGGGCGCACTTCTTTGCGCTGTTCAAGAAAGATACCGGGATGACGCCGACCCTGCTGCTTAACGACGCGCGTATGCGCCGGGCTTTTGCCTGGCTGGAGCGTGAGCGCAGTGGAACGTTGGGCCTGTTGTCGGAGAACCTCGGGTTCTCCGAGCAAGGTCATTTCACCCGGTTTTTCCGTCAACACATCGGAGCTTCTCCCAGCCAGTATCGGCGTGTAGTGGATTGCTATGCGGCGGTTTGAACCGAGAGGAGGGCGGGGGGTATTGGGCAACCCTCCCGCCTATGAAGTTAGTCTTTCATCTTGAAACTGGCAGTTTGTATAGGCTACGAAAGTTGTAGGGTCTACTAATCGTCCAGAAAGTCATAAATCTCTTTCATGCGTTCTTCACGCATCAACTCAAGCTCTTCCTTAGTATCGGCCACCCACTGCAGAATGAAGTCCCAGCAATCGCAGTCGTGAGCGTCTGCTTCTGCTTCAAATGCTTCTTGCAGAAATTTCAGGCGATATTCTTCTGGCGAAAGCCCGCAGTTTTCAGCGAGGCTATAGTTCAGCTCGCTGAGTTCAAGTTGGATCCATAAGTTGGCGGCCAGGAATTTCTTCAGGGCGACTTCGGCCCTAAGTTCTTTTGCGATCATGAATGCGCTCTTGTGTCATAAGTAAGTAGCCGTTTGTTCGAGGTCGGCCCAGTGCTAAATCGGGCTATGTCAATTTCCCGCCATCATCCATCCTCTAACGCCATGACTTTCACTCAACTCTTTCACGACTCGAGCCGCGTCCTGCTTCTGTTTATAGGGGCCGATGACGACAAAGTTGTTTTCTTTACGCGCTACCGGCAACTCCAGCTGCTTAATGGCTTTTGTGGCGCGATGACGGTTGGGTGTGTTCAACGCTATTTCGATCACCCACAAGCCGGATGAAGGCGCGGCTGAAGCGGGTTTTGCAGTGTGGGAAATGAAGCCGCCGCACGTCAAACACGGGCGTTCCAGCGTGATTAGCGAGCCTGGCACGGTGCGAAAGACGTGCCATTGCGGATCAATGGTTTTTTTGCGGGCGAATACGGCCAGGAGCAGGCCGGTAACAGTGATCAGACCGCTGAGAATAATCGTCCATTTGTGTGCCTGTGCGGGCAATGAAGGCAGCGTAAGTACTGGAGTTTCGTCTGGCTTTTCGACCAAAAACTGTACGGCGTCAGCCTCCGTTGAATCGGGTAGGTGGGACCCGTTTTTCGCAAGGGACGTGAGCCCGTCGGAATGTTTTGTACTGAGCTCTGTCACAACTTTATTAGCGGTGTCATCGATGAGTTGTTCGAACTTTGTCACTTTTTGCTGGATGTACGAATTGTCGACGTTATTTTGACAGATTGGTCCTGTAGACATGTAGGTCCATAGTAGTGCTGATAGTTGCCCCAAAATGCCAGTTACTAGGAAGCCCAAGCCAAGCTTTCGCACAGCGGTCATCTCCAAATCAAGTGAATAGTTATTTGTCCCGTTTCTTTCTGATAAACAGGGTTCTATTGTTGATCCTGGGATGGTCTAAATTCTTGAGCGCGTCAGTGTGCCCAAGAGCCAAAACTAGTTGGCTGCTTTTTGTTGTTTGAAAGAACATCGGGCATGCACTTTATAGACTGTTGGTTGACGAAAAAGGCTCAGGTGATCGAAAAAACACCGTATCAGATGGATTTTAGGGTGATGCATTAAAACACTTGTATTCAAGGTGAATATCGAGGCCAAAGCACCTTGCTGTCGGAAAGCCTCGACGATTCACCGATATCAATCTGGTGCGCACAGTCAACGTGTTTGTCGACAGCAAATTTAATACATTGCCGAGCAGCGTTCCTGTCGGATGTTCTTAATGCCTAAAAGCGAAACGTGGAGCGCAGCACCAGTATTTGCGAGTTGTTGCCGCCGGCGCTTTCGATCGCCGAACCGATGTCGTAGAACAAATAGTCGAGATCAACGGAAACGTTAGCGGTCGGCGTCCAATTGGCGTTGGCCTGATACAGGGTGCCCAAGCGTTTTCCACTGCTGGTAGTTGTTCCGGGGGATGTGATCATGCCTGGCAAATAGACGCCGTCATCGTTGCTTTCTCGCCAGGCAGCAAATATGCCCGGCTCGAAACGGAACTTGTTGAAGGGAGAGAACCTGAGTGTCGGGCCTACCAGAATGATGTTCGACAACGTTGTCAGGCTGGCCTGACCGTAGAAGGCGTTTTTGGGAAACAACGGGTCGAAAGTACCGGCCTTGTGATCGCCATCCTTATCACCGCTCGCGGCATCGACACGCAAACCCAGACGCGCTTTCCAGGGACCCGCGAAGGTATAACCGCTGTCGCTGGACACCGCCCAGGCGTCGATGTCGGCGCTGGCCATATGGCCCACCTGCTTCATCAGATCCCAGCTCCAGTCGAATTTATTCCATGTGCCGAACAATCGCGTGCCGAAGGTGTAGCGATTGTCCTCTCCGGTAAAACCGTCGAGCTTGCGCTGCTCTGTTTCCAGGCCAAAGGCGTACAGATCGGCTTTCAACACACTGGACAGGGGCAGGGTGCCATAGAGCCCGTAGAACTTTTGCTGATGATTACTTGTGTCGTTGAACGAGCCATTGTCTCTGCTAACCACGGGTCTGGTGGCGAACGCATCCAGCTTGTAACCATCCTTTGCAATCCAGCTCAGGCGCACACCATCAAACGCCTGCCGTATGTTGGGGATTTCGCGATAGGTCACCAGTACCTGATTACCGTAAGCCATCTCCTGCCGACCGACCCGCGTTGTCAATGTGCCGCTCTGGTAATGAAGATTGCCGTCGATAAAGGCCTGTTGTATTTCATTACGGCTCTGATCGGAAGGGCTGGGCAAGTCCTTACCCCATGTCCGAGTATTTTGTAATTGGATAAAGGTGCGCAGGCTGTCGTTGAATAAGTGCAGGTCGACATGTACTTGCGCACGTTGCATTAAATAAGAGTCGTCCTTTACTCCGCGCAGGCCGAACACCGGTTGGTCCGCCGCATCGGCGCGATAACGCAGTTCCGCTCCGGTCTGCAGCCAGGCAGATTCCGACAGGCGCTGAAAACGCAATGCATCGAACGGGTCCGTGCGTTTTGCCGGGTTATCGAGAAAGCGATAATCCTCCACCCAACGCGCAGGTCCCGGACGCATAGGGCGGGATACCTCAAGGGGCGAGGGCGGCGTGGACTGAATCTCTTGGGCCTGAGCGGTCGACAGGACCGTTTGGCCGAGGGCCATAATGATCGGCAGGTGGAACGAGTAACGCTTCAGTGTTGTGCTGGACATCAGATGACTCCTGTTTTTATTGTTCGTAGGGCAGGTAGACACGCGCGGGGATGCCTCAACATGAAGTTGAATTCGCGTCGATGTTGTTCCGGTTTAAACGTTTCGCTGCTTTGGAAAGAAGCGCTCTGCGTTTGCGTTGAATAAAGAGTGGGTTGATTTCAAGGGACGTAAATCCTTATTCATCCCTTGGTGAGCTTTCATTGAAGTTGTCGAGTAGTACTGTTCGTGTTTTAAAGCGTGCTGCTGCCGTATCGTCGACCGAGAAACAGGACGAGTAACCCGGCGATCAACATCGGCACGGCCATGGCATAGAAAACTGCCGAGGGTGACCAGCCCATACCCAAGGCTGTGCCGACCACGATGGGCCCAGTAATCCCGCCGATCCGCCCGATGCCCAATGCCCAACCGACTCCGGTCGAACGTATCGGCGCCGGGTAGAAAACCGCCGCCAGGGCGATGAGACTTTTTTGCCCGCCGCTGATGCAGCAGCCTGCGAGGAAGTTGGCGGTCAACAACATCCACAGCGGGCTTTTGAACGCCAGACCGGTCAATGCCACGCACACGAATCCGACGAGATAAAGAATGCCCAGGGTTTTGTAGGCGCCCAACCGGTCCATGGAGGGGCCGGTAATAAACGCAGCCGCGATACCGCCCACGGTGGTCAGTGTGGTAGCCATCACCACGGTGCTCATTGGGTAGTTGAGCCCCGTCATGATTGATGGCAACCAGCTTTGCAAGGCGTAGAACTCACCCAGGTTAATCGCGAACACCAGCCATAACAGTACGGTGCCTAATACCCGATCACGGGTGAACAGACTGGCGAGTGCTCCACGTTGTCCTTGCCCTTGCTCGAGGGCGTCGACGATGAATGTCGGCTTCTCCTGTTGGGCAACGGCTGGGTCTATTTTTCGGAAAATTTTCAGGATTCGCTCGGCTGCGACCTTGCGATGGATCATGAACACCATGGATTCCGGCAGGAAACGAATCAGTACGGGTACCAGCATCAACGGCGCCAGGGCTCCGATCCAAAACATCGAGCGCCAGCCGTAGTGGGGGATGAACCAGTTCGCCGCCAGGCCCGCCGCGATAAATCCGAGGGAGAAACCGCAGTAAATAGCCAGAACAAAGGTTGCACGAAAGCGTTTGGGGCTGTATTCGCCGGTCATGGCGATCGCACTTGGGGCTGCGGCGCCCAGGCCGACCCCGGTGATAAAGCGCAGGATCATCAGCTCGGTCACGTTGTCGGCCCATACCGATGCCAAGGTGCAAAGGCTGAAGACAATGGTGCTGACTATGATTGCTTTCTTATGTCCAAAGCGTTCGGACAGTGGGGTAAGCACCAGATAGCCAATCATCAAACCAGCGAGCGACGAAGAAAATATCGGTCCCAGCATATGCCTGGGCAGGTTCCATTCACTGGCTATATAAGGCGCCATGTAACTAATGGCCTGGGTATCGAACCCATCGAGGAACATGACAAGACCGCACAGAATGATGACCACGTACTGAAACGGACTCACGGGTCGTTCATCCACAAACTGCGGAAGCTGCAAGGGCTTTGATTCGGGCAACATGGTTTTTCCTCATGGCCATTTTGGCCTTGTTGTTTTTATTGCGTGCACACGCAGGCGGAGAAAAAGCCGCCTATGAAGGCGGCTGGATCTCTCCAGAGGGTACGAAGGCGTCGCAGAAGAATGCGTCAGGCGACAACTGGCCTTCGGCAGTCAGGTCATTGAGCGCCGCGGTTGTCATGACCGGATTACCGCAGGCATACACTTGATAGGCACCCAGGTCGGGGTAATCCTCGAGAACCGCGCGGTGCACCCAACCGGTACGGCCGGACCACCCGGGCGCGGGCTCGGAAAGCACTGGAGTGAAGCTGAACCCCGGCAGGCGCCTGGACCATTGTGCCGGCAGGTCGCCGAGGTACAGGTCGTCACTGTTGCGTGCCCCCCAGAACAGGTGCATGGGTCTTGAGCCACCGCGTTTGATCTGGTCTTCGATGATGGATTTGAGCGGCGCCATGCCCGTACCGGTGCCCAGCAGGATGACCGGATGGTCGACCTCTTCGTCCAGTGAAAATTCGCCATAGGGCAGCTCGACGTTGAGCGTGTCTCCTTTTTCCAATCCTGCCAGCACGCCCTCGGAAAAGCGCCCTCCGGGAACATGGCGAATATGCAGTTGCACGCCATCGCTCTCATGCGGCGCATTGGCCATGGAGTAGTTACGGCTGTCGCCATCCTCCATCAATACTTTCAGGTATTGACCGGCCTGGAATTTGGCGCGCACACCCGAAGGGAAGCGTAGGTGCAGAACCACGACATCGGCGTTGGGGCGGGTGAGGCGATGGACCTTGGTGGTAATGACCTTGCGCACCGGCGCCGCGCGTTGAACGATGCGTTTGGGGGCGATTTCCACCGGCGAGCACGGGCGCGCCTGACACAGCAGCACCCCCGTGGCAGGCCCGCGTGCGATCCCTTGTCCGCGCACTTGCAATTCCCCGGCGATCAAGCTGCCTTCGCAGGTCGAGCACACGCCCTTGCGGCAGGAGTAGGGGATCGAAAAACCCGCCCGCTCGGCAGCATCCAGCACTGTCTCGCCGGGCTCGCAGGGAAAGACGATGTCCGATCCAGAGACTGTTACGTCGAACGTCATGCCAAAATCTCCTGGCTGGAAAGAGCCGTGCCACCTACCAGGCGCAGCGCGCGGATCACCGCTTCGGGATCAGCGAGGTTTTTACCGGCGATATCGAATGCCGAGCCGTGGCCCACGCTGGAAAAGATCAGGCCGGCACCGATGGACAGCGCCGAAGCGGTGCGCCCGGCCAGCAGTTTGATCGGGATGTGACCCTGGTCGTGATACATGGCAATAAAGGCGTCATAGCCATTTTGGCCGAGCATCAGATCGGCGCCGACCGGCCCATGGGCATCGATACCTGCCTGCCGCAGGCGCTCGACGGCCGGGACAGTTATCTGCTGATCGTCCTGACCGAACAGGCCGTTTTCACTCGCATGAGGATTGATGCCGAAGACGCCAATGCGCGGAGCATTGATGCCCAGCGCGTGGAGTGCAGAAACTGCGGCATGACCTGCGGCCACCACCAGCTCGGGTGTCAGCCTGGCCAGTGAATCGGCCAGGCGCTCGTGCAAGGTGACGTGGACGATCCGCATCCCCGCACCGATCAGCATCAGAAACACACGGTCGGACTCGACGCCTACCAGTTTGGCCAGCAGGTTTGGGTAGCCGGAAAAATCGATGCCGGCGGCATTGATCGCCGTCTCGGAATGCGGGCACGCGACAATGCCGCGTGCCCGGCCCAGGCTCAGACCCATCACTGCGGCAGACAAATAATCCACCGTAGCAGCACCTGCCGAGGCATTCACTTGCCCAGGCACGAAAGCCTCGGATGCCAGACTATGTACGGGCAGCAGGTGGATCACTCCCGCTTCTGCCGGTACGGTGCCGTCAGACTCTTTGACTCGCAGGCCAACGTCCTGCGCATAGGCTTCGACGACAAACCGGTCGCCGACAATGACCGGATTCAACTCGGGTTCGTTCTGCAGAGCCGCGACGGCTTTGACAGCGACTTCCGGGCCGATGCCGTTGGGGTCGCCGATGCTCAAGAGGATTCGCGATGCCCGCAGACTCATAGCGGTAGCGCCAGCAGCGTGTCGATGCGTGAGCTGTCGCACACCACGGTTCGTTCAGCCAACATGGCTGTCTCGCCGTCGACCCGGTAGCAATCGATATAGCGGCCGGAAACGAAGTTCTCGGTCGTGCCGTCGCGCATGATGCGCAGCACCAGGAATGCAGTCTCGCTGCGCACCAGGTCGCCGTTGCATTCCAGGATCACCGGCTGATTGAGCATATGGCGGTAGCTGTGCCGCTCGTAGATATTGGCGTCGCGCAAGGCGGATACCCGGTCAATCAACATTCCGCGGTTGTCGGCCCAAATCATGCCGGCGGGCAATCCTTGTCGGTAGTTATCGGCAGTGGTAACGGTATACAGGCACTTCTCCAGGAAAAACTCCGGCCATGCTTCAAGCGGGCCTTCATCGATGCAGCGGGCATATAGCGCTTGAGTCTGGCTGATCAGTGCAAAAATATTATGTGTCACGAATGATTCCCTCTTCATAGATCCATGGCTGCGCGATAGGCCTTCCAGAAACCGCGGATAGACGCTTCGGTAATCCGGCTATCACTCGATTCGGCGTCAATCCCGCCCATTTCCAGCACCGCGCTGTGATTGGACGCGCCAGCGATACCACGCTGGACAAAGCCGCCTACGCAACCATCTTCCATGGAGATATAGCCAGCGGGACCGACAAGGTTGGCCTGCTTCAGGCGCGTCAGTCGCTGTTCGGGCGTGTCGTCTTCAAAGCCCAGGTAGGTCCAGTTGAGCTGGGTCGTTTCCACGCCCCGTGGCAGCACTTGGCGAACTGCGACCGAATTCTGGATCTGTTGCAGCACGAAGCAGGGGAAGATCGACAGGATTTGCAGCGTGACGTCATCACCGACTTCACTGAAGCCTTCGAGCAAAGAGGGGTCCTGCAACTGATAGGCGCTGTCGGAGCGGATGCTTTGTTCTGCATAGGAGGCATCGCGCTCGGCCTGACGTTCGGCTTCGCGGTCGATGGCTGAATAGCTGACGTGATGTCCGCCGCTTTCATCAACGATGATCGCGCCGCGCTGGGACAGGCGATTGATCTCGAAGGTGGTGAAAAACAGATGCAGGATACTGGCGTGGTACGAGTCTTTGACGTTCTCGATATACAGCTTCCAGTTGTTGGGCAACATCTGGGTGAAACGGCCCAGAACCACTGGCTTGCGTCCGCCGAGAACCCGTTCAATACGGCTGAGGATTTCCTCGCCCAGGTACTCTTCGATATCGGGCACGTCATCGCTGAAGCTGCCGAACACCAAGCCGTGAACAGTCGCTACGCGCAGCTTGCGCGGGCCGTGTTGTTCCATGCAGAACGAAGGCGCCATGCCGCCATTGCCCTTGATGCCATCCTTGAAAGCGATGCCGGTCAGATCGCCTTGCAGGTTGTAACTCCAGGCGTGATACACGCAGGTGAAGTCTTTAGCTTTACCACTGTCCTCCAGGGCAAGGAGGGCGCCACGATGCGCGCAACGATTCTCGAAGGCATAGAGTTCGCCGTCGCTGTCGCGGGTTACGACAATCGAGGTCTCGCCAATGAAACTGGTCTTAAAGTCGCCGGGCTCGGGAATCTCAGCCTCGAGGCACAGATAATTCCAGTGCGGCCCCTGGAACAGCCGCGTCTGTTCATCCTTGTACACGGCAGTGCTCTGAAATGCCCAGTAGGGCACACGGGTCAATCCATCGGGCCACAGCGGGTTTTCAGGTACTCGATCAGTAATGATGTTCATTTTTTCTCCCGGATCAGGTCCTCATGGCTGCAGAAAAATGCTCTTTCCGACAAGCACATGGTTGACATGAGGTTTTATTTTTGTTCGAATAGCGAACATTGTTTCATTTATCGAACAATTAGAGCGTTGGACAATTATGGTTGTCAAGAAAAATACGTCCGCTGATGGCGTAGCTGTGCGCGCGCCGGAAGGTATGTCGGGCCTGGCAAAGGGCCTGGCAATCATCGAAGTGTTCGGTTTAGAGCACTCGCAGTTGACGGTATCGGACGCGGCGGCACTGACCGACACCACCCGTGCCGCTGCCCGTCGATGCCTGCTTACTCTGGTGGATCTGGGCTATCTGACCCATGACGGCAAGCACTTCAGACCTACGCCTCGGTTCTTGCGACTCGGTGCGGCGTATCTGGATGCAGCGCCGCTACCGCAACTGGCCCAGCCATATTTGGCGTCGGCCCGTGAAGCGCTCGGGGAATCGATTTCCTTGGCAGTTTTCGAAGATGGCTGGTCGGTATTCGTCGCCCGTGCCGAGACGGCAAAAGTCGTGACTACCGGCGTACGCCTTGGCGCACGTCTACCGGCCTATGGCTCGGCAACGGGGCAGGTCTTGTTGGCGGGGTTGAGCGACGAAGAAGTCCGCCGCTACCTGACTAATCCTCCGTCACCGACCACGGCTCACATGATCGTCGACCCGAAAGTGATCATGGACAGGATCGAGCAGGCACGGATCGAAGGGTTTGCTTTTACCGATGAAGAGCTCGAGCTGGGGATGCGTTCGATGGCGGTGCCGGTGAGAAATGCCCAAGGTAAAGTGGTCGCCGCCATGAGTGTCAGCACATTTACCGCACGTTTGACCCTTCAGGAATTACGCGATCAATGCCTGCCGGTGCTCCAGCAGAATGCTGCCTTGCTTGGGTGTATGCTTTGAGTGCGCCAGCTACCCTGTAGTCAGAGTGCGAGGAAGAGAGCATGGGGCACTCGCCGTGCGCTTGCGTGAGCGCAGGATGAGGCGAGGACGAGTATGCACTTGGCCTCGTTTGTGGTTGCCATAGGCCAAAATTGGATGCTCGACTGTGCAATCCTGACAGCTGCTACACGGGGTATGACCGCTCAGCCGATAGCAGTCTGTCGACAACGGCAGCTATCGACCCTTCCTTGAGTAGTGTCCAGTTCTTGTCAGCCTTAGTAATGTGGTAGTTTCCATTCGTTCCTCCTAACGCCATTGAGCGCATCTTCGATATGTGATCGGTTGACCACCGTCCTCCTAATGAGTTTAAAAAGGATGAGGTACGCCGGCGTCATCGCTTGCTCATATCATCCGTCACAACTGAGCACAGTCGGCTCCGGAATGGGCTCGAGCACTCAGGTATGATTTTGAGGGGGAGTGCTCATTTCCTCGCTGCGTCCATCCTCACGTTCTCTCAATAGCCAGCAGACGACTCCGAGCACCAACGTAGCGAAGCCTAACGCGGCAATAGTAAGCGCAGGTGTGGTTGCTGAATCCAAAATGACGAACTTCCTACTGAGCGCTAGCAACGCTATCAACAGCACCGTCCGAACTTGAACGATGCTGTCGCGCCTTAGAGCCGGACGAACAATTGAATGCTTGAACTCAAGAGCAATGAGCACGGTGAACATTGAGCCGAAAAGGGCCTGAAAAACATTGTGGTCTAAAGGATCCAGCGCACCATCAATTAGGAGCGGCAACACCCTTCGGCAGAGCTGTAGCAACGCCATTATGATTACAGACGCGATGATGAGACTTAGCGCAAGAACGACCACTTGTTCGAAACGCTCGTATGCACTCATCAGTGCCCACTGAAGCCTGAAATTTTTAAGCGTCGAGTTGCTCTCACGCTTTTCAGAATGAAGCTTTGACACGACTCGTCTCCACATCCGATACGATTTTGGGTACCACTCTGAGCAGTGCAAAAAAGCAGTCTGGTGTCGAATCGCGAACGATACAATCTCAATCCTTACAGGGGAATCCTCGAGTGCTCATGCAAATGCTCATGGACAGTGTCTATCGGTGGGACACCGCACTCGGCAGGTCACCCCTCCTCTCAGACCGATCTCGAATATGGGTTGCACCACATCAATTTCAAGGGCCTTTTTCTGGCGGTTGAATCAGTCTCAGAGGCTTTTCATAATCGTGGTGTTGGCTTTTGTGACGTGCGAACGCTCGTTCTTAAAGGCTCGCCATTCGCTACGCAATGCGTTGCCGGCCGGGCAGCGGTATTCCTCAGCCTCTTCATTCCAGTAGAAATCGTTACTCGAGAAGCTGTCGTTCTTGCGCTCGGTTTTGTCCCACACTGGCACATGCGGCTCGATGTTTTTTTCTTCCACCATCCAGGCCAGTATTGGCGCGGTACCGTAAGCGGTGTCGCCAATGAGGCGTTCCGGCTTGATGTCGAACTGCGCTTCGAACCGATCAATCATCGTCTTGGTGCTCTCGACTTCTGCGGTTCGATGAGCCGGTGTGGGTTCCACATCTATGATCACGCCGTGCTCGGTATCGATCAGATAATTCGTGGAGTAAGCGTAGGACGCTGGGCCACCTGGAGCTGCGGTCCAGCGGGCTTGAGGATCAGTCAGCGATAGGCGCTTCGGTAGCGTTTCGGCCAGAGCCTCTTCATCGAGTGCCTCAAGATACTCACGCACGGCGCGGGTGCTCAGGGCCGGATCGCTCCAATTGACCTGTTCATCACCCGGTACACCGCGCTGCCGGCTGGCATCCGCTTTGATGATGCTGGCGTCTACGGCAAAGCCTTCACCTTTGACCAAGCCTGCGTCCATGCAACGACGCAGCACTTCATTGAACAGCCAGCGAAAGAGATCGCTGTCCCGAAAACGGCCGTGTCTATTTTTGGAAAAGGTCGAGTGGTTGGGGACTTCATCTTCAAGGCTTAACCGGCAGAACCAGCGATACGCCAGGTTCAAATGGGCCTCTTCGCACAACCGCCGCTCTGAGCGAATGCCGTAGCAATAGCCCACGATCAGCATGCGAATCATCAGTTCAGGATCAATCGACGGACGCCCGATCGGGCTATAAAAATCGGCGAGGTAATGGCGCAGGTCGCTCAGATCGAGACACCGATCAATGCTGCGCAGAAGGTGATTGGCTGGGATGTGATCTTCAAGGTTGAACGAGTAAAACAGTCGCTCCTGCCCACTCGATAACTGTCCCATCATGCTGTGTGCTTCCCCTGCTGGCCAATGCAGAGATTTTGCCGCAGGCCAGACAGGGGAGCTACTTTTTCAACAGAATCGGCCGATTACTGCCGATCATGACGGGTTGAAATCGAGCTAAAGAAATCGCTCGGAGATGTCTACGAAGCTATGAGGACTCAGCACTAAAGAATCCTTCTTAAGAAGGCGGCAAGGATTCAGTGGCGGTGTAGGCTGGAAAAGACATCATCGACTCGGTCGGTGTGTGCTCGTAGGTTGAGGACAACACCGCACCGAGCCGATCGCCCAGCAGGTTCCAGGCGCGTTTCTTCTCTTCGGCATAGTCGTGATGCAGGTAGTGGCGCCTCACTCGGGAGCCGGCTAGCACATGGTTTTGGCAGCGATCGATGACGTCCAGGCTGATACCCAAGGCCTGCATCATGGTCGCGCCTGTACGGCGTAGGTCATGCGGTGTCCAGTCACCGTTCTGGCCGTCGGCAAGGACCAGCGTATCGTCATGACGCCGTCTGGAGAGGGCCTTGCGGTTTTTGAACCGCGCCTGGCGATCGCCGACCTGTTTACTCACCACTTTTACGTCCACATGCCCATCATCGAGCTTGTTCGGAAAGCACCATTGGGAATGTCCCGTTAGGGTCTTCAGTTCCTGAAAGAAATGCAGGGCGAAGGAGGAGAGGAAGACATGGTGGTCCTGTTTCTTGCCGCGAGTGCCTTTGACGTTTTCACTGGGGAGGAACCACGTCTGCTGGTCCAGATCGACATTTTTCCATTCGGCCTGCAGTAACTCGCCAATCCGGCACAGCGTACCCAGGCTGATCCAGAGCGCGAGTTGGGTTTCTTTCTTTAACGGTCGAATGCCCTCGTACTTTTGACCGGCGGGGAGGGCGTTGTAATCGGCGGTCATTTGTTGGAAGCGGTTATGCAGTTCCAGCAGCTCTGTGGCCGAAAGGATCCTGCTTCGTTCCGCCTCGTAGTCAGCAGGAATCAATGGGGTGATGTCGACCAGTTCCGTCGGATCGCCCTCGATCAACAAGGCCCGCCAAGGTTGGCGCGTTCTGGCCCAGCTGAACATCTGGGTGAGGTCGGCGAAAAAGCTGATGGCTTGCCGGTGAGCACCGCGGCTGACGACCACCCGGATCAATGCCCGAACATCGTGCTCGGACACACTGCTCACCGATGTCTTGCCGAGCGCCGGGTATAGGTCCTTGTTAAAACGGCGCTGCAATTCAACATTGCCGTCTTTGCGCGCCACGCCATCCAACAGCCACGCCTTGGCCAGATCTTGGACGGTCAGCGTTTGCACCTTCGTCGTTTTTACTTGTTCGGCCTCTACGTTAGCAGCGGCGTATGCCTGTGCCTTGGCGGTTTTCTTTTGCTCGTTGGGATTGATTTGCTCATCGATGAGCGCCCGGGCCTGGTTGCGTGCTTTACGGATGTCAGTCAGAGATTTGCGCGGCCAGGACCCGCAGGAGTACTCTTTGTTCTGCTCGCCCCAGCGATAGCGATAGAAAAAGCTGACCGACACACCGTCCTTACGGACTGAGATTCGACCGGCCAGATTGCCATCCTCCCTGAGGATTCGGCCGGCATCGTTGGCGGTCAGCGACTCGAGTTCTTTGATGGTGATTTTGGCCATGAAACGGACTCCCCCTACTTTTACCCCCACAAAAACGTCGGCTCTTGATGGACGTTGCTGGACTCTCGTAGAGCAGAACACCGCTGGAGCTCAAGTAAATACTAGCTTATAAAAATCCAGAGTAAAATTTTGGAAGCTTTCAAGAAGTATGAAAAAGGAGATGGGGTGCTAGGGGTCGAGTGTTCGAATCACTCCGTCCCGACCATATAATTCAAAAGGGGTCGCGAGATTTTATCTCGCGGCCCTTTTTTATGTCTGGTCGTTTTTACCCCCACGAAACGACTGGATCTGTAGCCGCCAAAGCACCTTGATCATGGACGGCTCATCGCTCATCGCTCATCGCTCATAGCGCAGCGCATCAACCACTACGCCAAACGCTGACGACTGTTCACGACGGTTAGGGTAGTAGAGATGGTAGCCAGAAAAAGGTTGGCACCAATCTTCCAGTACCCGCACAAGGCTTCCGTCGACAAGCTCCTTCATCACCATATCTTCTGGCAGGAAAGCTAACCCGCAACCCGCGACAGCTGCACGCAGGATTGGCATGCTGCTGTTGAATGTCCATTGTCCTTCAACACGCGCTTTCAGTTCGTGGCCGTCCTTTTCAAAATCCCATTGCAGAAGACTTCCGTGGGTAGGCAAACGCAGATTGATGCAACTATGTTCCGCGAGGTCGCCAGGCACTTTCGGTGAGGGTTGCCGCTTGAAGTACTCTGGAGAACCCACTACCGCCATGCGTAATTGGGGACCGACCGGAACGGCAATCATGTCCTTGGCGACTTGATCGCCCAGACGCACGCCTGCGTCATAACGCTGCGCGACAATGTCGGACAGGGCGTAGTCGACTGTGATTTCGACCTTGATGTCTGGGTAGTCGGGAAGAACCTTCAATAGCTTGGGCCAAAGTATGTTGTTCGCTGCATGTTCGGAGGCTGAAATCCGCACATTGCCTGCTGGGGTATCGCGAAACTCGCTGACAGCAGCCAATTCAAGTTCAATTTCTTCAAAGCGTGGTGCCATGGAGAGATAGAGCCGCTGACCTGCCTCGGTGGTGGATACGCTGCGCGTGGTTCGGGTCAGCAGTCGGACGCCGAGCCGCGTCTCTAGGGCGCGCATTGTATGGCTCAGGGCGGATTGCGAGACGCCTAGCTGTGCGGCGGCGCGGGTAAAGCTGCCCTCGCGGGTAATGACCACGAAGGCTTGCAGGTCGTTGAGATTGGCTCGGGACATTGATGAGAACCTGTCATGAGGAACGCGGGATTATCCCATGTAACTATGTCCCGCCTGGATCCGGGGTGAGTGTTACCCATGGTGCGTGGTAGGCGCGGCGAAACCAGAATAGGCAGACGTCCTCGAATCACAAGGTTCTGGCGTAGAACGGCGTCAACTGTCCAAGTGCAGCGTCCACATATTCAGGGACCCAGTAGGTTTCGATATGTGTTGCGCCATCAATAATGAACAATTCCTTGTCTTTGGTTCCCGTGGCTTTGGGGAACGCTTCTTGGGTCATGTACAGGCTGTCGGCCTTGCTGCCCGCGATCATCAGCAACGGCTGATTAATCAGTTCGATCTGATTGGTGGCGTCGAAGCGCATCAGATCCAGCAGGCTGCTCGTGGTGTACTTGAAGGTCGAGTTCGGGTGGGCGTGCGTCTTCCAGTAGTACTCGTAACCCTGACGATACAACTCATACGGCAGCTTGGCGATTTGCTCATCGGTGAGGTTGGCATCACCTGAATAGAGCACTTCACCGCCGGCCGCTTCCTGGGCGCGAGCAGCGGAAGCCTGTTGCAGACGTTGTTGGACAGAATCCAGTTGAGAGTCGTTGTAGCCATTGCGACGAACCCGTCCCGAGTTGAACATGCTCACCGTCGCGACCGACTTGAATCGCTTGTCGGTTTGCGCAGCAGCCAAGGAGTATCCACCGCCTCCGCAGATGCCAAGCAGACCCAGGCGCTTCCCATCAACGCCTGCATACTGAGTGATGAAATCCGCCATGCCGTGGATATCCTCGATACGGTACACAGGTTTGTCGATACTGCGCGGCTGTCCGCCACTCGCGCCCTGATATGCGGCATCGGCGGTTATCGTGATATAGCCTTGCTCAGCCAGTCGTTGCGCATACAAACCGGCGACTTGCTCTTTCACCCCGCCGTTCGGATGTGCCACAACGACGGTTGGATAAACCTTCTTCGCATCGAAGTTGGCAGGGGTGTAGACGTTGGCAGCGATGTCCAGGCCATTGAGCTTGTAGGTGACCGGATGGATATTGACCTTGCCGGGCTCATTCCTGGTGATTGCGCCATCGTAGGCGAGGGTGAACGGGTTCTTTTTGTAGTCTGCGGCACCGGCTTCGCCTGCTGAAATACCGACCATTGCGGCCATGAGCGTGGCTTTTAAAACTGTGTTTCTCATGTGAAGTTTCCTGAGCAAAAGAGCGCTTCAAAAATTGACTTTGGGTGACCGGGTTTTCTGCTGTGTGGCGGCACGATTTCTCGTTAATCCAGATGTTTCTCTTCGAGAAACCTGGACACCAAGTCCGCGATCTGCACGTTGTTCAAGTCCGACATGGGGAAGTGGGTATTGCCCTTGATGCCAATCTCCGGCAAGTGAATCAGCTTCACGTCACCGCCATGCTTGTTGACGGCATCACGCCAAAGCCTGGCCATCGTGAGTCGGGCGCGCCAACTGTCCTGGGCGGGCAGGTCGACGGGCTGCTCCGGAATGTTGTCGCCATAAAGGATCAGGATCGGAATGCGCGTGAGCGCCATGAACTGATCCATCGGCACCGCCGCTCCCTGTACCGTGTCGAACGCGCTGGGAATCGGTGCGGGCACTTCACCCTCCGGGAATACAAAGCTGCTGCCCGGCTCAAACGCCACAATGGCTTTGACCTTGTCGTTCTTGATCGCCGTCAACCAGCCCGGACCACCACCCTGTGAGTGCGTGAACAGGATGCCGGGGCCGATTCGGTCGAAAACTGCCGATACGCCAGCGGAGACCACGCCCATGTCGAACGGTCCGGTGTTCGGTGTCATCGCGCGGAAAAACTGGTCGCGCGTTTGCGCATCCCGGGCAACCTGCACACCCTTGAAATAGTTGGGCCACAGGCCGATACGGAACTGGTTGAACCAGAGCTGCTCGTCCGGCGTTGGCTTCAGCGTCGTCTCGACCATGCTGCGCCCGGCATCGCCACGACGCGGCTGGTCGATCAGGTACACACCGAACTGGCGGCGCAGGAAGATGTTCTGGAAACCCTCCCGGCCATCAGCGGTGGTTTCCCAGGTCTTGGAAAACTGGCCGGCACCGTGCCACATGACGATGGGCAGCTTTCGGGCATCGACCGGGATTTGGTAGAAGGTGTAGGCATGGTCGCCGTGGTAGGTCTGGCCATCAGGCGTCATCGGCTTGCGCGGGTTGAACGTACCCGGAGCTGTGGTCATCGTCCCTCCAGCGGCGAAGCTGCCCTGTTCCTGAATCAGCAAGGGGCCATTGGCATGATTGGGGTCCTGAGTTGCGCAGGCGGCAAGCAAGCCGAGCAGGGTGATGCCCAGCAGAGTTTTTCCGACCTTCATCTTCAACCTCCAGACGCTGCGAGTGTCTGCGTCAGCGCTGCGCTTGCACGCTTGGCGGTTGGTTCATCCGCGTGCTTGACCAGTAGCTCTGTGACTTGCTGCAACTGATCGGCGCTCAGGCCCACCCGCATGCTCGCCTGCATGTGCGAGCGCAATTGCGATTCCACGCCCGGCGTCGCCGCCAGCGCCCCAACGGTCGCCAGCTCGCGGCTTTGCCAGTCCAGGTTGTCGCGCTCGAAGATGTCGCCAAACAGGTGGGTTTGCAGAAACTGGTTGATGACCGGGGCGAACTCGAACACCGGCCCTTTGACCGGGCCGCCCGAAATTCGGGTTTGATTGGCTGTTCCTGCCGCGAGCAGGGCCTCACCTGTTGGAATGGCACGGCCGGGTTCACGTCCGGGGGCATCCTGGATGCCACGTTGTTTGCGCGCTTGCACGACCGTCATCAGTTCATTCAATGCGTTGAGGCTGCGCGGAAAACCGACGTACGCGTACAGCTGCACCAGGATTTCCCTGGCCTCGCTGACCGTCAGGCCGGCGTCCAGGCCTTGATTCAAGGCAGCGTTGAGCTTGGGCATGTCACTGGTTGCCATGAATGCTGCGATCAGTGGAATGCTTTGCTGCTTGGCCGACAGCGTTTTTGACGTGGGTTGTGTGCTGGTCATGGGTTGCGATGCCTCGGCGTTCTGAATGGCAACACCCGACACCAATCCAAGGCCCAGAAACAGGGCTATCAGCGCGGGGAGGGGGGTGGTCTTGCGATGTGCAATCGGTGTGTCAGTGGACATCGTAAAAGGCTCCATCCATTGCACAACGCTGCGCCAGGCAGGCAGTGCTCCAGTGAGGTTTATGTAGACAGGCTGTGAGAAAAGTCAGTGATGGCTTGCCTGCCGATGTCACTGGATCGTACGGAGGATGGTTGTGACGATTAACCCCAAAATTGCGCAAGCACTCATGAGCAGAGTTCACGAGTCCGAGCGTCAATGGGCGTTGAAACCATGACGCGGAGCCGAAGGATCGGGGGGGCGCACGCTGTTGGTTACTCGAAAGCAACCGCGCCGAGCGCGAGGCGCCGACACATCCTGATACTTCATTTACATGCCCTGAGCGGGCGTTCGGCCTTCGTATTGCGCATCCGAAACCTTTTCAGCCCATGCGACGGCTTTCCCGTCTTCGGCTTCGGCGATTGCGATATGGGTCATGCCATTGTCGGCAGTCGCCCCATGCCAGTGGCGTGTTTGCGGCGGGATCCAGACAATGTCGCCCGGGCGAATTTCCTGACGGGGCGCGCCCTCTTGCTGCACGTAGCCGACGCCGGCGGTGACGATCAGTGTTTGCCCCAGCGGATGGGTATGCCAGGCCGTACGCGCGCCGGGTTCGAAGGTCACCGTGCCACCGCCGACGCGAGCCGGGAGATCACCCTTGAACAAGCCATCAACACGCACCGTGCCCGTGAAGTTTTCTACTGCGCCCTTGATCGAGGGCTGAGCGCCGACGTGGGTAATCCGGATCTCGTTCGAGGCCTGGGCGCAGGTTTCCCCGGCCAAAAGCGACAAAGCAACAAGTGGAGCAATCAAGGGATTCATAGGCAGCGTTCCTGCAAGGTGGTGAGCCGACAGCAAGGCTGCTCCGGGTGGAGCAGCCATAGGGGAGGCTTCAGAGCCCGGTCATCTTCAGCGCAGGCTCGGGCAGGCGTTCACCTTGCACCTGAATCCGCGACATCTGGTCATCGATCAAGCGCAGATCCTCGCCAGTCAGCTCCAGCTCGATAGCCCCAAGGTTCTCCTCCAGCCGGTGTTGCTTCGTCGTGCCAGGTATCGGGACGATCCAGGGCTTTTGCGCCAACAGCCAAGCCAACGCCACCTGCGCGGGCGTGGCGTCTTTGCGTTGTGCGACGGCCTTCACCACGTCGACCAGTGCGAGGTTGGCCTTGCGAGCCTCAGGAGAGAAGCGCGGCACGAAATTTCTAAAGTCGGACGCATCGAACTGAGTGTTCTCATCAATCTGGCCAGTGAGAAAACCGGCGCCGAGTGGGCTGAACGGTACAAAGCCGATACCCAGCTCTTCCAGCACGCCCAGGAGTTCGTGCTCCGGGCCACGCCAGAACAGCGAGTATTCGCTCTGTACCGCTGTCACCGGCTGAACCGCATGGGCGCGGCGAATGGTTTGCACGCCAGCCTCGGACAAGCCGAAGTGCTTCACCTTGCCCTCGGCGATCAGATCCTTGACGGTGCCGGCGACATCTTCAATCGGCACCTCGGGATCCACACGATGCTGGTAGAACAGATCGATGCAATCCGTTCGAAGGCGCTTCAACGAGGCCTCTGCCACCGCCCGGATATGCCCCGGCCGGCTGTTGGTGCCGCCGCCTCGCTCGCCAGTGATCAGGTCAATGTCGAAGCCGAACTTGGTGGCGACTACCACTTGATCGCGAATCGGCTGCAGAGCCTCACCCAACAGGTCTTCGTTACTGAACGGGCCGTACGCCTCTGCGGTGTCGAACAGCGTGATCCCTTGATCACGCGCGGAGCGAATCAGCTTGATCATGCTGTGTTTGTCAGCGGCCGGTCCGTAGGCCGAAGTCATGCTCATGCAACCAAGGCCCAGAGCGGACACTTCCAGGCCGTTGCCCAGCTTGCGAATTTTCATTGATCTACTCCAATTTCAGACATCGAGGCGTACACGGTTCAATTCCGTTATTCACGGCATTTCACCGTCAACGCCCGACACGAGCCTTGAGAGACTCGGGGTAGCGGTCGCCCTGGATGCGGATCTGCGACAGCGCCGAATCAATCGCCTTGAGATCGACTTCGGTGAGCGTGATGCTCGCACCGCCAATGTTTTCTTCCAGGCGATGCAGTTTGGTGGTTCCGGGTATAGGAACAATCCAGGGCGCTTGGGCGAGCAGCCAGGCGAGCGCGATCTGGGCGGGTGTCGCAGCCTTTTGGGCCGCGAGCTTGCGGATCAGGACCACCAATTCCTGGTTGGCCTGAAGCGCTTCGGGGCTGAAGCGGGGAACGATGCTGCGAAAATCGTCGCTGCCGTAGGAGGCGTCTGCCGTCACGGTTCCAGTGAGAAAACCTTTACCCAGCGGACTGAAGGGCACGAAGCCGATACCCAACTCTTCAAGTGTCGGGAGAATTTCCTGTTCAGGCTCTCGCCACCAGAGCGAGTACTCACTTTGCAGCGCGGTAACAGGCTGGACAGCATGAGCACGTCGAATGGTTTGCGCCCCCGCCTCCGAAAGACCGAAGTGCTTGACCTTGCCTTCCTGGATAAGCGCCTTCACCACGCCCGCGACATCCTCGATGGGTACGTCCGGGTCGACTCGATGCTGGTAGAGCAAATCGATGAAATCTGTCTTCAGCCGGCGCAGCGAGCCCTCGACGGCAACCCGGATGTGCTCCGGGCGGCTGTTGAGGATCTGTTGTTTGTTATCGGCCCCGAAGGTAAAGCCAAACTTGGTGGCGATGACCACCTGATCGCGAACCGGCGCCAGCGCCTGGCCGAGCACTTCTTCGTTCAGGTAAGGACCGTACACCTCGGCGGTGTCGAAGAAGGTGATGCCTCGCTCAACTGCCGTGCGGATCAGGGCGACGGCTTGTTTCGTGTCGGTCGCCGGGCCATAGCCATGACTGAGCCCCATGCAGCCCAGGCCCAGAGCGGATACTTCAAGAGAGCTGTTTCCGAGTTTGCGTTTTTGCATTTCAATCTCCCTGCTTGTCGCGATCTGCATGTGGTTTACGGATCAAAGATCGGACAAGGCTGCGGTCAGTGAATGTCGGCCATGTGCAATAGCGCTGCGCAAACAGTAAGCGAGCTACCGGGTGGGGACTAGACGGGTAAATCGGCAAGGGTTGATGAGGTGCATTCATTAATCCGGTCGTGGCGCACCCTTTACCGGGGTGCCAGATCGCCGTACCAGTAAGCCGCCGTGACACCACCATCCATCAGGAAATCGCTGCCGGTAATGAAGGTGCCCTCCGGTCCCATGAGCAGCGCTCCTACGGCGCCCACTTCACCGGGCGTTCCACCGCGTCCTGCCGCGCTCACGTCGATCATGCGTCGGTAGCCCTCGCCACGTGGGCCGCTCAACTCGTCCCGCGCCAATGGGGTAAAGATGATGCCGGGGCTGATCGTATTGACTCGCGCACAGCGTTTGCCCCAGCGAACAGCTTCCGCCATGACCCGCAACGAGTTCCCACGCTTGGAGATTTGGTAAGCGTTTAAAGGGTCGGTGACTTGATCCGCTTGAAGCATCGGGAGCGCGAGCAGGTCATCCGTTGGCGTGGTCGCCAGGGCCTTGTTTTGTTCGTCGCTCAACGCGGGCAAGCGATGGCCGGATTGTGAAGCGATCACGATTGCGCAGCCGCCTTCGGCGATGACATTGCCGAACTCTTCAAGAACGACCGCCGTTCCATACAAATCAACCCGCAAAATGGTTGCAACTGGTGCTTGAGAGGGTGAAACACCCGCAGCGTGAATGACGCCGGTGATTTCTCCAATTGCCGTTGCGGTCCGCACCAACGCCTGAACCGACTCGCGAGAAGAGACGTCTACGATGGCCGTAGTGACCTCGAATCCTGCGTCGAGCAAGACCTTGGCCGCGGCATCGGCGTTCTCCTGTTTGAGATCTGCCAATACGATGTGCTTACCGGCACTGACTCTGCGGGCAATGGCTTGGCCGATCGAACCGGCGCCTATAACGACAATTACTTTTGAAAGATTTTTCATGAGCAGATCCTTGGTCAGGCTTGAGTTGATTCATCCGGTTGATCGCTTTCGCAAGCAATCGCAGGCCATGAATTTCAGCCCGGAGTGGGCAACTTGCCTGCGCGCATTGCCGCTATGACACCGCCATCGATCAGCAGATCTCTAAATATCTCAGCCACTGTTCAAACGCAGTTCTTTAGAACGCGGTGTAGCGGGCACTCGCGATCATCCATGCACCTTCGTGCTGCTTGAGTTCTAAAACGAATCTCAATCTCCAGGGGGCAGTCATGCCGTTAATGCTGGCGTTGAAAATGCCGCGACCTTGCACTGTGGAGTCTGTTTCCTTGACGCTGACTTCAAGCGAGTTCTGCACCAGTTCGATTCGGTGATAGTTGAAGTCTCCCGACCAGACGAGATCGAGCCATTCGTGCTTGGGCTGAACGTAGCCGGTGATATGCACCAGTGAGAAACCCGGTTCGAGCAAGCGATCAAGATCAGGCGTACGAGCCTCCACCATGGCAGTGTGATAGGCGTTCAGGACTTCAATAATCTCTGAGCTTTCGTCAGCGTGCGCCATGGAACTCAACATGTATTTGTCCTGTGAGCGTTTACTGAAAAGTGCGTGTGATCCTGGATCGCCATGCCCGACAACACACCTTCAAGGGTGTCGGACTCATCCGTCGCGGGACGTATGGCTGCCCAATATAGAACGCCAGCATCCACATGATTAGATGCTAGGATCTGCATGAACTTATACTTTGAGATAATAAATGGATCGGTCTGAGCTCGGCGATCTGGCGGTTTTCCTGGTCGTGGCGCAGGAGCTGAACTTCACTCGCGCAGCTGCACGACTCTCTACGTCGCAGTCTTCGGTCAGCCAGACCATTCGCCGGCTCGAAGCTCGCCTGGGCGTCAGATTGCTCGCTCGCACCACCCGGAGCATGGCCACTACGGAGGCGGGAGAACGGTTACTGGAAACCGTACGACCTGCATTTGGCAACATTGAAGCCAAGCTGAGCGAGCTGAGTGAGATGCGCCAGAAACCGGCCGGCAGCGTGCGCATCACGGCGAGCAAGCACGCGGCGGAAGGGATTCTCTGGCCCACGGTTTCACGTCTGTTACTCGAATATCCGGACATCAAGGTCGAGATATCCAGCGACTCGGCACTAACCGATATCGTCACTGATCGCTTCGATGCCGGAGTGCGACTGGGTGAGCAGATAGATCGGGACATGATCGCCGTAAGGATCGGTCCTGACCTGCGAATGATCGTCGTCGGATCGCCGTCGTACCTGGCGCGCAGTCCAGCGATCACCAAGCCGCATGACCTGACCCGTCACGCCTGCATCAATGTGCGTCTGCCATCGTCGGGAGCGCTCTACGTCTGGGAGTTCCATCACCAGGGACGTGACTTGAATGTACGGGTTGATGGCCCGCTGACGTTTAACAACATGCGCATGGTGCAACAAGCGGCGGTGGAAGGTTTCGGCCTGGCATTCATTTTTGAGGACGTTGCGCAGGAACAACTGCGATCCGGTGAACTTGTTCAGGTGCTTGATGAGTGGTGCCCGTTTTTTGCGGGATACCACCTTTATTTCCCCAGCCGACGTCAGCAGTCTCCCGCGTTTACGCTCTTGGTTGAGGCATTGCGCAAGAACGTCGATGCATCATTTTCGGGTGCAAAATGGCGTCCGGCCTGAACATCCTGGTCATGTGATGCTGTTTGTGGCGTCTCACTCGGGAGCCTGCACAGGGTGTTGAGGAAGGCGAGGGGCGAGTGCTCGAATCACGCCGCCCCGACCTCCCTGTCGTCCACTTCTTGCTCCCGAAAGTTACTCCACCGACGTCTGCAGCACTTCTATCCACAGCGCGCCTTTGCCCGATGCCGCTTCGCCGACACGTTTCAAGGCACCCTTGTCGCTGACGGCATACGTGCCGACTTTTTCGCTTTTCTCACCCGTCACCAGCAACCAGCGACCATTGGGTGAAAACGCGATATTGCGTGGCTGCTTTTCTTCAACCGGATAGTTCTCGAGAAAGCTCAAGTGGCCGGTGGAAGGATCAACCGCGAACGCCGACACCGAGCTGCTGGTGCGCTCGGTCATAAGCAGTAGCTTGCCATCCGGCGAGATCCGCAGGTCGGCGGCCCAGATACGTGGCGTGGGGTCATCCTTCAGGTCGTTGTTGCGCGCGTCACGCACTTCGCCGTGAGCCAGTTTCAAACGCTCGGGAATGCCATTGGCCACGCTGATCTGAGTCAATGCACCGGTGCTGTTATCGATCGAAAACGCCGTGACGGTGCCGCTCATTTCACCGACCACGTACAGGTATTTGCCATTCGGGGAAAAGGCCAGGTGCCGAGGCCCGGTATTGCTCGGGACACTGATGTAGCCGCTGCCGATCGGCGTGAGCGCGCCGGTTTTGGCGTCGAGGCGATATTGCAGCACTTTGTCAGCGCCCAGATTGCCCGCGTACGCAAATCGGTTGCTCGGGTCGGTACGCAGTGAGTGCGCATGTGGGCCGGTCTTGTAGGTCAGGATGCTGGCAGAAGGCTGATAGGCCTTGTCGATGGACTGCACGCTGACGGTGTCGGCCCCATAGGATGCGCCGAGCAAATAGTGTCCTTTTCTATCGGTAGACAGGTAGGCCATGCTTTCTGCCAGGGGCGCTTTGGACAGCGGAGCCAGGTGTCCGCTCTTGGGATCTATGCGGTAGCCCAGCACCTGAAACGGCTTGACCCGTAATGCTGCAAACAACACTTTGCCGTCAGGCGTGATGGCCATCGGGTTGACCTGATCGCCGGCGTTGACCTGTTCAATCAGGCTCAGCGCGCCGTTGCTCTGGTCAAGGCGATACTGGGAAATCAGACCGTCTCCGGGGCTGGAGATGTAGGCGAACGTGGCGGCATTGGCTTGCAGACTGATACCGCACACAACGGCAGCGGCGATGAGAAGGGGTTTGGCCACAGTGATTCCTTATTTTTATGATTGTGATCGGTCATCCTATGACTGTCGCTGAATGGCATCAATACCTGTTTTACCTGGATAGCGGGAAATTCAGGCTAAAGCCAATAGGTAAAGGCCACACAGCGGAAACATTTCAACATACTCTGGCTCAATAATAGTTGTACGACGTCTTATCTACTGTGTTCGACTGCGCTCGGTCTCACAAAAAAAATAAACGGAGATACCCTCTATGACGAGCATTCCTTCGGTCGAAGGCAAAGCTGCGGCACCCGCACAAAATCGATTCTCACGTGTACTCAAGCTGCTGGGCCCCGGCATTATCGCGGTGCTGTCCTGGCTGGGCGCAGGTGACCTGATCACCTCATCGGTGGCCGGTGCCAATTACGGTTACGCAATGATGTGGGTGCTGGCGGTCTCTCTGCTCTTGAGATACCTGATCGTCAACATCATCGCTCGCTTCCAGCTGTGCAATAACCAGGGCATGACCATCCTGCAGGGCTATGCCCAACTCAATCCGTTTTTCGCCTGGTTCATGCTGGTCTACGCCCTGCTGATGGGGCACTTGATGAACGCCTACATGATCAAAGGGGCAGGTGAGTCGCTGGCGATGCTGTTGAAAATCGACCAGCCACTGCTGTGCTCACTGGCGGTGGTGCTCGCCGTGTGGATGCTGGTGGGGCGTAATATTTATTCGATGATCGAAGGCGTGATGAAGGTGTTGCTGGCGATCATGACCTTGGCGTTCATTGCCCTGGCCGTGATGTCCGGCCCCGATGTCGTCGGCATCGTCAAAGGCACTATCGGCTTCAGTATTCCGCCGGATGAAGGCGTGCATGGCGCGCTGTTGGTGGCGGTCTCGGTGATCGGCGCGGTGGCCGGTTCGATTGCCAACTTCGTCCATCCTTACGTCATGCGCCAAAAGGGCTGGGTAGGGCCGCAACACAAGCGCGTGCAACGCAACGATTTGCTGTTCGCCGTGTTCGTCGGGATCGTCATCAACCTGGCCATCTGGATCGTCGGCGCGGAAATCCTGCGGCCCAATGGCATTGAGGTGAAGACCTTGGCCGACCTCGGCAAGGCGCTGGAAATTTTCTTCGGCCCGATCGGTTGGTACGTATTCTTCATCGGTGTATTCGCCACGCTGTTTGCCAGTATTTCAGGCAAGACCACCGCGTTCCCGATGCTGATTACCGACGCCTTCCAGCACGTTCTTCCTGAGCGTCGCGAGAAGTACGGCAAAGAGTTTCACCATGATCCGATGCACAAGTGGTTCATGCTGTTCATCCTTGTGACGCCGTTGGTCTGGTCGTTGCCAGGCATGCCGGATTTCGTGACCCTGACCATCGGTGTCAGCGCGCTGAACATCATTGGCTTGCCGGTCATTTCCCTGGGCCTGCTGATCATGTCCAACCAGAAATCGTTGCTGGACAAGAAATATCGCAACAACCTGTTTGAGAACGTTGCGCTGCTGTTTGCCACTGGCCTGGCGCTGTGGGTCGCCTTCCAGTTGGGTGTCGATCTGTTTACCTGACATCGCGTCGCCGAGGGGATGCAATGTCCCCTCGGCAGCGATGGCTCAGTCAGTCACCGAACCCTGCGGTATTCTCCCGGCGAAACTGTCCACCAGGCTCGCCACCACCATTTCTCCCATTCGTGTGCGGGTCTGCAACGTCGCACTGGCGCGATGCGGTTGCAGCACCACGTTTTCGTTGGCGAACAGCGCCTCGGGTGCATTCGGTTCATCGACAAACACGTCCAGCGCCGCCCCCGCGATTTCTTGAGCGGCCAGCGCCGCCACCAGATCCGTCTCGTTGACCAGTTTGCCCCGCGCGACGTTGATCAGGTATCCGTCCTTGCCCAGCGCCTGCAACACTTCGGCATTGATGATGGCCTCAGCCTGGTCGGCGGCGGCCGCGAGAATCAGCGCATCGCTTTGGCTGGCGAGTTGTTTTAGATCGGCGACAAAGGCGTGGTTCACATCGCTCATCGGTTGCAGATCGGTGTAACTGATCGGGCAGCCAAACGCGGCAGCCCGGGTCGCCACTGCACGGCCAACCCGGCCCATGCCGACGATGCCGATGCGCATGCCGGACACCTGACGCGCCAGCGGCAGCGGAGCCAACGGCGTAGGGCTCTGGGGCCATTGCCCCGAACGTACATAGCGATCGCTGGTGCACAGTCCGCGGCACACGGCGATCAACAAGCCGATGGCCAGGTCAGCGACATCCTCGGTCAGCGCGCCGATGGTGGCGGTCACACGGATCCCGCGATCCCTGGCATACGCCAGGTCCACCGCATCGGTGCCGACACCGTTGACCGCGATCACTTCCAGTTTGGGCAGCTGCGCCATGAGTGCCTGGCTGATCCCCGTGTGTCCGCCAGTGATTACCCCGCGAATGTTCGCGCCGTGCTCCTGGATATACGCCTGCTTGTCGGCCTGCTGGAAGTAACGTCTGACGGTGAACAGCTGATCAAGCCGCGTGTTGATTTCAGGGATCAGGATCGGGCTGAGCTGCAAGACTTCTGGCTTCATGTGGACCTCGTGACAGAATAAAAAAGCCGGTTTAACCGCGACCGGCAAACGGCATGGCGCTGGCCATGACGGTCATGTTCAGGACGTTCGCCTCCAGCGGCAGGCCGGCCATGTAGCGCACGGCATCGGCCACGTGCTTGACGTCGACCATCGGCTCGACAGCGATGGTGCCGTTGGCCTGGCGCACGCCTTTGGTCATGCGCACCGACAGGTCGGTCAGGGCGTTGCCGATGTCGATCTGGCTGCAGGCTATGTTGAATTCGCGGCCGTCCAGGGCCAGGGATTTGGTCAATCCCAACACCGCGTGTTTGCTGGCGGTGTAGGCGCTGCTGAACGGGCGAGGGGTGTGCGCCGAGATCGAGCCGTTATTGATGATGCGTCCGCCTTGTGGCTGTTGTCGGCGCATCAGCCCGAAGGCACCACGGGCGCAGAGGAAAACGCCGTTGAGGTTGGTGTCGATCACGTTGCGCCACTGCTCGAATGTCAGCTCATCCAGCGGCACCGCAGGGGCGTTGATCCCGGCGTTGTTGAACACCACATCGAGGCGTCCGTAAACCTCGCTGATGGTTGCAAACAGCGCATCGACACTGGCCGGGTCGCGTACATCCGTGGGCACCGCCAACGCTTGATGCCCCTCGCTGAGCGCCAGCTCGACTACCGCCTGCAACGGCTCTGGTCGGCGTCCGGCCAATACCAGGGTGAAACCATCGGCCATCAGGGCCAGGGCTACGGCGCGGCCGATGCCACTGCCGGCGCCGGTGACCAGGGCGACTTTCAAAGGACTGTTCATGTTGTTATCTCCTTTTCGATTTATGAGGGCATGTGCCGGGTTCAAGGCCGCTGGCCGACACGCATTTCCAGTTGGCCGATGCCGTCGATCCCGGCGTTGATGATGTCGCCTGGTTGCAGCACATCGACGCCTGCCGGGCTGCCGGTCATGATCAAGTCACCGGCCCGCAGCGCGACCGACTGAGAGATGCGGCTGATGATTTCACTCACTGACCAGATCTGGCTGTCGAGGCTGTCGCGCTGGCGTTCTTCGCCGTTGACGCTCAGCCACAAATCGCCATCAGGGTGCCCGGCGCGAGTGATCGGCACGATGGCGGTCATCGGCGCGGCGCCGTCGAACACCTTGGCACCTTCCCACGGCATACCGTTGCTCTTGGCCGCGCGCTGCACATCGCGCCGGGTCAGGTCCAGCCCGGCAGCGTAGCCCCAGACATACGCCAGCGCCTGGCTCTCCGGAATATTGGCGCCGCCTTCACCGATGGCCACGACCAATTCGATTTCGTGGGCAAACTCTTCGGTCAACGGCGGGAAGGTCACTTCACCGGAAGCATCCACCACTGTGCTCGCCGGTTTCATGAAGAACACCGGTGGCTGGCGGGACTGGCCCTGGCTGTCTGGCCAAGGGTAGTTGCGGCCGACGCAAAATACCCGGCCAACGGGAAAGCGCTGCTGGCTGCCGGCGACCGGCAGGGTTACGGGTAGATCCGGGGTAAACACGTATTCAGTCATGGTCATTTTTGTAGTCGTCCGGTTAGTCACGTCAGCGTACGGCGGCATTCTTTTGCAAAGTTGGACGAATGCCGCCTCGTGTTGGAGAAAAACGCTTTTTTCCGGCTTAGCGCACCTTGAGTTCGATGCGATACAAGCGGCCAAGCAGCAGCGAATAGGACAAGGTTCCGATCAGCGCCACGCCACCAATGAACCAGAATGCGTAGGCAAAGGAGCCTGTTGCGTGAACGATGCCGCCAATCACGATCGGGGTGACAATCCCGCCGATATTGGCCGCCAGGCTGGTGACCCCGCCGGTCAGGCCGATCAACTCCTTGGGCGCGACTTCCGACACAGCCGCCCACGACGATGAGGCGATGCCCTGGGCGAAGAAGGCGATGGTCAACACGGCAATGCAGATCACGTTCGAATCGGTGAAATTCACCAGCACAATCGACATGCCCAGCATTGATCCGACCACCAGCGGCAACTTGCGCGCAAAGGACATGGAATAGCCCCGGCGTATCAGCAGGTCGGAGACGATACCCGCCAGCAAAATGCCCACCGTGGCACCCACGAACGGCAGCACCGCGAAGATCCCGGCCTTGATCATGGTCAGCTTGCGTTCTTCGATCAGGTACGTCGGGAACCAGGTGAGGAAGAAGTACAGTGCGGAGGTGCTGGCGAACTTGCCGATGCAAATCGCCCAGATCTGCCGATAGCTGAACAGCTCGGCGATTTGCCGCCAGTTGAACCGGGTGCGTTCCTGACTGCTCTTGACCAGGCCACCTCCGGTTTCGATGTACTTCAACTCTTCCTTGCTGACCTTCTTGCAGCTCAGCGGATCGCGGTACACGCACAGCCAGATCACCCCGAATACGATGCCGAGTATCCCGGTGCTGTAGAACACATGACGCCAGTCATAGGTCGTGGCCAGCCATAACAGCACGCCGGTAAACAGCGCCGTGCCCAGATACTGCCCGCACACGTAAATGCTGCTGGCCAGACCGCGTTCGCGGGCCGGGAACCACACCGTCACCGCACGGCTATTGGCCGGGAAGGCCGGCGCTTCCATGGCGCCGACGGCCAGGCGCAACCCGAACAGCGAGGCAAATCCCGTGGCAAAGCCCTGGCACACGGTGACCGTCGACCAACTGATCAGCGACACCCCGTAAGTGAACCGCGACCCAAAACGATCGGCAATGAACCCGGCGGGCACCAGGGCGAGGGCGTAGGTCCAGGCAAACGCGGAAAAAATCAGGCCCATTTCAATCTTGTCCAGGCCCAGGTCCTTGGCCATGAACGGTGCGGCAATCGAGATGTTCACGCGGTCGATGTAGTTGATGATGGTCGCAATCAGCAGCAACGACAGCATGAACCAGCGCCGACGGGTTGGCAGGCGCTGAGTCTGTACGGCGTCCCGGGCGCCGATACTCACCGACGACGCGGTGGACGGGGAGGTTTGCGAGTTCGACATGGATGGACCTTTTTATTGTTAGAAAATCGAGATGTTCGCGCGCAGCCGAAACCGAAGCCCCCAGTACCGGGGCAGGGCAATCGTTGCTTGAATGGGAGGCGCGGACAGCTGCTGTCAGGCGCTCAGGTACGCCTTCGGACAGGGCTGGTCGGGGGAGGAGTCGCGGGGAAAAAAAGTCGGTTCATGAGTGCGCACCTTTTGATTGTTTTTGGAAGATCGGGCTGCATTGGCTGCCACAGTGGTCGTACAACCTTTCAAAATCAACGTAGGTGTTAGAACGTTTTTTCCTCTGAAAATAGGGATTATTGAGGGTGTCCAAGAAAACGGCGGTCCGCTCATTTCCAGGTGTGTTGCTTAAATTGTCGATAACTAGCTGTTATATATAGATAAAATAATTGTGATCGCACTTTGCTTTTTGGACAGGCGATAGAGAGCACACGGGCTCAATTAATTCGTTGAAAGCCATGGTCATCCTATGACATGTTGAAATCTGCCGGTGTGCACCGTCACAATCACCCATGTCGCCGCCAGCACCTCGGCGCGACGACAACCTGTCCATGCACCTGTCGAGGATCCTCAGGAAATGTCGTCACCGAGTCGAGTCCCCACCTACGTCATGCAGCAGCGCAGCGAACTGACGGATTTCTACATCCGCGATAAAAAGGGTCGGCGCGCCGAAACCAGTCCGCATCGCCACGAGTATTTCCAGATTCAGGTCAACCTCGGTGGCGACACCGTGCAGCACATTGGCAACGTCGAACGTCCGTTTCCGCGCAACACGCTGGCGTTTATCCTGCCGCATCGCGTGCACGTGATTCCGCACCCGGCCGACAGCAATTTCATGGTGATCAATTTTTCCCAGACCTTTCTGCTGCCGCACCTACAATGCGACCCGATGGACCTGGAGGAAGTCTCGATTCTGCTGGCCCCGGAGTTGTCGCCGTTCCGCTTCCAGGAACATCTGGATTTCATCCTTGGCGATGAGGATTTCAGCAAAGTCTGTGGCCTGATCGAACAGATGCGCGTGCTGGACGAAAACCGTCAGTTCGGCACCCGCGAGATGCTCAAGGGCCTGCTGCTGCAATTGGTGGGAAGCGTCTGCGCCCTGTATGCCGAGCCGCTGAAACGCCTGGCGGAAGAGAATGCCGCCGAGGTCAGCCGACGCGATGCGTTGAGCAGGATGTCGGAATACTTGCGCAAGAACATCGCCGACCCCGACCTGAACCTGATCAAGGTGGCTGCGGCGACCTACCTGTCACCGACGTACCTGACGCACTGGCTGCGCAAGGAAATCGGCAAGACCTTCACCGAACTGGTGCTCGAACGCCGGATGCACGCAGCGCGCAATTATTTGCTCAATGGAACCCGGCCGGTGGGGGAGGTGGCGAGGTTGTGCGGTTTCGCTGACGAGGCGTATTTCTCACGACGCTTTCGGCAGATCCACGGCCAGCCTCCCGGACAGTTCAGGCGCCAGCAGCTCAATCCGGATACGCCGCAATCGCCGTCCAATACGTGATCGATTGAGAAGAGGTTTGCAACGAGGGACGTGCAGCTTAAGCAGAGCCGCTCGTCCTGTTTCGGTGCTTACAAGCGGAAGCGGTTGACCAGGGTGTTGAACGAGATTGCCAGGTTCGACAGCTCTTGGGTTGACGCGTTGGTCTGATGCGCACCCGCCGCTGTTTGCGCCGACAGGTCCTGGATATTGACCAAGTTGCGGTCGACTTCACGGGCAACGTTGGCCTGCTCCTCCGAGGCCGTTGCGATGACTATATTGCGCTCGTTAATCTGCGAAATGCCTTCTGCGATCAGTTCCAGCGCCTCGCCAGTGGCATGAGCGAGTGACTGGGTATCGTTGACCAGTGCCTGGCTTTTGCCCATGGCGGACACGGCCTGATCGGCGCTGGTTTGCACGGCATTGATCATGCCTTCGATTTCGCCGGTCGACGCCTGGGTGCGTGCGGCGAGTGCGCGAACTTCGTCGGCGACCACGGCGAAGCCGCGACCCTGCTCGCCGGCCCTGGCGGCCTCAATGGCGGCGTTGAGGGCCAACAGGTTGGTCTGTTCGGCGATACCGCGAATCACGTCCAGTACTTTACCAATTTCACGGACTCGCCCCGCGAGATCCTTGACCATGGTGGTCGACGAGGCAATTTCAGAGGTGGCGTGGTTGATTGCAGTGACGGCGTTCCGGGCTTTGTCGCGGCCATTGCTGGCCTGTTCGCTGGTCGAGCGTGAGGCTTCGGAAGTGGACACTGCATTACGCGCCACTTCTTCCACCGCCGAGGTCATTTCGGTTACCGCTGTAGCGGCTTGCTGAATTTCGTCGTTCTGGCGGATCAGGCCTCGACTGCCGTTATCGGTGACAGCGGTCAGTTCTTCCGCTGCCGAGGCCAGTTGGTCAGAGGCGCTGGCAATTTGCTGGATCGTTTCCTTCAAGCTGAGTTGCATGTCGCCGAGGGCGGTCAGTAACTGGCCGGTTTCATCGCGCCCGGTGCTGACGATAGCCTCGGTCAAATTACCCTCGGCAATGCGCTGGGCGCTGGCTACTGCGGTGGCGATGGGACGGCTGATCAGGCGGCTGATGAACAACCCCAGCAGAATCGCAGCGATGAACGCCAAGACGATGCCCGAGTACAGGGTATTTTTGGCAGACGACTCTTGAACGGTGGCGTCTGCCGCACTTTCCGCGACCTGACGGTCATTGGAGTCGACCATCACGGTCAGTTCATCCATGACTACGCGATAAGTCTTTTGCAGGTCGCCGAGGAGCAGGGCACGGGCTGGTTCCAAATCATTGGCATTCAGCAAAGCGATGTATTGCTGGACCTTTGCCTGATACACCGGCCAGTCGCGCAACATCTTGTCACCTGCCGCCCGCTCATCGTCAGCCAGGGGGCGCTTACGGTATTCGGCAAACGCTTGCTCGCTCGCCAGTTGGTTGGCCTTCATCGAGGCGATGAACTCGTCTTTCACATTCTGCGGCGCGTTGGAGGCGTGGGCGATGTATAGCCGATAAAGATCGCGGCTTTGCCCAACGGCCTTGGTTTTGGTTTGAGCGGTGTTCGCGATGGCAACCAGGTTGTTGTTGAACACGGACTTCAGGCTCTCCGACAGCGCGGCCACGCCCCGACTTCCCAGTACGCCAACGCCGAGGGTGATCAGCGCACAGAGCGCGAATGAAGTGATTAATTTAGTCGAAAGTTTTGCGTCGTTAAGCCAGCTCATCGGTATGTCCTGAAAAGGGTTTGACTGAACAGTCTATGAAGTGGACCGACGTCACTGATGTGATCGGTCGTCGTATGTCTATCGACAAATTCGCAAAAGGCTAAAGCGCCACGTAGTGCGAATGCCTGAAAAACCCCTCTAGAACGGGCGTTTCGACGCAAAAATTCACCTGTTTCGTGCATTTGTGAGGCGTTTTTCAGAAATTGTCAGACGATCTGTGCAAGTCGTTATTTTTGAAATAAATCAATTTAAATCAACTATATAGATGCTTTTATGTTGATGACGGCAATCAAAAATAAAAGCACAGGCATGCAAGCATGAGCAAAACTGAAAAAAATCCACTCGCCCGCGTTCAGATTCACATTAATGTGACGATTCTCAGGCCGTAAATATCGTTAAGACGGCCGTAATAGACGCATTTATCGAATAATAAATTTTTGCATGATGGCGTATTGCCAGGTGTTTCGGAGTGTGAAATATTCTTTCCGTGAAAACATATGACATCGTATGACATGGCAAATTTGTCAGTGATGGCCGAATCTTGAAAGTCATGAATGCAGTTGCTCAGGGTAGAAGACATGCCGAGTAAAACGGGTAAGGGAAAAGGCATGAGAACTGCTTTTAACGGATTACTGACACTGCTGGTTTGCGCCGCTGGCGGCGCTCACGGTCAAGTACTGGATGCCTCGGCGTCGCCGGGTAAGCGCCTGGCGGTCGCGGCGGATTGTGTGGCTTGTCACACCGCGCCAGGGGGCAAGCCATTTGCGGGTGGTTATCCGCTCGGTTCGCCGATGGGGGTCATTTATTCGACCAACATCACCCCCTCCAAAACCGCTGGCATCGGTGGCTATACGAGCGAGCAGTTTGCCCGTGCAGTACGAGACGGGGTAACGCCAGATGGCACGCTTCTCTACCCGGCAATGCCGTATACCTCTTACGCGAAAATGACCGACGCTGATGTGGGTGAGCTCTACAACTATTTCATGCACGAAGTACAGCCTGTCGATGCGACGACGCATAAAACTGACCTCGATTTCCCGTTCAATATCCGCTCCTCGATGCTCGGCTGGAACGCGCTGTTCCACAGTCAGAAGCGCTTTACTCCGGATCCGGGCAAATCCGCCGAGGTGAACCGAGGTGACTATCTGGTCAACGCACTGGCCCATTGCGATACCTGCCATACCCCGCGCAACTTCCTGATGGCCGCCGATACCAGCAAGCCGCTTGCCGGTGGTTCGCTCGGCAGTTGGTATGCGCCTAACATCACGTCCGACAAAACCAGCGGCATCGGCGCGTGGTCCAGCGATGAACTGGTCGCTTACCTGCGCACCGGTCACGCCGAAGACAAAGCGCAAGCCGCCGGACCGATGGCCGAAGCGGTCGAACACAGCCTGCAACACTTGGATGGCGCGGACCTCAAGGCCATCGCGGCCTACCTGCTGCAAACACAACCGATCAACACCGGAGAGACCAAGGCCAGACACGAATTCGGCCAAACCTCGACCGATGAACTGACCCTGCGCGGCGGCAATCCCGAGGACAATCCGGGCTGGCACATCTTCAGTGGCACATGCGCCAACTGTCACCAGGCCAACGGCCAGGGCACTCGCGAGTATCCTTCGCTGTTCCACAACACCGCCACCAGTCGCAGCGACAACTTGATCGCCGCGATTGTCTACGGCGTGCATCGCGAAGTAGACGGTGTGGCAATCGACATGCCCGCATTCGGCCCCGACGCACTGTTCACCGACCGCCTCAACGATCAACAGATTGCCGACGTCAGCAACTATGTGCTGTCTCGTTACGGCAACGCCGCCCTGAAAGTGAGTGCCGCCGACGTGGCGCAGGTGCGGGAGGGCGGGCCGAAGGCACCGCTGGCGGTCATGGCGAAATTCACCATTCCAGTCATCGTCCTTGCGGCCGTGCTGATCGGTCTGATGGCAATGATGTTGATCTCGCGCCGTAGACGCCAGGAGGTCTGAACGATGGATAATTCGATGACTGACAAACCCACACCGATTCCCTCCGCCTCCTCGGTATTCTCTCGTCGCAGCCTGCTGCGCGCCTCTGTCGCCGTGGGGGTGAGCGCGATGGTCAGCGGCCTGATGCCTTGGCAATCGGTCATGGCGGCTGCGCAGTCAGACGCTGATTTCATCGCCCTGTCGCAGTTTCTGGTGAGCCGTACGGTCAACCCGGTTCTGGCGGCACGCTATTACGCGGCACTGGCCAAGCGAGCACCGAACTTCATGACCAACGTGATTGCCCTCAAACAACTGGTGGGCGAGCGGGGCTTCAAACACGTCGATGAATACCTGGCACTGACCGACGCAGATCCTTCGTTGAAGGCGACCGCGACCAGCATTATTTCAGCCTGGTACCTCGGCGTTGTCGGTGAGCCGGCCGACGCGCAAATGATCAGCTATTCGCAAGCCATGATGTACGGCCCGACCCACGGCATTCTCATCATCCCTACTTATGGTGGCGGCCCGAACTCTTGGGGTCCCAAACCAGCAGCCACTCAGGATTTCAAACTATGAGCAACGGTGATTTCGACGCCGACGTAGTCATCATCGGCTCCGGTGTCATGGGCGGCCTGATTGCAACCGGTCTGGCCAAAGCGGGCAAATCGGTGATCGTTCTCGAGGCGGGGCCGCGGGTCAATCGGCGGGATGTGGTCGAGACCTTCCGCAACGCGCCCGTCAAGCTGTCCCTGGCCAACGCCAAGTTGCAGGGGGCCGGATCGCCGTACCCGAGCTTGCCGCACGCGCCGTCGACGTACGGTGATTATTTGCAACAGGTCGGGCCGGTCAAATACAACACGTCCTACTTGCGGGTTGTCGGCGGCACCACTTGGCACTTCGGCTCGTCGCTATGGCGCATGCTGCCCAACGACTTCCGGCTGAAGTCCTTGTACGGTCGCGGTCGTGACTGGCCGATCAGCTACGACGAACTGGAACCGTTCTATGCCCGGGCCGAGACTGAATTGGGGGTGTCCGGCGTCGATGGTCAGGATGAAAGCGGGCAGGGCGGCGACGCTTTTCCGCCACGTTCGATTCCGTACCCGATGGAAGGGCTCAAACCTAGCTACATGTTCACCCGACTCTCGGAAATGCTCAGCAAGGGCGGATACAATCCGATACTCGAACCCAATGGCCGCGCCACCCGCCCATACGGCAAGCGACCACCCTGCGCCGGTAACAACAACTGCAACCCGGTGTGCCCGATTGCCGCCAAATACGACGGCTCAATGCACATCGACGAAGCGGAGCGCCATGGCGCCAAGGTGTTGGAAAACTCAGTCGTCTACAAAATCGAAGCTGGGGATGACGGCAAGATCAACGCCATCTGGTACATGCGCCCCGACAAGTCGACCCACAAGCTGACGGCTCGCTATTTCGTACTCGCGGCGTATGGCATCGAATCGCCGAAGCTGCTGCTGATGTCGACCTCCGATAAGTACCCGAACGGCATTGCCAACTCTTCCGATCAGGTGGGCCGTAATCTGATGGACCACACCGGTATCAGCATGAACGTCATGACCAAGGAGGACATGTGGCCCGGTGAAGGACCGACGCAACTGCTGGTGTATCTGAACAGCCGCGACGGTGCCTTCCGCAAGGATTACCCGGGATACAAGATCAAGGTCCGCAACACGGTTCCGACCTCGCAGATCACCACTAACCTGATCGCCAAGGGTGTGTTGGGCTCCAGGCTGGACGAGCAGATTCGTTTGCAGTCGGCACGCTCACTCAACTGGGCCGTAGACTTTGAAACGCTGCCGCTGCCGGAAAACCGCGTGACGCCGAGCAAGACCAAGTTCGACGCCGTTGGACTGCCAGTACCGGAGATCTACTACAGCGTTCCTGACTACTGGCATGCCGGCAAAGAGAAAGCGCTGGTGGACTTCAAAAAGTTCGCGGAACTGCTGGACGCCGATATTCTCAGCACCGATGTCAACTTTCAGAACCGCCAGCACATCATGGGCACGACCATCATGGGCGACGACCCGAAGGACTCGGTAGTGGACCGCGATTGCCGCAGCCACGACCACGCCAACCTGTTCATCGCCGGCACCAGCGTCATGCCGTCGTCATCTTGTGTCAACCCGACGCTGACCGGCGCGGCGCTAAGCATCCGCATCGCTGATGTGCTAGTGAGCGAGGTCTAGGTCTGCCGCAGGTGGTTGCTGCGACTGATCTGTCACCGACGTACCTGACGCACTGGCTGCGCAAGGAAATCGGCAAGACCTTCACCGAACTGGTGCTCGAACGCCGGATGCACGTAGCGCGCAATTATTTGCTCAATGGAGCCCGACCGGTGGGGGAGGTGGCGAGGTTGTGCGGTTTCGCCAACGAGGCGTATTTCTCGCGACGCTTTCGGCAGATCCACGGCCAGCCTCCCGGACAGTTCAGGCGTCAGCAGCTCAATCCGGATACGCCGCAATCACTCTCCAACACGTGATCTTCAGAGGCAACGCGCGTGATGCGGGGCTTCGAACCAACCGCCTATCTCCAGCTTCCTGCCACTCCGACGCAACGAATGCCACGCCAGGCCCTCATATAAAGACGAGCGAAGCCTTTGCTGTACGTAGGCACTGGCCAATTGCGGTTTTACTCCGACAATAGGTAATTGTTTTATGACGGCTGCTGAAAAGAACCAAGTGACCTGGCTGGTCGAGCAATCCATGCTGCATGCGGCAAAACAACGGGCCAAGTTGTATTCCGGGCAAGGCCGGCTGTGGCAACAACCGTATGCGCATACGCGGCCCCGGGATGCCTCGGCCCTGGCGTCGGTGTGGTTCACCGCGTACCCGGCCTCCATCGTGACCCGTGAAAATGGCACGGTGCTGGAGGCGCTGGGGGATGAAACCTTGTGGCATGCACTGTCGAGAATCGGTATCCAGGGCATCCACAACGGGCCGCTGAAAATGTCCGGTGGCCTGACGGGGACTGAACACACGCCAACGATTGATGGCAATTTCGACCGCATCAGTTTCGAGATCGACCCGCAACTGGGCACCGAGGCGCAGCTTCAGGCACTGACCCGCATGGCCGCTGCGCACAACGCGGTGATCATCGATGACGTGATCCCTTCGCACACCGGCAAAGGCGCGGATTTCCGTCTGGCCGAGATGGCGTATGAGGATTACCCGGGCCTGTACCACATGGTCGAGATCCGTGAGGAAGACTGGCCGCTGCTGCCGGACATCGCCGAAGGCCGCGACGCGCAAAACCTCAGCCCGGCGCAGGTCGATGTGCTGCGGGACAAGCACTACATCGTCGGGCAATTGCAGCGTGTGATCTTCTTCGAACCGGGGGTCAAGGAAACCGACTGGAGCGCCACCGATGTCGTGATCGGCGTCGACGGCAAGCCACGGCGCTGGGTCTACCTGCATTACTTCAAGGAAGGGCAGCCGTCGTTGAACTGGCTGGACCCGACCTTCGCCGCGCAGCAAATGATCATCGGTGATGCGTTGCATGCCATCGATGTCATGGGCGCGAAAATTCTGCGCCTGGACGCCAACGGCTTCCTCGGCGTGGAGCGCAAGCTCGACGGTACCGCCTGGTCTGAAAGCCATCCGTTGTCGATCACCGGCAATCAGTTACTCGCCGGGGCGATCCGCAAGGCCGGTGGTTTCAGCTTCCAGGAACTCAACCTGACCGTCGACGACATCGCCGCGATGTCCCACGGCGGCGCCGATCTCTCGTACGACTTCATCACGCGTCCGGCTTACCAGCATGCGCTGTTGATGGGCGATACCGAATTCCTGCGCCTGATGCTGCGGCAGATGCACACCCAGGGCATCGATCCGGGCTCGCTGATCCATGCGTTGCAGAACCACGACGAACTGACTCTGGAACTGGTGCACTTCTGGACGTTGCACGCCCACGACACCTACCTCTTTCAAGGCCAGACCTTTCCCGGCAGCATCCTGCGTGAGCACATCCGCGAGCAGATGTACGAACGCCTGGCCGGCGAGCACGCGCCTTACAACCTGAAATTCGTCACCAACGGCGTGTCCTGCACCACCGCGAGCATCATCACCGCCGCGTTGGGAATCCGTGACCTTGACGCGATCACCACCGCCGACATCCAGCAGATTCGCCAAGTGCATTTACTGTTGGTGATGTACAACGCCATGCAGCCGGGCGTGTTCGCGCTGTCGGGTTGGGATTTGGTCGGTGCGCTGCCGTTGCCGGCGGAACAAGTCGAGCATCTGATGGGCGACGGTGACACCCGCTGGATTCATCGCGGCGCCTACGACCTGGTCGACCTCAACCCGGATGCGCCGTTGTCGGCCGGGCAAATGCCGCGACCGAAGACGTTGTACGGCAGCTTGCCGAGCCAATTGAAAGACCCGGATTCGTTCGTCTCGCAGTTGCGCAAAATCCTCGCCGCGCGCCGCGCCTACGACATCGCCGCGAGTCGCCAGATCCTGATCCCGGACGTCGAACATCCTGGGCTGCTGATCATGGTCCACGAATTGCCGGCCGGCAAAGGTACGCAAATCACCGCGCTGAACTTCGGCTCGACGCCGATCACCGAAACCCTGCACCTGCCCAATATCGCGCCGGGGCCGGTGGTCGACATCATCAATGAACGGGTCGAAGGTGATCTCACGCCTGAGGGTGAGTTCACCATCACGCTGGATGCTTTTGAAGGTCTGGCGCTGCGGGTGGTGAGCACTTCGCCGATGCTTTAGGGCTGCGCAACCAAGGTTGAGGTGGTTGTGACGAGGGGAGTTGAAGCAACGGGGATTATCCCGTTGCGACGGCGTTCATGGGATCGGGCAACACACACTGGACGACGATGCGCATCATCCAGTGCGCCGCGCGTTTACAGGATGTTCAGCGGATAGCTGATGATCACCCGATGCTCATCGCTGTCCCGTTGCGTGGAGACTTCAGTACGCAACGAGGCATGACGCAGGGCGATGCTCAGGTCCTTCAGCGGTCCTTGCTGAATGACATAGCTCACCGTCAGGTTACGTTCCCACTCGCTCTTGTCACCTGTCGGGGTACGGATGTTTGAGCCGCTTTCGTACATGCCCAGGAAGCTCAGGCCCGGAACCCCGACCCTGGCGAAATCATAGCCATAGCGCACCTGCCAAGTGGTTTCCCCGGCGCGCTGAAACTTGCCAATCATCGATTCCGTCATGAAGTAGGCGGTGGAACCGTCACCTTGGTTCAACCAGACCGCGTCACTGTCGCCGCTGACTTGCTGCAGGCCGGCGGCGAAGGTGTGGCCGTTCACCAGGTAGGTGAATTGTGCGCTGTCCAGGCGACTGTCGACTTTGCCTTTGGTGACGCCATTGCCGTAGTAGCCGAAGGTGTAGAAATCCGGGTCATGCCCGTTGGCGCCATCGGAACGGTTGTCGAAGTGACGCAGATCGGTACGCAGGGTGCCGGGGCCAACTTGCCAATCGTATTTCAGTCCCAGGAAGTTCTGTTTGTAAAACTCCTGCAGGTTGCCGTAGTAGTACTGCAACGTCAGGTCTTTGGTCGCTTTGTAATCCACGCCACCATAGTAGAACTTGTTGACGAACTCACCCGTCTGCGCGTTGTTTGCACCGGGAATCGACATGCCCATCTGATTGCTCGAACCGCGACCTTTGACGTGCTCCAGCTGGCCGAGGGTGAAGGTGAAGTTTTCCAGGTCCTTGGACTGAATCTGCCCGCCATTGAAGGTTTGTTGCAGCATGCGGTCGGTGGACATCACCACCGGCAACATCGGTACCAGCGTGCCGTATTTCAGTTCGGTGTTGGAGAACTTCGCCTTGGCTGTCAGGCCCAAACTGCCGAACTCATCCACGGCACGGCCGTCGCTGTCGGTCGGGAAGACGTTACCGTTGAAGGCCGTACTTTGCGGGTTGTAGTGCCGACCTTTGCCAGAGTCCAGCCGCACCCCGAACATGCCAATCGCATCCACACCGAAACCGACGGTGCCCTGAGTAAAGCCCGACTGAAAGTTGGCGATGAAACCCTGGCCCCATTCCTGTGTGTAATTGGGGTCGGCCGCGCCGCTGCGGTTGTCGGCATTGCTGAAAAAGTTACGCGCCAGCACGCTGAGTTTGCTGTCTTCCACCAGGCCGGCGGCGTAACCCTGTTGAGCGATAATCAGGCCGCAAATGCCGGCCACTACTTTAGGTGCGCGATTGAAAAGCTCCATCGGAGTCATCCCCATGAGTTGTCGAATGTTGTGAGAGGCAGTCAAAAGCGGCAGTAGACGTTTTTATTGTTTTTCAGGAGCTACGGTGGCCGGTGAAACGTTCAGTTTCACGGGCGGCAAGCGGTACAGGGTGAACAACGCCAATACGCCGAGGCCGGCACACAGCAGCAGGCCGACGCCCACCGACTGGGCCAGTGCATCACGGGCCAGGTTCAGCCATTGCGGGTGTTCGAGCAGGGCGGCGTCGGGGCGCAACAGGACCTGCGGATCAGCGTACAAAACCAATTCGTCGAGGTGCCCTTGGGCAATGAACAGTCGTTGCAGGTTGGCGCTGTACAGCAGGTTGACCAACACCCCCATTCCCGCAGTGCCCAGCAAACCACCGACCAGGCGCAGCGATTGGGTCAGCGCGGTGGCGATGCCCAGGAACTGGCGTTCGGCGAGGGTCTGGGTGAAGACTGTCAGGTTCAGCAGGATGAAACCCAGGCCAAGGCCCGCCAGCAGGATCAAGCCGAGTAGCGCATTGAACGAAGCACCGCGTCCGGCGAAGGCCAGCCCGAGGCAAGCCAGCAGCAGCGCGACAAAACCACTCAGCGGCAACAGGTTTGGATTACGCAAGCGGGTGACGATGCGACTGTTGACGATGGCACCGAGGGTGATGCTCAACGCCAGCGGCGTAATCAACAGGCCGGCATCCTGCGGCGAGTAGCCGTAGCTGCCTTGCAGTAACAGCGGCAGATAGAACAACAGCGAAAACATGATCGCCCCGGCAGCCATCGACAGCAGGAACAACAGGCGCATGCTTGGTAATCCGAGTAACGCCGCCGGCAGCAGCGCGTGTTGGCAGCGTCGTTCCCAGTGCCATAGGGCGAGGGTGGCCGCGATGCAGCTCAGTCCCAGCGCCGCGCTCAGGATCAGGCTGGAATGGCCCAGCCATTCGACGAACAACTGCAGGCTGCCGAGCGCCAGGGCGATCAGTAACGCACCGGGCCAGTCGAGGCTGATTTTTGCGCGCTGCTGCGGGCGGTAATAAGGCAGATAGCGCCAGGCAAAAAACAGCGCCAGGCAACCCAGCGGCAGATTGATATAGAACACCGAACGCCAACCGTAGGCCCCGGTCAGGTAACCGCCCAGCCCGGGTCCGATGGCGTTGACCACACTGAACAAGGCACTGAGCAACATCTGCCAGCGCAGGCGTTGGCGGGTGTCGGGAAACAGTTCCGGAATGCAGGCGAACGCGGTGCCGATCAGCATGCCGCCGCCGACACCCTGCAAGGCGCGACCGATCACTAGCCACAGCATGTCGTTGGCCATGGCGCAGACCAGCGATGCCAAGGTGAAGATCACGGTGGCGGCGATGACGAAGGGTTTGCGTCCGTAGTAATCGCCCAGTCGGCCAAAAATCGGGATGGTGACGATGGACGCCAGCATGTACCCCGTGGCTACCCACGCGTAAAGCTCAAACCCCTTGAGCTCGGCGACGATGCTCGGCAAGGCGTTGCCGATTACCGTCTGGTCGAGCGCCGAAAGCATCAGCACCAGCGAGATGCCGAGCATCGCCAGCAGCGCTTGCCGAAAGCTCAGGGGCGGGTGGGTTGCCACGCTCATCGCCGGCTCCTCAGCTCAACGCCGCAACGGCAGCGGCAATCCGTGCGCAGCCTTCGTCGAGGGTCTTGATGTCGGTGGCGATCGACATCCGGAAGAACGGCGCGAGTCCATACGCGGTCCCGGCCACCACGGCCACTCCCTGACTTTCGAGCAGGTACATCACCACGTCGTAATCGGTGTCCAGGCGTTTGCCTTGAGCTGTCGATTTGCCCAGCAAACCCGAGCAGTTCACGTAGAGATAAAACGCCCCGTCGGGTTTGCGGCAACTCAGGCCATCAATGGCGTTGAGCAGGTCCAGGCAACGATCACGGCGTTGCTGATACACCGCCACGCTTTGCTTGACGAAAGTCTGGTCGCCGTTAAGCGCTTCGACTGCTGCAGCCTGGCTGACCGAGCAAGCGTTGCTGGTCGATTGCGATTGCAGGGTCGCCATGGCGCTGATCAGGTCGGCCGGGCCGGCGGCATAACCGATTCGCCAGCCGGTCATGGCGTAAGTCTTGGACACGCCGTTGACCACCAGCGTGCGCTCGGTCAGTGCCGGTTCGATGGCGAGGATGTGCGGGTTATCCAGACCTTCGTAGCGAATGTGTTCGTAGATGTCGTCAGTCATCAGCAGTACGTGCGGATGGTCGAGCAGCACATCGGCCAGGGCGCGCAGTTCGGCAGCGCTGTAGCTGGCGCCGGTCGGGTTGCTCGGCGAGTTGAGCAGCAGCCAGCGAGTGCGTTCGGTGATCGCGTCGCGCAGTTGCTCCGGAGTCAGCTTGAAGGCGTTTTCTTCCGGGCAGGCGAGGGTCACCGGTTCACCTTCGCAGGCCAGCACCATGTCCGGGTACGACACCCAATATGGCGCCGGAATCAGTACTTCATCGCCCGCGCCGAGGGTGGCGGCGAAGGCATTGAAAATCGCACTCTTCGCGCCACTGGTGACCAGAATCTGATTCGCGCCGTAAGTCAGGCCGTTTTCCCGTGCCAGCTTGTCGACAATCGCCTGACGTAATTGCGGGGTGCCGGCATTTTGCGTGTAGCGGGTTTCGCCCCGTTCGATGGCTGCGCTGGCCGCTTGCCGAATATGCACCGGGGTATCGAAGTCCGGCTCACCGACCACCAGATTGATGATGGATTTGCCCTGCCGGCGAAGTTCGTTCGCACGGTCGGAAGCGGCGCTGCTGGGAGACGGCTTGATGCGTTGCACACGGGCGGCGATGCGGGAGGCGGTCACGTGTCGTTCCTCGTTATGACGTTGACGAGGTCCTACAGTACGAGCCGCTAACCGGGCAGCCATAAGACGAGATCGTTCTGGTCGGATAGGAATCGCTTATGGCTGGAACTGAACAGTGCTTGCACCAGGTTGGTGCGACCAAGCCTGTATGACCGAGACGGGGGTCGACTGACGTCGCCATCTCCCAGCCATAGCAAAGCCTTATGGTTGAGACGCAGAACCTGTAGGAGCAAGGCTTGCCCGCGAAGAGTGCGGCGCGGTTTTTCAGGTATCACGCGTCATCGTTCTTCGCGGGCAAGCCTCGCTCCTACGGGTTTCGGGACCGGCTGGCCTGGCTCTTGCTAAAGCCTGTGGGTTGACTCCCTTTTTCGAGCAAGAGCATCGCCACCGTGAACCTGCGCCGTTTGAAGTATTTCGTGAAACTCGTCGATATCGGCAGCATGACCCAGGCCGCCGATGTGCTGCATGTCGCGCAACCGGCATTGAGTCAGCAACTGGCCACGCTGGAAGCGGAACTGCAGCAGCAATTGCTGATTCGGACCAAACGCGGCGTCACTCCGACCGAGGCGGGGAAGGTGCTCTACGGTCATGCGCAAATCATTCTGCGTCAGTGTGAGCAGGCCCAGAGCGACATCAATGCCACGGGACATGCCTTGTCCGGGCAGGTGTCGGTAGGCCTGGCGCCGGGCACTGCCGCATCGACACTTTCCCTGCCGCTGTTGCGCCGGGTGCGTGAGCGCCATCCGGGGATTTTGCTGTATCTCAATGAAAACTTCGGCACCACCTTGAGCGAGCTGATCATGAACGGCCGGATGGACATGGCGGTGCTCTACGGCGGGCGGGAAGTGCATGGCTTGAGCTTCATTTCGCTGCTGCGCGAACACCTTTATCTGGTGAGCGCTGATCCGGCGGTCAGCGCGCTCGACGAGATTCCCCTGGCCGAACTCGCGGACATGGACATGCTCCTGCCACGGCCCTACAACGTCATGCGGCGTTTGGTGGATGAAGCCTTCCAACGCATCGGCATGAGCGCGCGGGTGGTGGCGGAAATCGAATCGTCGATCACCTTGACCGCCGCCGTTGCCGAGCACTTCGGCTCGACGATCCTGCCCGAATCCTCGGCGCGGGTGATGGTGGCGGCTACCTCGATGCACATGTGCCGGATTGTCGAGCCCGAAGTCGAAGCGCCGCTGGCGCTGTGTCTGTCCGGTCACCTGCCGCTGTCCGTGCCGGCCCAGGCGGTCAAGGCGATCCTGCTGGAACTGGTGGCGGAGATGCGCGGCAGCCTGATCTGAGCAGTCATAAGGACGGCTTATTACCCCAAAGCCAAAGCGTCTTGGTCGTCTTCGGACGGGCTCGCTACATTGACCCCATCCACTCAAGACAGCTCGACAGGCAGGGGCCCACGCATGGATTCAGAACGCATCAAGGGGTTGATCGATTTGCTCGCCGAATCCGATCTGCTCGAACTGAGTCTGACCGAAGGCGACAGTACGATTCGCCTTTTCAAGCAGGCCGGAACAGTCGTGGTAACCGAGGCGCAGGTCGATCCATTGCCGTTACCCACCGAGCATTCAGCGAAGGTGGCGACCCCGTCGGTGACGGCCACGGAGATCAAGGCCAGCCTTTACGGCGTGCTGCATCTGACGCCGGCGGCCGGGGAGCCACCCTTTGTGGTTGTCGGCGATCAAGTTGAAGCGGGACAAACCCTGGCGGTCCTCGAAGCGATGAAAATGTTCCACCCGGTCAAGGCCAAAACCGCCGGCCGAATCAGCGCGATCCTTGCCCAGAGTGGCGTCGAAGTCGAAGCCGGTCAGTCGTTGTTCCGACTCGGTTGATCCCACGCTCTTACGTTTTCAGGTGAATTCAATGTTCGACAAAGTGCTGATCGCCAACCGTGGCGAAATCGCCCTGCGCATTCAGCGTGCCTGCCATGGCCTGGGGATACAAACCGTGGTCGTGCACTCCGAGGCGGATCGTCACGCGCAGTATGTGCAAAACGCCGATCAGGCCCTGTGCATCGGGCCGGCGTCACCCAGCCAAAGTTATCTGAACCAGGCAGCGCTGCTGTTTGCGGCCAAGGTCAGCGGCGCCCAGGCGATCCATCCGGGTTACGGTTTTCTGTCGGAGAACGCCGGGTTCGCCGAGCGCATCGAGGCCGCCGGGCTGACCTTTATCGGGCCGAGCGCGGCGTGCATTCGCACCATGGGCGACAAGGTCGCGGCCAAACGGGCGATGCGTGAGGCCGGCGTACCGTGCGTGCCGGGGCCGGATTCAGTCATGCCCACCGACGATGCCAGCATTCAGGCGATTGCCCGTGAAATCGGTTACCCGGTGATCGTCAAGGCTGCCGGCGGTGGCGGTGGACGTGGCATGCGCGTGGTGAAAGAACAGGGCGAGTTGCTCGACGCCATCGCCCTGACCCGCGAAGAGGCACGGCTGGCTTTCGGTAATCCGGAGCTCTACATCGAGAAGTTTCTCGGCCATCCCCGGCATGTGGAAATCCAGGTGTTATGCGATGCCCATGGTCACGCGATCTGGCTCGGTTGCCGCGATTGCTCCTTGCAACGCCGGCACCAGAAAGTCCTGGAAGAAGCGCCGGCGCCAGGCATCGATCCTGAGTTGATCGCCAAGGTCGGTGAACGCTGTGCGGCGGCCTGCCGGCAGATCGGCTATCGCGGCGTCGGTACTTTCGAATTTCTGTATGAGGACGGTGAGTTCTTCTTCATCGAGATGAACACCCGGCTGCAAGTCGAACACCCGGTGACGGAGATGACCACCGGCATCGACATCGTTCAGCAGCAATTGCGCATGGCCCGCGGCGAAGTGCTTGAGCTGCGTCAGCAGGATGTGCAACTCAACGGTCATTCCCTGGAGTGCCGGATCAACGCCGAAGACCCGATCACCTTTATGCCGACGCCGGGGCTGATCCAGCGCTGGGAAGTCCCCGGTGGCTTTGGTGTGCGGGTCGACTCCCACGTCACCACCGGTTACCGGGTGCCGCCGTACTACGACTCGATGGTGGCCAAGGTCATCACCCACGGCGCGACGCGTGATGAGGCCATGGCCCGTATGCGCCTGGCCCTCAGCGAACTGGTCGTGGAAGGCATCTCGACCAATATCCCCTTGCACCGGGAGATTCTCGACGACCCGGCGTTCTGTGCCGGTGGCGTAGACATTCATCACCTGGAGCGCTGGTTGCAGCAACGGAGTCCGACATGAGTACTGCATCTGAATTGCCGCGTCCGCACATCAGTCTGCTGGGGTCCACGGCCTTGTTGTTCGAAGCGCCGGGGGAACTCGATCTGGCGCCGCAACAACGTATCTGGAGCCTGGCGTTGCAGGCAGGGGAATGGTCCGAGATCCACGAAGCGGTTCCTGGCATGAATAACTTGATGCTGACTTTCATCAAGCCGCCGCGAGACCTCAACGGGTTGTGCGAGCGACTGATGGAGGCCTGGGAAACCAGTCAGCCGCTACCACTCGAAGGGCGCATCGTTGAATTACCGGTGGTCTACGGCGGCGAGTTCGGCCCACACATGAACGACGTGGTCGCGCACACCGGGCTCGACATCGAGACCATTGCCAACCTGCATTGCGAGCCGTTGTACCCGGTGTACGCCTTGGGCAGCCACCCCGGCTATTGCTACCTCGGCGGCATGGATTCGCGCCTGGCCACGCCACGGCGCCAAGTGCCGGTGATCAGCATTGCCGCCGGCTCGGTGTCGATTGGCGGGGTGCAGACCGGTGTTTCTGCCTCCGCTGGCCCCAGCGGCTGGAACACCATTGGCCGTACCGAAATGTCGTTTTTTGACCCGACCCAAAACCCGCCGGCCATGCTGCGGCCGGGCGATATGTTGCGCTTGCGCATCGAGAGGATCATTCGATGATCGAGATTTTATCCGCCACGGCCCTGGCCACGGTGCAGGACTTCGGCCGCTTTGGCAGCCTCGGTTACGGCGTCGGAACCTCCGGCGCGATGGACCATTTGGCCCTGGCGCTGGGCAATCTGCTTCTGGGTAATCCCGAGGACGCGGCGGCCATCGAAATCCCGCTGTTCCCGTTCGACGTACGGTTTGTCCAAGACTGCGCTTTTGCGGTGACCGGAGCGGCTTGCGAGGCCTCCCTCGACGGTCAGCCATTGCCGCCGTCCTGGGTGATGCAGGCGCGGGAAGGTCAGGTGCTTAGCCTTGGCTTTCCGACTTCAGGCAGCCGCGCTTACTTGTGTCTGGCCGGCGGTGTCGACGTACCGCAGGTGCTCGGCTCGCGCAGCACTCAATTACGCGGTGAATTCGGTGGCTTGCAGGGGCGAGCCTTGCAGCAGGGCGACCGGATTTCAGCGCTGCGTCCAGGCGCGAGTGCACTGCCTACGGATTTCGGCGTGGTATCCCCGAATCAGGCGTTGGCGTTGCAACTCGATGGATTGCCGGCCATGCGCGTGCTGCCTGCGGCGCAATACGAGTGCTTTCTGGAGGAATCCCGGGCGGCATTCTGGTCTGGAGAGTGGAAGGTCACGACCCAGAGCAACCGTTACGGTTATCGGCTCGAAGGCGCGCCGATCTTGCCCAAAACGCCAATGGAAGTCCGCTCCCACGGCATCGTCCCCGGCGTGATTCAAGTGCCCCACGGTGGCCAGCCGATCATCCAGATGCGCGACGCACAACCGAGCGGCGGTTACCCGAAATTCGGCACGGTGATCGAGGCCGATCTGTGGCGCCTGGGTCAGGCGCCGATTGGCAGTAAGGTGCGGTTTATCGAGTGCAGCTATGCCGAAGCCGTTGCGGCCCTGGAAGACAATTCGCGCTATCTCGCGGAGGTCAGCCGCTTGGTCGATCTTCACGGGCTGGCCTCGCGTTAAGGACATTCAGACATGACAAATCAGGAAATCCGCCAGTTGGCGGTGTGGCTCAAGGAGACCCACCTGGCTGGCGCGGAAATTCGTCGTCCGGGGCTGCATTTGCTGCTCAAGCGAGGTGTTGACGAAGTCGCGGCACCCCTTCAAGTCACTTCACCCATGGCGCCAAAGGTTACAGATGAATGGCTGCTGAAGACCCCCGGCCTGGGCCAGTTGCTGCTGACGCATCCGCAACAGAACGAGGTGCTGGCATCGCTCGGCAGTCGAGTGGAGCAAGGGCAACTGGTGGCGTTGCTGCAAGTCGGCGATTTGCTGCTGCCGGTGCGCAGCCACAAGGCCGGACGGCTGACGGCGGTGTTGACGGTGTGCGGCACGACCGTCGGCTATGGCGAGGCGTTCATGCGCCTGACGGCCTGAAGCCCAACACCTACGTAGCAGCTGTCGAGCCTGCGAGGCTGCGTTCGGCCGCGCAGCGGTCGTAGTCCGGCGAATAGGGTTTGCCTGAAATAACGCGGTGGCAGGTTTAACGACCGCTGCGCGGCCGAACGCAGCCTCGCAGGCTCGGCAGCTGCTACGGGAAACGGAGAGGTTATGTGATGAAGATTGATTTGAATGCTGATCTGGGCGAGGGCTTCGGCCCGTGGCGCATGGGTGAGGATGAAGCGTTGATGAGCCTGATTTCATCGGCCAACGTGGCGTGCGGTTTCCATGCCGGTGATCCGCTGATCATGGACAACACCGTGCGCCTGGCCAAGGCCGGCGGCATAGATCTGGGCGCCCATGTGGGTTTTCCCGACTTGATGGGGTTTGGCCGGCGGCAGATGAACATCGAGCTCAAGGAACTGGCGACCTACGTGATTTATCAGCTCGGCGCGCTGGCCGGGATGGCGGCGGTCAATGGCCACCGCATGACGCACATGAGCTTTCACGGCGCGCTGGGCAATATGGTCGCCGCCGATGCGGCGTTGGCAGAGCCTTTGGTGCGAGCGGTGGCAGCGTTCGATCCGACACTGATTATCAGCTCATCGAGCAGTCGTGCCATCGAGAACGCTGCTGACAAATGTGGGCTGCGGGTCGCCACGACGTTTCTGGCCGATCGCGCCTATGACGATGACTGCCTGCTGGTGCCGCGCAAGGTGCCGGGCTCGGTGATCAAGGAGCCGGCGGCCGTGTTGCAAAGGGTTCGCCAGTTGCTGGAGGAGGGCAGCGTGACCAGCCTGAATGGCAAGCACATCGCGGTGCCGGCGCATTCGATCCTGTTGCACGGCGATACGCCTGGCGCGGTGGAACTGGCTCGGACCATCCGTCGAGAAATCGAGCTGGCAGGTGGTTCTATCACGCCGATTTCGCAGCTGTTGGCGTAACGGTTGCACGGTCATAAGCAGGGCTTATTGCCACACAGTCATTCCGTCTTGGTCCACGGCTTCAGGGCTGGATAGAGTCGAAGTCATCGCGATCACCGAGTGATCCGCACACGTAATACGAGGACAACGTCATGCCATTTTCAGATTACAAAACCGCGCTGGTGACCGGCGCTTCTTCCGGGATTGGCGCCGCCGTCGTCGAACGTCTGTGTCAGGAAGGCGTGCAAGTGCATGCATTGGCCCGCAGCGCCGACAAGCTGCAAGAGCTGGCGGCCAAGACCGGCTGCATCGCACACGCCATCGATGTCACTGACCTCGCCGGGCTGACTCGTCTGTTCGAAACCCAGCAGTTCGACATTCTGGTGAACAACGCCGGGGTTGATAAGCCGGGTTCGATTCTCAAGGCAGACGCCGAAGGCATCGACTTGCTGATCGACGTCAACCTGCGCGCGGTCCTGCACCTGGCGCGCCTGGCGCTGCCGGGGATGGTCGAACGTGACTGCGGCCACATCATCAACATCAGTTCGATTGCTGCCGCGTACAACTTCGGCGGCAACTCCACGTACCACGCAACGAAAGCCGCCGTGAGCATGCTCTCGCGGCAACTACGTATCGATGCCTTCGGCAAGCGGGTGCGGGTCACCGAGATCTGTCCGGGGCGAGTGGCTACTGACATCTTCGCCCATGTCCACGGCGATTCCGAAGAAACCTACAAGCGCTTCGTCGAAGGCTTCGAGCTGCCCCAGGCCAAAGACATCGCCGACGCCATCGCGTTTGCCATCGCCGCACCGATTGCGGTCAACGTCGGGCACATGGAAATCACCCCGACCCTGCAAGTGCCCGGCGGTCTTTCGACAGCCCGTCCACAGGATTACCAGGGCTGAGTTCCCCTGCGAAAGACGCCTGCCAGAAGAACGGAACAATCCGTCATGCCGTACCCACGCCACGCCTGTCGCTGGCGACTTATTTCTGCCCTAGCCCAATGCCGATAGGGATTGACCATGAAGCATGACTTCGATTTGGCCGCGGTTCTGCAAGGCGAATATGCCGAGCTGATCGTCAAGGGCATCGAAACGACTCTACAGCTGGCGCTGTTCGCCTGGCTGCTGGCAATGGCCCTCGCGCTGTTGCTGGTGACCGTGCGCTTGACCGGCAGCAAGCTCGCTGATCATCTGGTGGCGGGTTACGTGTCCTATCACCGCAACGTGCCGACGCTGGTGCAATTGATGCTTTGGTACTTCGGTGTGCCGACGTTGCTGAGCGAATCCACCCAGCTTTGGTTGGCGAACTACAGCACCGAATACCTGTTCTCGGTGATTGCGCTGGGACTGTGTCAGGCCGCGTATTTCTGTGAAGACATCCGCAGCGGTTTGCGCGCCATACCGGCGGGGCAGACCGAAGCGTCCCGGGCGCTGGGGCTGGGTTATGTGCGCTCGATGCGCTACGTGATCCTGCCGCAGGGTGTGCGTAATTGCCTGCCATCGCTGATCAATCACACGGTGCTGTTGTTCAAGAACACCAGCCTGGCGATGGCGATCGGCGTGGTCGAGCTGACGTATGCCACCCGCGAAGTCGAGAACTACACCTTCCGCACGTTCGAGTCCTACCTGGTCGCCACGGTGTTTTACCTGGTCTTTTCACTGTTGTTGATGGGGCTCGGCGCGCTGTTGGCGCGACGCTTCAACAAAGCGCTGGCGAGGTAGACGACGATGTTCGATCTCTTTTCGATTGTGCAGCAGAACTGGACGTTGTTTCTGATCGGTCAGTACCCGCACGGCCCGTTGGGTGGCTTGGCCAGCACCTTGATTCTGGCGGCGCTGGCGCTGTTGCTGGCGTTCCCGTTCGGGTTGCTGCTGGCGCTGGCCAGGGTGTCCCCATGGACCGGGTTGCGCTGGGCAGCGACGGTCTGGGTCTATGTGCTGCGCGGTATTCCGCTGCTGATGGTGATTTTCTGGACCTACTTCCTGGTGCCGTTGCTGATCGGCCACAACATCACCGGGTTCGTCACGATGCTGTGCACCCTGGTGATCTACCAGAGCGCCTACCTGTGCGAAATCATTCGCGGCGGCATCCAGGCATTACCACCTGGTCAATACGAAGCATCCCGGGCGCTGGGCCTCGGTTACCTGCGCACGACGATCTGGGTGATTTTGCCGCAGGCGCTGTACAACGCGTTGCCGAGCCTTATCAGCCAGTTCATCTCGATCATCAAGGAAACCTCGCTGGGCTATGTGATCAATGTCCAGGAAGTGACCTTCGCCGCCAACCAGGTCAACAACCAGCTGCTGACCAAGCCGTTCCAGGTGTTTTTCATCCTGGCGATCATCTACTACCTGCTCTGTTTCGGCCTGACCCATCTGGCCGGCTGGGTGGAGCGCCGTATCGCTCGCAAGCGTCTGGGCAACGGCGGTCCGGCCGTGGCCGCCGACCCCTTGCTGGCCATCGATAATTGAAGAGGGTTGCGTCCATGCATCCAATGATCATGTTTTCGAACATCAACAAATGGTACGGCGAGTACCACGCGCTGACCGACATCACCGCCGAAGTGAAACCCGGTGAAGTGGTGGTGCTGTGCGGCCCGTCCGGTTCCGGCAAGTCGACGTTGATCCGCACGGTCAATCGCCTGGAAGACATTCAGGACGGTCAGATCCTGTTCGACGGCCAGGATGTGCACGGCACCGATGCGCACATCAATCGACTGCGCAGCCGGGTGGGTTTTGTGTTCCAGAGTTTCAACCTTTTCCCGCATTTGTCGGTGCTGGAAAACATCACCCTGGCGCCCAGCAAAATCCGCAACCTGAAAGGTTCGGCTGCCAAGCAGCAAGCCATGCAACTGCTGGATCGGGTCGGGTTGGCGCACAAGGCCGGCGCCTATCCGGCACAGCTCTCCGGCGGTCAGCAGCAGCGGGTGGCCATCGCCCGGGCGTTGGCGATGGAACCGCCAGTCATGTTGTTCGATGAACCCACCAGTGCTCTGGACCCGGAAATGGTCGGCGAAGTGCTGAGTGTGATGAAGGGCTTGGCCAAGGAAGGCATGACCATGATGTGCGTGACCCACGAGATGAACTTTGCCCGTGAAGTCGCCGACACCATCTGGTTCATGGACGCGGGTCAGATTCTGGAAAAGAGCACGCCCGAAAGCTTCTTCAATCAGCCCGCGCACCCGCGCGCGCAACGCTTTATTGCCGACCTGCGCGCTCATTGAGCCGCAGCGGTTTTGCTCACTCTGCCATCCGACTTTCCCATTCCCGGAGTTTTTCCATGCGTATGAAGCATCTGTTTGTCACGCTGGCGTTAGGTCCTTTGGCTGTTGCGGTCGCGCAGGCCGATCAATTGAGCGACATCATGGCCAAGAAGTCGTTGAGCTGCGGCGTATACGCCGACGTGCCGCCGTTCTCGGCGCCGGATCCGAAGACCCGCGAACTGGTGGGCATGGACGTCGATTTGTGCAAGGCCCTGGCCAAGACCATGGGCGTCGAACTGGAACTCAAGCCGCTGTCGGTGGAAGCACGAATTCCTGAAGTGAAAATGGGCCGTGTCGATGTGATCTTCGCCAACCTGGCCTACACCAAGACTCGCGCCGAACAGATCCAGTTCAGCGACCCGTACTACATCGCCAAGGAAACCCTGGTGGTGCGCGCAGTCAACGCCGATCAGCCGAAAAGCTTCTTCAAGGACAAGCGCATCAGTTCCACCAAAGGCTCGACGTCCGAGCAGTCGATCCGTTTGGCCGGGGCTACGCCGGTGACGTTCCAGGACACCGGCTCGGCTTACATGGCCTTGCAGCAGAACAAGGTCGTGGGACTGGTGACCAACACCATGACCGCGTTGAAACTGGTCGGGCAGGCCAAGGAAAGTGGCGTCGAACTGGCACTGGCCAAGGAGCCAATGGCGCTTGAGCCGATTGGCGCCGGTATGCGTCGGGATGAGCCGGCGTTCCTCGCCAAGGTCAACGAATCCTTGGCATCAATGGAGAAGGCCGGGGAGATCGATGCGATCTGGGACCGCTGGATCGGTCCGAACACCGCCTACAAAATGGTGCGTGAGGACAAGGTGCAAAGCCTCAGCAGTTTGAAGTTCGATCCGTTGCCTTAAACCCGAATCAACGTCATTGCAGTGCAATAATCAAAACGCCCGGCGAGTGTCTTCGCGCCGGGCTTTTTCATGCTTGTCGAAAAGGCGTTCACGGTGCTCCCCAACCGTCCCGGACCGCCCGTCGAATCCCTTCCAGCAACATCGCAAATGCCGGGTTGTCGTTGTTCTCGCGCCAGATCAGATGCAGCTCGCTTTGCACGCCTTCCCCCAGGTCGATGTCGCGGAACACCACGTTCTTGAACACCACGCTTGAAGCGCAACGCGGTACCAGGGCCAGGCCCATGCCGGCGTTGACCAGCGCCAGGATGGTCAGCGACGAGCCCAGCCATTGCACGTATTCCGGGGCGACGCGCGCCGAACGCAGCATACCGGTCAGCAGTTCGTTGAACGGCGGGTAGGCAGCGTGGGAGTACATTAGGAAAGGTTGCGCGTCGAGGTCTTGCACGGACACGCTTTCGGCGCTGGCAAGCCGATGATTGCTCGGCACGGCAAGGACGAACGGCTCGCGCACCAGGCATTCGGTGGCGTAGCCCGGTTCCAGCAACGGCGCACGGACGATGCCCAGATCGATACGGCGCGCACGTAGCGCTTCGTGCTGTTGGTAGGTGTTCATCTCCGACAGATCGATTTTCACGTGAGGCTGTTTGAGCCGTGCTTCGGCGATCACCTTGGGCAGGAATTCATACACCGCGCTGCCGACGAAACTGATGTTGACCGTGCCGATGTCGCCTTCGGCAAAGCGCCGGGCGGTGACCGCCGCTTGTTGGGCGCGCTCCAGCAGGTTCTGCGCTTCGATGAAGAACGCGCGACCGGCGGCGGTCAGGGCGACGCTGCGGGTGGTGCGGGTGAACAGTTCGACGCCCAGGTGATGCTCCAACAATTGAATCTGCCGGCTGAGCGGCGGCTGGGTCATGTTCAAGCGTTCGGCGGCGCGACGAAAATTCAGTTCGGTGGCGACCGTGGTGAAGCAGCGCAGCTGGGTGAGTTCGAACATTGATCTAATCCAGGTATCAATCGAATGCAAAGTTAGATTAGACGGGATCAATTGCCGCGTCCATGATCGGTTCGTCCCCAAAAAAACAAGATCGGGAGTCGCCCCTTGAAAACCCTCCAGAGTTCGCCGGAGCCCACGGTACTTGCGCGTGCCGCCGCGAAAGTGAAACGGCATGTGCTGCCGCTGTTCGTGGTCATGTTCATCGTCAACTACATCGACCGGGTCAACATCGGTTTCGTGCGCAGCCACATGGAAACGGACCTCGGCATCGGCGCCGCGGCCTATGGTTTGGGCGCCGGTTTGTTTTTTGTCGGTTATGCGCTGTTCGAAGTGCCGTCCAACATGCTGCTGCAGCGCTACGGCGCGCGGGTCTGGCTGACCCGGATCATGTTCACCTGGGGCGCCGCCGCGATGGCGATGGCCTTCGTCAAAGGTGAAACCAGTTTCTATGTGCTGCGCTTTATCCTCGGCGCGGCAGAGGCCGGCTTCTTCCCCGGCATCATTTATTACTTCACCCAGTGGCTGCCGGCGTCTGAACGCGGCAAGACCATGGCGGTATTCCTCAGCGGTTCGGCGATTGCCTCGGTGATTTCCGGCCCGGTCTCCGGCGCATTGTTGAACGTCAACGGCTTGAACCTGCATGGCTGGCAGTGGATGTTCCTGATCGAGGGCTTTGCTTCTATCGTGTTGTGCGGTTTTGTCTGGTTCTGGCTGCAATCCCATCCACGCGAAGCGAAATGGCTGAGCGATGAGGAGCGCGGCGCGCTGATTGCTGCCATCGCCGAAGAACAGCAAGTCCGCGAGGCTGCGAAAGGCCCTGTGCCGTCGATGTTCAAGCTGTTGGCGGACCGGCAGATTGCGCTGTTCTGCTTCATCTACTTCTCCATCGCCCTGACCATTTACGGCGCCACGTTCTGGCTGCCGAGCATGATCAAGAAGATGGGCAACCTCGGCGACTTCCAGGTCGGCCTGTTCAACTCGGTGCCGTGGATCATTTCCATCATCGCGATGTACGGCTTCGCGGCCATGGCCAGCAAATGGAAATTCCAGCAGGCCTGGGTCGCACTGACCCTGGTGATCGCGGCGTTCGGCATGTTCATGTCCACCACCGGCGGCCCGATTTTCGCCTTTGTCGCGATCTGTTTTGCTGCCATCGGCTTCAAGGCTGCGTCGGCGCTGTTCTGGCCGATTCCACAAAGTTATCTGGATGCGCGGATCGCGGCGGCGGTGATTGCGCTGATCAATTCCATCGGTAACCTCGGCGGCTTCGTCGCCCCAACGGCGTTCGGCTTCCTGGAGCAATCCACCGGTTCGATCGAAGGTGGCCTGTACGGCCTGGCGGCGACGTCGCTGGTGGCCGCCGTGGTGATCTTCTTTGCCCGCACCACCCCGAAAGCCGGTAAGCCAACCCCGCGCAACGACGTCGTGGTGCCGCGCCACGCCGCTTCACATTAAGACTTGGATAATCGGAGCCTGACCCTTTGAAAATCACACGAGTGACCGTGACCCCCATCGCCTTCCGCGATCCGCCACTGCTCAATGCCAGCGGCATTCACGAACCCTTTGCGCTGCGCTCGATCATCGAAATCGAGAGCGACAACGGTTACATCGGCCTCGGCGAAAGCTACGGCGATGCCCCGGCACTGGCGATCCAGTTGCAACTCAAGGATCAACTGATCGGCCTCGACCCGTTCAACCTCAACCAGTTGCGCGCCATCGTCCAGGCGACCGTGGCGGCCAACAAAACCACGAGCATTGCCGGTGCCGAACTGGCGCCGGGCTCCCACGCCAGCAAAGCGGTGAGCAACGCGTATTCGGCGTTCGAAGTGGCGTTTCTCGACCTGCAGGCACACTCGCTGAACGTGCCGTTGGTGGACCTGCTGGGCGGGGCGATTCGCGATGAAATCCCGTTCAGCGCCTACCTGTTTTTCAAGTATGCGCAGCACATTGATTCACCCTACAAACCGGACAGTTGGGGCGAGGCGCTGAACGAAGAACAGATCGTCGCCCAGGCGCGACGCATGATCGAAACCTACGGCTTTAAGAGCATCAAGCTCAAGGCTGGCGCGCTGGAACCGGAACATGAAGTCGCGTGCATCAAGGCGCTGAAAAAAGCCTTTCCGGGTTATCCGTTGCGCATCGATCCGAACGCCAACTGGTCGCTGGAAACCTCGATTCGCATGGCCGAACTGCTGGGCGATGACCTGCAATATTACGAAGACCCGACGCCGGGCCTGGAAGGCATGTCGGAGCTGCACAAACGCACTGGTCTGCCGTTGGCGACCAATATGGTGGTCACCGATTTCGATGAATTCCGCCGTAGCGTGGCGTTGAACAGCGTGCAGATCGTGCTCGCCGACCACCATTATTGGGGCGGCCTGCGCGATACCCAGGCCTTGGCGAAAATGTGCCAGACCTTTGGCCTCGGCGTGTCCATGCATTCCAATTCGCACCTGGGCATCAGCCTGATGGCGATGGCGCATGTGGCGGCGTCGGTGCCGAATCTGGATTACGCCTGCGACACCCATTACCCGTGGCAGGAACCGGACGAAGAGGTGATCAAGGGCGGCAAGTTGCCGATCGTGGATGGCTGCGTAAAGATCACCCGAGCGCCGGGTTTGGGGTTGGAACTGGACCACGATCAACTGGGCAAGCTGCATGATCAGTACCTGACTTGCGGGATTCGCCAGCGCGATGATGTGAAGCAGATGCAGCGGTACAAGCCGGAGTGGAAGACGGTTAAGCCTAGGTTTTGATCGCTACTGACGCAGCCTGCGTTCGGCTTGTAGCAGCTGCCGAGGCACGAGGCTGCGTTCGGCTACGAAGCAGTCGTAAAACCTGAGCATACGGTCTTCCTGAAGCACCGCGTTGCCTGATTTCACGACTGCTACGCAGCCGAACGCAGGCTTCGCCAGCTGCTACAGGTTGTAATAACCGGCTAACGCTCTCGCCACAGATTAGCGTCGGTCAGTTGATATCCGAATCACATCCATCCGGATCCGAATCACGCGCCTGCGCCGCACGCTGCAATTGGCTGGCGATCAACGTGTTCTTCAGCAAATACGCAATCGTCATCGGCCCAACACCCCCCGGCACCGGGGTGATCGCACTGGCAACCGTCCGCGCGCTGGCGTAGTCGACATCACCGACCAAATGGCTGCCGGATGCATCGGTCACGCGATTGATCCCGACATCGATCACCACCGCCCCAGGCTTGAGCCAACTGGCATCGATCAAGTGCGGCCGACCCACCGCTGCCACCACAATGTCCGCCAATCGACAAAGCGCCGGCGCATCGACGCTGCGCGAGTGCACCACGCTGACCGAGCAATGAGCCTGCAACAGCAAGGTCGCCATGGGTTTGCCGACAATGTTCGAGCGTCCGATAACCACCGCGTGCAAGCCGCTGATGTCGCCGCAGGTTTCCTTCAACAGACGCATGCAACCGCTGGGCGTGCACGGCGTCAGCACCTCCATGCCTTGCACCAGGCCGCCGACGTTTTCGCGATGGAAACCGTCCACGTCCTTGATCGGGTCGATGGCATGAATCACCGCCGCCTCGTCGATATGCCCCGGCAACGGCAACTGCACCAGAATGCCGTTCACCGAAGCATCGGCGTTCAGTTGCGCAATCTGTTCCAACACTTGCGCCTGGCTGGCATCGTCCGGCAGACGGTATTCGAGCGAGCGAATCCCGACTTCCTTGGCCCGCAGCAATTTATTGCGCACATACACGTGGCTGGCCGGATCGTCGCCGACCAGCAGGACCGCCAGCGCGGGAAAAATCTGCTGCGCGGCCAGGGCTTGAACCTCTTCCCGAACCTCGTCGAGCACCTGGGCGGAGATGGCTTTGCCGTCGATATCCCGGGCCAGGGTGGGGGTACTGCTGATCAAATGCGTCACCGTCGTCATTGAAAGAGCAGGGCGCAGGTTACCAGTGGAGGGTGGCCGTCGACCACCGGCAGCAGATGGACAGGATGTCGCGGGGATGTGAAGCCTGTCGCAGATCAACTGTGGGAGCGAGCTTGCTCGCGATGGCGGTAGGTCAGTCAACATCAATGCTGAATGATAGACCGCTATCGCGAGCAAGCTCGCTCCCACATTTGATCTTTGCTACTCATAAGCCCTGTGCTCACAACAACCCCCCTGTGGATCACGAATCAGGACGCCTGCCGATACCGCCCCGGCGTCATCCCGAACCAGCGAATACAGGCCTTGTGAAAACTGCTCTGATCCCGAAACCCGAGCAACGCGCCGATGTACTTCACGCTGCGCGCCGAATTGCGCAAAAAGTTATGCGCCAGCATCAACCGCGCCTCATCCTGCAACGCCGAGAAGTGCATGTCTTCATTGCTCAAGCGCCGTTGCAAGCTGCGCGCGCTGACGCCGACCACCTGGGCGATCTTGTCCAGATCACTGGGCACGCCCTGGGCCAGGCGCTCGGACAACACCCGCCGCACCCGCGCGGTCATCGAGCCATTGAGCAGCACGTTCAAGCGTGCGCGCGCGTATTCGACGTGCAGCACATCCAGCGCCGGGTCGGCGGTGGGCAGGGCAATCGAGCAATCGTCCTTGCTGAAAGTCAGGCTGTTATACGCCGCGCCAAACATCAGGTTGCTGCCCAGCAATCGTTCCAATCGGGAGGTGTCAGCGGGTTCGGGATAGGTGAACGTTGCCGCCAGCGGATGCGGTTTGTGCTTGGGCAGCAGCCAGTGAACCAGCCCCAGGGTTTGCGCGGCGCCCGCGTCGATAAAGGGCCGGGGCGTCAGCGACGGCTCGATGCTGATGTCGAAACCGATCAGCTTCAGCGCCCGGGGCTTGTGGTCCAGGCACATATAAAAGCCATTGCAGATCAGTGAGTGATAGTCCACCAGCCGTTGCAATGCCGTGCCCAGAGTTGCACATGACATCACCGCGTAACCCAACACCTCCAGATTCGCCGGGTGCGCGCGGGTATACGCCAGCAGGCCGATGTCCGGGTTGTCGGTGCGCTTGGCCGCTTCCGCCATCACCTTATAGACCAGCTCCATCCCGACACCCTTGGGGTTGGCGAAGACCTCTTCGCCGCTGTCGAATTGTTTAAGCAAGGCGTCAACGTTGGCCCCACCGTCAGTCAGGACATCGGCAAGCACCTGAAAACTGGCGCTGGTCATTCTGTGCATAGTCTTTCCCGCGGTGATGGCTAAGTGATGTCGCGCAAGCCGGCGCATGATCGCAATAAACAAATGATCGCAGTCGATAAACGGTATGTGCAGGTTTCCAAGGACAAGCGAAAGGTATCCCGGAACACTTCCTGAGGGCGGGGTGAGCGTCGATTATGGCCGGCAGTCAACGCTCAACCGCGGCCGGCCGCCGCTTTGTCTACGGATATGACATGCACAGAGTCAGAAGCTTTTATCGAGAGTTGGCACAGGGCCGGTTGGTGTTGGCGTTTCAACCGGTGGTCTGGTTGCCTGACAGCAGTCGGGTGCTGTACCAGGAAGGGTTGTTGCGCCATATCGATGCCCGGGGCGAGGGTGTCTATCCCTTCGCAATGTTGGAGAAGCACCAACTGATGCGCGAGCTCGACCGCAGCGTGGTGCACAGCGTGATCGAGCGCTTGCAGCAAAACGAACACCTGCGCCTGGGCTGCAACATCTCCGCGCAAAGTGCGATCGTCGATGGTCATTGGCGAGACATCCTCGCGCAATTGCGTGACGCGCCTTCTGTGGCGGCGCGACTGGTGATCGAAATCACCGAAAGCGCCACACCGCCGAGCATCTCAGCCGCCATCGAGTTCGTCCTGTGCCTGCGCGAGCTGGGTTGCCGAGTGGCCATCGACGACTTCGGCGCAGGCCTCGGCACCCTGGAATTCATCCGCCAGACCCGCCCCGACATCGTCAAGATCGACCAGGGCTACCTACAGCGCGCGCGTCTGGAAACCAACAACGCCCAGACCCTTGGCCACTTGGTGCAACTGTGCAAAACCCTGGCGCCGTGCGTGATTATCGAGGGGATCGAATCCGAAACTGATCGTGCGTTGGCGACTGGGTGCGGCAGCGAGTGGGGGCAGGGTTATCTGTTTGGTCGGCCGCGGATGGATGCGTTGGGTGAACAGTGCCTAGTGAAATCGATGGCGTAACAGGATCTCAATGTGGCGAGGGAGCTTGCTCCCGCTGGGCTGCGAAGCGGCCCCAAAATCTTGTGAGCGCTGCGCACTCAAGCGGGAGCAAGCTCCCTCGCCACAGGACGGTTACTGCCCCAACCGGTCCATCGTATGCACCATCGGCTCCAGCGACACACTGATCAACCCGTCCAGTGGCCGATTCAGTTCTTCAACCAGCAAAATCGTCGCCGCTGTCGACGCGGCGCACAACAGCAACACCACCACAATCGTGCCATTGCGCGGGGCGAACAAGCCGAACGAGCCGAAGATGATCGACAGCCAGGTGATGAGGATCACCAGCATCACGGGCGGGATCGACTGGTTGGCCTGGAGCATGGTCAGCCAGCGGGCGGCGAACACGGCGTTCATCGTCTGGAGGGCCGAGGCCTTGAGCGCGTGTTGGTTGTCGGTGGTCGGGGACAGTTCGGCGACCTGTTGTTGCAGCGCTTCGGAGCGTTTGATCGCTTCGGGGCTGTCGAGCAGGGCGAGGCGGGACGGCTCCCGGGAGGCGAGGACCTGCACGATTTCGGCGTAGTTGTGTTTGAGTTGCGTGCGGATCGGTTGAGTGTCCGGGCCATAACGCGCCAGCACCCGGTCAAACTCGACGACCTTGGCCGCCGCGCTCTCCAGTTGCGCATTGGTGGTTTCGAACGTGCCTTTGGCCGACGAAACCAGCAGGCCCAGCACCAGCGCCGACATGGTCGCGATCAGGCCGGTGGCCAGTTTCAACACGGCGACGGAGTCATCGCTCAGGTGATGCGAGGGCAAGCGCTGCCGCACATACGAGCCCACCAGTGCGCTGCCGAACAGGCAGGCGAACACGATCAGTGCGATCAGCAGATGATTCATTGGACCTCCGTTGACGCGACGGGGGACGGCGTGTTGAAGGTAGCAGACGGGCAGCGAGTTGCCACAGTGCCCGGCTTAACACCCACCCTGTGGCGAGGGAGCTTGCTCCCGCTGGACCGCGCAGCGGTCCTGAAATCTTGTGAGCGCTGCGCACTCAAGCGGGAGCAAGCTCCCTCGCCACAGGTACTCGTCAATCTGCGTCAGCCAGACAGCCCAACCTTTCACGGTCGGGATTTTTTGCTTATTGATCCTTCTCGCAATTCACCATCCACGCCACGCCAAACCGATCCACCAACATTCCAAACCGTGCCGCCCAGAACGTCGCCTCCAGCGGCATTTGCACCGTGCCGCCATCCGCCAGTGCAGCAAAAACGCGTTCGGCTTCGGCGATGCTGTCGACGTTGAGCGAAATCGAGCAGCCACTCATGTCATCGGTCGGGCGGTCGGGTGTGGTGTCCGAGCCCATGATCGCCTGGTCGCCCACCGACAGGCGGGTGTGGATGATCAGGTTGTGATAGTCCGCCTGTACGTGATCCTTGGCCGGGGTTTCGCCGAAAGTCATCATGGCGTCGATGGTGCCGGGCAGGGCCTTGGCGTAGTAGGTGAACGCGGCTTTGCAGTCGCCGTTGAAGATCAGGTAGGGATTGATTTTCATGTTGTACTCCCGGTAACCGAGTCTGGCTGGAGGCCACGGCGGCCGCCAGCTTCAATGGGGTTTGACCTCAAATAGCAAAGCGTTAGAGGGCAACTTTTGCCGGGATTGTTCAGACGTTTTTTCTATAGACAGGGCGCGGCTTATTGCCCGATCAATCGACGATGACGCGTTCGTTGTCGTCATCGCCCAGGCACACCGTCAATTGCTGACCTTCCTTGCTGAAGGCGCAGTGGGGCAGGTTTTGCTGTTTGTAGATCGCCATGGGCACGCCAATGAAGAATGCGGCGAGCATCATGGCGACAATGAATTGCACCGACATGAACTCCCGGTCCAGCGCCCAGCGTTTGCGTTTGGCGCGAAAGTAGAGACCGCTGCTTAGCAACATCACGCCGATCAGCATCACGGTGCCGATCTCGTGGGGGCTGGTGCTGTAGATCACTTCTTCCCCATTGTCCGGGTAGTTCAGTTGCCACCAGGCACCGATGCCCAACGGCACCAGGCCGGCGCCGATCCAGCCGTAGAGGGCGCCGGGCAGGCGCAACAGCACGGCGACGATCAGACCCAGCGTGGCCACGGTCCAACCCATCAGATACAGCTGCGTGGCCATGCCGCCGCCCATAAACGTGCCGCCGACATCAATCGGTGTGATCAACAACCAATCGTAGAAGGCGTAGTGCAACATCAAGACGAGTACGACGAGCCAGCTCATGGCGTAGAACAGCCATGTCCACAGGGTATTGAGGCGCGAGAACACACGAAATCCTTTTGGTGTTTTGAGGGGGGCGCCATTATGCCGTGAACGTGCGGGCCTCAGGCAACTGCTCGCGGGGACGTGGGACGCAGCAAGCGCTCGACGGCGCCGCTCACCAGGTTTTCCAGCAATTCATCACGCTCGGCGTCGGCCAATGGATGCTGGGTCAGCCAGCCTGGTGCGCTGTTGAGCAAGCTGGCGATTGCGTGACCGATGGCGGACTGAGCCGGGTCACCGAGTCGGGATTTGCTGCCGAGCATCTGCATCAGCGTGCGTTCGTATTGCTCGCGCAACTGCCGGACACGCGCCTGCTGATCGTCATTCAAACAACCGCTGTCCCGCTCCGCCAGACGAAAATGCCAGGGCATTTCCCGGTGCAGGTTCAGGTGCGCTTGAATCAACCTTGGCAACATGTCGCGCTTGGTCTTTTTCTCGATGCGCCCAAGCGTCGCCAGCAACTCTTCGTAGAACTCTTCAATCAAGTCCGCCAGCAAGTGTTGCTTGCTCGGGTAGTGGTGATACAACGAGCCCGGGGCGAGCCCCAGGCAGGTGGCGAGTTCGCGCATGCCGACCTGGCCGAAACCCTTGCTGGCGAACAGCTCCAGCACTTTGTCCCGGTACTCGGCGAAGCGCGAACAACGCTCAGGCATAGGCATGGAAGCCGCGCCCCGTTTTGCGTCCCAGGTAGCCGGCGGCGACCATTTCCTTGAGCAGTGGCGCCGGGCGGTATTTGCTGTCGTTGAAGCCGTCGTAGAACGCTTCGAGGATCGCCAGCACCGTGTCCAGGCCAATCAGGTCGGCCAACGCCAGCGGTCCGATCGGTTGGTTGCAGCCCAGGCGCATACCGGTGTCGATGTCGTCCGCCGTGGCCAGGCCTTCCTGTAGCACCAGAATCGCTTCGTTGATCATCGGCACCAGAATCCGGTTCACCACAAAGCCCGGACGGTTGCCGGCGGTGATCGCGGTTTTGCCCAGGGTGGTTGCCATGTCCAGCGCCAAGGCGTGGGTCGCGTCGCTGGTTTGCAGGCCGCGAATCACTTCGATCAGCCCCATCACCGGCACCGGGTTGAAAAAGTGCAGACCGATGAAACGCTCGGGCTGGCTGACGCTGGCGGCGAGTTGGGTAATCGACAGCGATGAAGTGTTGGACGCGATCACGCACTCGGCGCTGACCTGCGCGGCGATCTGTTGCAGCACGCGCAGTTTCAGGTCGAGGTTTTCGGTGGCGGCTTCGATCACCAGTTGCACGCTGTGCAGGCTGCTGTAATCAGTGCTGGTGCGGATCTTGTCGAGGGCGGCGAGCTTCTGCTCTTCGCTCAACGTCGCTTTGGCGACTTGCCGATCAAGGTTCTTGCCGACAGTCGCGAGGGCTTTTTGCAGCGCGCTCTCGCTGGTATCGATCAAGGTCACGTTGAAGCCGGCCACCGCGCAGACCTGCGCAATCCCGTTGCCCATGGTGCCCGCGCCAATCACGCCGATGTGTTGCAGATTCATGCTGGAAATCCTTGCGATCAAACCCTTCGATACCTTGGCCGCCAGAACAGCCGAAGGCGTACTATGGCGCGAGTCTAGAGCCGGCAGGGCGCTTGTCCTATGCCGCAACTGTTCAACGGCAGTGGTGTTTTTTGCCATTCGGGCGATGGGGAGAAAAGCGTTCACATGCGGGAAAAGGATTCAGTGGCAGCCTACTTCGTGCGGGCGATGATCCATCGGCTGGAGGGCAATCCCCAGCGTCTGACGACCGTGCTGGAACAGGCGAATATCGACCCGGCGTTGCTCGACCAGCCCACGGCCCGGGTGCCGGCCAACGCTTTTGCCGCGCTGTGGTTGCTGCAGATACGCGAGCTCAACGACGAGTTCTTCGGCCTCGACAGCCACGGCATGCCACTCGGCAGTTTTGCCCTGATCTGCCGGGCGCTGATCCAGGAACCCGACCTGCACAAAGCCATGCGCCAATGCCTGGCCTACTTCGCCCTGTTCCTCAGCGATTTTCGCGGCACGCTGACCGTGCGTGGCAAACGCGCAGTCATCAGCCTGCAAACCCGCTCGACCGACAACGACGTCAGCCGCTTGGGCGAAGAAACCTTCATGGTGCTGATGATCAGCCTGTTGTGCTGGCTCGGCGGGCGACGCATCCCCATCGACCGCGCAGATTTCCGCCACGGCCGCGTCTCCCTCAGCGACGACCGACTGCTCTGGGGCCCCAACCTGACCTTCGGCACCGAACGCACCGAAATCGAGTTCGCCAGCCACTACCTGCGCCTGCCCGTGGTGCAAGACCTGGCGTCACTCAAAGTATTCCTGCGCACCGCGCCGCAATGGCTGGTCATCCGCTTCCGCAACCAACACGGCCTCGCGTCACAGGTTCACCAACGCCTGCGCAACAGCCATTACAGCCAATGGCCAACCCTGCAAGCCTTCGCCCTCGAACAACACCTGAGCCCCAGCACCTTCCGCCGCAAACTGGAACGCGAAGGCTGCTCGTATCAGGAGATCAAGGACGAAGTGCGCCGTGGGGTGGCGTTTGAGCAGTTGCGGCACGGTAAGGCGAGCGTGGGGGATATTGCCGAGCAACTAGGGTTTCAGGAAGCGAGTGCGTTTCACCGGGCGTTCAAGAAGTGGACGGGGGAGAGTCCGGGGCGGTATCGGGCGCGGTTTCAGGAAAGGGCCGCGAATGGGCCCGATTCAGATCAACTCTAAAACCTGCGCAGATGAAGTTTTATCTGCGACTTCGAGAAACAGCCCTCTCTTTCGTGTGACAGGGTGGGCTGTTTGTACTTGGATAACCGAGTCTCTGAATTAATCAGTCCAAGGAAATCGATGCAGGATATAGCGGGGTTTGCTGGAGCCGATTCGCTTGGCGCTCAATGTGACGTCATAGGTTTTATAGAGGTGCAGATTCACAGCATTGGGGTTAGGGAGTTCTCGCGCGATGCTTCCATAAATCACCAATCCATCAGCAGTTTTAAATTCGAACGAGCGCTTGTCTGGAAGTGCTCCAATAAATTCACCCGTGAACGTCTCTACGGTTTCCTGAATGTTATCCAGGTTCAGTCGGGCCTTGCTGCGTCGAACCTGTTCGCTATCGGTAAACTGAAATTGCCTGGTGCGGGTGGTCAGCGAGCAAGAAGCATCGTAGCTGGAAAGCTTTCCCAAAAAATCAGAAACGCTGGATATCGCTCTATCGGCAAGCCGTGAAACAGGCTCGGATAATTCTTCGTCACTTTTAGTCGTTGCTTCCAGCAATTCCGCCATCAAATCTATCGCCAGTGACACTGAGGTTGTGCCCTCAATCTCAAGTTGCGTTTGCGCGGGCACTTCTTCCAGCTCGAATCCAAAAGAGCCCAAAGCGGTGCCTGTTATGAGCAACTGATTACTCGAACGGTTTGGGATAGGTCCTTTGTCGGCGAGGGTGCCGGAGATGGAAGCAGCAATTGTGGCAATAGCCTCGCTGAATGCCTGGGTGGCAGCAGCACCAAATTCGGCTAGAACACCGTGCGTTCCCCAAACAGGCGCGCCACGATAGGTCAGAATGACCTTGGCCGGCTGATACGTGTCCTGACTATTCGTTTCCAGATACGATTTTGCTTCAGCTATCCGTGAGCGAATGGACATCGCAGAAAGCTTGCTGAGCCCAGGCTTTTCCAGCTGCTTCTCTAGGAAAAGAAGTTCTGCTGATTTATGCAGATATTCATTCCTATTCATGAGTGAGCTCCTTTTTACGAGCCTTCAGCATGGCGATTGCTGCTTGATCCTGACGTGGGGCAAGATCAACCCGCAGGAAACCCTTCCACTGCTTGGTTCTTCGATGGGACCACATGCTGTACCAGTACGATGTCATTTCTACCAGGCGCTCTGGCGCATCACTGAGAGATTGAACATAAAAATCGACTTTGAATTGATTTTTTATGAAGGACTGATCCTCCCATGTTGCTCCCAATAATCTTAGTTGATCAGGCTGTAAGCAATCGTAGAACTCGTCTCCCTCAAAAGTGAAGGTAACGACATCAATATCTCGGGGTGATCGTTGATCAGAGAGCTCGATGTTCTCTGTGAAACTGCCGTCCAACCATTGAAAACCCTCAATCATGCCCATTCTATGAAGCTCAGAACGGTGTGAGAGATAGCCTTCCAAAATAGCACACCGGTCCAGGTTGATAGCGAAGCGCTCCACGAATGCTACTAGATCAACTTGGTAGGGAGATCTGTCCATCCCCGCTGGATTGTGCTCATTGATTGGAGGAATAAGTCCTTGTGGATTCCATTCAGGTATCAATTCTGGCCTCCTTGCATTGCAGCTTAAATGGCAGGCGATCCTCAGCCGGACCTGTGCGTGCGTCAAGCGAACAAACGTTACAGTTCTTTCGCAGCTCCTCTCATCGCTACGCTGAAGTACCATGGCTCATCAACGTCCGTCCTTGCCGAGCCCATCGCCCCATGCCAACCCTTACCCGTTTCGCCGCTCTGCTCGACCAGGCGAGACGCGCCTTGCTATTGGTCTGGGGCACCTCTCGCGGATTATTCCTCGGGCTGGTGCTGGCCACCCTGATCGCCGGTGTGCTGCCGGCACTCGCTGCCTGGCTCGGCCAGCGCATCGTCGACGCGGTCGTCACCGCCATGCAATTACACGCGCAGCAGGGCAGTGCGCCGTTGTGGCCGGTGGTGCGTTATGTGTTGTTCGAGGCGGGGGTGTTGGCGTTGTTGTCCGGGACGCAACGGGCGTTGTCGGTTCAGCAGTCGCTGTTGCGGGTGCAGTTGGGGCAGAAGGTCAACACGATGATTCTGGAGAAGGCCCAGACGCTGTCGCTGGTGCAGTTCGAGAATTCCGAGTTCTACGACAAATTGGTGCGGGTCCGGCGCGAGGCTTCGACCCGGCCGTTGGCGTTGGTGATGAAGTCGTTGGGGTTGATTCAGAACCTGATTGTGCTGATCAGTTTCGGTGTGCTGCTGGTGCATTTTTCACCGTGGGCGCTGGTGTTGCTGGTGGTCGGCGCGTTGCCGGTGTTCTTTGCCGAGGCGCATTTTTCCGGGGATGCGTTTCGGCTATTCACTCGTCGGGCGCCGGAGAGTCGGCAGCAGAGTTACATCGAGACGCTGCTGTCCCACGAGGCCTACATCAAGGAGGTCAAGCTGTTCGGCTTTGCGCCGTTGCTGTTGAAGCGGTATCGCGAGACGTTTGCCCGGCTCTACGCCGAAGACCGGCGCCTGACCTTGCGCCGGGACGGCTGGGGTTTTGTGCTCGGGTTGCTGGGCACTGGGGCGTTTTACCTGGCGTATGCGTGGGTGGTGGTGGACACGGTGCACGGCAATATCAGCCTCGGGCAGATGACCATGTACCTGGTGTTGTTCAAGCAGGGACAAACCGCCGTCAGCAGTAGCCTCAGTGCGATCAGCGGTCTTTACGAAGACGGTTTGTACCTGTCAGCCCTATACGAATATCTGGCCGAACCGGTGGTGAGCGATAACGGCAGCCTGATCGTGGGCGCAGTGCCCGGGGATGGGCTGCGGTTCGAGAACGTCGGGTTTCGGTATCCGGGGGCCAGTCGCGCGGCGCTGGAAGGCATCGACCTGCACTTGGTGCCCGGTCGCAGTGTGGCGCTGGTGGGGGAGAACGGTTCGGGCAAGACCACGCTGATCAAATTGCTGACCCGACTCTATCGCCCCGATCAGGGTCGTATTCTGCTGGACGGCAGTGACCTGAATAGCTGGGAAGAAGATGCGCTGCGTCGGCGCATCGGCGTGATTTTCCAGGACTACATTCGCTACCAGTTCTCCGTGGGCGAGAACATCGGTGTCGGCGACACTCTGGCTTTCGACGATGAACAACGCTGGAAAGCGGCGGCTGCCGAGGGCATGGCCGCGCCGTTTATTGAAGGGCTGGATCGCGGTTATGCCACGCAACTGGGGCGCTGGTTTGCCGGTGGCCAGGAACTGTCTGGCGGCCAATGGCAGAAGATCGCCTTGTCCCGCGCCTACATGCGCCGCGACGCCGACATCCTGATTCTCGACGAACCGACTTCAGCCCTCGACCCGGCAGCGGAAGCGGCGGTGTTCGAGCATTTCAGCCAGCACACCCAGGACCGCATGACCTTGCTGATCTCGCACCGGTTTTCCAGTGTGCGCAACGCCGACCACATCATCGTGCTGGACCAAGGGACGATTCTGCAGCGCGGCGATCACGACAGTCTGGTGGCGGCGGGTGGGCGTTATGCGCAGTTGTTCGATTTGCAGGCCCGAGGGTATCGCTAGACCTTACGTCTCTGGCGAACTGCGATTCACCGCTGCGACCTGCGCAGGCTTGGCTTTCATCAGGTTTTCGATGGCTTGGCGATACTGACTGCCGCCCAGGCTCATGCTGTTGTTGTGCGTGCCACCGGGAATCAGCAGCAGGCGCTTCGGTTCGTTGGCGGCATTGAACAACTGTTGGCTGAAGCGCGACGGCATGAACGCATCCGCCAGACCGTGAACCACCAGCAACGGCATGTCGATGTCGGTGATCTTGTCGATGGAATCGAATTTCTGCGACAGCAGCCAGCGCACCGGCAGGGATTTCACCGGCAGGTTGCTGTCGGCCACTTGTGCGACGGCATCGCCCAGCGTGGTGAAGGTGGATTCGATTACCAACCCGCGCACCGGCACTGGGACGTGATCCTTTTTCGCCTGGGTAGCCAGGTCGGCCGCGAGGTCGATAGCGACCGCGCCGCCTAACGAATGGCCGTAGATCAGGCGTTTGTTCGGGTCTGGTTGCATCGACGTGAAACGCTCCCAGGCGACGCGCGCGTCTTCGTAGACGCTGGCTTCCGACGGCAGATCCCCTTTGCTCTGGCCAAACCCGCGATAGTCGATGGCCAGTACCGAATAGCCCATGGCGCGTAATTGTTCGATGCGAAACGCCTGGCCGGTGAGGTTCCAGCGCACGCCGTGCAGATAAAGAATCGACGGCGCATCGCGGCGCGCCGCCGGCCACCACCAGGCATGCAGGTTTTGCCCGCCCTTGAAGCTGGCAGGCTTGATGTCGAACTCCTGAACGTCCTGCGGCAAACCGTGATACCAGCCCGCCGTGCCCGGCTCGATACGAAACAGCAACTCGCGCTCTTTGTACTTGAGCACCCCGCAACCCACCGGCAGACCGACGATCAACAGCGCCATGCACAACAACGGCAACCAGCGCCGGCCCAAGCGGCTCATGAGGGTAGAAAACATGCAGCGATCCAGTCGAACAGGGGAAAGCACGGGTTTTAACAGATGCGCGGCGGGGAGGGGAATTATTTCGACAGTCGTGAGTGTTGCAAGATCATTCCCCTTGTGGGAGCGAGCCTGCTCGCGAAGAGGGCGGCACATCCTGCATCGATGTCGCCTGACACTCCGCTTTCGCGAGCAGGCTCGCTCCCACAATGGATTGGTGTCGTTCACCCGATCAATGCTCGCCGCAGTCCCCCTGTAGGAGCGAGGCTTGCCCGCGAAGGCGTCCGGACAGTCAGCATGGATGTTGCCTGACACTCCGCTATCGCGAGCAAGCCCGCTCCCACAGGGGATCCACGTTCGCCTTGGCCCTGCACCGCATTTGCGCAAAGCCGCTCGTCTTTGCCTGTTCACCAATCCAATAAAAAAGATTGAATAATCACATCAAATGTTATTTAAATAACAAAACAACAACGCCGACTCCAGTCCGGCAAGCCGTCACAAGGTGGGATAGCAATGAGCAAGATCGCAGTCATCGGCAGCAATATGGTGGATCTGATCACCTACATCGACCGCATGCCGGCCCAGGGCGAGACGCTGGAAGCGCCGGGGTTTGCCCTCGGTTGCGGCGGCAAGGGCGCCAATCAGGCGGTGGCCGCGGCCAAGCTCGGGGCGGATGTGCTGATGCTGACCAAGGTCGGCGATGACATGTTTGCCGACAACACCCTGGCGAATTTCCAGCGCTTCGGCATCGACACCCGCTACGTGCAGCGTGTGCAAGGCGTATCCAGCGGGGTGGCGCCGATCTTCGTCCAGGCTGATTCCCACAACAGCATCCTGATCGTCAAAGGCGCCAACGCCCACCTGGCCCCGGCGGATATCGACGCTGCCGCGCCAGCCCTGCGCGAGTGTTCCCTGATCGTGCTGCAACTCGAAATCAATGTCGAAACCGTCTACCACGCCATCGCCTTCGGCCGCGAACACAACATCCCGGTGTTGCTCAACCCGGCGCCAGCCTTGGCCGGCCTGAGCCGCGATCACCTGGCACAACTGGATTTCCTGGTACCGAACGAATCCGAACTGGCGCTGATCAGCGGCCAGACCGTGGACTCGCCTGAGTCTGCGCTGAAAGCCGCGAAAACCCTGGTCGCCAGCGGCATTCGCCACGTGATCGTGACCCTCGGTGAAAAAGGTGCGCTGTACGTCGGTGAGGAGGGTGAGTTCCAGATTCCCGGCCTGCAAGTCGCGGCCCGCGACACCACCGGCGCGGGCGATGCCTTCATCGGTTGCTTCATCCAGCGCTGGAGCCGCGACCGCGATATCCGCGCCGCGATGATCGAAGCGGTGGCCTATTCCGCCTGTTCGGTCACCGGTCTGGGCACCCAGACCTCCTACCCGGACGCTACCGCATTCGCTGAATTCCAGCGCCAGTTCGGCGCCTGACGCCGACCCGATTCACCACCTAACGCTCACCCGGAGAACAACAATGACAAAGCCTCCGCTCCAACAGACGCCCGATGGTTTCTACCTGAACCGCACGCCCTGGTTCGCCTTCATCTTGCTGTGCAGCATCTTCGCGCTGTGGGCGGCTGCCGCGAGCATGAACGACGTGCTCATCGCGCATTTCAAGAAAGCCTTCCTGCTCAGCGATTTCCAGACCGCGTTCGTGCAGTCGGCGTTTTACCTCGGCTACTTCTTCGTGGCGATTCCGGCGGCGTTGGTGGTGCGGCGATTCAGCTACAAGACCACCATTCTCATCGGCCTGATGCTCTACATGTTCGGTTGCCTGCTGTTCTTCCCGGCGGCGTCCACCGCCAAGTACGGGATGTTCCTGCTGGCGCTGTTCGTGATTGCGGCGGGTCTGTCGTTCCTGGAAACCGCGTGTAATACCTATTCGACGCTGATGGGACCGCGTGAAACCGGCACCCGTCGCCTGAACATTTCCCAGACCTTCCACCCGTTCGGTGCGATGGCCGGGGTCTACGTCGGCAGCTTCGTGATGTTCAAGGACACCGACGCCACCCGCGAGCAGCTCACGCAAATGAGCGCCTCGGACGCGGCGGTCCAGCAACTGCAAATGATCCAGTCCACCTTGCTGCCGTACAAATGGATGATCGCGGTGCTGGTGCTGATGTTCATCCTGATCGCCATCACCCGGTTTCCGGCGTGCAAAGGCGTGCAGACCGCCACCAAGAAAACCGCCAGCCTCGGTCAGAGCCTGTCGCGGTTGTGGGGCAACAAACGGTTCACTTTCGGTGTGCTGGCGCAGTTCCTGTATGTCGGCGCACAAGTCGGCGTGTGGAGTTTCACCATTCGCCTTGCCATGCAATTGGGCGGAATGAACGAGCGCAGCGCGTCGTGGTTTTTGCTGACGACCTTCGCCGCGTATTTCATCGGCAAAATGATCGCCAACGTGCTGATGCGCAAAATGCACCCGGCCAAGGTTCTGGCGGTGTATGGCGTGCTGTGCATCGTGTTGCTGGCCTACACCATCCTCGTGCCGAACATCACCGCAGTCTATGCGGCGGTCGGTGTCAGCGTGTTCCTCGGCCCATGCTGGCCGACCATTTATGGCCTGACCATCGACGGCCTCGGTGAAGACACCGGCGTCGGCGGTTCGCTGCTGGTAATGAGCATCGTCGGTGGCGGGGTGATTCCGATCTTCCAGGGCCTGCTGTCCGATTACAGCGGCGGCAACATGCAACTGGCCTATAGCGTGCCGTTGCTGTGCTTCATCGTGATCGTGGCCTACGCCGTGCGTTGCCTGCGTCATTCCGCCAGCGAAACGGCACCGGTAGGTGCGGCGGTGACCTCATGAGCACGCGGATCAATCTTTATCCGGCACTGTTTGGCGAAGCGCCGAAGACGTTGCTGGAGTCCGAACAATTCAGCGTCAGCGCCAGCGTTTATCCAAGCGGCGTACTGGCGCTGGAAATGAGCAACAGCCGTGGAAAACTGGTGGTGCTGCCGTATCAGGGCCAGATGATCTGGGACGCGGTGTTCGACGGTTGCGACCTGACCATGAGCAACCTGTTCAGCCAACCCCGACCGAGTCCGACAGTGATCGGCACCTACGGCTGTTTCATGTTCCACAGCGGCCTGTTGCGCAACGGTTGCCCGACACCCGAGGACGACCATCCGTTGCACGGCGAAATGCCCTGCGCGGCGATGGATCGTGCGTGGCTGGACGTCGGTGAAGACAGCGCAGGACCGTTCCTGCGCCTGGGCGGCGAGTACGAATACGCCCAGGGTTTTGGCGACCGTTATCTGGCCAGCCCGAGCGTCACTTTGCGCGCCGATTCAGGCCTGTTCGATATCGCCATGCACGTGACCAATCTGGCCGGCAAACCCATGGACCTGATGTACATGGCGCACATGAATTACGCCTACGTCGAGGGCGCGCGGTTTGTCGAACCGTTGGGCTTTGAACGGGTGCGGTTGCGCAGCAGCGTGCCGGCCCACGTCAAGCCGACGCCGGCCTGGAGCCGCTACATGGAGCAATTGGCGCTGGAGCCGGAACAGTTCCAGTGCCTGGATCGCCCGGAGCTGTACGACCCGGAGATTGTGTTTTTCTTCGACGGCGTGCACGCCGATGCCAATGGCGATGCGCATTTCCTGCTGAGTCATCCGGACGGCGCGGCGTTCTACACGCGCTATCGCCCCGACCAATTCGACCACGCCGCGCGCTGGATCCTGCACAACGCCGATCAACAAGTGGCGGCGTTTATCTTGCCCGCCACCTGCGAGCCGGAAGGCTATCGCGCTGAGTCCGCCAAGGGCCACGTGCGCGCATTGGCGGCGGGGGAGACGGCGGCGTTCAAGGTCACCACCGGCTATCTGAACAAGGCCGAGCAACGGGCCTTGATCAGATAATCAACTGGGCACCGCTGGCGGCGATGGCGTCGCGATAGGCCTTGGGGATTTTCTTGTCGCTGACCACGTACTGGAAATCCTCAAGAGCGGCGAAATGTGCGGTGCGCACGGTGTCGAACTTGCTGTGATCGGCCAGCAGTAACCGTTGTTGGGCCTGGCGCAGGACCTTCTGCTTGACCTCCACTTCATTGAAGTTGAAGCAGGTCACGCCGAAGTCCTGGCTGACCCCGGCGGCGGACACAAAGGCCCAGGTCAGGCGCACGCCATCGAGGATCCCGGATTCAGTGGTGTTCTCGAACACCTGGTTCTTGCGGTGGAACGTGCCCCCGCAAACCACGATGTGGCAATTGGGTTTTTGCGAGAGTTTGAGCAACACGTTGAGGGAGTTGCACACGGCGGTGAATTCGAGCTCGTCGGGGATGAAGTCCACCACGAATGGCGTGGTGGTGCCGCAGTCGAAAAACACCGTGTCGCCGGGCTGGATAAACCGCGCGGCGAGTTTGCCGATGCGGCGTTTCTCCTCGACGTGCCGGGTGTCCTGTTCGGCCACGCGGTAATCGCCGGGTTCATTGCCGTCGTGGATCTTGGTGATGTAGCCGCCGAGCAGGCGCAGATGGTCGGTGTACTTGCTCAGGTCGCGGCGCAGGGTCATCTCCGACACGTCCAGCAATGCCGCCATTTCGCGCAGGTGAATGGCGCTCTGGTCTTGCAGGGCTTGTTGAATCAGCTTGAGACGCTCGGCTTTTTTACTGTCCACAGGCATTCCGGGGTTGATTGTTGATGTTATTTAAGTAACATTAATTGTGAGTTTTGTAACGTTTTTGCGCAAATGATCCTCGATTGTGGCGCAGGGGCATTTGAATATACAAACAGGAGTTTTTGCGATGGCCCATCTCCCACCCCAGGCACTGGCGCAGTACATCGATCACACCTTGCTCGCGCCGGACGCCAGCCGCGAACAAATCGCCACCCTGTGCCGCGAAGCTGCGGAACATGGCTTCTATTCGGTGTGCGTGAATTCCGGGCAAGTGCCCCACGCAGCGCAGTGCCTGATCGGGCACAGCGTCAAGGTTTGCGCGGTAGTTGGCTTCCCGTTGGGGGCTGGGCTGAGCGACACCAAGGCCTTCGAAGCCGAGCGGGCGATTGCCGCCGGCGCGGGCGAGATCGACATGGTGTTGAACATCGGCTGGTTGAAGGACGGTTTATTCGCCGAGGTTCAGGACGACATCGCCCAGGTCAAACAGGCCTGCGGCAACGTGCCGTTGAAAGTCATCCTGGAAACCTGCCTGCTCACTGACGCGGAAAAAGTCAAAGCCTGCGAGATCTGCCGCGAGCTGAACGTCGCGTTCGTCAAGACCTCCACCGGTTTCAGCCGCAGCGGCGCCACCGTCGAAGACGTGGCCCTGATGCGCCGCACCGTGGGCCCGATCATCGGCGTGAAAGCCTCGGGCGGCGTGCGCGATTACCCGACCGCCGTGGCGATGATCGAGGCCGGCGCGACCCGTCTGGGCAGCAGCTCGGGCATCGCGATCATCGGTGGAGCACTGGCGGCGGGCGAGGGCTACTGAGTCAGCGTAACGCCAACTGCGGCGCCTCCGCGGGTTCGACGGATTGGCACAGGGCTCCCGGGATCCGCTGCTCCAGCGGCGCATTCTCCAGACGCTGGACAGGCAGCAAGCAACGGCTCTTTTGTCCCTGTGCCATGAACTGCATCTGCGTAAGGGGCCGGGACAGAAAATAGCCCTGAGCTTCGTGGCAACCATAGTGGGAAATCAGCGCCAGGCACTGGAAATCCTCGATGCCCTCGGCGACGGTGCGGTAACCCAGGTCCCTGGCCAGTTGCAGAATGGAGCGGGCGATGATTTGGTTGCGCAGGCTGCCGGGCAGGTCCGTCACAATCGACCTGTCGAGTTTGATTATGTTGGCCGGGATTTCGTGCAGGTAGGCGAAGTTGCTGTAGCCGGTGCCGAAATCATCGATCGCCACATCCATGCCCAGCTCGCGTATTCCCTTGAGTTGCTGGATCACATGCGGGTTGGACCGGATCCATTCGCCCTCGGTGATTTCGATTTCCAGACGATGCGGCTCGATGTTGAAGCGCTTGCAGGCGAGCCTGAGAATTTCCCCGATGTCCTGGTCATCAAAATCCTTGGGTGACAGGTTGATCGAAACCCGGCATTCGATATCGTCCCAAAGCGCCATCGTGCTCAGCGTTTGATCGATCACCCAATGCGTAACCCGCTGGATCAAGCCATTGCGTTCGAGCACCGGAATGAACTCTGCCGGGGACACTGCGCCCAACTGCGGATGGTTCCAGCGCAGCAAGGCTTCGGCGCTGATCCGACGACCGTCCAGCAGGCTGAAACGCGGTTGGAACATCAGGTACATCTGATCCGTGGTCAGCGCGCGGTCGACGTCCCTGGCCAGCGCAAACGCGCGACGCCAGGCGCAGTCCCGCGCGACATCATAGAGTCCCCAATAGGTGTTGGCCTGACGAGCCGATTCCACGGCGTGCATGGCCTTGCGCAACAGGTCGGCGTGGGACTGCGCATCGTGATCGAAGATCACCATGCCGGCGCGCGGCGAAGGACTGGTCAGGGCGCTGTCCGATTGCGTCATGCAGCGCAAGCGGTCGATCAGTCGGTGAACGAACAACTCATAGTCCGGCATCGTGGCCGGCAACATGAAGCAGAACTGCCGATCATTGACGTGGTACGCACAGCTGATACCCACCAGGCTTTTTTTCAGGTGCAGGGCAATATCGAGCATGATCGACTGCAGCGCACCGGCCCCAAGCTCCAGCGCCATTTCATGGCGTCGGTGCGAGTCGAGGGCATCGATCAGCACCAGCACCCGTTGTTCTGTACCGGCTTGCAGGCCCAAATCATGGAGGTCGGCAAAAAACCGCCGCTGATTGGGCAGGCCACTGACCGGGTCATGGCAGTCGGTGAGTTGCCGTTGCTCGATCTGCGCCATCACCATCTCGGCCAGATCCTGCAACACCAGGCGCTCGTCATCGCTGAGCTGCTTGGGTTCTTTGTCGATGATGCACAGGCTGCCGATGGCGTGTCCCGACCGGGTGCGCAGCGGGGCTCCGGCGTAAAAACGGATACCGTCGGGCGCAGTCACCAACGGGTTGGCGCAAAAACGCAAGTCGCGTGAAGCGTCCTGGACGTGGAGCACCCCGGCTTCGCAAATGGCGTAAGCGCAGAACGACTGGTCGATAGGGGTTTCGTCCCGGTCAAAACCGATTCGCGCCTTGAACCACTGGCGATCTTTCTCCACCAGCGAAATCAGGACCGTGGGGACTTTGAAATAGGCGGCGGCCAGGCGGCAGATCCGGTCGAAGTTTTCCGACTCTGCGGTTTTCAGCCATTCCAGGGCTTGTACTGCTTCCAGGCGAAGTTTTTCCGAATGATGATCATGCATGTGTTGCTCCTGGAGCGGACGCCTGGGTGATGTCAATATAGTGTCTCGTATTACGACTTTTCTTGTACATTAAAAGTTCTGTGTACAACTAATTATTTGTCGCGTGGCCGGTTTAGAGCGATGAACGGTTATTTGTGTGAAAAGGTTGTACAAGTTTTCCACAATAAAAAGCCCGGGTTCTGAAGGTCAGAAACCGGGCCGGGGAGACACGTTGAACGTCAGTCCATCTGCAACACGATCTTGCCGATGTGATCGCCGGCTTCCATCCGCGCATGGGCCTGCGCGGCGTCGGTGAACGGGTAGACCCTGTCGATCATTGGCAGGCAACGCCCAGCGGACAGCACCGGCCAGACGTATTCGTACAGGCCCTGAGCGATGGCGGCTTTCTCTTCCCGGGTGCGCGAGCGCAGCAGTGAGCCGGTGATGATTGCGCGCTTGGCCATGATCGCCAGCAAGTCGACGCCGTCGGCGTGAGCGCCGCCGAGGAAGCCGAGCATCACCAGCCGGCCTTCCATCGCCAGGGCGGCCACGTTGTTGTTGAAGTACGAGCCACCCATGATGTCGAGGATCACGTTGACGCCTTTGCCGCCGGTTTTCTCGGCGATGACCTGGGCGAAATCCTGATCGCGGTAGTTGATCGCCTTGGCCCCGAGCTTGCGAATCGCGTCGCACTTTTCTTCGCTGCCAGCGGTGGCGAATGCCTCGACGCCGAACTCGCGGCAGAGCATCAGCGCGGTGGTGCCGATGCCGCTGGTGCCGCCGTGAATCAAGGCGCGCTGGCCTTTGCTCGCGCCGCCCATTTCAAACAGATTGGCCCAGACCGTGAAGAAGGTTTCCGGGATCGCGGCGGCTTGAATCCAGTCCATGCCGTCGGGGATCGGCAGCGTCTGGCTCGCCGGGGCAGCGCAATATTGCGCGTAGCCGCCGCCGTTGGTCAGGGCGCAGACCTTGTCGCCCAGCACAAACTCACTGACGCCTTTGCCGATGGCCACCACTTCACCGGCCACTTCCAGGCCGGGGATCAGGCTCATGCCAGGTTTCATCGGGTACTTGCCGGCGCGCTGGAGCACGTCCGGGCGATTGACCCCGGCGGCGTGCACGCGGATCAGCACTTCACCGGCGGCGACCGTGGGCATGGGCACATCGCGAGGTTTCAAGACCTCGGGGCCGCCGGGTTCGGTGATTTCGATCAGGGTCATGGTTTGCGGCAGGGTCATTTTTGGGTTCCTGTGGTGAAAGGGATCTGTAAATGGGATCGCCTGAGCAATCGAATAATTCAGTGTGGGAGCGAGCCTGCTCGCGAAAGCAGTCTGTCATTCACAAAGATGCCGGGTGTGCCGACGCCTTCGCGAGCAGGCTCGCTCCCACAGGGGATTGGGGTTTATTCAAGAAACGCATCGCCAACTCCAAAACCAATGCCACAACAATGGCCCCAGCCGCGATCACAAACAACAGCGCGTGATGCCCGCCAGTGGCATTGAATATCGCCGAGTAGGCAAACCCGGTCAGCGCCTGGAAGGTGGCAAACGACACCGTGGCGCGGCTCCAGGCAATTTGTTGCTGATGGTGATTGGGCACCAATTCATGCACACGGGCCAGGGCCAGCGGCACGATGCCGGGCGGGAACGAGCCGAGGATCACGGCGAGCAACGCCAGGGCCAGGAACGAATTGGAAACCGCCAGCAAACCCAGGGCAATCGCCTGCACCACCAGCACGATCCGAATGCTCAACCGTGCGCCGAGTTTGTCCGCCAGGAAACCGTAGCTCACCGGCCCGACAATCGCCCCCAGGCCATACATGACCCAGATCAGCGCACCCACATGCGCTCCGGCGCCGAGGCCACGAGCAACGAAATCCACCAGGAACACCATCGCCGGCACCAGGCCCGCTGCCATGAAAGCGTATTGGGCGAACAGCAGGTAAAGGGCGGGCGGGGTTGGCGATTTCACGCTGTCATTGTGAGCCGGCGCAGCGTGCTGCGGGGTCGAGGTCGGCCAGCCAAACCAGCTCGCGGCGGTCAATACCAGCGCCAGCACCCCGAGCCCGAACCAGGTGTTCTGCAAACCCAGACTCAGCAGCGGCGGAACAATCGTCCCCGAGCCGGCAATGCCCAAGCCGATGCCAAGGAAAATCGCACCGCTGGCCAGGCCTCGACGGGACACTGGCACATGCGGCAACACGGTCGCGGCAACCAGCACCATGATCGCGCCACCGGCCACGCCTGACAGCAAGCGCCAGCCGAAGAACCAGCTCACCGACAAGGGGAAGCCACAGGCGAAAAACGACAGCGTCACCGCCAGCATCATCAGGCGCAGGGCAGTGCTGTTGCCCACCCGTCGGGCCAGCGGATGACCGATCAGCGCGCCAATCAGGTAACCCACCAGATTGGCGGCGCCGAGGTACACCACGTCGCTGGCGGAAAACCATTGCGCCTGGATCAACGAAGGAATCAACGGCGTATAAGCAAAACGCGCCAGGCCGATGCTGACCAGGCTGGCGCAGAGGCCAGCGAAGATTGGCAGCCAAATGGCGCTGGGTGAGGGGGTCGATGTGCTGTGCATGAGAGCAGTCCTGTGAGGTTATCTCTGGCCTCCAGACTACTGAGAATGATTGATGCAGTATTGCAGCGATTTCGCGCTACAGTGATGCATATATGCATCGTAGGGGCGCGGTATGAATTGGGATGACGCACGGGTGTTTCTGGCGGTGTGCCGCGAATCGACGTTGCGCGGTGCGGCGCGGGTGCTGGGGGTCGATCAGGCCACGGTCGGGCGGCGGGTCACGGCGCTGGAGAAGTCCTTGAGCGCGACGCTGTTCCTGCGTACTTCCGAAGGCTATGCGCTGACGGCGGTGGGCGAAGCGGCGTTGCAGGCCGTGGAGAAAATGGAGGTGTCGGCGCTGGACCTGCAACGACAGATCCAGGGCCTGGATGATCGGCTGACCGGCACGGTGCGGGTCAGCACCACGGATTCCCTGGCCATCGATTTTCTGATCCCGGCGATTGCCCGATTGCACGACAAACACCCGGATGTGCAGGTGCAACTCGACGCCTCTACGCAAATGATCAGCCTGGCCAAGCGCGAAGCCGACATCGCGGTGCGCAATGCGCGGCCGGACAACCCGGACCTGATCGCCCGGCGCATTGCGCGCTGGCCGGTGGGGTTGTTCGCTTCCCAGGGTTATGTGGACGCCCACGGCGTGCCCGAGCCGGGCTCGGCGTTTGAAGGGCATGATTTGGTGGTGTACCAGCCGTATCTGGCGGGCAACAAGGAGATGACGCTGGTCTCGGAACCGCTGACACGTGGGCGGATTGTGTCGAGCCTGGGCTCCGGTTTGCTGGTGCGTCGATCCATTGCGGCGGGGATCGGGGTGGGCGAGATTCCGGTGTACATGGGCGAGCGGGATGGGCTGGTCCGGTTGTGGCCGGAACGCACGCGACCGGCGCCGTATGACGTATGGCTGGTGACCCACGCCGATTTGCGGCACACGGCGCGGGTGAGGGCGGTGATTGATGAGATTGTGGCGGGGTTTTCGGGTACAGGCGAGTAGCCCATAGCCCGTAGCCCTGTAGCAGCTGTCGAGCCCCAGCGAGGCTGCGTTCGGCGGCGAAGCCGTCGTCAATCCGGCTACCTCGGTGTACCTGAAACACCGCGATGGCTGATTTTACGACGGCTTCGCCGCCGAACGCAGCCTCGCCGGGGCTCGACAGCTGCTACGGGGGCTTGTTGCTGTTATGGCATTTCCGGCAATTCCTGCGGCCGCAAGTCAAACACCAGCACCTCCGAATCCACACCATTGCTCAACGTCAGCACCTGTTCTTCACGAACCCGCACACCATCGCCTTCCTGCAACTGCACGCCGTTCAGTTCAACACTGCCACGAGCCACATGCACATAGGCGTAACGGTTGGCCGCGAGTTCAAGAGTGGCGCTTTCCTTGCCGTCGAACAGCCCGGCGTACACCCGCGCATCCTGGCGTACCGAGAGCGAACCGTTGGCCCCGTTCGGGGAGATGATCAACTGCAGGCGACCGCGTTTTTTCTGAGTGCTGAAGTGCTCTTGCTGATAATGCGGTTTGGCGCCGCTGACTTCCGGCACGATCCAGATTTGCAGGAAGTGCACGCCACGGGTGGCCGAGTGGTTGTACTCGCTGTGTGCCACGCCGCTGCCGGCGCTCATCAGTTGCACATCGCCGGGGCGGATCACCGAGCCGGTGCCCAGGGTGTCCTTGTGTTCCAGAGCGCCTTCGAGCACATAGGAGAAAATCTCCATGTCCCGGTGCGGGTGCTGGCCAAAGCCTTTGCCGGCCGCCACGCGGTCATCGTTGATCACCAACAGGTCGGAAAAACCCTGTTCTTTCGGGTTGCGATAGTTGGCGAAGGAAAAGGTGTGGAACGACTTCAACCAACCGTGATTGGCGGCGCCGCGATCCGAGGCTTTGCGAAGGGTCAGCATGATGAAATCTCCTGTCAGGACGTGAATTCGTCCGAGTGAGGAGAAGGTTAATGTTTACCGATCGATGCAATAAGTAGATGAAAATTGAAATACTGTCCCTCTCAGGTTGACAGTTTGTGCAGGCGATCACGCATTCTTATCCGACACCTTCGCTGTACTTGGCCATAATGGTCCGCACGCAACCCTTGTAGGAGCGAAGCTTGCTCGCGAAGGCATTCTCACATTCACCTAAAATGTTGACTGTAAGGCCGCTTTCGCGAGCAAGCTTCGCTCCTACAGGGATTCGGTGTTCATTTTTTATAATCTCAGTGATATCCACCCCCATGAAAACCGTGGCAATGGTGCTGTTCCCCAACTTTCTCCTGCTCGACATGGCCGGGCCGATGGAGGTGTTTTCCATCGCCAACCGTTACCTCAAGCCGGCCGACCACTATGTGTTGTCGATGATCGGTACCGAGCACGGTCCGTTGCGCGCCTCCAACGGCGTTGGCGTCCAGGCCGACCTGCATATCGATCAGGCCAGCGAGCCCTACGACCTATTACTGATCCCCGGCGGCCCCGGCGCCTATAACGACAAACCGCAACCCTTGCTGGACTGGCTGCGCGGCGCCGTGCCCCGTGCCGGACGTTATGGCTCGATCTGCACCGGCGCGTTCGTGCTCGGGCATGCCGGGTTGCTCGACGGTTATCGCGTGACCACGCACTGGCATTACACCGAACGGCTGATCAAAGGTTTTCCCAAGGCGATGGTCGAGACCGATCAGATCTACGTCGAGGATCGCCAACTCATCACCTCCGGCGGGGTCACCGCCGGCATCGATCTGGCCTTGGCGATTGTCGCTCAGGACCATGGCAAGAAAGTCGCGCAGGACGTGGCCAAAGTGCTGCTGGTGGTGATGAAACGCCAGGGCGGGCAGGCGCAATTCAGTCCATTGATGGCGACGGTCGCGCCCCAGGAAACGCCGATCACGCGTGTGCAGAACTACGTGCTGGAACACCTCGATGAAGCCTTCAGCATCGAACGCATGGCGAGCCTGGCGAACATGAGCTCGCGGCACTTCGCGCGTCTGTTTGCGCGGGAGGTGAACATGACGCCGATGGAATTCCTGCAAAGTGCGCGCATCGACCACGCTCGCAATCTGCTGGAAACCTGCGACGCACCGCTCAAGACCGTGGCCTACAAAAGCGGCTTCGGCAGCGTGCGGCACATGCGCTTTCTGTTCAGTGAAAAACTCGGCCTGACCCCCGCGCAGTACCGCGAACAGTTCAGCTAGGACACTTTGTCCGTTTTGCGCACCGTGATGTCCGTACTGCTCACCGCGCGGACGTTGTACGGTCACGGATGCCTGCCAAGATAGCTGTGAATGTTTTGCAATGGAGGTGCGGGGACCTGGATAGACGGCGCAACGGATGTTTCAACCTTGAGCCCGGCCAGGTTTCAGCGCGTGAACGTGCATGAACAGCCTCAGAGATTTAACCAGCGATGCGGTGCTGCGGTTCGGCCCCTACGCGTTTCACCCCAGCCAACGCCTGATCCTTGAAGGTGATCGGCCGCTGCGCATGGGGGGCCGGGCGCTGGATATTTTGCAGGTGCTGCTTGAGCGCGCCGGCGATGTGGTCAGCAAGGACGAATTGATCGCCCGGGTCTGGCCGACGTCGGTGGTCGAAGAGATCAACCTGCGCGTGCACATCGCCGCTCTGCGTCGGGCACTTGGCGATGGCCAGAACGGCGCGCGCTATATCGTCAATATCCCACAGCGCGGCTACAGCTTTATCGACCCGGTGCAGCGCACGCTGGAAGCGACGCCGGTGTTCATCGACAGCGTGCACGCGCCCCAGCACAACCTGCCTGCGCGACTCACGCCGGTCATCGGTCGCGACTCACTCGTTGGCAGCATCGTGCGCCAGTTGCCGGTGCGGCGATTCATGACCCTGACCGGCCCGGCCGGCATCGGCAAGACCACCGTAGCGTTGCGCGTGGCCGAATTGCTGCTGCAGCACTACCGCGACGGCGTCTGGTTGATTGACCTGGCGAGCCTCGACGATTCGGCGCAAGTGGCCGATTACCTGACCCACACCCTGCCATTCGACACGGGCCTGACCTCACGGCATGCGTTGCTGGTGCTCGACAACTGCGAGCACCTGCTCGAACGCTGTCGCACCTTGGTTGACGATTTGTTGGCCATGGCACCACGTTTGTCGATCCTGGCCACCAGCCGCGAACCGCTGCTGGCCCGGGACGAAACCGTACTGCGCCTGCCACCCCTGGCGGTGCCGCCGGCCTCGGCGTTGTACAGCGTGGCCGAAACCATGAGCTACTCGGCGGTGCAACTGTTCGTCAGCCGCGCCCGCGCACGCCAGCAAGGTTTCACCCTGCGCGAACAAGACCTCAACGCCGTGCGCGACATCTGCCGCAGGGTCGACGGTCTGCCCCTGGCCATCGAATTGGCGGCGGCGCAGATCGATGCATTGGCGCTGGTGGGGCTGCAAGCGCAACTGGACAACTGCTTGCAACTGCTGACCCAGGGCCGTCGCACCGCCGTGCCGCGCCACCAGACCCTGAAAGCCGCGCTGGACTGGAGCTACGAACGCCTGAGCCCGCTGGAGCAAATGGTCTTGCAGCATTTGGCGGTGTTCAAAATGGGTTTCACGCTCGATGCGGCGATTGGCGTGATCAGTAGCGCCGTGCTGCCGCCCATGCACCTGCTGGCCATCGTGGAACGCCTGGTGCGCAAATCGCTGCTGTCGGTCGAACAGGCCAACGTCACGCCCCGTTATCGCTTCCTCAACACCACGCGCACCTATGCCCTGGAGAAACTCGAAAACAGCGGCCACCTGCATGCACTTGAACGCAGTCATGCGCAGTACACGAGTCGGGCGCGCTGGTTCTCAGGCGTGCCATTGGCCGCTGAGTTCGTCGAGTAAACGCCGGACTTTCGTCAGGTCCGGCGTGGCAAAGCCCTCAGTGAACCGCCCGTAAATCGGCGCCAGCAACTCATAAGCTTGTTGAAAATGCCCCTGACCCTGCCAAAGCCGCGCCAGTGAAGTCGCACTGCGCAACTCCCAGGCCAACGCCCCTTGCTCGCGCGCCACCCCCAGCGCTTTAAGCAACACCGCCTCACCCCTGTGGGAGCGACGGTGCGACGATTCGACCTGCTCGCGAAGACGTCCGTCCAAACAACCCTCATCCAGCAGATTCTCCTCCGCCACCAACGCCTCCCCCCGAGCCCGAAAAATCTCCGCCGCACTCCATCCCGCCGCACCACTTTCAGCGCGCTCCAACAATCCCTCATCCACAAAACTGCCGTCCAGCGTCACCATAATCTCTTTCACCAGCCCGACACTCGGCTGAGCAGGTCCCTCGACACCATCGATCACCCGCGCGTATTGCCGCGCCCAGTTGTAGAACAGCAGCACCGAATGCTTCTGCGCTTGCTCCAGCAACAGTCGCACCAGATCGCGGGCAGTGGCGAGGTCGCCGTTGTACTGGGCGATCAGGCAACCGGACAGTGCCAGGGTGTAGCAGATGGACGTGCCGTGGTTGATCTGGATCGCGATGTCCAGCGCCTGGCGAGCGGTGCGCCAGGCTTGTTCCGGAAGGCCTTGCAGCCAGAGGATGCGCGCCAGAATCGTCAGTGACGCGACGCTCTGGTCGTACTGCACGCCGAAGCCGTGGGTGAAGCGGTTGAGGTGCCCGCTCTGGGCCATGCGCTGGATGACCTGCTCGGCATCCACCCGCGCCTGTTGCTGATTCCCGCAAAAGTGCAGGGCCAGGACGCGCAAACGATGAGCGCTCAGCGCCAGCACCGCGTCGCCGTGCAGGCCCAATCGGTCGAATTGCCGGGTTTGCTCCAGGGCCATTTGATAGTTGCCGCTACAGAGATTGACCGCCATGTGCCCGGACACCGCGCGCAACTGACCGGCGACATCGTCGCAGTGTTCGGCCAGGGTTCGGGCGCTGACAAATGCGTCGACAGTTTCGGCGCTGCCACCCTGGGCGTGGTAGCAGGAACTGCCGAGGGCCAGCTTGAGGGCCATTGTCAGGCGAGGGCAGGGCGCGGGGCTGGCCGCCAGCAACGCCAGGGCGCGGCGCACATAGAGCCCGTGCTCCTTGAGCAGCGACAGCTCCTGCCACAACGGTGTGGAACTGGCGGTCAAGCGAATCGCCAGGTCCTGCGGGCCACTGGCATTCAAACCCCATTCGAGGGCGACGCGAATGTCCTCCAGACCGCGGGCGTATCGCTCGATCCACAGGTGCGTGGGAGTTTGTTCCCAATCGTTCTGGGCCTGGTGCATCAAGGCCAGGCAGCGCTCGGCATGCCGTTGTCGGGTGTCCGACAGTTCGCCCGCCAGATGCAGTTTTTCCAGGGCATAGCTACGAGTGGTGTCCAGCAGCCGATAGAACACCTCGTCGTCACCGACTTCCACGTTCAGTAAAGATTTGGCCACCAGTTGCGTGATCGAGGCGAACACCTCGCTGGGCTCGATGTACGTGCCGACGATCACCGCCGCTGCCGATTCCAGGGTGAAACTGTCGCGGAATATCCCCAACCGGCGCAGGCAGGTTTGCTCGCAGGCGCTGAGCAGTTCGAAGCTCCAGTCGAGTGTCGCGCGCAGGGTTTGATGGCGGCCCAAGGTCGTTTGGCTGCCCTGGGTCAGCAGGCGAAAACTGCCTTGCAGTTGCGTGTGCAATCCACTGATGCCGAGGTCGGCGACTTGCGCCGCTGCCAGTTCGATGGCCAGCGGAATACCGTCCAGGCGCTGGCAGATATCAATCGCCAGCGGCAACTCTGCATCGCTCAGTTCGAAGCTGTCGTGGCTGGCCATCGCGCGCTCGACGAACAATTGCAGCGCGGAAAAACTCAGGGCCTGGGCGCGGTCGAGCACGGCGATGGGTGGCGGGCAGTCGAGAGATTCCAGGCGTTGCACGTATTCGCCTTCGGCCCGCAGGCTCTCGCGACTGGTGGCCAGGATATGCACCTGTGGCGCGCCGCGCAGGATGCTTTCACACAGCAGCGCGATCGCGTCGAGCAAGTGTTCGCAATTGTCGATCACCAGCAGCATCTGCCGTTCGCGCAGGTACGCCGCCAAACCGCTCATCGGCTCGTCGTCGTGCAGGGCCAGGTCCAGCAGCGTCGTCAGGTGCGCGGTAATCATCCCCGGGTCGTTGATCGGTGCCAGGTCCAACAGGCGAATGCCGTCGCGGTAGTGTCCGATCAACTGCTCGGCCACCCGCAAGGCCACGGTGGTCTTGCCGATGCCGCCGGGCCCGACCAGGGTGATGAAACGTTGGCGGGCGAGTTGCGTCACCACGCTGTCGACCAAATGCTGGCGCCCGATCATGCGTGTGCGGCGTACCGGCAAGTTATGCCGACGCGGTTCGGGCACCCCATTGTCAGGATGTGGCCCGGCGGCCTCCAGGGAAAACGGCGCGACAAAACTGTAGCCGCGCTGCGCCACGGTGACGATGAAACGCTGGCCGGCCTGACCGTCGCCGAGCGCCTTGCGCAGTGCCGCCATGTGCACCCGCAAATTGATGTCTTCGACGACGCTTTTCGGCCACACCCCGGCGATCAATTGCTGCTTGCTGACCACATTCCCGGCGTGCTCCAGCAGGATCAACAGAATGTCCATGGCGCGCCGGCCCAGGCGCAAAGGCTGGTCGCCTTCGAGGATCAGACGTTGTCCGGGATAGATCCGGTAAGGGCCGAAAAGTACGGCCTGTTCGGGGGAAAGGGTCAACGGGTCACTCCTGCTTGCATCCGTCTAGATCGCGGTTTCCGAGCATATTCCTAAGGATTGTCGATCAACGCAATGACGTCTCGACTGACTGCCAGGTGTTCACTGCGACTGTCGCGTTCGCGGTGGGGGTCGTTGCTGCGTATTTATTGCGCTCGAGTGTGACAAAAAGCACGGCGGGGCGCTGGACGCGGTTTTGAAAATTAACAACGTTTAACTCGTCGAGACTCTGGTCTACGCCCAAAACTCTGGAGCTTCAAGTCCAACGAAGACCGGTGTCTTCGCGCTGCAAAGGAATGGACACCTCTGGAGGATGCCGGAATGAGCGATGTGGTGGTGGTCTATCACAGTGGATACGGGCACACCCGAGTCATGGCCGAAGCCGTGGCGATGGGCGTGGAACGACACTTGGGCAGCACCTGTCGGCTGATTGCGGTGGAGGACGTCGAGACCCAGTGGGAGTACTTGCACCGGGCCGACGCGATCATCTTCGGCGCCCCGACTTATATGGGCAGCGCCTCGGCAGCCTTCAAAGGATTTATGGAAGCCACGGCGGCGTTTTACCTCGCCCAGCCTTGGCGCGACAAACTCGCCGCCGGGTTCACCAACTCCGGCTGCCTGTGCGGCGACAAACTCAACACCTTGCTGCAAATGGCCGTGTTCGCGGCCCAGCATTCGATGATCTGGGTCGGCCTCGACGTGTTACCGGCACGCAGCGGCACCGGCCTGTTCGATGGGCAACTCAATCGCCTCGGCAGCTCCCTCGGGGCCATGGCCCAGTCGAATGTCGAGCAATCCCCCGACGATGCGCCACCGCCCGAGGACCGTTGCACCGCCGCGCTTCTGGGCGAGCGGGTGGCGCGTCTGGCCGAACGCCTGCATCACACCCCGATTTGAAACATCCCCCCCAAAAGGAGCACGCCACATGAGCACATTCACTACCCGCGACGGCACAGAGATTTACTACAAGGACTGGGGCACCGGTCAGCCGATCATCTTCAGCCACGGCTGGCCGCTGAACGCCGACAGCTGGGAATCGCAGATGATTTTCCTTGCCTCCAAGGGCTACCGCGTCATTGCCCACGACCGTCGTGGTCATGGCCGCTCCAGCCAGCCGTGGTCGGGCAACGACATGGACACCTACGCCGATGACCTCGCGCAACTGATCGAGTTGCTGGACCTGAAAGATGCCGTGCTGTTTGGCTTCTCCACCGGTGGCGGCGAAGTGGCGCGGTACATCGGTCGCCACGGTACCGCTCGCGTTGCCAAGGCCGGGCTGATTTCCTCGGTGCCGCCGCTGATGCTCAAGACCGAAGCCAATCCGGGTGGCTTGCCAATCGAAGTGTTTGACGGGATTCGCCAGGCCTCGCTGGTGGACCGTTCGCAACTCTACAAAGACCTCGCCGCCGGCCCGTTCTTTGGCTTTAACAAACCGGATGCCAAGCCTTCGCAAGGCATGATCGACTGGTTCTGGCTGCAAGGCATGACCTCGGGCCACAAGAACGCCTATGACTGCATCAAGGCCTTCTCGGAAACCGACTTCACCGAAGACCTGAAGAAATTCGACGTGCCGACATTGGTGGTGCATGGCGATGCGGATCAGGTGGTGCCGATTGAAGCGGCGGGGATTGCTTCGGCGCGGTTGGTCAAGGGCTCGACGTTGAAGGTGTATCCGGGCGCGCCGCATGGCCTGACGGATACGCATAAGGATCAGCTCAACGAAGATCTGTTGGCATTTTTGAAGGGCTGATTAACACCGAAAAACCTGTGGGAGCGAGCCTGCTCGCGATAGCGGTTGATCAGTCAGCATTGATGTTGACTGATACTCCGCCATCGCGAGCAAGCTCGCTCCCACAGGGGATTGTGTTGTTCAGATGACTGGGATTGCCAACCCATTCCCGCATGGGATTGAGCGCACAACTCTGCACCGCCACGCAAACGGGGTAATCCCTTCGCTGCGGGTGAAGATGTGGCAGAAATGCGCCTGATCGCAAAAACCGCATTCCAGACTAATCTGCGTCAGGGTCAGGTCGGTATCGCGGATCAATTGCTTGGCTTTGGCGATGCGCTGGCAGCGAATCCAGTCCTGCGGTGACGACCCGGTGCTGCATTTGAATGCTCGGGAAAAATGACTGCGCGACAGGGCGCAGGCCCGGGCCAGTTCGGTCACTTCCAGGGTGTCGCTCAGGCCTTCGAGAATCAGTTGCTTGACCAAGGCTTCGCGCCAGGGGGCAAGGCCGCCGGTGGCGGTTTTAGGGGCCGGCGTGGCGGACGCCCTGACGGCGTAGTGCTGAACATGGGCCATGACAAATATCCGTGTCGGTGGGAATGCGCGGGCGCACTGCACGGTGGGTCAGCACCTTCCCTTTTGAAGAAAACAGGTCTGCGCAGAAGGCTTCATTCTTGGACGCGAGGGTCTGGCAGGCGAGTTAAACGTTGTTAATTCCGCGCTCGGTCCGGGCGAAGAAACCGCGCTAACTCAGCACATCGCTGCAATCGGGCAGGGGCTGGACGGTGCAACATGGGATACGTATGGCGATCCTTGGCGGGCCGCTTTCCTCAGGACATCAAAGGTGAACGCATGAAGCATTCTCTGGTTTGCACACTGGGCCTCGCGGTTGCGCTGGCCTCCGGTATTTCCCTCGCGGCGGCACCGGCGCAGGTCGGCACCCAAGTGCCTGGTTACTACCGATTGGCGGTGGGTGATTACGAAGTTACCGCGTTGTTTGACGGTTACAACGACCTGTCGCCGAAACTGCTCAAGGGCCTGACCCAGAGTCAGATCCGCGCGCTATTGGCCCGTCGTTCGATTGAAACCCCGGGTGTGCAAACCGCGTTCAATGCCTTTCTGATCAACACCGGCAAGCAATTGATCCTGGTGGACACCGGGGCAGGGCAGTGCATCGGCGCCACCGCCGGCATGCTCTCGGACAACATGAAAGCGGCGGGTTATTCGCCGGAGCAGGTCGACACCATCCTGCTGACTCACCTGCATCTGGACCACGTCTGCGGTCTGGTCGATGCCGAGCAAAAACCGGTGTTCGCCAACGCTACGGTCTACGCCGCCAAGGCCGAAGCCGCTTATTGGCTTGACCCGCAAGCCCTCGCCAAAGCACCCGAAGGCGCCAAGCCGTACTTCAAAATCGCTCAGGACTCCACCGCGCCTTACGTCGCGGCGGGTCGCTTCAAAACCTTCGATGCCGGCCAATCGCCGGTGCCGGGTGTCGAGGCCACATTGGAAGCCGGGCACACGCCGGGCAGCACCACGTACCGTTTCACCTCCCAAGGGCAGAGCATTCTGTTCATGGGCGATCTGGTGCATAACCTGGCGGTGCAGTTCTTGCACCCTGAGGTGTCGATCGGTTTTGACGTCAACGGTCAGCAAGCGATCAAGAGCCGCAACCAGGTCTTCACCGATGCCGCGACCAGCAAGACCTGGGTCACCGCCGCGCACTTGCCGTTCCCGGGCATTGGCCACATCGCCGCCGAGGGCAAGCATTTCCAATGGGTGCCTGTGGAGTACGGTCCTTACAAACGAGCGGCGAAAGTGCCTTTGATCGAGTAAAGTCCCCAGCACTGAGCTCAATGTCAGGGCAAACACAAAACCCGTGGCGAGGGAGCTTGCTTGTGGCGAGGGGGCTTGCCCCCGCTGGGCTGCGAAGCGGCCCCAAAAGAGGGACTGCTGCGCAGCCCGACGGGGGCAAGCCCCCTCGCCACAGGCAAGCCCTCTAGCCACAAGGTTTGGCGCTGACGACTTAGCCTTGGTGTAAACACAAAGGAAGCATGCTGATGAACCGTAACGATCTGCGCCGCGTCGACATGAACCTGTTGGTGATTTTCGAAGCCCTGATGTTCGAAAAGAACCTGACCCGGGTCGCTGAAAAACTCTTCATGGGCCAACCGGCAGTGAGTGCGGCGCTGGGGCGTTTGCGCGATCTGTTCGACGATCCGTTGCTGCTGCGCAACGGTCGCGGCATGGAGCCGACGGCGCGGGCGCTGGCGATTCTCAAGGAACTGCAACCGGCGATGGACGTGATCTCCGGTGCGGTCAGCCGCGCCAAGGAATTCGAACCGCAGAGCAGTTGTGATGTGTTTCGTATCGGCCTGTCGGATGACGCCGAGTTCGGCTTGTTTCCGCCGCTGCTGAGTCAGCTGCGCGAAGAGGCACCGGGGATCATCGTCGTCGTGCGCCGGGCCAATTACCTGCTGATGCCAGCGTTACTGGCGTCCGGGGAAATCTCCGTCGGTGTCAGCTACACCACCGATTTGCCGGCCAATGCCAAGCGCAAGAAACTGCGGGATATTCCCTGCAAAGTGTTGCGCGGTGACAAGCGCCCCGGCCCGCTGACCCTGGATGAGTACTGCGAACGGCCGCATGCGATGGTGTCCTTCTCCGGGGACTTGAGCGGCAACATCGATCTTGACCTCGCCAAGATCGGTCGCAGTCGGCGAGTGGTGTTGGGCGTGCCGCAGTTCAGCGGCTTGCGCGCCTTGTTGGCCGGCACCGAAATGATCGCCACAGTGCCGGACTATGCAGCGTGTGCCCTGGTCGAAGGCTGTGCCCTGCGCGCCGAAGATCCGCCGTTTCCCATCGAAGCCGCACAGTTGTCGATGGCCTGGAGCGGGGTGCATGACAACGATCCGGCAGAGAAATGGCTGCGTTCGCGCATCAGCCAATTCATGTCCGAACCCCTTAACATCCCAACCCCGTAACCCCAGACAAACACCACTCAACCTGTGGGAGCGGGCTTGCTCGCGAAAGCGGTGTGTCATTCAACATTGATGTTGGCTGACGCGACGCCTTCGCGAGCAAGTCCGCTCCCACAAGGGGTGAGCCGTGTTTTTCCGCCTGTATCCCACTGTATATAACGCGCCTCAAGATACAGTTCCCCTCAACACCAGCCCCTGCCGAACACAGACCAGATACAAACCTGCGATGAACTGTGAAGGCCAACGGCTGCCCCGCAAAAGGGTTCGCCCATGGCATCCCGGGGTCGCCACACAATCGGCGGCCGTTCGCTCCTGACTTAGAAGGGACCTTCCATGACAACGCTCCTGCCTCAATCCGATCTGCAACCGGCACCGCTGGATCGGCTGCGCGTCGACCATTACACCAACGGCATTATCGGCCCGAGCCAGCCGATGCTTGGCCCGTTGGCCGACGGCGGCACCCTGATCACCGGCACGCCGCCGGGCTGTTGGGGACCGATGATTACGCCGGCCTTCCAGGGCGGCCATGAAGTCACGCAACCGGTGTCGATTGCCGGCGCCGAGATCGGCGATGCGGTGGCGATCAAGATCAAAAGTATGCGCGTCACCTCCCTCGCCACCTCGTCCGGGGTGATGAGTTTCGTGGAAGGGCGTTATCACGGCGATCCCTTCGTCTCTAAATTCTGCGGCAAGTGTGGCACCGAACACCCGGCCAGCCATGTCGAAGGCATCGGCGAGGACGCGATCCGCTGCAACAACTGCGGCGCCGAGGTCAGCGCGTTTCGCTTCAGCCATGGCTATGTGATCGTGTTCGATGCGCAGCATCAGGTCAGCCTGACCGTCAATCAGGACATCGCCAATCAACTGGCCGGCAATGCTTCCGAGATGGCGGCGTTGCCGGAGTTCGCCGCCCAGCACTCGATCCTGTCCCTGGCCCGCGCCGACATGCCCGGCGTGGCGGCGCACATGCGTCCGTTCCTCGGCAACATCGGCACCACGCCGTCCCGGGACCTGCCCGATTCGCACAATTGCGCCGATTTCGGCCAGTACCTGATCGACGCGCCGCACCGTTACGGCATGACCCGCGAAGAACTGCACGCGGCCAAGACCGACGGCCACATGGACACCAATTCGATTCGCGAAGGTTGTGTGCTGATCTGCCCGGTCAAAGTGCCGGGCGCCGGGGTGTACATGGGCGACATGCACGCCCAGCAGGGCAACGGCGAGATCGCCGGGCATGCCACCGATTGCTCCGGGGAAACCGAAGTGCAGGTGCACGTAATCAAACACCTGCGTTTAGAGGGGCCGATCCTGCTGCAAAACCTCGATGACCTGCCGCCCATGGCCCGCCCGATGAATGCCGCGCAGCAGCAAAAAGTCCGTGAACTCGGCGCCCGTTGGGGCCAGCACGAGATCGAGCAAAGCGGCCCGATCACGTTTATCGGCAGCGGCGAGAACCTCAACCTGGCGGTGGAGAACGGTTTGCAACGCGCCGCTGCGGTCACCGGGTTGCCTTACGACGAAGTGCTCAACCGCGCCACCATCACCGGTTCGATCGACATCAGCCGCTTGCCGGGCACCGTGCGCGTGACCTTCCTGTGCCCGATGCCAGTGCTGGATCGCATCGGCATCGGCCATTTGGTGCGGGAAAAGTACGACTTGCCGTAACCGCAATCGGCGGGTTTGTACCGAACTGTGTACAGGCCCGCCGACGATACATCCGCTGGCATTTTCCAGCCAAACCGCACACAGACCCGATACATCCCTTCGCTTAAATGGACTCACCGGCCAGCACCGAGCCCTCGGTGCTGGAGACCGGTTCACCGTTATCCATTGCAGGAGTCTCACCCATGTTCAATTTCACTAAAGTTTCGTCCCTGGCAATCGGTCTGGCCCTGGTGGGCGGCCTGGGTCTGTCCACCGCCGCCTCCGCGCTGAGCATGACCGACCTGGCGTCGGGTTACAGCCAGGCCCAGGCTTCTGCTGATGTAGCGAAAGAGAGCGCTGAAGGCAAGTGTGGCGAAGGCAAGTGCGGCAGCGCCGCCGAAGAATCCTGAGACCGCTTGGTGGGGGCACCCCAGGTGCTCCCGCTCATTTGAACCCGGACGAGATCGACACTATGCAAACCTCCATTCCATCCACGAAAACCAGCGTCGGCCTGGGCCTGCGTCGCGGTTTGATGAAAGACCTCCAGGCCGCCCCGGTGGGTAGTTTCGACTTTCTGGAAGTCGCGCCGGAAAACTGGATCGGCATCGGCGGCGCCCATGGCGCGGCGTTGCGGGCCTTGGCCGAACGCTATCCGTTGTCGTGCCACGGCTTGTCTTTGTCATTGGGCGGGTCGGCGCCGCTGGATGTCGGTTTTTTGCAGGAAGTGCGGGTTTTCCTCGATCACTACAACGTGCCGCTGTACAGCGAGCACCTGAGTTATTGCAGCGATGACGGTCATCTCTATGACTTGCTGCCGCTTCCGTTTACCGAAGAAGCGGTGCATCACGTGGCCGCGCGAATTCGTCAGTCCCAGGACATTCTCGGTCGGCGCCTGGCGGTGGAAAACGTCTCCTACTACGCCGCGCCTCGACAAGACATGGACGAGCTGACGTTCACCAATGCCGTGCTGCGGGAAGCCGATTGCGACCTGTTGCTGGACGTCAACAATGTGTACGTGAACTCGATCAATCACGGTTTTGATCCACAGGTTTTTCTGTCCGGGATCGATGCCGGTCGTGTGGTGGCGATGCACGTGGCGGGGCATTTCGATGAGTCCGACACGTTGAAAATCGACACCCACGGCGCCTCAGTGAAACCGGTGGTGTGGAAGCTGCTGGCCGAGGCTTACGCGCGGTTCGGCGCGCAACCGACGCTGCTGGAACGGGACTTCAATTTCCCGGCGTTTTCAGAACTGGTGGCCGAGTTGCAGACCATTCGCCGCTTGCAAGGCACGGAGGTGACGCGTGGATAAACCATCGTTGCATCAACAGCAGGATGCCCTGACTCGCTACCTGCGCGACCCCGAACATTGCGCACCGCCGGCCGGGATGGACGCTGCACGGGTGCAGGTTTATCGCGATCTGGTGTTCAACAATATTTCGTTGCTGCTCAGCGGCACGTTTCCGGTGCTGGTGAAGATTCTTGGGGATGAGGATTGGCGTTTGTTGATGCGGATCTTCCTGCGGGACTACCGCGCCCACACGCCAAAGTTTGGCGAGATCGCAAAGGAGTTTGTCGAGTTTCTCGCGGGTGAGCCACAAGGCTTGAGCGAAACAACCTGGCCGCCGTTCATGCTCGAGCTGGCGCATTACGAGTGGGTCGAGATGGCGTTGCAACAGTCGGACGACGAGCCGTTGCCGGCGAGTGATACCGGGTTGCTATTGGAGCGTCCGTTGCAGCTTTCGCCATTGGCCTGGCCGTTGGCGTATGGCTGGCCGGTGCAATTGGTGGGGCCGGATTATCAACCGGAAACGGCGCCGGATCAGCCAACGTTGTTGCTGGTTCGACGCACGGCGGATTGGAGTGTGAAGTTCTCTGAGTTGAGCCCGTTGGCATGGCGTCTGTTGCAGTGGATTGGCGAGTTTCCCGAGCTGGATGGGCGTGCGCAACTGCAAGGGTTGGCGGAGGAGGCGGGGGCTGCCGGGTCTCAGGAGTTCATGGAAAACGGCTTGGCGTTATTGCAGCAGATGCATGCGCAATGCGTACTCGGCGTCGTGGCATGAACCTAGTCCCTTGTAGGAGCGAGGCTTGCCCGCGAAGGCGTCCTTTCATTCAACATTGATATCGACTGATACGACGTCTTCGCGGGCAAGCCTCGCTCCTACAAGGGTGGTTATTTGTAGATTGGGGTCGAACGTGTTCCAGACTCCGGGGACGTCTGTGCTCTGAGCCTTTCGCCCAACCGCTGAATATTGGCTTCCCCGGTGTTCAACGCTTGCATGCTGGTGTGCACCGAGTAGCTGCCCATTTTCAGTTCATGAGGATGAGGCACCGCCGAACCGAGTACGAATACCGCGTCACCCTGATCGCCCGCCTCAAGCGTCAATGCACCATTGCCGGGCTCGAAAGCCACCAGTTCACCTTCCTGGATCGGCTCCGGCGAGCGCAACGTGCCACGGCTGATGCTCAACCACAGCACCTCATGGCCTGCGGGTGGCTGGTATTCCCAGCGCTGGCCGGCAGCCAGGGTCACCAATAGATAGGTGATCCCCGAAGGCGCGCGCACCGGGCTGCGCACATCTTGATACTCGCCGAGAATGACCCGGGCCGGACCCGCGTGTGGCATCGCATCGGCCTCCAGGTATTGGCTGTCCACGGGCGCCAGTTCAAGAGCGGCGGGCAGCGCGATCCACAATTGAAATCCCTGAACCCGCGACGAGGTGCCGGCCGACAACTCTTTGCCGTGCCACACGCCGGCGCCAGCGCGCATCCATTCGACGCCGCCATAGCCGATCAGCCCGGTGCCGGAATCCGGGTCGTCAAACCGCAAGTTGCCTTCGGTGATAACAGTAATGGTGGCGATCCCGGAATGAGGATGCAGCGGCATGCTGCCAAACAACCGCAGATCGGTTTCGAACAGGTCGAGGAACACGAACGGCTTGAGCAACTGCCCGAAATCCGAAGGGCTCATGAGCCGCACGATAGGGCCGTGGCCTTGACCGCGGGTGCTGTGGCTGATGCGACGGGTGTTATCGGGCAGGCGAGCGCTGAGCGAATTCATCTTCATGTCTCGGACTTTGAAAAAGAGAAGCCAAGGGTATCCAGCGTGTAATACGTTGATAAGTCGCTATGATTGGCTTGAACCCGTCCATTTTTGGAAGTAATGCCGTGCTGGATCTGAATGAAGTCGCTATGTTTGTCCAGGTGGTGCAGGCCGGCAGTTTTGCCGGGGCGGCGCGGCGCCTGGGAATGCCGGCCAATACCTTGAGTCGGCGCGTGGGGCAGTTGGAACAGCACTTGGGCGTGCGGTTGTTGCAGCGCTCCACGCGCAAACTGGTGCTGACCGACGCGGGGCGTTCCTTGCACGATCGCAGCGCGGCCCAGGTCAATGAGTTGATCGACGCGGCCCGCCATTTGGCCGGGGACAGCCAGGAGCCGAGCGGCGCGGTGCGGGTAGCCGCCCCGGCGGATTTTTTCGACGTGTACCCGATGGAGCGGATCGCCGAATTTCTCCAGCAGTACCCCGGCGTGCAGCTGGATTTTCTGCTCAGCGATGGCCGGGACGACTTGATCGACAAGGGCATCGATGTCGCGTTCAGAGGCGGTGATTTACCGGATTCGAGTCTGGTGGCACGCAGGATCAACACAGTGTTTCAGGTGTTGGCGGCCAGCCCGGATTACCTGCAAACCCATGGCATTGCGCAGACGGTAGAAGAACTGTCGACCCACGAATGCATTCGCCCGGTGAGGCCTGCCGCGAGCACCGTGTGGAACCTCGACGGGCCACAGGGCACGGTCAGTGTCGAAGTCTCGGGGCGTTTTTGCGCCAACACTGCGCAAGCACAATTGAAGGCGGCGCTGGCGGGGCTCGGTATCTGCCTGCTGCCCTTGCCGTTCTTGCGCGAGAGCCTGCAAACCGGGCGTTTGATTCAGATACTGCCGGACAACGGGCGTTTCAAGAATGGCCTGAACATCGTGTACCCGAGTCGTCGGCAGGTGCCGCTGGCGGTCAGCCGATTCGTCGAGCAGATCGTCCGTTACCTGGAGTCGGACGCGTCATCTACCTGACCGGGTTCGGCGCTCAGCAACCGCTCGATCCGCGCCAATTCCCAAGTGCTGAGCAAACTCACCGGGTCGGTGCCGTAGCGTTGCCAACTGTCGAAAACACCCTCGCGGCCGTCCGGGCTCTGACAACTTTGGCAGTGACGCAGGCGTTGACCGTCAAGGTCGAGGGTCAGGCGCCAGCCCTCGATATCGATCTTCATAGACTCGGACGTGCCGGGTGGATCGAGGCGCTGCAAAGGACGAACGCCCAGAGCGGCGTCGCGCAATAACTGGCAGACCTCGCGGGCGGTCAGGGCAGGGCGGTCTGCGTTCATTCCCCGTCTTTCGTCGACTTGATGACGTTGCTGCGCAACCGCACGATCGCTTTCTGCAATTGCGTGAACTCGTCCTGGGTCAGGCCCGTGGTATCGGCGCCCAATTGCGGTTGGTCCTTGCGTAAATCGCGACCGGCCTGGGTCAGGTTGATCCGCACCTGGCGCTCGTCTTCGGGATCGCGTTGGCGCTGGACATAGCCCATGGCTTCGAGTTTTTTCAGGATGGGGGTGAGGGTGTTCGATTCCAGAAACAGCTTTTCGCCGAGGCTGCCGACGGTCTGATTGTCTGCCTCCCACAGCGCAACAATGGTGATGTATTGCGTGTAGGTCAGCCCGACCCGTTCGAGCACCGGTTTGTAGGCTTTGCCGAAGGCGAGGTTGGTGGAGTAGACCGCGAAACACAGGAAGTCGGAGAGCTTCAGGTCGGCGGGGTTAAATTTGTCGGTGGGTTCCATGGGCATCCTCTTTGGCCAGTTTTATGGCTTGAATGCGTGAAATATACATCGTGTGCGATGGTGTCGGAAATGCTCAAAATTAGCGCGGCCTTCGATGGTGGGCGGTCGGTTCGACGCGCAGGGCAGCGTCGAACCGGCCACACGGGGTGTTACGCCGTGAGAACGTTCAGAGCCACGTCGATATTGCCGCGCGTTGCTTTCGAGTACGGGCAGATCTGGTCGGCAGTGTGCGCGAGGGTCGTCGCCACATCATGCGCCAGGCCTGGTACCCGCAACGTCAGCCGCGCCTGGAGGAAGTAGGCCGGACCGGTCTGGCCCAAGTCGACTTCGATATCCACGGAGAAATCCGACGGCAACACCACGTTCATTTCACCGGCTACCAAACCAACAGCAGCGGTGTAGCAGGCCGACCAAGCGCCGGCGAACAGTTGCTCGGCGGCCGGGTGTGGTTGGGTGCCCGCGAACACGTGGGCTGGCTTCGCATTGCCGGGCGACGAGAGCTGGATGTCGACGCTGCCGTTATGCCCACGGGAGGTGGTGCCAGTGCTGCTGATCGTGGTGTGGGTTTTGCCGGTGGCCAGTACTTTTTCAATCTTGCTCATGATGGATTCTCACTGTTCTGTAGTTGTGTTCGCATGCGAGTGTATCGCATGCGATATATATGGGGCTTTTAGTAGGTCAGGTGTTATCAATTCTGCTCAGGGCGTTACGCCGTGAGAACGTTCAGGGCCACGTCGATGTTGCCTTTGATCGCTTTCGAGTATGGGCAGATGCTGTCGGCGGCGTGCACTAGTGCGTTGGCGGTGTCTTCCGACAGACCTGGAACGCGCAGGGTCAAGCGAGCCTGGAGGAAGTAGGCCTGACCGGTCTGGCCCAGATCGACTTCGATATCCACAGCGTGATCGGCTGGCAGCTCAACGTTCAGTTGCTTGGCGGCGAGGCCGACAGCGGCGATGAAGCAGGCAGACCATGCGCCGGAGAACAGTTGCTCGGCGGTCGGGTGTGGCTGGATGGCGGTGAACACGTGGGCCGGTTGGGTGCTGCCAGGCGAAGAGAGCTGGATATCGACGCTGCCGTTATGGCCACGGGAAGTGGTGCCAGCGCTGCTCAGGGTGGTGTGGGTTTTGCCGCTGGCCAGGACTTTTTCGATCTTGCTCATGGGATGAATCCTCAAAAATTGCATTAGGTTTGGTTTTGTTATCGTATACGTTTATATCGCATCCGATGGAATAATATTCCTCCAGATGCAGAGACGTGTCAACAGGGGATTTAGGGGCTAGCCGACGAGTGGCGTCGCGCGGTATTTCGAAGGCATTGCTCGAACAGTCTGGCGATGGGGCTGTAAACTCATCGCCCGATACATCTTCAAGAGATCCTCAATGGCAAACCAAGACATCACCTTCATCCCCGACCCAGACGCGGATTCCATCTCCTCCGACGTCGCCGGTTTCGGTGGCCTGCTGGTTTCCACGCAGATCCCCACGCGTGCCGATGGCAGCCTGGAACTGGGCGGGATTGTCGAGCAGAGTGAATGCACCTTGCAGGCGCTGAAAGTGGCGCTGGAAGGCGCCGGCAGTTCCATGGATCGGGTTTTGCACCTGACCATCTACCTCACCGACATGGCCGACCGCGCCGCGTTCAACGAGGTGTACCAGCGCTTCTTTGCCAAGCCGTGGCCGGTACGCGCCGCCGTTGGCGTGGCCGCTTTAGCGGTGGAAGGCATGCGTGTGGAAGTCACCGCGATGGCGGCGAAGGGCTGAGTCTGCGGACTGTCCAAGCGGCCGTGCATCGCGCGCGGCCGCTACGCCCTAGCGGCGAATGAACTGCCCGCTGCGCGCCTCGGTGTTGCTTCCCTGGCTAAAAGACAGTTCACCGTTGACCCACACCGCGTCGATGCCTTGGGGTTGCAGCGTCGGCTCGTCGAAGGTGGCGCAGTCGCGGATAGCGGCGGCGTCGAACAGCACCAGATCGGCGTACGCGCCGACGCACAGTTGACCACGATCGCGCAGCCCGAAACGCTCGGCTGGCAGCCCGGTCATCTTGCGCACGGCTTCTTCAAGCGTAAACAACGCCTGATCGCGGCTGTAATGGCCGAGCACCCGAGGAAAAGTGCCCCATAACCGAGGGTGCGGACGCGGGTCGTTCGGCAAGCCATCCGAGCCAATCATGGTCTGCGGATGCGCCAGGATGCGCTGCACATCACGCTCCTCCATCTCGTGGTAAATCGCACCGCCCGGTTCCAGCCGTTGTGCGGCCTCAACCTGCGGCAGATTCCAGATCCCGGCTATTTCCTCGAGGGTTTTGCCGGCCATTTCCGGGTGCGGAGTAGACCAGGTGATCTGGATCTTGAAACCTTCATCAACGATGGCCGGATCAATCGTGGTCGAACTCGCCGCATAGGGATAGCAATCACAGCTCACCGGATGCTGCTGCCGAGCCGTGTCGAGCCGACCGAGAATCGCCGTGCTGCGCCCCCAGTTCTGCCGCCCGGCGCACTTGAGGTGAGAGATGATCACCGGCACCCCGGCGTCTCGACCGATGTCGATGGCCTCGTCGATGGCTTCGATAATCGCGTCATCTTCGGAGCGGATGTGGCTCACATAGATCCCGCCGACCGCCTGCAAAGTCGCCGCCAGATAATCAATTTCCACTGTCGGTGCTTGCAGCGCATTGCGGTAGGCCAGCCCGGTGCTCAGGCCCAGCGCACCCTGATCCAGAGCTGCCTGCAAATCATCGCGCATGCCCTCCAGCTCAAGGGTCGTGGCGGGGCGGTCGAAGCGTTGCATGTGGTTGGCGCGTAACGCGGTGTGCCCCACCAGCGCCGCGACATTCACCGCCGGCCGGACCGCTTCGATGGCCGTCGCGTAATCGGCAAAACTCGGGTATTTGAAATCCGCGGCGCCACCGAGCAGGTTCATCGGGTCCGGTGGCTCACCGCGCAGGCGCACCCCGGCCGCGCTGATGCCGCAGTTACCGACGATCACCGTGGTCACGCCCTGGCAGATTTTCGGCAGCATCGCCGGCTGGTTGAGCAGTGCCAGGTCATCGTGAGTGTGCACGTCGATGAAGCCGGGGCTGAGGATTTTGCCACCCGCGTCAATCACGTTCAGCGCCTCAAGCCCGGACAAATCGCCGATGGCATGGATGCGCCCGTCCACCACCGCGAGATCGCCGATAAATGGAGCTGCCCCCGTGCCGTCGATGAGGGTGGCATTGCGTATCAGCGTTTGAATGACCGTCATGCAAGGGACTCCCGCGCGGCAGGTTTCAGTTGCCGTAAATGTCGTAGGTAAAGTACTTCTGCTGGACCTGCAAGTAAGTCCCGTCGGCGCGCAGGGCCTGGATCGCCGCATTGAAACGCTGGGCCAGTTCGGTGTTGTCCTTGGCCACCGCAATGCCGGCGCCTTCACCGAAGTATTCCTTGCTGCGCAGCTCGGGCCCGACAAAGGCGAAACCCTTGCCGCGCGGGGTCTTCAAGAAGCCTTCTTCCAGCGGCGCGGCATTGGCGATGGTGCCGTCGAGGCGGTCAGACACCAGGTCCAGGTAGATTTCCGACTGCGAGCCGTATCGAACCACCTCCACCCCCAGCGGTTGCAGCTTGTCGGTCGCAAAACGATCCTGGGTCGCGCCGCGCTGCACGCCGATGCGCTTGCCCTTGAGCGAACTGAAACTGTCATCGACTTGCGCGCCTTCCTTCATCACCAGACGGGCCGGGGTTGCGTAGTACTTGTCAGTGAAGGTCACCGAGCGTTTGCGTTCATCGGTGATCAGCATCGAGGAAATCGCCGCGTCGATCTTGTGCACTTTCAAGGAGGGAATCAGGCCATCGAATTCCTGCTCGACCCACACGCATTGGGTCTGCATTTTTGCGCACAGGGCATTGCCGATGTCGTAGTCGAAGCCACCAATTTTGCCGTCGGGCGTCTTGAACGCGAACGGCGGATAAGCCGCTTCGATGCCGATCCGCAACGGCTTGTCCGCCGCTTGGGCACCCAAGGTGCACACTGCCAATGCAAGACCCAGCCATAGTGCTTTGTTCACGGTGTCTCTCCTGTTTCCGGGGCAGGCCGCAGACCATCGACGGACGAGCCCCTTATTGATTGATTGAGGTGGACGGGCAGATAGACGACTGAAGACAACCTTGGCGTGGCCCATGAAAACGGGCTTTCTGTTATTTTTTTCCACAATAGACAGTTAAGTCTATAAGTGTCAATCGCGGCGTTGGCCGGGGCGATAGGAGGGGGGTTGCACATGGATTGAGTGCGCGCCCGGTGCTTTAAGGCGCAGGTGTCCTGGAGCAACGTCAAGGTGGGGTTGCAGATTCGAACTGATGGCGTTGAAGAGTTTGATCAGGCGGGGAGCGTGTTCAATGCTGAGTGTCGACTACCGGAAAGCGCACGCTGAATGTCGTGCCAATGCCGGTTTTTGAAACCACCGAAACATCGCCGCCATGCGCCCTGGCGATTTCCCGGACAATGAACAACCCAAGCCCGACGCTGCGCACGTCGCTGTCGGTTTCGGTGCCACGGGTCATGGGCTCGAACAGCACCGCCAGCAACGCGTCCGGGATCACCGTTCCGTGGTTATGCACCGCAATAACGGCGTGGTCATCGACCCATTCCGACGTTACGGTAATCGGCTGCTGCAAATCACCATAAGCCACGCTGTTGGCGACCAGGTTGCCGATAATCTGTTGCGCCCGGTCAGCATCCAGGTACGCGTTGCCCGAACCGATGGACTGATGCAGCAGCGTCGCTTGCGGGAAGGCGACACGCAGTTCATCAATGCTATGGCTGATAAACCGGTGCAGATCGAGCCAGTCAGGTGAGATCGCAATGCCGCGTCCGACTCGGGCCAGGGCGAAGTCCAGCAGGTCGGCGATCATCCGTTCCGCACGGTCCGCCGATTGACTGATGTGGCCGAGCATTTTGCTTTCTTTGGGCGTGCGCTCAGCGCGGGCGAGGATCTCGGAGGCCATCTTGATGGCGGTCAGCGGGTTTTTCAGGTCGTGGCTGACGATGGCGACCATTTGCTCGGCGAACGTGGCGCGGCGCAGGGATTTTTCGTAGGCGTCGTTCAGTTCGATCTGGGCGCGTTGCAGGGCGGTTTCAGCCGCGGTTTTTTCACGCACCAGGTCTTCGGCGATTTTCCGGGCGTTGAGCAGTTCGCGCTCGTACTTGTCGCGATCGGTAGTGCCGAACAGCGCCAGTTCATAATAGGCACTGCCAGCGTGTTCGCGGCGGACACCGTTGAGCAACATGGTGACGGTGCGTTTTTCCTGATGGATCAGATCGAGCTTCACCTCGGCCACCGAACCTTGCATCTGCATCAGCGGCGCCCAGTGGGTTTGATGGAAAATCCGCCCGCCCATGGTCAGCAGGTCCTGGAAACGCCGACCGATCAACGCCTGGGCGTCGAAGCCGATCCAGAGGCTGAACGTCTGATTGCTGCGCAGGATCGTGCCATCTTCTTTCGTCACCACCAATCCGCAGGGGGCTTGTTCGAACAGTGTCTGCGCGTCGGGCAGCGGCGGTTGCTCAGTCGACATTGGCGCCCATCCACGGCGACAGGAACTGGTCCATGGCTTTAGAACAGGCACTCGGCGCGCTCATGTGCGGACAGTGGCCGACGTTGGCCACCAGGCTGAGCGTGCTGTTGGGCAGGACGGCGTGCAGGTATTCACCGACCGCGACGGGGGCGATCAGGTCGTCGGTGGATTGCACAATCAGGGTCGGCGTGGTCAGCCCGGCGATGTCCTGGCGGTTGTCGGACAGGAATGTCACCCGCGCAAACTGCTTGGCGATCTCGGGTTCGGTGCGGCAGAAACTGTTGGTCAGCTCTTCGCCCAGCGCCGGTTGCCCGGGCGCACCCATGATGACCGGGGCCATGGTGCTCGACCAGCCGAGGTAATTGCTGTCGAGGGTATCGAGCAGCGAGTGGATGTCCTCGAGTTTGAAACCGCCCACGTAGTCGTCGACATCGATGTAGCAGGGCGAAGGGCCGATCATCACGTGAGCGGCGATTTTGCCGGGGGACAGTCGATCAGCCAGGGCGCCGATCATGCCGCTGACGGAGTGGCCGACGACAATCACCGGGCCGCTGGCGTATTGATCGATGATCTCGCTCAGGTCCCGGGCGTACCCGGCCAGGGAGTTGTATTTTTCCCGATCATACGCATCGAGGTCCGACTGGCCCGCGCCGACCAGGTCATACAGCACGACCTTGAAACGACCGGTGAAGTGGTCGACGAGGTAACGCCACATGGTCTGGTCGCAACCGAAGCCGTGGGAAAAGACCAGTGTCGACGGACCTTCACCCAGCACTTTCACGTTGTTGCGATGTTGAAGATCCATGCGTGCTTTCTCTATCTGGCCAAAGGCATTTTTGGCGTCTTTGGCAGTGTAGATAGTCAAAGGTATCCGGTCACGCGTTAAAGCCGCATGCCGATTTGATAAAGGAGTCGGGTGAGGTGGCAACGGGTGTAACAGAAGCGACTCATTCGAGCCGCCTCTGTTGTGTGATTACGCCCGTCGCGGCAGTTTCCAGTTGGGGCGAATGAAGTGGCAGGTGTAGCCGTCGGGCAGGCGTTCGAGGTAGTCCTGGTGTTCCGGTTCGGCTTCCCAGAACGGGCCGGCCGGGGTGATTTCGGTGACGACTTTGCCAGGCCAGAGGCCGGACGCCTCGACGTCGGCGATGGTGTCTTCGGCGACCCGTTTCTGCTCATCGCTGAGGTAGAAGAGGGCGGAGCGGTAGCTGGCGCCGATATCGTTACCCTGGCGATTCTGAGTTGTCGGGTCATGGATCTGGAAGAAAAACTCGAGAATCTGGCGGTAGCTGATCTGCTCCGGGTCGAACACGATCTCGATCGCTTCGGCGTGGTTACCGTGGTTGCGATACGTCGCGTTCGGCACATCGCCGCCCGAATAACCGACCCGCGTGGACACCACGCCGGGATAGCGTCGCAGCAGATCCTGCATGCCCCAGAAGCAACCACCGGCCAGGATGGCGGTTTCGGTTTGCGTCGTCATGGATAGTCATTCCCCTTGGTGAAGTGGCCCGTTTACTGGTTACCGATCGGGCTGTTGAACTGGTCGGAGTAACTGCCGTCCATGAGCGAGGATGCCACGCGATCAGAACCTATTCCACTGCGCGAGTACGCGAGGCGAGCAGCATTGAGGTGATCTGCGCCGTCGGAGGCCAAGGCTCCTGCGCCGACGTGATCGGAGCCGTCGGAGGCGACTGCTCCGGCGCCGACGTGATCGGAACCATCGGAGGCGACTGCGCCGGCGCCTACGTGATCTGCGCCATCAGAGGCAACTGCGCCGGCGCCGACGTGATCGGAGCCATCGGAGGCGACTGCTCCGGCACCGACGTGATCGGAACCATCGGAGGCGACTGCTCCGGCGCCGACGTGATCCGCGCCATCAGAGGCAACTGCCCCGGCGCCGACGTGATCTGCGCCATCGGAGGCAACTGCTCCGGCACCGACGTGATCTGCGCCATCGGAAGCAACTGCACCAGCACCGACATGATCAGAACCATCAGAGGCGACTACGCCGGCACCGACATGATCAGAACCATCGGAGGCGACTGCCCCAGCACCAACATGATCAGCCCCATCGGAAGCAACTGCCCCAGCCCCGACATGATCAGAACCATCCGCCGCAACCGACCCCGCGCCGACATGATCCGCACCATCCGAAGCCAAGGCGCGTGCCTCTGCCGCCCACGCACCCGGCATTACCACAGTGGCCGCAAGTGCCAATACAACGCCTGAAAAAAACTTATATTTCATGATGTTCTCCATAACCCATCAGCCGCAAAGCCATCGAGCACGGTCGGTCGAACGATCCGACGCTGGGGCTCGGGCTGGTTACGTTGGCGATTGGCACGGGTGCGCTGCACAGCGCACAGGTGTCGACGTGTTGCGTGACGCTCAGATATCGAACTCATGAGTATAGATCGCCTATAGCGACGGGCCCGGGCCGGTGACCATCGGTCCGGGTCGTGCGCGATGGGTAACAGCTTGGAACCTCACGCCAGCCTGAAAAACCGCTGCTTTTTGCCCCGCGACGTGGCCTTCGGTAACCACGTGCACGGATTGGCATGCGCGCCCGTCGAAAAAGAACAATTCACAGATAAAAAACTTTCCATCAGACCTTCAATTCTGGATTTGGCACGCTAAACGCATATGTGTGGTTAGACGATTGTTGAACAATCGCCATCCCCCCGCCAACCGAGGATAAGAACATGCAAAAAGGTCTGACTGGCAAGAACACCAAGCGCAACCTGGCGTTAACGGTCGCCCTGGCGTGCGTGGCGCCGCTGCTGTCTGCCGCCGAGATCAAGGGCACGCTGAAGCCGGGCGAGCTGTCGGTCGGCTCCGACCTGACCTATCCGCCGTACACCTATCTGGAACAAAAGCAGCCCAGCGGCTTCGATCCCGAATTCATCCAGTTGATCGGCAAACAACTGGGGCTGGCGCCGCGCTTTCTCGATACGCGGTTTGCCAACCTGATCCTGGGCGTGAATGCCCAGCGATTCGATCTGGTCGCCTCGGCGCTGTACGTCACCCCGGAACGCGCCAAGCAGGTGGATTTTCTCAGCTACTTGAAGACAGGTTCTTCGCTGATGGTGCTCACCGCCAGTGACTTCCGGCCACAGCGCCCGGAAGACCTGTGCGGCAAACGCGTGGGCTCGATCAAAGGCGCGTCCTGGGTGCCGAAACTCAACAAAGTGTCCGCCGACTATTGCCTGGCCTCGGGTAAACCGGCGATTGAGTCCCGTGAATTCCCGACCTCGCCGGAAGCGGCCCAGGCCCTGCTGGCCAAGGCGGTTGACGTGCAAATGGAAGACCCCGCCGTCGCCAAGATCACCGTGCAAAAACTGCAGGGCAAAACGGTGATCAGCTCCACCGAACTGATCTACCCGGTGGTCATCGGCCTGGCGGTGCGCAAAGGCAATCAGGCGCTGCTGGGAGAACTGACCACGGCCCTCGGCCAGATCAAACAGAACGGCAGCTACGGTGAATTGCTCGCCCGCTACAACCTGGACGAACCGAATGCCGAGGAAATCAACGCAGCGCTGGGCACCCCTGCACCCTGAGCGATCCGGTAGCCGATTCATCGATTCTTTCCAGGCTGTGGAAACCTCACAGCAACGCGGAGTACGTACATGCAATTCGATTGGCATTACACCTTGGGCCTGTTGTGGAACGGCGATTTCTGGCGCGCCGTGGCGACCGTGGTCGAACTGAGCCTGGAAACCTGGCTGCTGGGGATCGTCCTGGGCTTCTTCCTGGCCCTGGCGCGGCAGTCGCAGCGACGTTTGCTGCGGGATGCGGCGGGCCTCTATATCTGGTTCTTCCGCAGCCTGCCGCTGCTGGTGCTGTTGATCTTCGTCTACAACTTGCCGCAGGCGTATCCGTCCACCAGCGCGTTGCTGTCCAACCCGTACTCGGCCGGTTTGATCGCGTTGGTGCTGAGTGAAGCGGCGTATATCGCCGAGATCCATCGCGGTGGTTTGCTGGCGGTGGCCAAGGGGCAACTGGAAGCGGGCAAGGCGTTGGGCGTCGGTTATCGCGGCGTGCAGCGGCTGATCGTGGTGCCTCAGGCGCTGCGCGTCGCGTTGCCGACCCTGGCCAACGAATACATCACCATCGTCAAGCTGACCTCGCTGGTCTCGGTGATTTCGCTGTCGGAAATCCTGCTGGTCGGCCAACAGCTCTACACCCAGAACTTCCTGGTCATGGAGACCATGTTCGCGGTGGCCTTCTACTACGTGTTTATCGTCACGGTGTTCAGCCGTCTGCTGCGGCTGCTGGAAAACCATCTGGACGTGACCCGGCGCAAACCCAAGCGCATCGCCGCCGTCGAACTCGGGCAGGTAGCGACCCGGCGTGCGGCCGGTCAGGCTGAGCCCGGCGAGTTTGCGTTGCAGGCGCGGGGCGTGCGCAAGTCCTATGGCGAGCTGGAAGTGCTCAAAGGCGTCGAGCTGAATGTGCGTTGGGGCGAAGTGGTGTCGATCATCGGCCCATCCGGATCGGGCAAGACTACGCTGATCCGCACCATGAACGGCCTGGAAAGCCTCGACCACGGCGAAATCACCCTGCAGGGCCAACCCTTTCTGCGGGGCACAAAAGAACCGCAGGGCGCGTTGGGCCACAAGGTACACATGCAAGGCATTGTGCAGGTCGGCATGGTGTTCCAAGGCTTCAACCTGTTCCCGCACAAGACCGCCCTGGAAAACGTCATGCTCGCACCGGTCTATCACGCCCATGGCGGCGGCGATGAGCTGCGCTTGTTGAGCCTGGCGCTGTTGCGCAAAGTGGGCATGTTGGAACACGCCGGCAAATACCCGCATCAACTGTCCGGCGGTCAGCAACAGCGGGTGGCGATTGCGCGGGCACTGGCCATGCGACCGTCGGTAATGCTGTTCGACGAACCGACTTCGGCCCTCGACCCGGAACTGGTGGGCGATGTTCTTGGCGTGATTGAGGAACTGGCCCGCGAAGGCATGACCATGGTGATCGTGACCCATGAAATGAACTTCGCCTTCCGGCTCTCTGACCGGGTGGTGTTCATGGAAGCTGGCGAGATTATCCAGAACGCCGCGCCGCGCGAGATGCTGGAACAGCGCAGCGAGCGCATGACCAAGTTCCTCAAAGACGTACAACTGGCGTGAGCGGAGGAGTGCAACGGTGAGTCAACCCAAGGAAAAAAGCCTGTCGCTGCCGGACCAGGTCGCCATCGAACTGCGCGAAGACATCATCGGCGGACGCCTGTTGCCGGGCATGGCGCTGGTGGAAAGTGAACTGGTCAACGCCTACAACGCGTCGCGCAATACGGTGCGTGAGGCGCTGCACCAGTTGGGTCGCGAAGGCCTGACCAGTTATGTGCGCAACAAAGGCGTGATAGTGCGCCGAATGGGCATCGACGATGTGCGCGACATCTTCAAGGTTCGCCGCACCCTCGAATTGCAGGCGATTGCCGCGAGCAAGCCGCTGCGCGAGTACCAGTCCGACCTGATGCTCGATGCCATCGAGGCGGCACAACTGGCCCAGGATCGTGAGAACTGGCAAGCCTTCGGCACCCACAGTTTGCGTTTTCACCAACACATCGTCGGCCTGATGCGCAGCCCGCTGTTCGACGAGTTCTTCACGCATGTGGCGGCGCAGATGCGCCTGGTGTTTTCCAACGCGCCCAGCGAGGAAACCTTCCAGAAACCCTGGCTCGAACGTGATCGACACATTCACGACCTGCTGGGCGATGGTCGCAAGAAAGACGCCGAGGAAGCCATGAGCAGCTACCTCAACGACTCCGAAACGGAGCTGCTGCACATCTTGAGCAGCCAACCCAAACACTGAAGAGAGGATCCATCATGTACAAGGATTATCCAGCGGCTTACCAAGTCAGCAAAGGCGCCGCCCTGCAGGTCGACAAAGCGTTCTATGACCGTGTGCGTGAAAGCAAGGACGGCCGCACCTTGGTTGAGCAATTCGAAGTGCCGATCCGCACCGGCCGCGCCTGGAAAGTGCCGGCGGGGCATGTATTTCGCGTGACCACGCCGGTGGGGCCGCAGGTTGGCGACTTTAATGTGTGGAGCGCCAACGATCCCCGCGAACGCATGTGGGCGTCCCGCACCCGTCAGCTGCAAGGCGCGCACGTCACCACTTACGACCGCTTGTGGTCGAACCTGCCGTTCTTGCGGCCGATGGTGACGATCACCGACGACAGCCTGGCCGGCTACGGCATCGACGAGCATGGCGGCCGTTTGCACGACCTGCTCGGCACCCGCTGCGACCCTTACGTGAACAAGATGCTCACCGGCGAGGACTTCCATCACCATTGCCACTCCAACCTGACCCGCGCGGTGTTGCCGCATGGTCTGACCGAGTTCGACGTGCACGATGTGCTGAACATTTTCCAGTGCACCGGCCTCAATCACGACGACATGTACTTCATGAAGGCATGCCCGGCGAAGCAAGGTGATTACCTGGAATTCTTCGCGGAAATCGATCTGCTGTGTGCGCTATCCACCTGTCCGGGCGGTGACTTGTCATTGCCGATGTGGGGGCCGGATGCGGAGGACCCGTTGAAGGTTTGCCGGCCGTTGGGCGTGGAGATTTACCGTCTCGACGAATCGCTGCTGGAAGGTTGGAAACAGCCTGAGCGTGCGGCCTATAACGGCAACCATGGCTTGCTGATTCCCAAGGCTGAGTGGGAAAAATAACGTCTCGATCCCCCGTAGGAGCGAAGCTTGCTTGCGAAGGCGTATTGCCTGACACACCGCGTTATCGTTCTTCGCGGGCAAGCCACGCTCCCACAGGGGTGCGGTGTTGTTTGGGAGACTTACGGTCGACGCTAGCCCCTGTGGGAGTGGGCTTGCTCGCGAAGGCGTCAGAAGGCGCACTAGAATAAGCGGGTCATTCCCAATTCTGGAGAACCAAAATGGTCAGCAAAAACCTGATTTGTCTCTGGTACGACGGCACTGCGCTCGACGCTGCAACCTTCTACGCCAAGACCTTTCCGGACAGTGCAGTGGGCGCCGTGCATCGCGCGCCGGGCGACTATCCGGCGGGCAAGCAGGGCGATATCTTGACGGTCGAATTCACCGTGATCGGCATCCCTTGTCTCGGCCTCAACGGTGGCTCGGGGGTCAAGCATAACGAGGCGTTTTCGTTCCAGGTAGCGACCGACGATCAGGCTGAAACAGACCGCTTGTGGAACGCGATTGTCGGAAACGGCGGCAAGGAAAATGTCTGTGGCTGGTGCCAGGACAAGTGGGGCGTGTCATGGCAGATCAGCCCCCGCGTCCTGACCGACGCCGTCACCGACCCCGATCAAGCCAAAGCCAAACGCGCATTCGACGCCATGATGACCATGGGCAAGATCGACATCGCGGCGATTGAGGCGGCGATTCGGGGTTAGCATCTTGTCCGGTGTCGGTCGCAAAATGTGTGGCCAACCCCAATCCCCTGTGGGAGCGGGCTTGCTCGCGAAGACGTCAGCCCAGTCAAAATCAATGTCGACTGACCCACCGCTTTCGCGAGCAAGCCCGCTCCCACATTGATTTGGGGTGGTCGCAAATCTTGTGTTCACCGCAGACCCCTGTGGGAGCGAGCCTGCTCGCGATGGCGGTGATCCAGCCAAAATCAATGTCACCTGACCCACCGCTTTCGCGAGCGGGCTCACTCCCACATTGATTCTGTGGCAGGCCGAATATTCGACAACACCAAAGATCCCCTGTGGGAGCGAGCCTGCTCGCGAAGACGCCGGCCCAGCCAAAATCAATATCACCTGACCCACCGCCTTCGCGAGCAGGCTCGCTCCCACATTTGATTTGGGGTGATCACAAATCTTGTGTTCACCGCAGACCCCTGTGGGAGCGAGCCTGCTCGCGATTGCGGTGACCCAGCCAAAATCAATGTCACCTGACCCACCGCTTTCGCGAGCAGGCTCACTCCCACATTGATTCTGTGGCAGGTCGAATATTCGATAACACCAAACATCCCCTGTGGGAGCGGCCCTGCTCGCGATGGCGTCAGCCCAGCCAAAATCAATGTCGACTGACCCACCGCTTTCGCGAGCAAGCTCGCTCCCACATTTGATTTGGGGTGATCACAAATCTTGTGTTCACCGCAGACCCCTGTGGGAGCGGGCTTGCTCGCGATGGCGCCGGCACAGCCAAAATCAATGTCACCTGACTCACCGCCATCGCGAGCAACCCCACCCCCACATTTTGTCCGGCGCCTTTCTCAAGCTATGTGGCATCAAGGATGGTAAAGCTTGTATTCCTGGCTCACCCCACCGTATCCATAGGAACTCGCCTTGCAATCGATGACATGAATATTCGAGTGCGGGTGCAGGTTGCCAATTTCCTCGGCCAACAGCGCGAAAGCCTCCTTCTGATACCGGGCTTTCTGCGCCTTGGTGTTGGTCTCATCGGTGATGGTGACCTCCAGTCGAAACGAGTTGCGCCCGAGTTCTGCCAGCGAACGGCTGTCAATGAACCACAGCGCATGGGGAACGAATTGCACCATCACCATGGTCAGTTCCGGACGTTTCTCCAGCACCTCACACGTCAACGCGGTGAGTTGGGGGACGATACGCTGGACCAGTTCAGCATTGGGTTCGCCAGCAAGTTTGAGGGTGATACCAGGCATGATTGAATCCTCGCAGGAAGTAATGTCGGATTCAGATTAAGTCGCTGGTTGAATGCTGAAAAGCCGGAAGATATGATCTTATCTATCGGTAAAACGGCAGGATAAGACATGCGCCCCTTCGACCTGGATCTCTTGCACTCCTTCGCCGTGGCGATGGAAGCCGGCAGCCTCTCCGACGCCGCCCCCAAACTGTTTCGCTCCCAATCAGCATTAAGCGAACAGTTGCGCAAACTTGAAGCCTTCACCGGCGTAACCTTGCTGGAGCGCGGCAAAAAAGGCGTCAGGCCCACGCCGGCGGGCGAGCGTTTGCTGGTGCATGCACGAGAAATGCTCGCCTTCAGTGATCGCGCCCTTGAAGACGTGCGGGGCGTCACCTTCGCCGGCGAATTGCGGCTGGCCATCACCGACTACTTCCTGCCCAGCTCAATCGCCGATCTGCTGAAAAAACTGCGCACACGCTATCCACGCCTGCGTCTGCATGTGTCCGTGCGCAAGAGCATGCAGATCGAGAGCGGGGCGGACGCGGATGAGTTTGATATCGGCCTGTCCATGCGCATCCTCGACGGCCGCAGCCTTCCCGAAGGCATACCGGTTCGACGGGAGGCGTTGCACTGGGTATCGGTCGCCGGCTTCGAACCCGAGCGCGAAGAAAACACCCCGTTGCCATTGTTGGTCCTGCCCCAGGGATGCAGCTTGCAACGCCTGGCCCGTGAAACGCTGGAGCAGCATGACGTGGCTTATGTGGTCGCGCATTCCGCTTCCGGCGTCGCAGGGCTGCAATCAGCGCTGGTGGCCGGATTGGGCGTCGCTTGCTTGAACGCGTCCGCTGTACCGCCGGGGGCCGAGGTGTGCCGGTCAGCGCGGAATCTGCCGCTGTTGCCCGAGGTCGAGTTCAGTCTTTTGCCACCCCGTCCGGGGGAGTCGGAACTGGTCAGCGCTGTACGGGAAATGCTGGCCAGCCAGTTCAGTTAATTGGATCGCAACATCGAATGGCTGGACCTCAACTGCCCTGATTGCCGCACTCTGCGAATTTGCTGTAATCCAGCACCTTCTGCGTACCGCTGGAGTCGAGGTAGGTCATCCGGGCGTTCACGATGCCGCAGTTGCCGCCGCCGTTGTCGACGATCGAAATCACCTTCTGAATATCCAGATGAGTGCGGGCCTGGGATTGGTTTTTGTCGTCGGCATGGGCCGAGAACGCTGCAACGTTCAAGACAGCGAAGAAGCTGGCGGTAGCAAGTGTTTTCCAGTTCATGATGATTTCCTCAGGATTTAATGGGTAGCTGTTGTGAGGCAAGTCGTCTTGCCTCGATGGAACCCATTTGATCGATCCGAGGTATCTGCCATGTGTCGTAAACCGTGGCTTTTAAGGCAAAAGATGTCTGGGAGGGCGCCGGATACATTGGGATACGAGGCCACGCATTCAAATGGCTCCGGTCGCAGAAATTTGACATGCGCGGCGTTGCTCGACAGAGTCGCGCCCCGACCCGGCCAGTGATGCCGGTGGTTCGTGGTGAAAAGGGGCAGCAGTTGAACCAACACACATTGTCCATGCGCCTGGAGCGCGTGGCGGCGCACGTGCCCGCCGGTGCGCGCTTGGCCGATATCGGCTCGGATCACGGCTACCTGCCGGTGGCGTTGATGCGCCGTGGCGCCATCGTGGCAGCGGTGGCGGGGGAGGTGGCGTTGACGCCGTTCCGCGCGGCTGAACGCACCGTGCGCGACAACGACCTGGACCAGCAGATCAGCGTGCGCCTGGCCAGTGGCCTGGCGGCGATCATGCCGGGAGACGCGATCACCGCGATCAGCATCTGCGGCATGGGCGGCGAGACGATCCGCGACATCCTCGACAGCGGCAAGGCGTACCTGAACGGCCAGGAGCGCCTGATCCTGCAACCCAACGGCGGCGAGCAGCCGCTGCGCCAATGGCTGATGGAAAACGGCTACTGCATCCTCTGTGAGGAACTGCTGCGGGAAAACCGCTTCGACTACGAAATCATCGTCGCCGAGCGCGCCGGGCCGGTGACGTATACCGCCGAGGAACTCTACTTCGGCCCGCTACAGATGCAGGCCCGCAGCCCGGTGTTCCTGGCCAAGTGGCAACGCATCCTGCGTGAGAAGCACAAGACCCTGACCAACTTCGCCCAAGCGCGGCAAGCCGTGCCCGAGGAGAAGCTGCAAGAGATCGCCCAGCAGGCACGGTGGATCACTGAATTGCTGGCTTGATTCCGGTCGATTCCACAATCCATGGCAAGCGTCAGACGGATTCGACTCGGCACTGCAAGACAATCCTCGTCTCATGCGCTGCCTCTAGAGAGTTCATCTCCTCGAAGAGCATTCAGAACCAGTGAAAAGGCGGGTGTTGGCAAGCGACGGCTTGGGTAGTACAGGTGATAACCCGAGAACAACGGGCACCAGTCCTCCAATACTCGTATCAAGCGGCCATCCTCAATGTACGGTGCAAATTCTTCTTCCGGTAAATAGGCGATACCTAAACCGTTAACTGCCGCCGCCGGGACATGTGCGCTCGTGTTCACAATGACTTGGCCCACCACGCGCACGTTGATCTTTCGACCACGTTTTTCGAATTCCCAGGCATCAAGTCCGCCAAGGGTTGGATAGCGTATGTCGATACAGCGGTGAGTCACCAGATCCTGCGGCTTTTTTGGCGCGCGGTTGTCTGCGAAATACGCTGGTGATGCTACTGCAGCCATCCTTACCTGCGGGCCGATTGGAACGGCGATCATATCTTTATCGACGGTGTCGCCAAATCTGATGCCCGCATCGAAGCGGTCAGCAACAATGTCCCGGAAGCCATAGTTGATATCAAACTCAACCTTGATATCGGGGTATTCGAGGAGCAAAGGCGTAAGTCGCGGAAGGAGGATCGTCTTCAAGACAAAATCACCGCAGGTAATGCGTACCGTGCCCGCAGGTTTGTCACGAAGTTCGGTCAACGCATCCAGCTCAGCCTCGATCTCATCGAAACGACGACCAATGGCTTGCATCAGGCGTTCGCCCGCGCTGGTCGGCGCAACGCTGCGGGTTGTGCGCGTAAGCAGACGAATCTTCAGTCGCTTTTCAAGCCCGGACACAGTCTGGCTCAGGGCGGACTGCGTGACACCCAAATGGGCCGCCGCTCGGGTAAAGCTACCTTCCCTGGCGACCGTCACAAAGGCCAGGAGATCGTTCAGATTATGTCGTGGCATCGAAGCCCGCCTTTCCAGATTGATTAGCTGTGCTTATAGCTACAACAAGCTTTCATTAGATTATCAAGCATGACGTATTCCCAGAGAATAGGGCAAGCCTCACTTGTAGCTACAGGTATGGCTCATACCACTCGCTGATCCAGACCCGGCAACCAGGTGGATCAGCACCTATTCACTGATGGGAGCACCCTCATGAGAAAACTCGTTATCTTGCTCGGCCTTCTGATGGCGTCGCTCTCTGTACTGGGAGCAGACATGTCTAACGGAGCTGATAATTTTTACAAAAGTGAGAAGGTCACGATGCAGAAGGTGACCTTCAAAAATCAGTACCAGATGAAAACTGCAGGAAATCTGTTCGTCCCTAAAGGTCTGAAGCCCGGCAGCCAAAGTGCAGCAATCATCGTTGGTCATCCCATGGGCGCGGTCAAAGAACAGAGTTCGAACCTGTATGCCCAGAAGCTCGCTGAGCAAGGTTTCGTGACCCTTGCCATCGATCTGTCGTTTTGGGGCGAAAGCGATGGGCAACCGCGCAACGCGGTTTCGCCAGAAATTTATGCGGAAGACTTCAGTGCAGCCGTGGATTACCTCGGCACACAGACATTCGTTGATCGGAACCGGATCGGTGTCCTGGGCATTTGTGGTAGCGGGAGCTTTGTTATCAGCGCTGCCAAGATCGACCCTCGGATGAGGGCCATTGCCACGGTTAGCATGTATGACATGGGCGCGGCCAATCGAAACGGCTTGCAGCATTCCGTCACTGTCGAGCAAAGGAAGCAAGCCATTGCCGCTGCTGCCGAGCAGCGTTATGTCGAGTTCACTGGTGGCAAAAGCAAGTACACCAGCGGAACCGTCCATGAACTGACGGACACATCTAACGCTATCGAGCGCGAATTCTACGACTTCTACCGCACGCCACGCGGTGAGTTCACCCCCAAAGACCAGTCACCGTTGCTGACTACTCACCCGACGCTGACCAGCAATGCCAAGTTCATGAACTTCTATCCGTTCAACGATATCGAGACGATCTCGCCGCGCCCGATGTTGTTCATCACCGGTGCAAATGCTCACTCGCGTGAGTTCAGCGAAGAGGCTTATCGACTGGCGGGTCAACCCAAGGAGCTGGTCATCATTCCCGGTGCGGGCCATGTGGATCTCTACGATCGGGTTGACCTGATCCCGTTTGCCAAGCTGACCGCGTTCTTCCAATCCGGCCTTAAGTGACTTTTGTCGTGGAACGACGCTGGCGCTTTATGTATTTGAGTATTTGAGGGAACCAGATGAGCAGCACCGCCTTACCCATTCAAACAACGAGCCGACAGGTTTGGGGCGCCGTATTGGCCATGTCGCTGTGCGCTTTCGCCTTGGTGACTTCCGAGTTTCTGCCGGTGAGTTTGCTCACGCCGATTGCGACCGATCTCGCGCTGACCGAAGGGCAGGCCGGGCAAGCGATTTCCATTTCTGGCCTTTTTGCGGTCGTCACCAGTCTTTTCATCTCATCAGTCATTCGCCGGCTCGACCGAAGGCCCGTTTTGCTATTCCTGACAGCCTTATTGATTGCCTCGGGCACGCTCGTTGCTTTTGCCCCGAACTACTCGACACTGATGGTGGGTCGAGCCATTTTGGGGATCGCTATTGGTGGCAGCTGGTCAATGTCGACCGCCGTCATGATGCGAATTGCACCCGAGAGTTTCGTGCCTAAAGCCATCGCTTTGATCCAGGGCGGTACTGCACTGGCCACTGCAGTTGCAGCACCCATCGGCAGTTTCATGGGCGGGCTGATCGGCTGGCGAGGTGCATTCTTCTGTGTGGTTCCGCTCGCCGCTGTGGCGCTGTGTTGGCAGGCATTCACGTTGCCGAAAATGCCTGGTCAAAATGAGTCCGGATCTGTAACTGATGTGTTTCGGCTGTTAGGTAACGCCAATGTCTCGCTGGGCATGGCCGCAGTAGCATTTTTGTTTATGGGGCAGTTCGCGTTATTTACCTATCTGCGTCCGTTTCTTGAGTCGGTGACCCGCGTTGATGTGCCTGGATTATCCCTGCTATTGCTGATCATCGGAATGGCCGGATTGGCGGGCACGATGGTGATCGGCTCAGTGCTGAACCACAGTCTTTATCGAGTGCTGATGCTCATTCCACTGGTAATGTCGGGAATTGCCCTGGCGTTGATTGTCTGTGGTAGTTCGTTCCGGGTTACAGCTGTTCTGTTGGGTGCGTGGGGGCTGGTTGCTACATGCGCGCCTGTAGGCTGGTTCACATGGCTTTCACGCAGGCTTCCGCGGGACGCCGAAACCGGCGGCGGTCTCATGGTGGCAGTTATTCAGTTGGCAATCACACTCGGCGCGACGGTGGGTGGTGTGCTGTATGACGGCGCCGGCTTCCAAGCCACTTTCATCGCAAGTGGCGTATTTCTTCTGATCGCTTGCGTACTTGCATGGCTCGTATCGCGAACGGTTATGCCCTCATCACGGTGAGGCGCTAACGGTTGCGCCGGGAAGCCAGGACCCTGCGCCTCAAGGGCATCCCGACGGTCCACCGCACGGCATCGCGCCTGGGCAAATCAGGTATTTCATTAGCCTATAAAGCCGAGTCAAAAGGTTATTAGACAGACAAAAGTAACCTTGCTAAAAAATAACTGCATGGCCGCGATTCGCGTGACCACTGCATCATCTCCATTGGTGAAATGGAAATAAGCCCAACATTGAGCTGGGCAATGATCAATGAGTCTGAATGCCAATACAGGGATCGTAGCTGCGACTTGGCCAACTGCTCGCACCCGTGCATCGGGCTCATTGATCCCTTTTCTCCATCATCGGCTGTCTACAGCTGGCCGTGTCGAGCCTTTCTTTCCTTTGAATGCCTTCACATTAATGGCGCGCGGCCACCATTGGTCGCATGGCGTGCCATCATATGGAACGCTACCGAAGGGCTAACCTCTACCCTGTAGACCAACAATAGGGGTTCCAATGAGAGAGGCGCAGCGAAGACTCGTCATGACAGCCTGGCGCAAGCTATTCGCCTTGACTGAAAACCAAATAAACCCAGAGGACAAATACTTCAGGTTGTTGAGGAGAGCCGACGACATGGAGCGCGCCGATCTCATCACCAGTGACGAGTGGCGCAAGCTGGTGCAACAGGCGGGAACGTCACTTGCTGCCACTGCGGAATGCATGGGCGGCTCGGGTGAATAAGTTTTTTCTACCACGCGCTACAACAATGGCTCGGCACACACATCCCGAATGCACCCGCGCAACCAGCGATGCGCCGGGTCGGCGTCCAGCCGTGGATGCCAGAACAATGAAACGGTGATCGGCGGGATCGACAGCGGCAGGGCAAAACTATGCAGCCCGCCGCGCAGGCTGGCGGTATGCCGTTCGGGGACGCTGGCGATCAGGTCGCAGGCGCGGACCAGCGCCAGGGCGGTGGAATAGCCGCCGACCAGGGTGACGATTTGCCGTTCCAGTCCGAATGCGCCCAAGGCGTCATCAATTGCCGTCGGGCCTTTTTCCGGGCCCCGCCGCGACACGCCAATGTGTCGGCCGGCGGCATAACGAGCTGCGGTGATTTCGCCTTGGCTCAGCGGATGTTCCAAACGCACGACACCGATAAAACGATCCCTGAACAACGCCTGGGTCCGCACCTCCGGCGCCATGGACGCACCCACCACGCCGGTTTCCATGTCCACGCTGCCATCGCGTAGCGGGGTGCTGTCCTTGTTCGGTTTCTGCACGAACAGCAGGCGCACGCCCGGCGCTTCTTCGCTGACGCGCGCCAGCAGGTCCGGGCCGAAGGTTTCCACAAAACCGTCGCTGGTGCGCACGGTGAAAGTGCGCACCAACTGTTTCAGGTTGAGCTGCTCGACGGGGCGCAACACCGCTTCGGCCTCCTGGACCAATTGACTGACCCGCTCGCGCAATTCCAGCGCCCGGGGCGTGGGCACGAGGCCGCGACCGGCTCGCACCAGCAGCGGATCCCCCGTGGTTTCGCGCAACCGCGCCAGTGCCCGGCTCATCGCCGACGGGCTCAGGTGCAGGCGCCGGGCCGCGCGCGTAACGCTGCCTTCCGCGAGCAGAACATCGAGGGTGATAAGCAGGTTGAGATCGGGCATCGACATGGTCCGACGGTAGCACAGGCGTCATCGAGATAGCGCGTCAGACGCACAAGTAATGTGCAAACGCTGCGTCTTCCGCCTGGTCAGGCTGCGTCGTAGGCTTTTCACAGCTCCGCTCGGGAGCGGCCTGCCAAGGAGTTCACTTGCATGACCCCTCCAGTTCAAACCCTGACCGCCAATGCGCAACAAACACCCTCCCTGCGCTGGGTGCTCGCCAGCCTGTCGTTATCGATGTTGCTGTCATCGCTGGGCACCAGCATCGCCAATGTCGGCTTGCCCGCGTTGGCGCAGGTGTTTGGTGCGTCCTTTCAGCAAGTACAGTGGGTTGTCCTCGCGTACCTGCTGGCGATTACCACGTTAATTGTGAGCGCCGGTCGGCTCGGTGACCTGATCGGCCGTCGTCGGCTGTTGTTGATCGGTATCGCGCTGTTCACCCTGGCCTCTGTCTTGTGCGGATTGGCGCCCTCGCTCTCGCTGTTGATTGCCGCGCGCGCCGTCCAGGGACTCGGCGCGGCGATCATGATGGCCCTGACCCTGGCGTTTATCGGCGAGACGGTGCCGAAGGCCAAGACCGGGAGCGCCATGGGATTGCTCGGAACGATGTCAGCCATCGGCACCGCGCTGGGTCCGTCACTGGGCGGCGTGTTGATTGCCGGCCTCGGTTGGCAGGCGATATTCCTGATCAACGTGCCGCTAGGCATCCTCACATTTGCGCTCGCCTGGCTTCACCTGCCTGCCGATCGTCGCGGCCCGAACACCGTGCGTGGCGGTTTTGACCCACTGGGCACTTTGCTGCTGGCGCTGACCCTCGCGGCGTATGCCCTCGCCATGACCCAGGGGCATGGCAGTTTTGCTGCGCTGTTGCTGGCGGCGGTGGTGGGTGGCGGGCTTTTTGTTTTCGCCGAGGCGAAAGTGGCATCGCCATTGATTCGCCTGGGGCTGTTGCGCGATCTGGCGCTGAGCTGCAGCCTTGCCAGCAATCTGTTGGTGTCGACAGTGATGATGGCGACGCTGGTGGTCGGGCCGTTTTACCTGACCCGGGGGCTGGGACTGAACCTGGCGCTGGTCGGCATGGTGATGTCGATCGGTCCGATCATTTCCGTGCTGAGCGGTTTCCCGGCGGGGCGGGTGGTTGATCGATTTGGCGCGCTGATGATGGCCGTCGTCGGGCTAATGGCGATGGCTGCGGGTTCGATGGCGCTGGCCCTGCTGCCTGACCTGTTGGGAGTGGCGGGGTATGTCGCGGGCATCGCCGTCCTGACGCCCGGCTATCAACTGTTCCAGGCCGCCAACAACACGCTGGTGATGGTGGACGTGCCGGCGGACCAGCGCGGCATGATGTCCGGGCTGCTCAACCTGTCGCGCAATCTCGGGCTGATCACCGGCGCCTCGGTGATCGGCGCGGTGTTTGTCGCCAGCGGAATGCGCATCACGTTTGTGGTCACCACCGTGCTGATCGTCGCCGCACTCGCCATCGTCCTGGCAGGTCGAGGGCGCAACGCGAATTGATCCCGTAGATCCTCAATTGACGATTATTTTGTTGTGCGATACAACTAAATAACCGTTTTCCATGAGGTGCGCGCCGTGATCGATTCCGACCTGATCCACCACGTTCGCTCGGCGTCGCGCCTGATGGTGCGCGAGCTGGGTTTCATGCAAGCCACGCTGGCGGCGACGGACTATCCGCCGTCCTCCGTGCACACCATCGTTGAGTTGGGTAACCACGATTCGCTAACCGCCGTGGAACTGGTGGGCATGCTCGGTCTGGAAAAATCCAGTGTCAGCCGCATGGTGCGCAAACTCATCGAGGCGGGTGAAATCGAAGAAGTGCCCAACGAGCAGGATGCGCGCTCGAAAAAGCTGCAACTGACCGATCAGGGCCGGCAGACCTTGCGCGCGGTGGACGCCTTCGCCGTCCAGCGGGTCGGCGCGGCCATGGCGCATTTGAGCGAGGTGCAACAGCAGACGGTCAGTGCAGGGCTTGGTCATTACGCAACTGCCCTGCGAACCCAGCGCCTCGGTACAGAACCACACTCGGCGTCGCTGGCGATTGCGCGGGGCTACCGTCCCGGGATCATCGGTCGCATGGTGGAAATGCATGCCAGCTACTACGCCCGGTACGCGAATTTCGGTCAGCCATTTGAAAGCCTGGTGGCCTGCGACATGGCCGAACTGATGGGCCGACTGCACAACCCGCGCAACGAGGTGTGGGCGGCGCTGGATGGCGAGCGCATTGTCGGTTCGATTGCCATTGACGGTGAAGGCGAGGGTGGTGGCGCGCTGCTGCGCTGTTTCATTCTGGATGACAGCGCGCGGGGCAAAGGCGCGGGCAAACGCCTGTTGGCGGAGGCCATCAAGTTCTGTGACGAATGGGGCTTTCGCGAAACACGACTGTGGACCTTCAAGGGCCTGGATGCGGCGCGCAAATTGTATGAAGACGTGGGCTTCACGCTGGAGCAGGAACAAGAAGTGGAGCAGTGGGGCGGGCGGATTACCGGGCAGTGGTTTGTACGACCTGGCGCAGGCAATCCGTCAGTTGAAGCCTGAACAACGCCTGGGAGCTAAACGCCCCCAGGCTTATCGATGCACTCAGCGACGATCCAGCCAAACGGTCTGGGCGTTGCAGAATTCACGCACGCCGAAGTGCGACAGTTCGCGGCCAAACCCGCTTTTCTTCACGCCACCGAAGGTGACGCGTGGGTCGCTGGCGCTGTAGCCATTGATGAACACACCGCCGGTCTCCAGTTCGTCGGCCATCTGCCTGGCCAGTTCGAGATTGCGGGTGTAGATAGTCGCCGTCAGCCCGAAGTCGCTGTCATTGGCCAGTGCCAGTGCGTGGTCGGCATCGCGCGCGGTGATGATCGAGGCCACCGGGCCGAACAGTTCCTGTTTGAACGAGGTCATCTGGTCGGTGACATCAGCGAGCACGGTCGGCGCGTAGAAGTTGCCAGGGCCTTCAGCCTTGTTACCGCCCAACAACAGGGTCGCGCCTTCTTCCAGGGTGTCGCGCACTTGTTGGTCCAGTTCATCACGCAGATCAAAGCGAGCCATGGGACCGATGTAGGTGTCGGTGGACAGTGGATCGCCGATCACCAATTGGCGCGTGGCTTCGACAAACTTGCGGGTGAATTCCTCGACCACGCCTTGCTCGACAATCAGGCGCTTGGCTGCGGCGCAGACTTGCCCGGTGTTCTGGTAACGACCAATCACGGCGGCTTTGACCGCGTCATCCAGGTCGGCATCGTTGAGCACGATGAACGGATCGGAGCCGCCCAGTTCCAGCACGCACTTTTTCAACGCGGCACCGGCCTGGGCGCCGATGGCCATGCCGGCGCGCACGCTGCCGGTGAGGGTCACGGCGGCAATGCGCGGATCGGAGATCGCCTTGGAAACGCCCTCCGGCGTGACGTTGATCACTTCAAACACACCTTCGGCAAACCCGGCGCGCTGAATGGCATCGCGCAGCAGATAAGCGCTGCCCATCACATTGGGTGCGTGCTTGAGGACATAGGTGTTGCCAGCGATCAGCGCGGGAACGGCGCCACGCAGCACTTGCCAGATCGGGAAGTTCCACGGCATCACCGCGAGAATCGAGCCCAACGGGCGGTATTCGATGCGTGCCTTGCCGCCTTCAACCAGGGTCGGTTCGGCGCTCAGCATGGCGGGGCCGTGTTCGGCGTACCACTCGCAGAGCTGCGCACATTTTTCGATTTCACCGCGGGCCTGATTGATGGGTTTGCCCATTTCCAGGCTGATCATCTGCGCCAGTTTTTGCGCGTCGTCGCGCAGGGTACGGGCCAGGGCAATCAGCAATTGCGCGCGCTGATCAACCGGCGTGCGGCGCCAGACCGAGAAGCCGTTGGCGGCACGGGCGAGGGCGGCATCCAGTTCCGCGGCGGATTCAAAAGCATAGTGGCCGATCTGCTCGCCGTTGACGGGGTTGATCGAAATGGCGTGGGTGAGACTGGAAATCGGGTTCATGGCACCGTCCTGCTGGGTGGGAATGTGCTCAGGTTACGGGGGTGGTTGTTTTCTGGAAACTGAATAATACTGAGTCTATCGTTCACGTTTGGAGAATGACTTGGATCTGGTCCAGCTCGAAATTTTCAAGGCTGTCGCCGAGCACGGCAGCATCAGCGCGGCGGCTCAACACATCCACCGGGTGCCGTCGAACCTGACAACGCGGATCAAACAACTGGAGCAGGATCTGGGCGTGGACCTGTTTATCCGCGAGAAAAGCCGCCTGCGCCTGTCGCCGGCCGGGTGGAGTTTTCTTGATTACGCCCGGCGCATTCTCGATCTGGTCCAGGAAGCGAGGGCGACGGTCGCGGGTGAAGAACCCCAGGGATCATTTCCATTAGGTTCGCTGGAAAGCACGGCGGCGGTGCGGATTCCGGAGTTGTTGGCTGCCTACAACCAGAAACACGCCAAGGTCGAACTGGACCTGTCCACCGGACCCTCCGGCACCATGATCGACGGCGTGCTGTCCGGGCGATTGGCTGCCGCGTTTGTCGACGGGCCGGTCTTGCACCCGGCACTTGAAGGCGTACCGGCGTTCGAGGAAGAAATGGTGCTGATCGCACCGCTTAATCACGCGCCGATCCATCGTGCGCAAGACGTCAATGGCGAGAATATCTATGCCTTCCGCGCCAACTGTTCCTATCGACACCACTTCGAAAGCTGGTTCAGCAAGGACGCTTCGGTGCCCGGCAAGATTTTCGAGATGGAGTCGTATCACGGCATGCTCGCTTGCGTTAGTGCCGGCGCGGGTCTGGCGCTGATGCCCCGCAGCATGCTCGAAAGCATGCCCGGCTGCACCACGGTGAGCATCTGGCCGCTGTCGGAGTCCTTCCGTTATTTGCGCACTTGGCTGGTGTGGCGTCGGGGCACCGTGTCGCAAAGCCTGACCATGTTTGTGCGTTTGCTGGAGGAGCGGGGCGTGGTGCAGGAAGCGGTCTGAATCTCCCTGGAAAGTGATATCTATCAGCCATTACCTTCGTTAGAGTACGCGCCGCTCGGGAGACGGATCCCGGGCGTTTTCTAATGGAGTTACACAGTGAATTACCTCAGCAAAATGGTCGCCGTTGCAATGTTCGGTCTGGTTCTGGCGGGTTGCACCGGCACCCCGATGACAACCCAGCATTACGACAGCAGCCAATACACGGTCCTGGGCCACAGTGAAGCCACGGCCACCGGCATGCTGTTGTTCGGTTGTATCCCGATCAAGCACAACAACCGTTTTGTCCGCGCTCAAGACGCCGCGATCAAAGCCAAGGGCGGCGACGCCATGATCAACACCCAGGTGCAGGAAAACTGGTTCTGGGCCTACGTCCTGACCGGTTACACCACCAAGGTTTCGGGTGATGTGATCAAGCTGAAAACCGTTCAGTAAGACCCACCTCAAAACCTGTGGGAGCGAGCTTGCTCGCGATGAGGCACTGACATTCAACATCTCTGTTGGCTGACAGTCCGCTATCGCGAGCAAGCTCGCTCCCACATGGACAGTGGTATTCAGATCTCAAAGCACCGCATCGTAAGTACGGATGTTGTGCCGCAGCGCCGCCAGGAACGAGAAGGCATTCTCTACTCGTTCGCCCTCGAATCCCTGGTAGTAGTTTTGCGCGGTGACCACGGTGCCGGCGCCCCGTTTGTTGTCCGGGTGCAGGCAATACGGAATCGACAGGAAACCACTGTCGAAGGCGTCGAGAATTGCTTCCGACAAGTCGGAATCCCGTGCCAGTGTGCCCTCGATCAGTCGTTTCGCAGCATTGAAAATGCGCACATATTCTTGCCTGTCGAAAGGAATGTCCGGCAAAGCACCGTCGGTGCGCAGGCAGTAGTCGGCATATTCCAGCGCGGCGATGTTCTCCTCGATCCGAGGAATTCGGCGTGACTCCACTGGCGTCTTGATGATCACCCGCTGCACGCCGGTGGCGCGGATCATGCCCAGCGCATCGCCGGTGATTCGGCAGAAACCGCCCAGTGTGCGCGGGAAAAACCCCATGAACACATACCCCACGAAGTGATAACTGCCCGGCGCAAAGAACTCGGCGGCAAGTTGCTGCAAGGCTGTCACCGCCGCACGGTCCTGTACGGGAGAGGTGCCCTGGGCGTAGGAAAAGGACAGGGTCTCGATCCCTTGTGCGCGCAAAAACAACCCTTCAAGAATATTCAGTGCGACCAGGATAGCCGGGTCGCACATCTGCCCCATCATGCAACCGGCGAAGCTTTCGATGTGGCTGTGTTCGACACCACTGGCCAACACCTGACAGGCTTTTTCCCAATGAGCGAAAGCCTGGCGCAACGGCGTGCGGCTGTAGGGCAGGCAATAGGAAAGCGGCCCGCCCTCGGTGGTGGCCGAGCCGATTTCGACCATGCGCTGAAAAATATGCAGCGGGTCGGGAGAGCCATGACGAATCTGCACCGGCAGACGATAGCGGGCATGAATCTGATCGAGCATGGTGCGGGTCTGGGCCGCTGGATGGTTGACGATCGGATAGCCATTGAGCATGGAGTCGCTATCAATCGCGCGCTGAGCCGCGTCGAGGTCTTTCACCCGAGTGAAGGCATCGAGGGTGATGGTGCACACGGTGTTTGCGCGACTGGCCGCCGTGGCTTCCAGCCCGGCCTGCATCCGGGCCGGGCAACTGAAGCCCATTCGCGGCTGGAGGATCGGGCCGTGCGAGTCATATCGTTCGAGGACGTGGCGGTTGAAGTCGATCATCCGGCGACCCGTTTTTCCAGGTACGTCGGATACAGCTGTGCGCTGACCAGTTGCTGAAAGGCATCGAAGCTGTTCGCCACGCTGTCGTCGAACACCTCGTCAAAACCGGCAGCCATCAAAGTATCGCCATGCCGGGCAATGGTCCCGGCGTCGTTTTCGGTGCAGATCTTGCCGCCGATATACAGCGCCTCGGCATGTTTCGTTTCGCTGCGGATGCGTCGGGCGAGTTCAGTGCCTTCGATGTAACCGTGGCCGTTGACTGTGCTCACCACGACCATCGCGTAACCGTGACTGTGCAGCCGCTCAATCACTTCATCCATCGGCGTGTTGGGCCCCATGTTGTCGACCTTGTAACCGAAGTCATTGAGCAGGAATTCCATGAATACCAGGTTCCAGCTATGGGAGTCGGAGGGAACAGTCATAAGAAGAACGGTCTTGTTGAACGCCATCATTAAAATCCCTCTGAGGTAGCCAGCCTGTTTGTGTAATACGGAAGTGCCTGCTGGAACTTGCGAAAGTTGGTCGTGACAGCGCTGATATATCCCCAATGGTCGATGTAGTTACTGGGAAAAGGCCGGGCGCCTTCGAGCCTGTCGCGCTCTCGCGCTGTCACGTAGTTGGGCCAGTCCTTCGATCTTGGGCGCCGGTGATGAAAGTCGTGACACGGAGTATCGCCGACCATGACGAACAGGCGGATAAACAAGTGGAAACCCAGCATCTTGATCAGCCATACGCCAATATGAGCGAAGCGTCGAACAGCGCCGGCACCTTCAGGTATGCGCAGTTCTTCACCGATAAACACCCCGGTCGTACTTTCGCAAATGAAGTCGATACCGCGTCGCTCCAGCACCTCGATGCTCGGCCAGGTGTGCTCGGCCGCCAGGCGGAAGGTGGTGCTGATGTGATAGCCGATGAACACCGGCACGACCCACGTCATCACAAAGAGATCGAAGTGCCCAACCGCTGCCGCCAGCAACGAGAGGGTCGCCCAGAAGATCAGCGTCCATCGCGCCACGGGCCTGTTTGGTGCGCGAGCCGTCGCCTTCAATCTTCCCCAGGCAGAACGCAGCATGGCCTGTGGCGACAACGCGGCGCTCACCAGTTTGGTCCACAGGGTTGCGATGCTGTCGGACGGTGTTAAGCCCACCACGTTCCGCAGGTAGGACAGTGTGTCGTCATCGTCGGTCAGCAGGGTTCTGGAGCTGTGATGCAGGGCGTGTTCCTGTTTGTAGATATCGAACGGCTTGAGCATCAGTACGCCAGAGATAAGCCGGCCCACCCGAACATTCAACTCACGTTGTTCAAACACCATGTCGTGGGCGCAGTTGTGGCAGATCATGACTTGCATCTGCTTGATGCCACCGGTTGCGATGACAAAGCCCGACAACCAGAGGGCAAGGCTGGCGTGCAAGTAACCGATTGCAGCAAACACCACGCCGAACGCTATTAATCCCACTGACACAAGAATATGGTGAACCGGCTTCAACTGGCGGACCTGATTGAGATCTTCAGGCAAGGGCTTGGCCGTGAGCCAGCTCAAAAACGGTTGCATGAACCCCGGAAGTGCGCGCATCGAGTTACGTATCATCCCTGTGTCCTCTGGTATGGCTCGATGCGAAAAAATTAACGTGGCCTCCTCTTACTTCGAATAGAAATAGGTGGGGATCGATATTCCATTTTTGGGAATGACATGAACTGGGACGATCTGAAGGTTTTTATCTTTGTCGCCAAATCGAACAACGTGACCGAGGCGGGAAACTTGCTGAAAGTTTCGGCCTCGACCGTGGCGCGACGGATCGCCGGGCTGGAGGAATCGCTCAGTACCGTGTTGTTCCTGAAGAAGACCAACGGCTATTTCCTGACCGAAGCCGGGAGGGCGCTGTTGCCGCTGGCGCTGGAGTCGGAGGAACGCTTCAAACTGATCGAAAGGCAGATGTCGCAGCCAGGCGAACGGATGGCGGGGCAGGTGCGTATCGATTGCCCGGAGCTGATGGGCACGCACTTGATCATTCCGGCGCTGAGCGAGTTTCGCGAGCAGTACCCGGGGATCGGCTTTGACTTCATGAATTCGGCGGTGTCGTCAAAGCTGACGCAAAGCCAGAGCGACATCATTATCCGGTTGCACCGGCCCGATAACGGCAATTTCACCATGCGCCGGGTCGGCACCCTGGTGCAGAGCCTGTTCTGCTCCGAAGGCTATGCCGCTGTCTATGGGCTGCCAACGGACGCTGCCGAGTTGAAGCACCACTATCTGATCGGCTGGACTGAAGAAATGTCCTATATGCCGCTCGCCCGGTGGTTGAAAGAAATAAGCGCTGACCAGAAGCTCTGGATGCGTGTGTCCAACCTCAATGCCCAGCTCAAGGCCGTCGAATCCAATCTTGGCATCGCCGCGCTGCCAGCCTATGTCGGGCACCGATTGGGTTTGCGTCAGGTGCTGCCCGACGGGCCTTCGCGCCATTCTGATATTTGGCTGTTGCGCAATCAGGCGACCCAGGGCTTGGGCCGGGTTGATCGGGTGGTGGACTATTTGACGGGCCTGTTCCACAGCCGAACCACCGAAATACCCTAGCGGCCATTGTGCCGGACGCTCAGGGCACGAGGATCACTGAGCCCCGGGTTTGTCGGTCCTGAACCATGCGATGGGCCTGTGCTGCCTCGGCGAGCGGCATGCGCGTTACCTGTGGCGGCAGGATCGCGCCGGCAGCCAACGCCAGTAGCACCCGGTCCGAGGCGGCAGCGAGTTCGTTGTCCTGGCCGATGTAGTGTTTCAAGGACGGTCGGGTCACATGCAACGAGCCCAGGTAGCCGAGCCGCGACAGATTGAAGCCAGTCACGTCGCCGGAGGCATTGCCAAACAGCACCAGGTGGCCGCGTGGTCGCAGGCTTGCCAGTGACAGTTCCACTGTCGCGGCCCCGACGGAGTCGAAAACGATGTGAGCGCCCTGGCCCTCGGTCATTTCACGAATAAACACCGGTGTCCTCGGGGCTTGGGCATCGAAGGCGGCGCTGCAACCGGCCTCCAGCACCTGGCGCCTTTTCGCTACAGTCGAAGCCAGACCAATGACGCGTACGCCGCGTGCGATCAGCCATCCCGTAGCGATGCTGCCGACCCCGCCTGCCGCCGCGTGCCAGACCACCCAGTCATCCGGTTTGAGCGGTACGCAGCGATGGGTCAGGTATTCGGCGGCCAGCCCCTTGAACATCAATGACGCGGCGAGTTCGCTCGGCACATCATCGGGCAGGCGGATCGTCCTTGCTGCCGGCAGCACCGCATGGCTGGCATAGCTTCCGGTCGAGCTGTCGACGAACGCTACCCGGTCACCGGGTGCAAAACCATGCACTTGCGGTCCACATTCGACAACCCGGCCCGCGCCTTCCATGCCGACACCCCGGGGGAAGGGCGACCCGTCCTCCTGTACGCCGGAGCGACGGTGTAGATCGATGAAGTTCACGCCCGCCGCTTCGATGGCGACGGTGATCTCCCCGAGGCCGGGGGCGCGCAATTCATATTCGCGCAGTTCGAGGACGTCCGGGGTTCCGGGGGCGGCGAACACAATTCCGTGTGCGAGGGTCATTGGAGCTCCTTACAACGGGCCGGTACGCAGGAAAATCCAGATCGCTACAACGATCAGCATCAGTCCGAAGACCGTGTTCTGAAATGCCAACAGCGTGGGCCGTGCCCGGATCAGTTTCTGCACCGTCGAGCCCATCGATACCCAGATGACGTGGGAGAAAAAATTCAGCGAAATCAGCGCGGCGCTGAGGATCAGCACGACGCTGCTGCTGGTGTCACCGGAGGGCAAAAACGTGGTGAACATCACCAGCAGCATCACGATGCCTTGCACATTGCCCAGTTGCACCACGATGCCGTCGCGAAACTGCAGGTGCAGGGCCTTGTTGTCGGGGGCTTTCAAGGGACGGCGCAGCAGCCGGACACCGAGCCACAGGATGTAGAAACTGCCGACCACTTGCAGCCACCAAACCAGGGTCGGATGGCTCATCAGCGTGTGATAAAGCCCCAACCCCACCAGTACCGCGAGCAGAAAGTAGGTGATATCGAGCCCGACGATAAACCGCACCGAGCGGCGCACACCGCTCTGTGCGCCAGAGGTCGCCACCATCAGGTTGCCGGGGCCGGCACTCAGGGTCATCGGTGCCATGGTGGACAGCCAAAGCAGCCAGTTGATAGTGAAAATGTCATGCACGTTCTCTTCCTTAATCGTGGCGCGGATCAGACGTCAGCCAGTCTAATTCGCAGCCGCTCTTAAGGTTATGGCCAAGAACGCAAAGCGATTTTTCAAAATTGGGGGAAGGGTGGAGAAGAGTCTTTTTCGGCTTGCCTGATGATTTCGCAGAAACGAAAAAGCCCGCACAGGGCGGGCTTTGAAATTTGAGTAGGTGGCCGGTGCTGGTCTCCGGCTTACGAGATTTATCAGGCCTCTCACAGCAAAGCGTTGTGCTTCACTGCCTCACACGGCATAAGGGCTGGATCTCAGCGCGGAGATCTTTCTAACCGTGTACCCTTCGGAGCGCGCCCCACGCTTCCTCGCTATCCACTTGCGCATCAGTCTGCGTCTTCACCTACCACTTCAGAATAGCCAAAAACTCCCAGGCCAGGGCCAGTCTTTTTAGATCGATTGTGCCCAAGCAAAAGCGCCGCAGGACGGAAAAACGCTATCGGCGGTTGCGATCCCCCAAGCGGCTCAGATAGTATACGAATCATATACACTTCGTATCGGATGGGCCTGTGGGAATCGTTAAAATTTCAGAAGACATGCACGAGAATCTGCGCGTCGCCAGCAATGCGCTGAGTCGCTCGATCAACGCTCAGGCTGAGCACTGGATGCGCATCGGCATGCTCGCAGAGTTGCATCCCGACCTGGATCACAGTGATATTTGCCGTTTGTTGATTCGCGCCGAACAGGCCGGTGGCCTCGATTTGCAACAGGTGTGCGCACTGGCGGATGAATCGCAAGCCAGCGCAGGAGCCGTGCAATGAACCGCGCCGTGAGAACCAGCGTCGTGATCAACAGCCCGGCACACATCGCCCAGTCCGGCGTGGCGGGCCAGATGGCGGCCGAGGTGCTGGCAATGATCGGGGCCTACGTTAAAGCCGGGGTCACGCTGGATGAACTCGATCGCCGTTGCAACGACTACATCGTCAACGTGCAGAAAGCCATTCCCGGCAATGTCGGCTATCACGGGTTTCCGAAAACCGTGTGCATTTCAGTCAACGAAGTGGTGTGTCACGGCATCCCTTCGGCCCAGGTGCTGAAGGACGGCGATATCGTCAACATCGATATTGCCGTGGTCAAGGACGGTTGGTTCGGCGACACCAGTCGCATGTACTTCGTCGGTGAACCGAGCCCGGAAGCGCGGCGCCTGGTGCAGACCACCTATGAAGCGATGTGCGCCGGTATCCGCGTTGTACGCCCCGGCGCGACACTGGGCGACATCGGCCATGCGATCCAGAGCGTGGCCGAGCGCGACGGTTTCAGTGTGGTGCGCGAGTACTGCGGGCATGGCATCGGCAAGGTCTATCACGATGAGCCGCAGGTGTTGCATTACGGCTATCCGGGCCAGGGCCTGAAGTTGAAGACCGGGATGATTTTCACCATCGAACCGATGCTGAATGCCGGCAAACGCCACGTCAAAACCCTGGCCGATGGTTGGACCGTGGTAACCAAGGATCTTTCGTGGTCAGCGCAGTGGGAGCACATGGTGGCGGTCACGGATGATGGCTTCGAAGTGCTGACCTCGTGGCCGGATCAGGTCGAAGGCTATCCGGCGCCGTAATATTTTTGTATCTACAACGGATCCCCTGTGGGAGCGAGCTTGCTCGCGATGGCGGCCTGACAGTCACTTGGATATCAACTGTCAGGGCCTCATCGCGAGCAAGCTCGCTCCCACAAGTGTTTCAGTCAATTTTGAATATTTACGCTGTACAGCAAACCCGGTTCCGTCCCGCGCCTTTGGCTTGGTACAACTGCTGATCGGCGCGTCTGATCAGCGCCGAGGCATTGCTGTCCGATAGCTCCGCCAAACCAACGCCGATGCTCACGGTCACCTGGCCGACCGAGGCAAAGTGCGCCTCGGCAATTGCCACGCGAATCTTCTCGGCGACAACTTCGGGGCTTTCCGGCTCCTCGATTTCCGGCAACAGCACGGCAAACTCTTCGCCGCCGTAGCGTGCAACGAAGTCGGTGGCGCGGGTGTCGCGCTGGATCAGCTTCGCCAGTTGTTCCAGCACTTCATCGCCGATCGCATGGCCGTGGGTATCGTTGATGCGCTTGAAGTAGTCGACGTCGATGAACAGCAGCGCGAACGTGCGCCCCGTACGCTGAAACAACAGGCTGCACTCGGCCAGCTTCTCATCGAAACGTCGGCGGTTGAACACACCGGTCAGCGCGTCATGGGTCGCCAGTTTCAACAAGTCGGCATTGGCCTGGGTGAGGGCGACCGTGCGTTGCGCGACTGTGGCTTCCAGCGAGGTATTGGCCTCCTGCAATTCGCGCTCCTTGCCGAGTAACGACTGGGTCATGCCCTGGATGGACTGCACCAGTTGGGCGATTTCCCGTACCGAATGCTGCAGCGGAAAGGCCACGTCGGGTTGGTGGTCCTGCACCTGTTTGGCCGCTCGTGCCAGTTGCTCGATCGGCCGGCTGAGGTGCAGCGCCAGGTAATACGCCACCAGACCGAAAATGATCGCTGCGATGAACCCCAGCGCCAGCAATTTGTAGAACAGCACTCGCGCGGGATGCAGGGCGATATCCAGTGGCTGCCGAACCGCGATGTACCACGTCAGGCCCGCGCTCGACGGTGTCGGCACGGCGACCGCACTGGTCAGGTAGCCATTGCCCACCGACCAGCCTGGCGTGGTGTCAGGGTTTTTCAATGTCCCTGGCAAATTCGGCAGTTGTTCCCCGGCGAGTTGTTCCGGGTACAGCACTTTGCCGTCGTGATCGACGATCAATGCCTCGACTTCCGGCGCCGTGCCTTTTTGCAACACGGCGGCATCGACAATCTTCGTCACCCAGCTCCAATGCGCGTGGGCGCCCAGCACGCCGACCACCTGGCCCTGGGCATTGCGGATCGGCGCGGCAAAATCGATGAACCGCAACGGTTCGCCGCTGGCGCTACCTGGCAACAGTTTGGCGAGCAACACCGCCTCGTGCGGATCGCCGGTGTAGTCACCGCGCAGTCCGGCCTGAAACCACGGGCGCTCCTTCACCGACTGATTGACCAGCAACCCGTTCACCGCTTGCCGCACTCGCCCATCCGCATCGGCCACGCCCATCCAGGCGTATTCGGCGCGGGACTGAGAGCGCAATTCCATCGAAGTCAAAATGTCCGGGTCATCCAGGTTGCCACGCTTCAACAGCGGCGCCCGGCTGAGCAGCGACACTTCGAGCTGACGTTCACGCAGTTGCGCACCCAACAACTCGGCGGCGGATTTGGCGGTGCTCAACAACGCATTGCCGCTCGCCTGCTTCATCTGCCCGGTGGCGATGTGGCCGACGTAGAAGCCCACACTCAATAAGGTGAGCAGCGACAGACCGGCAAACCAGAGGGTCAGGTGGCTACGCAGGCTTGCTTTGAACATGGACATGTCTGCCTTTTTTGGAATGGCGGCATGGTATGCGTAATGGCGGGTCTACGGCCAGTGCTGCGCAGACGTCTGGCTTTTCAGCCGGCGAATGTCATAGGGTTGAGCATTCAACGGGTGATGACTGGAAGGCGATTGAATGGAACGGTGTGAAGTAGCGGTTCTCGGTTTGGGCGCGATGGGCGCAGCCACGGCGTACCAACTGGCGAAATCCGGGGTCAATGTGATCGGCGTCGATCGTTATCATCCCCCGCACACTCAAGGCTCAAGCCATGGCGATACGCGCATCACCCGGCTCTCGGTCGGCGAGGGTGCCGCCTATCTGCCCATCGTTCGCAACTCCCACAGAATCTGGCGTGAACTCGAAGCGCTGTCGGGCGAGTCGCTGTTCGAACAGTGCGGCGTGCTGGTCATGACCTCCAGCCCTGACTATGACGCGCAGGACGCCACGGACTTCACTCATCGCACCCTGCAACTCGCCCACAGCAACGGCATCGAACATGAGCGGCTGTCGGCTGCGCAGATCCGCGAGCGCTTCCCGCAGTTTTCTCCGGTGCTGGACAGTGCCATCGGCTACTTCGAACCGCAGGGCGGTTACGTCCGTCCGGAGCGCTGCATTGCCGTGCAACTCCAGCTCGCCGAAGCGCTGGGCGCGACCCTGTTCAAAGGTGAAACCGTCACGCAGATAACTTCGGACGAGCAGGGCGTCACCGTCACTACCGACCAGCGAACGATCCTGGCCGACAAGGTCGTGATCAGCGCCGGCATGTGGTCCCGGGAATTGTTGGGCCAACCCTTCGACCGCTTGCTGCGGGTGTGTCGGCAGAAGCTGTTCTGGTTCGAACTGGAAGAACACGCCCGGTTTGCCCCGGTTTCGCCGACGTTCATCCTGCATCACGGGCCGGGTGATGAGGACCTGCACTATGGATTTCCACCGCTGCCCGGCGAAGGCAGCCTGAAAGTCGCCACCGAGCAATACAGCGAAGCGTCTTCGCCAGACACGCTCGACCGGACCGTCAGCGAGGCCGAAGCACACGAGATGTTCGAGACCCAGGTGCGCGGCAAGATCGCGGGCGTCACTTCACGCGTCGCCAAGTCGTCGATCTGTGCCTACACCGTCACGCCGGATGGCGATTTCATCATCGACGAGCATCCGCATCTGAAAAACACGCTGGTGGTGTCCGCCTGTTCCGGACACGGCTTCAAGCATTCCGCCGCGTTGGGTGAAGCACTGGCGCAGTGGTGCGTGCGGGGCAGCAGTGAGCTGGATTTGTCGGCGTTTTCGTTGAAGCGGTTTGACGGGCAGGCTTGAAGCGTCTGCCGGTGCAAAAACCATAGGCAAAAAAAATGCTGCCGGTTAAGGCAGCAATAAAAAAAGCACGCGTTGTATGACCTGAGTATTGACGGCGTCAGGTTACAGAATGATGACGATCAGTAGACTTGCGGCACGATGAGTTCCGGCGGCGTCGGGCTGCGGGAATAATCCTCTTGTCGCTCGCGCTGGGGCAGTTCGATGGTCGGATGTTCCACCTCTTCATAAGGCATTTGCCCGAGCAGGTGGTTGATGCAGTTGAGGCGGGCCTTTTTCTTGTCGTCGGCTTGCACCACCCACCATGGCGCTTCGGCGATGTGGGTGCGCTCGAGCATGATTTCCTTGGCCTTGGTATAGGCTTCCCAGCGCCGACGGGACTCCAGGTCCATGGGGCTGAGTTTCCATTGCTTGAGCGGGTCATGGATGCGACTGAGAAAGCGCAGGTGCTGTTCCTGGTCGGAAATCGAGAACCAGTATTTGATCAACTGGATGCCGGAACGGGCGAGCATCCGTTCGAATTCCGGCACGGTACGGAAGAACTCTTCGTACTGATCGGCGTTGCAAAAGCCCATGACTTGCTCGACCCCGGCGCGGTTGTACCAGCTGCGGTCGAACAGCACGATTTCACCCGCTGCCGGCAGGTGCGAAACGTAGCGCTGGAAATACCATTGGGTGCGTTCGCGGTCATTCGGCGCGGGCAGGGCGGCGACCCGACAAACCCGAGGGTTGAGCCGCTGGGTAATGCGCTTGATCACGCCACCCTTGCCGGCGGCATCGCGTCCTTCAAAAAGAATCACCACTTTGGCGCCGGTCTTGACCACCCAGCTTTGCAGCTTCACCAGTTCGCCTTGCAGGCGGAACAGTTCGCTGAAATAACGTCGTCTCTCTTCCTTCTCGCTGCCGTCGTTGACGTGCCCGTCGAACATCGCATCGAGATCGTGGCCGTCCTCCAGCAGTTCCAGCTCCAACTCTTCGTCGTTATGGTCGAGCAGCTCGCGATGGATCCGCTGCATCAGGGTGTGGTCATTTACAAGCATGGTGGGAGGCTCCCGTGGAAGGTGGCACTGACGATGGTATTCCGGGAGATATGACGAAGTGGTGACGAAAAGGCTGTAGGACATGAGATACGCGGTGTCATCTTCGTGTCACCTAAGCCATGGCAAGATCTTCGCAAACCGTCTTGAAGGCCCCGATTGCGGGCGAATGAATCTGCCAGGAATCCCTACCATGAAAGGAGACGCTTCTCTGTTTGCGGCCATTGACCTGGGGTCCAATGCCTTTCGCATGATGATTGGCCAATCGGTCCGGCGGAATCAGCAGTTCGTCATCCAGGAAGTGAAAACCCTGCGCGAGCCGGTGCGTCTGGCCGAGGGGTTACAGGGTGGGGCACTGGATGAGTTGGCGCTGGACCGTGGCTGGCAGGCGCTCGCGCGATTTGGCAAGAAGTTGCGCGGCTTTGAGTCGTGCCGGGTGCGGGCAGTGGCCACCAGCGCGGTGCGCGAAGCCGAAAATGCGCAACTGTTCCTGGCCAGTGCCGAGCGACATTTGGGGTTTCGGATCGACGTCATCTCCGGGCAGGAGGAGGCTCACCTGGTGTACGCCGGGGTTGCGCACACGCTGCCGGGTGCAGAGAGTCAGCGTCTGGTGGTGGACATTGGCGGCGGCTCGACCGAGTTGATTCTGGGGCGCGGGACTCAGCCACTGATGACCGAAAGCATTGCCATCGGCAGCGGCACCTTCGGTTCACGTTACTTTCATGGCGGTCGCATCACCGCCCAGGCGCTGCTGGAGGCCGAGCGCGTAGCCTCGTTGCAGTTTGAAAAAGTCGCCCGGCGTTATCGCGCGCTGGGCTGGCAGGAAACCATCGGCTCTTCCGGCACCGCGCGGATGCTGGCCAAAGTGCTCAAGGCCAACGGCCTGAACGACGATGGCCAGAGCGGCATCACTTACGGCGGGCTGTTGCGCCTGTCATTGCGCCTGCTCGAAGTCGGGCACGTCAAACAACTCAAACTGGCCGGGTTGCAGACTCATCGGCTGAGCATTCTGCCCGGCGGCCTAGTGGTGATGCTGGCGGCGTTCAAGGTGTTTGGCATCTCGCACATGACACCCTCCGAACCGGGGTTACGCTTTGGTGTGATGCATGGGTTGATGAGTCAGCATTGATCGCCGGCAGTACCCATCGCTGGCGCTGTTGCGTAATCCGTCCGGGTCTTGCCCTGGCGGTCGCGGAAGGTGAAGTGGCTGAGAAAAAGGCATAGGCCAAGGCCCAGCATATCGGCGACAAAATTGGCGTAGGCAGAGCTGAACGGAATGCCGTTTTCTCGCGGGTCCACATACATCTCGTTGTACGCCGACAGGAACAGCACAATGATCAAGCCACCCCATGGACTCCACGGGATTCCATCCTTCAGCACGTGAAAATTTTCCCGCAACGAGCGCTTGAAAAACCGCGACGGGACGGTCACGTAGCCCAACGACATTGCCGCGCAGAAGCCATACAGGAAGTGGCAGAAGTTGTAGCTCCAGACAATGATGTTGAACACATTGAGCTGGACCAGCAAGAACGTGCCAAAGATCACCACGCACAGCAGAAACGGGGTGTGGGTCGAGCGTTGGGTGAACAGCATTGAAGCTCCTTGAGGGGGGAATTGATCCGTTGGGTAATGCTACCGGAGTCAGGCTCCATTTATCGCGGCTAAATAGAGCTGGTGGTACGCGTCCACCAGTTGATCTTGCGTAAATGCCAGGTTTCGTCCGCTGGGATTGGGCAGGATCCACACCGCTGCACCTGCAAATGTCCTTGGCTGAAGCCCCCACGCAATCGTTCGTTGGCCGGATAGCGCGCAGTACGCCGCTTTGCCGAGAAACGCGACGAAGCGCGGCGCATAACGAGTGATCTTTTGTTCGAAGGCCGCAGCCGCTGCGGCGAATTCATGTTGCGACAGTTGATCCGCCCGCGCCGTGGGCCGGTCAACCACGGCGGTTAATCCACACTGGTATTGCAAGATCGTCCGGTCGTGTTCCGGACGCACTTCCTGCGGCGTGAAGCCAGCGAGGTGCAACGTGCGCCAGAAACGATTGCCCCGGCCGGCAAAATGATGCCCCTGCGCTGCAGCCAGCATTCCCGGGTTGATCCCGCAGAACACCACCGCCAACTGCTCGGCCAGAATGTCTTCGAGCCCCACCTTAAAAGCCCCTCATCCGCAGATGACGCTGACCGCGTTGCGCGCCAGTTCCGTCAGTTCATCCCGGGATTTGCCTGCTCGTGCGCGTATAGAAATGCTGTGCAGCAAGGAGGACGCGAGAACGGCGAGGGCCGCCGGGTCAGCGCCTTCTTTCAATTCGCCCGCGCTGACGGCGGTTTGCAGACGGACTTCGAGATCGGCATCCAGCCGGCTCAGTCGATCGGAAAGCACGTCGCGAATTTCCTGATCCTCCACGGCTTCGGTGGTCGCCGTACCAATCGCAAAGCAGCCACGCGGTTGGCCTTCGCCCGAGAAGTAGATCGACAACTGCCCTTCGTAAAAACGCATCAGCGCCTCGCTCAAGGTCAGCGTGTTATCCGTCAGCGCCTCGTGCATGGCCGCTGCGGCGAACTCCCAATATTGCTCAAGCGCCTTGATGTACAGCGCGTGCTTGTCACCGAACGCGGCATACAGGCTGGGGCGATTCATGCCGGCGGCGGTGGCGATGCTGTCCAGCGAGGCGCCGGAATAGCCGGTGTTCCAGAACACACCAAGCGCTTGCTGCAAGGCTGTTTGCGGGTCATACGCGCGAGGGCGACCACGTCCTTTTCCTTCGCTGATCTTTTTTTGTGCCATGTCGTATAAAACTCTTGATGGAAGGTGGGTGCGTCTATATTCTTACATCATCGCACAAAATTAAGGAACCAAAAATTCCTTGGCTTCAGGTTTGTTGTAGCGGAGCTCGAACTGGGTGTTGCGGCGACGAAACAAGTGCGGTGGAGCGATCCTCCAGACCGCACACGGAATGGCTGTTTCTTAAGGGTGCTATCCCCAATTCCCCGGTTATAGGTGCATTCGATCATGACTAAACAGTTCGACATCTCAGCAACACAGGCCATAGAGCATCCTGGCCCGGACCTGCCCATCAAAAAGCACCTCAGAGAGAAACTGCGGCCGTTTCTGATGATTGGTTTTCCAGTGCTTTTCGCAGCCGTCGGGTATGCGCACTACGTGGCCGGCGAACCCTTCGTCACCACTGATAATGCCTACGCCCGGGTGGCCAAGGCCTCGATCAACGCGCGCATTTCCGGGCAAGTCGTGGAAATCGCAGTCGAGGACAACCAGCCGGTTCACAAGGGCCAGGTGCTGTTTCGCATCGACCCGAAACCGTTGCAGATCGCGGTTGATCGAGCGCAAGCACAATTGAGCGTCGCGCGGCTGCGCATCGATGGCCTCAAGGCCAGCTACCGCCAGCAACAGGCCGAATTGCAATCGGCCAAAGAGTCGGCCGGTTTCGACCAAAAGGAATTTGCCCGCAAGAAAGCGCTGGTGGCGACCGAGTTCGTCTCCAGGGCTATTTATGAGCGCGCAGACACCGACCTCAAGGTTTCCCGTCAGCGGATCGCGTCGATCGAACAACAGATCGCCAGCACCATGGTTGCCTTGAACGGCGACCCCGACATCGACGCCGACAACCACCCGACGGTGCATGAGGCCAAGGCCCAGCTCGACGAGGCGCAGCTCTACCTGTCGTACGCGACGGTGTATGCGCCGGACGATGGCATCGTCGCCAAGGTCGACGATTTGCAGGTGGGCAACTACGTCAACAACGGCGCGCCAGCCTTTGCGCTGCTGTCTGATCGTGAGGTCTGGATCGAGGCCAACTTCCGTGAAACCGACGTCACTCATATGCGCCCAGGCCAGGAAGCCACGATCAGCATCGACACCTACCCTGATCACGTTTTCAAGGCTCACGTCACCAGCATGAGCCCGGGTGCTGGCGCGGATTTCGCCCTGTTGCCGCCGGAAAACGCCACTGGCAACTGGGTCAAGGTAGTCCAGCGGGTGCCGGTTCGTCTTGAACTTGATGAGGCCAATCCGGCGCTGCCGTTGTTCTCGGGCACCAGCGCCACGGTCAAGGTCGATACCGGTTTTCGCTCGCCATGGTGGCGTCCGTTCAAAACGCTGCTGACCGCAGGAGCCTTCTGATGAACACCCATCTTGCCGGGCCTCAAGGTGCGGGGGCATTAAGGTTCGCCGCACTGCTCGCAACCTACATGCAGTCGGCGAACCTGCCATTACCCAATGCTGTACTGCGCTTGATTCAGGGCAGCCTGTCGATGACCGATGATCAGGCAGGCTGGATCTTCACTTCGTACCTCGCGGCGAGCGCGATCACTTTGCCGATTGCGCAGTGGCTCGCCGGGCGTTATGGCTTGAAGCGGGTTTACCAGATCGCGCTGGCGTGCTTCGTCCTTGGCTTGCTGCTGGTGACGCAGGCGACAACCTCGCTGGAATTCATCGGCGCACGGATTGTTCAAGGACTGGCAAGTGGCGTGCTGGCGCCGCTGTCGATGGCGATTGCCATGGAGACGTTGCCACTGCCCAAGCGCGCCAAATTTGGCGCAACGTGGACGGCCATCGTGCTCATTGGCATCGTCAGCGGCCCGAGCATCGGTGGCTGGATCGGCGAGCATTTCGGCTGGCGCCCGATCTTCTACATCAGCCTGCCGGTGTCGGCGTTTGTCTTCCTGGCGATGGCGTTGTTGCTCACCGAGAAGAAGGCCGAGAAGCGCCCGACGTTCGACTTTTTCGGCTTCGGCACCTTCACGCTGGGGTTGATCAGCCTGCAGATGTTGCTCGATCGCGGTGAGCGCCTGGACTGGTTTGCCTCGACCGAAATCTGGCTGGAGGCGCTGGGAGCTGCGCTGGGTTTCTACTTGTTCCTTGTGCATGTGTTCACCGCCAAGGTGCATTTCCTCAACAAGCGTTTGTTCGACGACCGCAACTTCGTGCTGTCGACCGTGATCTTTTTCGCCGTCGGTTTCGTGCTGTTGTCGACCATGGCCCTGACCTCGCCAATGCTCGACGAGATTCTCGGCTACCCGCCTGACACCACCGGTTCGCTGACGATCCCGCGCGGCATCGGCCTGGTTGGCGCGTTTCTGCTGATGGGCCGGGTTCCCGAGCGTTTCGACCGTCGGCTGTTAGTCGCGGCGGGTGTGGCCCTGGTGATTTATGCCAACTGGATGATGCTCGGCTATTCGCCGTTGATGGACTGGACGCCAGTGGCGGTTGCCGGCGCTGTTCAGGGGATCGGTATCGGCATCTTGATGCCGGCGCTGACCAAGGTTGCGTTCAGCACCCTCGACCCGGCGCTGCGCCCGGAAGGCACGGGGCTGTTCAACCTGTCACGGGTCTACGGCAGCACGTTGGGCGTGGCGATTGTGCAGCTGTTTTTCTTCAACAACACCCAGGCGATGCACCTGGCGCTGGTCAGCAACATCACGCCGTATCGCGCCGAGATGCCGTCCCTGCAAGCGCTGGCGGGACTCAATGAAATGATCACCGGGCAGGCGGCTTTTATCGCGGTGGTCGACCAATTCAAGATTTTGATGGTGGCGATGCTGGTGGTGAGCCCACTGGTTGTCTTCCTTCGTAAACCCGTTCCGACCAACTAATTTGTCGTGGAGTGTGCCCAATGAAATCCCCTGCGCTTTTCATCAACAGACATCAGCTCCCGAGAGTGGTCGGTGCGATGTCGTTCATGGTGTTCCTGTCCGCCTGCACCGTCGGCCCGGACTTTCAAACGCCTGCGGCCAGCGAGTCGCAACACTATGACCAGCAGGCCGAACAGCAACTCGCTCAAAACATCAGCTACGGCAAGAACATCAACGGTGATTGGTGGACTGCTTTTCGCTCGTCAAAGCTCGACACGCTGGTGCGCCGCGCCATCGATGGCAACCTTGATCTCGTCGCGGCGGATGCAACGATTCGGCAAGCAGCGTCCTCGGTCGCGGCGGCGGAAGGGGCGCTTTATCCGCAAGTGGATTTCGGCGCTCAGACGGGTCGTCAACGCACCCATAACGGACCTGAGCCAAGCGTTTCGAACTTCTACGCAATCGGGCCGCGAGTTGGCTTTGACCTGGATGCGTTCGGCGGCAACAAGCGTCTGGTCGAACAACAGCAAGCGTTTACCCAGTTGCAAAAGCATCGCTACGAAGCGGCGTACCTGACCTTGACCGGCGATGTCACCAGTCAGGCGTTGTTGCTGGCGTCCGCCAACGCGCAGATGAAGGCCGTTGAAAAGTTGCTGGCCAATGACGCCAAAAACCTCGAACTGGTCCGCGCGGCGCATGCCAATGGCGCGACGACGCAGATCGACGTGTCGCTGGCCGAGACCCGTCTGGCCCAGGATCGCACGTTGTTGCCGCCCCTCGCACAGCAGCGCGATTCGGCTCGCCATGCGCTGTCGATCCTGACGGGCAAAGGCCCGGCTGACTGGATCGCGCCTGAGTTCGAACTGGCCGAGTTTGCCTTGCCGTCGAACGTGCCGGTCAGTCTGCCTTCGGAGATGGCCCGCAACCGGCCGGATGTCCTGCAAGCCGAGGCCGAACTGCACATGGCCAGCGCGGCGGTAGGTGTCGCCACCGCCAACCTCTATCCGCATGTCGAGCTTTCGGCCTCACTGGCGCAAGCCGCGTCTGGCAATGGCGGCGCGGCGCTGTGGGGTTTTGCGGCGGGGCTGACGGCACCGATTTTCAATGGCGGAACGCTCAAGGCTGAACGTCAGGCCGCCGTCGATGGCTACCAGGCAACTCTCGCCGGTTACCAGCAAACCGTTATCCAGTCGTTTGGCCAGGTCGCGGACACCCTGCAAGCGATCAACCATGACGCCGAGCAAAACCTCGCCCAGGAAGACGCGTTGCGTGCCGCCGACACGAGTTTTCGCTTGAACCAGCAAGCCTACGCCCAAGGTGAGAACAGCATCCTGCAAGTGCTGGAAGCAGAGCGTGCCTATGAGCAAGCGCTGTTGGGGCAAATCCGCGTTAAGACGACGCAGTACCTCGACACGGTGCGGTTGTACGTGGCACTCGGCGGCAACTCCATCGGCGTGTTCGAGCAGAAAGTCGCGTCTCGCGAAGCACCGAAACATACGTATCAATAACGGCTGCGGCCCCAAGTTGTGGAGTAACGACATGTCATACGAAGCTTTTCACGATGGACTTCGCGATACCCGGTTCGCGCTTAATCACGGGTCGGTTGAAATGCCGGCCGTAGGGTTCGGCACGCTGTTTCGCGATCTGAGCGTCACCACGCAAGCGGTCAAGCATGCGCTGGACGCCGGGTTTCGCCATTTCGATTGTGCGGAACGGTATCGCAATGAAGACCAGGTTGGCGTTGCAATAAAGGACGCGCTGGAGGCAGGTACGATTCGCCGCGAGGATTTGTTCATCACCACGAAACTGTGGAACACCAACCACCGTCCCGAGCGGGTCGAACCTGCATTCGAGGCCAGTTGCCGGCGTCTACAAGTTGACTACATTGATTGCTACCTGATCCATACGCCGTTTGCTTTTCAGCCCGGTGATAACCAGGATCCGCGGGATGCGTTCGGGCATGTGATCTACGATTCGGGCGTGACGTTGCTTGAGACCTGGCGTGAGCTTGAACGTCTGGTGGATGAAGGGCAATGCAGGTCCATCGGCTTGTCGGATATTACGCTGGAGGCGTTGAAAGAGATCGTGGCAGCCGCCCGGATCAAGCCTGCGGTGGTGCAGGTGGAATCCCATCCTTATCTGCCGGAATGGGAACTGCTGGAGTTTTGTCAGCAACACGGCATCATCGTCCTGGCGTTTGCGCCACTGGGCCACGGCATGGAGCCGAACGTCCTGGAAGATACGGTGATCACCGGCATCGCCAAACGCCTGCAAAAGACCCCGGCGCAAGTGGCACTGGCCTGGGCGGTGCAGCGTGGCGTGGCGTTCCTGACCACGTCGGCGACACCGAGCCATATCCAGGAAAACATCAATATCGAGACCTTGCCGCAAAGGGCCATGCGTGAGATCAAGGAAGAGATTACCACCCGAGTGCGCTTCAACTCGGTGGTGGAGACTGGAGTACCCGGGTTTATTCCGCGGAAGAAACCCGAGTAAACCCGGTCACTTGGACTGACACCGAACCTGTGGGAGCGAGCTTGCCTGTGGCGAGGGGGCTTGCCCCCGTTCGGCTGCGAAGCAGTCGTAATCCACTGCACTCGGTGTCCGTGACACACCTCGGTTGCAAGTTTTGGGGCCGCTGCGCAGCCCAGCGGGGGCAAGCCCCCTCGCCACAGGTATTGTGTCCGCCTTGATTTTTATTCCAGGCCATTGAGGTGCCATTGATGGACGTTTTCCAAACCATGCGGGTCTTTATCGCCGTCGCACAAAGCGGCAGCTTCACGGCGGCGGCCGACCTGCTGGACACCACCACGACCAACGTATCCAAAGCGGTATCCAGCCTGGAAGCCCGGCTGCAAACGCGCCTGATCAACCGCACCACCCGACGCCTGGCCCTGACCGAAGCCGGTCATCGTTATCTACAGCGCTGCGAGAAAATTGTGGATGAGGTGCGTGAGGCCGACGAAGAGGCGGGCACCGCCCAGGTCATGCCGGTAGGCCGGCTGAAGATTCATGCGATGGCCGCCATCGGCAATCATTACGTGATCGACGCCATCGCCAAATACCGGGAGACGCATCCCTCGGTCATGTTCGATCTGACCCTGACCAATCGCCTGCCGGATTTGCTGGAGGAGGGCTATGACATGTCGATTGTGCTGGCGCGGGATCTGCCCGACTCCGGCTTCGTCGCCCAGCGGCTCGGCATCACGTTCAGCATCCTGTGCGCGTCGCCCGCGTACCTGAAGAAGCGCGGAACCCCCGAGTTGCCGGATGCGTTGGCTGCACATGATTGTCTGCGGATTGTGAACACGGTAATGCCGGTTGAAAACTGGGCATTCGAGGGGCCGGACGGCGGGGTAACGGTGACGATTCCCGAGTCGCCCATTCACGTCAACACGGCGGACGCCATGACGGTTGCCATACTCAGCGGGATGGGAATCGGGATTCAGCCGATTGCCTCGGCGGTCGATGGCTTGCGGGCCGGCAAGTTGGTGCGCGTGCTGCCGGACTACCATCTGGAAGAGTTGAATCTGTTTGCGATCTACCCGTCGCGCAAGTTCGTGGACGCGAAGATAAGGACATGGGTGGAGTTTCTTAAAGACTACATTCCGGGCATGTTGGCCGCAGATGCAAAAGTCGTCGGGTCATCAAACAAGTAATAGTAGCTGGCGCCGCAGGTATGGAGTGTCGACCCTCCATCTTCTGCACCGGGCTCAACCGTTCGAACAGCCAGTGCCCATCACGGAATACTGCAGGATGTGCCGTTGACCTTTCGAGTCTTCATAAGTCATCTGGGTCGGCACCGGGCCACATGTATCGGCGGTATCCGAAATCGAAATGACTTTTTGAATGTCGAGTTTCATGCCGTAGCTGTAACTCTCGACCGGTGTGGTGCTGGTCGCGTCGTCTGCAAAGGCAGGTGCACCGATACCGATAAGGGCCAGAAAAATTGCTGCACTTGAAAGTTTCATGATGTTCACCGTCTCGTCCAAGGATTGGTTGTTTACCTCGGGAAGCTGTTTGCTCACCGGGTAGAGACGATGCTAGGTGTTTGGCTTTGCCCCAAACAGCGGGGCACAGGACAAACACTGTTGCCGGATTCCGCATGAATTGAATCGTTATGCCGCTTCCAACTGATTCAGCAGCCACTCATTGAAACTTCGCGCATTGCTTTCACTGTCGCGATGAGTCAGCAGCGCCCAGTTCGGGCCGCGAATGGTTTGCTCCACCAAAGGTTGCAACAACCCATTAGTGCGCGCCTGACAACTCAAGAGTTCGCTGACCAGCGCGATACCCAGCCCCGCACACGCCGCATCGAGCAGCAGGCCCGGATCAGAAAAATTCAGCCCCTGATCCTGCTGGCCGACATCGACGCCAGCCTCCACCGCCCAATGACTCCAATCCATTTCACGCTCGCCGTGCAGGGTGGTGCGCTGCTCCTGCGGCAACGCCAACACGCTCGGATGGCAGGCTGGATAGAGGCGATCGGTGTGCAGCACTTTGAAGCTGCATTCGGCTTGGGAGCTGATGTCGTCACGCAGCGCGATGTCGATGGTCTGGGTGGTCATGTCCGGGACTTCGTCGGTGCTGTAGATCCACAGATCGACCTCCGGATGCTGGCGACGAAAATCCCCCAGGCGCGGCAGCAACCAGTGACGGGCGAACGCCGGCGTGGTGTTGAGCACCAGTTGATTGGGTTTCTGGTATTGCCCGAGGCGGCGAATGCCGACGGCCAATTGTTGCAGCAGCGCCTGGGTGGTGCTGAGCAAATCCTGGCCGGCATCGGTCAGGCTGACGCTGCGCCCACTGCGGAAAAACAGCGGTTGTTCGAGGTAGGCCTCAAGGCTGCGAATCTGCTGACTGATCGCCGATTGGGTCAGGTTCAGCTCGGTGGCGGCCTTGTGAAAACTGCCCAGTCGCGCGGCGGCTTCAAAGCCGCGAAGGGTGCTGAGCGGGGGCCAGTGCTTGAGCATATCGATAAGTTCCTCTAATCAGTTTTCCACTAAATCCATCGTTTGTTCGCCCGATTTTACAGCCGTAGCATGCATGCCAAGCCCATCGAGGCAGTTTTCATTGAACACAATGACTTAACTAAAAGGTGTTTGTCATGCAGCAAGAAAAAAATCAAAGCAATGGCTGGATGATGCCGGCAGAGTGGGTCAAGCACGCCGCGACCTGGATGGTCTGGCCGCATAACCAGGCGCTGTGGGAAGCGGGTTGGCGCGTGACCTTGCCGGCAGTGCAAGAAGATTTCGCTCGCGTGGCCAATGCGATTGCCCGTTTCGAACCGGTGAAAATGGTCGTCGATCCTTCGGCTATCGCCAGTGCCAAAGCGCTGTGCGGTCCCAACATCGAATTGATCCCGTTGGCGGTGAACGACAGTTGGTGCCGCGACTCCGGCCCGAGCTTCGTCTGCCATCCGCAACAAGGCCTGGCCGGGGTGAGTTGGCGTTTCAATGCTTGGGGCGGCAAGTCGGCCCACGACCTGGATGAAGGTCTGGCGCGCCGTGCACTCAATCACCTCGGCGTGCCGTGCTTCGGCACACCGTTGAGCAACGAAGGCGGGGCGATTCATGTCGACGGCGAAGGCACGCTGATCACCACCGAATCGGTGTTGCTCAACGCCAATCGCAACCCGGACACCAGCAAAGCCGAGATGGAAGAAATCTTCACCCGCTTGCTGGGCGTGAAGAAAACCATCTGGCTGCCAGGCGATCCGGATTACGTGACCGGCGACATGACTGACGGCCACGTCGATGGCGTCTGCGCCTTCGCCCGTCCCGGTGTGTTGCTGGTGGACGCGACCCACGACAAGCAGTCGGTGTACGCCGAAGTCGCTCGCGAAAACCGCCGTGCACTCGAGCTGGCCACCGATGCCCAGGGGCGCAAATTCGAGCTGATCGAGTTGTACGAAGCCACCGATGCCGTGGACACCGAAGCCGAAGTGTTCTGTGCGTCCTACACCAACTTCTACATCGCCAACGGCGCGATCATCATGCCGGCTTACGGTATCGACGCCGACCACGCGGCGGCCGAAGTGTTGGCTCAAGCGTTCCCTGGCCGCGAAGTGGTGCCGGTGCGGATCAATAATCTCGCCCATGGCGGCGGCGGGGTGCATTGCATCACCCAGCAGCAGCCTGCCTGGCCGGTGGAGGGTTGAGATCATGACCCTGTTGACGATTGCGACTACCCAGATGCCGTGCACCTGGGACCTGCAACACAACCTCGATCATGCCGAGCAATTGGTGCGTGAGGCCGCAGCGAAAGGCGCCCAGGTCATCCTGTTGCAGGAGCTGTTTGCCACGCCGTATTTCTGCATCGAGCAAAGCCATAAACACCTGGCGCTGGCCGAAGAATATCGGGACAGCCACGTACTCAAGCGGTTTTCCGCGTTGGCCAAGGAATTGGGCGTTGTGCTGCCGCTGAGTTGGTTCGAGAAGGCCGGCAATGCCTACTTCAATTCCCTGAGCGTGGCCGATGCCGATGGGCGCTTGTTGGGGGTGTATCGCAAGACCCACATCCCCAACGCCATCGGTTATCAGGAGAAGGAATATTTCAGCCCCGGCGATACCGGTTTCCGCGTCTGGGACACCGCGTTCGGGCGCATCGGCGTGGGTATCTGCTGGGATCAGTGGTTCCCCGAAACCGCACGTTGCCTGGCGTTGATGGGCGCCGAAGTCTTGCTGTTTCCCACGGCCATCGGCTCCGAGCCGGGCTGTGCTGCGCTGGATTCCCGCGATCACTGGCAGATGACCATGCGCGGGCATGCGGCGGCCAATCTGCTGCCGGTGGTGGCGTCGAATCGCGTCGGCCGAGAAGCGGCGACTACCGATCCGGCCTTGCAGATGAGCTTCTATGGCTCGTCGTTTATCTGCAACCACAAGGGCAAGTTGCTCGCCGAGGCCGACCGTGACAGCACCGGCGTACTGGTGCACAGCCTGGATTTGTCGCTGATGCGCGAAGAACGCCTGAGCTGGGGCATCTATCGCGATCGTCGTCCGGACATGTACGGCGCGCTGTTGAGCCAGGACGGTCGTCACCTTCATTCACGCTGGGCCACTCAAGGGGTTTGATCATGCGCATTGCCAACCAACTGTTGCTCGCGGCCCTGACGCTGGCGTGTGCCACGCCGTCGCTGCATGCCGAAGAGAAAACCCTGCGGTTGTACAACTGGGCCGATTATTTTGCCGAGGACACGCTGAGCAAATTCACCACCGATACCGGGATCAAGGTGATCTACGACGTCATGGATGGCAGCGAAACCCTGGAAGCGAAAATGCTCGCCGGTGGCAGCGGTTATGACCTGATCTTCCCCGGAGATACGGTGTCCGAGCGCCTGATGCGTGCCGGCAGTTTGCTGCCGCTGGATCAATCCAAGCTCACCGCTGTGGGCGACATCGAACCCGGCTTGCAGAAACTGCGCACCCATTACGAGTACTCAGGCAAAGCCACCGTGCCCTACACCTGGGGCACCATCGGCCTGACCTACAACGCCGAGCAGATCAAACAGCGTCTGGCGGATGCGCCGGTCAACAGCCTCGACATGCTGTTCAAACCGGAACTGGCGGCCAAATTTGCCGACTGCGGCATCTCGATGATCGACTCGCCCGACGAAGTGTTGGCAGTGGTACTCAATTACCTCGGTCGCGATCCTCGCAGCGCCAAGCCGCAAGACCTGGCCGCAGCGAGTGAGCTGCTGATGAAAGTGCGCCCGTACATTCGCAAGTTCCAGTCGCAACCGGTGACCGATCTGGTAAACGGCAACCTGTGCCTGTCCCTCGGCTACAGCGGCGACATGACCCAGGCACAACGCACGTCCGACAGCGCTGGCAAGACCACTTCGTTCCAGTACCGCATTCCTCGTGAAGGCACCACGGTTTGGATGGACACCATGGCGATTCCGGTGGATGCCAAACATCCGGAGTACGCCTATGCGTTCATCAACTTCGTCATGCGCCCGGAGAACATGGCCGCCATCAGTAACTTCACCGGTTACCCGACTTCCAATGCCAAGGCGCGCCCGAGCGTCGATGCCGCGATGCGCAACAACCCGGATATTTACCTCGACGAAGCCACCTATGCGCGGCTGATTACCGGCAAGGACATTCCCCAATCCGATATGCGCGCGCGGATGCGCACCTGGACCAAGTTCAAAACGGCCACCGCAAAATGACTTCACAAAGGGAGCAATACATGTCGACGCGTCGTGAGTTCATCAAACAGGTTTCGGTGGTTGCCAGCCTCGGCGCTGTCGTGTCCATGGGGCTGACGCCGTCGCTCTTGCACGCGGCCACCTCGGGTGTTTGGCACATGCCGGACGAGGGCGATAAACATAAGCGGGCTTTCATCGCGTTTGGCGCCCAGGACGCGATCTGGGAGGATTTCACTGCCGACGTGCAAGCCGCCATCGGCCTGATCGCGCGCACCATCGCTCGTTATGAACCGGTGACCGTGTTCTGTCGTCAGCGTGAACGGGATCTGGCCGAGGAACACTGCGGCACCACCAACATCACCTACGTCATCACCGAACTCGATGACATCTGGATGCGCGACATCGGCGCCAATTTTGTGGTCGATGGGCAAGGCGAACTGGGCGCCGTGGACTTCAACTTCAACGGTTGGGGCAACAAACAACAGCATCGCAAGGATGCGAAGTTGGCGGCTTTGGTCGCGCGCAACGCCGAGGCGGAGTATCTGCGCAGCGAACTGGTGGGCGAGGGCGGTGCGATCGAAGTGGACGGTCACGGCACCGGGATCATGACCGAAAGCAGCTGGATCAACAGCAACCGCAATCGCGACTGGAGCAAGGCCGAGGTCGAGCAAGAACTGAAGACGCGCCTGGGTTTGCGCAAAATCATCTGGCTGCCGGGGATCAAGGGCAAGGACATCACCGACGCCCACGTCGATTTCTATGCGCGCTTCATCAAGCCAGGCGTGGTGATCGCCAACCTCGACAACGATCCCGCGTCATACGATTACAAGGTCACCCGAGTGCATCTGCAAATTCTGCAAAACGCCACGGACGCCGATGGCCGCAAGCTCCAGGTGCACACCGTGTCGCCACCGCTCAAACCGCGCCAGAGCAAATTCAACCGCAACAACCCGGACTTTGCGGCCGGCTACATCAATTACTTTGTGATCAACGGGGCGATCATTGCGCCCGAGTTTGGTGACAAAGCGGCGGATGCCAAGGCTTTTGAGCTGTTGTCGGGGCTCTACCCGGACCGCGAAGTAGTGCAGCTCAACATCGATGCCGTGTCTGCCGGAGGTGGTGGAATTCACTGCGTAACTAGCCATCAACCGTTCGTCTAGGGACAAGTGGCTGTTTTAAAACAAAAAATATGCGTAAGGGGGCTTTTCATACGCGGCGAAAGTTGATAAATTTCCGCCCGCTCTTGCAGGGGCGTCGCCAAGCGGTAAGGCAGCAGGTTTTGATCCTGCCATGCGTTGGTTCAAATCCAGCCGCCCCTGCCATATTCCTTATAGAAAAGGGGACAGATCGACTGATCTGTCCCCTTTTTTGTTCTGCATTGTCAAAGCTTATAGCTGATCCGGCTGCGTCAGCCACATCCCCACCACGCGCCGATCCAGCTCCTCCCAATCCGCCATTCCCAACACCCGCGTAGTGTTCAAACCGCGCAAATAACCGCGCAACTGATGAGCCGTGGCGCGCACTCGATCCGAATCGGCGGCGTTTTCACCGAGCACGGTTTCGTACTCGACCAGGTATTCAGCCACCCGGTCACGGAACTCGGGCAGGACGGCATCGCGAATCAGGTCAAAAGTACGCACGGGGAAATCCTTTTAGTTGTAGTCGGGCTGGCTGGCAGTCTGCACGCGGCGCAACTATTGGTTCAAGCAATAGTGACAATCAAGAATCACAAGTTCTGCTTTGCCGGGTAAACGTCGAAAATCGCCTCCATCGAAAACGTTGCTCAAGGAACATGTGCGATGAAGACACTGAGCCAACTGGCTGTCATGACCCTGCTGCTAGCCGGTTGCGCCTCGGCGCCGAATGACCCGACGCTGACCCTGCAGACGAAAAAAACGCCTGCCGAATACGCTGATTGCGTCGTGCCCAAACTTCAAGGCAGTGCACTGGCCCCGACCGTCTCGCAAACCCAGCGCAGCTACCGGATCGTGGTGCCGAGCAAAGTCACGGCGAACAATGTGCTGGAAGCCTACAAGACATCGAGCGGCGGCAAGGTGTTTGTGTATGAGCGCCAATTGCTGGCGTCGAGCTTCATGCCATCGAGTTTCGAGCGCGCCGCGCAGGAATGCCTGTAACCGATCAACGTTTTTACCGATGCTCCTTTGGTTGGCCGCAACCAACCAATTTTTTGCCCCGCACCCCATTGGGTCGCGGGGCTTTTTTTGCGTGCAGGTTTTTACGCCGCAGTATCCAGTTCGCTTAGTTGAAGGCCGATGAATCAATCCGCCCTTTGGTTTCGCCGACGATCCTCGCGGCGTCCCGTGCTGGCGGCAGGCCAAAGATCCGCGCGTAGTCACGGCTGAACTGGGTCGCGCTTTCATAGCCAACCTCGAACGCCGCGCTGGTCACGCTCTTGGCGCTGGACACCATCAGCGATCGGGCCTGCAGCAGTCGAACCCGTTTCTGATATTGCAACGGGCTCAACGTGGTGACGGCTTTGAAGTGTCGGTGGAACGCGGACACGCTCATTGCCGCTTTCTGGGCGAGGGCTTCAACCCGGATCGGTTCGGCGAAGTCGCGGCGGATCCACTGAATCGCCAGGCTGACCCGTGCCATAGCGGTATCCGGCGCCGCAATTTCACGCAGCATCCAGCCATGCGGGCCTTGCAACACGCGGTAGAGGATTTCCCGCTCGTAGGCGGGCGCCAGCGCCGCAATGGATTCAGGATGGTCCATCAATCGCAGCATGCGCAGCCAGGCGTCCATCAATTCCGGCGTGACAGCGGCTACGGAAAATCCGGCGTCGTGTTCGTAGCGTCTGGCCGGCATTGGCACGTCTGCCAGCAACGTTGAAAGCACCGTCGGGTCCAACGTAAGGCTGACTGCCAGGTAGGGTTCGCCCGTGACGGCCGGGTGCACGGTGCCCACCGCCGGCAACTCGATGGACATGACAAAGTAGGTCGCCGGGTCATAGCGCAGCGTGCGATCGCCGACGGTCATGGATTTACTGCCCTGCAGGATCAGGTTGATCATCGGGTCATAAACCGCGGCCAGCATGTGCTCCGGGATGGCGCCCTGGACCATGGCGACGCGCGGGATGCCCGTCTCCGTGCGGCGGTTTTCGGCCCGGGAAGCCAGGGCGCGAAGTTCATTCAGTGGGTTTGTCATAGGGGCCATCTGAACTCAAGGTGATGCGCCCCGGCAAGCAAAAAGCAGAAACAGGCAGGATTCGGGCAGGAACGGCTGCGCTCGTGGCGATGGCGATGATTACTGTGGTGGCTCATCCCAGCGACAATGGAGCAACGAATGAGCGTAATCGTTATCACCGGAGGCAGCAGGGGCATCGGCGCCAGCACCGCCGAACTGTGTGCCGAGCGCGGCATGGGCGTGATCCTGACCTACAACAGCCATGCTGATTCAGCCGACGCCGTCGTTCGACGTATTCAGGCAGCAGGCGGCAAGGCTGTGGCGCTGGAACTGGACGTCGCGGAGGTCAGCGGTTTCTCGCGTTTCCGAGAGGCCGTGCAACAAGCCTTGCAGGTTACTTGGGACGTGGCAACGCTCGGCGGTCTGGTGAATAACGCCGGGCATGGCTCGTTCAATCCCCTTGAGTCGGTCACCGAGGCGCAGTTTGACGGCTTGTTGAATGTGCACCTCAAAGGCCCGTTTTTCCTGACCCAGGCCTTGCTGCCGTTGATGGAAGAGGGCGCCAGCATCGTCAATCTCACCAGCGCCACGACCCGCGTGGCCACGGCCGGCGTCGCGCCGTATGCGGCGTTCAAGGGCGGACTCGACGTGTTGACTCGCTACATGGCCAAGGAGTTCGGCCCTCGGCGCATCCGTGCCAACGCCGTGTCGCCGGGCGCGATCCGCACCGAACTGGGCGGCGGTTTGAATGATGAGTTCGAGAAGCTGCTCGCCTCGCAAACCGCCCTCGGCCGGGTAGGCGAGCCGCAGGACGTCGCTCGCGTTATCGCGATGTTGTTGTCCGAAGAAGGACGCTGGATCAATGCCCAGACGATTGAAGTCTCGGGCGGCTACATCATCTGATTAGCGAGGTTGCCCCATGCTTGACCATATTTTTATCTCGGTAAGCGACATTCAACGTTCGATCCGCTTCTACACGGCGGCGCTGACCCCGCTGGGGATTACCGCGCGGCTCGATTACGACGGCAAGGACGGACCTCCCGGCCACCCGGACCTCAAGGGGTTTGGCGCTAATGGACGGGTTTTCTTCTGGTTGCGCGAGGGCGTGGTGGAAGGGCGCGCCGTACATGTCGGCTTCGTGGCGAACAGTCAGGCCGAGGTCCACGCCGCCTACACAGCCGCCATGGAAAACGGTGCTGTCGACAAGGGTGCGCCTGGCGCGCGCCTGCATTACGACCCGAACTACTACGCCGGCAATGTCCTTGATCCGGACGGTTACAGCCTCGAATTCGTCTACAAAAACTGGCAGCACACCCAATGAAAACACTGATGATCTACGGCGCGACGGGCTACACCGGTCGCATGGCTGCCGAGCACGCCAAGGCACAGGGATTGAATGTTGTCATCGCAGGGCGCAATGCCGAAAGACTGGCATCCCTCGCCGCACAGCTCGACGTTCCCTACCGCGTCTTCACCGCCGATGCCCATGCTGCGCAAGCCCTGGACGGCATCAGCGTGCTGCTGAATTTCGCCGGGCCTTTCGCCAAGACCGCAGAGGCGCTAATGCAGGCCTGTATCCGGGCCGGGGTCGATTACCTCGACATCACGGCCGAGATCAATGTCTATCGACTGGCCCAACGACTGGGTGCGCAGGCTGCCGAAGCGGGTGTCATGTTGCTGCCCGGCGTTGGCTGGGACGTGGTGCCGACTGATTGCCTGGCGATGCACGTCGCGCGCCGTGTGCAAAACCCTCAATCGCTGCGGGTGGCGCTGCAGGTCGCGGGCTCCATGTCTCGGGGGTCAGCCATGAGTGTCAGCGAAATCATTGGCGCCGGCCTTCTCGCGCGGGTTGACGGACAACTGGTGGCCACACCGGATGCGCAACCCCGACACTTTGATTTCGGTGAAGGCCCGGCACTCTGCGCGCCGCTGTCCTTCGGTGACCTGGTCACTGGCTGGCATTCCACCGGTATCGCCAATATCGGCATGTTCGTGCACATCAGCGGCGATGCGTTTCCCGAGGGCGACTTGTCACTACTTCCCGACGGCCCAAGCACCGAGCAGCGTGAAGCTCATCGCGCCCGGGCAGTGGCTGAAGTCACCGGCGCTGACGGTAGCGTCGCGCGCTCGGTGATCGAGACCGTCAACGGTTATAGCTATACGCCTATGGCTGCCGTGGAAGCGGCGCGCCGGGTATTGGCCGGTGAGCGGCGAGCCGGTTTTGAAACCCCTGCGCGCGTATTCGGAATGGGTTTCGCCGAGACGATTGCCGGGACGGCCATCACCGATTTTTAGGGCGTTGTAGCGCGTGAATGTTGCGTTCATCGAAGATGGATATTCGTAGAATGCAAATATTTAAGCGGTAAAAAAGCGGCCCTGAATCCCAGGGCCGTTTGAGGTGGTCATGCAATCCGATAACGCGAAGCCGGCGTGCCGGTTTGCGTCGCGGCGAAGAGTGCCGCGCTGGCGGTGGCGTATTCTTCCCACAGGCGCTGATCCTCGACCGAAGGCCAGGTGATTGCTTCACCGTTGTCCAGGCCGGCGAGTGCGGCGTCGACGCAGTTTTCAGCGCTCATCACCGTGTCTTTTCCGAGGGCCGAGAGCGGCACGCCGGAGACGCCTTCGGTCCAGATTTCGGTGGCGGTCGAGGCTGGCAGCACCACCTGAACCTTCACGTTCGAATCGGCTTTGGCCAGTTCGTCCTGAATGCCCCGGCTGAAGGCCAGCACGTAAGCTTTGCTGCCGCTGTACACGGAACTGATCGCCCAAGACTGGACGGCCAGCACCGATGCGACGTTGATGATGGTGCCCGCGTTGCGCGAAACGAAGGCGGGCAGGGCGGCTTGAGTCAGGCGGGTCAACGCAATGATGTTCAGCGACACCTGGGTCATGGAGTCATCGATGGATGAGTCTGCCAGCGGGCGCAACTTGGCGAGCCCGGCGTTGTTGACCAGCAGTTGCACGCTGGTATCGCTGCTCAGGACCTGTTCCACCTTGGCGACGTCCGCCTCTTTCTCAAGATCCGCCACCAGGCTCTGGACGCTGACGCCGTAGGTGCTGGTCAATTTGTCGGCCAGCGCTGCCAGGCGATCAGCTCGCCGAGCCACCAACACCAGGTCATAACCGCGTGCCGCCAAGCGGTCGGCGTACACGGCGCCGAGGCCTGAGGATGCACCCGTCACAACAGCAGTTTTCTTCGATGTAGTCATGATCTTGCCTCTTTAGGTTTAGTGCTCAAGCTAATAGTTGAGGCCGCAAGTGTAAGATCGAATGACTGGGGCTTGTCAATAGTGTTGTACTCAACCATCATCTCGCCATGAACAAAATTCCCGGCAATTCCACAGCAACAAATGACGCACCTCAGGACCAAATCGAAGAGAAAAGCGCCTTCGAGGTCCTGGTGTGTACCAATACCGCCCTCAGGCTCGCGGCGCGCCGCTTGGGAAACCTGTACGACGATGCCCTCGCCCCCGTGGGGTTGAAGGCGACGCAGGTTTCACTTCTGGCGGAAACCAATCGGATGGCGGCCGCCAACGCGGGAAAGGCGCCGACCTTGCAGGACTTGGCAGCAAAACTGGCGATCCAGATTTCGGCCCTGACCCATGCGCTTAAACCGCTGATACGCGATGGCCTGGTCGAGCTTCAAGCGGACGAACACGACCGGCGCACCAAACGCGCGGTCCTGACCCTGGCGGGCACCAAACTCTTGCAGGAGGCGATCGTGCACTGGGGCACGGCTAACCAGCGTGTCGAAAAGGTGTTGGGGGCCGAGGCGGCGGCCTCCTTGCGAGCGGTCGCCGACTACGTGGCGTCTGATGAGTTTCTGGCTGCCTACAGCGGGAACTGAAGGTGATCAGCCGAACCTGTGGCGAGGGAGCTTGCTCCCGTTGGACTGCGCAGCAGTCCCCTTCTTTTCAGGTAGAGAAGGGGCCGCTTCGCAGCCCAGCGGGAGCAAGCGCCCTCGCCACAAATGGTTCTGCGCTAACCCCACCGCTTAACTGACTGGCATTAGCGTGTGCGCCTGGTTATTTACTGGCGTCCAGCACCACGCGATAGCGCGCCTTGCCACTGCGCAGGTGATCGACGGCTTCATTGACCTGGCTCATTCCAAACATCTCCACCTGCGGCAGGATCTGATGCCGGGCGCAGAATTCCAGCATGGTCGCCGTGTTGCTGGGCGAACCGACTGGCGAACCGGACAAAATCTTTTGCTGGGGAATCAGGTCAAACACGCTGACGGGAATGGCGCTGGGGACAATGCCCACGAAATGCAGGCGACCCTTGCCACGCAGGGTGCCGAGCATGGCGGTCCAGTCGAGGTTGGCGTTGGCGGTGACCAGCAGGAAGTCGAGGGTGCCGGCAATGGCTTTCAGTGCACCACTGTCGGTCGAGGCGATCACATTGTGCGCACCCAGGCGCTTGGCTTCGTCGGCCTTGTTCAGCGACGAGGTAAATGCCGTGACTTCGCAGCCCCAGGCGTTGAGGAAGCGCAGGGCCAGGTGCCCGAGGCCGCCGATGCCCACCACACCGACCCGGTCGATAGGCTTGATGTTGAATTCCACCAGCGGGTTGAATACGGTCGAGCCAGCACAGAACAGCGGTCCGGCCATGGCCGGGTCGAGGTTGTCCGGTATCGCCAGGGCCCAGGCCCAGTGCGAACGCAAGCGGTCGGCGAAGCCACCGTTGCTGCCGATGATGGTGGGTTTGACGGTGCCGCACAGGTGATGGTCGCCGCCGATACACGAGGTGCAATGCATGCAGCTGCCCTTGTACCAGCCGATTCCCACCCGCTGTCCCACTTCGAGACCGCGTACCTGCGTGCCCACTCGCACGATTTTGCCGACCACTTCATGACCGGGAATAAACGGGTATCGGCTGACGCCCCAATCGTTATCGATCAGCGATTGGTCGGAGTGGCAGACACCACAATACTCCACGGCCACTTCCACTTCTTCTTCCCCTAACGGGCCGGGGTCGTAGCTGAAGCGCTCGAGTGGCGCACCGGCCGCCGTTGCAGCCCAGCCAGTAAATTTTGTGAGTTCGGGATGGTCGCTCATGAGATACCTCCTTATCAGACAACGAGGTTTTTTTGGCGAAGCCAGAGAAGTGTAGCCGCTGCTGTTCAGGGCTCGGCGCTTTGTTGCACGAACCGATCAATCAACCACTTCGCCGCAGGGCCCGGAGGTTGATCACTGCGATAGATGGCGTCGAAGGCATAGATCCCGCTGGAGTATTCCGACAGGTTCAAGCGCACGAGCCGACCGGCCTCCAGATCTTCCCGCACCATAGTGATCGGCATGTTGCCCCAGCCAATACCCTCACGCAGCAACATGTGCTTGGCCCCCAGATCGGCCAGGCGCCAGGTTCGGGTACTGAGCACGGCGAAATCCTTGTCCTTGGTCAACTGCGAACGGTCGGACAGCACCAACTGGATGGATTCACGTCCGGCGCCGGGCACGTTCTGATCCGTTGACGCCAGCGGGTGATGGGGGGCCGCCACCGGAATCAACTCGACGCTGCCCACGCCGATTCTTTCAATGCCTTCGATACCTTCATTCATCGGACCGCTGACGCCGACCGCCGCGCCGCCGTTCAGCACCAGTTGGGTGACGGCGCCGAGCGCTTCCATATGCAGGTGCAGGGCAACCGTCGGAAACTCTGCGCGAAATGATTTTAGCGCATCAACCACCCGCTCGGCGGGGAGCATGACATCGAGCACCAGGTGAACTTCAGCTTCGAGCCCTTGCAACAAGCCTTTCACTTTGGCGCGCAAGGCATGAATGCCGTTGGTGATGGTTCTGGCCTCGGCCAGCACCGTCAGGCCTGCATCGGTCAACTGCGGTTTGCGCGTGGTATGGCGGTCAAACAACGACACGCCGAGTTGCAGCTCAAGGTTGGCGATTGAATAGCTGATGACCGACGTGGCCCGGTGCAGCTTCCTCGCAGCACCGGCAAAACTGCCGACCTCTACCACCGTCAGGAATACGCGCAATTGGTCGAGTGTCGGTGTGCCGGGTTCAGACATCATGTGGGTTTCCTTGGGCGCGTCGCTGAGCGGTCTGCACGATTGTCTCCTCTGTTTATTAAGGGAGGTAGCTTGCCTATTTTTTCGAACCTAATGATCTAAATTAGTCAGCTATTCAGGTTAGCTGGCCTGGCGCAAGATTTCCTCACTGCAGCGATGCACTCCGAATCGCGCAACATTGAAGGAAATATCCCATGTCTCAATCTGCAAACATCGCTCATTCAACCACCTCTGAACAGAGCCGCTCTGACGTCACCCAAGCTTCAGCATCGCTGATTGGCCGTGTATTGCTTAGCGCCATATTTATCCTGTCGGGTGTGTCGAAACTGGCTGCTCCGGCCATGATGATCGGTTACATCGGCTCTGTAGGGCTGCCGTTTCCAACCGTGGCCTTGGTACTGGCGGTCATTGTCGAGATCGGTGGCGGTTTAGCGCTGATCGCCGGCTACCGCGCTCGCGCCGTAGCCTCTGTGTTGGCGCTGTTCAGCGTCGTCACCGCCCTGGCGTTCCATAGCGCACTGGCGGATCAAAACCAGTTCATTCACTTCTTCAAAAACATCGCCATGGCCGGTGGACTGTTGCAGGTGGTTGCTTTCGGCGCCGGTCGTTTTAGCCTTGATGCCCGTCGCCGCTGATTCGTGGTGATGTGCGGTTTATGCCGTCCTCATCCCGGCCAGTTGTCAGCAGAGTCTGACTAACTGGCCTGCTCCGCAAACCATTGCATGATCACCGCACACGCCGGATGGCTCGCCGCCGACGGCTGTGGGCACAGCGAATAAATCCCCCGCGTCTTTAATGGCTGACCGAACGGCACCACCAGCACCCCGCGATCCAGCGATTCCTGGGCCAGGGTCAGATCCGTCATCGCCACCCCCAACCCGCGTGCCGCCGCATCCAGCGCCAATTCGTCGAGGTTGAAAGGGATGTGCCGGTAATCCTCCAGCGACTTGCCGCCATTGGCCGCCAGCCAATCGATCCACGCTTGCTTGTCCGCTGAACGGTGCAGCAGCGCGAAGCGCACAAGGTCATCCGTCGAATCCAGTGGGCCGAGGCCCGGCGCGCACACCGGCACCAGCGCTTCGTTGAATAGGGTCAGGCTGGATGGATCGTTCGACGGTTCGGGCAGGTAAAGGATGTAGGCGTCGCTGTCGCTGGCCGGTTCGACGATCTCAGTTGCCACGGTTTCAATCGACAGGGAAATCTCCGGGTAGCGCAGGTAGAAGTCGTTCAGTTTCGGCAACAACCAGCGGACCGCCAGGGACACGTGCATGCGAATGCGGAAGGGACGCTTCTGCGGCGAAAGCCGATCCTCCAGGGTTTTCAGTTGCTCAAGGATCTGCCGCGCACTGGCCAGCACCTGTTCGCCTTCCACGGTCAATTGCAGGCTGCGGCTGCTGCGGACGAATAGCGGCACACCGAAGTGACTCTCCAGTTGCTGGATTTGGCGGCTGACGGCGCTTTGGGTCAAACAGAGCTTTTGCGCCGCTTGGGTGAAGCTACCCGAATCAGCGACCTCCACCAGAGCCTGAAGGCCCTGGAGGGAAGGAACGTGGCGAATTTTATCCATGCGTTTTCAGAATAGTCCGATGATTTTATAACGTTGGTTGTATCACTACAGACCTTATAGATTCTAGCTCTGGCGACCGTTAACTCAATCAGCTCATGCGATTACTGCATGTGGTGACGGATACGGTTTGCCGAATGACAGTCAATGAGGTGATACATGGAAAACGTATGTGGCTGGATTGCGCAGGCGGGAAACGCCCCAGTTCGTGATCGCTTGAGTGGTTCGCAAAAAGCCGATTGGCTGATCATTGGCGCCGGGATTACGGGGCTGTGCGCCGCTCATTCCCTCGCCGAAATGCACCCTCAGAGTCGCATCGTGATCGTCGACCGGCAGCGCGCGGCGCAAGGTGCATCGGCGCGCAATTCCGGGTTTGTCGTGGCCCATGAACATCCAGCCACGGATGAGTTGTCGGGAAATCAGGGTTTCGCCGGTTATGAAGTTGATACCGCAATCTCCCGCGCTGCCAGCGAGGAAGTCCGCCAGCGGATTGCCCGCCACGGCATCGAATGCGATTTCCGGGACGCGGGTTACTTCTTCGCTGTCAGCGATCCGGCCAAGTTGACCCACGTCGAAGCCAAGCTGCAAACGCTGCACGCCGTGGGCGCCTCGGCGCAGTTTCTGGAAGGTGAACAGCTCAAGCAAAAACTCGGCACCGGGCATTACCAGGCCGGGATCTGGTGCGGCAACGGCAACGCCTTGCTGCAACCGGCCAAATACGTGAAGGGCTTACTCGATGCGTTGCCGCCGAATGTCACCCTCTACGAAAACACCGATATCACCGGGCTGGAACGTTCAACTCAGGGACGAGTTCGTGCACAAGGCATTGAGGGCAGCATCGAGGCGAAACAAGTGCTGGTGTGCCTGAACGCCTTTATTCCGCGCTCGGGAATCGCCGACAGCGGCACGTTCCCGATGGAACTCAGCGCCAGCCTGACACGGCCGTTGACCATCGATGAGTTTCAAGCGATCGGCAGCGTCGAGCCCTGGGGCGTGCTGTCCACCCGGCCACTTGGCGCCACGGTGCGGCTGACCCCGGACCGTCGCGTGATGATTCGCAACACCGCTGAATACCGCTCCCGGGACCTGTCCAACAGCGATCTGCTGCTGCGGCGAAAACATCACGCGCTGGGCTTGCAGCGCCGCTTCCCGTGGTTGACCGAGCAGGACATTCGCTACACCTGGACCGGTCATCTGAGTGCCTCGCGTTCCGGGCAACCGTTTTTCGCCAAGGTCGAGGAGGGCGTGTTTGCCGTGGCCGGCTGCAACGGTTCAGGCGTCGCGCGCGGCACCCTGTGGGGACGCTTGCTCGCCGAACTGGCATCGGGCGCCAGTTCGCCATTGTTGGCCTCAGTGATGCAAAGAGCCCAGCCCGGCTGGCTGCCGCCCAAACCTTTGCTCGATATCGGTGCCATGCTGCGCATGCGTGTGGAGGCGGTCAGGGCCAGAACAGAAATCTAGAAAATCGGCAATCACACAACAAAAATTCTCCAAAACTAGGTGATCGAACATGCGCGTCCATCCTGTTTCCCTGGCGGTCTTACTCACGACGTTTTCGGCAGTCACTTACGCCGACGAACAGGTCAATATTTCCAACTGGAGCGGCTACATCGCCGACGACACGCTGCCCAGTTTCACCAAGGCCACCGGGATCAAGGCGACCTACGACATCCACGACAGCAACGAAGTCCTGGAATCGAAGTTGATGACGGGCAATACCGGGTATGACGTGGTCAGTCCGTCGAACCATTTCATGTCGCGGTTGATCAAGGCCGGGGCGATCCAGAAGCTCGACAAAAGCCAGCTACCGAACTGGAAAAACCTCGACCCGGCGCTGATGAAAAAGCTCGAGGTCAACGACCCCGGCAACCAGTACGGCTATCCCTACATGTGGGGCACGGCGGGCATCGGCTATAACGTCGAGAAAATCAAGGCGATCTTAGGCAACACCGATGTCACCCATTCCTGGAGCCTGTTTTTTGATGAGAACAACATCAAGAAACTCAGCCAGTGCGGCGTGGCGATTATCGATAACCCGACGCAGATCCTGCCGATCACCCTTAACTATCTGGGGCTGCCGCACCATAGTCACGAGCCGGCGGATTACGCCAAGGCCGAGCAGGCGCTGCTGAAGATCCGGCCGTACGTTCAGTACTTCCACACCTCCAAATACGTCAGCGATCTGGCTAACGGCAACATCTGCGCGGTGATCGGTTTCAACGGCGATATCGTGCAAGCCGCTGCCAGCGCCAAGGAAGCCAAGAATGGCATCGACATCGCCTATTCGATCCCGGACGAAGGCTCGACTCTTTGGATGGACATGGTGGTCATGCCCAAGAGCGCGCCCCACGAGAAAAATGGCTACACCTACATGAACTACCTGCTTGAGCCCAAGGTGATTGCCAACATCAGCAGCAGCGTGCACTACGCCAACGCCAACCTGGCGGCGGACGCCGATGTTGTGCCGGAGGTGAAGCAAGACCCGGCGATTTACCCACCGAAAAGCGTGCTGGAAAAACTGTTCACCGTGGAAGACCTGCCGCCTGCCATCGCCCGTCTGACCACCCGTCTGTGGAACAAGCTGAAGACCAACACCTGAAACCGCATTCGCGAGCAGGCTCGCTCCCACACTGGATCGTCGCCGAATACACATTTCGTGCACACCACAGATCCCCCTGTAGGAGCGAAGCTTGCTCGCGAAAGCGGTGGGTCAGGCAACATCATTATTGTCTGATCAGCCGCCATCGCGAGCAAGCTCGCTCCCACAGGGGATCGCACTCGAACACAAATTCTGTGTTCACCACCGATCCCCCGTGTGCGCAATTCGGTCAATAAATGCATCCCCTGCAATTCAACAGACCGGTCCCGTTAATCCGCTCAATAGCGCCACGACCCCTCGGGCATTTCGACCTGCCGCTCGGCAGCCGCCAACGCAGCCTTCAGCCCTGTTTTATCCAACGCAATGCAGTAAGCAGGTTTCGCCCGTTCAAACCGCCAGCTCTCATCGAGGCCACCGGCATCCACCGCGTCGAAGCCAATCTCGTCCAGCAGCTGGATCACCAACGCTTTCGCCACCGGATCATCCGCCGCAACGGGGAGTGCGCGTCGGTCCGGTGCAGCTTTGGCGCGGCCGTCTTGCAACAAATCCTGGGCGAGGATGGCATTGAACACCTTGACCACACTGGAGTGGGGCAGGTGCTCGGCGAGCAGGCGGCTGGTGGTGGTTTCGAAGCGATCCAGCGCGTCGATGTGGCCGTCGCGTGCCGGGTAATAGTTGTTGGCATCCAGCACGGTTTTGCCCTCCAGTAACCGGGCCGGCAAGCTGCGGTAATGCTCCAGTGGAATGGCCACCAACACCACCTCGCCAAACTGTGCAGCCTCTTCGACAGTGCCGACCTGACTGCCGCGAATGCCGCTGAGCACGCTGCTCAGGGTTTGCGGGCCGCGTGAATTGCTGAGCATCGCTTCATGTCCCGCCGCGATGACCAATTGCGCCACTGCGCGTCCGATAAAGCCTGCTCCAATAATCCCGATTCGCATGTCCGTACTCCATGGGTTGGTAAGGAGAAACCATGATGATTGCCAACCAGGCGCAGATAAATAATCATCGGCTACTTAGTCTCGTTACCAGGAGTGTCGAATGATGGATCGCCTGACGAGCATGGGCGCCTTTGTGATGGCGGCCGAATCCGGCTCCTATGCCAGCGCCGCCGAGCGCCTCGACATGTCGCCGCAGATGGTCGCCAAGCATGTCGCCGCGCTGGAGCAGCGGCTGGGCGCACGACTGCTGAACCGTACGACCCGACGCCAAAGCCTGACGGAACTGGGCAGCGCTTATTACGAACGCTGCAAACACATCCTGAGCGAGACCCGGGCTGCCGACTCCCTGGCGCAGATCATGAACGACACCCCCCGGGGCAAGCTGAAAGTCAGCGCACCGGTGACCTTCGGCTCCTATAGCCTGATGCCGTTTGTCACGGAGTTTTTGCGCCAGCATCCCGAGGTGGAAATCGATCTGCATTTGACCGATCGCTTCGTCGATCTGGTGGAGGAGGGCTACGAGGTCGCGTTCAGGATCGGCCCGCTGGCCACGTCGAGTTTGACCGCCAGGCCGCTGGCGCCTTATCGATTGATCACCTGTGCCGCGCCGGGTTATCTGGCTGAACGCGGAACGCCGCAAACTCCGGATGATCTCAAGCACCACGAGTGTCTGGGTTATGCCTATTGGGCCCGGCCGGCAGATCGCGAATGGGTGTTCTGCAAGGGCTCGACGGTTGAGCGCGTGCAAGTCGCCAGTCGATTGCACGTCAATGAAAGCAAGGCACTGCTGTCGGCCGCGCTGGACGGATTCGGGATTGTCCTTGGGCCCAAGGACTTTCTTGAGCCTGCCTTGCGCAGCGGTGAGTTGGTGCGACTGTTAGCGGACTACGAAGCACCGAGCCGGCAGATGCATTTGCTCTACACGGCCAATCGTCAGAGAACCGCCAAACTCCGACGATTTATCGATGCGGCACTGCTGCATTTTGCTGCGCCTTGAGCAGGCTTATAGCGGCACAACCAGCGTCAGCCAGCTGTTCCAGCCCTCGGCGCGATTCTCGGCATCAAACTCGTAGTAGCCCTTGAGGTTGGCGTACCAGAGTTCTTTGCCGACTTTGAAGAAGTGCCCGGCCTGAGGGCCGACCGCACTGACTTTGGATTTGAAATCGCCTTGGGTCGCGCCGCTGCCGCTGTCCCCCGTGACTTGATGGTAAACGTAGCCGACCACGCCCAGGTGCGTCTGGCTGGTGACGAAGTGCGAGGCGCTCAAGTCGAGGTGGGCGTCGATACCGTTTTTATAATCAATATCGGTGTTTTCCCAGTTGTAGGTCATGCCCGCCACGGCGGAAAACTCGTTGGTCTTGTCGAAGTAGGTGTAGCCGCCGCCCGCGTCCATCGAGGCATGGCCAAGCCCGGTGTTGACCAGGCGATCCGGGTCGTAGGCGCCGACGGGCACGTTGCCCATGGTGTACGCCATGAAGTTATGCACGCCATGGTTCCACTTCATTGTGCCGAGCAGATAAACGTCACTCGCGCCCTTGAGGCTATCGTCCACCCCGCCGGAAAAGCTCCGGCCGCGCGGGCCGGTCAACGTGGCATCGACACTGGCCTCGGACCGGCCGACGGCGGCAACCACCGAGACCGCCGCTTGAGCCCCCAGCAGCGGTTCGGCGAAGGTGTAGGTGGGGCTGGCGAACAGTAAATCCGCCTTTGCATCCAGCCCGACGGTGGTCCGGCCGCCCCGTGGAAACGGCTTGCTCCCACCTTCACTGGCACTGACATGGTAATAAACCAGCGGCAGGCTCCAGCCCGGCTCGGTCGGCGCCGCTGCCAGCGCACCGAACTGGCCGGGCAGCCAGAAACTGATGCCGCCGTCGTCCGCTTGTACGGTGATCGCGGGCAATAAGGCCATCAAGCCGATCAGTCTTTTTATTTTTATCATCAGGGCCTCAATTGCCGACTGTTATTTGAATAATCCATGCACGGGAAGCAAGTGTAGGCGAATGTGCGGATTTGGCTTCCTCAAGTAAGGCATTTTGCTGGCCCCCAAACCTTCGACTAATCGCCAGAATCGCCGCACTTTCAGATGGTTAGGTGAATTCAATTGCGCAATCTAGTGATCTCGCTGGCTCTGGCGAGCGTTGCCATCCCGGTGGAAGCCAAGGAGCTGAAACCCAATGATCGGTACATGTGCAGCTGGGGCGCAGGGACAGCGGCGAGGGCTCAGGAACTGAAACTGCAAGGCGTTTCGCTGTATGCCGCGCGCCAGAAGATCCAGGGTTACAAGTTTGATAAATCATGGATGCGCATGATGGCCATGGGGATTACCGAGCAAACTTACGACAGCAAATCGCGGTTCAAGCCCGAAGCGATCCGCAAGAGCTTTTATGAGGACTGCGTGCGCTACAAATTGGCGCGTAAATGAGCCGTCGCCTGGATTGCTGAACCGATGCTGTCGAGCTTTGAAGTTTCATGATTGTTCAGGTGCGAGCGGCTTAGGATGATGGCTTCGGGTGGTGCGTGGCCATGCTTGCAGCCAAAGGGGACAGAACAATGAAATCGAATCTCTTTAAAGTCGTGTTGATCGCCGGTGCTTTGCTCCTGAGCGCATGTTCCGGTTCCGGCGTGACCACCAGCAGTTGTTTTTCCGATGGGTGCCAGCAGTTTGATGGCCGCGCCTCGAACAAGCTGAATTTCGGCGGGAGCGCTATCGGTAGCAACTTCAGCGAGTACAGCTCGGGTTTGCTGCACGATTAAATTGAAGGCTTCGGTATCGACGCGGGTCGTGATGAAATAGCCGCTCGTTTTTTCGAGAGCCGTTACATGAACCGCGCTGCCATCCTGACCTTCGCCCTAATGCTCACCACCGGATTGCTCGGCACCCAGGCTTTCGCGGCCGGCGATGCCGAGGCGGGCGGCAAGCTGTTCAGCCGAACCTGCGGCGGTTGTCATCAAGTCGGCGAATCGGCGCGCCCGGGCTTTGGTCCAGAACTCAATGGCGTGATCGGCCGCACGGCCGGCAGCACCACCGGTTACCAGTACTCCGAGGCGATGAAATCTCAGCCACCACAGAGGTTGAATGTTATAGCGCTTTCGCGGGCAAGTCGGACCGCCGCACCGCTCGCTCCTACCGTTATTTTGGGGGGCTAGGGAAAGGTTTGCAGGTAGGCCAGCAGGTTTTCGATCTTTTCGGGATCGCTGATGCCCCAGAAGATCATGCGCGTGCCGGCCACCACGCTTTTGGGGTCTTCGATGTACTTGGCCAGGGTTTCGCGGGTCCAGATCACGCCGGAAAGCCTTCGCGGGCAAGCCTCGCTCCTACAATCGTTTTGCGGTACGGGTACGTCAGCGAAACCGCAACGGAATCGCCTCCGCAAACGGATAAAACTGAAAGTACGGCTTGGCTTCGTCGATGACCCGCTGCACGGACGGGCGCTGGATCAACCGTTCAAAGTAGGCACTCAGATGCCCGCAGTCGTTGGGAAACGGTAGCAGCGTGCTGGCATAGAACAACGCCGGGACCGCCGCGCAGTCGGCCAGGCTGAAGGCCTCGCTGGCTACCCAGATCCTCGACGCCATCCGCCGCTCCAGCATGTAATACGCCGTCGTCAGCAGCGCACCCTCCTTGGTCAAGTCGCCATGCAGGGAGAACAGGCGATCCGCCACAATCCGCTGCATCGGTCCCTGAACGTACAGATCGAAAAAACGATCCCACAAACGCACCTCCAGCGCAGCCTCCCAATCTTCGGGAACCAAGGGCTGCGGGCCAGGATAAAAGCGATCCAGGTATTCGATGATGATCGTGGACTCCGGCACGTCGCGCTCGCGCGCTTGATCGTGGACCACCGGAAACTTGCCGATCGGCCAGCGTGCCTGAAGCTCGGCGCGGTCGGTCTCGCTCGCCAGATCGACAATCCTCTTTTCGAATTCATGGCCATTTTCGTACAGCGCAATCAGCACTTTGTGGCAGTACGACGAGAGCGGATGGTAGTAAAGAGTCAGCGGCATCTTTCAGTCCTCGATGAACGTGTGCAGCCCACAACGTTGCAGTATCGACCGAGGTTCAGAGATGCGCGAGGCGAGCCTACCCAGCGGTCGCGGCGCCTGGAGAAAAATCCGTCGTCGGCAATACTCAAGGGTCGGCAACCACTCCGCGAGGCGATCAGCATGAAAAAGGCAATGGAAGCAGAAGAGGGCGCTAGCGCTTCTGCGCAGATCGACGCAAAAATCCACGAACTGAACGATTGGCGAGGCGAAACCCTGGCGCACATCCGCGCGCTGATCCACAAGGCCGACCCCGACGTGGTCGAGGAAGTGAAGTGGCGCGGCGTGCCGGTGTGGTCCCACGCCGGCATCCTCTGCACCGGCGAGACCTACAAAGCCGTGGTAAAAATGACCTTCGCCAAGGGCGCCTCGCTGGAGGACCCTTCAGGCCTGTTCAATTCAAGCCTCGAAGGCAACACCCGGCGGGCGATTGATATTCATCAGGACGAGAAGATTGATGAGGCCGCGTTGAAGGCGCTGATTCGTGCGGCGGTGAAGCTCAACACTTCAAAAGCTGCCAAATGAGCGGCCCGGTCACTGGGCAATAAAGTCGCGAATCGCCCGAATGGTCGCGGTCGGTGCTTCTTCCATCAGCCAGTGGCCGGCCCCCGGGATTACCACTTCCGTGACTTTGTCCGCGGCATTGCGCATCACGATCGCTTCGTTGTTGCCGAAGGATTTTTCACCGCCGATGGCCAGCACCGGCATCTTCAGCCGGTTCTTCATCGTTGTTTCGTTGTCCACGGCGTCCTGGCGAATGCTGCGAAACTGCGCAAAAGCCGCGTGCATGGCGCCGGGGCGGGCGTAGAGCTTGGCGTAATGCTGACGGGTGGCTTCGTCGACTTTGGTGGGATCGCCGGCGAACTCGTTCCAGAAGCGGTCCAGGTAAATGCGCTCGCGACCGGCAACCAAACGCTCGGCATCCGGGCCGCCAAAGTCGAAGTGCCACAGCATCGGTGAACGGACGATCTCGTTCCAGGGCGTAATGCCCGGCACCGGCGCATCCATCACCACCAGGCGATCAGTCAATTGCGGGTAACGCGCGGCGTAGGCGAAGGCGACCATGGTGCCGATGTCATGGCCGATGACCACCGAATGTTCGATGCCCAACGCCGCCAACACCCCACGAATATCGCCGGCCTGGGTCTTCTTGTCGAAACCGCTGTCCGGGATCGACGACAACCCCATGCCACGCAGGTCGGGCACTACCACGGTGTGATCCTTGGCGAGGTCCGCAGCGAGCGGCGCCCACATGTCGCCGGTATCACCGAAACCATGCAACAACACCACCGCCGGGCCTTTGCCACCGACGCGCACATGCATCGTTACGCCTTCCACGGGAATGTCCTTGGTCAGGAAAGCAGAGGGGAATGGCGTTACATCAGCCAGTGCCGGAAGGCTCAGGACTAGCAGCAGGGACGCGGTCAGCAGGGGGCGGATCATCAGCGTTCTCCAAAGGGGCGGGCGAGCCCATGGAAGGGTAGCTGGGGTTGTGCAAATTGCCGTCCAACGGACAGTCGTGAAATTCAATGAATCTTCTGAATAGGGGTGAATCGTAAGAATTAGAGCGGCGCAAAGCCTGATGCCGGTCAGTTAAGTAAGGCGTAGAACCTGTGGGAGCGAGCTTGCTCGCGATAGCGGCGTAACAGTCAGCATCAATGTTGAACGTGATACCGCTATCGCGAGCAAGCTCGCTCCCACATGGATTTCCGCGTTCAGTAGTTAACTGGTCGGCATCAGGTACAAAGCCGGGATTCTTTTGAGATGACTGCCAGGTACACCCCCATGACACACCTTCAGACCCTTACAGGCACGCCAATAGGTAGCCCGGTAGCCACCGACAGCAATCAGGCCAAGACTGTTTATGACGCCTTGATGCAGCCGAGCGAAGCATTGCGCGATGTCGATGTTGTCGATTTTCTGCATCACGAACTGGCGCGCGCCGAGCACGCGGATTGCGAAGTGCCGAGCAACCCGCAGGTGCTTGAAGACTGGATCGGCCAGGGTGTGGCGAACGTCGCCGAGCAATACTCGGCGTATCTGCAAGAGCGGCATGCCGGCGGTCCTCGACGATTTTTCACGGGGCGCAGTCATGCGCTGTACTTCTTGCAGCATGTCGCGCCGACCAAGTTAGTCGATGGCGCGTGGCTCTACGGCCTGCTGCCGCAGTGGGCGGATTATCGGTTTCATGGGCTGATTCGTACGTATCTGGAGGAATTGGGCGACGGCGAACCGGCGCTCAATCATGTGGCGTTGTATAAAAAACTCATCGCCGATCTGGACTGCGACCCCGGCTATACGCTGGCGGATATCTATTACGAGCAGGGCGCGATCCAGCTGGCGCTGGGGCAGCACGGCGCGGCGTTTCTGCCCGAAGTCATTGGCTACAACCTGGGCTATGAACAGCTGCCGTTGCACTTGCTGATCACCTCGTTCGAATTGAATGAACTCGGCATCGATCCGTACTACTTTTCGCTGCACGTCACCATCGACAACGCCAGCACCGGCCATGCGCGCAAGGCAGCTCAGAGTGTGCTGTCGCTGATGCCGATGGGGGCGGAGCGCGATGAGTTTTATCGGCGTGTCGTGCAAGGCTACAAGCTCAATGAACTCGGAATTGGCTCGACGGCGATCATCAAGTCCTTCGACCTCGAGCAGCAAGTTATCGCCATGCTCGAACGCAAACGTTCGTTCGGGCAGCACATGCATTCCGACTATTGCCGTCTGGAAGGCAAGACCGTGAATGAGTGGCTGGCGGAACCCGATCAGATCCCGGCATTCCTCGACGTCTTGCTGAACAAAGGCTGGATCAAGCGCGACGAAGACCCGGCCAACAGTCGGTTCTGGAAGTTGATCGACGGGGCGGGCGCGCCGATGTTTGGCGTCTTCTCGGGTTACGAAAAACAGCTGCTGTGGGACTGGATTGCAGGTGAGCGGATCGTGGAAGAAAGCGCTGCCAACGCCTTTCGATTTCAGTTCAGGAGCAAGACCTCTGCAGATGCGGATGTAGCGTCGCCGGCTATTCCAACCGACCCGGACCTGCAAGGGCTACTCAGCGATCTCGAACACTGCGCGGCCAGTGAAAAAATGGCTGTGCTTGGCGCGTTCATGTGCCCGGCCATGCATGCGACCCCGGCCGGGCTTTACGCCACACGGGAGTTCGTCAAGGTGATGAGCGAGAACGTAAAGGGGCAAGCGGTATGAGCGGACAAACCGCGCTGTTGCAACTGGGCAAGCTGCTCCGAACTGGCGGATATACGTTCGTGACGCCAACGCCCATCACTCACCAACGGGTCAACGACAGGGCTGGCAATGCCATCGGCAGCACACTGCGCGATGCGTTTGGCTGGAATCGGCCATTCGAGCACGGCTTGCTGCCACGCCAAGAAGAGAGCGAACTGATCGAAAGCGGCGTTTTGGAACGTGATCATGAACAGCTCAAAAGTACGGTCAGATGGTCATCGCTGGATAACCTGTTGCTGGTTCATTCTGCCTTCCCGACCACCCAGGAAGACTCGGTGTTCTTCGGCCCGGATACCTACCGTTTTGCTCAAACCATAAACCGCCATGTGCAAACCACCGGTTGCGACATCAAGCGCGCCGTCGACATCGGTTGCGGCACAGGCGCCGGCGCGATGCTTATCGCCCAGGCGAAGCCCCAGGCTGAAGTCTTCGCAGTGGACATCAACCCCAAGGCGCTCGAATTCACCGCGATCAACGCCAAACTCGCAGGCCTGAACAACGTGGCCTGCCACGCCAGCAATGTGCTGAATGATGTAGAAGGGCGCTTCGACTTGATCGTTGCCAATCCGCCGTACATGAAGGATTCCAGGCAACGGGCCTATCGCCATGGCGGTGATGCGCTGGGCGCGGACCTGTCGGTGCGGATCGTTCACGAATCGCTTGAGCGCTTGGCCGTGGGCGGGTCATTGCTGTTGTATACCGGCGTTGCCATTGTGGATGGCCAGGATCCGTTTCTCGCCTCAGTCAAAGAGGCTTTGGATCAACCGGCGCTGGACTGGCGTTACCGTGAGCTTGACCCGGACGTCTTCGGCGAGGAATTGCTGGAGGCCGGCTATGAACAGGTTGATCGCATCGCGGCCGTGGAATTGATCGTCACGCGACGTCTACCGGTGTAGTTCCTTCTTCAGGATACCGTCATGAAATCATTCCAAAACCAGCTGACTCCTGCTCAAGAACAGCGGCTCTGTGCCCTGGATGCCTGGCACTGTGCGCTCGAGAACTGCGCGCTGCGGATGGATTGCCCGGATGCCTATCATGAGGAGTTGCTTCGGCAAGCGGATGAAATGGATCGCCAGGGCATTGTGAATTGGGAGGAGTGGCGAGATTTGCGGCTGGAGGCGGATGCGGCTTATTCGCGCGCGGTGGCGGGAGGGGATTACCACACAGTGGTCAGTCGGTAGGTTTTCTGTCCTTTTGGCGCTATCTGCTGGCCCGTTGGCGTTAGTCGGTCACTGGACATCGGGATAGAGTGGTCGCTATGTTCCAGGCGCCCGGATGACCCTACTGATGACCCGCCCCCGTTTCTTGCCCGACAACTTCACCCTTACCCTGATCTGCGTGGTGATTCTCGCCAGTCTCTTGCCCGCCAGCGGTCAGGTTGCGGTCGGTTTTGGCTGGTTGACCAACATCGCGATTGCCCTGCTGTTTTTCCTGCATGGCGCCAAACTCTCCCGCGAATCGATCATTGCCGGGGCCGGCCACTGGCGCCTGCACCTGCTGGTATTCAGCCTGACCTTCATCCTGTTCCCTATCATCGGGCTGGCGCTCAAACCATTGCTGTCGCCGCTGATCGGCAACGATCTGTACATGGGCATGCTCTACCTCTGTGCGCTGCCCGCCACCGTTCAGTCGGCGATTGCCTTCACCTCGCTGGCGCGGGGCAACGTCCCGGCGGCGATTTGCAGTGCGGCGGCGTCCAGTCTGTTCGGGATTTTCCTCACACCGTTGCTGGTCACCTTGCTGCTGGATGTGCACGGCGATGGCGGCTCGACCATCGATGCAATCCTGAAGATCAGCGTGCAACTGCTGCTGCCATTCGTGGCCGGGCAAATCGCACGGCGCTGGGTCGGCAACTGGGTGGCGCGCAACAAGAGCTGGCTGAAATTCGTCGATCAGGGCTCGATCCTGTTGGTGGTCTACGGTGCTTTCAGCGAGGCGGTGAACGAAGGCATCTGGCACCAGATTCCGCTCTGGGAACTGGGCGGCCTGGTGGTGGTGTGCTGCATCGTCCTCGGGCTGGTGTTGCTGGCTTCCACGGTACTCGGTAAAGCCTTCGGTTTCAGTCAGGAAGACCGCATCACCATCCTCTTCTGCGGCTCGAAGAAAAGCCTGGCCACCGGCGTGCCGATGGCCCAGGTGCTGTTTGCCGGCAGCACCTTGGGCGTGCTGATTCTGCCTTTGATGTTGTTCCATCAAATTCAATTGATGGTGTGTGCGGTGTTGGCGCAGCGCTACGCCAATCGCACGGAAACGGTCGCCGAAATGATGGGGCAGGTTGATCCGTAAGCACCTGTTGCTTTCGAACCTCGTATCAGGATAACTGTGGCTCTGTCCTGCCTCGAGGTGACTCGCGATGTTTGATCTGCCCTCTATCGTGACGTACGTAGCCGTCGTGATCGGTCTGTTTCTAATCCCCGGCCCTGCGGTGCTGCTGGTCATCACACGCACCCTGCAGGGTGGACGCAAAGTCGGGATTGCTACGGGGCTGGGCGTTGCATCCGGTGACCTAATTCATACGCTGAGTGCTGCGCTGGGGCTATCGGCGATTTTGATGACCTCGGCGCTCGCGTTCAACGTCGTGAAGACGGTGGGTGCGTGCTATCTGATCTACCTGGGCGTGCGCGCCTTTCTGGCCAAGCCAGGCACCACTGCACGAACACCGTTGGCTGACGTGACCTCGACCCAGGCCTTTTTTCAAGCGGTCGGCGCAGAAGTGCTGAACCCGAAAACCGCGATTTTCTTCCTGGCCTTCCTGCCTCAATTCATTCACCCGGAGTCGGGCTCATCCCTGATTCAATTCGCGGTGCTTGGCTTGATCTTCTCGGCGCTCAGCGCGACCTATACCAGCGTTCTTGCACTCAGCATTCGTCCCTTGAGCCGGTTGATCAAAGGTCTGTCGGGGCTTCGTCGGTGGGAAGGGAAAATCATCGGGACGATGTTTGTCGGGCTTGGGGTGAAGGTGGCTTTTCAGCAGCGGTAGGGGAGGTTGGGGAGCCTACCGCTATTGTATTGCCTGCGTCCTATCCGGCAGTTCCACCTTGGGCAACGGCACCTTTCCCATCGGGTTGTCTCTCGATAGGGCGGCGACAGGATGGAGTGAAGGCAGCGGTGGCTACAGCAACTGCCCGCCCGAGATGTCAAAAGTCGTCCCGTTAGCCCAGGCCATGTCATCGGACAGGATGGCGGCAACCGCACCGCCTATATCATCCGGCAGACCGACACGGCCCAGCGCGATGCCCTGTGCCACATAGGCGTTCACATCCTTGTTGTCGCGCACCGCACCACCGCCAAAATCGGTTGCGATGGCGCCTGGGGCAATTGCATTCACTCGAATTCGGCGCGAACCGAGTTCTACGGCCATGAAACGGGTCAGCACCTCGACTGCAGCTTTCACCGCCGCATAAATGCTGTAGCCCGGCAGAGTAAAGCGCACGAAGCCGGAGGAAACGTTCAGGATACGACCGCCGTCTTCCACGAGCGGTAACAGCTTCTGTGTCAGGAAAATCGGCCCGCGAAGGTGTGTGGCGACCAGTGAGCCGAACTGGTCCTCGGTCGCGTCAACAAAGTTCGCAAAGAGGCCATTGCCGGCATTGTTGATGAGGAAGTCGAAGCGCTCGCGGCCGAAGTCTGTCTTCAGCGTATCAGTCAGTGCGTTAGAAAAATCTTGATAGCTGGCAGTATCGGTGATGTCTAGCGGCAGCATCGCGGCCTTGCCGCCCTGTGCCTCGATTTCTCGCATCAGCGATTCGGCTTCTGCCTCGCCGCTGCGATAGGTGCCGATGATGTGGACGCCGCGCTTGGCAAGGTGAAGCGCCATGTTGCGGCCAAGGCCACGGCTGGCGCCAGTGATGAGTGCGATCTGATTGGTCATGGATTGTCTCTGCTAGGTAAACGCGCGTTTCTGCGCGTTTTTGACCCGCTCAAGATAGGCAATGACAGGTTTGTAACCCACACCCAATAAGCTCAGTTTATTGCCTGATTGTATCAATCACATTGCGCGGTCGCGGGGCGTAGGAATAATCGGCTCATGAACAATGACCTTGCTCCGCATCTTGATATAGCCCTGCGCCATGCGCCACCGGGTTTGACTTTTACACCGATTCCGCGTGTAGACATCTGCGTCGGACAAGGCTCTACAGACAAGGCGCCATGCCTTTATCGCTCGATGATCTGCTTCATTCTTCAAGGTTCGAAGCGCGTTGCGATTAACGACAATCTTCTAAGCTACGACAGTGAGCAATATCTCATCAGCGCCCTGGACCTGCCGTTGATCGGGCAGATTCTAGATGCTGAAGGAGGGCAGCCCTACGTTGCGGTATCGCTCGTTCTGGATCCGGCCATACTGGCGGAACTGGCGACGACTATGCCCCCGGTTCGCGAGAGCGAACAAAAGGGGATAGGCATCACGATTAACCCGATGACCGCTTCGCTGCGTGACACGTTGCTGCGCTTATTGTCATTGCTTGACACGCCTGCCGATATCCCGGTTCTCGGCCCCATGGTTGAACGGGAGTTGCTCTATCGTCTTCTACTAGGCCCTCAGGGGCGGCTACTGCGTCAAATTGCCCAACCCGAAGGCGCACTGGGTAGCATCCGACGGGCCGTTGCGTGGATCCGAGACAATTACAATGTCCGACTTCGCATCGATGCGTTGTGCGATGCAAGCGGCATGAGCCGGGCAAGTCTGCATCGCCATTTTCTGTCGATGACCGGCCTCAGTCCCCTCCGATATCAGAAACAGCTCAGATTGCAGGAAGCTCGCCAGCTTTTGCTTGCTGGCGAGCATCGTGCGTCTGACGTGGCGTTCGCTGTCGGCTATGAGAGCGCATCACAGTTTAGCCGCGAGTACCTAAGGCAATTCGGCGTATCGCCTGCACGCGACGTGCGCGAGGTACGGCAAGCAATCGCGAATTCAACAAGGGCGTAAAGGGCAGACTGACTTTTGGAGTCTTGACGACTGACTAGTCCAGGCCGAATTTATGGGCAAGACTCGCGCATGACATTGCCCCTGACGTCAAAGATATCAAGGAACACGAAGGGCTTGAGGAACCGACCCAGGTCAGAAGGACTCATCAGGCGGGTTATAGGCCCATGGCCTGCCGCTCCTCGAGTGCGATGAGTAATAGGCCGGGAGACTCGGGTGTCAGGAGCGGTTGAGGAAGTAGTCATCGCGTTGATTCCTGCAAGGTGAGGCTTACACTGGACGGATCAGACTCAAAATGCTGTCGCGATGGAGCCAGGCAATACTGGCTGTGATGAGTAGCAACAAGACGGCCGGTACAGGGCTGCCCCCGATAACGAAGAGGTGGGTGAAAATCGCAACGCACATAGTGATCGCCAGCAGCAGCCCTCCAAGTCCTATGGTGACGGGTATGAACAAAGCGACTGCAGCGCTGATTTCGATCAGCCCCGTCGTGATACGAAACCACTGACCCAAGCCAATATGTTCGAAGATCTCGACCATCATTGGCACGCCAGCGAGCTTGGCACCGCCAGCTGCCAGAAACGCCAAGGCCGCTATAAGACGTAATCCAAGGGACGTGTACTTGAACGCCGTGCTCGTGCTGGCGGATTGATTGAACGCTTTATTACTCATGTCAGTGTCCACTTTAGACGGCGCGGAGCCGAACGAAGATGGGTTAACAGGGGACAATGCATTGGTTGAAAATAATGCCCCCCCGCCCTGTTTTAAACGCCGGCAGTCGCTTCGCGGACGAAGTCTTCGTAAGAACGCAGCGGGTGCCCAATGATGGCTTCCAGTCGGTCCACGGTTCCTTCAGCGGCTTGCATGCCGAACGTCTGGATACCCGCCATCATCAGGCGCATGTCGTATGCCAACCAGCCGGGGCCGTACGAAGCCAGTTGCCCTTCGAAGGCCGCTACATCGTCACCGCCGTAAGCGATCTCGTGACCCAGGGCTGAACTCCAGGTCTTGGCCACGGATGCACCCGTCAGTGCTTGTGGCCCAACCAACTCCAGCGTTACACGATCGAGAGCCGAAGATGCCTTGTCGCGTCGCAGCAGTTCTGCCACGGCGACATCGGCAATGTCGCGCGCATCAATCATCGAGACGCCCGCCGAGCCGATCGGCATCGGGTACACCGAGTAGTTCTGGATCGTCTGTTGGACCATCAGGTCGTTTTGCATAAAGTAAGCCGGACGCAGAATAGTCGCGGGGATGTCGAGGCTTTCGAGCATGCGCTCAACGGTATGCTTGCCAGTGAAGTGCGGAACATTGGTGAACTTGTCGGCATGAATCACTGAGAGGTAAACGATGCGCTCAATGCCGGCCTCGTGAGCGAGGTTCAACGTAATAAGGGCTTGCGTGACCTCGTCGGGTGTAACGGCGTTGAGCAAAAACAGCGTCCGTACCGAAGACAGCGCAGTGCGCATCGAAGGTACATCGGTGAGGTCTGCGACAACTTCAGTGACGCCTGCCGGGAAGTCCCGCTTACCCGCTTGGCGCACGAGCGCTTTGACTTCGGCGCCCGCGTCGGCAAGGCCCTGAGTGACGAGTGAACCAATGGTGCCCGTGGCACCAATAACGAGAATGCTCATTTTGAATCTCCTGCAGTGATTAGAGGGAGTGGATCAGCGAGAGAAGTCCGCAACGACTTTTCCAGTTCCGGAAACGGTGCGATTGCGTTCAATCGCCGTGGGTATGTCTGCGAAGCCAATGACCTCTCCGATCCTGGACCGCAACGTGCCGCTGGCGATTTCGTTTGCCAGCGAAGCCAGAAGTTCGGGATCAGGTTTGTTCATGAACCACAGGCCGCGGCGATTCGCCGGTGTACGCGCCAGAATGTCGGGTGATGACGTGCCGACAATGGCGCCGTTCTCAGCCAGCACCTGCCAGGAGCGATCCAGTACTTCGCCCCCGACGTAGTCGAGCACCAGGTCAATGTCCCGGACGACTTCCTCGAAACGTTGGGCTTGATAGTCGATGACATGATCGGCGCCGAGGCTGCGCACATAGTCCAGGTCAGCCGTGGCCGCCGTTGCGAAGACCTCGGCAGCTGCCCGCTTGGCAAACTGCACGGCATAGGCGCCCAGCCCACCGGCAGCACCATGAATAAGGATTCGCTGGCCTGGATGGATCGGCCCCGCATGATGGAGGCTCTTCCAGGCTGCCACGGCTGCGACAGGAACCGCAGCCGCATGCACATCATCAAGATTCTCAGGCGTAAGGGAGAGGCTCGATTCACTGACGCTCACGAATTCGGCGTAGGCGCCCAGTTTCCCAATCGCGCCCATGACACGGTCGCCGATGCGAAAGCGAGAGACACCGGGGCCGACAGCCTCGACAACCCCCGCCATCTCGGCGCCCAGCACTATTGGTAATGGAAGCGTAAACGCGTTTCGGACATGACCTTCGCGGACTTTCCAGTCAATGCCGTTTACGCCGGCGGCACGAACCCGGACGAGGACCTCGTCTTGTTCAGGTTCCGGTTTTTTGATTTTGGCCACTTCCACGGCGCCAGCGCCGCCGTATGCCCGGATCAGTACAGCTCGTTGCAGGGCGCTCATTTGCAGTTCCTCGTATCGAGTTCCGATGACGAGAAGATAGGCTGTTGCACGGATAATGCGCAGACACCAAAATGCAGACACTTCGTTTCAAAAGTGGAGCACCATGAATCTGAACGCTCTGATCGATTTCATACTCGTCGCAACGAATGAGGGGCTTGGAAAGGCGAGCCGTGCTAGCGGCATATCCAAAGCCACCTTGTCGCGTCGGATCTCCGACCTTGAGGAGCAACTCGGGGTGAGGCTCATCGAGCGCAGCGCTCGCGGCCTGAAGCTGACCGAAGCTGGCGAACTGTTGATGGCTCGAACAGAAGGACCGTTGAGCGAGGTGGCCGATGCCATGACAACGGCTCGTGAGGGCGTGTCGACGCCTCGCGGACGCTTGCGTGTCGCCTCCCCAGTCCTGTTCTCCCAGCTTGCAATGGGCCGCATCGGAGCAGAATTCTGCGCCGCCTACCCGGAGGTCGAAATCGAAGTCGTGGCGGAGGATCGCCTGGTTGACCTTGTGGAGGAACAATTCGACGTCGCTATCCGGATCAACCCGAGCCCAGACAGCAATTTGGTCGGCCGATGCTTCGCCAAAGACCGGCTGGTAGTAGTGGCGGCGCCAGAAGTGATCAAGCCCGATCCCGGGGAAGTCAGACCCATTCCTGGCATTGTAACGTCGAGCTTCCAGCCGACCCACTGGAGTCTCGACGGAGGGCGTTTGGTGCTGGAGCCTATTCCAAAGCTGCGATTCTCCTCGTTACTGATGGTCCGCGATGCGGCTGTCGCCGGTGGTGGTGTTGCCCTGATTCCACAGTCCATCGCATGGAACCAGCTCGCCCGTGGCGAGTTGGTCCAGTGGGGCACGGTATCGGGTGTAGAACCCGAGCTTTGGGTCTTGCATACCTCCAGGCGCCTGATTACTCCAAAAGTTCGAGCATTCGTCGATTTCATATGCGCGAAGTATCCGGACATGTCTCTGGTACTAGCAGGATAGAGGCCGCTCACTGGTCTCGGGTATTGACCCGCTGTGGTTACATCGCAAGCAGTCCTCCACCAACTCACAAATGCCCCGAATGCGAGAATTTTTCCCACGACTGGTTGATTTATGATTGGGGAGGCTTTGCTTCAATCCAACGCCGACATATTCAACAGCAAACTTATGCGGGGATGCTGCCGGCCACAGGTCATGATGTCGAAACCTCCGTCCAGTTCAACGTCGCTGACTCGCGCCATTTGACTTCGGTCAGCCCATACTTTTCCGCCTGGGGTTTGGACACGACTTTGAGTGGTGGCCTGCCAGGTTTTGGTATCGGCGCTATCCCCGCATCACAACTCGCCCAGTGCCAGGCCTGGGCATTGGTCATGCTTTGCGCGCGGATGATGAATGATTTTGTCTGCCCGTGAAGCTGGTATTCAATGATGTAAAGATCGGTCTTCATGAGGCCCCCTCCATTTGCTCATAGATAAAGGAGTGGTGGCGTCAGAAAAAAATTCAAAGCGTTTTCGGTTGTTGTTACTGATTGATTTCTGAAGGGAAGATTGCGGGTTTGCAGGCGCTGCTGGACGGTGCTGTGAGGCGAGAGTTCAATGGCAATGACCGGTGGCGAGGTCACTCATTTATCTGGAGCGGTACATGAAAATTGGTGTGATTTCTGACACCCATGGTTTGCTCCGTGCCGAAGCAATTGCGGCGTTGCAGGGCTGTGAACGGATCGTTCATGCGGGCGACATTGGCAGCGCGCAAATCCTTGAGCAACTGGCGGCCATCGCTCCGCTATACGTCGTGCGTGGCAACAACGACCTGGATGCGCCGTGGGCAAAACAGATTCCCGATCTTCTGTATTTCGACCTCAATGGATGGAGGACGCTGTTGGTGCATGACATTGCCGATGTCCCCGTTGCACTCGATGCGGACGTGAGGCTGGTGATCACCGGCCATTCGCATAAGCCACTGATTGAATGGCGCGGTGAACGGCTTTTTCTCAACCCCGGCAGTGCAGGGCGGCGGCGCTTCAGGTTGCCGGTGACGTTGGCGCTGGTTGAGGTGCTGACGGCGTCGATGGAGCCGCGTCTGGTATCGTTGGTGGAATGATCGACCCTGGCCCTCTGGTGCAAAGAAAGATGCTCAAGATCAATACCGAAATGGCGATGTTCATCGCGTTGCTCGCTTGTGCAGGGCCGACCTTGGGGGCGGGGCTGCCGCCGCCCACCGTCGATGTGCTGGCATGGCCGCGCATGTCTTCGAGCGAGTTTGGTTGCTATATGGAGCAGTCGCTGGGGCATCGCGACAAGCGCTTCAACTGCAGCTTGAAGGGCTACGAAAATCAAGGCGACCCCTGCAGCAATGGCGATGCCTACACCGAAGGCCCGGAATTGCCCGCAAACCTGGCTGCCAGGATTCATCCGCTCGCGACGCAGGTGCAACTGAGCTGGGAGCATGGGGAGTTGCAGCAGGTGACGCTCTTGCTCAAGGGAACATACAACGAGGCCGAGGTCCGCAGCGCCTTTAAATTGCCGCGTGCCGAAGCCTATTTGTTGTCAGAAGCAGAGCAGGGGACAGTGCCGGAAAATATCATGGACACCAGCGTTCAATATGAATCGACTGATGATTCGAGGGGCAAACGCCCAAGCGATCCGTCTTCAGGAGTTACTTCGGTCATGCTGACTGGCTTCGATCATATGGGCGCAGGCGATGTCGATTGCAGCGTTGATGAATGATATCCCGCGCCAGTTAGACCTTTCGTTGTCGTACAACGGCTTTTTCCATCCTATCTGCTATTCGCGTGGCAACTCACAGCACTGAACCTGCCTGTACCCGTCGTATTCCCTACAGAGCTGGATCTGGATCGAGAGGTCGTGTCATGACGAACGGCCATCTTTCAGATTGACAGCCAGGTATGAGCCTCGATATAAAAGGCACAGTTGTACGACGACAGACGATAGATCGACTGTTGAACCCTAAAAATAAAAAAGAGTGTCGGCCCCATCATGAATCCAACCTGCGTACTCGTCTCCCCGAATGCCGCTCCCCGTGGTTCGCTCCTGACTGCTTGCCTTGATGCACAGTCCGGCCCGTTGCAGGCAACGGTTTCAACAAACACCCCATAGCAGTTGCTACAGGTCTGACTCCAGCCGCCGGGCATGGAGAACGTGCACCTGTGCTCTCGTCCGGTTGTCGAGAGTTCATCACCCTAATCCAATAATAAAGTGATGCTATGAATCTGAATGAGCCCATCAATGCGCAACGTGTCGGCCAAGCCGTAGGCAAATACCGTTGGACGATCTGCGCGCTGTTGTTTTTTGCTACCACCGTCAACTACCTCGACCGCCAGGTGCTCAGTCTGTTGGCGCCGGGGCTGTCCACGGAGTTTGGTTGGAGTAACACCGATTACGCCAACATTGCTTCGGTGTTCCAGTTTGTCTACGCCATTTCCATGTTGTTCGCGGGTCGTGTGGTCGACAAGATCGGCACCAAGACCGCGTTTGTGGTGGCGATCTGCATCTGGTCGACCGGCGCGATAATGCATGCGTTTGCGGTGCCGATGGGCGAGGGGATCGCCGCAGTGTGCAGCGCGTTCGGCCTGGCGGTGATTCCGGTGTCGATTGCCGGTTTCATGTTGTCCCGCGCGGTGCTGGCGATCGGTGAGGCGGGTAACTTCCCGATTGCGATCAAAGCCACTGCGGAATATTTTCCGAAGAAAGAACGCTCGTTCGCCACCGGCATCTTCAACTCTGGCGCCAACGTGGGCGCAATCCTGGCGCCGATCTGCGTGCCGTTGATTGCAGGCCTGTGGGGTTGGGAAGCGGCGTTTATCGTGATCGGCATGTTGGGCTTCGTCTGGGTGGCCGTGTGGATCACGCTGTACCAGAAGCCGGAGCAGCAGAAGCGTCTGTCGGCAGCGGAACTGGCTTACATCCGCAGCGATGAACCGGTGCAAGTGATCGCTACGCCGGTAGCGGGCGAAGTGGCCAAGAAAGTCTCCTGGTTCAAGTTACTGACCTATCGCCAGACTTGGGCTTTTGCGTTCGGCAAGTTCATGACCGATGGCGTGTGGTGGTTCTTCCTGTTCTGGCTGCCGACCTATCTGTCGGCGCAATACGGCATGAAAGGCCCGGATATCGTGGTTCCGTTGGCGGTGCTGTACAGCATGACCATGGTCGGCAGCATCGGCGGCGGCTGGTTCCCGAGCTATTTCATGGCACGCGGCGACAAGCCGTATGACGGTCGCATGAAAGCCATGCTGGTGATTGCACTGTTCCCGCTGCTGGTGTTGCTGGCGCAACCGTTCGGCTACATCAGCTTCTGGGTGCCGGTGCTGTTGATCGGTGTGGGCGCGTCGGCGCACCAGGCGTGGTCGTGCAACATCTTCACCACCGTGTCCGACATGTTCCCGCAAAAAACCGTGGCGTCGGTGGTCGGGATTGGCGGCATGGCCGGTGGTTTGGGCGGCGTGGTGATGACCAAGATCGGCGGTTGGGTGTTCGACTACTACAAATCGATCAACGACATTCACACCGGCTACATGATCATGTTCGCCATCTGCGCACTGGCCTATCTGGTGGCGTGGAGCGTGATGAAAGCGCTGGTGCCGCAGCATAAAGAAATTACGGATCTGTAAGCTGTTCTTCAGTTGGATCGAGGTGGCTGTACCACCGTCATCGCGAGCAAGCTCGCTCCCACATGGGTTAGGTGTCGTTCGCCGGATGTGCGGCCAACACCGATCCCTTTGTGGGAGCGGGCTTGCTCGCGAAGGCGTCAGCCCAGCCGAAAACTCTGCCATCTGACACACCGCTTTCGCGAGCAAGCCCGCTCCCACATTGGTTTTATGTTGGTCTCAGGATTTGCGGCCAACACCAATCCCTTGTAGGAGCGAAGCTTGCTCGCGAAGGCGTCAGGCCTGACACACCGCGTCATCGTTCTTCGCGGGCAAGCCTCGCTCCTACAAAGATCAAAAGAAAGGTCAGGGATTCAGCCCGATAGCCCGAACACCAGTCTGGGGGTTAGCATGTGGGGTTATCAGCCCTCATCACCGAGTAACCCAGACCTTGATCGAACGACGCCAATTCAGCGGAGGCATGAAGGGGAAAAATCTCCGCTATTTGAATGAGCAATCGGGTGAGCCAGTCCCCATGGCGCGCACAGGCTTTTTGTTGCTGGAGCATTTTTCACTGCCGGCCTTCACGCAAGCGCTGGACACGATCGTCACCGCGAACTTGCTGCGCCCCAAGTTGTTTTCCACCCGAACGTTCGGTTTGCACGATGGCGAAGTTATCAGCGACCTGGGTCTGGTCATCCGGCCCGATGCGCGTTTCGACGGTGCCGCGATTCAAGACCTGGACCTGCTGGTCATTTGTGGCGGCTACCGCACCGAACTCAAAGCCAGCGATGAGTTGATCCACCTGCTCAGAAGCGCGGCAGACCACGGCGTAATCCTGTCCGGATTGTGGAACGGCGCGTGGTTCCTCGGCAGCGCCGGTTTGCTCGACGGCTACCGTTGCGCCATCCACCCCGAACATCGCCCCGCACTGGCGGAAATCGCCAAAGCCGCGCAAGTCACCAGCGAACCCTACGTGATCGATCGCGACCGGCTCACGGCATCCAGTCCTTCCGGGGCTTTTCACATGGCGCTGGACTGGATCAAAGGCTTGCACGACAAAGCACTCGTCGAAGGCATCGAAGACATCCTGGCCTTCGAAGAATCCCGCTACCGGCGCATCAAACCGACGGAAAATATCTGCGTCAGCGCACCCTTGCGCGAGGTAGTGAAGCTGATGGATGCCAACCTCGAAGAACCGCTGGAGCTGGAGCAACTGGCGGTTTACGCCGGTCGTTCCCGTCGTCAACTCGAGCGTTTGTTCAAGGAACAACTGGGCACCACGCCGCAACGCTATTACATGGAACTGCGCATTACCGAGGCGCGGCGCTTGCTGCAGCACACCGAACTGTCCCAGGTGGACGTGTTGGTGGCTTGCGGTTTTGTGTCGCCGAGCCACTTCAGCAAATGCTACAGCTCGTACTTTGGCTACCGACCGTCCAAGGAAACGCGGTTGGTCAAGTAAGCAGCTAGCCCAGGCATCCATACACCCTTGTGGCAGCGAGCCTGCTCGCGAAGGGGTCATGCCAGTCGACATCAACATTGACTGATCCACCGCTTTGGCGAGCAAGTTTGCGCCCACAGGTTCTGTGCTTTATCGGTTAAACCGCTCAACCAGTGAATACTGGGTTTTCGCGGTCTGAGTCAGTTCCTTGCTGAGCTCTGCCGAATGCCTGGCTTGCTCAGATGTTTGATCCGCCAGGTTGGCGATGGTGGTGATGTTGCGGCTGATTTCCTCGGCAACGGCGCTTTGCTCTTCGGTCGCGGCGGCGATCTGGGTGGTCATGTCGGTGATGTTCGCCACCGCTTCACTGATTCCCACCAATGCCTTGTCGGCCTCCAGCACCCACGCCACGCCTTCTTCGGCCTGGCGACGACCATTTTCCATGGATTTCACCGCATTGTTGGACGAGACCTGCAGTTTGGAAATCAGCCCATGGATTTGCGTCGTGGATTGCGTCGTGCGCTGCGCCAACTGACGCACTTCATCGGCGACCACCGCAAAGCCCCGACCCATGTCGCCTGCCCGCGCGGCTTCAATGGCGGCGTTCAGCGCCAGCAGGTTGGTTTGATCGGCAATGCCCTTGATCACGTCAACCACCGTGCCGATTTCATTGCTGTCCTTGGCCAGTTGCGCCACCGTCAACCCGGTTTCACCCACCACCACCGAGAGGCGCTGAATGGCTTCGCGGGTGTCGCGAGCTACGTCGCGGCCGCGTCCGGTCAGCACATTGGCTTCCTGGGTGGCGTCTGCGGTGCGTTGAACGTGGCTGGCGACTTCCTGGGTGGTGGCTGCCATCTGATTGACCGCTGTCGACACCTGCTCGGTCTCGACCCGCTGGCGGTCAAGCCCACGAGAACTGTCGGCGGCGAGGCCGTCGGATCTGCCGGCCAGACTGGTCAGTTGCTCAGCCGTATCCTGCAGGCGGGTGAGGCACGTCTTGAGCCGCGAGGTCTGGCTGACAAACGCCGTTTCAAGACGTGCCTGGGGCCCGCGTTCATCGCTGTACATTTTGGCCAGCAATGCGTCGCAGGTTGAGGCTTCTGCCATTTCCAGCAAATGCAGTGCCCCACGGTTTTGTCGGCGCGACACGAACAATCCAAGCGGCACCGATACTCCAACAGCCAGCATGATCGCCCCCGGCATGCCGAGGAATACGCCGCCCAGTGCACCCACCAGGCCCATGGTCAAAACCGGCAACCAGGCCAGCAGGACGGGTTGCCATTGATCTCTGCCCGGAACGGCCGACTTGCCCAGGCTGATGCGCTTATAGAGGGCTTCGGCGCGGCGGATCTGCTGGGCCGTCGGCTTGACCCTTACCGATTCATAGCCCACAACCTCTCGCCCCTCGAAAATCGGCGTGACGTAGGCGTTGACCCAGTAGTGGTCGCCGTTTTTGGAGCGATTCTTGACGATGCCCATCCACGGCTTGCCTTGCTTCAGCGCGCCCCACATATGAGCAAAAACGGCGGATGGCACGTCGGGGTGACGGACGATGTTTTGAGGCGCGCCGATCAGGTCGGACTTGTTGAAACCGCTGATATCGACGAAGGCGTCATTGCAGTACGTGATGACGCCTCGTGCATCCGTTGTCGAGATGAGTTTTTGTTGAGGTTCAAGGGCAACCTCGCGCTGCGTAACTGGTTGGTTGTTTCTCATCTGGTATTGCTCCTATGCCCTGAGGTAGAGGCATCGGCTGCAATAAGTAAACGGTTAACGGGTAATCCTTCAAGGGCATGTTCCCCGTCGGAAAGGCACATGCGTGATGTGACGCAGGCCTGCTTCTTTTTTGGCGCATCAGCCCGCCGGACATTTACCACTGTGGTCAGCTATAGCAGGGCGATGGCTGTTTTATGTACGTCAGGCTATGCTCCCGCGCCAATCGCCAATAACAACCAATAATAGTGAAGTCATGAGCCAATCAGAGCTGCATGCGACTGCTTTAGCACTGTATCCAGAGGACTACCGCGAGGCGGCTGCGTTGCTGAAACAAGCCGTGCCGCTCATGGTGCGACACAATATTCCGCCGAATCCGGTGCACTACGCGCTCTGGTACACCTACAGCAAAGGCCTGGAGCCGGAACTCAATCGTCACCTGGACCGGGTGGTCAAAGACTTCGACTATTTCCCCTCTGAATCTGCGTCGAAGTTGTTCCGCGACTTCATCATTCGCGACGAACTGGAAGATGCCCGCGCCGGCCAGCAGCAAGCGATCAACCTGGTTGATGGCATGGAGCGCGACGTCTCCCATAGCGTCAGTGGCAGTCTCAACTTCAAGGCCAGCCTCGGACAATGCCTGGAAATGCTCGAAGAGCCGGACGACAAGCGATTGCCGACCATCCTCATCGAGCTGCAACAGAGCACTCAGGCGATGCACGATCAGCAAGAGCGCTTCCTCGCTCAACTGCATTCGGCGCAAAACGAGATCAAAAGCCTACGCGATAAACTGCAGCGAGCCCAACTCGACGCAACGCTCGACGGCCTGACCCAAGTGCTCAATCGCAACACCTTTTCCCGCGTGCTGGAGCAAGCGCTGCGCACCGAGGCGCAGGGTGTCGCGCTGGTCATGCTGGATATCGATCACTTCAAGCAATTCAATGATCAGTACGGCCATCCACTGGGCGACCGCGTGCTTGAACATGTGGGGCAGGTGCTGCGCAACTCACTGCCACCCCAGGCCCTGGCGGCCCGTTATGGTGGTGAAGAGTTTTGCGTGATCTTGCGTGGTTGCGCCGACCTCTCGGCTGCCCGTGACGTTGCCGAGTTGCTGCGCCAGAAGATTCAGGCGCTGCGGATCAAGGCGCGCGGCACCAATGAAGTGTTGGATACGGTGACGGCGTCGTTCGGAGTCGCCCTTGCCAATGCGAACGATACGGTGGAAAGCCTGGTGGTTCGGGCTGATGATGCGCTGTACAAGGCCAAGCGCAATGGGCGTAATCAAGTCGTGTGATGGCCCGCGCTCAGCCCCGTTGCTCAGCTACCAACAGCAACGACTGCGGCACCGGACTTTGCGGGTGCTGCGGTTCTTGTAGGCCGACCAGCCGAAAACCAGCCATGTCCAGTGCATTCAGCCAACTGGACAAGGTGCGGAAATACCACGGCATGGGTTGCCACTGGCCCTTGAACCCGGCGAACGTCTCTTCGCGCCAGCCGTCCTGATAATCGCCTGCCGCCGCCGTCCACGGATGCAGCGTCTGGATCACCAGCGCGCCACCGGGGGCGAGCAGGGCGTTCATGGCGGCGAGCAACGGGATGATGTCCTGGTGCAACAGGGCGAAGTTGGCGCAGATCAGGTCGTAGTCGCTGCCGATATCAATCTTCGCCTCCACCAACGCTTCATAGCTCGCCACCCGCACCTGCGAAGAACCCGCCGTTCGCGCCGCCTCGACCAGCGTCGCATCGCCATCCACCCCGACCGCCTCGATGGCTCGATCAGCCAATGCACGCAACAGCCAGCCCTCACCGCAACCGAGGTCCAGAACCCGTTCAGGCTGACGGCTTAGCACCGCCAGCAGGATCGCCTGGTCGGTGACCTGCAGGCGGCTTTCGATCGTGCCGTTGCGGATGGCATCAATCCACGGTTGGGCGTTGTGGTGCCAACTGTCGAGAAGGGTGGATTCCGGGGCGGGCATGTTGATGTCCAGAGTGGTTGGTTGGATGAAGAATAGGACAAGTTGATTTGCGCGGACGCGGTGGTGCTGAACAATAACTAGCGAATAAATCGTCGTCCGTCCCATACTTGGCACTAAAGCGCATAAAACTATTGATAAAAGTTGCCATAAGCTTTAAACGGAAAGATCACTGGCACATCGCTAGTGTTCAATAAGAAAGTATCGCCAGTTTTTTAGCCCAGGGAGCGCTAATGAGTTTTCGTCCATTGACCGACTCTGCGCGGCAATCGAACGATTGCGGCGTTACCACCTCTCAACTAAAAGGGAACGTGGATACGCTCGGCATGGCCTACGCTGGCAACGGGGATACCATCGAACATTTGCTGGAATCAGCACGCAACTGGGCGCATACCACTTCTTGGGTGGTTTATCGCGCCGGTGAGCAAATGCATCTGGTCGGGCAGGGCGACCCGCGGGTGCAGTGGCCGTCAAGCGTTGCGAATGAAGACTTTGAAGCCTTTTGCCAGACCTGGCGCCTGCACCGCTGGCCGACCGGTCGCGGCGAAAGTGTGCTCGGCTGGTTGCTCGCACCGATTGACGATGCCGAAGAACCGGCGCTCGACGAATTTGCCCAGCGCCTGGGCATTCAGGTCCAGACCGATACCCTGGCCCGTGCGCAGATTACCCAGCGCGTGCTGTATGAAATCACTTACCTGGCCAGTTCGACCCGCGACCGCTCGGTGTTTCTGGTGGGGGTTCACCAACTACTGGCCAGCCTGATCGACGCCGAGAACTTCTATCTCGCGCTATATGACCCACGCACCGGCAAGATGGACTACCCGTATTACGTCGACATCATCGATGTTGAAGCGCTGGAGTCCGAAAACTATGAATACCTCGACCCTGCGCACCTGTCGCTGACCGCTTATGTGTTGACCACGGGCCAGCCGTTGCTGATCGACTCCGCGGGCATTCTCGCGGCTCAGGCCGAGGGGCGTTTCTACTGCGTGGGCGATCGTCCCGAGTTCTGGATGGGCGCACCGCTGAAAAATGCCTCGGACGACGTGTTTGGCATGCTGGCGATGCAGGTCTACGACGTTTCCCGTGCCTACAGCGCTGAAGACCGCGCGCTGTTCCTGGTGGTGGCCCGCCACGTGGCGATGGCGCTGGACCGGATTCTGCACCGCGCCGACCTGGAAGAGACGGTGATGCGCCGTACCCTGGAGCTTTCGGCACTCAACGACGCCTTGCGCCAGGAAGTGGCCGACCGGGAGCGCGCCGAACATCTGCAGAGCGCGCTGTTCCAGATCGCCGAACTGTCGAGCCAGCCCGGCGACATGGCCGAGTTGTTTAAAACCTTGCATGGCATCGTCGGTGATTTGTTGTTCGCGCAGAACTTCTACATTGCGCTGTTCGACGACGCGACAACTGAAGTGACCTTTCCGTATTACGTCGATGAGCGGCAAACAGTTCGCCCGGTAGCACGGCGTGGCAGCCGGGGCTTGACCGAGTACGTGATCCGTCAGCGTCGAGCTTGCCTGATCGATGCCGATGAGGCTGATCGATTGACGGTGGACGCTGAAATAGAACCCGCCGACGTCTACTACCGATCCTATTCCTGGCTGGGCATCCCGTTGTTCGATGGCGATGTGGTGCGCGGCGTGCTGGCGGTGCAAAGCTATACCTCGCAAGTGCGCTACACCCTGCGCGATCAGGAACTGCTGACGTTCGTGTCGCGACACATCGACACCGCCCTGTCGCGCCGCACCGCCGCTGAAGCGATCCACGCCGCCAACCTCAAGCTCGAAGCCCGGGTGCAGAACCGTACCCGCGAACTCGATCACGCCAACGCCAAGTTGCAACACGAAAACTCCCACGATGCGCTGACCGGGCTGCCAAACCGCACCTACCTGCAACAGCGCCTTAGTCAGGCCTGGTCGCAGTTCGGCAGCGAGGGCGGGCACCTGGCCGTGATGTTCATCGACCTCGACCGTTTCAAAATGGTCAACGACAGCCTCGGCCACCATTTCGGCGACCTGCTGTTGATGCAGGCTGCCCAGCGTCTGCGCGGTTGCCTGCGCGATACCGACATGCTCGCGCGGTTGGGAGGCGATGAGTTTTCGGTGCTCGCGCCCGAGGCGCCGCTGGAGGTGGTGATCGAAATCGCCGAACGGATCCTGGTGGCGTTTGACCTGCCGTTTAACATCAATGGCCATCAGGTTTTTTCATCTTGCAGTATCGGCATTGTCAGCGCTGACAGTCAGTTCCATCACGAGCCCGCTGACTTGTTGCGCGATGCCGATGCGGCGATGTACCGGGTCAAGAGTGCCGGGCGCGACAGTTACGCGGTGTTCAACCAGGAAGTGCGCCGCGAAGTTTCGGACCAGGTCGAACGGGAAGGGGCGTTGCGCAACGCGCTCAAACGCACCAACGAATTGCTGCCGTATTTCCAGCCGATAGTCAGCGTTGAAACCGGCGAACTGCTGGCCCTCGAAGCGCTGATCCGCTGGCATCAGCCGGACGGCCGGGTGATCGCGCCGGGCGAGTTTTTGCCGGATGTCGAAGGATTGCGCCTGATCGGCCGACTGGATTTGTACATGCTGACCAGCATCGCGGTGATCCTCGCACAACCCGAGCACGCCAATTGGCCGCCGGTGCACGTCAACTGCTCCAGCTACAGCATGACGCGCCCGGACTTCGCCAGTGACGTGCTTGCCTTGCTGGCGCAACACGGGGTCGCGCCGTCGCGGATCTGCCTGGAATTGACCGAGGGTGCGCTGGTCGCCGAGCCGGCGATTGCGCGACTGACCATGCAGCAACTGGCCGACAACGGCATGTCGGTGGTGCTGGATGATTTCGGCGCAGGGTTTTCATCCCTGAGCTACGTGCATCAATACCGTTTCAGTGGCTTGAAAATCGACAAATCGTTCATCCTCGAACTGACCAGCAGCCCGCGCAGCCGCGCAATCGTCCGGGCGATTGTGCGCATGGCCGAATCACTGGACCTGAGTGTGGTGGCGGAAGGTGTCGAGGATGAAGCGACCCTGGACCTGCTGCGCGAAATGGGCGCGGGGCAGGCCCAGGGTTATTACTTTGCCAAGCCGATGGGGTTGGCGGCGTTGTTGGCGAGTGAGCTGATCGGTCGTCAGGGCTGACGACCGATCGCCCCGTCAGTCGATGCGTGGGTGCTGTTGCACCAGGTTTTTGCGCTTGGCTTGCGGCGCGGACGACACGGTGGAAAACCTGGTGGTGCGTGCCGATGATGCGGACTATCAAGCCAAGCGAAATGGTCGCAACCAAGTCGTGTGATTGCTTCCACATGGCTATTTCGTCCGCAGTAAGGGAACTATTCTAAACAGTAGTGTCAATTTGACATGCGCCTTGCAGCGCGCGTCCTACAGGGCCAGACAGTGCCGGGCTGTTTCCCGGAAAACCAGGGAAGAGAGTGATGAGAATTATTGTTGCGATGCTGTTGATGCTTAGCGGTTATGCCTTTGCCGGCTGCAACAGCCTAAGTGACAGTGATCAGCGTGCTTACTGCGATGCCAGGGCGGATAGAGACAGCAGCAAATGCAATTCGATTTCCAACTCCGACCTGCGCGCCACCTGCAATGCAGAAAGCGGCGGCGGCCGCAGCAATTGCAACAGCATCAGCGACAGTGACCAACGCGCTTACTGCAATGCCAAGGCCGGTGGAGGCAGCAGCAATTGCAACTCGATCTCCGACTCCGCCCTGCGCGCCACCTGCAATGCAGAAAGCGGCGGCGGCCGCAGCAATTGCAACAGCATCAGCGACAGTGACCAGCGCGCTTACTGCAATGCCAAGGCAGGCGGAGGCAGAAGCAATTGCAACTCGATCTCCAACAGCGAGCAGCGCACTGAATGTGAAGCCATCACGCATTGAGTAAGCTGTTCGTTGTATGAAGTAGGCGTGCGTTCAATTCACCTCGTGTGATTAAACGTGCGCCTACACCCGCCGCCCCAGCCAACGCACCATTGCCGATAGGACACGTGCGGGTTGACCGGATGTCACTCAATGCGCGGATGCTGTTGCACCAGATTCTTGCGCTTGGCCTCCAACACGGCGATTTCAGCGTCGATGTCTTCGATCTTCTGTTCGATATTGTCTTCATGCTCTTGCAGCAGTTCCTTCGCTTCCTCTAAGTCGGAGGCCGCCGGGGCCGCGCCGCGCAGGGGCATGTTGGCGGTTTCTTTCATGGTGATACCAGTCACCAGACCCACAATGGCGATCACCATCAAGTAGTACGCCGGCATGTACAGGTTGTTGGTGCTTTCCACCAGCCACGCCACCAGAGTCGGGGTCAGGCCTGCGATCAGCACCGAGACGTTGAACGCACTGGCCAGCGCGCTATAGCGGATGTGGGTGGGGAACATCGCCGGCAGGGTCGAAGCCATCACGCCGATGAAGAAATTGAGCACCACGGCGATGATCAGCAGACCGGAGAAAATCAGCCCCAGCTTGCCGCTGTTGATCAGCATGAAGGCCGGAATCGCCAGGCAGAAGAGCGCGATGCTGCCAAACAGGATGAAGGGCCGGCGGCCAATCTTGTCGCTGATAAAGCCAATCAAAGGCTGCACGAACAACATGCCGACCATGATCGCGATGATGATCAACACGCCGCGATTTTCGCTGTAGTGCAGGTTGTGCGAGAGGTAGCTCGGCATGTAGGTGAGCAGCATGTAGTAGGTGACGTTGGTCACGGCCACCACGCCGATGCAGGTCATCAGGCTGCGCCAGTGCTTGGTCGCCACTTCCTTGAACGACACTTTCGGGCCGCGCGCCAGACCTTCACGGTCGCCTTGCTCAAGCTTTTCGACGTGCTGCTGGAATGCCGGCGTCTCTTCGAGTGCGTTACGCAAATAGAGGCCGATCATGCCCAGGGGCAGGGCGAGGAAGAACGGCAAGCGCCAGCCCCACTCCTGGAATTTCTCTTCGCCGATTACCGCAGAAATCATCACCACCAAGCCCGCGCCGAGGACGAAGCCGGCAATCGAGCCGAAGTCCAGCCAACTCCCGAGAAAACCGCGCTTGCGGTCTGGGGCATATTCGGCGACGAAGATCGAGGCGCCGGTGTATTCGCCGCCGACCGAGAAACCTTGGGCCATCTTGGCCAGCAACAGCAGGATCGGCGCCCAGATGCCAATCGAGGCATAGGAGGGAATCAGCCCGATGGCGAAGGTGCTGAGGGACATGATCACGATGGTGGCCGCGAGGACCTTCTGTCGCCCGTATTTGTCGCCCAATGCGCCGAAGAACAGACCGCCCAAAGGACGGATCAGGAACGGCACCGAGAAGGTCGCCAGCGCGGCAATCATCTGCACGCTGGGGGACGCATCGGGAAAGAACACCTTGCCGAGCACATAGGCGACAAAGCCATAGACGCCGAAGTCGAACCATTCCATGGCATTGCCCAGTGCGGCGGCGGTGATCGCCTTGCGCATCTTGGCGTCGTCGACAATGGTGATGTCTTCCAATCCGATCGGATTGACGGTTTTTTTGCGTGATTTCATCCGAGTTACTCTGTCGCTGATCCATTTCATTGCCATTGTTTTAATGGCACGTACTCTTTGGTTCAGATACATGAGGACACTGAATAATTCACCGCCCGGCGCTTTTTTTATCAGCGCTAGGCGATAGCGGGGGTCGCAAGTCGATCGCCATGCAACGAATCACGCTGCATCGATTGCAGGTTTTTCTCGATGGTTTCGCACAGGGCTTCCATCTGGATCTGGTGCTCGCTGTCGCGAAACGGGCTTTGCAGATCGGTGCCGATGCGTTCGATGGCCAGCAGCATGAAGCCCACCACCGTCGAGGCCAGCGGAGTAAACCAACCCAGGGACTCGACCAGCCCCACCGGCACAATCAGGCAAAACAGCGAAATAAACAGCCGTGGAAAATACACGTAAGGGTAGGGCAGTGGCGTGTTGGCAATTCGCTCCATGCCGCCCTGGCTGTTGGACAGGTCAACCAGGGTCGATTCGAGCCGTGCCAGGCGAATACTGTCCAGGCGCTCGGCCTTGTATTCCTGGGCCAGCAACGCCGCCGTTCCGTTGAGAATGTCGTTGGAAAAATTATTGGTGGTGCCGCTGCGCGCGAACTCTTCGGCGGGAATAAACGCGCGTATCTCGTCCGGGCACGGCTGACCCCGTAGGTGCGCCGCCAGGCAATTCACATACGCCACGTGGCGCCGCAGCAGGGTGGCCTTCATCGGATTGACCTCGTTACCCCGGTCATCCAGCAACGTCAGGACTTGCCGCGCAAAGCTGCGGGAGTTATTGACCATCGCGCCCCACAACGTGCGCGCTTCCCACCAGCGATTGTAGGCACTGCTGTTGCGAAAACTGATCAGCACCACCAACGCCGAACCCAGCAACGTCAAAGGCATCAGCGGCAAGGTGATCTTGCTGTCGAGAAACAGCATGAAGTCCACGGTGACGGCGATATCCCACAGCAATAACCAGAACAGGGCCCAGCCCACATAGCCCATGGTCTTGATGATCAGGCGGTATTTTTTGATGACAGCGGCTTTCAAGCGGCGACCTCGCAGCGGAGTGTTTGGCATTAACGCTCTAACTCGGACGGTAGTTGCCGGGTAAAGGTTCGGTGGGGGCTGCGATCAATGATCCGAGAGGTGTAATCTTGCGCGTTCGCTTATCAAGATAAGAAAAACAATCAGGAGTCATTGATGCAACCGATCCGTCTCGGTCTGGTGGGCTACGGCAAGATTGCCCAGGATCAACACGTCCCCGCGATCCATGCCAATCCCGCGTTCCAGTTAGTGTCTGTCGCCACCCAAGGCCAACCGTGCGCCGGGGTTGAGAACTTCAAGTCCCTGGGCGAGCTGTTGGAAAACGGCCCGCACGTCGATGCGATTGCGTTTTGCACACCGCCGCAAGGCCGCTTCGCCCTGGTGCAGCAGGCGCTGGCCGCGGGCAAACATGTGCTGGTGGAAAAACCGCCGTGCGCCACTTTGGGCGAAGCAATGGCGCTGGTGAATCAGGTCGCGGAACAAGGCGTCAGTGGTTTGTTCGCCTGGCATTCGCGCTACGCGCCCGGCATCGAAGCCGCCCGCGACTGGCTGGCGACCCGCACCTTGCAAAGCGTGCAGATCGACTGGAAGGAAGACGTACGCAAATGGCACCCCGGTCAGGCGTGGATCTGGCAGCCCGGTGGCCTGGGCGTTTTCGATCCGGGCATCAATGCCTTGTCGATAGTTACTCATCTGCTGCCGTCGCCGCTGTTTGTCGAATCCGCCGAACTGCGCGTCCCCAACAACTGCCAGTCGCCGATTGCTGCGGACATCAAAATGTCCGACGCGCGCCAGCTCGATATCCGCGCGGAGTTCGACTTTGACCACGGCCATGACGAACTCTGGAGCATCGAGATTCGCTGCACCGAAGGCGTGCTGCGCCTGGACAACGGTGGTGCGCTGTTGAGTATCGACGGCGTGCGCCAAGCGGTGTCGGAGGAGGGTGAGTACGCGGCGGTGTATCGGCATTTTCAGCAGTTGATTGGTGACAAGGCCAGTGACCTGGACTTGCAGCCGTTGCGGTTGGTTGCGGATAGTTTTTTTGTGGGGAGTCGGGTGTTGGTTGAGGCGTTTTACGATTAGTAGTCGTTACGGGCAACGAGCGCGTCGGGCTGGTGACGAGGCGCTCAGCCGAACGCGTTGAGAGGCTTGTTTTGTGACTGCGTAGCTGATCGGTCACAAGTTGTCAGTCGTCGACAGGATGAGTAAGCTGTTCCTATGAATCAGCCATCAATATCTTCATCTTCGCCCAGCACCCGTGGCCCAGCCGATCACGACATTCGAGACCAGATTGTCGCGGCGGCCAACGAGCACTTCAGCCAATACGGCTACAGCAAAACCACGGTTTCCGACCTGGCCAAGGCCATCGGGTTTTCCAAGGCTTACATCTACAAATTCTTTGATTCCAAACAAGCAATCGGTGAGGCCATCTGCGCTAATTGCCTGGCAGAAATCGTCGCGGCAGTGGAGCAGGCGATCAATGTCGAAGGCCTGTCGCCGACGGAGCGCTTTCGACGTTTGGTCAAAACAGTTATTGCTACAGGCGTGAATCTGTTCTTCAACGACCGCAAACTCTATGACATAGCAGCGTTCGCGGCGGCGGAAAGCTGGCCCAGTACGCAGGCTTATGACGCACAGATCAAAAGCTTCGTGTCGCAAATCGTTCGGGAGGGGCGAGAGGTTGGCGAATTTGAACGCAAGACTCCGCTGGATGAAACAGTAGAAGCGATACATCTCGCGTTGCGGCCCTTCGTCAATCCCTTGCTGCTGCAATACAACCTCGATTTCGTCGAGGAAGCGCCCATGCTCACCTCCAACCTCATCTTGCGTAGCCTCATGCCGTGACCTTCGGCTAAAGGTTTACGGCATCCCCGGGTAAGCAACAGATCATCAAACGCTTTCACTTGGCCCTTCGTCCCTCCGGCGAAGGGCATTTGTTTATCTGTATTGTGACCATTGACTGAATTGGTCACATGAATAAATATGGTGGTCCGTCGCATCTACTGCGTCATCTCAGTGATCCCATAGAGTTCAAACAATGAAAAAAACAGTGCTCAAGAGTCCACTTGGCCTTGCTGTCGTGCTCGCATCCTCAAACGTTCTTGCAAGCGGCTTTGCTCTGAATGAACAGAGCATCAGCGGGATGGGTTCGGGGTTTGCCGGTCGCTCCTCCTCTGCTGAAGATGCGAGCACGGTATTCGGTAACCCTGCGGGAATGTCTCGTTTGAAAAGAGAGCAGATCAGCGTGGGAGCTGCGACGCTTTTTGCCAAGTCCGGCATCAGCCACACCCGGAGTACATTCGGCGGCCAGGAAGACGGCGACATGGTGCCAACCACCACCGTGCCGATGGGTTACTACGTCAAACCCATCGATGAGCATTGGGCGTTCGGTGTAGGGTTTTATGTACCTTTTGGTCTGATCACAGACTATGGCAGCGGTTTCGCCGGGCGTTACTACGCCAACAAAAGCGAGGTCACGACCCTTACGTTCCAGCCACCATCAGCTATGCCTTCAACGACAGAGTTTCGATCGGGTTCGGTCCGACCATCAACCGAATCAGCGGTGAGCTATCCGGGATGGTGCCCAATCCACTTAGCCCTGGTCGCAATGACGGAAAACTCAAAAGCACGGGTGACGACACGGCCCTCGGTTTCAACGCCGGCATTCTGGTGCAGGCGACAGACCGAACCCGTTTGGGCATGACCTACCATTCCAAGGTCAGTTATAAACTGGATGCCAAGACCAAGGTCACTGACGGCATCTTCAGCGTTTTGGGGGTCAGTGGCCGCAGTTATGACTCTTCGCTGGATGTGGATACCCCAGAGTCCGTGGATTTCTCGGTGACTCATCAGCTCAACAACGACTGGACCGTCTACTTGGGGAGCACCTGGACTCGCTGGAGTCGCTTCAAGGAGTTAACCATCGAAAACACTGGTTTGCCCCCTGTGTTGAGCGGCGCGTTGGGCACCATTACCGAAGAGCAGAATTGGCACGATACGTGGGCTCACGCTATCGGGACGGCGTATCAACTGAACAACCAATGGGTACTTCGCGCAGGCTTTTCAGTTGACCAGTCGCCGACCAATAACACCAATCGGGGACCACGTATTCCCACGGGCGACCGCAAGGTTGTCAGCTTCGGTGCGGGCTGGACGCCGGCGGACAATGTCACGATAGATGTCGCTTATTCCTACCTGTGGGAGGAGAGCGTTCAGATCAACGACACCTCGGCGACCAGAGGTGCATACAGTGCCAAATATAAAAACAGTGCGAGCGGGCTTGGGACTTCTGTGAGTTACCGCTTCTAATTGAGTGCTGTTGCACGATAGACGCCCGGTCGGGAGCACGCGTTGCCTCCCGACCTTTAAGAGCAAATCTCGGGTCTTTCCCCCTCAAGCTTCATCGACTTGTTACTGCGACATCCCAAGGTTGCCAGCCACCTCCGAGTGATTTGAATGCCGCTACCGCCGCTCGTGCAGATTCCGTTCGTGCTTGTGCCCGCGCATCGGAAGCCTGCAGCAGCGTCTCGTCAGCGTGCAGGACATCGATCAGGCTGGCCGTGCCTTTCTCATAGGCGATGAACGACGATTGTCGAGCTTGTGTCAGGGACGCCTCTCCCCCGGCGAGAGTGGTTGCTTGAGATTCGCGATTCACCAGTGAGGAGAGTGCGTTCTCGACATCCTCGGTAGCACGCAGAACAGATTGACGGTAAGCAGCCAGGGTTTCGGCTTCCTGTCCCTTGGCCTGGTCGATCTGGGCGTTTATGCGACCGAAGTCGAAGAGCCTCCAGCGCAGTCCCAGTACGCCCGCCGATTGGCTGGCGCCGCCGGTAAAAAGATTGCCTGCGGATACAGCGGTGGCACTGCCCAGCAATGCGCTAAGGGAGAACTTCGGGTAGTACTCGGCAATCGCCTCCCCGATGCGTGCGTTTGAGGCCGCAAGACGGCGCTCAGCCACCATCAGGTCCGGTCTGCGGCGCAGCAAATCAGCCGGCGTTCCCATCGCCTTTAACGGCGGCGCCACAGGGATGCTCGCCGCCATTGCAAGTTGCGTGCGGTGGGTGCCTGGCGGCGTGCCGAGCATGACATCCAGTGCATTCATCGCCGCATCCAGACCGGTCTGCAGGGCCGGTACTGTCGCTTGGACCTGCGCCAAGGTCCCCTCGGTCTGACGAACCTGATAGTTGGCGGCGAGCCCCTTGCTGTAAAGCAATTGGACTTTCTCCAGTAGCTCCTGCTGCGTTTTGACTTGTCGATTCGCTATGTCCAGCCGAGCCTGCAATCCGCGGACAGTGATGTAGATATCGGCGGTCTGCGCTGCGACGGCCAATCGTGTGGCCGCGACGCCTGCTCGGGATGCCTGATACTCGGCCAGAGCGGCCTCGCGTCCACGGCGCAGGCCGCCAAAGACATCTGCCTCCCAGCTGGCATCGAGGTTGACCTCATAGGAACTTCCGTACCGGTCATAGCCTGGTGTTGAATTCAACACCTGGCCGAGTGGCGTCTCGATTGACTGGTAGGAGCGCGCGGCCTGGCCGCTGATATTCCCCGAGGGCAGTAACGCGGCATTGGTAGCGCCGAGTCCGGCCCGCGCCTGAGTAACTCGCGCCGACGCCTGTGCCAGGTCCAGATTCTGCTCAAGTGCCTTGGAGATGAAGTCGGTCAGCACGGGATCACCAAAGCCTTCCCACCAGGCGACAAGGCTGGTTGGCGTCGCGCCGGGCCGCTGTTCGACAGAAGGCTGACCCAAGTAACGATCCGACAGCGGAGCGTCTGGACGATGGTAATCCGGACCGACCGCGCAACCTGCCATCAAGCCGGCGCTGACCAAAAGAGCAATTGGACGGAGGGGAGGCATCGGGATTCCTTCAGTAAGAGAATGTTTGTGACCATATTACTCAGCAGTCACATTCTGTCAATTAACGTAATTTGAGATAAATCCTGATATTTACAGTGCTGTGTGAGGTTTTAATATCACGTGGGAGGCTGTTTTTTTCATGTATCGTGACCATTGACACGTATGGTCACCAAGCTGAGAATATGACGCTCGTCCTATTTTAAGTAAGGGAACCTATGCGCAGGCTTCGACCTATCCCCATTGCCGCTTGCTTGTTGCCTCTCGTCCTGACAGCGTGTGGCGACTCATCCACCGTTGAAGATCCGCGCACGCATGCTCCTCTGGTCAGGTCCGTAGCGGTCCAGGGTTCCTCCGACGCCTCGCGTTCTTTCACGGGAGTCGTGGCTGCTCGCGTCCAGGGCGACCTGGGTTTTCGGGTATCAGGCAAGGTGCTTGAGCGTCTGGTTGATACCGGTCAAACCGTTAAACGTGGTCAGCCACTTATGCGCCTCGACCCCATCGACCTGGGATTGCAGGCGCGTGCACAGCAAGAGTCAGTCATAGCCGCTCGGGCCCGAGCCAAGCAGACAGCCGATGACGAGGCCCGATATCGCAACCTGGTCGCCGCAGGCGCTATTTCTGCATCGGCCTACGACCAGATCAAAGCCGCAGCGGATACCGCGAAGGCGCAGCTCAGCGCCGCTGAAGCGCAGGCTGATGTCGCCCGCAATGCTTCTGGTTACGCGGTGTTGTTTGCCGATTCCGACGGCGTTGTGGTGGAGACGCTCGCCGAACCGGGGCAAGTCGTCAGCCCGGGGCAGCCCGTGGTCCGACTGGCGCGGGCAGGTCAGCGCGAAGCCATCGTGCACCTGCCAGAAACGTTGCGTCCCGCAGCAGGATCCACCGCGCAGGCGACGCTTTATGGCAACACGACGGGCGCAGTTACAGCGAAACTGAGGCTGCTGTCCGACTCGGCCGACCGTATGACCCGCACCTTTGAGGCGCGGTACGTGCTTGAGGGGGCGCTGGCCAATGCACCGATAGGTTCGACGGTCACGCTTCGGATCGCTGAAGGCGCCGCGCAGGGGAATTCGATGCAAGTGCCGATTGCTGCCGTTTATGATCCGGGCAAAGGCACTGGCGTGTGGGTCATCGTCGGCGCACCGGCGAAGGTGGCCTGGCGACCTGTTCAAGTCTTGGGCTTGAGCGACGACTCGGCGCGAGTCGCAGGCGATCTCAAGGTCGGCGAGCAGATCGTGGCGTTAGGTGCGCACCTGTTGCGCGAGGGTGAAGAGGTGAGATTGCCTCAACAGGATGACGCCAAAGTTGCCGGGGGTCGTCCATGAGCGAAGGTCGCTTCAATCTTTCTGCGATCGCCGTTCGTGAACGCTCCATCACGGTGTTTCTGATTTTCCTGATTGCCGTCGCGGGCATCTTGTCGTTCTTTCAACTGGGCCGTGCGGAAGATCCTCCGTTTACGGTCAAGCAGTTAACAGTCATTACTGCCTGGCCGGGCGCCACGGCGCAGGAGATGCAGGATCAGGTCGCAGAGCCACTCGAAAAACGCCTGCAAGAACTGAAGTGGTACGACCGCTCGGAAACCTACACCCGTCCTGGCCTCGCCTTCACGATGGTGTCACTGCTCGATAGCACGCCGCCCTCGCAAGTGCAGGAGGAGTTCTATCAGGCGCGTAAAAAGCTCGACGATGAGGCACGCAAGCTGCCAGCGGGAGTCATCGGGCCAATGGTCAACGACGAGTTTTCGGACGTGACCTTTGCGCTGTTTGCCCTGAAAGCCAAAGGCGAGCCTCAGCGACTGTTGGTGCGTGATGCGGAGTCGTTGCGCCAACAATTGTTACATGTGCCAGGCGTAAAGAAGGTCAACATTATCGGGGAGCAGCCCGAACGTATCTTTGTTTCCTTTTCGCATGATCGGCTGGCCACCTTGGGCATTTCTCCACAGGACATCTTTGCCGCGCTGAACAATCAAAACGTGCTCACGCCCGCCGGTTCCATCGAAACCAATGGGCCTCAGGTCTTCCTGCGGCTGGATGGTGCCTTCGATAAGGTGCAGAAGATTCGTGACACGCCTATTGCCGTTCAGGGGCGCACGCTCAAACTCTCTGACGTGGCGACGATTGAACGTGGTTATGAAGATCCCGCAACCTTTCTTGTGCGCAATAACGGTGAAGAGGCCTTGTTGCTGGGGATCGTGATGCGCGAGGGCTGGAACGGTCTCGACCTGGGCAAGGCGCTGGACGCGGAGACGGTCAAGATAAATCAAGGCATGCCGTTGGGTATGACGCTCTCCAAGGTCACCGATCAATCGGTGAATATCAGTTCGGCCGTCGGCGAGTTCATGGTCAAATTCTTCGTCGCGCTGCTGGTGGTGATGCTTGTGTGCTTTCTCAGCATGGGCTGGCGTGTCGGCGTAGTGGTCGCTGCGGCTGTGCCGTTGACGTTGGCGGTGGTGTTTGTGGTGATGGCGGCCACAGGAAAGAACTTTGACCGTATTACCCTCGGCTCGTTGATTCTGGCGCTCGGACTGCTGGTGGACGACGCCATCATTGCTATCGAAATGATGGTGGTGAAAATGGAGGAGGGCTACGACCGCATCAAAGCTTCCGCGTACGCCTGGAGTCATACCGCCGCGCCGATGCTCTCCGGTACGCTGGTGACCGCTATCGGCTTCATGCCCAACGGCTTCGCGCAGTCGACTGCCGGCGAGTACACCAGCAACATGTTCTGGATCGTGGGCATTGCCCTGATTGCCTCCTGGGTGGTTGCGGTCGCTTTTACCCCGTACCTGGGCGTGAAGATGTTGCCGGACATCAAGAAGGTCGAGGGTGGTCACGCGGCTATTTACAACACGCCTCACTACAACCGTTTCCGCCGGATTTTGACGCGGGTCATCGCTCGCAAATGGCTGGTGGCTGGCACTGTTATCGCTTCGTTTGTTGTGGCGATCCTCGGCATGAGCCTGGTCAAGAAACAGTTCTTCCCGACCTCGGACCGTCCAGAAGTATTGATTGAAGTGCAAATGCCTTATGGCACCTCCATTGAGCAGACCAGCGCCACCACCGGCAAGATAGAGGCCTGGTTGCAACAGCAGGGGGAGGCAAAAATCGTCACCGCTTATATCGGGCAAGGCGCGCCGCGTTTCTATCTGGCGATGGCGCCGGAACTCCCTGATCCGTCTTTCGCCAAGATTGTGGTGCTGACAGACAGCCAGGAGGCGCGTGAGGCCCTCAAGTTTCGTATCCGCGAGGCAGTTGCTGAGGGAATTGCCCCGGAAGCGCGGGTCAGGGTGACTCAGCTTGTGTTTGGTCCGTATTCGCCATTCCCTGTTGCCTATCGGGTAATGGGGCCGGATCCGTCAACGTTGCGCGAGATTGCGGGCCAGGTACAGGACGTGTTGCAGTCGAGCCCGATGATGAGAACCGTCAACACCGATTGGGGACCGCTGACGCCGACGCTGCATTTCGCGTTGGATCAGGATCGCCTGGAAGCGGTGGGGTTGACGTCAAACTCAGTCGCGCAGCAATTGCAGTTCCTGCTGGCCGGAGTGCCGATCACTGCGGTTCGTGAGGACATTCGCTCGGTCCAGGTGGTGGGTCGCGCAGCGGGTGATATCCGGCTCGACCCCGCCAAGATAGAAGGCTTTACGCTGGTCGGTACGGCGGGTCAGCGGATTCCGTTGTCTCAGGTGGGCGCGGTCGATGTGCGCATGGAAGATCCGATTCTGCGCCGTCGTGACCGCACACCGACCATCACCGTGCGCGGTGACATTGCCGAAGGTTTGCAGCCACCGGACGTCTCGAGTGTGATCATGAAAGAGTTGCAGCCAGTCATCGACAAGCTGCCTGGCGGCTACCGGATTGAGCAGGCGGGTGCAATCGAGGAGTCGGGCAAGGCCGGTAAAGCAATGTTGCCGTTGTTCCCGATCATGATTGCCATGACGCTGCTGGTCATCATCCTGCAGGTTCGTTCGATCTCGGCAATGATCATGGTGTTCCTCACTTCACCTCTGGGGTTGATTGGCGTGGTGCCGACACTGCTGATCTTCCAGCAGCCGTTTGGTATTAACGCGCTGGTTGGTCTGATCGCTCTTTCGGGTATTTTGATGCGCAATACGCTGATTCTGATTGGGCAAATCCATCACAACGCGCAAGAAGGGCTGGACCCGTTTCACGCAGTGGTCGAAGCCACGGTACAACGTGCCCGCCCGGTACTGTTGACAGCACTCGCCGCGATCCTGGCGTTCATTCCGCTGACACACTCGGTCTTTTGGGGGACGCTGGCCTACACCCTTATTGGAGGCACGTTCGTTGGCACCATCATGACGCTGGTGTTCCTGCCGGCGATGTACTCCATCTGGTTCAAGATCCGTCCTGACGATAAGGGGCGCACTGAAACAGCAAATCCGACGTAGCGCGCGAGGCGGGATGAGAGGACGCCAACCGTTCTCTCACCGTTCAAAGCAAAAAGGGGCAGATCTATTTCCTTCGAAAATAAATCTGTCCCCTTATCTTCAGCCGCGAATAAACGCCAGCAGATCGGCGTTGATCTGATCCGCATTCGTCGTCGGCATCCCGTGCGGGAAGCCGGGGTAGGTCTTGAGTGTCGGCTGCTTCAGCAGTTTGGCCGACAACGGCGCCGAGTCGGCGAACGGCACGATCTGGTCATCCTCTCCGTGCATGACCAGTGTCGGCACCTGAATCGCCTTCAGGTCTTCGGTGAAGTCGGTCTCGGAAAACGCCTTGATGCAATCGTAATGCGCTTTCGCACCGCCCATCATGCCTTGCCGCCACCAATTATCGATGACGCCTTGCGAGACCTTGGCGCCAGGCCGATTGAATCCATAGAAAGGCCCCGCCGGCACGTCCACGTAAAACTGCGCACGACTGGCGACCAATGCCGCACGGAACCCGTCGAACACTTCCAGGGGTAACCCGCCGGGGTTCTTTTCTGACTTGACCATGATCGGCGGAACCGCGCTGATCAGCACAGCCTTGGCCACCCGTCCCGGTTTGGCTCGGGCTGCGTAGCGTGCGACTTCACCGCCACCGGTCGAGTGACCGACATGGATCGCACCCTTGAGGTCGAGCGCATCGGTCAGCTCGATGACATCGGCGGTGTAGGTGTCCATTTCATTGCCTTCCCAGGTCTGGGTCGAGCGTCCGTGCCCGCGACGGTCGTGGGCGATCACCCGGAAGCCTTTGAGCAGGAAGAACATCATCTGGTTGTCCCAGTCATCCGCGCTCAACGGCCAGCCGTGGTGAAACACAATGGGCGTCGCGTCTTTCGGCCCCCAGTCCTTGTAGAAAATCTGCGTGCCGTCTTTGGTCGTAATTGAGTTCATGGCGTGTGTCCCCTCGCGTTTTGGTGGGTGTGGGGCATGCAAAAGGCAGTGAGCCCGCAGTCGTGCGCCAAGGGGCACGCGCGGGCTTGGTCAGTGTAGAAGACGGATGGGGAAGGGGGCTTTGAAGCGATGGGTGGGGCAGGGCGCGGTTGCCGCGTTGTTCATTCCCCGTTCTCAGGAAAGATGCACCCGCCACTGCGGACCAGCGCCTTCACTTCTTCGCTCGCCTGCATGGGGTTTTGGCTCAATCGAGCAATCAAATCCTCTTGGCGCCGCACGTACGACTTCGAATCATGCTTCGCGCTCCACAGCACGATGCTGATCACAACAGGAATAAGGTCCAGGCCCTTCTCGGTCAGCGTGTAGAAATCCTTGCGCTTGTCGTCGGGGTTGGGCGCCTTCGAGAGAACGCCTTGCTCCTCAAGAAAGGCCAGTCGGGAAGCCAGAACATTGGTCGCGATTCCCTCTTCCGATTTCAGGAAATCGCCATAGGTTTTCTTTCCAACAAAAACGATGTCGCGAATGATCAAGAGCGACCAGCGGTCGCCGAAGATCTCCACGCCGTAGTTCACCGCGCAATGGGATCGAATGTCTTCTTTAAGAGTTTTCTTCATGGCGGGATCTTAGCATCGCTTGCATGCTGCAAGTAAAATTTGACTGATTGCTTGCTTTTTGCAAGTGAAGAGACCAGCATGGTTTTACATTCTCAATCGACGTCAGCCATCCCGGCTGAGCGTTCCCGCATCACTCTTTCTCGCATCACATCCCGCACATGGAGCCTTAACATGCACGTTTTAGTCACTGGCGGAACCGGCCATATCGGTTCGTACATCATCCCCGACCTTATCGCCGCCGGCCACGAAGTCACCGGCCTGGCCCGGTCCGACGAGTCCGCGGCGGCGCTGTCCGCACTCGGCGCCAAGGTGCGTCGCGGAGACATTTCCGACCTCGACGTGCTCAAGTCGGCAGCGTCGGAATCAGACGGCGTGATCCACGTCGCGCACCGGCAAGACCTGCTTCCCTCCGGCGGCATTCACGCCGTGGCGGTCGCGGAGCGCCAGATCATGCTCGCGTACGGCGAGGCACTCGCCGGCACCGGAAAGCCGCTGGTCGTGTCCGGGAGCATTGGCTCGCCGGGGTGGGAAAACCTCGGCCGGCCAGCCACCGAGGAGGACCCGGCTCTTCCCGGCGGCGACCAGTACAAAGGCACCTTGCGGGTGCGTAACGTCGTGGAAACCACGGTGATCGGCCTCGCGGAGCAGGGCGTGCGGTCGTCGGTCGTGCGTATTCCTCCGATCGCGCACAGCACGACCGATGCCGGCTTCCTCACGCTGCTGATCGGGCTCGCGAAGGAGAAGGGCGTCATCGGCTACCCCGCAGATGGCGCGAACCTGTGGCCGGCCGTGCACGCCCGCGACCTCGCCTCGTTGTTCCGCCTCGCGCTGGAGAAAGGTCCCGCTGGCAAGTCCTGGCACGGGATTGAAGGCGAGGGCATCCGCTTCCGCGAGATCGCCGAGGCCATTGGCAGCCGTCTGGGCATGCCGGCCGTGAGCATTCCCGCGGACGTACTGATGCTGCCGGGGTACTTCGGGTTCCTCGCGAATATGGTCACGCTGGACCTGCCGGCGTCCAACCTCATCACCCGCCAGACCCTCGGATGGAAGCCTGCTCAGCCCGGCCTGCTCGAGGACCTGGATAACGGTCATTACTTCCCTGCCGACTGATTCGAGTCGAGCAGGCAACCGGGTCGCCACTGGCCCGGCGGACAACAATTTCACGAGGAAAATACCCATGAGCACTATCAGCATTATCGGCTCGGGCGGCATGGCCGCGGCGATTGCCGGTCGTACCGCCAAAGCCGGACATACCGTTGAGGTGATCAGCCGCGACCCGGCCAAGGCGCAGGCGCTGGCCGACAAACTCGCCGCTGGCGCGACCACTGGAATCTACGGGGCCGCGCCGGAAGGCGACATCGTCATCCTCGCCGTGCCGTACACCGGTGCTGCATCGGTGGTGGCCGACTACGGGGACGCGCTCGACGGCAAAGTGATCATCGACATCACCAACACAGCCTCCCCGGACCTCACGGGCCTCGTCTCTCCGGCCGGAAGTTCGGGTGCACAGGAAATCGCCAAAATCGCCCCCGCCGGCGCGCATGTCGTGAAGGCGCTCAACACGCTCTTCGGCCACGTTCTAGCCAAGGGCGGGCGCCTCGACGCATTCATTGCCGCCGACGATCCCGATGCCAAGGCGCGCGTTTCGACGTTCATCGAGAATATCGGGCTGCGCCCGCTGGATGTCGGCGGCCTGCACATGGCCCAGACGCTCGAGGCGCTCGGCCTGATGATGATCGGCCTGGCGAAAAACGGTGCCGGCAGTTGGGACATCGCCTTGAACGTCGATATCGGCTGAATCGCCGACACCCCTCAGGTCCATGACGTCGTGATCAGACGTCAGAGAAACGGAGAGATTTCGATGAACGAGCAAGAGAATGTCCAGATTGTGAAGGATGCGTTTGCAGCCATCGGCCGCGGCGACGGGCAAGGTTTGCTGGCGTTGTTTGCCGAAGATATCGAGTGGGTCATTCCCGGCGAGAAATGGCCGCTGGCCGGCACACACCGCGGGCACGCCGGATTGGCGAATTTGTTCAAGACCCAATCCGAAACGATGGAAACATCACTCCTGGAGCCCCGCGAATTCGTAGCTCAGGGCGACCGAGTCTTGGTCCTCGGTTTCGCCAGCGGGAAAATTAAAGCGACGAACAAGACATGGGAGGACGACTGGGTCTTCGCCATTACCGTGCGCAATGGAAAGCTGACGCACATCCGGGAATATATCGATACGCAAGCACTGGCCCGCGCTTCCGAGGCGAACGCCAGCCGTTGAACAGCGGCTACAGCGCCAACTTAGTCTGTAACCACTACGTGGAGGATTGATGATGTTTAACAATAAACAAATCGTCACAGAACTGTACGCCGCCGGGGAGGGAAGCGGAAAAGACATCGCGAAGTTCGTCTCCTTCTTCTCGAAAGAAGGATACATGCGCGACATTCCTACCGGCATGACGTTGCGCGGGCAGGCGATTGGCGACGCTATCGACGCCTTCGCAAGTGCATTCCCTGATGTTCACCGCGAGCTATTCAACATCTACGTCGCGGAGAATGTCGTAGTCGTCGAACTCGCCATTCGGGGCACGCATAAAGGAGAGCTGACACTTCCCTCAGGGCCTGTCGCTCCAACGGGCAAGACAATCGATGTTCCGTGCTGTGACGTTTTTCACCTGGAGGGTGGCAAGGTCATCTCGTTTAATTGCTACAACGCGGCTTCCGTCATGCAGCAGCAACTTGGGCTTGTTGGCGGCTGATGAGTGGAGTTGGGGGGCGCATCAGGTTTTGCTTCTATGGAGGCGAGGGCGCGCTCGGCGTGCGGTGCGGTCTGATCTCCACGAATTCGATGATTAGTAGCGGCCCGAAGTTGGTTGACCCCTTGTCACCAAGGGGTCGCTTGAATCAGTTGTGGATGGTAATAAACGTTTTGTGGAGACTAGACCACCGCCTATCGAGCTGTCGGGCCAGATGTTATGGCCCGCAGTACCTTCCAGCTTCCGGTGCCGACGCCGGCCCTGTTCGGCGAGCGGTTTGTATAGACGTGATAACCAATGGTCTTTCTTCCGGCGAAATGATTACAGGTATCTAGATATCCACCTTGAGAATTGTTGTATTCGTTCCGGAGGCTGATCGGGTCTCCGATATAGATCTGTGAGCCGACAGCACCGTACATTACGACCCAATCGAGAGTTTTATGACCGGTTTTTTCAACGCCGCGGTTCGCCTTTTCCGCTGTGGAGACATTGTAAAGCTCTGGTGAAGTGGCGTGATTGTTCGTATCGAGATAGCCGCCACCGTTTTTGTCGCTGTATCCCGGGCCGTCTCCGTACAGATTCAATAGCCTGATGGTATCGCCAGAGCGCACCCTGTCACCGTCTGGCTTGCCCGTTGCGGATCCGACCAACCAGGTGTCGATGGGGCCTTCTTTTTCTGGTGAGAGAACGGACACAACATCATACTTGGCGCCCACCTCTTTGGAGCTGTCATAGACAGAGAGATAGCCGCCGTTCCAATTGGCATAACCGTTTAGAAAGCGGACTTTGTCGCCGTATTTGAGCACATCAGCTGTCGGCTCAGTGGTGAGCGTTTTCTTCTCTACGCTGACGTTGAATGAGCCGCTGTTGTTCCCGTAATCTCCAGCCAAATCATTGATGAGAAAGGTGAGTTCTCCGTCGGTCGGTACTGTCCAGCGGAACACGCCGGTATTGACCGGAGTGAGATAGTCATCGCCGATCTTCATCAGCAGTGCACCGACAAGTCCGTCCGGATAGACCAACCCGGCAGGCTTGTACGAACCAACGAGACTCTCATCCCCTTGAGGACCGTAGGCCCTTCCTGAGCCACGCTCTACCCACCCCGAGGCGATGATCGTAATTACGTCTCCCTTCTTAACCTTGAAACCTGTCTTTTTGCCGCTCTCCAGCTTTGCATCGACTGTGCCGGACCAGGTATCGGATTGAGACATTGTGAAGCTCCTTTTTCAAAAGTGATTTCCCTGCCAATTGCGGGGATGCAACAACGTTCGCCACGTTGTGACCTGCGTACTCACTAGTGAAGGAACCCACGTTAAAAGATACGAACCGGCCTAGCTCCATGCTCATTCTGACGGCTTGGGATTCCTTCCCGCAGGTCGCGGACTGACTATAGAGGGTGAGAGTAATCTGTCAAAAAATTACCGAAAGCAACCGTCCATGACTGACCGCTCTTGGCCGAAAGAGGTCGTTCATGAGCGGTCCCTTTCGGCCCAGAGTGTGTAAAAACGTACGTCGAGGTGCATCACATCCAGCTAGCAAGCCGGGCCGATCGCCGGAACACTCTGACGAACATAATAATTGTCGAATTCACTGCTTTCGATGAATTGGAAGCCATGGCGGGTATAAAAGCGATTCGAAGCGCTTTCTTTGAGTGCACCAACTTTAATAGGGAGCGCAGCCGCATCCGCCTCTTTGAAAATCTGAGTGAGAACAGCAGACCCTACACCTGATCCTTGCGCGGTCGGTCTAACATACAAGTGGTCGAGCAAGAGTTCATTGTGGTGATGCTTGACCACTACAAAACCAACCCTCTCTCCAGATACCTCGATATAGCGTGTGTTGCGAGCTTCAAAACCGCTAAGAAACCGCTCGCGCGCGCGCACTGGATCAAATCGCCCAACACGCTCCAGACTTTCGCGCATGGCCTCAATTCGAATGGCTACAAGATTATCCAAGTCGCTTTGTTGAGCTAGGACCAAAATGATTGGGGAATTTTGATTGGGTGTGACGGGCATATTTGGCGCTCCAACTACCATCCTGGGAGGCCAGTATAGAGAGCCTGATATGTGGTTCCCAGTTTGGCTTCACCGTCGAACTCAGACATCCATCTCAAATATGAATGAAGGGCTGTCTCATTCATTTACAGGGGAAGCCAGTGAAACGCTTCATTCAAGGTGAACATCGAGTCAAAGTACCTTACTTCCCGAGAGCCTCGACGACCACGTGAGCGATACCAATCCGGTGCGCGTAGTCGACGTCTTCGTCGACGAACTCGACCTAATGCATCTGGGTTTTGAAGGTGTCATTCCAGCCGATACTGGCCGACCTGCTTACCATCCCGCGATCCTGCGCGGTACGGGAGTCGTCGGTTACAACGTGCAGATGGCGATTGGCTGACGTAACCCATCGGCCCGAAGACTGCGCAGGGGCGGCGAACGTGCCTATAACTGTTCGCAATCCCATTTGCCACGACCGCTCGAGATTTGAGCCGTTAACTGGTTGGAATCGTTCATATAAGCCCCTTTCTCTACCGCCTGATTCATAAAGATAACGACAAGCGTGCCGATACTCCAAAAGTACTCCAGGTCACTGCACACTGTTTTTGGCGATGAGCAAGGAACACAAAATGATGTCTACTCGTCAGAGCGTACTCAAAGCATCAGACGTGACTCTTTGCGGTTTGGTGTGCCTGGCTGGGGTGGCCGTCACGTTCCTGGTGCTGATTCTGTTCTTAGGGTCAGAGCAGCGTACCGTTAGCGTTGCTTTTCAACTTGAGGTCGACGAAAGATTTAGTCGCCTGCAACGGCGCTTTAATACTCAGGTCTTGAAATTAGACGTTGTGAGGCGTTTCTTTATCAACGCCGACGATGTCACTGAAAAGGAGTTTCTGGGATTCGTTACGCCACTGGTTGGAGAGGACGAAGCCTATAGCTGGGTGCCAAAGATTTTAGAGAAGGATCTACAAGCATTTCGCGCCAAGGCGCTTCTCAACGGCACCAGTGATTTTTCATATCATGAAATTAATCCCGTCACCGGCGAAAGAGTCCCCCTCGCCAGCCGGCCGGAACACTGGATATTGCTCTACTTATTGAAGCGCGATGACGTAAAGATCATACCCGGCATGGATGTTATGGCTCGCCCGGGTCGCCAAGCCTTGATGAGCAAGGCACGAGAAACACGTCAAATAGTTGTGTCGGAACCGTTGAAAATGACCAATGGGCAGTCGGGGGTTTTCTTTGTTGCTCCTGTATTCCACGAGTCCCCTGAGGTTCCATTGAACGGTGATAATTTGCAGGGGTTCGTTGTCTCCAGCGTACGCTTGGCTTCTTTGATGGAACAAGGCATTCCATTACCAAGTCTGCAACGACTGAACGTGACGCTTTCATTGATCGGCACGCAGCATCAAGCGGAAAACATTTATCAGAGCTTGGCCCCTGCTGCCCCTTCAGCGCTGCACACGCAGCGGTTGCTGAAAGTAGCCGACCAAAATTACTTGATCCAGTTTAGACCCAGCTCAACATTTCTGGTCGCCAACAGCTACGCACTGTCCATCGGCCTGATTATCGTGTTCGGAGCAGGGTTGACACTGCTGCTGACCTTGATGGTGTACTTGCTGATTACGCAGCGCGCCCGCGCGCTCTCGCTGGTTGATGAACGCACGCAAGATTTGCGTTTGTTGAACATTACCGATCACCTGACCGGAGTCTATAACCGTCGATACTTCGAAGAGTTGATGGAGCGCCTGCTCATCGAGGCTAACGTGCAATACCGCCCTCTGTCGCTGATCATGTTTGATGTCGATCACTTCAAACACATCAACGACCGCTGGGGCCATCAGTGTGGTGATAACGTTCTGAAGTCGTTGTGCGCACGAATACGTTCGGCAACACGCAAAACCGATCTGCTGTGCAGAACAGGCGGAGAAGAGTTTGCATTGATCTGCCCGGATAGCGAACTGAACGATACAAGGCTGCTGGCAGAAAAACTTCGAGCTCTAATAAGCACCGAACCATTTGATGATATTGGACAGGCGACTTGTAGCTTCGGCGTTGCAACGTGGATTCCATCAGAATCGTTCGACGCCTTCATTCGGCGTGCCGATACCGCGATGTACAGTGCAAAATCAAGTGGTAGAGATCAAGTCCAACTTGCAGATAGGTAGCAGATCGGCTACCCGGATGTCACTGCGCAAAAGCCAAAACTCGACAGCTTCGCAGCCACGCTCTGCCTTCAGGTCATCATCCCGTTGTCCAGCACGTCCCCTGGTAATGACCGGCAGAAGACAACCCAAATCAGCCCTTTGGGTAAGGGCTGAAATCGACCCATTGCTGCCGGTGACGACAGGCGTCATCGACCCATAGCGGGCAACGGAACGAAGACCTCGCCGTCAGCTAATCTATTTCAACAATAACGACGCTGAAAGCGAGGCAAGGGAATGAAAATGGGATTTAGGGATGATCTAGTCTGTTCAATGGTTCTGATCACTCTCGTTCTCGTTTACGCATACAGTGCTGGCAGCACGCTCTACTTAGGCTTCTGGTATCTCATTGGAATGCCAGTGGTAATGTTGCTTCCAGGCTTGATTCTACGTTCTCGGGCCCTGTTTCTAACTGGAACAACAGCCGCAGCGGTTGTCACTCTTCTGGTCTACATGGCGATCGTATCCAGCGCGGGTCGTGATGGCGGTCTCGTTGGGTTGGGTCATTTATTTTCTGTCCCAGGGATGGTCGTCGGCACAAGTGTTTCGGCTTGGTTGTTGAGGTTCCGTGTAAATACGAGCTTGCCATGGATAGTCGCGGGCGTTGCGTTTCTGGGAGCCGGCTTCGGTTTCATGATTGCCCAAGTTATCGTGTGCACCACCGCCATGTACTGCGGCGCACTATCGATGGGTGTTTGGAATTAACTGAACGAGCGTCCGCTTCTGCCCGATTGCTGTCTTCCACGATGGGAAGCAAACGGCCATAGAGGGCATCAAGGCAGTCGGAAGGGTTCAGTACTTACCGCTTATTCCTAATCGAATAAAAAAATGATGAGATTCCAGCCTACCCCAAGAGTAAAAATGAGAAGTATGAGCAAAGACGTAAGCGTTATCGACTCATGGGGCATGATGGTCACTCCATAAAGTAGCAAAGTACTATGAGCGGCGGACTTGGGGCTTAGCATTTTATTAACCATTGAATGCAGGTGGCTTGGGAGTACCGCTGACCCGGCTCAATCAACTTGACGTTCTTGATTAATGTGCTTGGTTAACATTCAGCAAGCTCTATGCCAAATTTTAAAAGCTTATAAGTTCTGCCGTTGTAACCCATTTTATGGGCCTCTTTCGCTATAAAGTTGGGGTAAATAAAGCCCGTTTAAGGGGATGTTTCCTCTGACGTGGGGGAAGCATTTTCAAGTTGGTTCAGGAGGCGCTCTCCGAATTTTCGTCCCGGTGATGAACGATAAGCCTGAGCTGACCGTTCTTGAAATTCCGGACTGAATGCTGCCGATCGCGAATGGCAAGAATCGATAGCTGCCCCATGAAAGGCAGCTATCGAGCGATTGAGATTTCCGTTCAGGAACACAACCTGCCACGCCGCGAACAGCCCTTCAGGCAATTCCTGAGCAGGGCTGCGGCGTTGCGGTCATGTCAGCGTGTTACCGGGGTGCCGAGACCGCCACGGTCACCGTCGCCGGTGTCGATAGCGCGCCCTTGGTATCGCTGGCTTGATAGGTAAAGCTGGCGACGAACGACGCAGCGATTGTGGACGGTGGCGTGTAGATCACACGTAGGCCGTCGGTGCTGACTGTGACCGTGCCCTTGCCGGCGCTCGGTTGCGTCAGACCCACCACTTTAAGTGGCACATTACCGTCAGGGTCGGAGTCGTTGGCCAGGATATTGATGGTCAGCGGTTTGCCGTCTCTGTTGGTGGCGCTGTCGGGTTTGGCGACCGGTTTTTTGTTTTCGCCTTCGCCCGTGCGGAAGGTCGGCAACGCCGCCGAGTTCACATAGGTGACGCCGTCCCAGCCGGGCAGGGGTGTTGGCATCAACTGGAACTGGCCGGGCCTTTCGATATCCCAGCGCAGCAGCATCGAAGTGTCCTCATGCTGGGTGTTGTGGCAGTGCTCCATGTAGGTCCCGGCGAACTCGCGGAAGCGGATCGCCATTTCGACATCCACTGAACTGTCGATGCCCTCGCCAATGCGATAGACGTCCTTGCGCGCCCATTTTTCCCATTCCGGCGGCGCCTTGCCGTCGCGGTTGAGGACGATGCCTTCTTCGAAGTGCACGTGCACCGGGTGGTTCCAGCCGTTGCCGCCGTTCCTGATTTTCCACACCTCGAGGGTGCCGTCGCCGGAGTACCCGGCATCCGTCGGACCGTTGGCCAGTTGCGGAGCGGCGCTGATTCGCCGTGAGTCCATCTGATAGCCAAAACCGCCGTCGGTCTTGATGGTCCAGGGTGCTTCGTCGGTGCCATCGGAGCGACCGAAGATGAACTCGCGATGCCGCGCCAGTTTGAGTTTGGCCTGCACCGTCGGATCGTCACGGTTGAGGGTCAGCGGAATCATGATTTTACCCGCCACCTTGCCCGGTTTGGCCGGCTCGTATTCGGCAGGGTTCATGCTCACATCCGTGCCGCTGTAAGGCTGCACCACCATTTGCATGAATTTGCCCACCACCGGGTCGCCGTTGTCCCATTCCAGTCCTTTGCTCCCCAGCTTGAGCACCGCTTTGTACTTCCCGGACAGTACGTCGGCCAGGCTTATCGGATCCATCTCCGGCCCCCTCCCGCCCTGGTGCACCATCAGATTGACGAAGTACAGTTTGTCGCCAGTCTTGATCCCGTTTTTCGCGAAGTTGACGATGATGTCGTAACGCTCGGCAATGCCTTGGGTCGGCAGGATAGCGTTGTGGTCCTGCAGGTCGCCGTCGCCGTCCAGGTCCATGCTGCCGTCGAACGGCACGGCGTGTTCCATGAGGTTTCCGTCGTTGCCGATCATGTGGAAGGGCACGCGCGCATAAGACACGCCGGAGCCTGCCGGTCCGGGGAATTCGCCGCCGGTGCCGGCGATTTCACGCACCAGCGCGATCCTGAAGTAGCGCGACACCGAGCCGTTGAGGATGCGGAAACGATAGCTGCGAGCACGCACGTTCAGGCGCGGCTGATACTGCCAGTTGACCAGGATCTGATCACCGAGAAAGCCGTCGGTGTTGAACGGGTTGAACCACAGTTGGCCGTTCTTATCCCAAGCCTTGTCGGCCACCATGATGTTGACGTCATAGTCGCGGTTGCCCCAGGGCAGCGCCGAACCGCTGGGCAGGCGCAGGTTGACGCCGTCCTCGACCGCCTCGTTGCCGCGATCGAGGGCGCTGTAGTAATTCATCATCACCGCGTTGCCCTTGTAGACGTTCTGCGCGGTGAAATCGAGCATGTGGTCGTGGAACCAGTGAGTGCTCATGGTCTCGCGCCAGTCGCCTCGAATCTTGATGGTGCCGTTGTTGCAGGTCTTCAGGCCCGGGGTGGCGTCGTTGACGAACAGGGTTTCGCCCGGCGCGCAGGGGAACGCCGCGCGAGGATCTTCAGCCTTGGTGTTGATGGTGTCGTAGCCGGCCAGTTGCATTGGCCAGCGATAGTCGTAGTACTGCCCCGGAAAGAAAAACGCGTTGGTATAGCCGTCGCTTTCGGCCGGGTTGTGGCCGTTGTGTTCGTGGGTGCTGAGGGTGTGCAGGCCGAAACCCATGTTGGCGGAAGGGTCGATCGGCAGCGCGTTGTAGTGACGCATCAACACCGGTTGGCCATAGCGCACCATCAGCAGTTTTGTTGGAAAGGTGCCGTCGAAGGTCCATAGCGCCTTGTGGTTCTGAATCGGCATTTTGGGGTGAAAACGGGTGTCGATGCCTTTGGTGGTGCCCGTGGTGGTCGGGATGTCCGAGGTCTGGTAGTAGAGCCCGCCAGGCCCGAACTCACCGACGGCGTAGTTGTGCATTTGTCGGCGGTCGCGCATGCCACCGTTGAGTTTGGCACCGGCTTGCACGGTTTTGAAGGCAACCTGCGGGTAGAACTCGTTCCAGCGCTGATGCGACCAGCCTTTTCCTGGCGGACGACCTTCGGCCGGCGAACCTACCGGGTGGCGGTTGAGGAAGGCTTCAATCTGCGATTTCCAGGGGTTGCGATCCAGCACGTTGGAGAATTGCGCTGGAAACGGATACAGCCCGGGCTGGCGCATGAAAGCTTCCAGTGCCGCACTCGACGGGCCGCTGCGAGCGATGCTGTCCGGGTCCTGCTGTGGTGCCGGGCCGGCAAGGGGCACAGGGAAGGTCAGTGTCGGTGCGGGCAGGGTCGGGTCGAGTTTTTCCGTGCCGAACTCCTCCATCAGCAACAGTTGCTGGGTGTAGGGCTGCGCCCCGAACAACGGGCTGGGTTTGCCGTTGGTGGGAATTTTGAACGAGGTTTGCAGGGCCGGCGGCAGCGCGTTGTCCGCGCGTGGGGTGTTGCGGTCACCGAATGCGCCGTTGGGCAGGGCAATCGCGCCCTGGTTGGTCGGCGGCATTGTTTTCAAGGCTTCCAGCGCTGCCGCAGGGTCGGCGGGCGGGTTGGTATACGCCGAGGGGTCCGTCGGGGGCGGCTGGCTGACATCGTCGAGCGGCACGGCATTGGCGGTGTTGAGCGTAAGGAGCATCGCATAGGGCAGGCTGGACCTGCGCAACAAGACGATTGAAGTGCATGGTGTTTTTGCGCGTTTCATTTTTCACCCCTCGCGTGATGCCCCGCCGTCTCCATGTTCGGGGCGACAGCTAATGCGGGTACAAGGGGTGGAGCAACAAACGAGCCATTACAGCAGCGAGACGGAAAAGTTCAGTTTCATTGACCGGCGGCTATGAGTGTGACAAGTGATCGAAATATAGGGTGGGTGAGGTTCCTCAAATACGGTTGAAACTCCCCATTTGTGGTGGGTGTAGTGCCCCGTTTGTGGGAAGGGTAATTGCCCGTTTTCGACAGTAAAAAATCAGCCTTTCAACCACTGTGAGTGCTATTTCATCAGTGCCAGAACGTAGAGAGTGGTTTAGGGGGGAGGGTGATGAGCGGCGGGATTTGATGAATCAAAGTTACCCAAAAGTGGGGGCGCCGGTCGGCCCTCATTTGGCTCGACCGGTCGACAGGCGAATGTCAGTTCGTGACCAGCAGTTCCGGGCCAAGGTAGTTGTTGATCTGGTCGATATCGTCGTCGCCCAGACTGCCCACCGAAGAGGCCAGGCGCAGACGCGACATCAAGTAGCGCAACTTGGCCTCGAACAGATCGTGTTGCGCAACGAAGAGCAGCTCCTGAGCATTGAGGACGTCCGAATTGGTGCTGGTGCCGCCTTCCTTGAAACCCTTGCGTGTCGACGTCAGTGAGCGTTCGTTGGACTCCACGGCCCGCTCCAGCGCATGAATACGTTTGGCGCCGCTGTGGATGCCGGCATACTCGCGGGTGGTTCCGGAGATGACTTCTTGTCGCGTGGCGTCGAGTTCGTCCAGGGCCTTGTAACTATTGGCGCTGGCTTGGCGTGTCAGTGCGCTGGTGCCGCCACCGTTGTACAGCGGGATATTGACTTCCAGTCCGATTGAGCCGTAGCGGTTGCGTTGATTGAGTTCGGAGATTGATTGGCTGTCGCCTGCCGTGTAGCCGGCAACGAAATCCAGTGTCGGCCAGTGTCCCGCCTTGGCGCGCTTCACTTCTTCTTCAGCGAGGTCGCTGCTATGGCGGCGCGCATGGATCAGCGGGCTATCGGTCTGAGCCTTGATCAGCCAGTCCTGCAGGTTGCTCGGTAGCAGCGGTGGGGTGTCGAAGCCCGGACGCAAGGTGGTCAGCGATTCGGGTGTTTCTCCGATGTGTTCCTCAAGCTTGCGACGCGCATTGATCAGGTTGTCCTGAGCTTCGATCAGCTCGGCTTCGGCGAGGTCGCGGCGAGCGACCGATTCGTCGATGTCGGTGACAGTACCGGCCCCCAGTTCCATGCGCCGTTTCGCCGAGGCGAGTTGTTCATCGAAGGCGCTCAGTTTGGACTTGGCGAGGACGATGGTTTCGCTGGCCAGGAGTACGTCGAAATAGCTTTCGGCCAGGCGCACCGCGGCGTCCTGACTCTTGGCATCGAACACTGCGACGCTGTAGTCGGCACGCTGTTTACCTTGGCGGTACTCGGCCATTTTCTGTTTGTTGAACAGCGGCTGGCGCAAGCGCACATTCGCGCCCTTGGAGTCGTAGTCCAGATCCCTTTCGATGCCGTTCTGGCGCTGGGTGCCATTGACCTTGTTGTCGTAGGCCGAGGCGCTGATCTGCGGTAGCAGGCCAGCCTGGCCAATGGCGCGATTTTCCAGGCCGGCCTCTTTTTCATGCACGGCGGCGCGGTAGACGGGGCCTTGGTATTGCAGCAGGTCCCAGGCTTGTTTGAGGTCCATGGCGCTGGCCGGGAAGGACAGCCCCAGCAGGCAGAAGATCAGGCAATGACGGTCCATTTCATTGCTCCTTGAACGAGCTGTCGACTCGCTCGAGCATGGGTTTGAGGAGATAGCTCATCAAGTTGCGCTCGCCGGTCTTGATGGTGACGCTGGCGGGCATGCCGGGACGAATGTGGTTGCTGCCAAGCAGGCTCATGCCGTCGGGCGTGACTTCTACCTGGGCCAGATAGAACGGTTGCTTGCTTTCCTCATCGAGCAGGCGGTCGGCGGAAATGGTCTTCACGCGGCCTGGAATGTTGGGCGTCCGGGCATGGTTGAAGGCAGGGAAGGAAATGTCCACGGCCAGGCCGGGGACCATCTTGTCGATGGCCTGTACGGGAATCATCGCGTCGACCTGCAGCGGTTCGTTGTCCGGTACGATTTCCATGATCTTGAAACCGGGCTGAATGATCCCGCCGATGGTCGCAATGCTCAGGGACTGGACCATGCCATCGATGGGCGAGCGAATCACCGTGTGGGTCACTTCATAATCCAGCGCACGCAAGCGGTCGGCCAGGGTGGTGTTTTCCTTGGCGGTGTCGGTGAGCTGCGATTCGACTTCCTTCTGGTAATCATGCTGGCGCTGCAGGATGCGCAGTTTTATTTCGGTGGCCTGGCTGCGTATGCGAGCGATGTTATTGAGGTTTTCGGCCTGGCCTGCGGAGAGGTCGGCATTGCTGCGTTCCAGCTCAAGCAGCCGGTTGCGCGGCACATAGCCTTCGGCTGCCAGCATGCGGGTGCCTTGCAGTTCCTGGCTGAGGAAGTTGATCTGCGAGGCGCGGGCGCCATAGACCTGCTGCAGACCCTTGAGCTGCACCGCCGACGCTGCGAGGTTTTCCTGCAGAATGCTGATTTCGCCAGCGAGGCCGGCGCGCCGGGTATCGAGCAAACGTTGTTGCAGATCCATGGCGGCGACCAGGCGGTGGTCGTTGCCGAAATGCTTGAGCAATTCGGGATCGTAGTTCACCACGTTGCGGCCGTCGCGTTCCGCTTCCAGGCGGTTTTCCACCGTCTTGCTGACGATGTACTGAGCGCTGATCGCACCCAGTTCGGCAACGGCACGCAGCGAGTCGAGGCGGACCAGCTCCTGGCCTTTTTTCACGGTATCGCCTTCGCGTACAAAAATGGCCTCCACCGTGCCGCCGCTCAGATGCTGCACGGCCTTGCGGTTGCTGGTGACTTTCACCGTGCCTGTCGCTACCACGCCGGCATCCAGCGGCGCCAGCCAGGACCACAGGAGGAAGCCGCCGAAGCCGGCGAGTACCAGCCACATGCCTCTGCGCATGGGTTTGCCGACGTCCAGATCCACCACGTTTCTGGGGTCGGTGTGAATCATTTCGATGTGTTGGGTCATTTGCATGATCGGTCACTCCCGTGCTTTGACGGAGGCCAGCGGAGTCGATGCGCCTGCAGGCATCACATGGGTCTTGCGCAGCGCTGCGAATACTTCTTCACGTGTGCCCAGCATCTGAACGCCGCCGTCGCGCAGCATCAGCACCTTGTCGACGGCGCAAAGCACGTTGGGGCGGTGGGAAATCAGGATGACGGTGGCGCCACGGCCCTTGAGTTGGGCCAGCGCATCGACCAGGGCCTTTTCACCGACGTCGTCGAGGTTGGCGTTCGGCTCATCCAGCACAATCAGATTGGGCTCTCCATACAGCGCGCGGGCCAAGGCGATGCGTTGCTTCTGGCCACCGGAAAGCGGGCTGCCGTCGGTGCCCAGACGGGTCTCATAACCTTGCGCAAAACGCAGGATCATCTCGTGCACTCCCGTCGCTCTTGCAGCGCGGATGACCGCGTCGCTGTCCACTTCGCCAAAGCGCGCGATGTTATCGGCGATGGTGCCCTCGAACAGCTCCACATCCTGTGGCAGGTAACCGAGCCAGGGGCCAAGTTCGCCCTTGTTCCAGGTGAAGATGTCCGCGCCGTCCAGGCGCACCTTGCCGGCCTGCGCTGGCCAGACGCCGACCAGCAGGCGGGCGAGGGTGGATTTGCCCGAGGCGGATGGGCCGATAATGCCAAGACTTTCGCCGGGCGAGATGTTGAAGCTCACCCCGCGCAGAATCGTGTTGCCGGTGCCCGGGGCGCCGGCATACACATTCTCCACCGCCAGCATGCCAAGCGGCCGCTGCAGCGACATGCTGGGTGGCCGGCGCGGATAGTCTTCAAGCATCTCGTTGAGCCGGCCCCAGGCCGAACGGCAACCGAGCAGTTGCTTCCACGACGCGATGACTTGTTCCACCGGGGCCAGCGCCCGACCGGTGAGGATCGAGCAAGCAATCATCATCCCGGGGGTGATCTTGCCTTCGATCGCCAGCAGTGCGCCGGCGCCGAGGATCAGCGACTGCAACGTGATACGCACGAAGCGCCCGGTGCTGCTGATCAGTGCGGCACGGTCGGAGGCCAGGGTCTGCATTTCCAGGATGCGCAAATGGCTTTGGTACCAGCGCTTGCCAATCGACGGCAGCATGCCCATGGCCTCGATGACCTCGGCGTTGCGCAGATTGTTGTTGGCGTAGCAGGCTGAGGAGAGGGCGGCCTGATTGGCTTCAGCCAGCGGCTTTTGCGTCGCCTTTTCGGTGAGGTAGGCCAGAAACACCAGGATCAGCGAGCCGATCAGGGTGACCAGTCCGAGCAGCGGGTGGATCAGATAGGCGACCAGCAGGTACATCGGCGTCCAGGGCGCATCGAAAAAAGCGAACAGGGAATTGCCGGCGAGGAACTGACGAACTTGCGCGAGATCTTGCAGGGCCTGGGCCGGATTGCCTCCGGCACGGCTCAGGTTGCGCTCGAACGCAGCCGTGAAGATGCGTCGGTTGAGGTCCATGTCCAGGCAGTTGCCGACCCGGATCAACACGCGTGTGCGGACCATCTCCAGCGTGGACATCAGCAAGAACAGCCCTATCACCAGCAAGGTCAACATCGTCAATGTCGTGACGTTGCGACTCACCAAGGCCCGGTCATACACCTGAAGCATGTACACGGCAGGCGTCAACATCATGACGTTGATGATGCCGCTGAACCCTGCCAGCGAATAAAAACTGCGACGCAGGCGAAAAATAGCTTCAGCCAGTTCGGATCGGGTACTCGAGAGTTTGTGCATTTGAAAGACCCTCACCGAAAAAGTCGGTTGTGCTTGCGGCAAAAAAGCAGCAGCAAATGTCGTCGCTAACCATAGATGTAGTTGCGAATGCTTCTCGTGGACACAAGCGATAGCGTTCTTGAAAAAGTTCCATAAATTTTTATGTTCACATGCAGCAGCGTAGGTGGCGTTTGTTTCTCTAGCGATACAGTTTGAAATAACATTTCGCTCTAGCTGTTCTTCTGAATTTCTATAACTCTTTAAAGAACAGTAAGTTGTGGCACCAAATACCAATAGACTTTTTTTACGTCGTAATATTGACATCGTATGGCTATGGAACTTTAGTCATCTTCAAGGGCGCCCGTCTGAAGCTTGCCATCGCTTCGAAAGTGCAAGGCACGGTTGTCCTGAAGGAGCACGGCATGTTGATCATTTCGTTCTGTAGCACCGTGACGGAGCTGTTCAGGAAGTTCGCCTCGACTTCCCGATTCCATGGCCCACCAGCGGCCCGGAATCGCTCTGCCTAATCGCTCAGCGACCTTACATTTCGCGAATTCCAGGCGCGCCTTGCCGGGCGCTGGGGACGGCTTTGCCTGATCCACGCCTGCTCTCGCCAAACAACCGAACCAACGAACTGCGCAAGCCAGCACCTGACTGGGCGTGGGAGGGTTTCATCGTCCCGTGCTTTTCTCCCAATCGATCGAGGACACCGCAATGGCCAATTTCAACAAGACAGACCTGGAATTTATCCTCAAGCAAATTTTCATCGCAGAAGCGCATTCCAACGGCGCCAGCCTCAGTGATTTGCTCCCCAATAGTCAGGTGCCTTTCGGCCTGCGAACCGTCGATGGCAGCTACAACAACCTGGTCGCCGGGCAAAGCGAGTTTGGCGCGGCGGACAACTCCTTCCTGCGCGTGCTGGATGCCCAGTATCGAGCGGCCTATGCCGCGCCGGGGAATGTGGTCGACCCACAGCCACGGATCATCAGTAACCTGATCAACGACCAGACAGCCAACAACCCGGCCGCGGTTGCGGCGAACGGCGGCGCCGACCCGGTGATCAGTCCCGGTCTGGATGGCGTGTTTGGCACAGCCGATGACAAGGAAGTGTTCTTCATCCCCAACGAATCGCCGGACGCGGGTCTGACCGCCGGCTTCAACTCGTGGATGACCTTCTTCGGCCAGTTCTTCGATCACGGCCTCGACCTGGTCACCAAGAGCAGCACCGACTTCGTGTTTATTCCGCTGCTGCCGGACGATCCGTTGTACGTGCCGGGCAGCCCGACCAATTTCATGGTGTTGCCACGTGCAGTGCATACCCCCGGCGCGGACGGAATACTCGGCACTGCCGATGATGGCCAGCCCAACACCACCTCGCCGTTCGTGGACCAAAGCCAGACTTACAGCTCGCACCCTTCGCATCAGGTGTTCCTGCGCGAATACGCCCTGAACGCGGCAGGTGACCCTATTGCAACGGGACGCTTGATTACCAACCGCGATCTCGGCGCCGATGGCAAGTTCGGCACGGCCGATGATGGCGATGGCACCAATGGCGGCATGGCGACCTGGGCCGTGGTCAAGGCCCAGGCCCGTGACATTCTTGGCATCAACCTGACCGACGCCGATGTGCACAGCGTGCCGCTGCTGGCAACCGATGCGTATGGCAACTTCATCCGGGGGCCGAGCGGCATGCCGCAGGTGGTGATGCGCGTCAGTAACGGTGCTGACGGTATCGCCGGGACAGCTGATGACGTCACGCAACTGGTCGAAGGCAACCGGGATGCGCCGATCAGTCTGGCCAGCGCAGTGAGCGCCGGGCATGGCTTCCTCGACGACATCGCCCACAATGCCGCGCCGGTAGTCGTTGGCGGGGTTCTGCAGGCGGATGCTGACGACGATATCGGCAATGCGCAGCCGGTTGGCGCGGGCGGCAACAACCTGACCTACGACAACGAACTGCTCGACGCTCACTACATTGCCGGCGACGGCCGGGTGAACGAGAACATCGGCCTGACCTCCGTGCACCATGTGTTCCACTCCGAACACAACCGCCTGGTCCAGCAAACCAAGGACACCCTCCTTGCCGCTGGCGATCTGGCCTTCCTCAATGAGTGGCTGGCGGTTGACGTGACCGCGATTCCGACTACACCCGCCGGCATCGCGGCGTTGGTGTGGGACGGCGAACGCCTGTTCCAGGCCGCCAAGTTCGGCACCGAGATGCAGTACCAACACCTGGTGTTCGAGGAGTTCGCGCGGACCATTCAACCGCAGATCGACGAATTCCTTGCACCCAACGGGTATGACACCTCGATCAACCCGGCCATCCTCGCCGAGTTCGCCCACGTGGTGTATCGCTTCGGTCACTCGATGTTGACCGAGACCGTCGATCGCTTCGACCCCGAATTCAATCCGCTGCTCACTGACCCGAACAACCCGGACTCGCAAATGGGATTGATCGCGGCCTTCCTCAACCCGCTGGCGTTCGCCGGCAGCGGGGCGACACCGGACGAAGCGGCAGGGGCAATCATTCGCGGTGTGACCCGCCAGCTCGGCAACGAGATCGACGAGTTCGTCACCGAAGCCTTGCGTAACAATCTGCTCGGTCTGCCGCTCGATTTGCCGGCCCTGAACATGGCGCGTGGCCGCGACACGGGCATCCCCACGTTGAATGAAGCGCGTCGTGAGATGTACGCATCAACCGGCGACAGCCAACTCAAACCGTACATCAGTTGGGCTGACTTTGCGGACCACCTCAAGCACCCCGAGTCGCTGGTCAACTTCATCGCGGCCTATGGCACGCATGACACGATTACAGCGGCGACCACACTGGCCGACAAACGCGCTGCGGCCTTGGCGCTGGTATTCGGTGGTGCCGGTTCACCGGCTGACCGCCTGAGCTTCCTCAACAGCACCGGTGCCTATGCGAACGTAACGCTGGCCGGCAAGGACGGGCTGATGGGGACTGCCGACGACGTGACGGGTGTGACGATCACGGGGCTCGACGATGTCGACTTCTGGGTCGGTGGCCTCGCCGAGCAGAAAATGCCGTTCGGCGGCATGCTCGGCTCGACGTTCAACTTCGTGTTCGAAACCCAGATGGAGGCGTTGCAGAACGGCGACCGCTTCTACTACCTGTCGCGTACCGCGGGCCTGAACTTCGGCACCGAGCTGGAGAACAACTCCTTTGCCAAGTTGATGATGCTCAACACCGATGTCACCCACCTGTCGAACACCGTGTTCCTGACGCCGACGTTCACCCTTGAAGTGAATCAGGCCGATCAGTTCACCAACCTTGGATTGGACGGCAAGGCCGACCCGACTGGCGGACTCATGATCAACGGCGTGGAAATCGTGCCGCTGGTGATCCGCAACAACCCCGACACCGTTGGCGCGGACAGCAATTATCTGCAATACACCGGTGAAGACCATGTCGTCCTCGGCGGCACCGCCGGCAATGACATCATCATCTCCGGTGACGGCGATGACACCCTTTACGGCGACGGCGGCAACGACCGTCTCGAAGGTGGCGCCGGGAACGATGCGGTACTGGGTGGCGCGGGCGATGACATCATCACCGACTCGTTCGGCGACAACCGTCTGGAAGGTAATGCCGGCAACGACGTGATCGTGGCCGGTAGCATGGGGGTTGCAGGCAACCTGATCCTGGGTGGCGATGGGCAGGACTTCATCATCACCACCGAAGATATCAGCACCACGTTTGGCGGCCAGGGCGACGACTTCATCCTCGGAGCCAAGACCAACCTGCCACCGACCGGCAACGAAGGTGATGACTGGATCGAGAAGGGAACCCAGGACGGTGCGCCTGGCGATAACGCTGCGCCGTTGCTCGCTGACGATACGATCGGCAACGACATCTTTGTCGGTGGCGGTGGCTTCGACGAAATGATCGGCGAGGGTGGCGATGACATCTTTGTCGGCAGCGATGCCCAGGACAAGATGGAAGGCATGTCCGGCTTCGACTGGATAACCTACAAAAATGACAAGGTCGGTGTCACCGCTGACCTGGCCCTGGCCGCGCTGGCCCAGCCACACGGCAATGCGCCAAACCAGAACACCGGGGTGTTCAATCCGGTCGGCGCATCGCCGGCCTCGATCCTCGACCGGTTTGCCGAGGTCGAAGGCTTGTCCGGTTCGAAGTTCGCCGATGTGCTCAGAGGCGATAATGTCGATGCCGACACGATCATCAACCACGGTGGCACCACGGGCAGCGCGCTGACCAATGTCGCGTTGATCCGCGGACTGGCGCAGTTCCTGTCCGATGCCGGGCTGCCGACCACAGGCTTTGCCACGGGTAACATCATCCTCGGTGGCAATGGCAGCGACCTGATCGAGGGCCGCGGTGGCGATGATCTGATCGACGGCGACAAATGGATCAACGTCAGAATTGCGGTCTATGCCCCTGGTGATGTCAACCATACCGGGCCCGAGATCGCCAGCTTCGACAGCATGGTCGACATGATTCCGTTCATGCTGGACCGCACCTATAACCCGGGTCAGCTCAAGGCCGTGCGGGAAATCCTGCCCGGTACCTCGACGGGCGGGGCGGCTTTCGACACCGCGATTTTCTCCGGGCTTCAGTCCGAGTATGTGGTGACTCAGAACACCCGCGGCACGGCGGATCTGTCGGACGATGTCTGGACGGTGACGGATACCGACGTGGCTCGCGACGGCACCGATACCCTGCTGCATATCGAACGTCTGCAATTCGCCGATGGCCAGCGAGTGCTGGTGCCGGGGCTTAATGCGCAACCGGTTGGCAGACCGACCATTGCCGATGCAAACGGCGGGGCGATTACGGTGGGCGACATGCTGACCGTCAGCGTGGCCGGGGTGACCGATGCCAACAACGTCGGGGGGACTCTGAACAATTCCTCGGTGTCCTACTACTGGCAGTTCGAGGCCGATCCAGGCACTGGCGTGTTCGAGGACATCATCCTGCTGCCTGCCGGTGACCTGGCGTTCCAGAGTGCTGACGGCACTTCGTTCAAGGTCTCTCCGGATCTCGCCGGGTTGTCATTGCGGGTCAAGGCGATCTACCAGGACGGTCATGGCACGACGGAAGTGGTGTTCTCGCAACCGACGTCCGTGGTGGTTCCCGGCGCGCCGGTCGTGCCGGTGGCGCAGGCACCTGTCGTCGATGCAACCGCGGGTGGCGAGGGCCTTCACATGGTCCGCTCCGACCTCAACTTCATTCTTGATCAGATCAAGATTGCCGAGGCTGACGCGGCCGGACAGGACATCCTTTCGCTGATCCCGAATATCCGCGCACCGTTGGGTCTGCGGTCGGTCGATGGATCGAACAACAACCTGATGAACCTCAACGGCAACAACCACACCGAGTTTGGTGCCGCCGATAACACCTTCCCGCGCTTGACCGATCCGGTCTTCAATCCGGCAGAGGGTGCTCCTGCCGGCTTCTTCGGCCCCGGCTCGCCGGCCATCCCGGGATCGTCGTATGCGCAGAACAGCGGCGCTGTGTTTGACTCGCAGCCGCGCACCATCAGTAACCTGATCGTCGACCAGACGTCGAACAACCCGGCGGCCTATGCCACGGCTTACGACCCGGGCGCGGACGGTGTGCTCAACTACGGCGTAGTGGGGAGCGGTAACGACGATGTGCTCAAGGATGGCGTACGAATCGTCGCCAGCCCTGGCATGGATGGTCAATTCGGTACTGCCGATGACCACGATGTGTACCTGTTCGAGAACACCGCCGCGGATGCGGGGTTGTCCGCGCCGTTCAACGCCTGGATGACCTTCTTCGGGCAGTTCTTCGACCATGGTCTGGACCTGCTCACCAAGGGTGGTTCGGGCACCGTCTACATTCCGCTGCAACCGGATGATCCGCTGTATGTACCCGGCGGCCACACCAATTTCATGGTGCTGACTCGCGCGACAAACCAGCCAGGGGCGGATGGCGTGCTCGGCACGGCCGACGACATCCATGAACACACCAACACCACCACGCCGTTCGTGGACCAGAACCAGACCTACAGCTCGCATCCTTCGCACCAGGTGTTCCTGCGCGGTTATGTACTGACCGACGACGGCCCCATCGCGACCGGCAGGCTGATCACCAACCGTGACCTGGGGGCGGATGGCAAGTACGGAACTGCGGACGACACTGAAATCGGTGGCATGGCGACCTGGAAGGTGGTCAAGGCGCAAGCCAACGACATCCTGGGTATCCGCCTTACCGATGCCGATGTCGATAACGCACCGCTGTTGGCGACCGACGCCTATGGCAATTTCATCAAGGGGCCAAACGGCTTCCCGATGGTCGTGATGAAGGGGCTCGACGGTCTTGGCGGCACCGCGGATGACGTTCTCGTCGAAGGCAATCCGCTGGCCCCCATCAGCCTGACCAATGCTGTGCGCACCGGGCATCAGTTCCTCGTTGACATCAACAACAATGCGGCGCCGGTGTTCAGCGGTGGCGTACTTGTTCCTGACGCGGATAATGTCGCTGGCAATGCAGTGCCGTTCAATCCGCAGACCGGGGCTAACCTGGCTTACGACAACGAACTGCTGGATGCGCACTACATCGCCGGCGACGGCCGGGTCAACGAGAACATCGGCCTGACCGCCGTGCATGCGATCTTCCACGCCGAGCACAATCGGCTGGTTGCGCAGACCAAGGACACCGTGCTCGATTCGCATGACGTGGCCTTCCTCAACGAGTGGCTGATCAATCCGGTGAGCGTGTTGCCAGCCAACCAGGCTGAAATCGATGCGTTGGTGTGGAATGGCGAGCGCTTGTTCCAGGCGGCCAAGTTCGGCACCGAGATGCAATATCAGCACCTGGTGTTCGAGGAGTTTGCACGAACCATCCAGCCCAGAGTCGACCTGTTCTTTGCACCGACCCAGGTCTATGACGTCGACCTCGATGCCTCGATCGTCGCCGAGTTCGCCCACACCGTGTACCGGTTTGGCCACTCGATGCTGACCGAGACCGTCGATCGCTACGATGTCGATTTCAACGTGGTGGGCGATCCGAGCAGCGCTGATCCCGATCAGCAACTGGGCTTGATCGCGGCGTTCCTCAACCCGTTGGCGTACGCCGCCAGTGGCGTGACGCCAGAGGATGCGACCAGTGCGATCATCCGAGGGGTGACTCGGCAAGCCGGTAACGAAATCGACGAGTTCGTGACCGAGGCGCTGCGCAATAACCTGCTCGGCCTGCCACTCGACCTGCCGGCGATCAACATTGCCCGTGGCCGCGACGTGGGGATTCCCTCACTCAACGCGATCCGCCGCGACATCTACAGCCAGACCGGTGATACCCAACTCAAGCCTTACACCAGCTGGGTCGACCTGGTCCAACACCTCAAGCATCCGGAGTCGTTGATCAACTTCATCGCGGCCTATGGCACGCATGGCACGATCACGGCCGCGACCACCCTGGAAGCCAAACGCGATGCTGCCATGGCGCTGGTTTTCGGCGGTACGGGTGCGCCGGTTGACCGCATGGACTTCCTCAACGGCACTGGCACTTGGGCCAACGTGACGCGTGCCGGCAAGGACGGTGTGCTGGGGACTGTCGACGATCTGAAGGGTGTGACTGTGACGGGTGTCGATGCCATCGACCTCTGGATTGGCGGCCTGGCCGAAGAGAAAACGCCGTTCGGCGGCATGCTCGGCTCGACCTTCAATTTCGTGTTCGAGAACCAGATGGAAAAACTGCAGGACGGCGACCGTTTCTATTATCTGGAGCGTACCTCCGGCCTGTCGATGAATGCCGAGCTGGAAAGCAACTCGTTCGCCAAGTTGATCATGGCCAACACCTCGGCCACGCACTTGCCAGGCCTGGTGTTCTCGGACCCGGGGTTCTATCTGGAAAGGGACCAGAGCAAGCAGTTCAACGATGGCCTGGGCAGCGCCGATCCACTGGGTGAGCACGGCGAGCAGGTGGTGTTCCGCGACAACCCGCTGACCGCAGGACCGGACGCCAACTACATCCGGTACTCGGGTGGCGAGCACATCGTGCTGGGCGGCACCAACAGCGCAGACATCCTCATCGCCAGTGAGGGCGATGACACGGTCTGGGGTGACGGCGGCAACGATCGCATCGAAGGCGGTGACGGTAATGACCAGCTACGCGGTGGCGCCGGCGACGACATCATCAGCGACCGTGGCGGCGACGATAACATCCAGGGCGGCGACGGCAACGATGTGCTGCACGGTGGTAACGGCATCAACCTGATCATTGGCGGCTTTGGCAATGACTTCATCGTGACTGGCGAGGACGCTTCCGAGGCCATTGGTGGCCAGGGCAACGACTTCATCCTGGGCAGCAAAGCCAACGAACAGGACATGGGTAACGAAGGCGACGACTGGATCGAGAAGGGCACCTCGGACGGTGCACCTGGCGACAACTTCGACCCGCTCGGCAACGACCCTGTCATCGGCCACGATGTGTTCATCGGCGGTAACGAGAACGACAAGTTCAACGGCGAAGGCGGCGACGACATCATGGTCGGCAGTCTCGGCCTCGGCGATCGCTATATTGGCGGTTCCGGCTATGACTGGGCAACCTTCAAAGGCCTCGCCCAAGGCGTTTCCATCGATTTCACCGACCGTTTTTTCGATGTACCTCCGGTGCCGGGATCGGGTGCCTCGGCGCTCGTGCGTTTCGACATCATGGAAGGTCTGTCGGGTTCGGCGCACGGTGACTTCCTGCGCGGCGATAACGAAGACGCAACCTCGCTACCCGGCGCAGGAGCGACCGGCAGTGTGCTGACCAACATCAACCTGATCAACGGCCTGGCTGATCTGTTGCCTGCCGGAGCGACGTTCTTCGACGGCGGCAACATCATCCTCGGTGGCAGCGGCAGCGACCTTATCGAAGGTCGCGGTGGTGACGACATCATCGATGGTGACAAGTGGCTGAACGTGCGCATCAGCGTGCGGGCGAACAACGATGGCACCGGCCCGGAAATCGCCACGTTCGACAGCATGGAGCCGATGGTGCCGTTCATGCTGAACGGTACTTACAACCCAGGCCAGTTGGTCATCGTGCGGGAGATTCTGACCGGCAATGACCGCTACGACACCGCGTTGTTCTCCGGTAATTCGACGGAATACCTTGTCGAAGTCCAGGGCGACACCGTTATCGTGACCGACCTGGTGGCGGGGCGTGATGGCGTCGATCGACTGACGGGCATCGAGCGTCTGCAGTTCTCTGACCTGGCGCAAGAGTCCGGAGTGGGTACCGCCTTGAACGAAGGCCCATCGGGTCATCTGGCGATTCTCGACGATGCTACCGGTCTGCGTGACGATACGCCTGTCGCCGGCCAGTTGCTGCGCGTCAGCAATCGGGCGGTACACGATGCGGACAACCAGAGCCTGGCCAATCCAACCGGCGCGGTAACCGGTGCGGTGGCTTACTACTGGCAGGTCGAAAACATTCCTGGCACCGGCATCTATGAAGACATCACCGTGGTTGCCGCCGGCGAAGCTTCGCGTGCAACTGGCACCACCTACCGGGTGGCGGACGATGTGGCGGGCCTGAACATCCGCGTCAGGGCGGTGTATCAGGATGCCAAGGGCACACTGGAGATCATCGACTCGTCGGGGAACAGCACGCCGACCGCAGGGCCGACCATCAACGGGCTTTTGGTGCAGAACCAACTGTTGACCGCTGACCCGTCGAGCATCATCGACCTTGATGGCCTCAACAATCCGCAGTTCACCTACCAGTGGCAGGCGACCAATGGGGTCAGCTTCGTCAACATCGCCGGCGCCACCGGGAGCACGTTCACGCTTGGCCAGGATCAGGTCGGCGATCAGGTGCGCGTGGTGGTCAGTTACGTGGATGACTTCGGTGTGGCCGAAAGCATCGCGTCCGACCCTTCGGACCCGGTGGCCAACGTCAACGATGCACCGACAGGCGCGTTGCTGATCAGCGACACGACGCCTGAAGAAGGGCAGGTGCTGACCGCGCTGACGGCCGGGATTGCCGATGCGGATGGGTTGGGCACCTTCACCTTCCAATGGCAGCAAGGGACCGGCACGTCCTTCACCAGCATCACCGGAGCGACCGCTGCGACGTTCACCCCGGGTGTGGCGCAGAACAATCTGCAACTGCGGGTGATCGTGCGCTATACCGATGGCTTCGGCACGCTGGAGACGGTGACCTCTGCGGCAACCGCCGCCGTTACGCTGCCGCCTGGCGTGGTGCTAGTGGGTACCGCTCTGGGGGAAACGCTCACCGGTGGCGCGGGTGCCGATGTGCTGAGTGGCCTGGGCGGGAACGATACGCTCAATGGTCTGGGCGGCATTGACCAGTTGTTTGGCGGCACAGGCAACGACACTCTCAACGGCGGAGACGGCAACGACATCCTCAATGGCGAGGACGGCAACGACACCCTCAACGGTGGGCTCGGCGCGGACGCCATGAACGGCGGTGCCGGCAACGACACCTTTGTGGTCGACAACGTCGGTGACACGGTCATCGAAGCGGTGGGTGGCGGGACCGATCTGGTGCAAACCAGTCTGGCCAGCTACGCCCTCGGTGCCGCCGTCGAAAACCTGACCTATACCGGAGTCGCCAGTTTCACCGGTACCGGTAATGCGCTGGACAACACCCTCACCGGCGGGGTCGGTAACGACGTCCTCAGTGGCGGGGACGGCAACGATACCCTCAACGGTGGGCTCGGCGCAGATGCCATGAACGGCGGTGCCGGCAACGACACCTTTGTGGTCGACAACGTCGGTGACACGGTCACCGAGGCGCTGAATGGCGGGACCGATCTGGTGCAAACCAGCCTGGCCAGCTACGTGCTCGGTGCCAACGTCGAAAACCTCACCTACACCGGAACCGGCAACTTCACCGGTACCGGTAATGCGCTGGCCAACACCATTATCGGCGGGGTCGGTAACGACGTGCTCAGTGGCGGGGACGGCAACGACATCCTTAACGGTGGGCTCGGCGCCGATGCCATGAACGGTGGTACCGGCAATGACACCTTTGTGGTCGATAACGCGGGTGACACGGTCACCGAGGCGCTGGGTGGCGGGACCGATCTGGTGCAAACCAGCCTGGCCAGCTACGTACTGGGTGCCAACGTCGAAAACCTGACCTATACCGGCGCCGGCAACTTCACCGGTACCGGTAATGCGCTGGCCAACACCCTCACCGGCGGAGCCGGTAACGACGTGCTCAATGGCGGTGCGGGTGCAGACCAGATGGTTGGGGGAACCGGCAACGATACCTACGTCGTCGATGTTGTAGCGGACGTGGTGGTTGAAGCGGCGGGTGGCGGTACGGATACCGTGCAGACGGCGCTGGCCAGCTACACGCTGGGTGCCAACCTCGAAAACCTGACCTTTACCGGCGTCGGCAACTTCGTCGGCAACGGCAACGCGTTGAACAACGTCATCATCGGCGGTGCCGGCAATGACACCCTCAATGGCGATAGCGGCAACGACATCCTCAATGGCGGGCTCGGCGCGGATGTCATGAACGGCGGTGTCGGCAACGACACCTTTGTGGTCGACAACGTCGGTGACAGCGTCATCGAGGCGGTGGGAGGCGGTACCGATCTGGTGCAAACCAGTCTGGCCAGCTACCTGCTGGGTGCCAACGTCGAGAACCTGACCTTCACCGGCGTCGGCAACTTCACCGGCACCGGTAATGCGCTGGCCAACACCCTCACCGGCGGGGCCGGCAACGACGTCCTCAATGGCGGTGCAGGCACCGACCAGTTGGTTGGGGGCGCCGGCAACGACACCTACATCGTCGATGCAACCGCAGACGCGGTGGTAGAAGCGGCCGGTGGCGGTACGGATACCGTGCAGGCATCGCAGGCCAGCTACACACTCAGCGCCAACGTCGAAAACCTGACCTTTACCGGCGTCGGCAACTTCGTCGGCAACGGCAACGTGTTGAACAACGTCATCACCGGTGGGGCCGGTAATGACACCCTCAGTGGCGACAGCGGCAACGACATCCTCACGGGCAACGCCGGCAACGACACGCTCAATGGCGACGCCGGTGACGACCAACTGCTGGGTGGCATTGGCACCGATACCCTGAACGGCGGAAGTGGCGATGATAGCCTCGACGGCGGTGACGGGATCGATACCTTGAATGGTGACATTGGCAACGACACGCTGCTGGGCGGGCTGGGTAATGACGTTCTGGATGGCGGCCTCGGCACCGACCTGCTTCAGGGTGGCGATGGCAACGACACGCTGCTCGGTGGTGTCGGTAACGACACCTTGTTGGGTGGCATCGGCAATGACTCGATCGATGGCGGTGCTGGCAGCGATACAGTCACGGGTGGTGCCGGCAACGACCTCATGGACGCCGGCAATGGCAACGATATCTTCCTGTTCGCAGCGGGCTTCGGAGCCGATCAGATCTTCAACTTCGATGCCAACGCGGCGGGTGGCCAGGACCTGCTCGATATTTCCGCGTTCGGCGTCACAGCTGGGACCTTTGCCGCCACCGTCATCATCACCGATGTCGGTGCGGATACCTTGATCAGCTCCGCAGGTGCTGAGTCCATCCGCCTGATAGGGGTGGCCGACGCAACGACAGTTACTGCTTCGGACTTCATTTTGGCTAGTTGAGGTTCTGATCGGTATTACTGCAGGGAGCGTGCATAGAGGAGGGGGGGCAATGGATGCCCTCCCTTTTTTTATCTGCCTGTCTCGTCCTGAATAAGGTTGTCACGTATTTCCTGGCCCGATGCGCTGAGGCCGCCAAATGAGCGCCCGGCCGAGATGGGCCATCTATTCAAAGCAGGCCTCAGGCACCGCAGGCAAGCTACCTAGAAATGCATCAATCTGACGCCTGCCCCGCAAATGCACCGTAGGAATCTGCGGGCCAATGGCTTGGCGCACTGCATCGATACCTGGGCGGTAGCCGCGATCGAAATTCCAGACGAAGTTCAGGAAGGTCAGGAACGCCCGGTCGAGCTTTTCTGTGCAGCCTGCTGGAAGGTCTGAGCGAGGGCGGTTCATGATGCTGCGCATGATCACCCGGGGGAAACAGGTGAGCCGTGGTGTATCGAGCCAAATGATCAGGTCGGCACGGGGCAGGCGGAGGTCGAATGTGCGCCGGGCATAGTTGCCCTCACAAATCCAGGCATCCGTGGCGATCGCTTCGCTGACGCGTAAGCGAAATTGCCCGGCATCGGGCTCGACCCAGCCGGGCTCCCAGAATAGGGTGTCCAGGTGCACAACGGGAAGGTCGAGGCGCTTGCCCAAGGCGCGGGCGAGGGTAGATTTGCCGCTACCGGCATTGCCCAGAATAACAATCCGTTGCATGGGGACGTCCTGTCACAGAAAAAGCCGGCGATTGTGCAGGTTTTGCATGGGCAATTAAAGTTTGACCAGAAGCAAACTGCCGCGGATCACTTCATCCTCAGCGCATCAACGTCTCCCGGTCCGAGTGCTCACATCCACCCACACGGCCAACACCAGAATGCTGCCCTTGACGATCATCTGCCAGTAACTGTCGACGTCGAGCATGGACATGCCGTTGTCCAGGCTGGTGATGACCAGCGCGCCGAGGAGGGCGCCGTAGACGGTGCCGGAGCCGCCGCGCATGGAGGTGCCGCCGATGAAGCAGGCGGCGATGGCATCGAGTTCGCCCATGCTGCCGGCCGAGGGTGAACCGGCGGCCAGGCGCGCGGTGTTGACCACGCCGGCGAGGGCGCACATCACGCCCATGATCCCGAAAATCCACAGCTTTACGGCCTGCACGTTGATACCGGACAGGCGTGTCGCTTCCATGTTGCTGCCCACGGAATACACGCGTCGGCCGAAGACGGTCTGGCTGGTCACGTAGCTGAAACCGCCCAGTAGAACCAGCAGAAGCAGGACCGGCACGGGAATGCCGTCATAGCTGTTGAGGGTCTGGACGAAGCCGGCCAGTACTGCGCCGATCAACAGCACGCGTACAACGTCACGCACCAGTGAATGTGCCGCCAGGCCGTGAAGGGCGCGATTGCGCCGTTGTTTCCAAGTCAGGAACAGCGTCAGTGCAAACAGCAGAACGCCCAGGCCCGTGCCGATCGTGTGGGGCAAATAACCCTGGCCGATGTAGACGAGTTCCGGCGACACCGGGGCGATGGTCGTGCCGCCGGTAATCCCCAGCAAAATGCCCCGGAAAGCCAGCATGCCTCCCAGCCCGACGATGAACGACGGAATGCGCAGGTAGGCGGCCATGTAGCCGTTGGCGAGGCCGATCAGCAGTCCGCAAAGGGCGACAAGGCTCAGGTTCGCCAGCAGCGGTATGTGGTAGACAACGTCGAGAATAGCCGCGAGGCCACCGAGCAGGCCCAGCAATGAGCCGACCGACAAATCGATCTCGCCGCTGATGATGACCAGCACCATGCCGCAGGCGAGAATTCCGGTAATGGACATCTGGCGCAGCAGGTTGGAGAGGTTGCGCGGTGTGAGGAATCCGCCCTCGGTCTGCCAACTGAAGAACAGCCAGATAAACGCCACGGCAAACACCAGCGCGAGCATTTTGTATCGGGTGAAGAGTTGTTTGACCTGATTCATTTACGCGGATTTCCGATCATTATTGTTATGGCCATCAGGCTGGCTGAGTGCGGCGGCGAGTAGCTGTTCCTGGGTGAGTCCGTGGTTGATGAAGTCGCCACGCAACTGGCCTTCGCCGATCACCAGTACGCGGTCGGAAACGCCGAGCACTTCGGCCAGCTCCGATGACACCATGATGATCGACACGCCTTCGGCCGCTAGCGCCCCCATGAGCTTGTAGATCTCGTACTTGGCGCCGACATCCACGCCTCGGGTGGGCTCATCCAGAATCAGCACCCGGGGTTTGGTCAGCAGCATCTTCGCCAATACAGCTTTTTGTTGATTGCCCCCGGACAGACTGGTGATCGGCAGGAACGGACTCGCTGTCTTGAGGTGCAGGCGCGAAATTTCTCGACCGATGCTGCCCAGTTCGGCTTCGGCATCGATGCGGGTCAGTTTCGAGTAACTGTCGAGCACGGCCAGGGTGATGTTCTGGCCGACGCCCAGGTCTGGAATGATGCCCTGGCGCTTGCGGTCCTCGGGCACCAGGCACAGGCCGGCACGGATTGACTTGAGCGGCGTGCGGGTGTCGATGAGTTGGCCGTCCAGCCAGACTTCGCCTTCGTGGCGGCCGGGGTAGGCGCCGAACAGCGCTGTCACCAGTTCGGTGCGGCCTGCACCGACCAGCCCGGCGATGCCGAGGATTTCCCCGCGCTTGAGGCTGAACGAAATATCGTCGACCCGTTTGCGTCGGGGGTTGTCGACGTCGTAGCAGGTGATGTGACGCGCCTCGAAAATCACCTCGCCAATGTCGTGCGGCTCGGTGGGGTAGAGGTTGCTCATTTCCCGTCCGACCATCTGGGTGATGATCTGTGGAATATCCATGTCGGCCATGGCGGTCGTGGCGATGTGTTTGCCGTCACGGATCACCGAAATGGTGTCGCACACGGCGGCCACTTCATCGAGCTTGTGGGAGATGTAGACACACGCAACGCCCTTGGCTTTGAGGTCGCGGATGATGTCCAGCAGCACCTCGATTTCCGAACGGGTGAGGGCCGATGAAGGCTCGTCGAGGATCAGCAGGCGCGCGTGTTTGTTCAGGGCCTTGGCGATTTCCACCAGTTGCTGATAGCCGCCGCCGTACTGCGAAACCGGCAGCGATACGTTCATGTCCGGCACTTTCAATTCACGCATCAGGGCTTCGGCGTGGTGGATCATCGCCGGGTAATTCATCCGCCCGCCGGGCAGCGTCAGTTCATGGCCCATGAAAATGTTCTCGGCCACCGACAGGTCGGGAACCAGCGTCAGTTCCTGGTGAATGATGACGATACCGGCAGCTTCCGTTTCGCTGATCGATTGCGCCTTGAGCGGTTGACCTTCCCAGAGAATTTCACCGTCCCAGGTGCCATAGGGGTAGACCGCAGAGAGGATTTTCATCAGCGTGGACTTGCCGGCGCCATTCTCGCCGCACAGCCCGACGCACTCACCCGGCTTGACCTTGATGTCGATGCCATTGAGCGCTTTGACACCGCCGAAGGTTTTGACGATACCGTTCATTTGCAGCAGATAGTCGGACATGGAGAGGGCTCGTATAACAAAGACTCACATGGCACTAATCTTTGTGGGAGCGAGCCTGCTCGCGAAGGCGTCAGCACATTCAATCGCGATGCAGGCTGAACCACCGTCTTCGCGAGCAGGCTCGCTCCCACAAGGGGTTACGAATAACCAGGGATTGATGCCTTGGTCACTGCCCGGCAATCTGCGCCTTGGTGTAGAACCCGTCCTGTTCCAGCAAGTCGATGTTGTCCTTGGTCAACGGAGTCGGAGTGAGCAGGATGGTGTCGACTTTTTTGCTGCCGTTGTCGTACTGCGAGCTGTAGGCGGGTTTCTCGTTACGCGCCAGTTGCACCGAGAGCTTGGCGGCTTCGGAGGCGATGAGTTTGAGCGGTTTGTACACGGTCATGGTTTGCGTGCCGGCGATCACTCGCTTGACCGCTGCCAGGTCTGCGTCCTGCCCGGAAATCGGCACCTTGCCGGCCAGTTGCTGAGCCGCCAGTGCCTGGATGGCGCCGCCTGCGGTGGCGTCGTTGGAGGCGACGATACCGTCGATTTTGTTGTCGTTGCGGGTCAAGGCGTTTTCAACAATGCTCAGCGCTTCGGTAGGGTTCCATTCCTTCACCCATTGTTGGCCGACGATCTTGATATCGCCCTTGTCGATGGCCGGTTGCAGCACTTTCATCTGACCTTCGCGCAGGACTTTTGCGTTGTTGTCGGTGGGCGCACCGCCGAGCAGAAAGTAATTACCCTTGGGCGCTGCGTGCAGCACGCCGCTGGCCTGCATCTCGCCGACCTTTTCGTTATCGAAGGAAATGTAGGCGTCGATATCCGCGTTGAGTATCAGGCGGTCATAGGACACGACCTTGATCCCGGCTTTCTTCGCTTCGGCCACCGCGTTGGTCAGGACCGTGGCGTTGAACGGCACGATGACGATCACATCGACGCCACGGGAGATGAGGTTTTCGATTTGCGAGATCTGCTTTTGCTCGTTGGCATCGGCCGACTGTACGAAGACCTTGGCGTCCATTTTCTCCGCCGCCGCAACGAAGTAATCGCGGTCACGCGACCAGCGTTCCAGCCGCAGGTCATCAATGGAGAAGCCGATTTTCGGGTGGGCAGCATCGGCCATTACTGGCAGCGACAGCAGCGCCAGGGCGCTGGCCAATAGCGCGCGTTTTACATTCTTCATGGTGGTGCGTCCTTTTATTTTTGTTTGAAAGACACTGCCTGACGATGAGTCTCGGGCTGGTAGAACTGTAGAGAATCGGCAGACGCAGCGGACACAGATTTGTCGTGCGAATGTCACAGCGTTGTTGCGCCCGCAGACTCCGTTGGCGATTAGCGATAGATGAACCGGTTGACGACGTTTTCTAGCATTTCCTGCCTGCCGCTGACGGCCTGCGGATTCAGTTCGTTGGCGAAGGCATGTTCGGCCAATGACTGGAGATTGAACTCACCCGTCAGCACCGCTTGCCCGAATGGCTGCTGCCAGCCGGCGTAGCGTTGATCCTTGAGCAGTTGAAGCTGATCGTTCTGGACCATGGCGGCAGCCCGCTCCAGAGACAGGGCGAGGACGTCCATTGCGCCGACATGACCATGGAACAGATCGATCTCGTCGAGGCTCTGGCGGCGCACCTTGGAGTCGAAGTTGTACCCGCCATTCTTGAACCCGCCGGCCTTGAGAATTTCATAGGTGGCCAGGGTCATTTCTTCGACGCTGTTGGGGAATTGATCGGTGTCCCAGCCGTTTTGCGGATCGCCACGGTTGGCGTCGATGCTGCCGAAAATCCCCAGCGAGACCGCCGTCGCAATCTCGTGATGAAAGCTATGACCGGCCAGGGTCGCGTGGTTGGCTTCGATGTTGACCTTGATTTCCTTTTCCAGGCCGAACTGCTGGAGAAAGCCAAACACGGTGGCGCTGTCGTAATCGTATTGGTGCTTGGTCGGCTCCTGCGGCTTGGGTTCGATCAGCAGGTCGCCTTTGAAACCGATCTTGTGCTTGTGCTCGACCACCATGCGCATGAAGCGGCCCAGTTGTTCGCGTTCACGTTTCAAGTCGGTATTGAGCAGGGTTTCGTAGCCTTCGCGACCGCCCCACAACACGTAGTTGGAGCCTTTCAGGCGTTGGGTCGCGTTCATCGCGCTGAAGACCTGGGCAGCGGCGAAGGCAAACACTTCCGGGTCCGGGTTGCTGGCGGCGCCGGCGGCAAAGCGCGGATTGCTGAAGCAGTTGGCGGTGCCCCACAGCAACTTGATCCCGCTTTCTTCCTGGTGTCGCTCCAGGTGATCAATCATTTGCGCGAAGTGGTTGCGGTACTCCTTCAGTGAGTTGCCTTCCGGGGCGACATCCGTGTCGTGGAAGCAGTAATAGTCGATACCCAGTTTGGAGAAGAACTCGAACGCGGCTTCCGCCTTGCCGATGGCCAGTTCCATCGGGTCGCCGGCGTGTTGCCACGGGCGCTTGAAAGTACTTGCGCCGAACACATCGGAACCCGGCCAGACGAAGGTGTGCCAGTAACAGGCGGCCATGCGCAGGTGTTGGCGCATGGGTTTGCCGAGGATGATTTTGTCGGCGTCGTAGTGGCGGAAGGCGAGGGGAGAATCGCTGGCAGGGCCTTCGTAGCGAATCTTGTCGACATCGGGGAAGTACAGCATTGGCAATGTCCTTGTTGTTCTTGGCGGTGTCTCGATACTAGCAACGGCCCCATGCCTGCTGATTATGAAAATCACCAACACAGGGTGCGATTTTGCGTATTGAGATTCGTCGTCTGCGCGCCTAGTCTGTGCAAACCGCCTCCGTGAGAAGGGCCCCGGAACAAGCCTGAAAACAATGAAAACAGTACCGCCTGTTCACCGCATCGCACTGTTGTTCAACGGGAGCAAGATCTATGACCGGGGCATCATCAGCGGCATCGGCAACTACCTGAGCAGCACTCGCGCGTCCTGGGACCTATTCCTGGAAGAGGATTTTCTTTGCCGGTTGAAAGGGATCGAGCGCTGGCAAGGTGACGGGATCATTGCCGACTTCGACGATCCGCTGATTGGCGAGGCGCTGGCCGACATCAAGTTGCCGGTGGTGGCGGTGGGTGGTTCCTATCAGGATGAGCGCGCCTACCCGAAAGGCATCCCGTACGTCGCCACCGACAACAACGCACTGATCACCCTGGCTTACGCGCACTTGATCGAGGCCGGGCTGCAGCGTTTTGCGTGCTTCAGCCTGCCTGAAGCGCAGGCCAATCGTTGGGCTCAGGAGCGTGAAAAAGCCTTTCGACGACTGATGCAACGAGACGGCTTGCACGCCGAGGTCTATCGCGGCATGGGCACCAGCGCACCGCTCTGGGACAGCGCCGTCGAACAACTGATCGCCTGGCTGCAAAGCCTGCCCAAGCCCATCGGCATCATCGCCGTCAGTGACGCCCGCGCCCGCCAGTTGCTGCAAGCCTGCCTGACCGCCGGAATCGCCGTACCGGAGCAGGTGGCGCTGATCGGCATCGACAACGACCCCCTGACACGCAGCCTGACCCGAGTCCCCCTGAGCTCGGTCATCCAGGGCACCGAAACCATGGGCCGCACCGCCGCGCAACTACTGCACCAGATGCTGCACGGCATGCCGTCCACCGGCACGCACATCCTGATCCCGCCAGATGCGATCAACGTGCAGGTGTCGAGTTTGCACCAACCGTTGGGCAACCCCTACGTCATGCAAGCGCTGCTGTTTATCCGCCAATATGCCTGCCAGGGCATCAAGACCGCGCAAGTGGCGGCGTATGTCGGCGTGTCGCGCTCATCGCTGGAGTCGCACTTTCGCACTGAGAGGGGCTGCAGCGTGCACGACGAGATTCTGCGTTTCAAATTGGCGGCGGCTACGAGTGGGCTGGAAAATACCGACACAGCGATTGCGGACGTTGCGCGCGATTGTGGTTTCAAATCTGCGCAATATCTGCACACGGTGTTTCGTCGCGAGTTTGGGTGTACGCCTCGTGAGTATCAGCAGGGTGCCAGGTAGTCGGCCAAATGCAGTCGTTCTTACGCTTTTGGGAAAACCGACAAGGAGAAAGGGTCAATGGACTTCATTATCGATTGGATAGCTCATCGCATTGGCGTTTTTGTGCTGGGCTTGTTGAGTGGCGGCCGTTTCAAGGGCGAGAGTGGTTTTGCCTGGGGCTGGGCAGTTGTCGTCGGGGGGATGATTCTGCTCTGTCCATTCGCAGTTTTCATAGCCTGGCTCATCTATGCCAGTGGCCCGTGAAATGATGTCTGCTGTGGGCGATTACAGCCTCTTGCGACAGGCAACTATCTGATGCTTGTCCATTCAAAGTCGCGGGGATTCTTTTACTTTGATGGCGGGCAAGTGCCGCAAAGCGGCAAAGATTAACCGCGCAGTAGCGGAATTTTTTACCAGTCGCCCTGAATTTAGAAGTGCATGATCACGGCACGCTAATTGCTAAAGTCTTTCTACCACTAATAATTAGAGACTTAGTCAACATGTTGATCCGTGCAACGTCCCCTTCAGTAGTCCCACTTCCTAAGCGCACCGAAGACAAAAAAACAGGAGCCGTAAACGAATTGGAGTCAGAACCTAAACCCGCTGAAATGCAGATTCAAACGGTAAAGGCTTCTGATCGAACCATGGCAGTGATCGCCGAACACTTAAAAAATCTCGGCATTACCAACAAAACCGCTGACCACGTTGATGAAGCATTCGCGAAAACCCGCGTGATGCTACAAGCCGCATCCCCTTCAAATGTCGTGATCTCCGGTGATAACCCCGTATTTGTTGACCTTGAAGAACAGGCGAGGCAAACGCCAGAGCAACGCTTGCACCCCGACATTCTGAAAGAAACCGGTCTCGAGGAAGAAAATAAAAATTCCATTCCACTGAAACAAAAAGTGTCCTCTAGCCCAGAGAATGTATAAACGATAAGTTTAGCTGGCAACTACTGGGCACTAGCGTGGCTGGAACAAAAGCACTGCGCTGCTCAATATAACAATGCCGTCACGTTGCGCGCGCTTATGAATTAGCCAGTTCACTACATGTCGAGTTGAACTGGCTTTTCGCGTGTTTTATTCCAGCAATAGAAGTTGTGATTAAGTTGGAGTGTCGAATATGTTTTGCGCATTTCCTCACCAGACTACTAACGCCCAGCAGCAGCAACTCCATCAACTTTTTAGTGCTTGATTGCAGAGTAGCGACTTGAGCAGGCAGGCCAAGAGGCTGGCCTACGCCGTCATCTGGACTTCTCGGGTTCGCCGTATGGTTTGCCCAGCGCGGCGTCAATCATTGGACGCACACCTTGCAGCACTTGGGCCGATACCTCCGGCCTGGCCTTCGCCGTAGCACGCGCAACCGAAAGGGCGCCAATCATTGCTGCAACGATGCCCATGGCGGTGGCAAGCGCGTCGACGGCTGGATTGTTGGCCGCCACTCTGCGCTCGAACGCCCGAACCAGTACCAGGTAACCCTCGGTGAACTTTGAGCTGGTCGCCGTATCTTGGCGGCCAATTTCGCTGGCTGACGCGGCCATTGCACAGTGGTCGGCGTAATCGTCGCGCTTGTCGACGGACAGATAGTCGCAAAGAAAGCGTTCCAGATCTGGCTCGCCATCCACCGTACCCGAATAGAGCTTGGCATTGCTCTGCTCCAGGCTCCACGCCAGCGCCTCAGCCGCCAGCGCTTCCTTGGATGGGAAATGCGCGTACAGGGCTCCGTGCGTCAAGCCAGCCGACTTGCTGATTTCGGCAACGCCCACGCCATCGATCCCTTTCTGCCGAAACAGGCGGCTCGCCGTCTCAATCAATGTGGCGCGATTGGCTTCTGCTTTTTCTTTCGAGATTTTCATGACAAGGCTCCTTTGAGGGCGATCTTTGCACATTATAGTTGCACCCACAATCATTCAGAAGCCTATACCAAAAAGAGCTAATCGTTATTTCCAACTGAATATTGACTTTAATAATTGTGAGCACCACTATTGATTCAATGATTGCGACTGCAATCGTAAGGCACCACGAGTCACTCACCCCTCAGAGCATAAAACAATGAAAATCGAAAATGCCGTTGCCTTTGTTACCGGCGCTAACCGTGGTCTCGGCCTGGCCTTCGCAAAAGAACTCGTGGCTCGCGGCGCGAGCAAGGTCTACGCCGGGGTTCGCAACCCCGAAGGCGTCAACATTCCTGGCGTCATCGCCATTCGCCTTGACGTCAGCGACCCGGCATCGGTGGCTGCGGCGGTGGCCCAGGCTGGCGACGTGACACTGCTGATCAACAATGCAGGGATTGCCCGCCTGCTGCCTTCCATGCTTGAGCCTGGCCTGGTGGAAATGGCCCGCGAAATCTTCGAAACAAATTACTACGGCGTTATGCACGTCAGTCTGGCCTTCGCACCGGTACTGAAAGCCAACGGCGGCGGCGCGATCGTCAACGTGTTGTCGGATGCAACCTGGGTTGCCGCACCGTTCCTGTCCGCTTATGCGGCATCGAAAGCGGCGACGTGGAGCTTCACCAACTCGCTGCGAATAGAACTGCATGATCAGGGCACCAGCGTGCAAGGCCTGCATGTGGGCTTTATCGACACCGACCTGACCCACGGTTTTGACGTGCCGAAAGTCCAGCCCTCCGACGTCGTGATCCAGTCGCTGGATGGCGTGGAGGCAGGCCTGAAGGAAGTGCTCGCAGACGCAGGGACGCGCGCCATAAAGGCCAGCCTGTCGACTGAGCAAGCGGCTTACCTGAATCCCGAAACCGTCGCATAAGGAGCAAACCATGCACCTCTTCCAGCGACTGGCCCTCGGGGCTGCCTTTGCCATCTCGGTCAGCGGCGCCATCGCGGCGCCCGCTGCCACGCATAACAGCGCACCCAATCAATTCGTCGAAGCTGGCGGCGTGCGGTATGCCTATCGTCAGTTCGGCGCGCAAACGGGCGTTCCGGTCATTTTGCTCCAGCACTTTCGCGGCAACATGGATTACTGGGACCCAGCGGTGACCGATGGCTTGGCACAGCAGCGGCCGGTCTACCTGTTCGACAATGCCGGCGTGGGTCTTAGCAGCGGCGAAACACCCGATTCGTTCGAAGCCATGGCCGATCACGTTGCCGCATTTGCTCACGCCCGTGGGTTGACGCAGGTCGACGTGTTGGGCTTTTCAATCGGCGGCATGGTGGCGCAGGAAGTTGCCTTGCGCCATCCGCAACTGGTGCGCCGGTTGATCCTGGCGGGAACGTCGCCGCGTGGCGGGGTCTCTGGACATGATCCGCGGGTCCCGGGGATTGCGCTGCGCGAATCGATCGCCACGCAGGAAGAGACCGCTTACCTGTTCTTCGATCCCGCGCCGGTCAGCCAGCAGGCGGCCCGGGAATTCTGGGAAAGACGCCACCAACGTACGGAAGCTCTCGACAAGCTCAGTTCGATAAAGGTCATCGCGGCCCAAGGGGCGGCGCTGGGGAAGTGGAGCGTTCCCGGTGACGGCACTTTTTCGCAATTGAGCCAGATTACCCAGCCGACCCTGGTAGTCAACGGCAGCAAAGACGTGATGGTGCCCACCGAGAACTCCTACACGTTGCAACAGCATATTCCGAACGCCAAGTTGCTCATCTATCCAAGTTCGGGACACGGTGCATTGTTTCAATATGCCAACGATTTCGTGCAGCAAGCCAACACCTTCCTGAACTAGGTCGGCCCCCATTACTTTCGACAACCCTTTGAGCGACACACCGTCGCGGTATGGAAATCAAATGTAGTCCGTCGTCGATTTTTATCGCCCCCAATTCCCCTGGAGTACGACCATGTCAGCACTATCATTTGCAGCGTTCCGGCGCAGATTGTTAGCTGTTTCAGCAACCGCTGGTGCCCTCGCACTGGTCGCCTTCGTTTCACCCACTTACGCTCTGGCCGGTACGACGCCGGAGGTCACCGCGACCGTCGAGCAGGACAGCACGATTCGTCCGTTCAAGGTCAATATTCCTGAAGACGCGGTGGCCGATCTGCGCAAGCGCGTATTGGCAACCCGTTGGCCTGACCGCGAAACGGTCAACGATCAATCCCAGGGCGTGCAACTGGCCAAACTCCAGGCACTTGTCGGTTACTGGGGTACGCAATACGACTGGCGCAAGGTTGAAAAACAACTCAATGCTCTGCCCATGTTCGTGACCAGAATCGACGGTCTTGACATTCAGTTCATCCACGTCAAATCGAAACACCCGAATGCCCTGCCGCTGCTGCTGACCCACGGCTGGCCGGGTTCGATTCTGGAACTGACCAAGGCCATCGCTCCGCTGACCGATCCGACTGCCTACGGCGGTCGCGCCGAAGATGCTTTTGACGTGATCATTCCCTCGATGCCCGGCTACGGTTTCTCCCAGAGACCTACCGACGGTGGCTGGGGTCCCGACCGAATCGGCGTGGCATGGGATGTGTTGGTGAAACGCCTGGGCTATAAGCGCTACGTGTCACAAGGTGGCGACTGGGGATCAGTGATCGCAGACGCCATGGGACGCCAGGCACCGCCCGGCTTGCTGGGAATACACGTCAACATGCCGGCCACCGTGCCCGCGGATGTCGCCAAGGCGATCAACGACGGTACTCCGCCTCCCGCCGGTCTGTCGGCCAAGGAGACTGCGGCCTATGAATCGCTGAAGACCTTCTTTACGAAAAACGCGGCGTATGGCGCGATGATGAGCACCCGCCCACAAACCGTCGGATATGGCTTGTCGGACTCGCCGGCCGGTCTGGCGGCGTGGATGTTCGATAAATTTAACCAGTGGACCTACAGCGGCGGCGATGCGGAAAAATCCCTGACCAAGGACGAAATACTCGACGGCATTTCCCTGTATTGGCTGACCAACAGCGCGATCTCGTCGGCGCGGCTGTACTGGGAAAATAACACCAACAACTTCAACGCCGTGGAACAGAAAACCCACGACATCAAGATCCCGGTGGCAGTGACGGTCTTCCCTGGCGAAATCTACCAGGCGCCAAAAACCTGGACCGAGCGCGCCTACCCCAACCTGATTTATTTCAACGAAGTGGATAAGGGCGGCCATTTCGCGGCATGGGAGCAACCCGAGTTGTTTGCCAAAGAACTGCGCGCAGCCTTCCGTACCTTGCGCTAACTGAATCGCTGCATTGGTCTGCCCGTTGAACTACCGGGTAGGCCATACACCGATGTCCATCTGGTTACTGCTGCTGTTGACCGGCTGCTTTAGGTCAATAGCCACGGTCCTGCGTAGACCGTCGCGGAGGGTGACCAAACTTCGGGCTGTTCCGCCATTTCCAATGACATCATCGACCTCGATTCCCAGCAACCTCAACCTCGCAAAACCCTCAACGCAACCGATCAATGGCAGAATCTCCTCAACTTGATCGTTTTGGAGAACACCATGCTTCGTGCGTTTGAACGAAGACTCGACCCTTTTCCTCCTGACGAGGTACCACCGCCACCCAACGGTCTGGCTCGCTTCCTGTGGGCCTGCACCCGGGGTGCTCGCGGTTACATTCTGGCGCTGGCGCTGCTCAGTGCTGCGGTGTCGATTTACGAAGCCTGGCTGTTTTCTTTCCTCGGGCAGGTCGTGGACTTGCTCTCGACCTGGCAGGCCGGCGGTGAGGCGGCTGCGCAGGAAAGTCGCGTGTTGTGGGGCATGGGCATTGTCATGGTGGCCAGTGTCGGGCTGGTGGCGTTGCGCACGATGGTGCAGCACCAGATTCTGGCGATTAACCTGCCGTTGCGGCTGCGCTGGGATTTCCATCGCCTGATGCTGCGGCAAAGCCTTTCGTTTTTTTCCGATGAGTTTTCCGGCCGGGTCACGACCAAGGTCATGCAGACTGCGCTGGCGGTGCGCGACGTGCTGTTCACCCTGATCGAGATCTTGCCCGGGATCGGCGTGTATTTCATCGCGATCATCGCACTGGCCGGCGGCTTCGCGCTGAAACTGATGCTGCCGTTCGTTGCCTGGGTCGTGTTGTTCGGCGTGGCCATGTTGTACTTCGTGCCGCGCCTGGGGAAAGTCGGGCAGGAACAGGCGAATGCGCGGTCGATGATGACCGGGCGTATCTCGGACGCCTACACGAATATCACGACGGTGAAGCTGTTCTCCCACTCCAATCGTGAAGCGCACTTCGCGCGTGCGGCGATGGAAGATTTCAAGCAAACCGGCTTTCGCCAGATGCGCCTGGTCAGCCTGTTCGAGATCGTCAACCAGGCACTGGTCGTGGCGTTGATCATGGCCGCCGGTGGTTATGCGCTGTGGCTATGGCACCAGGGCGAGGTCGGCGCAGGTGCCGTGGCGGCGATCACTGCCATGGCGTTGCGGATCAATGGCATGTCGCACTGGATCATGTGGCAAATGACTTCGCTGTTCGAGAGCATCGGCACCGTACAGGATGGCATGGCGACGCTGACCCAGGGCGCCAAGGTGCAGGATGCGCCGGACGCGGGCGTGCTGGCGACCTCCGGTGGCGCGGTCACTTTCGACAACGTCAGCTTCAACTACAACGGCGAACGCCAGGTGCTCGATGGCCTGAGTCTGAGCATTCGCCCGGGCGAAAAGATCGGCCTGGTGGGCCGCTCCGGCGCCGGCAAATCCACGCTGATCAACCTGCTGCTGCGCTTCTACGACATCGACAGCGGGGAGATTCGCATCGATGGCCAAAACATCGCACACGTGACGCAAGACAGCCTGCGCGGCGCCATCGGCATGGTCACGCAGGATACCTCCCTGCTGCACCGTTCCATTCGCGACAACATCGCCTACGGCCGTCCCGATGCGACCGACGCGCAAATCCGCAACGCCGCCGCAAATGCCCAAGCCGATGGGTTCATCAGCCAACTGAGCGACCGGCAAGGCCACACCGGCTACGACACTCTGGTGGGTGAGCGCGGCATCAAGCTGTCGGGCGGCCAGCGCCAACGCGTCGCGATTGCCCGGGTCATGCTCAAGAACGCTCCGATCCTGCTGCTCGATGAGGCCACCAGCGCGCTGGACTCGGAAGTCGAAGTGGCGATTCAGGAAAGCCTCGATGAAATGATGCAGGGCAAGACCGTGATCGCCATCGCCCATCGGCTGTCCACGATTGCGGCGATGGACCGGCTCATCGTCATGGATGACGGACGCATCATCGAACAGGGCACTCACGCCGAATTGCTTGGGAAGAACGGCGTGTATGCGCGGCTTTGGCAGCATCAAAGCGGCGGGTTCCTGGGGGAGGATAAGGGTGTGTTCGAGGCTGTGGATCAGTTGTGAGGACGCCGCGTCTGATTCAAGCCTGTTCTTCAACCCCACCCAGGCTGTTGTCGTCCCGTGGCGAGCGTCCGAAATACGCCTTGTAGGCGCGGCTGAAAGAAGCCTCGGACTCGTAGCCAATCGCAAACCCGACCTCGCCGATGCGGCTGTTGTGCTTGGCCAGCATGGTTTTTGCCAGGGTCAGGCGCCATTCATTCTGGTAACGCAGCGGTGAGCGTCCCACCAGCGCGCTGAACCGATCGCAGAAGCTTGAGCGTGACATGCCGGCGATCGTGGCGAGTGCCTCGATGCGCCATTGTTGCCCGGGCTTCTCATGGATGGCTCTGAGGGTTCGGGCGATGCGCTCGTCGGACAAGCCGCCTAGCCAGCCTGAGGCCATGCCGTGCTGAACCCAGGTGCGCAGGATACGAATGACGGTGAGGTCAATCAGGCGCGAAATCATCAACGCGCCGCCAGGCTGCGTGTCATTGGCTTCGATCAGCATGAAATGCAGGATACCTTCCGACCACGCTGCAGCTTCGGCGTGCTTGATATGGATCAGCCACGGCAGGGCGAACAGCATGGCCTGGAAGCTGCTGGCATCGAACCAGAAGCGACAGATGACGAGCGACGCAGGTCCCTCGGAGACGGTGATGCTCAACGATGACGGGTCGTGGGGCAGCAGCAGGATGTCGCCCTGTTCGATCGTCTGGACCTGCCCGTCAGCGCCTTCGATGTGCAGCTGTCCCTGTTGCAGGACGCAGATGTGCGAGCTTTTTTCGTCCAGTTTCAAACGTTGACCCAAAGCCTGCGTCGTGGAGTAGACGCGATCCCCGGTCAGACGAATCTGGGCCAAAACCTGCGAGAGCAGATCGCCTGTGGCAAGCCCCTCTAACTGCATCTCTGGACGAATGGTCAAGTCTTCGAGTAGATCCGTCATGTCAGTCCGGCCACGCCTTCAATAGTCTGAGCCCCGAAGCATAACGCTTTCACGCGGTTGATCGACAACGCAACAACGTGCGCTGCGTGATGCGCATCATCCAATCAAAAAAGGAATAGTCGAATGTTCGGGATCTCTGCCCTTGGCTGGGTACACACCCTCGGAAGCTTGCCAGCCATCCCCTTGGCGGCTTACATGTTCATCAAGCACGGACGAATCGTGCCAAGGTCGCGGGCCGGCCTTGCCTATTTCGTCTCGATGCTGATCGGCGGCTTCACAGTATTTCTGGTGGCCCATCAACCGATCAGCCCGGTGATCGGGGCGGTCACGATCGTGTTGTTGATCGCCGGTTACGGAGTCGGTTTCGTTGCCTGGCTGGGGCGGGCAGGGGTGTACCTTGAAACCATTCTTCTGAGCCTGACGGCGTTCTTGCTGATGGTCCCGACCGTCTCGGAGACGTTGCGTCGAGTGCCCGATGGCCATCCCATCGTCACTGACCCGAATTCGCCATTGCTCAAAGGCGCGCTGGGTTTTATCGCGCTCGCGCTGGTGGTTGGCGTGGCGGCTCAGGTGTTCGCTCTGCGGAAAAACGGCGCGCGCCTGCGCAGGGTCGCCTGACGCAGCGGTAATCCAGCATCGCGCTAGGCCAGAGCGTCGCGCTCGGCAAAGATGCTGGCCATTTGCGTGGCGTTTTCGGTGCCCCAGGCGCACAGCGGCATGATCGCGTCAGCCAGGCTGCGCCCGAGCGGGGTCAGCGTGTAGTCCACGCGTGGCGGCACTTCCTTGTAGTCGTTCCGTGCCAGCACGCGATCGGCTTCAAGATCCTTCAGTTGCTGGATCAGCACTTTGTCGCTGACGCCCGGGATCAAACGTTTGAGCTCGCCGTAGCGTTTCGGGCCGTCGCGCAGGAAAAACAAGACCAGCGGCTTCCACTTGCCCGAGATGATGCGCAGCGTGGCGTTGAGCCCACAACCGGTGCCACAGATTTCAGAAGTCGTCGTCATATTTTGATACTTACCAAAAGGTGCATACTTGTCCTTAGGTTATCAGCGCTGCATCCTCGTCTCAAGCAAGCAATCCATGCTTGGGTAAAACTCCAACGAAGGATGCACGACATGACCAGACTCAATGGAAAGACCGCCGTGATCACCGGCGGCGCTACCGGCATCGGCCTCGCCGCAGCAAAACGCTTCATCGAGGAGGGCGCCTTTGTCTTCATATTCGGCCGCCGACAGGAAGCGCTCGACGCTGCTATAGCCGAGCTCGGGCCGAATGCCCGCGCAGTGAAGGGCTCGGTGTCCGAGTTGGCCGATCTCGACCGACTCTACGCGGCAGTGAAGGCTGAGCGCGGAACCCTCGACATCGTCTTCGCCAATGCCGGGGCGGGCAGCCAACTTCCGCTCGGCAAGATCACCGCCGAGCACATTGACGAAACCTTCGAAACAAACGTGAAAGGCTTGATCTTCACGGTCCAGCAGGCGCTGCCGCTGATGGGGCAGGGTGGTTCGATCATCCTGACCGGATCGAGCGCCGGCACCACGGGCGCCCCGGCATTCAGCGTCTACAGCGCAAGCAAAGCGGCAGTGCGCAACCTCGCGCGGACCTGGGCGGAAGACCTGAAGGGCACCGGCATCCGGGTCAACGTGCTGTCGCCCGGCCCGACGGCGACCGAACTCGCGAAGGCAGCGCTGGGCGAGGAAGGCATGAAGGTCTTCGCTTCGATGAATCCACTCCAGCGCATGGCTGATCCGGCAGAGATCGGCGCGGCGGCCGCGTTTCTCGCGTCGCAGGACAGCAGCTTCATGACCGCCAGCGAGGTCGCCGTCGACGGCGGTCTGGCACAAATCTGAATCCCTACGCCCAGCCCGTCACTCCATCGATATTCGGAGCCCGTTGGGCGTGCCAAAACCTGAGGAAAATATATGAGCTACGCAATTATCGGCTTCGGCAAACTTGGCCAGGCGCTGGCCAAAGCGTTTGCCCGCAGCGGCATCGAAGTATCCGTTGCAACCACTCGCGACCCCGAAAGTTTTGCCTCCGCTGCGGCCGATATCGGCCCCGAGGTCATTGCCAAAACACTGGCGCAAGCCCTCACGGCAGACATCATCTTTTTGGCTGTCCGTTTCGAGTCGCACCGGGATGTCGCGAAGGCCCTGCCGAGCTGGAAGGGCAAGACCCTCATCGATGTGACCAATGCCTACGGCGTGCCTCCCGAGGAACTGGGAGGACTGCCTTCTTCCAAGTTCATCGCGCAGGCCTTCACAGGTGCAAGACTGGTTAAGGGCTTCAACCATTTGGTTGCTGGCGTTCTTGACCAGGATCCGGCGGTAAAAGGTGGCAAGCGAGTCGTGTTCCTGGCGAGCGACGATGACGGCGCCGCGGCGGAGATTGCTACGCTTGCGGAAAATCTCGGTTTCTCGCCGATCAAACTGGGGGGGCTTTCGGAAGGTGGACTGCTGGTGCAGGCCCGCGGAAATAGCTGGGGTCAGTTGATCTTCAAGGACCTGGTCAAGTTCGACCAATAGGCGCACACCAGGGCTCATTAATCGTATCAATAACAACCATTGATTCAATGAAGTTCTCTTATTAATACCGCGGCGTAAGATCGGCTCCATTCCCAACCACTACACCCCGGAGCACACCATCATGAAACGCCAAACCATCCTCGGCATCGCGTTCTCGATCTTCGCACTGAATGCATTCGCTGCCACTTCTACTCAACCTGTGGTCGCTGAAGGCGGCTCGGATCACCTGATGCAGAATCGTGTTGCCGAAGGTGGCGCTGATCGTCTTCTGGAAAAACGCGCTGTTGCGGATGCTTCGGATCGCCTTTTCAGCGACGCCGTAGCCGCTACTGAGACTGACCCATTGTTCAGCGACGCCGTTGCCGCTAATGAGACTGACCCGCTGTTCAGCGATGCCGTTGCCTCGACTGAAACCGATCCACTGTTCAGCGATTCCGTTGCCTCTGATGGTTCGGATCATCTGAAAGGCAACCAGGTTGCCGAAAGTGGTTCTGACCGTCTGCTCGAACGCCGTGCCGCCTGAATGCATGGTTTTACCGCAGTACTCGACGAAAGCCCGGCCTTATCCGCCGGGCTTTTTTTTTGCGCGATGGATGCGTGTCCTGGTTAATAAAAAAACCAGCCACCATGTCCACGTCCTGCAAGCGAGACGCTTCAAGAAAAGGTTCGCCGGCCAGCGGATGCTGCCCATCCGTCACAGCTCCAACGCGACCTTTTCAATCATATCCCTGAACCATTCTTGAGCCGTACTCCCATTGACACGACGGTGCCAGATCAGATGAAAAACAATCTCCGGTAGCGCCACTGGTGGAGGGAACAGGGCGAGTTGCCGTCCATTGGGTGAGCTGAGGGCTATTCGTTTCAGGACAGTGGCGGTCATGTGAGAAGCGGCGATGACCGCTGGCACCGCGAACATATGCGGCAGCGTCAGTGCCAATTTGCGTTGTTTACCCAGTTGCGCCAACGCCTGATCCACCAGGCCGTGTCGCTCTCCTTCTGGAGAGACCAGCACATGGGGCAACGCAAGGTATGTATCCATGTCCATCCCGCCTCGGGCCGCTGGGTGGTCGTGAGCGATGAGCGTGACGAAAGCGTCGCGCAGGATCGGCCGTGTCAGAATGCGGCCATCCTGATGGCTCGGTAATACGCCAATGGCGGCGTCGATAACCCCGGCATCGAGCAAGTCCACCGCGTGGTCGCGGCCGTTGACGGCGTGGACGTTGATCGACAGGTTCGGCGCGTGTTCTTCCAACGCCTGCAACAGCTTTGGCAGCAGCACGAACGCGGGGTAATCCGACAGGCCAAGGTTCATCGTGATCACTGTATCGGCGGGTGCAAAACGGGGTTTCGTCACCAATGCGTCTTCGATTTGCCTTAATGCCAGTGCGATGGGTTGGGCCAGATCACGCGCGCGCGGTGTCGGCAGGAGACCCTCAGCACTGCGTAAAAACAGCGGGTCGCCTAACAGTTTGCGCAAACGGGAAAGCGCTGCACTCATGGCGGGCTGGCTGACGCCGACTTGAGTCGCTGCTCGAGTCACGTTTCGCTCGGTCATCAAGGCGTTAAACGCGGCCAGCAAATTCAAATCGATGCCATGAAAATCCATAATTCAAATAAACACCTATACAGATCATTTGTTTTACAGATGTTAGCCCATCACTGACACTTTCGTCATACCCCACGACGAGAGCAATGCAATGACTTCCAGCGAACTTACCGCCCGCCTCAACACCGAACGCCAGGCAGTTGAAACTCTGTATCGCGCCTTTAGCGAAAAGAATCCTGACCTCGTCGACAGCGTGCTGTCCGCCGACTGGGACGACATCCCATTGGCACCTAGGCAAGGTCCAGGTCCGGAGGGCATCAAGCCGATTATCCGCAGCTTCGGCGAGGCATTTCCGGATGTGCACATCGTTATCCACGACATGATCCAAGTCCCTGGTCAGATCGCTGTTCGCGCTGAAATAACGGGCACCCATCTGGGCGAATTGTTTGGCATTGCCGCCACTGGCAAGAAGGTGAGCTTCCGTCTGCATGAGTTCCATACACTGGACGGCGAGCGTGTCGTTACGACTTGGCACATGGAGGACTGGTTCGGCCTGTTCCTGCAACTCGGTCAATTCCCTGCTCAAGCTTGAACCACCGCGAGAGGCTCATCATGAAAGCAGCATCCATCTCTTTATTTGGCGGCCCTGAGGTCGTCACTTTCCACAACGCCGGCCCAAGGCAGCCAGGCGCAGACGAGGCCGTCGTGCGTGTCGAGGCCGCGAGCGTCAATCCGCTGGATTTGAAGATAATCGCCGGGTATATGCAGCCGGTATTTCCAGTCGAACTGCCGTACATTCCCGGCACCGATTTCAGCGGTGTCGTCAGCAGCGTCGGTGATCAAGTCACGCACCTGAAACCAGGTGATCGTGTATTCGGCCGCAGCTCACCCAGCGCTGGTGGTGCGTTTGCCCAGCAATTGATAGTCGCCGCCGCCGACCTTTGCGTGATCCCTTCCACCATGAGCTTCGAGCAGGCCGCGGCACTGCCTACGGCGTTCGGTACTGCGCGACAGGCGTTATTCGAGGTCGGGCAGTTGAAACGCGGCGAGCGGGTGTTGATCCATGCGGGAGCGGGTGGCGTAGGCAGCATGGCGGTGCAGTTGGCTCATATGGCTGGCGCCCACGTCATCGCCACGGCCTCCGCGCGCAATATTGAACTGGTGAAGAGCCTGGGCGCGGACGAGGTGATCGATTACCGCAGCCAGGATTTCACCACGCTGAGTGACATCGACCTGGTGCTCGACATCTTGGGTGGCTCCACGCTGGAGAACTCTTGGTCGGTGCTGGGTATGAGCGGCCGTATTGCGACCCTGGTGGAATTCGACATCGAATCCCGCGAAGGACATGTCGGCCAGGCGGTGTTCTTCGCCAGTGCCACGCCTTTTCTCCAGGAAGCCGTTCGGCAGTTCAGTGCGGGGCAGTTGCAGGTCATCACCGACTCGATCTTTGCCCTGGACGAGACCCGCGCCGCGTTGGAAAAAGTGGCCACCGGGCATGCGTGTGGAAAGGTCATCATCCGCACCGGCCATTGATTCGGGAGTCACAACATGACACTCAACGCACAACAAGTGGTTCTGATTACGGGTGCCGGTTCGGGCATCGGCAGGGCGATTGCTCTGGCGCTGGCCTCGGCTGCACGAACCCTTTCTGGACCCCTACATTGCGAGCAAGGTGGCCGGTGATGCGCTCGCCGAAGTCATGGCCATGGAGGTAAGGCCGTCAGGTATCGAAAGCGTCATCCTGGTGCCGGGCGCGTTCACCTCTGGAACCGAACATTTTGCCGATGCGCAGGTTCCGGCCTACCAGGCCATTGAGCATCAATACGGTGAGCTTGCCGCGCGCATGGCCGGTCTGGGCGAGAAGCTTAATGCGATTGACCTGGCCAATGGCGGTGCGCTGGATGTTTCAGCGGTCGGTCAGGCTGCCGCCGAGGTGCTTGCAATGCCTCGCGGCCAGCGACCTTTACGCGTGACCGTTGATGGTCAGCATAAAGGCACCGAAACAATCGATGCGGTGTATTACCAGAAGCAGGCGGAGTTTCTGCGCCAGATGGGTCTGGACGACATGATCTTGCCGGCTCCGCCCGCCGGCATTGGGGACGAGGATGCCTATCGGATGAAATAGCTTCTGAGGTCGTCAATCAAACCCGGCCCGCTTGGCTGCCAACCCAACCGCGTTTGAGTCTTCGTACTCATGCTCGACATGTCCTTACCCACAAAGCTCGATAGCCAACCGAAAGTCGCCATCGCATCATCCGCTGGCACCGCCACTGTAGGTACGCCCAGACCTTCGCCGATTGTTTCAGCAATCAGGCGAAAAGTGATGCTGGATTCGGCAGTGGCATGGTATCGAGCGCCTGGTTGGTGCTTTTCCAGCGCCAGGCGGTACAAGTGCGCAGTATCCGCAACGTGAGCGGCGGACCATTGATTAAGGCCTTCATCGATATAGGCTGAGACTCCCTTTTCCCGCGCCTGCTTGATGACCTCAGTGACCAGACCTTGTTTGTGCGGATTGTGGATTTGTGAAAGCCGCATCACCACCACGTTGACCCCGCGTTGTAATAGCGCCTCCCCAGCCAATTCCGATGCGATCCGAGGATGGGGATGCTCGGGGTCAAAGTGATCCTCATCGGCGGGCTGTCCAGGTGATGGCGAGCCCATCGGCGTGCCGGAGGTGATGATCAACGGGCGCTCAGAACCTTCCAGCGCTGAACCCAAGGCCGCAATAGCACATGAGTCCTTCTGACAGTTAGAGACGAAGTGGGTGAAGTCGTGATCGAACGCCGTGTGGATGACGGCATCGCACACTTCGGCACCGCGCTGGAGGCTGGCGAGGTCTTCGATATTGCCGTGGTGGGGCTCGGCACCCATCGCCAGCAACTCCCGAGCACCCGCGTCTGAGCGCGTCAGCCCCAACACCTGATGACCTGCGTTGAGCAATTCACGGGCGACCTGGGAACCAATAAAGCCTGTTGAACCGGTAAGAAATACGCGCATGTCTGAAATCTCTCTTTGCGGAAGTCAGGAGAGTGCGCGTAACGTTTATCCAGTTAAAGGTGTGACGTTATCAGGGTATAAAAACTAACAGGATCATCATGGCAAGCCAGTCTGCTCATCTGTTGGGAACGTATTTGAAGGATTGTCGCGCGCGCCTGGACCCCGCCAGTTTTGGTTATTCCGGCGCGCGTCGACGCACTCCGGGATTGCGTCGAGAGGAGGTCGCGCACCGGGCGAACATCAGCGCTACCTGGTACACGTGGCTGGAGCAAGGGCGCGGCGGCGCACCCTCCGTGCAGGTGTTGAACCGAATTGCTCAAAGCCTGTTGATGACCGAGCCGGAGCGCGAGCACTTGTTCATGCTCGCCTTTGGTCATCCCCCCGAAGTTGTCTACTGTGCGCCAGAGGGCGTGACGCCGCGCTTGCAACGAATTCTGGATACCCTCGAATTCAGCCCCGCTTTTATCAAAACCGCCACTTGGGATGTGCTGGCCTGGAACAGCGCGGCGGCGGCAGTGTTTACTGACTACAGTCTGCTGCCAGTGGAGCAGCGCAACATCCTGCGCCTGATGTTTTGCAACCCCGGCGCTCGGGCCAGACAAGACGACTGGCAAGCTGTCGCGCGTTTCATTGTCGCCTCTTTTCGGGCCGAAGCTACCCGCGCCGGAGCGGCCTCTGAAGTGATCAAACTCGCCGATGAGCTGTGCAGCCTGAGCCCTGATTTCTCGGCATTGTGGCGTGACAACGACGTTCGTCTACACGGAGAAGGAACCAAACGCCTGCGGCATGCAACCCATGGCGTTATCGAACTGGAATACTCCGGCTTTGCGGTGGACGGCCGCCCGGATCTTTCGATGATCGTCTACAACCCGGTTACGAGCGTTGATGCAGATCGCGTTAGGGCGATTGTGGAAAGGCATTTGGCATTGGGAAGTGTTGCGTTGAAATGATGGGGTGTGAATAGGGTAGGGTGGGCATCACCTTTTTAGCATGGGGGCTCTTTAAGCTTCGCTCCTGGCCGCTATCGGTCGGTCGCGACAGACAGCAATCGGCCAAAAGCAGTCAGTCATGACCGGCCGTTCGACCCATTGCTGCCTTTCAAGCTACACCCAGATCGACTCAAATCAGTCGTTGATCCAACTAGATTATTTTTGCTTTGCGGCCACGTGAGGCGGGCTTCACCGGCACGCTTCCGCCGTATTCGTTCCACCATTTAGCGAGCGCCTCCATCGTCGGTCCGAGTGCACGTGCTTTTGCTGTCATTTCATATTCAACACGCGGGGGCACTTCTGCGAAGACCGTTCGCGAGATCAAGCCATCGCTCTCAAGCTCTCGAAGTTGCGCCGTCAGCATGTGTTGTGTAATGCCGCTGATCGCTTTGCGCAGTTCCCCAAAACGGTAGATTCGCTGGTTTAGCAGCCACATGATCTCCAGCTTCCACTTGCCTGAAAGCAGCGAAAATGCGCGCCGCATTTCCTCATGCATATTGATCTGACCGTCATCATTAGTCTGGTTTTCCATACTAAGCACCAGTTTTTCATCCTACTTGTGGTCTTTCATATTAAACGACATCTTTGCCCCAAGTCGAAGTAACAACACCTGTTTAGGAAAAACCTCATGATCGGAAATTATATTTACTGGGTTAGCACAGCGCTTCTTTCGCTGCTCTATTTCGCCTCTGCCTCGATGTACATCGCCAAAGGAGACTTTGTTCGCAACGCACAAGCGGAGTTGGGCTATTCAGCCGCCCATCTCGTGCCGTTGATGATCGTGGTGAAGATACTGGGGCCCATCGCGATTTTGTGGCGTTTCAATGTGGCAATCAGTGATCTGGCGTATGCCGGAATGTTTTATCACCTGTTGCTATCAGCGTCAGCCCACCTGGGTGTTCGTAAACCCAAAGGATCTATCCCGGCAGCCGTTGGGATCATTCTCCTCGCTGCTTCCTTCGTGACACAAAACTTTGTTCGCGAAAATCCATCGCCTTATGCGCCGATGGCGATCATTCATGATGCTTTTAAGTGAGGGGAGTACTATGACTCGACTCAATGGAAAAGTTGCTATTGTCACCGGCGCCGGCCGTGGTATCGGCCGAGCCACCGCTAAACTTTTGGCGGCGGAGGGTGCGAAAGTCGCGGTCGTTTCGCGCACGGCTGAAAATGTTGATCAGGTGGTTGCCGATATACAGGCCGCTGGCGGTGGCGCCCTCGGAATCGTTTGCGATATCGCTGATCCCGATCAATTTCCTGTCGCTGTCGACAAGGTGATGGCTGCCTATGGACGAATCGATATTTTGGTTAACAATGCTTTCGATCCCTCTGCGGTTTTTTCATCGGTGATTGAGCTATCGGCCGAGTTGTTGCAGCGTAATTTAGAAATGGGCCCGATTGCTTATCTGCGAACAATGCAGGCGTGCTATCCCCACCTTAAAGCTAGCGGTGAGGGCCGGGTTATTAACTTCGCTTCCTTGGCCGGCGTAATTGGCATGCAGGGCTATGCGCCTTACAACATGGCAAAGGAGGCAGTACGTGCTTTGACTCGCACTGCGGCCAGGGAGTGGGGCGCTGACAAGATCACTGTCAACAATGTCATGCCGGTTGCTGATACTTGGGGAACAGCAGTCGATGCGCCTGCCCCCACTAACGCGCTTGGCCGTTATGGATCACCGGAAGAGGATATTGCGCCAGTGGTATTGTTTCTCGCCAGCAGGGACTCGCAGTTCTTGACGGGATACAGCCTCACGCCTGACGGAGGTCAAATCATCGACAGCGCCCGCTAACTGTCGTGTCCAAACACTAAATGCCAACTCAACGGAAATCAGGAGACATGACATGCCATGTCTCGTGATTAGCGGTCAAGCGGAATTCGGATGCGGTTGCGGCGGCTGCATTCGATCCAAAGTAATCCTCTATCCCATGGGCCGCGCTAATAGAAAGCCTCACCGTGTATAGCATTCAGAACAGGCGAAAAGACGGATGTTGAACGTCCACTTCTGGCCGATTGCAGCCTGTCACAAAAAGCTATCCCCCTGAGCAGACACTCGTCAGCCAAGATCAAAAAGCAGGTCGTCCCGTTATTGCAACGGAACATACACATCCGTTTGCCATTGATCCTGCGGTGTTTGCGGATACACGCTCAGGTAATGGAAGAACAGTGGCTGATCACGCAGTTCTTCGCCACTGGCAGGCAGCCAATCGCGGTAAATCGGATAAATCGATTCGCCGATGTGGTCCGGCGACCCCACGTGCCGCACTACGACGCAACGACCGCCAGCAATGACCAGTTCGCGCACGCCGAACGCATTCGGTTCCACCGCCTCGTGAATCTCGCCGCAAATGGCGAAGCGGAATGCTTCTGCTGGCGTGGTGTCGGGGTAGACGTAGGGAATGACAACGCTGCGAATCGATGACACC
>NZ_JBIUXZ010000006.1:0-95806 GCF_044744265.1 Pseudomonas sp. NPDC087342
GTGTAAGCGCTGTGAGGCGTTGAGCTAACCAATACTAATTGCCCGTGAGGCTTGACCATATAACACCCAAGCAATTTGCTTGCTTCGAGCTGAAAAGCAAAAGAGCACCAGATTGCGGTGTGTGAAGACGAAACGAACCGAAAGTTCGAAACTGCTCACAAAACACCGAGATCTATCACATACCCATTCGCTGGAGCGTAAACCCGCAAGGGCAAACGACCTGGCTCCCGAATTTCTTGACGACCATAGAGCATTGGAACCACCTGATCCCATCCCGAACTCAGCAGTGAAACGATGCATCGCCGATGGTAGTGTGGGGTTTCCCCATGTGAGAGTAGGTCATCGTCAAGATTAAATTCCGAAACCCCTATCTGCGTATGCAGGTAGGGGTTTTGTTTTGCCCGCAGGAAAGTGGCGCAAAGAAAAAGGAACAGCTCATTGGCTGTCCCTGATTGCCACACACCGCAATGTCAGTGAAACATCGGCAGAACGTGTTCCGCGATCTCCTCAATCACTTCCGCTACCGGCCGTTCGCTACGACGCATATGCAGGCCCACATGCTGCACACCGGCGTCACGCAACGCTTGCAGCTCATCAATCAACGCTAGCCGCCCGCAACTGCCACCGAAACGCACACGCCGCATCGGCGCATACGGATTGGCTTCCAGATCCAGATGAATAAAGCTGATGTAAGGCTTATCACCACCGACTTCTCTCCATAACCCCACTCGACGACGATGCTCATCCGGCGTACCAGGGTAGGCGAGCCAACCGTCCATATGCTCACCAATCCAGGCCGGAGACTGCTGACCAAGCCCCGCCACCAGCAGCGGCACCGCCTGATCACGCTCCGGCAGCAACCGCGCACCCTCAGGTAAACGACCTTCACCCTGGCTACGCAACAACTCAACCGTATCGCGAAAGATCTCGCCGCGCTGAGCGTAATCCACGCCAAACAACGGATACTCCATCGGACGGTCGCCACTGGCCACGCCAAGGAGTAAGCGTCCGTCACTCAGTTCATCGACGCTATTAGCAGCCTTGAGTGTCAGCCACGGCTGACGCAACGGCAGTACAATTGCCGCCGTACCCAACATGATGTTGTCAGTGATCCCCGCCAGATATCCCAAGTAGGAAAACGCTTCAAATACTTGGGCTGCATCGCCAAAATTCGGGTCATACACCGGCACATCGCGCACCCACAGCGCCCGAAACCCTGATGTATCGGCCAAACGCGCCATAGCCGCATGTTGCTTCAGGTCGGGAACCCCAAAAGGCCTGTCCTCAACCATGCGAAGCCGTTGGCCATCGCTGGACCAGTCGTTATCCAGCGGCAATTCAAGCCCGATGGAAAACCCGTTCGAGCCCAGTAATCGTTGAAATCGTGAGTGCATGAAAAACTCCAAAAAGGGAATGACATGCACCCAGTATCCACAGGCCTATCTGCAAGAAAAATGCATGAATGGGAATATCAATCTTGAGTAAAACGCACGAGTAAATCACATCACCCAACACGTCCGACCGTCGTTTTGGCCCTCAAGGACAACCGTTCGAGGAAATCGCGCTAAAGTGCCGTCGTCATTTTTGGTATGGTGCAGCTCGTTTTTTAACGGACTGATTTCAAGCCTGAGGATCGGCACCCCCTTCATCGTCAAAGAGCTGCTGCAGAAATGCCCGAACCGATACCGATCAAGGATCACGAAAAAGAGACGCGCCTGGTCAATAAAAGACTGATGGCCTGCGCCTTGTTTGTGGTCGCCATCACTTGTGCGCTGGTAGTGCGCATGTACGTGCTGCAAGTGGTTGAATTCGATTACCACTCGACCATCTCCGAAAACAACCGCGTCCACGTTTTGCCGATCACCCCGACTCGCGGGCTGATCTATGACCGCAATGGCGTGGTCTTGGCGGACAACCGGCCCAGCTTCAACCTGACCATCACCCGCGAACGCGCCTCCGACGTCAAGGAAGAGCTGGATGAGGTGGTCAATCTCCTGCACTTGCCGGCCGAAGATCGCACGTTGTTCGACAAGGCCATGAAACAGGCACGGCACCCGTTCGTCCCGGTGACCTTGTTCTACGAACTCACCGAACAGCAGATCGCCGTTCTCGCAGTCAACGAATTCCGTCTGCCGGGGCTGGATGTCGAGCCGCAGTTCGTCCGTCATTACCCGATGGGCGCGCACTTCGCTCACTCGATCGGTTACGTCGGTCGTATCAACGAGAAAGAATCCAAGACGCTGGATGGGGTGGAGTACCGCGGCACCCAATCCATCGGCAAGACCGGAATCGAAAAATTCTACGAGTCCGAGTTACACGGCCACGTCGGTTACGAAGAAGTCGAGACCAACGCTCAGGGCCGCGTGCTGCGCGTACTCAAGCACACCGATCCGACCCCTGGTAAAAACATCGTCCTGAGCCTGGACGTCCATCTCCAGGAAGCTGCCGAGGATGCCCTGGGAGATCGCCGTGGCTCGGTGGTTGCCCTCGACCCGTCGACCGGCGAAGTGTTGGCCATGGTCAGCAAGCCAAGCTTCGACCCGAACATGTTCGTGACCGGGATCAGCTTCAAGGAATACGCGGCGCTGCACGATTCCATCGACCGGCCGCTGTTCAACCGCGTCCTGCGCGGCCTCTACGCGCCGGGCTCGACCATCAAGCCGGAAGTGGCCATCGCTGGCCTCGATTCCGGCGTGGTCACCCCACAGACCCGTGTCTTCGACCCTGGTTACTACCAACTGCCAGACTTCGATCACAAATACCGCAACTGGAACCACAGCGGCGACGGCTGGGTGGACATGGACGCGGCGATCATGCGTTCCAACGACACCTATTTCTACGACCTGGCGCACAAACTGGGCATCGACCGTCTGCACGACTACATGGCCATGTTCGGGCTCGGTGAGAAAGTCTCCCTGGACATGTTCGAAGAGTCTGCCGGCCTGATGCCGTCCCAGGCCTGGAAACGCGCGACGCGCCGCCAGCCATGGTTCCCGGGTGAAACCGTGATCCTCGGTATCGGCCAGGGCTACATGCAGGTCACGCCACTGCAACTGGCCCAGGCCACCGCGTTAATCGCCAACAAAGGTGTGTGGAACCGACCGCACCTGGCCAAGACCGTCGACGGTGTGGCGCCGGTGGATGAGAACCCGATGCCGAACATCCTGCTCAAGGATCCGCGTGATTGGGAGCAGGTCAACCACGGTATGCAAATGGTGATGCACGACGCGCGCGGGATTGCCCGGGCAGCGGCGGTGGGTGCCCAATACCGCATCGCCGGCAAGAGTGGTACCGCGCAGGTGGTCGCGATCAAGCAGGGCGAACGTTACAACCGGGCGAAAACCCTGGAGCGTAACCGCGACAACGCCTTGTTCGTCGGTTTCGCCCCGGCCGAGCATCCGAAGATTGTGATCTCGGTGATGATCGAAAACGGCGAGGCCGGTGGTCGCGTCGCCGGGCCTGTGGTGCGGCAGATCATGGACGCCTGGCTACTCGATCAGGACGGCCATCTCAAGCCGCAATACGCCACGCCCGCCAAACCACCGGGCGATCCCCACGTCTAAACCTGAGAGGCTTCACAGCACAGGCTCACGGATGCTGAGCATGTGCTGGAAGCTTTCCAGGAACACGGTTTCGGCCTGAGTCATCTTCTGTTCGCGATTCCACAGCAGCTGGATATCGAAATCCACCACGCCGTCCTCCGGCGGCAAACGCCAGAGCAAGCCCTGCTCAACATCCCGCCGCACCAAGTGCACCGGCAAGCAGCCAATCCCGAACCCTGCGCAGATCAAGCGGTAAATCTCTTCGAAACTGGTGGAGGAGGCGACGATCTTGCCGGTAAAGCCTTGCTCGTCGCGAAACAGCGTCAGGGGCGAAAGATTGCCGCCCAATTGATCGCTGGTGAAGCTCACGAAGTTCTCCGCCGCGAGCTGTTCCAGGGTCAAGTTTTCCTGCCCGAACAGCCGATGACGCTGGCCGCAAAAATACGCATAACGCTCGCGAAACAGCACCCGCTGCTCCAGCCGTGGCTGGGGTAAACGGCACAGGCCGACGCCAATCGTCGCAGTCTTTTGCAGCAACGAACTGATGATGTTCGAACTGCCCATCACCTCGACTTCCAGCTCGATTTTCGGGTGGGTTTCATGGAAGTCGGCGAGGAATTCATCGTAGTGCCGCGCCTGCACGCCGCTGACGGTGAGGATGCGGATCTTGCCCACCACATCGTCGTGACGACTTTCTACCACCGTGCCCAAACGGGAAATATCGCCGTAGATATCCGCCGCGATACGCAGGACTTCTTCCCCGGTTTCCGTCAGATCAAACCGTCGCCCGCTGCGAGCAATCAACACACATTCCAATTGTTCTTCCAGGCGTTTCAGCGCCTGGCTCACCGCCGACTGAGTGATGTGCAAACGCGCAGCGGCGCGGCTCATGCTGCCTTCCTGGCCGATGACCAGGTAGGTGCGCAGCAGGTTCCAGTCGAGACGGTCATTGAGGAAACGACGACCGACCCAAGGATTCGAAGTGGTGGGCATAAGTATCCAGGTAGTAGCACAGCTAATAGTAAAGATAAGAATTTGAAAATTGACTAATCCTGGCACGAAAGCGATAAAGCCCACAAGCGCCACAGAGTGCAACCGTAAACAGCCTTCAGTACCTGCCCAAAACTATAAATACACAGGGTCCTTGCATGCACACCACCCCTCAACCGCGACGCGCCGCGGCCGCTGCCTTCATTGGCACGACCATCGAGTTCTACGACTTCTACATCTACGCCACTGCGGCGGCGCTGGTGCTCGGGCAAGTGTTCTTTCCCAGCAGTGACCCGGTGATGAGCACCCTGGCCGCGTTCGGCAGTTTCGCCGTCGGCTTCATCGCCCGCCCCATGGCCGGCATGGTCTTCGGTCACTTGGGGGATCGCCTGGGCCGCAAGAAAATGCTGCTGGTGACCATGGCGCTGATGGGCCTGGCCACCGCCGGCATCGGTCTGTTGCCGAGCTACGCCAGCGTCGGCATCTGGGCGCCGGTCGGTTTGATCGTGTTGCGATTGATCCAGGGGATCTCCGTCGGTGGCGAGTGGGGCGGGGCGGTGCTGATGGCCAGCGAGCACGCCCCAGCCAAGCGCAAAACTTTTTACGCCTCGTTCGCTCAACTCGGCAGCCCAGCGGGTTTGCTGTTGGCCTTGATTGCTTTTCGTCTGGTGACGTCCCTTGAGCCGGAAGACTTCCTCGCCTGGGGCTGGCGCCTACCGTTCCTCGCCAGTGGCGTGCTGATGATGGTCGGCCTGATGATCCGTTCCGGGGTCCACGAATCGCCGGAATTCGCCAAGGCCCGGGACAACAACGAAACCGCCAAATACCCGGTGAAGGACGTGATCCGCACCTGCTGGCGGCAGATTCTGTTCGCCGCTGCCGCCGTGACCATCGGTTCCGCCGGGTTCTTCTTCACCAACACGTTCATGATCACCTACGTCACCCAATACCAGGGCATCGCGCGCTCGACGATCCTCGATTGCCTGTTTCTGGTGACCGTCATTCAGTTGCTCTCGCAACCGCTCTCGGCACTGCTGGCCGAACGCATCGGCGAAGGCCGTTTCCTCAAACTCGTCGCGCTGCTGTGCATGGTCACGCCGTACCCGATGTTCTTGCTGGTCGGCACGCAAAACATTGTGCTGATGACCGTCGGCATTGCGTTGGCGGTGGTGATCCTCTCGGCGCTGTACGCGGTGATTGCCGGGTACATGACCCAGGCGTTCCCGGTGCACCTGCGCTACTCGGGGATTTCCATCGCTTACCAGTTGAGCTGCGCCCTGGCCGGCGGCACCACGCCGCTGATCGGCACGCTGCTGGCGAGCAAGTTTTCCGGACAATGGTGGCCGCTGGCGGTGTTCTTCACCTTGCTCTCGGCCCTGTCCCTGATCGGTGTTTGCGGCCTGGCCCGCCTGCGCGCCAACCCGGTCGTCACCCACGCTGCTAAAGAGGTGTATTCGTGAGTAAACCTGCACACATCGACCCGGTTGAATGGAAAGCCCGTTGCGAACTGGCGGCGCTGTATCGGCTGGTCGCGCACTTTCGCATGACCGACCTGATCGACACCCACATCACCCTGCGCATTCCCGGGCCTGAGCATCACTTCCTGATCAACCGTTACGGGGTGATTTTCGACCGCATGCGCGCTTCGGACCTGGTGCGCATCGATCAAGACGGGCGCAATGTCGATCCCGAATATGCGGGGCATCGGGTTAACGCCGCAGGCTTCGTCATTCACTCGGCGATCCACATGGCGCGTCCCGATCTGAACTGCGTAATCCACACCCACACCGCAGCGGGTATGGCGGTGGCAGCGCAGAAGCAGGGCTTGCTGCCGATCAGCCAACACGCGCTGAAGTTCTACGGCAAATTGGCGTATCACACCTACGAAGGCATCGCGTTGTCGCTGGATGAGCGCGAGCGTTTGATCGCCGACCTGGGGCCGCACCGGGCGATGATCCTGCGCAATCACGGCTTGCTGGTCGGCGGTTCCGGCGTGGCCCAGGCGTTCCAGGAAATCCACTTTCTGGAGCGTGCCTGTCAGGCGCAAGTGGCCGCGCTGGCCGGTGGTTCGGCATTGCATTACCCGTCGCCGGAAGTCTGTGCGCACACCGCCGAACAGTTTGACCGTGATGAACAGGACAACATCATCGACTTGGCCTGGGAGGCCGCTCTGACCCTGATCGAATCCCAGCGCGAGTCCTATCTGTCATGAACACCGTGGTCCTGCTGTCCCGCGACACCCTGTTGCTCAAACAACTGCAAGCCGCGTTTGCCCGCAGCGCGCCGCAGCTCACCACGGTGCTGGCCGACGATCCTCGGGCCAGAAATGCGCAAATCGCCGCGTGCTGGTTTCCGTTGCCGGGCAGTCTCGGTGCGTTGCCGAACCTGCAAGTGATCCACTCGGTCGCCGCCGGTATTGATCATCTGGAACACGACCCGTCGTGCCCGGACTTGCCGGTGTGTCGAGTGGTTGATCCCGGCCACCGCCAGGGCATGACCGAGTACGTGCGCTGGGCGGTGATTCACTATCACCGTGGCTTCGATCAGGTGCTGCAGCACCAGCGGCAACAACACTGGGAGCGACCACTGCAACGGGCGGCGGGGCAGTTCAAGGTTGGGGTGATGGGGCTTGGATCGTTGGGCAGCGCGATTGCCCAAGACCTGGCTGCCGCCGGTTACGACGTTCGTGGTTGGGCGCGCCGTCGCAAGGATTTGGACGGCGTCCAGACCTTTGCCGGAGCAGAACAACTGACCCCGTTTCTTGATGGTGTCGAGTTGCTGATCAACCTGTTGCCGCTGACTAGCGAGACTCGCGGCATTCTCGGGAATAGCACTTTTGAACATCTGGCGAATGGCGCCGCGCTGGTCAACTGCGGGCGCGGTGGTCATCTGAATATCGACGACCTCGAACAGGCCCTGCAAACAGGAAAACTGCGCGGCGCTCTACTGGATGTGTTCGAACAGGAACCGCTGCCAACCGATCATCGTCTCTGGACAATGCCTGGCGTCACCATCACGCCACACATGGCCTCGGCCGCTTCCCATGACTGTATCGCCGAGCAAGTCGCGGAGAACTTCCGCCGTTTAAATGCCGATGAACCGCTACTGAATTGCGCCGACCGAACACTCGGTTACTAACAACAAACTCGCCCACCAAGTTGGGCGAGGCATAACAACAATCCCTCACTCTCAAACGATTTACTGCCAGTAAAAAACAATTAAACAAATTCCTGGAGTCAGTGATGAGCGATCTATCGTCCGCAGAAAAGTCCGGCGCACCGCCGGAAGTGGCAATCAGCATGAAAAAAGTCGCCGTGGCCAGTGTCATCGGCACCACCGTGGAATGGTACGACTTATTTGTTTTCGCCACGGCTTCGGCGCTGGTGTTCAACAAAGTGTTCTTCCCGGACTTCGTGCCGTTGATCGGCACGTTGCTGGCGTTCGGCACGTTCGCCTCGGCCTATCTGGCGCGAATCGTCGGCGCGGCATTGTTCGGGCATTTCGGCGACAAGCTGGGACGCAAGTCGATGTTGCTGATTTCGCTGCTGACCATGGGCGCCGCGACGTTCGCCATCGGCCTGTTGCCCAACTACGCGGCCATCGGCATCTGGGCGCCGATCCTGTTGCTGTTGCTCAGGGTGATTCAAGGTTTGGCGCTGGGCGGCGAGTGGGGCGGGGCGGTGTTGATGGCGGTGGAGCATGCACCGGCCAACAAGCGCGGCTTGTATGGTTCGTGGGTACAGATCGGCGTGCCGGCCGGGACCATGATTGCCAACCTGGCCTTCCTGTTGATCGCCGCGTACCTGTCCCCGGAAGACCTGTTGGCCTGGGGCTGGCGTATCCCGTTCCTGGCCAGCGTGCTGCTGATCGCCGTGGGTTTGTACATCCGCTTGAACATCGCCGAGACCCCGGCGTTCAACAAGGTCAAGGAAGCCGAAGTGCAGGTGAAAATGCCCTTGGCAGAAGTCTTTCGCAAGTACTGGAAGCAAGTGGTGTTGGGCGGTATTGCCACGATGTCGACCGGGGCTTCGTTCAACATCATCGTCGCGTTCGGCCTGACCTACGGCACGCAGAATCTGGGCTTCAGCCGCAGCACCATGCTCGGCGTGGTGTTGCTGTCCTGCGCCTGGTGCATCGTCATGTTGCCGGTGTTCGGCGCGTTGTCGGATCGCTACGGACGCAAGCCGATCATCGTCGCCGGCATCGTCGCGGAAGCCCTGGTGGCGTTCCCGATGTTCTGGTTGATGGACACCAAAGAGCTGCCGTTGGTGATCTTCGGCTACCTGTTGTTGATGACCGCGTTCGCCGCCAATTACGGGCCGATCGCGACCTTCCTCGCCGAGTTGTTCGGCACGCGGGTGCGCTATTCGGGGCTGTCGATCAGCTACATGTTGTCCGGTTTGCTCGGCAGTGCGGCGACACCGATCGTCACCACGGCATTGCTGGCGGCGACCGGCAAAGGTTCGTCGGTGGCCTGGTACATGATCGGCGCGGCGTTGATTTCGTTGCTGGCGCTGTTGCTGCTGACCGAGACCTTCAAGCGCGACATCAGCGAAATCCCGGTTGAAAAAGCCGCTGACACGCCGAACAAATCCTTCAAATCCGCTGCAGCCTGAAAGGAGCTCAACAGCATGCGCAGAATTAACTCCGCCCCGGGTTTTATCGGCCCGGTCGGGCCTTACTCCCAAGCGGTGGTCAGTGGTCATCTGGTGTTCACCGCCGGGCAGATTCCGGCTCAAAGCGACCTTAATGATCAACCCGCCGATTTCACCGAACAAGTGCGGCAAACCTTGCGCAATCTGGAAGCGATCCTGATTGAAGCCGGGTCCGATTTCAGCCATGTGATCAAGGTCAACGCCTACCTCACCGATCCGGCGCAGCTCGAACCGTTCAATGCCGTGTATCGCGAATGCCTCGGCCATGCGCCGCCAGCACGCACCACGGTGTGCGTGGCGTTGTGGGGCGTGTCGCTGGAAATTGATTGTGTCGCCGAGTTGATCGCGAAGGAGCAGCAGCATGGATGAGTCGACACTGATCGGGCAGCTCAAAGAAGTGAGCTTTCCAACCCTCGGGCATTTTCTGGAGGAAGGCTTCGCCGATTCGCAACTGCGGGCCATGGTGCCGAATGTGAAAGTGGTCGGCCGCGCATTGACCCTGAAACTGGTCGGCGCCGACGCCATCGCAGTCAACCAGGCTTTGGCGCTGATCAAGCCCGGCGATGTGCTGGTAATCGACACCGATGGCGATTGGCGACACGCCCCGGTCGGCGCGGTGACCAGTTGCGCGGCGAACTGCGCCGGTGCCGTGGGCATTGTGGTGGACGGCGCGGTCACCGACCTGTTGGAACTGCGCGAAGCCGGGCTGCCGGTGTTCGCTCGCGGCACTAGCTTGCTGACGACCAAGCTGCACGGTCGCGGCGACAGCCAGATCAATCAGCCGATCCACTGCGCTGGCGTCACGGTAAACCCCGGGGATCTGGTGCTGGCGGACGACAACGGCGTGCTGTTCCTCGACTGGCCGACGGCGGCTTCTGTGATCGAACAAGCCTTGGCCTCCGATCGCGCCGAACCCCGCCTGCTTGAGCGATTGCGTTCAGGCGAGCCGGTTGCGCAGGTATTAAAGGTTTAAGCAGTCAGGCACGCCTGCAAACTCTCGATGAACAGCGTCTCCGCGCGGCTCATGCGCTGCTCGCGGTTCCACAGCAAATGAATGTCCACATCGGCAATCCCTTCGTGGGGCGGCAGGCGCCAGAGCAATCCGGCGTCGACATCGGCCGCCACCACGTGCTCGGGCAGACAACCGATACCGAACCCGGCGATCACCAGTCGCCGGACTTCTTCCAGGCTCGGCGACGACGCCACAATGCGTCCGCTGAACCCTTGCTGATCGCGAAAAATCGTCAGCGGCGAAAGCATGCCGCCGATCTGGTCGCTGGTGAAACTGACGAAATTCTCCCGCTGCAAATCCCCTTCGGCGACGTCCTGCTGCCCGAACAACGCATGGTGCTTGCCGCAGAAAAACGCGTAGCGCTGACGCAGGAACAATCGTTGTACCAGGCGCGGTTGCGGCCGGCGATTGAGGCTCAAGCCGAGGGTCGCGGTTTTCTCCTGCAAGGCGCTGACGATGTCGGAACTGCGCATCACATCGACCTCCAGATCCACCCGCGGATGCTGGCGATGAAAGTCGGCGAGGAAGTCATCGAAGCGCTCGGAGAAGATCCGGCTGATGATCAGCAAGCGCACCTTGCCGATCACTTCATCAGCCGGTTGCTCCAGCACGCTACTGACCTGCGACATCTGCCCGTAGATTTCCCCGGCCAGTTCGAAGATCTGCTCGCCGACTTCGGTCAGGGCAAAGCGTGGCCCGCGTCGGGCGATCAGTTGCCGGCCCAGTTGCTCTTCCAGGCGCTTCAACGCCTGGCTCACCGCCGGTTGCGTCAGGTGCAGGCGCGCGGCGGCGCGGCTGATGCTCAGCTCCTGGCCGATTACCCGGAAGGTGCGCAGCAGATTCCAGTCGAGGCGGTCATTGAGCAGGCGTTGCACTTCGCGTTCGGCCATGGGGACTCTCGATTATAAGCTCGCGTAATAGTCCGCATAATAAATAGAAAATTGACTAATCATAGCCCCGGGACGATAAATCACCTCCAAGACAGGCGCCGCCAGAGTGCCTTGATGCATCCGATTTCCTCCTGCCAAAAAAACAATCAAAGGAGCCCGACCTATGAAGCCCCAAGCTTCGTCCCAGCCGCGCCGTGCGGCAGCCGCAGCCTTCATCGGCACCATGATCGAGTGGTACGACTTTTACATCTACGCCACCGCCGCGGCGTTGGTGTTCGGCGCGCTGTTCTTCCCCTCCGACGACAAACTGTTCAGCACCATGGCCGCGTTCGGCACCTTCGCCGTGGGCTTCTTCGCGCGGCCGTTGGGCGGGATTATCTTCGGCCATATCGGCGACCGCATCGGGCGCAAGAAGTCGCTGATCATCACCTTGCTGATGATGGGCGTAGTCACTGTGTGCATCGGTTTGCTGCCGACCTACGCACAAATCGGCGTCGCCGCGCCGGTGTTGTTGATTCTGCTGCGCATCGTCCAGGGCATCGCCGTCGGTGGCGAGTGGGGCGGGGCGGTGTTGATGGCGGGTGAGCATGCGCCGAAAGGTCGACGCAATTTCTTCGCATCGTTTGCGCAACTGGGCAGCCCGGCCGGTTTGATCCTGTCGCTGCTGGCCTTCAGCGCCGTCACTCGTTTGCCGGAAGCTGACTTGATGAGCTGGGGCTGGCGCCTGCCGTTCCTCGCCAGTTCGCTGTTGCTGATCGTGGGCCTGGCGATTCGCCTCGGTGTGAATGAATCCCCGGAATTCCTCGCCAGCCGCGAACTCGCCAGCAAAAGCACACGCAAGGAACAGGCGCCGGTGATGGAAGTGCTGCGTACAGCGTGGCGTCCACTGCTGCTGTGCATCGGCGCCAATACCCTGGGGATCGCCGGGGTGTATTTCACTAACACCTTCATGATTGCCTACACCACCCAGCAACTGGGGTTGCCGCGCTCGCTGATCCTCGAGTGCCTGTTTGTGGTGGCGATCATTCAGTTCTGCATTCAGCCGCTGGCGGCGTGGGTCGCGGAGAAGATCGGCGCGACGCGTTTCCTGTGCCTGATGTCGCTGCTGGCGATGGCCTCGCCGTACCCGATGTTCGTGTTGGTCAGCTCGGCTCAAGCGCCGCTGATCATCCTCGGCATCGCCCTGGCGGTGGTGTGCATGGCCTCGTTCTACGCAGTGATCGCCGGTTACGTCAGCGGCATGTTCGAGACGCGGGTGCGCTACACCGCGATCTCCCTCGCTTATCAGATTTGCGGTGCCGTGGCCGGTGGCCTGACGCCGCTGATCGGCACGATGCTGGCGCACAAGTTCGCCGGTCAGTGGTGGCCGCTGGCGGTGTTCTACAGCCTGATCGCCGCCACTTCGCTGATCTGCGTCTTGTCCCTTGCGCGTCGTCATGCCAGCGCTGAGCGCGTCGAATTGGCCAACGCTTAATCCCCGATTTCCAGGAGTAACGTATGTTGAAAATCAATGGTGAACGCCTGTGGGCAAGCCTGATGGCCATGGCCGAAATCGGCGCCACGGCGCGCGGCGGCAGCTGCCGGTTGGCCCTGAGCGATGAAGACAAGGCCGGTCGCGAACTGTTTTCCCACTGGTGCCGCGAAGCCAGCATGAGCCTGAGCGTGGACGCCATCGGCAACCTGTTCGCCCGTCGCGAAGGCACCGATCCGGACGCTGCGCCGGTGATGATGGGCAGCCACCTCGACACTCAACCGGAAGGCGGCCGCTTCGATGGCGTCTACGGCGTGCTCGCCGGTCTGGAAGTGGTGCGTTGCCTCAACGACCTCGGCATTCAGACCCGCAAACCGCTGGAAGTGGCGGTGTGGACCAACGAAGAAGGCGCGCGCTTCACCCCGGCGATGTTCGGCTCGGCGGTGTTCACCGGGATCATGCAGCTGGACGCCGCGTTGGCGGTGCGTGACATCGACGGCATCAGCGTCGCCGAGGCCCTGCAACGCACCGGTTATGCCGGCGAGCGAGCGCTGGGCGGTGCGGTGGATGCGTACTTTGAAGCGCACATCGAGCAAGGCCCGATTCTTGAAGATAACGCCAAGAGCATCGGCGTGGTCACCGGCGGCCAGGCGATTCGCTGGCTCGACGTGCGGGTCGAAGGAATGGCCGCCCACGCCGGCACCACGCCGATGCCGCTGCGCAAGGACGCCCTCTACGGCGTGGCGCGGATGATCCAGGCCATTGAAGCGTTGGCCACGGATTTCGCCCCCGAAGGCCTGACCACGGTGGGCGAGTTGAGCATCAACAAGTCCTCGCGCAACACCATTCCGGGGCTGGTGAATTTCACCGTCGACTTGCGCCATCACCGCGACGAAGCCATCGAGGCGATGGAGCAGCAAGTCCGCGCACGCCTTCAAGCGATTGCCGACGGTCGCGGCTTGAACTTGACCATCACCCCGCACTGGATCAGCCCGGCCACGCCGTTCGACGCCGAGTGCGTGGCGGCGGTGCAGCACGCGGTGGATGCGCTGGGCTACGCTCAGCAGTCGATTGTCAGCGGCGCCGGGCACGACGCGATCCACTTGGCGCGGTACTGCCCGACGGCGATGGTGTTTATCCCGTGCGTGGGCGGGTTGAGCCATAACGAAGCGGAAGATGTGTTGCCGGAGGATGTGCGCCAGGGCACGGACGTGTTGCTCAACGCCGTCCTGGCCCGCGCCGAAATCACTGAATAAACCCAACCCCTGTAGGAGCGAGGCTTGCCCGCGAAGGCGTCAGTACATTCAACATCAACGTTGCCCGACACACCGCCTTCGCGGGCAAGCCTCGCTCCTACAGGAGTGCGCACCAGCTCCAAGTACAGGAATTTATCCCATGCGCAGTTTTTTCCACCCCGAACAATTGCTCCACCATCCTCGCAGTTACTACTCCCGCGGGCAGATGCGCACGCCGCAGGAAGTCCCCGAGCGCGCCCAGCGTCTGGTACAGGCCTCACATTCCCTGGGCTTCCACGTCGAGCAACCGACCGATGCCGGACTCGCGCCATTGCTCGCAGTCCACGGCGCGCCGTACCTGACGTTCCTGCAGGAAGCCCATCAGCGCTGGAAGGAAATCCCCGAGGATTGGGGCGATGAAGTCATGTCGAACATCTTCGTCCGCGAACCCAATGCCTTGCGCGGGATTCTCGCCCAGGCCGCCCGCTATCTGGCGGACGGCAGTTGCCCGGTAGGCGAACAGACCTGGCGTTCGGCCTATTGGTCGGCGCAAAGCGCGATTGCCGGCGCCCAGGCGTTGCTCGATGGCGAACCGGCGGCGTATGCCTTGTGCCGTCCACCGGGTCACCATGCCCGAGCCGAGGCGGCCGGTGGTTTCTGCTATGTGAACAACGCGGCGGTGGCGGCTCAGGTATTATGCGACGGTTTTGCGCGAGTGGCGGTGCTGGATACCGACATGCATCACGGCCAGGGAATTCAGGAAATTTTCTACGACCGCGATGACGTGCTGTACGTCTCGGTGCATGGCGATCCGACCAACTTCTATCCCGGTGTTGCCGGGTTTGCCGATGAGCGCGGCGTCGGCGCGGGGGAGGGTTTCAACCTGAATCTGCCGATGGCCCATGGCGCCAGCGAAGCGGATTTCCTCGGGCAACTTGAAATAGCGTTGGCGGGGGTGAAGGACTTCGGCGCCGAGGTGCTGGTGTTGTCCCTGGGCTTCGATATTTTCGAACTGGACCCGCAGAGCAAAGTCGCGGTGACCCGGGAAGGCTTCGCGCTGCTGGGCGAGCGGATTCGCAGCCTCGGGTTGCCGTGCCTGATCGTGCAGGAGGGCGGGTATCACCTGGAGAGCCTTGAAGATAATGCCCGGGCGTTTTTTGTGAATGCCGAGGTGTGGCAGCTCTGAGATTGACGGTGTCTGGTACATAGCTTTCGCGAGCAGGCTCGCTCCCACAAGTGACCGAGTTCTCCCAGGGGAATGCGGTCCAATGTGGGAGCGAGCCTGCTCGCGAAGAACGATAACGCGGTCTACCGGCGAAGCGCGAATCCCCGCCCCGCTCAATCCCCGTAGGAGCGAGGCTTGCCCGCGAAGAACGATAACGCGGTCCCCCAGATACAACACAAGCGCCCTACGGCTCTTGCCATCGCCCTGACGTTAACGTAAAGATTGACGCCACGGCGCTGATTTCATAAAGCGCAAAGCGGACCGCTGCGGAGCGCTTGATGACACTCATAAAAACAACACACCCCAAACCGCATCAGGAAGCCCGGCTGGCCCGGGAAAAACTTCACCTCGAAGGCGAAGTCCCCGATGGCGTATTGCGTGCGGAAATCGACGCCTCATGGCGGCGCAGCCTCAGCCATGGCGTGCATTTCAACGGCAAGCACGAGCTGACCCTGGAATCGAGCGCCAGCCTTGAGGTGCTGCTGACGAGCAACCGCTTGCTGATCGACGCCGCGATGCCGGCCATCGATTACCTGGCCGAACGCCAAGGCAAAGAAGGCCTGATCATCCTCGCCAACTCCGACGCGACCATCCTCGCCGTCGAAGGCCGCGCCGATCGTCTCAAAGGCTCCGGCCTGCAAGACATCACCCTCGGCGCCTGCTGGAGCGAAGCCGCGCGCGGCACCAATGCCCTCGGCACCGCACTGGTGGAAGCCCGGCCGACCCTGATCGATTGCGGCGAACACTATTTGGATCGCCTGAGCGATTTCTCCTGCACTTCGGTGCCGATTCACTGCCCGCAAGGCGATATCCTCGGCGTCCTCGACCTGACCCGCGAAGGCCCGCTCGGCCGCGTCCACGACAGCACCGCGTTGCTGGCCATGGCGGTCAGCCAGATTGAAAGCCGGGTGTTCAACGCCAGCTATCCAGACCAGATCGTCCTCGCGTTTCACAGTCGTCGGCAATACCTCGAATCGCCGTGGCAAGGCCTGTTGGCGGTAAGCCTCGGCGGACAAATTCTGGCCGTCAGCGCCCAGGCCTGTCAGTTGCTGCGCGCCGAGCGTTCGGCATTGGTCGGGCATCGCTGCGAAGAGTTTCTCGGGGTCGATGGCTTGCAATTGCTGGCACGGCTGCAACAGGGTGGCGTCGGCAGCCTGCAAACCGCCAAGGGCGAATTCTTCTACAAAACCCTGCGCGCGCCCCAGCGTTCGATCAACGTCGGCACCACGCCACGCCCAATCGCGAAACCGGCCAAACCGCAACCGGATCTCGAATCCCTGGCCGGCAGTAATGTGCGTTACGCCCGCGCCTTGCGCATGGCCCGCCAAGGTCTGGCCAATGAACTGCCAGTGTTGCTGCTCGGCGAAACTGGCACCGGTAAAGAGGTGATTGCCCGCGCCCTGCACATGGCCGGCACCCGCTGCGATAAACCCTTCGTCGCGGTGAACTGCGCGGCGATTCCTGAAGGTCTGATCGAGTCCGAACTGTTCGGCTACCGCGAAGGCGCGTTCACCGGTTCGCGCCGTGGCGGCATGGTCGGACGCCTGCAACAGGCCCATGGCGGCACCTTGTTCCTCGATGAAATCGGCGACATGCCGCTGGCCTTGCAGGCGCGGTTGTTGCGCGTGTTGCAGGACCGCAAAGTCGCGCCACTGGGCGCCGGCGAAGAGCAGGACATCGACGTCGCGCTGATCTGCGCCACCCACCGCGATCTAAAGCGCTTGGTGGAGGACAAACACTTTCGCGAAGACTTGTTCTACCGGGTCAACGGCATCAGCGTGATGCTCCCGGCCCTGCGCGAACGCGAGGATTTCAGCGGTCTGGTCGGTCGCTTGCTGGCCAAGCTCGACGCACCGACGGTCACCCTGCATGAGGACCTAAGCAAACTGCTCGGCGGCTATCACTGGCCGGGCAACATCCGCCAATTGGAGATGGTCCTGCGCACTGCGCTGGCGATGCGCGAGGCGGGCGATAGCGTGCTCACCCTCGACCATTTGCCCGACAGCATGCTCGACGACCTGACCGCCACCGAGCGCCCCCAGGCCGGCAGCATTCGCGAAAACGAACTGGAGCTGATCCGCCAATCCCTGGACGCGCACCAGGGCAACGTCTCCGCCGCCGCCGACGCCCTCGGCATCAGCCGCGCGACCCTGTACCGCAAACTCAAACAGCTGCGCCTGTGATGCAGCGTCTGATCGTGCGGCTGATCGACAGCCCGAACCCGCAAGCCCTGCAAGCGGCGTTGCGCTGGCTGTACAGTTTCGTGCGCCCGCATCGACTGGCGATTGCCGGGTTGCTCGGTTTGTCGGTCTGCGCGTCGTTGCTGGTGTTGGTGCAACCGTGGCTGACCAAACTGCTGATCGACGATGGCCTGCTGGGGCGCAATTTTCCGGTGCTGGTGCTGATCGCCGGGTTGATGATCATCGCCGGTCTGCTCGGCACTGCGCTGTCGGGGATCAACCGTTACCTGCACACGCGGTTGTCCGGGCGGATTCTGTTTGCCCTGCGTGATGACCTGTATCGGCACTTGCAAACCTTGTCGCCGAGCTTCTACGGCCAGCGGCGCATCGGCGACTTGATGTCGCGCCTCGACGGTGATGTCGCGGAGATCCAGCGCTTTGCCGTGGACTCGCTGTTCTCGGCGGTGTCGAGCGTGATCGGCCTGGTCTTCTCCATCGCGATGCTGCTGACCTTGTCCTGGAAACTCTCGCTGCTGGCGTTGGTGCTGATCCCTCTCGACGTACTGTGGCTGCGCTGGATGCGGCGCAAGGTCGAGCGCGATGTGCGGCAGTTGCGTGAGCGCTCGGCGGACATGTCGTCGTTCATGGTCGAGACCTTGCCGGTGATGAAATTCATCCAGTCCGCCGGCCAGCAACAGCGTGAAGCGCGGCGGCTGGAGAGCCTGGGCCAAGGCTATATGAGCCAGTTGCTGCGCCTGCAAGTCACCGAGTTTTTCACCCAGGCCGTGCCGGGCACGCTGACGTCGTTGTCCCGGGCCTGTGCGTTTTTGATCGGCGGTTATTGGGTGGTGCAGGGCACCTGGCAACTCGGTGCGCTGATCGCGTTTTCCACCTACCTCGGGATGGCGGTGGGGCCGGTTCAGAGTTTGCTCGGGCTGTATGTGGCGATCCAGCGCATGACCGTCAGCCTCGGGCGGGTGATGGAGTTACGTGGCGAAGAACCGACCGTGCTCACACCGGTCGCACCGCAGCAAATGCCGGCCTCTGGAGAACTGCGTTTCGACAATGTGCATTTCAGTCATCCGGGGCGTCCGAGCACGCTGAGCGGGATCGACGCGCGCATACCCTACGGCTTGAAAGTCGCCCTGAGCGGCGGCTCTGGTGTGGGCAAATCGACCTTGATCGACCTGTTGCAACGGCACCACGATCCGCAATCCGGCCGGGTGTTGTTAGGTGAAGTGGATTTGCGAGAGCTAGACCTGTTCGAGCTGCGCAGACGGATTGCCATCGTCAGCCAGGACATCGTACTGTTTCGCGGCAGCCTCGCGGACAACCTGGCTTACGCGGTGCCGGACGCCAGTCGCGAGGCGATAGCCGAAGTGGCGCGGTTGGCGCAACTCGACAGCCTGATCGCGTCCTTACCCGAAGGCCTCGACAGTCCGTTGGGCGAGCGCGGCCAGCAGTTGTCCGGCGGGCAGAAACAGCGCATCGCGATTGCCCGTGCCTTGTTGCAGGACCCGTTGATTTTGGTGCTCGACGAAGCCACTTCAGCAGTGGATGAAGCCACCGAGCGTGAAGTGATCGAAGCCATCGACCGATTGTTCGCCGGGCGCACGCGCATCCTGATCAGCCATCGTCCCTCGACCCTGGCGGACGCCGATCTGCGCTTCGAATTGCTCGACGGCGTGCTCATTTCGAAAACGGTGTTGCATGAAGCCTGAACTGCGGATTGGCGTGGTGGACAGCGGTCACTCGGCGGCGCAACGGGTGCAGGTGGTCGCGGGGCGCCGGTTTTCGCTGCTGGAGGATGGTCTGGCGGAAAGCGATTTGCGCGACGACCCACTTGGCCATGGCAGCGCAGTGATCGAGGCCATCGGTCGGCGTGCACCGGCAGCGGTGTTTTGTGTGGCTCAGGTGTTTGATCAGCGTGGCGTGACCAGTGCGTTGCAGATTGCCACGGCGATTGACTGGCTGGTGACGCAGGACGTGCGGCTGATCAATCTGAGCCTCGGCTTGCGCCAGGATCGCAGCCTGTTGCGCGAAGCCTGTGCGGCGGCGGTGGCGCGGGGTGTGTTGCTTTGCGCATCGAGTCCGGCCCAGGGTGAGGGCGTGTATCCGGCGAATTATCCACAGGTGCTGCGGGTCACCGGCGATGCCCGTTGCGCGGAAAACGAATGGTCGTGGCTCAACAGCGCCCAGGCGGATTTCGCGGCGTGTGTGCACGGGACTTATCCGGGCCAGTCGGGGGCCAGTCTGGGCTGTGCCGCGTTGAGCGGGCACATTGCCGGTTTCCTCGTCGCGCATCCGGAGGCGAGCAATCAACATGTCATCGAATGGCTGCGGGATCACGCCCGTTATCGCGGTCCTGAACGGCGTTTCGCACCGTGATTCTGATCCTTGGTGCCGGGCCGGCCGGGGCAGCGGTGGCCTTGGGGCTGCGTCGGCTCGGTTATCCGGTGACGCTGGTCAGCGAATGGCGGCGCTTTGCCGCGCTGGAAGGGGTTTCCGTGCGGGTGCTCGACGCGTTGCGTGGCGCGGGGCTGAACCATGCGTTGGCGGACGCGGCGTTGCCTTCCCAACGGCAAGTGTCGTGGAACGGTCAGCAGCATGCGCAGAACATCGAATACTTGCTGGACAGACCGAGTTTTGATCGCGGCTTGCGCGAGGATTTGCGTGCGGCTGGGGTCGAGTTGATCGAAGGGCGGGTGCTGACGGTGCAGAGTTCAGAGGCCGGGCATCGGGTCGAGATCGAAGGGCGCGAAACCGTGGTCGCGGATTTCTTGGTGGAAGCGCGCGGACGTTCGGCGCCGGCCCTCGGCAAAGGCCTGCGCGGGCCGGAGACGGTCAGCCTGCTCAATCGCTGGCAGGCAGAGCCGGGCGACACCACCAGCGCCGTGGAAAGCCTTGAGGATGGCTGGGCGTGGATGGCGCGGCGGGCCGATGGTCAGTGTTATTGGCAATGGACCGTGGACGTGGCCAGTGCTGCGTTACCGGGCAAGGCGCAGTTGCTCGATTACTGCCGTCAGCGCCGCCACGCTTCTGAGGTGGCCCAGGCGTTTTTCGGTGATGGGTTGGAAACCGATCTGCAACTTCACGCCCGCAGCAGCACCGCGATCTTGAGCCCGCAAGTGTGCGGCGATAACTGGATTCGGGTGGGTGACGCGGCGATGGCTGTAGACCCGTTGTCGGGCAATGGGATTTTTCAGTCGTTGTCCTCGGCGTTACAGGCGCCGACGGTGATCAACACCCTGTTGCGCAAACCCGAGCGAGCGGCGTTGGCCCAGCGTTTTCATCAGCAGCGGGTGGAACAGTTGTTTTTGCGCTTTGCCCGGATCGGCCGGGATTTTTATGCCGATGAGCAGCGCTGGCTGGAGCAGCCATTCTGGCAGGCTCGGCGGCAGTGGCCGGATGCTGAAGTGGCGCATGCCGAGGCGGATTTCGCGTCGTTGCGCATTGAGCGCGCGCCGGTGTTGCGGGACGGGTTTGTCGATGAGGCGGAGGTGGTGATCACGGCGGATCAGCCGCTGGGGATCTGGCATGTGCAAGGGGTTGAGTTGGCGCCGTTGGTGCGACGGTTGTGGAGTGAACCGGCGGAGCAGGCGTTGGCGGGGTTGAGCACGGAGCAGGGGCGGGTGGTTCGCAGTTGGTTGTTGACCCAGGGATATAAGCGGTGACCGGGCTGGCCCCTTCGCGAGCAAGCCCGCTCCCACAGGGGAACGCGATTCCCTGTAGGAGCGAGGCTTGCCCGCGAAGGCGGCCTCAAGAGCGCCGCTAATTACAACTTGATCAACACCGACTTCAACTCGGTGTAATGCTCAATCGCCGCATACCCCATCTCGCGTCCAACCCCGGACATTTTGTACCCACCAAACGGCAGCGCCGGGTCCAGCGCACTGTGGCAATTGACCCACACCGACCCCGACTTGATCCGCGGAATCATCCGGTGCACCGCCGCCAGATCATTCGACCAAATGCTCGCCCCCAGCCCATAAGGACTGTCATTGGCCATGCGCAACGCATCGGCCTCGTCATCAAACGGAATCGCCACCAGCACCGGGCCGAAAATCTCTTCCTGCACCAATGAATGCTTCTGATCGACATCGACTATCACCGTCGGTTTGACGAAGAACCCCGGCCCGAACTGCTCGCCACCGCACGCAATGGTCGCGCCGCTTTCCCGGCCCTGTTCGATGTAGCCGTAGACCCGCTCCTGCTGACGCTTGGAGATCAATGGCCCCATCTCGACCGTCGGGTCCATGCCGTTGCCGAGTTTCATGGCGTTGGCGATGCTGGCGATGTCCGCCACTACATTGTCGAAGTGCTTGCGCTGCACATACAGCCGCGAACCGGCGCAGCAGACCTGGCCCTGGTTGAAGAAAATCGCACTGGCGGCACCGGCTGCGGCGGACTTCAAATCAGCATCGCCCATGACGATGGTCGGCGATTTGCCGCCCAGCTCCAGGGTCACCCGGGTCATGGATTCCATGGCGATTTTGCCGATCTGCTTACCCACGGCGGTCGAGCCGGTGAAGGTCAGCTTATCGACCAACGGGTTGTGAGTCAGCGCCGAACCCGCCGTGATGCCGGTGCCGGTGACCACGTTGAACACGCCTTCGGGATACCCGGCTTCCAGCACCAGTTCCGCCAGTTTCAGCGCGCTCAGCGGGGTTTCGTCGGCGGGTTTGAGCACCACGGTGCAACCGGTGGCCAGGGCGGGGCCAAGTTTCCAGCAAGCCAGAAGCAGCGGGAAGTTCCAGGCAACGATGGCGCCGACCACGCCCACCGCTTCGCGACGGATAAAGCTGTGGAATTGATCATTGGGCATCAGCGGCAACGACACCTCGACGCTGGAGCCTTCAATCTTGGTCGCCCAACCGGCCATGTAGCGCAGAAAATCGATGGACAGTTGCACGTCCATCACCTGGGCCACCGCCGCGCTTTTACCATTGTTCAGGCATTCCAGTTGCGCCAGCAGCTCGGCGTCGCGTTCCATCAGGTCGGCGAGTTTCCACAGCAGGTTTTGCCGTTCACGCGGGCGGGTGCGGGTCCAGGGCGAATCGTCGAAGGCCCGACGCGCCGCGAGCACGGCGCGGTCCATGTCCTCGGGCGTGGCGCGCGGCACCACGCACAGCACTTCACCGGTGGCCGGGTTGTGCAGGGGCATGGTCTGGCCGTCGGAGGCCTCGACCCAGTCACCGCCGATCAACATGCGCGGCGCGCGCTGGATGAATGCCGACGTGGCGGGAAGCAGATAAGGAAGGGACATGGCGAGATCTCTTGTTGTTCGTGAGATCAGGGCTTTCGCAATGGCTGTGCCAAGTATCGGGGAGGGCCGGATGGGCCTTTATCGGCGGGGTTTCACTGGATGTTGAAGATGACGCCGCTCGGGATTTTTTCGCAAATTGCGACAGGCGCTGAGACGACGAGCAGCCGTGTTGCGCCCTTGAGACACTGACTTTTGAGGACTAGAATTTTCAGGCTCGACGGGCGAAACGAGGGAGCCTTCGCCCGGCCACTCACCTGGCGTAAGGGAGGTCACGATGTTCCTTTCAACCCTGGAAATTCAAAACATCATTGAACGCAGCTTTCTGCCGTCGGTTTGCACCTGCAACATGGAGGCCGACCAGTCCCTGACGATTCGGGTCTGCGATTGCATGACCGGCAAAGTCGACATGGTGGCGACCCACGTCCCCCTCTGGACGCTGGACAGTCCCCACGCCATCGCCTCGCTGGTGGCGGACATGCGGCAGGAAATCGAGGTTCACAAAGGCGTTCACCCCACCTTTTACATCTGAACAGACGACATGCCGCCCCTCAGGCCGGGGCGGCATGTCGCCGAACACCAAGACCGCTATTTTCCGCACAACCCCAGCGATTGCATCGAGGCAGCTACGCTTGTCTCAGACTGCAACAGCTGTCGCGATATTAGACGCAGGTGATCGCGTCCAGACCGGGCTTCGGGCCTTCTTCTTCACGCAACTACTTGATAAAAAAGGATATCGGTAAGCTGGCACGCTCCGTGTATTGCTCATCGCAGACGTTTCTCTTGCCTCCGTCAGCGGTGCGCCGCCGGCGGCAGAAACCATAAAAACGATAAGCCACAACAATAAGAAAGCACCGTGCGAGGTTCGACGTTGATGAAGAGAAGACTCCGATCAGGCCTGAGCGCCAGTCTGCTGGCCGTGGCCGCTTGTGTGGCGCTGCATTCGCCTTACAGCCTGGCAGCCCGCGACGCCCAGACCATCCTCAAGGAAACCTGCCAGGGCTGTCACACCCCCGAGGCCGATAATGCCCTGAGCCGCATCAGCCACCAGCGCAAGACCCCGGAAGGCTGGCTGATGAGCATCGCGCGGATGCAGACCATGCACGGTTTGCAGATCAGCGATGACGACCGCCGCACCCTGGTCAAATACCTGGCCGACACCCAAGGCCTGGCGCCGAGCGAAACCGATGGCGTGCGTTATGCGCTGGAACGTCGCCTGAACACCGTCGAAAAATTCGACGACCAGACCAGCCAGATGTGCGGCCGCTGCCACTCCGGTGCGCGGGTCGCCCTGCAACGCCGTCCCGCTCAAGAATGGGAACGCCTGGTCAACTTCCACCTCGGCCAATGGCCGTCCCTCGAATACCAAGCCCTGTCCCGGGATCGCGACTGGTTCGATATCGCCCGCAAAGACATGGTGCCGCTGTTGGCCAAGCGTTATCCGCTGGACAACCCGGCCTGGAAAAAATGGCTGAGCACTGCGCCGAAAAGCGATGCGCTGGTCGGCGACTGGAGCTTCAGCGGTCACTTGCCGGGCAAAGGTGAATTGGCCGGGGTGATGAGCGTCACCGCCGATGGCAGCGACACCTTCAAGGTCAGCGTCAAAGGCCAATACGCCGATGGCAGCCCGTTCAATGGCGACGGCAGCGCGATTCTCTACAGCGGCTACGAATGGCGCGGCAACGTGACGATTGATGGCGTGACCATGCGTCAGGTATTCGCCGCCCAAGGCAATGCGATGCAAGGCCGGATGTTCGAGGCTGAGCACGATGAGCGAGGTCTGGATTTTATTGCGGCGAAGCAGGGCAGCAGTCGTTTGCTGGCGGTGCAGCCGGGTTACCTGAAGGCGGGTATTGAAACCGAAGTGACGTTGGTCGGCAGCGGTCTCACCGGTAAACCGAACTTCGGCAAAGGTGTGGAAGTGGTCTCCGTTGTCGAGCAAAGCCCTGAGCGGATCAGGGTCAAACTCAAGGCGGCGGCGAACGCCCAACCGGGTCTGCGCAACGTCACTGTCGGCACGCTGAAAGGCCCGACTCTTTCGGTCTACAGCAAAATCGCTTCGGTCAAAGTCGTGCCGGAATTCTCCGTGGCGCGGATCGGCGAGGGCGGTGGTTCGACGCCGAAAATCCAGGGCCGTTTCGACGCCGAAGCCTGGGGCAAGGGCGCCGATGGCAAGCCGTATCGCATCGGCGTGTTCCCGGCGCAGTGGAAGGTCGAAGCCTTCGACGACCGCGCCAAGGAAGACGAAGACGTCAAGTTCGCCGGCACCATGCAGGCCGACAGCGGCGTGTTCACCCCAGGCGATGCCGGGCCGAACCCGCAACGCAAAATGTCTACCAACAATGCCGGCAACCTCAAAGTGATTGCCGCCGTCGACGACGCAGGAAAATCCCTGACCGGCGAGGGCCACATGATCGTCACCGTGCAACGCTGGAACAATCCACCTATTCCATGAGTTGGCTGATTTCTCACGGTTTCAGACACTTTTCGGAATGATCGCAGGCCCCGCCAAGCGGGGTTTGCACAGGAGGTTGCAATGGGCGCTATTTTGAATCTGGTCGAACGGAATCTGCACGAAGTGCACGTCGATGCCGACCGCATGCTGTTTCACATTCCCAGCAGTTCGCTGTTCGCCAGCGATGAACTGACGGGCACCATCATTGACACCTTGCGCGGTCCTGGTTGTTCTTCGGACGACCTGATCCAGCGCTTGGCCGCGCGTTTTAACGGTGAAGAAATAACCGAAACCCTGCGCGAGCTGATGGCCCTGGAACTGGTCAGCGACGGCTCGCCCCTGACCCCGGACATCGGCACCAAACGCGTCGAGCGCACCGCGATCAACACCGTGGTGCTCAACGTCAACACCGGTTGCAACCTGAGTTGCACCTACTGCTACAAGGAAGACCTCGACAAGCCGTCGGCGGGCAAGAAAATGGACATCGAAACGGCGGTCGCTTCGGTAGAAATGTTGCTGCGCGAATCCCCGGATGAAGAGCGTTTCACCGTGGTGTTTTTCGGTGGCGAGCCGCTGAGCAATCGCAAGCTGATCGAGTACATGGTCGACTATTGCGAAAAACGGTTTGCCGAGGCGGGCAAGTTCGTCGAGTTCGTCATGACCACCAACGCGACGCTGCTCACCGAAGACACCGTGGACTACCTCAACGCCCACCGTTTCGGGCTGTCGGTGAGTATCGACGGGCCGAAAACCGTGCACGACCGCAACCGCATTACCGTCGGCGGGCAGGGTACGTATGACGTGGTGCGGCGCAAGGCCGAGATGCTGCTGTCGCGCTACAACAGCCGTCCGGTGGGCGCTCGGGTGACCCTGACCACGGGCGTCACCGACGTGGAAACCATCTGGGATCACTTGTTCAACGAACTGGGGTTTGCCGAAGTCGGTTTTGCCCCGGTGACGTCGGGCGATATCAGCACTTTCAACCTGTCCAGCGACGAGTTGATCGAAGTCTTCGCCAACATGAAGAAGCTCGGTCGACGATATCTGGAAGCGGCGCTGGAACATCGCAACATCGGTTTTTCCAACCTGCACCAGTTGATCACCGACATCCACGAAGGCCACAAAAAAGCCCTGCCGTGCGGCGCGGGCCTGAAGATGCTGGCGGTGGATCACAAGGGTGAGCTTAACCTTTGCCACCGCTTTACCGGTTCGTCACTGCCGACGTTTGGCAACGTCCACAGCGGCGTTAAGCAAGTCGAATTGAACGACTTCCTGTCCCAACGCCTGGACCGCACCAACACCGGTTGCGAGGACTGTCAGATCCGCAACCTGTGCTCCGGCGGCTGCTATCACGAAAGCTATGCCCGTTACGGCGACCCGACCCACCCGACCTATCACTACTGCGAACTGATGCGTGACTGGGTCGACTTCGGCATCGAGGTCTACACCCGGATCATGGCCCACAACCCTGCGTTTATCAGCAGCTACATCACTCCGCGCAAGGCTCACTGATATGAAACATCTCAAGGCAATCAATAACAAAGCGCTGAAAATGGACAAGGCCGCGGAGGAAAACCGCATCGAAGAAGTGGTGGCGATGAGCTCCGTTGCCGGCTGCGCCTCGACCACTGACCCGGGCTGGGAAATCGACGCGTTTGGCGGTGTGTCGTCGTTGTGCCAACCGATGGAAGCGGACCTTTACGGCTGCTCCGACCCTTGCTGGTGGCCGGCCCAGGTGCCCGACATGATGAGCACCTACCCGGACTGGAACAAGGACGCGCAGGCCTCCAACGACAACTGGCGCAACCTCGGGACTGTCTTTCCAAAAGACAAATAATCGGACAGAGAGAAGGATTCCAGCATGCTTCGTATCAAAGCCTGCGGCCTGGCCGCATTCGCCGTCCTGGGTGCTTGTTCGCTCAACGTTCTGGCCGATGAAAACACCGCGTTGCAAGACGGTCACGAGTACATGTTGACCACCAATTACCCGAACAACCTGCACGTGATCGACCTGGCCAGCGACACCTTGTTCAAGACCTGCAAGATGCCGGACGCCTTCGGCCCGGGCACCGTGCAGCTGTCGCCGGATCGCAAGACTGCGTATGTGCTGAACAATCATTACGCGGACATCTACGGCGTCGAACTGGACAGCTGCAAGCAGGTGTTCCACGCCAGCATCACCCAGAAGCCGGGGGAGAAAGCCAAGTCGATGTTCGCCTTCACCCTGAGCCATGACGGCAAGGAATTGTTCGCCATCGCCAACCCGACTTTGATGCTCAATGATCGCTATGAAGTGCAACAGCCACGGCTCGACGTCTATCCAACCGACGCCGGCATGGATGCCAAACCGGTGCGCAGTTTCCCTGCGCCACGGCAACTGACCATCATGCAAAGTGGCGACGATGGCACGCTGTATGTGGCGGGCGCGGACGTCTACAAGGTGGATGTGAAGACCGGCAAGTTCTCCGTGTTGATCCCCAGCCGTCACTGGAAACGCGAGAACTACAGCGCTCCGGACGTGCTGTATGTGTGGAACCAGCAGACCTATCGGCACGACTTCTCGCTGCTCTACACGGCGGCGAAATTCAAGGACAAGAAGCAGGACCCATTGACCGCCGAGTACCTCTACGGGCTGTTCAGCATCGACCTGAAAACCGGCAAGACCGAAACCACCGATTTCGGCCCGTTGACGGAGATCTACTTCAGCGGCATGCGCTCGCCCAAGGACCCGAACCTGATGTTCGGCGTGCTCAACCGCTTGGCCAAGTACGACATCAAGCAGAAGAAAATGCTCCAGGCAGCAACGCTGGATCACTCTTACTACTGCATTTCCTTCAACAAGGACGGCAGCAAGATCTATCTGGCGGGGACGTTCAATGACGTGGCGATCTTTGATCCGGAGAGCATGAAGCAGATTGGGAATATCAAGTTGCCAGGTGGGGATATGGCGATCACCACGGCGCAGATATTTGTTCGGTAACGGCAGCGCCTGACCGGACGCCTTCGCGGGCAAGCCTCGCTCCTACAAGGGATTTGTGATCGACGCAAACCCCTGTAGGAGCGAGGCTCGCCCGCGAAGAGGCCCTCACTGACACCGCAGCATCAAGCCCCAGGCACCGGACAACTCAAATCACCTTCCTCGCACTTCAAGTAAGTCTTGAACGCCTCGACCCGCGCCTTGGTCAGCCCGGTGGTGCAGTTGCTGTAGATCAGCGGATACACACTGCCACCGTCCACCCCGGAAGCGGAGAACTTGCACTCCGCATCCCGAAACGCCACCCAACTCCGCTGCGCGCTGACCAACAGTTTTTTGGTATCGGGACTGTCTTTCAACCGCTGAGTGATCTGCTGATAAAGCGCATTTAGCTCTTTATCCGCCGCTTTGAATTGCTGGGCGGCGCACTGATTCATATCGCCCTGGTTAGTGGCATTGTCACAGTCCACGGCAAGCGCGACGTTGGTGAAGAGCAGCGGCATCAGCGCCAGGAGAAAGCGAGGGGGCATAAGGGATTCTCACGATGACATTGGAAATGTTAGGGGGCAGTGTAGCGAATCTGCGACTCACCACTATTCCTGTGGGAGCGGGCTTGCTCGCGAAAGCGGTGTGTCAGGCAACATCAATGTCGACTGACACTCCCTCTTCGCGAGCAAGCCCGCTCCCACAGGGATTTTTGTGGCCTGATAAATCTATGTCTGCCACTCCAGACACTTTTCATTCGATTCATATTCAAGCCAAGGCACATCATGCGCCGTCCAGATATGCGCCTGCGGCCTCAACCCCGGATCATCATCCAGCGTCGCCACCCGCACAATCACATGCGGCTGAGCCAAGCGCTCCGCCATCAACTGCGAGCCACATACCGAACAGAAATGCCGCAGCTTGCCCGGCGACGATTCATAACTGCCCAACCGATCCTGCCCCTTGGTCCAGCGAAAATGCTCGCGCATCACCCCGGCGGTCGAGGCGAACGCCGCAGCGTGGGCCTTGCGGCAGGTCTGGCAATGACAATGACTGATCGGCATGTCGAGGCTGTCGAGCTGGTACTCGATGGTTTTGCACAGGCAGCTTCCGCGCAGGCTATTCATAGTGTTCTCCAGTGGGGCTAGCCAACTCTCGTCCTTAATCCAGAACCGAAGGTCCTAAATACAGCCTAATATTTCAGACTATGTTGATAGTCGCACTGGCTTGATACAACTTTAGGGTTGGTCTTGTGGTCTTACAGGCCTACTGTTCAGTACAGGAGGTGACTTATGAATCCAGCATCAGATCGCATCGAAAGAAAGATTTTGCTCAAGGCGCCGCGTTCGCATGTCTGGCGCGTGTTGGCCAATGCCGAGGCGTTTGGCCAGTGGTTTGGCGTGGCGCTTGAGGGCAAGCGCTTTGTTGCGGGTGAGTGGACCCAGGGGCAGATCACTTACCCCGGTTATGAGCACTTGCTGTGGAATGTGCTGGTGGAGCGGGTCGAGCCGGAGCGGGTGTTTTCATTTCGCTGGCACCCGTATGCCGTGGAGCCGGACGTGGATTATTCCCAAGAGCCGACCACCCTGGTGAAATTCGAACTCCAGGACATGGACGAAGGCACGTTGTTGACGGTTGTCGAGTCCGGTTTCGATCACATTCCCCAATCCCGCCGGCTCAAGGCGTTCCGCATGGACAGTCGTGGCTGGGATGAGCAGATGAGCAATATCGAAGAGTTTCTGAAAGTCAGCGAAAAGGCCCGCGAACATCAGGGCGAGTGAATGTTTGAACCCTGGTTGAAGCGCTGGGCGCTGGTGCCCGACGGCGAGCCGATCATCACGCCCGGCAGTCGTTTGCTGCCGGTACGGATGGGCGAAGTGCCGGCGATGTTGAAGGTGGCGGTGGACGCCGAGGAGAAGTTCGGCAATCTGCTGATGACCTGGTGGGACGGCGAGGGCGCCGCCCAGGTGTTTGCCCATCACGGCGACGGCTTGTTGATGGAACGGGCCATGGGCCGGCGTTCACTGATGAACATGGCGCTCAACGGCCAGGACGATGAAGCCAGCCAGATTATGTGTGCAGCGGTGGCGCGCTTACATGCACCGCGCCTTTCGCCCTTGCCGCCGCTGGTGCCGTTGGCGCAATGGTTCACCTCGTTGCACCTGGCAGCCGCGCAACACGGCGGCCTCTACTCCCTCAGTCTGGCGACTGCAGAAGCTTTGCTGGCGACGCCACAAGACGTGGTCGTTCTGCATGGCGACATCCACCACGACAATATCCTCGATTTAGGCCCGCGAGGCTGGCTGGCCATCGACCCCAAGCGGGTGATCGGCGAGCGCGGTTTCGATTACGCCAACCTGATTTGCAACCCTGAACTGCCCACGGCGACCGACCCGCTGCGCTTTGCGCGACAAATCAAGATTGTGGCCAAAGCGGCAGGGCTTGATCGCCAGCGCTTGCTGCAATGGGTGCTGGCGTTTGCCGGATTGTCGGCGGCCTGGTTTCTGGAGGATGACGCAGCCCTGGCGGCGGAAGGGCAGCTGCAAGTCGCTAAACTCGCGGCTTCCATGCTGGATGCCTGAGGCATCTAAGGGTTTTCGGAAGGGGTGGTATAGCGAATGTCTTACACGCGGTAGTAGCTATGTCGTCTATTGCACATTGGATCCGAAGCGTAATCTAGCCTCATCAACTGAAGCACAGGAAGTGCTCAGGATCACGGATGATCGACCATAAGCAAGGATTCGCTGCCGACAGGGAGTCGACATGGTCTTGGAAAAACCCGCTTCGGCGGGTTTTTTTTGCCTTTCGGAAAGTGGGCTGTCCCGCATCAAGTCCATATCCCTTGTGGGAGCGAGCTTGCTCGCGATGAGGCCATCACATTCAAAATAGATGTTGGCTGATCCGCCGCCATCGCGAGCAGGCTCGCTCCCACAATTGATCCCAGCCATTCACCAATACCGCGCCGAACTCAGAACCCCTGTGGGAGCGAGCCTGATCGCGAATGCGGTCTGTCAGTGACATCAATGTTGGATGTGCCGCCGTCTTCGCGAGCAAGCCCGCTCCCACCTTCGATCGTTGCCATACGCCAATACCGCGCCGAACTCAGATTCCCTGTGGGAGCGAGCTTGCTCGCGATGAGGCCGTCACATTCAAAATAGATATTGGATGACCCGCCGCCATCGCGAGCAAGCTCGCTCCCACAGGAATTGAGCACCGATTCTGATCACGGATGGTCAATCGCTTACACGCGCTCGCGGGTATGTCGTCTATTTATGCTTCGGCGATGCGCATATTCTGGATCCATCAACTGAAGCACAGGAAGTGCTCAGGATCACGGATGATCGACCATTAGCCAGGATGGCTGCCGACAGGATGTCGCAATGGTCTTGAGAAACCCGCTTCGGCGGGTTTTTTTATGGGCGATGGAAAAGTTTTTCCGAAAGCCCGTGGCGGCAAGGGCATTAACCCTCGCCGCCACGATCATTACTGAAGGTTCAACCTGGCCGCCGCCCGCTCAGTGATCAGCTTGCGCTGTACATACGACGGCGCCGCCCGCCGTTGCGCCTCTTCCACAATGCTCTGCGGCGCGGTTTCAGGGCTGCCGGCCTGGAACGGTGGAGCTGGCGCATATTCGAGCTGCAGCTGCACCACTTGCGCGGTGTCCTTGCCGAACAGCTCGGCGGCCAAGGTCAGGGCGAAGTCGATGCCCGCCGTTATCCCGCCACCGGTAAACAGATTGCCGTCGCGCACCACCCGGTCTTTCACCGGGATCGCGCCCAATGTGCCGAGCAAATCGTGATAAGCCCAGTGAGTGGTGGCGCGTTTGCCCTGGAGCAGACCCGCCGCACCGAGCACCAGCGCACCGGTGCACACCGAAGTGACATAGCGCGCATTGGCCGCTTGAGCCTTGATGAAGGCCAGGGTTTGCTCATCTTCCATCAACGGCCCGACACCGGCGCCACCCGGGATGCAAATCACATCCAGCGCCGGGCAGTCTTCGAAGGTGGTGGTCGGTTTCAACACCAAGCCGGTGCTGGCGGTGACCGGCACCAGGTCCTTCCAGATCAGATGCACCTGCACGTCCGGCAGCGAGGCCAACACGTCATAAGGGCCGGTCAGGTCCAGTTGTTGAACCTGTGGAAACAACAGAAAACCGATCTGCAACGTCATGGCGTTTATTCTCCTGGGTGGGGTGGACGGCTTCACTGTAGGCTCGTAGGATCTGGCGTATCCGCCAATAACCCCACGAATTACGCCAATCATGCCGAAATCCATTCATGTGCTCGCGTTTGCCAACGTCCAGGTGCTCGACGTCACCGGGCCGTTGCAGGTGTTTGCCTCGGCCAACGACATTGCCCGGCAACAGGGTTTACCCGCGCCCTATGCGCCGTCGGTGATTGCCAGCGGTGGCGGGGCGGTGATGTCGTCGGCGGGCCTGGCGTTGTTAGCCGAGCCATTGCCCCCGGACCCCAGCGATACGTTGATCATCGCTGGCGGTTGGGGCGTTTACTCGGCGGCCGAAGACGCGCAGCTGGTGGAGTGGGTGCGCGAACACGCAACCGGTTGTCGCCGCGTTTCTTCAGTTTGCACCGGCGCATTTCTGCTGGCGGCCAGCGGCTGGCTCGACGGTCGGCGCGTAGTAACCCACTGGACCCGTTGTGAGGAGTTGGCGCAAAAGCATCCGCGCCTGCACGTCGAGCCCAACCCGATCTTCATCAATGACGGCCCGGTGTGGACCTCGGCGGGCGTCACCGCTGGCATCGACCTGGCGCTGGCCATGGTCGAAGAAGACCTCGGTCGTGCCATGGCATTAGACGTCGCCCGGCAATTGGTGGTGTTTCTCAAACGTCCGGGCGGCCAATCTCAGTTTAGCGTGACCTTGTCCCTGCAACAGGAAGGCAACCGTTTCGACGAACTTCATGCCTGGATCAGCGAAAACCTCACCAAGGACCTTGGCGTCTCGACCCTGGCCCTGCAAGCCGGCATGAGCGAACGCAGCTTCATCCGCCACTACCGCACCGACACCGGCCAGACCCCGGCCCGGGCCATCGAACTGATCCGGGTCGAAACCGCGCGGCGGCTGCTCAGCGACACCGGCGTACCGATAAAGCGGGTCGCGGTGCAATGCGGTTTTGGCAGCGAAGAAACCCTGCGCCGCAGCTTCCTGCGGGCCATTGGAGTGACGCCGCAAGCCTATCGCGAACGCTTCAGCGTCAGCCTTGCAGTAGATCCGCTTTCAGTAGATCCAGCAGTGCCTTAATCGTCGCTTCCGGCGCCTCTTCGGGAATGTTATGCCCGACGCCTGCCAGCACACGGCGCTCGTAACGGCCAGTGAAATGCTCGACGTCTTCGTCGGCTTCCGGCGCCGGCCCCACGCCATCGTCTGCACCGCACAGGGAAATCGTCGGCACGCTGATCGGTGGTTGTTTAGCCAGGGCTTCTTCCATCCATTCCAGCGCAGGATCGCCCGCCACATACATGAACCGATGCCGATACGAGTGAATCACCACCTCGACAAAATCCGGGTTATCGAAGGCCGGCGCACTCAGGGGATAACGCTCGGCATTCCTGGCCCAGGTCGGCGACCACAGGAGCCAGAGCAATTCGCACAGCTCTCGGCGATTTTGCGTCAAGCCTTCAACACCGCGCGGGGTGTGGAAATAATACTGATACCAGAGGCGATGCTCGGTTTCCGGGTCCAACGGCTGGATCGAGCCCGGAATGTTCTGCAAGTTGTAGCCATCACCGGTGACCAGGCCGCGAACCCGCTCCGGCCACAACGCCGCCACAATGCACGCCGCCCGACCGCCCCAGTCATAACCGCAGAGCGTGGCTTGTGGAATGGCGAGAGCATCCATCAGGTCCAGCAGATCCTGGGCGAGCGCGGCTTGCTGGCCGGAGCGCAGGGTATCGGGGCTGTTGAAACAGGTCGGGCCGTAACCACGCAGATACGGGACGATGACGCGATAGCCTTGTGCAGCGAGGGCCGGGGCGATTTCGTCGTAGGCGCGGGGGGAGTAGGGGAAGCCGTGGAGCAGGATGACTGGCGCGCCGGTGGTGGGGCCGTGTTGTTCGTAGGCGATTTTCAGGGCTGGGGTTTCAACAGCGTGAATGACAGGTGGCTGGGTCACGAGAGAACTCCTGAGCATTAGCATTCGATAACACTGGAAATTGAAGCCGAGCGCTAAACCTGTGGCGAGGGGGCTTGCTCCCGCTCGGCTGCGCAGCAGTCGCGTAGGCTGAAGGGACCGCTTCGCGCTCCAGCGGGAGCAAGCTCCCTCGCCACAGGATCTATGTCAGTCCGAGGCCTCAACTTCCGCCACCTGATTAAAATACTTCGTCCGATCCGGCGTAAACGTCACCACCATCTTCGTTCGCGAACAGGTCAACGCCCGCTCCACCGCCAAATCAATATCCAGATCTTCCCCGCGCAATCCCTGCCATTGCGCCAGGTATTTGAGGGATCCGTACTTTTCGAGTTTTTTCAGGCTGCGGCTCACGCCACCTTTCCAGCCCAGCACCGGCAGTTCGTCGGCGAGGCACTGTTGGGCGAGGTCGGGGAATCGGGTGGCGCGTTGGCGGCCGATTTCCCAGCATTTGATCAGGCCCTTGTCGTGGGCTTCCCACAGTGCATCCCGGTTCAGGCCGGAGCGCAGTGGGGCGTCGATGGTGCGGTGGATGCGCTGGGTCATTCTGGATCCTTGAATTCGGGTTTTGTTGGACAGCTCCGCTGTACCCGTTGACGGTGGATGGTAGGTGCGGATGTAACAGCTGGCAACAAGGTATTTTCGGCCGTAGGAAACATGTGCGGGAAGGTTAGTCGATGAGGTTTGTTTGGCTGTCGTAGGTCCCAGGCCTACACACCTCTGTGGCGAGGGGGCTTGCCCCCGTTCGGCTGCGTAGCAGCCGTAGAACCAGCAATGCGGTACTTCTGGCGCGATAAGGTGACAGGTTGGAGGGGGCGCGCTGCGCGACCCAACGGGGGCAAGCCCCCTCGCCACAGGGGATGTTTGGTGTTCAGTAAGGGCGAGTTTTGTTTAATGACTGTGCTGGAAAAGGAATATTTCCCACGAGCGCTGTCGGTTCTGGATGACGGGTTCAAGTCGCTGGTTTTGCGTTTTGGCTGATGGCCTCTTCGCGAGCAAGCTCGCTCCCACAGGGGAATGCATTCCAAAATGTGGGAGCGAGCCTGCTCGCGAATGCGGACGACCCAGTCTCAAGGCTGCCAGTAATTCTTTTCCCCACTCAATTTCCGATCAAGAAAACTCGCCGCACTGATCAACGCCAGATGCGTCAGCGCCTGCGGTGTATTCCCCAGATGTCGCGCATGGCTGTCGAACTCCTCGGCATATAACCCCAACGGGTTGGCATAGCGCAGCAACTGTTCAAACTCCAGATGCGCTTTCTCAACCTGACCCGCCCGGGCCAGGCATTCGACGTACCAGAATGAGCACGCGGCGAACGCGCCTTCGGTGCCGGACAGGCCGTCGATCTGGCTGTCTTCGTTGCGATAGCGGTAGACCATACCGTCGCGCACCAGGGTTTTCTGGATCGCTTCCAGGGTCGAGAGCCAGCGCGGGTCCTTGGCGCTGACGAAGCGCACCAGCGGCATCAGCAGCATCGAGCCATCGAGGGCGGTGCCGCCGATATGCTGCACGAAATGCCCGCGCTCTTCGTTCCAGAAGTTTTCCCAAATGTCTGCGTAAATCGCCTGGCGCGTCTCATCCCAACGGGCGAACGGTGCAGGCAGGGAGCGTTTAGAGGCCAGGCGAATCGCGCGGTCCACCGCGACCCAGCACATCAATCGCGAGTGTAAAAAGTGATGCTGTTCGCCGCGCATTTCCCAGATGCCGACGTCTTCGGTCTGCCAGGTTTCGCAGACCTGATCGACCACTTCCACGGTATGTTTCCAGCCTTCATGGGAGATGGCTTCGCCGTACTTGTTGACGAGATAAACGGCGTCCATCAGCTCGCCGAAGATGTCGAGCTGGATCTGGTTGTAGGCGCCATTACCAATGCGCACCGGTTGTGCGCCGCCGTGGCCGGCCAGGTGCGTGAGTTCGGTTTCCGGCAATTCCTGGCGACCGTCGATGGCGTAGAGGATGTTGATTTTCATCGACTGGCCGTGGCAATCGCTGACCCGATGGCGCATCCATTTCATGTAGGCGTTGGCTTCCTCGACAAAGCCCAGGCGCATAAACGCGTAGACGGTGAACGAGGCGTCGCGGATCCAGGTGTAGCGGTAATCCCAGTTGCGCTCGCCGCCGGGAGTTTCCGGCAGGCCGAAGGTCGCGGCGGCGAGAATCGCACCGTGTTTGCGCGAGGTCAGCAGCTTCAGCGCGAGGGCCGAGCGGTTGACCATTTCCCGCCAGCGCCCGCGATAGTTGGACTGGCCGATCCAGTCGCGCCAGAACTTCAGGGTGCGCTCCATGCACATCTCGGCGGCGCCTTCCTTGAAGCGCGGGTCGTCGATGGCACCCAGCAAAAACGCCGCGCTTTCACCCTGTTTGAGGGTGAATTCGGCGACGGCGGCGTTGCCATCGAGGCTCAGTGCCTGATCCGAAGACAGGCGCAGGGACGGCTGATCCGCCGCCTCGAAGGCCACCTCTTTTTCATCCATGCGCGCGCGGGTCTTGGCCCGGGCGTAGTCATGCCGTACCGCGCAGCGCATGCGCATCGTCGCGGTGCCGCTGACCACGCGCACCCGGCGCATCAGCATCGGCAGGTCATCTTCGCTGTCACCGATGGGCAGCAGGTCGGTGACTTCGACCACGGCGCTATCGCTCAGCCAGCGGGTTTGCAGCACGTTGGTGTCCGGCAGGTAGATTTGCTCGCGGCGGGCGTCGGGCAGGTCCGGGGCCAACTGGAAGATCCCGGCTTCGGGGGTGTCCAGCAGCGAGCAGAAGATCGACGGGCTGTCGAACTCCGGCCAGCAGAAGAAATCCACGCTGCCCTTGTCGTTGACCAACGCGGCACTGCGCATGTCGCCAATGATGCCGTGGGCGTCGATGGCGCTTTGTCGTTCGGGATGATGATCAGCCATTGCCACGGAACTCCGGATAGAGGCTCATGCCGCCGTCGATAAACAGGGTGGTGCCGACGATGTAGTCGGATGCATCGGAGGCAAGAAACACCACGGCGCTGGCGATATCGTCGACATCACCGATGCGGCCGTAAGGGATGAGTTCAAGCAGTTTCTGCGCGGCGTCGCCCTCGGTTTCGGCGCGGTTGATCGCCGTGCGAATTGCCCCCGGCGCGATGCCGTTGATGCGAATTTTCTGCTGGCTGACTTCCTGGGCCAGGGTCTGCATCAGCATGTCGACACCGCCCTTGGACGCGGCGTAATTGACATGCCCGGCCCACGGAATGCGCTGGTGCACTGAGCTCATGTGGATGATCTTGCCGGCAGCCTTGGAAACGCCTTCGCGAATGCCTTGTTGATTGAAAATTCTCAGGGCGGCGCGGGCGCAGAGAAACTGGCCGGTGAGGTTGACGCCGATCACCTGATTCCAGTCGGCGAGGCTCATGTCCACGGCTTTCGCGTCTTTTTGCATCCCGGAATTGGCCACCAGAATGTCGAGGAAACCGAAGGCATCGAGGGTCTGGGCGAACAGGCGTTCGACGTCCTCTTCCTTGGAGACATCGGCGCCAATGGCGATGGCGCGACCGCCGCCGTCATTGATCTGCCGCGCCAGTGCTTCGGCAGGCTCAGCCTGGGAGTTGTAGTTGATCACGACTGCAGCACCGGCGGCGGCCAGGGCCTTGGCAGCGCCGGCACCGATGCCGGAACTGGCGCCGGTGACCAGCGCGACTTGTTGCTCGAGGGAAATCTGCATGCAGGTTAGCGCCTTGAAGGGAGGGCCTAAATAGCTGACTGGTCTGGGGGGCAGAGAGTTCATTTGTGGGATGTCTGTGCTGGCCTCATCGCGAGCAAGCTCGCTCCCACAATTGATCGGCGTCGTTCACCCATTTGTGCCAGACACAAGTCCCCTGTGGGAGCGAGCCTGCTCGCGAATGGGCCTTAACACTCAACCAACAATTCCCCGCTTTCCCCTCAACCCGCCTTATGGCAACTTGCAGGCCCGAATCGAGACCCGCACCCCATGGCAAACCCCTACCGCGAACTGTTCAAAGCCCCTGGCGCCGGGGCCTTCGTGCTGGCCGGGATGATCGCGCGCATGCCGATTTCCATGACCGGCATCGGCCTGATCACCATGCTCTCGCAGTTAAAGGGCGGCTACGGTTTGGCCGGCGCAGTAGCGGCAACCTTCGCCTTGGCCACGGCATTTTGTGCGCCACAGGTCTCGCGCCTGGTGGATCGCTACGGCCAGAGCCGGATCCTGCCGGTGTCGGCGCTGCTCGGTGGGGGCGCGCTGTTGATGCTGTTGCTCTGCACCCGCTTGCAGGCGCCGCACTGGACGCTGTTCGCGTTCGCCGCCTTGGCCGGGTGCATGCCGAGCATGTCGGCGATGGTCCGGGCGCGCTGGACCGAGCTCTATCGCGGCCAGCCGCAACTGCAAACCGCGTATGCCCTGGAATCGGTGCTGGACGAAGTCTGCTTTATCGTCGGTCCGCCGCTGTCGGTGGGGTTGTGCGTGGTCGCGTTCCCCGAGGCGGGGCCGTTGGCGGCGCTGCTGATGCTCGCAATCGGGGTCACCGCGTTTGTTTTGCAGCGCAGCACCGAACCGCCGGTGCACCCGCATGAAGTCCAGCATCAGGGCTCGATCATTCGCTCGGGTGAAATCCGCCTGCTGATGCTGTTGATGACCGCCATGGGCGTGATTGTCGGCGTGGTGGACGTGGTCAGCGTCGCCTTCGCCCAGCAACAGGGCCAACCGGCGGCGGCGAGTATTGTGCTGTCGGTGTACGCCATCGGCTCGTGCCTGGCCGGGTTGGTGTTTGGCGCGTTGCGCTCGAAACTGCCGTTGCCGCGACTGTTCCTGTATGGCGGTGTGATGACGGCGGTGACCACGTTGCCGTTGCTGTTGGCGACGAATATTTTCGGGTTGGCGCTGGCAGTTTTTTTGGCTGGGTTGTTCTTCGCGCCGACGCTGATTGTGGCGATGGCATTGGTGGAACGCATCGTCACGCCGGCCAAACTGACCGAAGGCCTGACCTGGCTGATCACCGGGTTGAGCATCGGCGTGGCGATTGGCGCAGCGAGTTCCGGGTGGCTGGTGGATGCGTTTGGCGCGCGTAGCGGGTTTTGGGTGGCGATAGCCGCGGGTGCGGTGGTGCTGGGCTCAGCCATCCAAAGCTTCCGCCATTTGAAATGATGCTTTACCTGTGGGAGCGAGCAAGCTCGCTCCCACAGGGATTGGTGGTTACCAGCCTCTTCCTGAGTTAACCCAGAAATTCACCGACAACGATGTCGACACCGATTCCACCTGATGGAACCAGCCCTCCGGCAAAAACAGCAAATCCCCAGCTTCTAAAGTCACCCTTAAAAACGTCACATCGCGCGCCTGCGGAAAACGCTGATAGTCCGGCGCGTCCGGGTTGAAGTCGCAGCCATCCAGCCCACCCTTGGGCGCGGTGGACCAGGTGCCCAGCGCTTCGCGGTGATGGGGCGCGGCGAGGGTGAAGGTTTTCTGGCCCCAGACCTGGGCGAACAGATTGTCGGTGTCGTCGCGGTGCAGCGGTGTCAGCGTACCTTTCGGGCCGATCCAGATCCGGGGCGGGATAAACAGTGATTGATCGAAATACGGCGGGTACTTGATCTGCTGCATCAACTGCGCCGGCAGGATGTTGTTGCCCATGTACGCCGGCGGCTCGCCGTTCGCGCCTTTGACCGCCGGGCTGTCCAGCGAGGCAATGAATTCGGCCATGGACGTGGAGCGAAAATCCCGTTCCGTGGAGAAGGTCTTCTTCACGTAATCGCCATGGCGGGTGATGCCTTGCAGTTCGGCGAAATGCACCAACGACTCTTCGCGGCTGAGCTTGAACAGTGGCCAATCCTGCAAGGCATCGCTGATGACCAGCGGGATGCCATTGGGCAGGTATTGCGTATCGAATTCGTGCTTCGACAGTTCGCTGCGTGGCCGGCGTTCGACCGTGCGCTGGGTCGGCAGACTCGCGGTGAGCCGTTCACTAAAGCGCGGCGGAGTCGGGTAGCGCTTGTTCATGTCGACCTTTTCCACCACCGCCGCGCCATGCCGGGCGTGGTCGATGATCTGCGGCAGCATCGTCGCCAGGCCCATGTTGCCGCCGATCTTCAAGCGGCCGCTGGCGAACAGTTCCTCGACGTTGGCCACGCCGCCCATGATCCCGAGGAAGTCTTTCTCAGCCACTTCAATGGTCACGTCGGGGCTGGCGTGGCGCCCGGCTTCGGTGCGGCTGCTGGCCTTGACCTCGGACCAGTACGCCTGGTGCGGGCCGAAGACGAATTGAAAAACCCCTTCGATGCCGACGGCGCCGGCATTGGCGAACAGTTTGCCCAGGATGGTCTGCAGGTCCACGACGTTCACTCTTGTTGGTTTTGGTCTGAAGAAAGAACGAGCACTTGCGCGGGAAATTTAACCCGTCGCGACTAATTTGCGCGGGCGTTGAAGCGTTCCTTAGTACAGACATCTTTTTGAGGAACCCGCGGTGACCAAGCTGACTCTGCTGTGCCTGCCGTATTCCGGCGCCAGTGCCATGGTCTACAGCCGCTGGCGGCGCAAGTTGCCGGAGTGGCTGCAACTGCAACCGGTGGAACTACCGGGCCGTGGCGCGCGTTTCGACGAACCGCTGCACACCGATATGCGTGCGCTGGCCATGCAATTGGCCAAGGAGCTGCGACCGACGTTGAAAGCACCCTATGCCTTGTTCGGCCACAGCCTGGGTGCGTTGATGGCCTGTGAACTGGCCCACGCCTTTCGTGCGCTCGGTTGCCCGGAACCGGTTGCACTGTTCGCCTCTGGCACCGCCGCGCCGACCATGCGCGCCGATTACGATCGCGGTTTTGCCGAGCCCAAGACCGATGCCGAGCTGATCGACCAGTTGCGCAACTTGAATGGCACCAGCGAAGAAGTGCTGGCCAACGAAGAGCTGATGAGCCTGACCCTGCCGATCCTGCGCGCCGACTTTCTGTTGTGCGGGCGTTTCCAGCCGGTGCAGCGCCCGCTGCTCAAATGCCCGGTGCATGTGCTCGGCGGCAAGGCCGACAAGGCCACCACCGAGCAATTGATCGGCTGGAGCAAGGAAACCCAGGGCAGCTTCTCGGTGGACATGCTGGCGGGCGGGCACTTCTTCATTCATGAGCACGAGGCCAAAGTGCTACGGGTGATCAAGGATCAACTGGACGTGCACCATCGGCGGCATGCGATGGCTGTCAGCGCCTGACCCTTCACCCCGATTCCCCTGTGGAAGCGAGCTTTTGTGGCGAGGGGGCTTGCCCCCGTCGGGCGGCGAAGCCGCCCCAAAACCATCCGGCTCGGCCCTCAGATACAACCCCTTGATTGACGACTGCTGCGCAGCCGAACGGGGGCAAGCCCCCTCGCCACTACCTCCTTTCTGATACTTGTTCTCAATCGCTAATTTTTCCGGTCTGCATTCGTTTTATAGGGACGACGTGCCTTTGTGCTTCCTGCCTACTGATCCGGATGCTAAGAAATGAATGCTGAAGACTCCTTGAAACTTGCTCGCCGGTTTATCGGGTTGCCCCTGGAAAAGCGCCAGATGTTCCTTGCGGCCTTGCACAAGGAGGGCGTGGATTTCGCCCGTTTCCCGATCCCTCAAGGGGTTGAAGCCGAAGACCGGCAAGCGCTGTCCTACGCCCAGCAACGCATGTGGTTCCTGTGGCAACTGGACCCGCAAAGCGGTGCCTACAACTTGCCCGGCGCGGTACGCCTTAAAGGCCGGTTGAACCTAGCGGCACTGGACCAAGCAATCGCCAGCCTGGTCGCGCGTCATGAAACCCTGCGCACGGTGTTCCAGCGCCAGCCGGACGACAGCCTGCAACAAGTGCCGGCCAGTGCGCCGCTGGTGATCGAGCAGGTCGATTTCAGTGGGATGCCGGTGGACGAGCGTGAACACGCGGTCGCCCAGGCAGCCCAGCAACAGTCGTTGCTGCCGTTCGACCTGGCAGTCGGCCCGTTGCTGCGGGTCAAATTGCTCAAGCTTGCCGAGCAGGAACACGTGTTGCTGCTGACCCTGCACCACATCGTTTCCGACGGCTGGTCGATGAACGTGTTGATCGACGAGTTCATCCGTTGCTACGACGCCCATGATGCGGGCGCGCAACCGCAACTCGCGCCGTTGCCGATCCAGTACAGCGACTACGCCCTGTGGCAGCGCCGCTGGCTGGAAGCGGGAGAGCAGGCACGTCAGCTCGAATACTGGCAAGCGCAATTGGGCGACGAGCATCCGGTGCTGGAGTTGCCCATCGATCACCCGCGCCCGGCGATGCCGAGCTATCGCGGTACGCGCCATGAATTCGCGGTGGACGCGCAACTGGCCGAGCAACTGCGCGCGACCGCACAGAAGCACAACATCACTCTATTTATGCTGCTGCTCGGCGCCTTCAATGCGCTGCTGCATCGCTACACCGGGCAGACCGACATCCGCGTCGGCGTGCCCATCGCCAACCGTAATCGTGGCGAAATCGAAGGCCTGATCGGTTTCTTCGTCAATACCCAAGTGCTGCGTACCCAGCTCGATGGCCAGACTCGCGTGGTCGATCTGCTGGCCCGCATCAAGGAAACCGCCCTCGGCGCCCAGGCCCATCAGGACCTGCCGTTCGAGCGCCTGGTAGAAGCCTTGAAGCTGGAACGCAGCCTGAGCCACACGCCGTTGTTCCAGGTGATGTACAACCACCAGCCGCAAGTCGCGGACATCACCACGGTGACCACGGCCTCGGGCCTGGAACTGGGCATGATCGACTGGGAAGGGCGCACCACCCAGTTCGACCTGACCCTGGACACCTACGAAAAGGCCGGCAAGCTGCACGCCGCGCTGACCTACGCCAATGACCTGTTCAACGCCGAAACCATCGCGCGCATGGCCCGGCACTGGACGCGCCTGTTGCAGGCCATGGTCGGCGATGTCACCCAGCGGATCGGTGAACTGCCGCTGCTGGACACCAGCGAATACCAGACCCTGGTCCATGACTGGAACCACACCGAACAAAGCTATCCGACCGAGCAGTGCATCCATCAGTTGATCGAAGCCCAAGCGTCGCGCACGCCAGATAACGTCGCGCTGGTGTTCGGCGATGTGACCTTGAACTACGGGCAACTGGACGCCCGAGCTAACCAATTGGCGCAACTGCTGCGCGAACAGGGTGTTGGCCCGGATGTGCTGGTGGGCATCGCCGTCGAGCGGTCGATTGAAATGGTGGTCGGGCTGCTGGCGATTCTCAAGGCCGGTGGCGCCTATGTGCCGCTGGACCCGGAATACCCTCTGGAGCGCCTGGCCTACATGATCGAAGACAGCGCGATTGCGTTGTTGCTGACCCAAAATTCTCTGCTGCCACGCCTGCCGATTGACGGCGTGAACGTGATCACCCTCGACCAACCGGCGAATTGGCTGGATGGCTACAGCGCTGCCCGCGTTCCCGTGGCGATGCACAGCCTGAACCTGGCCTACGTGATCTACACCTCCGGTTCCACTGGCAAACCCAAGGGTGCCGGCAACAGCCACGCGGCGCTGGTCAACCGTTTGTGCTGGATGCAACAGGCGTATGGCCTCGACGGCAGCGACGCGGTGTTGCAGAAAACCCCGTTCAGCTTTGACGTATCGGTCTGGGAATTTTTCTGGCCGCTGATGACCGGCGCCCGTCTGGTGGTCGCCGCACCGGGTGAACACCGCGAGCCTGCGCGCCTGATCGAGACCATTGGCCGTCACCAAATCAGCACGCTGCACTTTGTACCGTCGATGCTCCAGGCGTTCATTCATGAGCCGGGCGTCGAAGTCTGCACCAGCCTCAAGCGCATCGTGTGCAGCGGTGAAGCGCTGCCGCTGGACGCGCAGTTGCAAGTGTTCAGCAAACTGCCGAAGGCCGGGTTGTACAACCTTTATGGCCCGACCGAAGCGGCCATCGACGTCACCCACTGGACCTGTGTTGATGAGGGCGCCGACAGCGTGCCGATTGGCCAGCCGATTGCCAATCTGCGCACGCATGTCCTCGACGCACAGTTGCTGCCAGTGCCAGCAGGCGTGGCGGGTGAGTTGTACCTGGGTGGCGCCGGTCTGGCGCGCAGCTATCACCGTCGTCCGGGGCTGACCGCCGAGCGTTTCGTGCCGTGCCCGTTCCATGACGGCGCGCGCCTGTACCGCACCGGCGACCGCGTTCGCCAACGCGCGGACGGGGTGATCGAATACCTCGGGCGTCTCGATCATCAAGTCAAACTGCGCGGCTTGCGCATCGAGTTGGGCGAGATCGAAACCCGTTTGATGCAACACCCGCTGGTGCGCGAAGCGGTCGTGCTGGTGCAGGGCGGCAAGCATCTGGTCGGCTATCTGGTCCTGGAAAGCGCCGAACCTGAAGCGCAGTGGCAGCAAACCCTCAAGGCCTGGCTGCTCGGCAGCTTGCCGGAATACATGGTGCCGACGTACCTGATGCCACTGGCCAAACTGCCGGTGACCGCCAACGGCAAACTCGACCGCAAAGCCTTGCCCGAGCCGGAAGCGGCCGTGCAGCAAGCCTTCGTCGAACCCCAGGACGAATTGCAAAAAGCCCTCGCGGCGATCTGGCAGGACGTGCTCGGTGTCGAGCGCATTGGCCTGGAAGATAACTTCTTCGAACTGGGCGGCGATTCGATCATCTCGATCCAGGTGGTCAGTCGTGCCCGTCAGGCCGGCATTCGCCTCAGCCCGCGAGACCTGTTCCAGTACCAGACCGTGCGCAGCCTGGCGCTGGTGGCGACGGTCGATCACCTGAGCACTGTCGATCAAGGCCCAGCCAGCGGTGCGGTGCTGCTGACGCCGGTGCAGCATTATTTCTTCGAACAGCCGATGGCCGCACGCGGGCACTGGAACCAGTCGTTGCTGTTGGCACCGCGTGAAACGCTAAAAGCCCAGTGGCTTGAAAGTGCGCTGACACGCTTAATCAATCATCACGATGCCTTGCGTTTGCGCTTTGTCGATGGCGCCGAAGGCTGGCAGCAAAGCTATGCCGGCGAAGTGACCGAGTCCGGGCTGTGGCAACACCAGGCCGACAGCGCCGAAGCGTTGGCCGCCCTGTGCGATGAAGCCCAGCGCAGCCTTGATCTGCAAAACGGTCCGCTGCTGCGGGCGATGCTGGTGACCTTGGCCGATGGCGCTCAGCGTCTGTTGCTGGTGATCCATCACCTGGCGGTGGACGGCGTGTCGTGGCGCGTGTTGCTGGAAGATTTGCAGCAGGCTTACACGCAACTGGAAAGCGGCGGGGCGATTGTCCTGCCGAGCAAGACCAGCGCTTATCAAGCCTGGGCCGAGCGTCTGCAGCAGCACGCGCCAGCGCTGAGCGAAGAGCTGGCGTACTGGCAGCAACAAACCAGCGCCCAAACCTTGCCGTGTGACCGTCCCGACGGTCGCCTGGACAATCGTTTCGGACAAAAAATCGAATGGCGCCTCGACAGCGAACTGACCCGCCAGTTGCTGCAAAGCGCGCCGGCGGCTTATCGCACCCAAGTCAACGATTTGCTCCTGACCGCACTGGCGCGGGTCATCTGCCGCTGGAGCGGACAGCAAACAGCGTTGATTCAGCTTGAAGGCCACGGTCGCGAAGACCTGTTCGATGAACTCGACCTGACCCGCAGTGTGGGCTGGTTCACCAGCCTGTTCCCGGTCAGCCTGCAACCGGCGGCGACGCTGGAGGACTCGATCAAAACGGTCAAGGAACAACTGCGCGCCGTCCCGGGCAAAGGCCTGGGTTATGGCGTGTTGCGCTACCTCGGCGAACCGGCGCAGCGCGCACAACTGGCGGCCCTGGCGCCGCCACGCATCACCTTCAACTATCTGGGGCAGTTCGACCGCCAGTTCGACGAAACCGCGCTGTTTGTGCCGTCCACCGACGGCAGTGGCGTGGCCCAGGATCCTTCGGCGCCGTTGGCCAACTGGCTGACCGTCGAAGGGCAGGTCTACGGCGGCGAGTTGTCCATGAGCTGGGGCTTCAGCCACGAGATGTTAGACGCGGCGACCATCCAGCAATTGGTCGACAGCTATGGCGCCGAACTCCGCGCGCTGATCGAGCATTGCGCTGCGCTGGAAACGCCGCAAGCCACGCCGTCGGACTTCCCGTTGGCGCGCATCACCCAGGCGCAACTCGACGCGCTGCCGGTGGCCGTCGGCCAACTCGACGACCTGTATCCGCTGTCACCGATGCAGCAGGGCTTGCTGTTCCACACCCTCTACGAACAAGCGGCGGGCGAGTACATCAATCAGTTGCGGGTCGACGTTCAAGGGATTGATCCCGAGCGTTTCCGCGCTGCGTGGCAGGCCACCGTCGATGCCCAGGACATCCTGCGCAGCGGTTTTGTCTGGCAAGGTGAGCTGGAACAGCCGCTGCAAATCGTCCATAAACACGTGCAGTTGCCGTTTAGCGTGCTCGACTGGCGCGCCCGTGGCGATGACGCCGCCGCCCTCGACGGTCTGGCCGACGCTGAGCGCCAACAAGGTTTTGACCTGACCCAGGCGCCGTTGCTGCGCCTGGTGCTGGTGCAAACCGCCGCCGATCAATGGCACCTGATTTACACCCATCACCACATCCTGATGGATGGCTGGAGCAACTCGCAGCTGCTGGGCGAAGTCTTGCAGCGTTATCGTGGTCGCGCGCCACTGGCGGCTGCCGGGCGTTATCGCGACTACATCGGCTGGCTGCAACGTCAGGACGGGCAACTGAGCGAAAACTTCTGGGGCGAGCAACTGGCGTCCCTGCAAGAGCCGACACGGTTGGCGCGGGTGGTGTCCGGTAACGAAGCCTTGAGCGGTCATGGCGATCACTTCCAGACCGTGCAAGCCACTGGCACTCAAGCGCTGGAAGCGTTTGCCCGCCAGCAGAAAGTTACCCTCAACACCCTGGTGCAAGCGGCGTGGCTGCTGTTGCTGCAACGCTACACCGGTCACGAAACCGTGGCTTTCGGCGCTACCGTCGCCGGTCGTCCAGCGGACTTGCCGGGCATCGAGCAACAGGTCGGCCTGTTCATCAACACCTTGCCGGTCATCGGCACACCGCGCCCGGACCAGAGCGTCGGTGCCTGGCTGCAATCCGTGCAGGCGCAAAACCTCAGCCTGCGCGAGTTCGAACACACGCCACTGGCGGATATTCAGCGCTGGGCCGGGCAGGGCGGCGAAGCGTTGTTCGACAACATCCTGGTGTTCGAGAACTACCCGATTGCCCAGGCGCTGCAACAGGGCGCGGAACAAGGCGTGGTGTTCGGCGAGGTCACCAGCCTTGAGCAAACCCACTATGCGTTGAGCGTCGCCGTGACCCTCGGCGAGACACTGGCGCTGCATTACAGCTTCGACCGCGCGCAGTTCGCCAGCGATGCCATCGAGCGCATCAGTGTGCAGTTGCTGCAGCTGCTGGAACAGTTTGCCGAGTCCGCCGAACGCAACCTCGGCGAAATCGCCCTGGCCAGTCCGCAAGAACTGGCGTTGCAACTGGCCAACAACCAGCCGCAGCCTTACCCGGTGGACGTCGCTGTGCATCAGCGCATCGCCCAATGGGCGGCCCAGGGCCCGGAGCGCACGGCGGTGATTTTTGCCGGCCAGCGCTTCAGCTATGGCGAGATCGACCGCCGCGCCAACCAACTCGCCCATGCGCTGATCGCTCGCGGTGTCGGCGCGGAAACCCGGGTCGGCGTGGCGTTGCCGCGCAGTGAAGAAGTGATCGTTGCGTTGCTCGCGGTGCTCAAGGCCGGTGGCGCGTATGTGCCGCTGGACACCAGTTATCCACGGGAACGCCTCGCATATTTGATCGAGGATTCCGGGCTGGCGTTGCTGCTGACCGACTCCCGCGTCTCGGCGCAACTGCCTATCGACGAGGCCACCCAAGTCCTGGAACTTGACCGCCTCGACCTCAGTGGCCAGCCACTCGACGCACCGCAGGTACAACTCGATCCGCAGAACCTCGCCTACGTGATCTACACCTCCGGCTCTACCGGTAACCCGAAAGGCGTGAGCGTGGCCCACGGTCCGTTGGCGATGCATTGCCAGGCCATCGGCGAGCGCTATGAAATGCGCGACAGCGACTGCGAATTCCACTTCATGTCGTTCGCCTTCGACGGTGCCCATGAACGCTGGCTGACCAGCCTGACCCACGGTGCGTCGCTGCTGATCCGCGATGACAGCCTGTGGACCCCGGAACAGACCTACAACGCCATGCGCGACCACGGTGTCACCGTCGTGGCATTCCCGCCGGTGTACCTGCAACAACTGGCCGAACACGCCGAGCGTGAAGGGCATCCGCCGAAAGTGCGCATCTACTGCTTTGGCGGCGATGCGGTACCGGCCGCGAGTTTCGAACGGGTCAAGCGCGCCCTCGATCCGGACTACATCATCAACGGCTATGGCCCGACCGAAACCGTGGTCACGCCGTTGATCTGGAAGGCCGGGCGCGAGGTGCCGTGTGGCGCCGCGTACGCGCCAATCGGCAGACGCATCGGCGACCGCAGCGCCTACGTGCTCGACGCTGATCTGAACCTGTTGCCCCAAGGCATGGCCGGTGAGTTGTACCTGGGTGGCACCGGTCTGGCACGGGGTTACCTGAACCGTCCGGGCCTGACCGCCGAGCGCTTTGTCGCGGACCCGTTCAGCAACGTCGGTGGCTTGCTGTACCGCACCGGCGACCTGGTGCGCCAGCGTGCCGACGGTACTTTCGACTACCTGGATCGCATCGATAACCAGGTGAAGATCCGTGGTTTCCGTATCGAACTCGGCGAAATCGAAGCGCGTTTGCAAGCCCTCGATGGCGTGCGCGAAGCGGTGGTGGTCGCCCAGGAAGGCACCGCCGGCAGCGGCAAGCGTCTGGTGGCCTACGTGGTGGCGGATGCGTTGAACGCAGCGCGGGTTGATTTTGCCGAGAGCCTGCGCGAGCAATTGAAAGTCGCGTTGCCGGCGCACATGGTCCCGGCCTATTTGCTGCTGCTCGAACGTCTGCCGCTGACGCCGAACGGCAAACTCGACCGCAAGAACCTGCCGAAGCCGGATGTCAGTCAATTGCAGCAAGCCTACGTGGCGCCGCAAAGCGCACTGGAGCAGCAACTGGCGACGATCTGGCAGGACGTGTTGAAGCTTGATCAGGTTGGCCTGAGCGACAATTTCTTCGAACTCGGTGGCGATTCGATCATCTCGATCCAGGTGGTCAGCCGCGCGCGCCAGGCCGGGATTCGCTTCACGCCGAAAGACCTGTTCCAACACCAGACCATCCAGGCTTTGGCCACGGTGGCGCGCCTGGGTGAACAGGCCCAGCTTATCGATCAAGGCCCGGTCACCGGCGAACTGGCGTTGTTGCCGGTGCAGCAAGTGTTCTTCGCCCAGGCCATTCCTGAACGTCAGCACTGGAATCAGGCGGTGATGCTCAAACCAACGCAAACCCTCGATGCCGCTGTGCTTGAGCAGGCATTGGGCGCGTTGATTAACCATCACGACGGCTTGCGCTTGGGCTTTGTCGAGCAGGCCGCTGGCTGGCAGGCGCAGTACCGCGCGATCAATCAACCGGCAGGTGGAATTGTCTGGGCGGTCGATGTTGCTGATGCTGCAGGGCTGGAAGCCGTGGCCAATGAAGCGCAACGCAGCCTGAACTTGCAAGACGGGCCGCTGGTGCGTGCCGTGCTGGCGAACCTCGACGACGGCAGCCAACGCTTGCTGCTGGCGATCCATCACCTGGTGGTGGACGGCGTGTCGTGGCGGATTCTGTTTGACGATCTGCAAACTGCCTATCGCCAATTGTCGACGGGTGAACCGCTGCAATTGCCAGCCAAGACCAGTGCCGCCAAGGCCTGGGCCGAACAGCTGCAAACCTATGCACGCAGTGCGCCGTTGCAACAGGAACTGGCTTATTGGCAACAGCAGTTGCAAGGCGCCGACGTGGCCCTGCCGTGTGACAACCCAGAGGGCGGCCAACAGAATCGCCATGCGCTGACCGTGCGCACGCAATTGAACAAAACACTGACCCGGCAACTGCTGCAAGACGCTCCGGCGGCTTACCGCACGCAGGTTAACGACCTGCTACTGACCGCGCTGGCTCGGGTCATGGTGCGCTGGACCGGCGCCGACAGCACGTTGATCCAGCTCGAAGGCCATGGCCGCGAAGAGCTGTTCGACGGCGTGGACCTGACCCGCACCGTGGGTTGGTTCACCAGCCTGTACCCGGCCAAACTGACGCCAACCGCCGACCTCGGTGGCTCGCTGAAACAGATCAAGGAACAGCTGCGCGGTATCCCGAACAAAGGCATCGGTTTTGGTGCGCTGGCGCATTTGGGCGACGACACCGCGCGTGAGGCGCTGGGCCAATTGCCGGTCCCGCGTCTGACGTTCAACTACCTGGGACAGTTCGACGGTAGCTTCACCGAAGCCGACGGCGCGCTGTTCGTGCCGTCCAGTGAAGCGGCCGGCGATGAACTCGACGACGGCGCACCACTGGCCAACCACCTGGCCCTCAACGGTCAGGTGTACGGCGGTGAATTGAACCTCGGCTGGACCTTCAGCCGCGAGATGTTCAACGAAGCGACCATCCAACAACTGGCCGACGATTACGCGCTGGAACTGCAAGCGCTGATCGCCCATTGCTGCCAGGCCGGGCAACACGGCGTCACGCCGTCGGACTTCCCGCTGGCGCGCTTGAGCCAGGCGCAACTCGACGGTTTGCCGTTGGCGCCACAGTTGATCGAAGACCTTTATCCACTGTCGCCGATGCAGCAGGGCATGCTGTTCCACGCGGTGTACGAAGAAGCCACCGGCGACTACATCAACCAGATGCGCCTCGACGTCGAAGGGCTCGACCCCGAGCGTTTCCATCAGGCCTGGCAAGCGGCGGTGGAGGCCCACGACATCCTGCGCACGCGTTTCGTCTGGCAGGGCGAACTGGACGCGCCGGTGCAAGTGGTCAGCAAACATGTGCAGATGCCTTACAGCCTGCACGACCTGCGCGACGAGCCGCAGCTTGAACAGGCGTTGCAGACCCTCGCCGACATTGAGCGTCAACGCCTGGACCTGAACGCATCGACCTTGCTGCGTCTGGTGATTGCGCGGGTCGACGACAACCGTCATCACCTGATCTACACCAACCATCACATCCTGATGGACGGCTGGAGCAACTCGCAGTTGCTCGGCGAAGTGCTGCAACGCTACAGCGGCCAGTTCCAGGCGACCCATGGCGGACGCTATCGCGACTACATCAACTGGCTGCAACGTCAGGACGCCGCCGTCAGCGAAGCCTTCTGGCTGCCGGCGCTGCGCAACCTCGACGAACCAACGCGCCTCGCCCAAGCGGTGGCCCGGCCAGCGGACGCCGACGAACAAGGTTATGCCGATCACTTCCAAGTGCTGGATGCCGAGCAGACCTTGCGCCTGAGCGAGTTCGCCCGCGCCTCGAAAGTCACGGTCAACACCCTGGTGCAAGCCGCGTGGCTGCTGTTGCTGCAACGCTACACCGGCAAAGACACCGTGGCCTTCGGCGCCACTGTGGCCGGGCGGCCTGCGGACCTGCCGGGTGTCGAGCAACAGATCGGTCTGTTCATCAACACCCTGCCGGTCATCGCCAGCCCACGGGCGCAGCAGTCGCTGGGCAGTTGGTTGCAAGCGGTGCAGGCGCAGAACCTGGCGCTGCGCGAGTTCGAGCACACCGCGTTGTTCGATATCCAGCGCTGGGCCGGGCAGGGCGGCGAAGCCCTGTTCGACAGCATCATGGTGTTCGAGAACTACCCGATTTCCCAGGCCCTGGAGCAGGGCGCACCGCAGGGCCTGCGCTTTGGTCCGGTGGCGAATCACGAACAGACCAACTACCCGCTGACATTGCTGGTGAGCCTGGACCGTCAATTGTCGGTGCACATGAGCTACCAGCGCGGCAGTTTTGCCCAGGCGACCATCGAGCAACTGGCGGCGCATTTGCAGCATCTGCTGAGCCAGATGACCGCGCCAGAACGTTGCCTCGGTGAGTTGGCATTGCTCGACGACGCTGAACAACGCCAAGTGTTGCTGGACTGGAATCCGGTTGACGAAGCGTTCGCCCAGGACCTGTGCATTCACCAGTTGATCGATCAACAAGTGGCCGCACAACCGAACGCGTTGGCGGTGACCTTTGCCAACAAGCAACTGACCTATGCCGAACTCGATGCCCGGGCCAATCGTCTGGCGCACAAGTTGATCGAATTGGGCGTCGGCCCGGAAGTGCGGGTCGGCGTGGCGATGCAGCGTTCCGACAGCCTGCTGGTCGCACTGCTCGCGGTGCTCAAGGCCGGTGGCGCCTACGTGCCGCTGGACCCGGATTACCCGGCCGAGCGGGTCGCCTACATGCTTGAAGACAGCCGTGCTTTGGTGCTGCTGACTGAACAAGCCATCGCCGCGACCCTGTCGGTGAGCGCCAATACCCAAGTGCTGTGGATGGATCAGGTCGAAGCGCAACTGGCGGCTTATCCGCACACCGCGCCGGTCACCCGCGTCACGCCGGACAACCTGGCCTACGTGATCTACACCTCCGGTTCCACCGGCAAACCGAAAGGCGTGTCCATCGCGCATCGCAACGTGCTGGCGCTGATCGACTGGTCGCAGTCGGTTTACAGCCGCGACGATATTCAAGGCGTGTTGGCCTCGACCTCGGTGTGCTTCGACCTGTCGGTGTGGGAGCTGTTTGTCACCCTGGCCAACGGCGGCTCGCTGATCATCGCGCGTAACGCGCTGGAACTGGCGCAACTGCCGGCGCGGGATCAGGTGTGTCTGATCAACACTGTGCCGTCGGCGATCAATGCACTGCTGGGCGCCGATCAGATTCCGCCGAGCGTGCGCATCATCAATCTCGCCGGTGAACCCCTCAAACAAAGCCTGGTGGATGCGCTCTACGGGCAGGCGACGGTCGAGCATGTTTTCGACCTGTATGGCCCGTCGGAAGACACCACCTATTCCACCTGGACCCGGCGCGAGGCGGGCGGCAAGGCGAACATCGGTCGTGCGCTGAAACACACCGCCAGTTACTTGCTGGATGCCGATCTGCAACCGGTGCCGGTCGGTGTGTCGGCGGAGTTGTACCTGGCCGGCGCCGGTATCACTCGCGGTTATCTGGCACGTCCGGGCATGACCGCCGAGAAGTACGTGCCGAACCCGTTCTCCAGCACGGGCGAACGCCTGTACCGCACCGGTGACCTGTGCCGCTATCAGGCCGACGGTGTGCTCGAGTATCGCGGTCGCATCGACCATCAAGTGAAGATCCGCGGTTTCCGCATCGAGCTGAGTGAAATCGAAGCGCGGTTGCTGCAACAACCGGGGGTTCACGAGGTGGCGGTACTCGCCCAGGAAGCCCAGGGCGGTCAGCAATTGGTGGCCTACGTGGTCGTGCCGCAACTCGACCTGAATGCCGCTGACGCCCAGCGTCAATTGCGCGATGAAATCAAGGCCGGGCTCAAGGCCAGCCTGCCGGACTACATGGTCCCGGCGCATCTGCTGTTCATCGAACAACTGCCGCTGACACCCAACGGCAAGCTCGACCGCAAGGCGTTGCCGAGCGTGGATGCGAGCCAGTTGCAGGCCAGCTATGTGGCGCCACACAGCGAACTTGAGCAGCAGGTCGCCGCGATCTGGCAGCACGTGTTGACCGTCGAACGCATCGGTTTGAACGACCACTTCTTCGAGCTCGGCGGCCACTCGCTGCTGGCCGTCAACGTGGTCTCGCGGGTCGCCCTCGAACTGGGCCTCACCCTGACCCCGCAATTGCTATTCCAGTACCCCGTCCTCAGGGATTTCGTCGCGCAACTCGACACCGACGGCGGGGCTATCAACGAACAGAAACTGAACAAGCTGGAAAGCCTGCTTGACGAAATGGAGGAAGTCTAATGGACAAGAGTGTTGCTTTGAGGATTGCCAAGCGCTTTATCACTCTGCCGCTGGACAAGCGTAAGTTGTACCTGGAGAAGATGCTCGAAGAGGGCGTGTCCCCGGCGAACTTGCCGATTCCCGAGGTCAAGTCCGGGTTTGAATCGATCCCGCTGTCCTACGCCCAGGAACGTCAGTGGTTCCTCTGGCAGATGGACCCCCACAGCACCGCGTATCACATTCCCAATGCGTTGCGCCTCAAGGGCGAACTGGATGTGCCGGCGCTGGAACGCAGCTTCAATGCGCTGGTGCAGCGCCATGACAGCCTGCGCACGACGTTCATCGAGCAGGACGAAAAAACCGTCCAGGTGATCCATGCGCAGATGCCGATCAGCATCGAGATTCAAGCCCTCGACGCTGACCTCGCCCCGGCACTGCTGGACGAGCGGATCAAGGCGTTTGTCGAGCAGGAAACTCACCGGCCCTTCGATTTGCAGCACGGGCCGCTGCTGCGGGTGTCGCTGCTCAAGGTCGCCGACGACGATCACGTCCTGGCGTTGATCCAGCACCACATCATCTCCGATGGCTGGTCGATGCAAGTGATGGTCAAGGAATTGATCCAGCACTATGTCGCCCAGACCTCGGGTCAACCGTTGACCCTGCCTGAGCTGACCGTGCAATACGCCGACTACGCGATCTGGCAGCGCCACTGGCTCGAAGCCGGGGAGCGTGAGCGGCAACTGGCGTACTGGACCGCGACGCTGGGCGGTGAGCAAACCGTGCTGGAGTTGCCGATTGATCATCCGCGCCCGGCGCTGCAAAGCTTTCGCGGCGCGCGGCTGGACCTGAACCTGTCGCCAGCCCTGGCCACTTCGCTCAAGCAACTGGCCCAGCGCGAAAGCGCCAGCCTGTTCATGGTGTTGCTGGCCTCGTTCCAGGCCTTGCTGCATCGCTACAGCGGCCAGCCCGACATCCGCGTCGGCGTGCCGGTGGCCAACCGCAACCGCGTGGAAACCGAAGGCCTGATCGGCTTCTTCGTCAACACTCAGGTGCTGAATGCCCAAGTGTACGGGCAGTTGCCGTTCAATCAATTGCTGGCCCAGGTCAAGCAATCGGCGATGGCGGCCCAGGCGCATCAGGACTTGCCGTTCGAACAACTGATCGAAGCGTTGCAACCGGAACGCAGCCTGAGCCACAGCCCGGTGTTCCAGGTGATGTACAACCACCAGGCGCTGAATGACCAGGCCCAGCAACAGAGCCGGGTGCAACTGCCGCAGTTGAGCGTCGAAAGCATTGTCTGGGAAGGGCGCACCGCGCAGTTTGATTTGACCCTGGGCACTTACGAATCGAGCGACGGCGTATCGGCTGAGCTGACCTACGCCACGGATTTGTTCGAGCCGGCGACCATTGAGCGTCTGGCGCGGCATTGGCAAAACCTGCTGCAAGGCATCGTCGAGCAATCGAGCCAACGCATCGGTGAGCTGCCGTTGCTGGACAGCGGCGAGCAAAGCGTTCTGTTGCAGGATTGGCATCGTGTGGTTGAGCACGCTGCGCAGGCGCCGTGCGTGCAGCAGCGCATCGCGGCTCAGGCGGAACAGACGCCGGATGCCGTCGCACTGATCGTCGGCGAACACAGCCTGACCTATGCGCAACTGGACGCCCGCGCCAATCAACTCGCGCATAAGCTGATCGAAGCGGGTGTCGGCCCGGATCGACTGGTGGGCATTGCCGTCGAGCGCAGTGTGGAAATGATTGTCGGCCTGTTGGCGATTCTCAAGGCGGGCGGGGCTTATGTGCCACTCGACCCGGCGTATCCCGAGGATCGTCTGGCTTACATGATCGAGGACAGCGGTCTTGAACTGCTGCTGACTCAGTCTCATCTGCAAGCACAGTTGCCGATTCCGGCCGGGCTCAACACCTTGTTGCTCGATCAGCCATCAGAGTGGCTGGCGGCTTATCCACAGACCTGCCCGGTGGTGGCGCTGAATGGCGAACATCTCGCCTACGTGATCTACACCTCGGGCTCCACTGGCAAGCCCAAAGGCGTGATGGTGCGCCACGCGGCCCTGTGCAATTTCGTCGAAAGCATGGTCGATCAACCGGGCCTGAATCCGCAGGATCGCATGCTGTCGCTGACCACGTTCTCGTTCGATATTTTCGGCCTGGAAATCTACGGCCCACTGCTGGCCGGCGCCCGAGTAGTCCTGACCGGCAAGGACGTGCACCAAGACCCGCAAGCCGTGCTCGAACTGATCGAACGTCACGGCGTGAGCGTGTTGCAAGCCACGCCTTCGACCTGGCGCATGTTGCTCGACCACGAACAAGCCTCGATTCTGGCTGGCCGTACCTTCCTGTGTGGCGGTGAAGCGCTGCCGCAGGAACTGGCCGAGCGCATGCTCGCGCTGTCGCCGAAGGTCTGGAACCTCTACGGCCCGACCGAAACCACGATCTGGTCGGCGCTGCATCCATTAACGCGCGAGAACGCCAAGCCGTACCTCGGCAAACCGATCGACAACACCGCGCTGTACATCCTCGGCAGTGACCTGGAACTCAACCCGATCGGCGCACCGGGTGAACTGCTGATCGGCGGCGACGGCCTCGCACGCGGTTATTTCGAGCGTCCAGCGCTGACCGCCGAACGCTTTGTACCGGACCCTTTTTCGTCCAGCGGCGAACGTCTGTACCGCACCGGCGACCTGACCCGTTACCGCGCCGAGGGCGTGATCGAGTACATCGGCCGCATCGACCACCAAGTGAAAATCCGTGGCTTCCGCATCGAACTCGGCGAAATCGAAGCGCGCCTGCTGGCCCTCGATAGCGTGCGCGAAACCGTGGTGGTGGCGCAGGACGGCCCGACCGGGCCACAACTGGTGGGTTACGTGGTCGCGGCAACGGCTGTCGAGGATGAAGCCGCGTTGCGCGCCGAACTCAAGGCCAGCCTCAAGGCAGAATTGCCGGACTATATGGTGCCCGCGCACCTGTTGTTCCTCACGCAATTGCCGCTCACGCCGAACGGCAAGGTTGACCGCAAGGCATTGCCGTCGCCGGATGCCAGCCTGCTGCAATCCACTTACGTCGCGCCGCAAACCGCGACTCAGCACAAAGTGGCCGAGATCTGGCAAGCGGTGCTCAAGCTGGAGCAGGTCGGTTTAAGCGACAACTTCTTCGAACTGGGCGGCCACTCGCTGCTGGTCACCCAGGTGATTTCTCGCGTGCGCCAAGCGCTGAATGTTCAAGTGCCGCTGCGCACGTTGTTCGAGCACAGCACCTTGCAGGATTTCGTCGCGGCGCTCGGCGTCGAGCCGGCACACGCCGAGCCCGCCATTGTCGCGCTGCCACGCCAGCAACCGATGGCGTTGTCGTATGCCCAGGAACGCCAGTGGTTCCTCTGGCAACTGGAGCCGACCAGCAGCGCTTACCATGTGCCAGCGGCGTTGCGTCTGCGCGGCAGCCTGGACCTGGCGGCGTTGCAGAACAGCTTCGACACGCTGATCACTCGCCACGAATCCCTGCGCACTCGCTTCATTCAACAAAACGAACAGACCTGGCAGCAGATCGACGCGCCGTCGCCCCTGGCCCTCGCGGTGCAAACACTCGATGGCGAACTCGACGACGAACGCCTCAAGGTGCTGGTGGCCGAAGAAACCCTGGCGCTGTTCGACCTGCAACAAGGTCCGCTGCTGCGGGTCAAGTTGTTGAAGCTGGCCGCCGACGATCACGTCCTGGTCCTGACCCTGCACCACATCGTCTCCGATGGCTGGTCGATGCAGGTCATGGTCGATGAATTGATCGAACTCTACGCCGGTTACAGCATCGGCCAGCCGCGCCAACTGCCGGCGCTGGCGGTGCAATACGCCGACTATGCCGTATGGCAGCGGCAATGGATGGAGGCCGGTGAACGCGAGCGCCAACTGGGTTACTGGACCGCGCAACTGGGCGGCGATCAGCCGTTGCTGGAGTTGCCGGCGGACCGTCCGCGTCCGGCCGAACAAAGCTATCGCGGCGCGCGCCAGGAAATTCCGCTGAACGCCGAACTGGCCGCTGCCCTGAAGCAAGTCGCGCAACGGGAAAACGTCACCCTGTTTGCCCTGTTGCTGGCCTCGTTCCAGACCTTGCTGCACCGCTACAGCGGCCAGTCCGACATTCGCGTCGGCGTGCCGGTGGCTAACCGCAACCGCCTCGAAACCGAAGGCTTGATCGGTTTCTTCGTCAACACCCAAGTGCTGAAGGCCGAGATCGACAGCCAGCAGACGTTCCGTGGTTTGCTGCAACAGGTCAAAAACACCGTGCTCGGCGCCCAGGCCCATCAGGACCTGCCGTTCGAACAACTGGTGGATGCGCTGCAACCGGAACGCAGCCTCAGCCACAGTCCGTTGTTCCAGGTGATGCACAACCACCAGAGCCAGGCCCGTGAAGCCCGGGGCGCGGCGCGTCTGCCGCAGATCGAGATCGAAGGGCTGACCTGGGCCTCGCACACCGCCAAGTTCGACCTGACCCTCGACACCTTTGAATCCGTCGACAATGTCTGGGCTGAACTGACCTACGCCACCGACTTGTTCGACGCATCGACCATGGCGCGCATGGCGCAACATTGGACCAACCTGCTGAACGCCATCGTCGCCGATTGCGGCCAGCGCATCGCCGAGTTGCCGTTACAGGACAACGCCGAACGCGAGGCCACTCTGTTGCAATGGAACCCGGCCGTGGCGGATTTCCCAAGTCAACAATGTCTGCATGAACTGATCGAAGCCCAGGCCCTGCGTGCGCCCGAAGCGATTGCCGTGACTTACGGCGAGCAAAGCCTGAGCTATGCCGAACTCAATGCCCGGGCCAACCCGCTGGCGCACAAGCTGATTGAAAGCGGGGTCGGGCCGGACGTGCGCGTCGGCCTCGCAGTCGAGCGCAGCCTGGACATGCTGGTCGGCCTGCTGGCGATCCTCAAGGCTGGCGGCGCTTATGTGCCGCTGGACCCGACGTATCCCGAAGAACGCCTGGCCTACATGATCAACGACAGCGGCATTGGCTTGCTGTTGACCCAAAGCCATCTGCTCGGTCGCCTGCCGGTGCCGGACTCGGTGCGCAGCCTGATGCTGGATCAGGATCGCGACGGCCTCGAAGGCTACAGCGACGCCAATCCGCAAGTGGTCATGAGCCCGGACAACCTGGCCTACGTGATCTACACCTCCGGTTCTACCGGTCAGCCGAAGGGCACGTTGCTTGCCCATCACAACGTGTTGCGGTTGTTTGAAGCGACCGAGGACTGGTTCAGTTTCGGCCCGCAGGACGTGTGGAGCCTGTTCCACTCCTACGCGTTCGACTTCTCCGTCTGGGAAATTTTCGGCGCGCTGCTGTACGGCGGCAAACTGGTGGTGGTCCCCTACGAGGTCAGCCGTTCGCCGGAAGATTTCTATGCGTTGCTGTGCCGCGAGCGCATCACGGTGCTCAACCAGACGCCGTCGGCGTTCAAGCAGTTGATGCAAGTCGCCTGCGCGCCGGAACACGCCGCGCTGCAACCGTCCCTGCGTTACGTGGTGTTCGGTGGCGAGGCGCTGGAGGTCAAGAGCCTGCGCCCATGGTTCGAGCTCTTTGGCGACCAGGCCCCGCAACTGATCAACATGTACGGCATCACCGAAACCACCGTTCACGTGACCTACCGCCCGCTGACCATGGCGGACTTGCAACGTGACGCGAGCAGCCCGATTGGCGAGCCGATCCCGGACTTGTCCTGGTACTTGCTCGACGGTGATTTGAACCCGGTCGCCAAGGGTTGCATCGGCGAGTTGTACGTCGGCCGCGCCGGTCTGGCCCGGGGTTATCTGAACCGTGCCGACCTGACCTGCCTGCGCTTTATCCCGGACCCGTTCGCCGCTGACGGCGGTCGCCTGTACCGCACGGGCGACCTGGCGCGGTATCGCGCTGACGGCGTGATCGAGTACATCGGGCGCATCGACCACCAAGTGAAGATTCGCGGCTTCCGCATCGAACTCGGCGAAATCGAAGCGCAACTGCTGGAACAGCCTGCCATCAGCCAAGCGGTGGTGCTGGCGCAACCCGGCCTCAGTGGCCAGCAACTGGTCGCCTGGCTGGTGCCGTCCGACGCCGCATTGCTCGACGCTGACCCGACCGAACAAGGCCAATGGCGCGACAGCGTACGCGTCGCGCTCAAGGAAAACCTGCCGGATCACATGATTCCGGCGCACCTGTTGCTGCTGGCGCAATTGCCATTGACCGGCAACGGCAAACTCAACCGCAATGCTTTGCCGTCCCCGGATGCGAGCCAGGCGCAGCAGGTTTATCAGGCCCCGCAAAGCGAGCTGGAACAGCGCATCGCGGCGATCTGGCAAGACGTGCTGAAGCTGCCGCAAGTCGGACTCAACGACAACTTCTTCGAACTCGGCGGTGATTCGATCATCTCGATCCAGGTGGTCAGCCGCGCCCGTCAACTGGGGATTCGCCTGAGCCCCAAAGACCTGTTCCAGCACCAGACCGTGCAGCGTCTGGCGCTGGTGGCCCAGGTCGGTGACAGCGAGTCCGGCATCGATCAACAAGCGGTGAGCGGCGCGGCGTTGCTGTTGCCGATCCAGCAGCAGTTCTTCGACGATGAAATCCCTGAACGTCATCACTGGAACCAGTCGGTGTTGCTCAAGCCGCGAGTGGCGCTCGACGCTGAAAAGATCGAGCAGGTCCTGCGCGGACTGGTGGCGCATCACGATGCGTTGCGCCTGAGCTTCACCCAGCACAACGATGGCTGGGTGGCAGAGCATCAGTCGATTGAACAACTGCAACAGCCATTGCTATGGCAGGAATCGGTGGCCGACGCGGCTGCACTCGAAGCCTTGGGCAACCGCGCCCAGCGCAGCCTCGACCTGCAACAAGGCCCGTTGCTGCGTGCGGTGCTGGCGACTCTGGCCGATGGCACTCAGCGCCTGTTGCTGGTGATCCATCACCTCGCAGTGGATGGTGTGTCGTGGCGGATCCTGCTCGAAGACCTGCAAAACGGCTATCAGCAATTGCTCGACGGCCAGGCCCTGATGTTGCCGGCCAAGACCAGTGCCTTCAAGGACTGGAGCGAGCATTTGCAACGTTACGCCAACAGCCCGGCGTTGCAGCAGGAGCTGGCTTACTGGCAAGCCTGCTTGAGCGATGTAAACACCGATTTGCCGTGCCTGCGCGACGATGCCGGCCAGCAGAATCATCTGCGCGTAAACGTTCAGACCCGTCTGAATCAGAGCCTGACCCGGCAGTTACTGCAAGAAGCCCCGGCGGCCTATCGGACCCAGGTCAACGACCTGTTGCTGAGCGCATTGGCGCGGGTGATCGGGCGCTGGACCGGCCAGCCATCGACGCTGATCCAGCTCGAAGGCCATGGTCGCGAAGAGCTGTTCGACGGGGTTGACCTGACCCGCACCGTGGGTTGGTTCACCAGCCTGTTTCCGGTGCGCCTGACCCCGGCCAGCGAGCCCGGTGCAGCGATCAAGCAGATCAAGGAACAACTGCGCTCGATCCCGAACAAGGGCATCGGCTTCGGTGCTTTGCGTCACCTCGGTGACGAGCAGGCGCAGCAACCCCTGCGTGGATTGCCGAGCCCACGCATCACCTTCAACTACCTCGGCCAGTTCGACGGCAGTTTCGAGGGCGATGACGCGGCGCTGTTCACCCCGGCCCAAGACAACGCCGGGCTCGATCAAAGTCTTGAGGCGCCGATGGGCAACTGGCTGACCCTCAATGGCCAGGTGTATGGCGGCGAACTGAGCGTCGGCTGGAGTTTCAGCAGTGAACGTTTCGACACGGCCACCATTGAACGTCTGGCCGAGGACTACGCCGAAGAACTGGCGGCATTGATCGCTCACTGCGTGACCCCAGGCGTGCAGGGCCTGACGCCTTCGGACTTCCCGTTGGCCGGCCTGACTCAAGTGCAACTCGACAGCGTGCCGGTCGCGCCGCAGCAAATTGCCGACATCTACCCGTTGTCGCCGATGCAGCAGGGCATGTTGTTCCACACCCTCTACGAGCAACAGGCCGGCGACTACATCAATCAGATGTGCGTGGATGTCGAAGGCCTGGATGTCGAACGTTTCCGCGAGGCCTGGCAAGCGGCGGTGGACGCCCACGATGTGCTGCGCAGCAGTTTTGTCTGGGACGGTGAGTTCAAGCGTCCATTGCAGGTGATTCACAAACAACTGGCCGTGCCGTTCACCTTCCACGACTGGCGCGCTCACAGCGATGTGGCGCTGGCGCTCAGCGAACTGGCGGCCGCGCAACGCCAGCAGGGTTTCGACCTCGCTAAAGCACCGTTGCTGAACCTGACCGTGGTGCGTCTCGACACCGCGCGTTATCACCTGATCTACACCAGCCATCACATCTTGATGGATGGCTGGAGCAATTCGCAGCTGCTCGGCGAAGTGCTGCAACGCTACAGCGGCCACGTGCCGGCGAACACGGCGGGGCGTTATCGCGATTACATCGAATGGCTGACCCAGCAAGACGCGCAGATCACCGAAGGTTTCTGGAAAGGCCAATTGGCCGGATTCGATGAGCCAACCCGGTTGGCCAAGGCGCTGGTGTGGACCGGCAGCGAAGCCACCAATAGCGCACAGGGCGAACACTTCCTGACCCTGGACCTGACGCAAACCGCTGGGCTGAATGCCTTTGCCCGTGAACAGAAAGTCACCCTCAACACCATGGTGCAAGCCGCCTGGCTGCTGCTGTTGCAACGCTACACCGGGCTCGACACGGTCAGCTTCGGCGCCACGGTGTCCGGGCGTCCGGCGCAACTGGTCGGGGTCGAGCAGCAGATCGGTCTGTTCATCAACACCTTGCCGGTGGTCGCCAGCCCGCGTGCCGAACAGCCGCTGGCGCAGTGGTTGCAACAGGTGCAGGCGCAGAACCTGGCGTTGCGCGAGCAGGAACACACCGCGCTGTTCGACATCCAGCGTTGGGCCGGGCAGGGCGGTGAAGCCCTGTTCGACAACATTCTGGTGTTCGAGAACTACCCGATCTCCGAAGCCCTGCAACAGGGCGCGCCGCAAGACCTGCGCTTCGGTGAAGTGGGTAACTTCGAGCAAACTAACTACCCGCTGACCCTGGCGGTCAATCTCGGTACCGAGCTGTCGTTCCAGCTGAGTTTCGACCGTCAGCAGTTTGATGAGACGGCGATCGAGCAACTCGCCGGGCACCTCGCACACCTGCTGTTGCAAATGGTCGAGGCACCAGCCGCCAGTTGCGTGGGCGATCTGGCGCTGGTCCCGAACGCGGTGCGCGAGCCGCTGGCGCTGCCGGCCGATGGTGTGGGCGTGCAGCGTTTGTTTGAGCTGCAGTCCGAACGCACGCCGGACGCCTTGGCGCTGATTTTCGACGAGCAACGCCTGAGCTATGCGCAACTGAATGCCCAGGCCAACCAATTGGCGCGCGTGCTGCTGCAACACGGCGTCGGCCCGGAAGTGCTGGTGGGCATCGCGGTTGAGCGTTCTACGCAGATGATCATCAGCCTGTTGGCGGTGCTCAAGGCCGGTGGCGCTTATGTGCCGCTGGACCCGGAATACCCGGCCGAGCGTCTGGGCGCGATGATCGAGGACAGCGGCCTGCGCGTGCTGTTGACCCAAAGCCATCTCGCGGCGACGTTGCCAACAGCGGCGGGCGTGAGCGTGCTGAGCCTGGATCAACTGGATTACCCGGCACAGACCGACAACCTGCCGGAGCGCAGCGGCCCGCAAAACCTCGCGTATGTGATGTTCACCTCGGGCTCCACCGGGCGCCCGAAAGGCGTCGGCATCACCCAGTCGGCGCTGACCCGTCACACCCAGGTCGCTCTGGACGTCCTCGGCCTCACGCCGCAGGACCGATCTCTGCAATTCGCCACGTTCAACTTCGATGCCTTTGTCGAACAGCTTTACCCGGCGCTGATCTGCGGTGCCTCGGTGGTGCTGCGCGGTCAGGACATCTGGGACAGCGAAACCTGGTATCGCGAATTGCTCGACAAGCAGTTCAGCGTCAGCGACCTGACCACCGCTTACTGGAACATGTTGGCCAAGGACCTCGCGGCGGCGGGTCACCGCGACTATGGCGTGCTGCGCCAGATGATCGTCGGTGGCGAAGCCATGCCGCCGGAAGGCGTCGCCACTTGGGGCCAGGCCGGCCTCGGCCATGTGCGCCTGCTGAACACCTACGGCCCGACCGAAGCCACGGTCAGCGCCACGGTGCTCGATTGCAGTGACTACGTGTCCGGCCGCCTCCCGTTGCCGGTGAGCATGCCGATTGGCCGGGCATTGGGCGGTCGAGGGATTCATGTGCTCGACACCCAGGGCCAACCGGCGCCGGTCGGTGTAGTCGGTGAACTGGTGATTGGTGGTGAGCTGCTGGCGCGCGGATACTTCCAGCGCCCGGAACTGACCGCTGAGCGCTTCATTCCCGATCCGTTCGATCCAGTCGGCGGTGGCCGCGTGTACCGCACCGGCGACCTCGCGCGTTATCGCGCCGACGGCGTGATCGAGTACGTCGGGCGTCTGGATCATCAAGTGAAGATTCGCGGTTTCCGCATCGAACTCGGTGAAATCGAAAGCCATCTGTTGCAGGTGCCAGCGGTGCGTCAGGCCTTGGTGGTCGCGCAACCGGGCGCCATCGGCCAGCAATTGGTGGCGTACGTGGTGTTCGACGATCCGGCGCACATCAGCGGCGATGCGTCCGCGCTGGCGGCGTTGCGCGATGACATCAAGGCACGTTTGAAAGCGAGCTTGCCGGATTACATGGTGCCGGCCCACGTGCTGTTCCTCGAAAGCCTGCCCCTGAGCCCGAATGGCAAGATCGATCGCAAGGCCTTGCCGGGCATCGACGCGAGTCTGGTGGCGTTGGACTTTGTTGCGCCGCAAGGCGAACTAGAACAGCAGATCGCCACGGTCTGGCAGGACGTGCTGGAACTGGATCAGGTCGGCCGCGACGATCACTTCTTCGAACTGGGCGGGCATTCCCTGCTCGCGACGCAAGCGGTCTCGCGCCTGCGCAAACTCACGGCTTGTACGCTGAGCCTGCGTGACCTTTTCAGCCATCCGCGACTCAAGGACCTGGCGGCGTGGATCGCGCAGCAGCAGGGCACACCGGAACCGAGCGGCCACAGTGTGGTGCTCAAGGCCCACGGCACCCGGCACAGCGCACCGTTGTCGCTGGTGCAGCGCCGCTTGTGGATCGCCGAGCAACTGTCCGGCGGCACGGCGGCGTATGGCATGCCGATGGCCCTGCGTTTGCGCGGCGAGTTGTCGGTGGAGCGGCTGATCGGCAGCTTCGCCGAGGTGGTGCGTCGTCATGAAGTACTGCGCACCGCGTACACCCAGGACGATGAAGGTGATCCGATTGCGGTGATCGCCGAACAGGTCGACGTTGATTTCCCAGTGATCGATTTGTCCGGTCTGTCGCGCAGTGCCCAGGAAGAACTGGTCGCGCAAGCGGCCCTGGAAAACGCGCGCACGCCGATTGATATGGAGCACGCGCCGCTGCTGCGCGGGCGGATCCTGCACCTGGGGCCGACCGAGCACGTGATGCTGTATGCGATGCACCACATCATTTCCGACGGTTGGTCGATGGGCTTGCTGGTCAACGAATTGGTGCAGATTTATGAGCGCACCAAGGTCGGTGACCTGAACCCGTTGCCGCCGCTGGACGTGCAGTATTCCGACTTCGCGCTGTGGCAGCAGGAACTGGAGCAGCAGGGCGTGCTGGCGCGTCAGGCCGAGTACTGGAAAACCCGGCTGGCCGGCTACAACGGGCAACTGAAATTGCCAGCGGATAACCCACGTGGCTTGACGCCGTCCTACGAGGGCGACGCGGTGCAGTTCCAGCTCACCCCTTCACTCAGCGCGGCGTTGCGCAAGGTGTCGATGGACGCGGGCGTCACGCTGTACAGCACGTTGCTGGCGTCGTTCCAGGTGTTGTTGCACCAGGTCAGCGGTGCCGCGGATGTGCTGGTCGGTGCCGACGTGGCCGGGCGTGAACAGCCGGAACTGGAGCGCTTGATCGGCTTCTTCGTCAACGTCCTGCCGTTGCGTTCGCAGTTCGATGGCGCCACACCGTTCGCCGGATTCCTGGCCCAGACCCAGGAAAACCTGCTGAGTGCGATGGAGCATCAAGACCTGCCGTTCGACATGATCGTCGACGCCTCGGACGTGCCGCGCCACAAGGGCATGAACCCGTTGGTGCAGGTGTTGTTCGTGATGAATAACCTGCCGGGACGCACCCAGTCCATGGGTGGTTTGAGCGTGGAATCGCTGCCGGCGCTGGAGACCCATTCTAAATTCGACATGGCGTTGTTCGTTGACGATGAAGAAGGGCAATTGCTGGGTAATTGGCAATTCGCCACAACCTTGTTCGGACACGAGCGCATTCAGCACCTGGTCAAGGCCTGGATAGCCCTGTTGGAACAGATCGTCGCTGATCAGGACATTCAATTGGGAGCTATCAGCATGCCAGTCGACAATTTAGCGGTGGCCGCCAAGCCTGCCGTCCCCGGACCCAAGGCCGACAAACTCGGCAAGTTCCTCAAGCGCGGTGTCGCCCCGGCGGCCAAGGCCCGGCCTGCGCCGATCCGCGAATCGCTGATCGCCGCGCCGCAGCCGTTCCCGTTGCTGCTGGAGCCAAACGAGCCGCAGCTGGACTTGATCGAGTGGATCAATAACAACCGCCCGCTGATCGAAGAAAAACTCGCCAAGCATGCCGGGATCCTGTTCCGTGGTTTCGAGCTCGACGGCATCCAGGGTTTCGAGGCGTTTGCCGAAGCGATCCAGCCGGGGCTTTACGGCCAGTACGGCGACCTGCCGAAGAAAGAGGGCGGCAAGAACACCTACCGCTCCACGCCGTACCCGGAACGCAAGATGATCCTGTTCCACAACGAGAGCTCCCATCAGGACCGCTGGCCGCGCAAGCAGATGTTCTATTGCGAGCAAGCCGCACCTGTCGGCGGAGCGACGCCAGTGGTGGATTGCCGCTTGATGTACGAAAAACTGCCGGCGGACCTGCGCGACAAGTTCGAGGAAAAGGGCCTGCTTTACGTGCGCACCTTTACCGACAACCTCGACGTGTCCTGGCAGCACTTCTTCAAGACTGAAGACCGCGCCGAAGTCGAGGCCCGTTGCCGGGCCGGTGGCATCGAATGGCGCTGGCTCGATAACAATGAACTGCAAACCCGCACCCCGGGCCCGGCGATCATTACGCACCCGGTGACCGGCGCCAAATCGTTCTTCAATCAGGTGCAACTGCACCATATCTACTGGCTGGAGCCGGATGTGCGTGAAGACCTGCTGTCGATGTTCGGCCTCGATCGCATGCCGCGCCACGTGTTCTACGGCGACGGCACACCGATTGAAGACGAAGTGATGCAACGCATCGGCGACTTGTACGAAGAGTGCGCGGTGCGTTTCGACTGGCAAAAAGGCGACGCCATCCTGCTCGACAACATGCTGGTGGCCCACGCCCGTGATCCGTTCGAAGGCCCGCGCAAGATAGTCGTGGCCATGGGCGACATGTTCGACCGCAGCGCCCTTGAGCGCGTAATGAACACCGAGGAAACCGGAGCATGAACGAGGTATCGATGGACCAGCAGGACCTGGGTTTCGCCTTGACGCCTGAACAGCAACGCTTGCTGGAACAGTTGCCCAAGGCCCCGGCCTGCGGCGATGCGCTGCGTTTCCTGGAGGTCGAGATCAACGGCGCCCTCGATCCGCAGCGGCTGCAAAGCGCACTGGACAGTGTGCTCGCGCAACAGCCGATGCTGGTCGCACGGCTGGGCAAGGCGCCGGGGTTCCATGGCTTGCGGCAGTTTGTCGGGGGCGCTGAGCGCTTCCCGCTGACTGTGCAGGCGCGGGTCGAAACCCCGGCGGGGATTCAGGCTCAGCTTGCCGAATGGGCGGAACGTTCTTTTGTCGTCGGTGAATCCGAGGGCGCGCAAGCGGTGCTGTATCGCTTGGCCGATGATCAGTGGAAACTGGTGTTGGGCTTGGCCCGGCACAGCCTCGATGAAAGTGGCGTGCGCTTGCTGTATCGGCAATTGGTGCAGGCCTATGCGCAAGACGCGGCGGCGGACGATGAAGAGACTGGGGAATTCACTCAGTACCTGGACTGGCGCAGTGAAGTCGTGCTGGACGAGGACGCGGCCGGCGCGCGTGTTTACTGGCAGGACCATTTGCAAGGCGCGGACCCTGATCTGAGTACGCCGTGGTTGGCCTATCGCAATCCGGGTTCTGCTGCTTCATCGGCGACTGAATCGCTGACCTTCGAACCTGCTCTGCGCAACAGTTTGCAGCAGGTCGCCGGGACGTTGGAGCATTCGCCGAGCGTGGTGCTGCAAGCAGCGTGGTGGTTGTTGCTGGGTCGGCTCAGCGGGCATGAACAAGTGCTGGTCGGTGTGCGGCATGACAGCCGCGAAGATTACGAATACTTCAGCGATGCCGTGGGCGTGTTCGCGAAAACCCTGCCGCTGAACCTGAAGCTGAGCGCGAATGCCGCGTTCAGCACGTGGATGGCCGAGTTGGCGGCGCGTCTGGATGAGCATCGTACGTGGCAGGAATACTGGTCGCCGGAACTGGCGCCGACGGCAGCGCGTCCGGCGTATGGTTTTGCTGTTTGCCGGGCCCTGCAGGCCGCGACGTCTGGTGGTTTGCAATGGGCGCCGCGTTCGACAGTACGCGAATCGCTGTTTGAATTGATGCTTGAACTGGAAACGGACGAGGCGGGCAGCGCCCACGCCTTGCACCTGCGTTACGACGCGTCACGCTACTCGGCTCAGGCGATCGAAGGGTTGCTGGCGCAGTTGCGCGTATTGCTGGAAAACATCGTTGCCAATGTTCACGCCGAACTCGGCCAACTGAGCGTGTTGGGCGCTGCCGAACAACAGCGTTTGCTGTCGATCAACCCGCCCGTGCAGGCGTTGGCCGATGCTCGATTCCTGCCGCAGCGGATTGCCGATTTTGCCCGGACCACACCGGACGTCATTGCCCTGACTGACGGCGATCAGCGCCTGAGCTACGGGCAATTGCAGGTGAAGGTCGAGGCGCTGGCCCAGGCACTGAAAGCCCAGGGTCTGGCGCCGGGGGCGATTGTCGCGCTGGCCTTGCCACGTTCGGCGGAGTTGGTAGTCGCGATGCTCGCGGCGTGGCGCATCGGCGCGGCGTACCTGCCGTTGGACCCGCAATGGCCGCAGGCCCGTCAGGCCTTGATGCTGGAACAGGCCGGCGCTGCATTGTTGCTGGTCGACGCCGCGCACATCGCGCAATGGCACGATCATCCGTTGCCCTTGGCGACCTTGGATCGCGTGTTGCAATCGGCTCCGGCGGCGACGTCGGCGATTACGTTTGACACTCAGGCTGATCAGGCGGCTTACGTGCTGTTCACCTCGGGTTCGACCGGTGTGCCGAAAGGTGTGGTGATCGAGCATCAACAATTGCTCAACTACACCGCTCACGCCAGCCAGGCCTTGGGGCTGGAGCAGTGCCGTCAGTTCGGCTTCACCTCCACGGTGGCGGCGGACTTGGGTAACACGGCGTTGTTCGGTGCGCTGTTCAACGGTGCGGCGTTGCATGTGGCCAGCGATGAACAGATGCAGGACGGCAATTTGTTTGCCGGTTTCCTGCAACAGCAAGCCATCGATTGCCTGAAGATTGTGCCGTCGCACCTGGCTGCGCTGCTCGACAGCGAACGCGCGCAATTGCCGCGCACGCTGGTTCTCGGTGGCGAGCCGATTGCGCCGGCACTGGTGCAACGGATTGCCGGTTTGCGCAGCGATTGCCGAGTGTTCAATCACTACGGCCCGACCGAAGCCACGGTGGGTGTGCTGGTGCATCCGCTGCGGCTGGATATGCCGGACGCCGGCGTACTGTCCCAGGTGTTGGGCAACAATCAGGTGTTTGTCCTCGACGACAATCTGCAATTGGCGCCGGTTGGTGTGCTGGGCGAGCTGTATTTAGGCGGCGCGCAGTTGTGCCGCGGCTATGTGAATGTCGAGGCCGATTCGGACGTGTTCATTCAGAGCCCGTTCAATCCTCAGCAGCGTTTGTATCGCACGGGGGATTTGGCGCGTTATCGCCCGGATCTGGCGATTGCGCTGCACGGTCGGCGCGATCAGCAGATCAAGGTGCGCGGTTTCCGTATCGAACTGGCGGAGATCGAAGCCGAGTTGCTGCGTCTGCCGCAGGTCGCGCAGGCGTTGGTGTTGCCGGGTCAGTCCGCGCAGGACGGGATGCTCGCATTCATCGTCCCGCGTGAGGCGCCTTCGGCGACGTTGCTGGATGCGGTTCGCGATGAACTGGCGCTGCGTTTGCCGAGCGTGATGCTGCCGCAGCATTTGCAATTCATCGAGAGCTTCCCGCGACTGGCCAACGGCAAGGTTGACCGCAAGGCGTTGCAACAACTGGCGTCCACCTCGGCGGACGATGAAGGCCTGCAACCTCGCGATGCGCTAGAGCAATTGCTGGTGACGCGCATGGCGCAGTTGCTGGGGGTTGAGCGTCTGGGCATCGACCGGGACTTTTTCGCCGCCGGGGGCCATTCCTTGCTGGTGATCAAACTGGTGGCCGGGATTCGCAAGCTGTTGCAGTGCGAAATCCAGCCGGGTGTGGTGTTTGACCATCCGACCGTGGCGGGTCTGGCGGCGGCGTTGCGGGCCCGGGAAAGCAGCCCAGGCCAACTGGAGAAAATCGCCCAGGCGCGGTTGCGACTGGACAATATGAGCCCGGAAGAAAAAGCCGCACTCACCGAAAAAGCCCGGCAACTGCAAAACGCCAAGGCTGCGCAAAACGGTTGAGCCTTGCCCGATCCTGTGGGGGTGGGGTTGCTCGCGATCGCGGTGGGTCAGTTGCCTTCAATGGTGCCTGTGAGTCCGCCTTCGCGAGCAAGCTTCGCTCCTACAGGGGGGAGTGTTGTCAGGCACAAATCCAGTGTTCATCAAAAAACCAATGTGGGAGCGAGCCTGCTCGCGAAGACGGCATCTCATCCAACAGCGATGCGACTGACAGACCGCCTTCGCGAGCAGGATCGCTCCCACAGGGGAGTGTTGCCGGGCACAAATCCAGTGTTCACCAGAGACCCAAAGTAGGAGCAAAGCTTGCTCGCGAAGACGGCGCCACATCCAGCAACGATGTGACTGCCAGACCGCTTTCGCGAGCAAGCTTCGCTCCTACAGGGGAGTGTTGTCAGGCACAAATCCAGTGTTCACCAAAAAAACAATGTGGGAGCGAGCCTGCTCGCGAAGACGGCGCCACATCCAGCAACGATGTGACTGACAGACCGCTTTCGCGAGCAGGCTCGCTCCCACAGGGGAGTGTTGCCGGGCACAAATCCAGTGTTCACCAGAGACCCACATGGGATTTTCATTGCCTGTAAGGATGAGACAAGGATCACAAAAATGGCCGATGCCCAACGCATCGGCCTTTTTTTCATTTTTTGCGCGAATGATAAATAAACTCATTCCGGTTTTTGCGCGGTGTTACGTCTTACTAACGTAAGCAGACAAATCGAGCCGGGCAGGGTAGCCACAGGGTTCAGTTTTTCTCAGCTGTACACCTTATTTTCCGCTGCCCGGACACACGATCGAGCCCGGGGAGGGGCCGGTCATCGACTTGCGGTGTCGCAAGCGGTTCACAGGTCCAGGCAGCGGCAGGGCACTCGGTTGCCCATGGGTCCTATCCATTTCGACTAATAATAGAGAGCACGATGTCAGCAATTCATGAGTTGAAACCTCTGTTCAAGGCTTTGGTCATCGCCCGAACCCTGCGCTCGCGTCGTTCGCTGGCCGGTCTGGGCATGGCGTGTCTGCTGCCGCTCAGCGCGCAGGTCGTCGCCGAAGACTTTACCCTCAACATTCCGGCCCAGCCGTTGCCTCAGGCGCTGCAGGCGTTTGGCACGCAGACCAATCAACAGGTGATCTACAACGCCGACGACATGGCCGGCCTGCGCAGTACGCGCGTCAGCGGCAAGTTGAGCAGCGAAGCGGCGATTGCCCAGTTGCTCAAAGGCACCGGTGTGCATTACAGCTTTGAAGGCAACACGCTGATGCTGGTACGCGGCAGTTCGACCGAAGGTCTGGAACTGGGCGCCACCACCATCAATGCGCAACAGGTCAGCGCGACCACCGAAGGTTCGAAATCCTACACCTCGAATGTCGTAACCATCGGCAAGGGCACCCACACCCTCAAGGAAATTCCGCAGTCGGTCACGGTGATGACCCGCAAGCAAATGGACGACCAGGACATCGTCGACCTCAAGGACGCGGCCAACAAGACCACCGGCCTGGTTGGCGCCCAAGGCGTGGGCCGGGGCTTGATCCTGTCTTCGCGCGGTTTCCAGATTGATGACTGGCAGTACGACGGTGTGCCGATCCCGCGTAACACTTACGCGATCGGCAACTGGGCCACCCAGGACCTGATTTTCTTCGACCGCATGGAAGTGCTGCGCGGTGCGTCGGGCTTGCTGCAAGGCACCGGCAGCCCGGGTGGCTCGGTCAACCTGGTGCGCAAACGCGGTCAGGCTGTACCGACCGTGACCCTGACCGGCAAGGCCGGCTCGTGGGACCACTACGGTCTGCAACTGGACGCCGGCGGACCGCTGAACCAGAACGGCACGATCCGTGGCCGCTTCGTGGCCGACCAGGACGACACCCACACCTTCGTTGATTCCGAATGGTACAAAACCACCTCGCTGTACGGCGCGCTGGACTTCGACCTGAGCGAGGCCACCACCGTGGGCGTGGCGGTCAGCCAGTCCGACGGTCAATCGCGTGCAAATGTCCGTGGCTTCCCGCGTTATTCCGATGGTAAGCCCATCGACCTGTCGCGCAGCACCTACACCGGGGCGAAGTGGAACCACTCGGACATCGACGTCACCACGATCTACACCGATCTGGAACACCGTTTCAACGACGACTGGGCCTTCAAGGTCGGCGCCGTGCACATGACCGAAACCAACAAGGCGAAGAACCAGCGGACGCAAACCACCGGCTCCGGCATCCGGCCCGATGGCACCGGTATCCAGTACGCTGACTTCGTAACCGACCTGGACTCCACCAAAGTCGCGCTGGACATGAACGTCACCGGCAAGTTCGAAGCCTTGTCCATGCAGCAGGAAGTCATGCTGGGCGGCAACTATTCCAAATACACCTCGGACGACAAATACGCCCGGACCTTCAACGCCAGCTCTGACAACATCTTCGACATTAATCACGACCGTCCGGAGATCAGCTACGACGGTTTGGTCAACACCCCCGGTGGTCGTGGCTTCCCGAGCAAATACGACATCCGCCAGAAAGGCCTGTACGGCAACTGGCGGGTCAAGCCTGTTGACGATCTGACCCTGGTGCTCGGCTCGCGGGTCAGTTGGTACGACTACAGCTACAAATCTCAGATCGAGACCCCGACCAGCATTACCGACGATACCAACAGCACCGCCACCGAAACCGGTGAAGTCACGCCGTACGCCGGTATCATTTATGACCTGAGCCGTGAGTGGTCGGTCTACGCCAGTTACGCCGACGTCTTCACCCCGCAAACCGAACGCGATACTGCCGGTTCGGTCCTTAAACCGATCATCGGCACTAACTACGAGATCGGTCTCAAGGGCGAGTTGATGGATGGCCGGATCAACACCTCCGTGGCCCTGTTCCGTTACGACCAGGAAAACCGCGCCGTTCTCAATACGGCAGGTCCGCAAACCTGCGACGGTTGGTACTGCTCGACGGCCTCGGGCAAAGTGCGCAGCCAGGGTCTGGACGCTGAAATCAGCGGCGAAGTGACCGACAACCTGCAACTGTTTGCCGGCTACACCTACAACACCACCAAGTACCTCGACGACCCGGACAACGAAGGCAAAATCTTCAGCTGGTGGACGCCTAAACACATGCTGCGCGTGTGGGGCAACTATCAGATGCCTGGCGACTGGAGCCGTGTGAGCACTGGCCTGGGCTTCACCGCACAGACCCACACCGTCGGTTTCGACCACTCCGTCAACGTACCGGGTTACACCGTGTGGAACGCCCGTGTCGGTTACCAGCTCACCTCGGAAATCGAGCTGGCAATGAACGCCAACAACCTGTTCGACAAGACCTACTTCGCGGCGGCCTACAACCAGATCAACGGCAACAACAACTACGGTGATCCACGCAACGTAATGTTCAGCGTGAAATACACCCCGCAGTTCTGATCCATCCCCCACTGAAACTGGCCCATGTCCCTTTGAAGGGGCATGGGTCAACTCCCATCCAAATCCGAACCGCTACCACCAAACCAACTATCCCACCACAGTCCCCTGTGGGAGCGAGCCTGCTCGCGAAGGCGTCGGCACAGCCAAAAACCATGTCGCCTGACACACCGCTTTCGCGAGCAAGCTCGCTCCCACATTGGTTTGGTGTTGTTCGCAGGATTTGTGGCTGACACCGCCCCCTGTGGGAGCGAGCTTGCTCGCGAAGGCGGTGTGTCAGCTGCATGAATGTCGGCTGACATGGCCTCTTCGCGGGCAAGCCTCGCTCCTACATTTGTTGGGCGTTGTTCACAAAATTTGCAGCCAACACCAGTCCCCTGTGGGAGCGAGCTTGCTCGCGAAGGCGGTGTGTCAGCTGCATGAATGTCGGCTGACACGGCCTCTTCGCGGGCAAGCCTCGCTCCTACAGGGGGTTTGCGCTGTAACTGCTCTTTTTTTGCTGTTGCCCGGTCAGTTGCGTGACTCGCCCTGGCCGCCAAGGAACACGTCGGTAAACGATTCCAGCAGCGACTCGGCGTAGATCATGCTGCGGTGCGGCAGCGGGGTGTGGATCGAGGTGTGCAATTGGCCTGTCACGTTGTGGGCCCTGAGCAGTTGTTCCGAAAACAGTACTTGCTCCAGGGTTTTGTGCGACAGCGACCACCAGCAACTGACCTGGACCTCGAGCCGTGGCAGTGAGAATTCTTCGAATGCCGCTACCAGCCGTTCGTGGATCGCAAAGGCTTGTGCGTTCATGATCTCTTGCTTGATCCCGTCCAGGGTCGCGATCATTTCCTGTTCCCCGGTCGCCGTCTGTTCGCTGGCCCAGCGATAGAAGGCCTTGAGGTCGGCCGTCGGGTTTTCGGCGATGAAACTAGCCGCCGCCGTTTCCAGGTGCGCGAACATCAGGGTGAACACTTCGAGCGCTGCCTTGAGTTCATTTTCCGCGCTGAGGTGGTTCGGGTTGTCCTGTTCCAGCGGCTTGCGCGGCAGGTCGGCGGGCAGGTCACGTTCCGGCACGTTGGTGTCGACCAGGCCCAGGAAACTGACCTCGCGACCTTGCTGTTCAAGGCGTGCAGCGATGTCCATGGCGATCGCGCCGCCCAACGACCAGCCCATCAGCCGATAAGGCCCGTGTGGCTGCTGCTCGACAATCTGCGCGCTGTAGTCGTCAATCATCTCGGCCCAGGTCTGCGCGCCTGATGTTTTGTCGGCGAAGCCCTTGTGCATCACGCCGAAGGTTTTGGCGTGGGGGGCGAGTTTCTTCGCCAGTGGCTGGTAGCAAAACACGATGCCGCCGCTGGGGTGCAGGCAGAAAAGTCCGGGGGCAGAAGCCGTCGAGGCATTCAGCGCGACCACGCATTGCGCGTTTTGCTGATGCTCCAGGGCGATGAACCTGGCCAGGACTTCGACCGTCGGGTAAGCCAGCATCTGCTGCAACGCCAGTTTGATCCCGAGGCGGGCATGCAACTGCGAGATGAACTGGATCGCCAGGATCGAGTGGCCCCCGAGTTCGAAAAAGTTGTCGTCGAGGCTGACCCGTTTGACCTGCAAGGCTTCCTGCCAGAGTTCGGTGAGGGCTTTTTCCAGTGGGGTCACCGGAGCAATGAACGGGCGTTGCGACTGGCTCAGGTCCGGCAGTGGCAGGGCTTTGCGGTCAACCTTGCCGTTGGGTGTGAGCGGCAATTGCGCCAGGAACAACAGGTGCGCGGGCACCATATAGTCCGGCAATTCGGCCTTGAGGCTGGCCTTGAGTTCGGCGCGCAACGCGGCTTCATCCTCGACAGCCGTCGCCGTAACCACATAACCCACGAGTTGCGGGCCGGTCGGGCCGTCCTGCGCCACCACCACGGTTTCGCGCACGCTATCGAGTGCCAACAGGCGCGCTTCGATCTCGCCGAGCTCAATGCGGAAGCCACGGATTTTCACTTGATGGTCGATGCGGCCGATGTACTCGATCACGCCCTCGGCGCGGTAACGGGTCAGGTCGCCGGTGCGGTACAAACGCTCGCCGCTGAACGAAAACGGATCCGGTACGAAGCGTTCGGCGGTCAACGCTGGACGCTGGAAATAACCGCGCGCGAGGCCGTCGCCGCCGATCAGCAATTCACCTGGTGCGCCGATCGGGTTGAGTTCCAGGTCACTGCCGAGGATGTACAACGCGGTGTTGTCGATTGGCTTGCCGAGGTACGGCTTGGCGTTTTCGCGCGTCAACGGATGCAGCGCCGACCAGATCGTGGTTTCGGTCGGGCCGTAGAGATTCCAGACCTTCGGCGACAGCGCGAGCATGCGCTCCGCCAATTCCTGCGGCAGCGCTTCGCCGCCACACAGGAAGGTACGGCCAGTCAAAATCGACGCCTGTTCATGGTCGAGCAGCATGCGCCAGGTCGAAGGCGTAGCTTGCAGCACGCTCACGCCGTGGCGCTCGATCAGTTCGAGCACGGCTTGCGGATCTAGATGCACGTCTTTGCCGGTCAGCACCACACGGGCGCCGGCCAGCAGCGGACCGTAGATCTCCAGACCGAAAATATCGAACGAGAACGTGGTCAGTGACAGCATGCGATCCTGGGCAGCGAGGCGCGGTTGATCGACCATGCTTTCGACGAAATTGCACAAGGCCGCGTGGCGCACCATCACGCCTTTTGGCTTACCTGTGGAGCCCGAGGTGTAGATCACGTAGGCCAGATGCTCGCCATTCAGCGCCACCGTTGGGCACGTCTGTGGATAAGCCGCCAGCCACTCGGTCGGCTGATCGAGCAACAAGGTGTTAAGCCCGCTTGGAATCGGCAACTGCGCTTGCAGATGAGACTGAGTAAGCAGCAGTTCAAGACCACTGTCTTCGATCATGTAGGCCAGGCGATCCTCGGGATACGCCGGGTCCAGTGGCACATAAGCCCCGCCAGCCTTGAGGATCGCCAGCAAGCCGACAATCATTTCCACACTGCGCTCAACGGCGATGCCCACCAGCCGATCCGGGCCAACGCCGGCCTCGATCAGCTTATGCGCGAGCTGGTTGGCGCGGGCGTCCAGTTGCGCGTAGGTCAAACAATCGTCGCCGACAATCAACGCCACCGCATCCGGCGTCTGTTCCGCCTGAGCAGCAATGCGCTGCTGCACGCACGGCGCCTGCGCAGCGTGCTCAACCACACGATGCCAATCCTTCAACATCACGTTTTGCTCATCGCTATCAAGCAACGGCAGTTCACCGATCCGCTGACAGCAACCATCGACGATGCCTTGCAGCAGATTTTGCCAATGCCGCGCCAGACGCTCAATGGTCGCCGAAGTGTAGAGATCGCGGCTGTATTCCAGACTCGCGACAACACCGTGTTGCGAGTACGCAACGTCCAGCGATAAATCAAACTTGGCCTGACCCGCCCCCGCATCAAGGAACTCCAGCGCCAGTCCGTGCAGATCCGTGTGCGCAGGCTCGCCGCTGTCGGTACGCCAGTTGAACAACACCTGGAACAATGGATTGGCTTGCGCGCTGGCCTGCAATTTCAGGGCGTCGAAACTCAGCTCCAGCGGGTAATCCGCATGGTCCAGCGCCGCCAGGGATTCGCGGCGCAGGCGTTGCAGGAAATCGTAGCAGGACAGCATCGGGTCGAGGCGCACGCGGTACACCTGACTGCTGACAAAGAAGCCGACCAGCCCTTGGGTTTCGCTGCGATTGCGCGTGGCATTCGGCACGCCGACGGTGAAGTCCCGCTGACCGCTGTAGCGGCTCAACAACAGTTGCCAGGCGCCGAGCGCGACCACGAACGGCGTCAGGCCCTGTTGCTGGCAGAAGCGGTTCAGGGCCGTCGACAGTGAGCCCGGCAGTTCGAATTCATGTTTGCCGGCCGGATGACGCTGTTGCGCGCTGCGCGGGAAATCCACCGGCAAATCCAGGGTCGGCAACGGCGTGCCCAGATAGTCTTGCCAGTAGTCGGCGCTGTTGGCGCAGGACGCGCTGTGCAGGTAGTCATCGCGTTGCCAGGCGGCGTAGTCGGCGTATTGAATCGCCGGACGCGGCAGCGGCGGGGCGTCTGCGTCGCTGGCCTGGGCGAAGGCACGGTTGAGGTCCTGCATCAGGATCGCGTTGGACCAGGCATCGGAAACGATGTGGTGCATGTTCATCAACAACAGGTGTTCTGCGGCGCCGACCTTGAGCAGGGTCGCGCGCATCAGCGGCGCCTGACGCAGGTCGAACGGCGCGCCTGCCTGGGCTTCGATGCGCAATGCGATCTGCCGGGCGCGGTCTTCGTCGGCGAGTTCGGACAGGTCTTCCTCGCCGAGTACCAGCGTCGCCTGAGCATCGACCACTTGCATGGCCACACCGTCGATCTCGCGGAACGCCGTGCGCAGGATATCGTGGCGATCCAGCACCCGGTTCAGCGCAACTTCCAGACGCTGCGCCTGCAACGCGCCGCTGATGCGCATTACGCGTGGCAGGTTGTAAGCGGCGCTGTCCGGTGTCAGTTGCTGCACAAACCACAAGCGTTGCTGGGCGAAAGAGAGCGGCGCCGGGGTGTTCTGCGCGCGGGCGGCGATGCTTTGGGGTTGATCACCGGCATCGGCCAGCAGCAGCGCCAGTAAATCATCATCGATCATGTCGTTCATCGGTCTCTCGTCGTCGGCGACCGCCTGGGCGCTGACGGCTTGGCCGGACATCGCGCCCACACGGGTAAACATTCAGTGGGTAACGGCCGGAGCGCGGGGGCTCCGGCGGATTGACAGGCGTTGGCTGAGAACGTGATCAGACCGCCGTCAACGATTGCTTCTGCGCAACGACCCGTCCGCCCTCCATCCGCACCAATTGGTCGGCGACATCGAAGTAACGGTCGTCGTGGGAAATCACGATGATGGTCTTGCCCAGGTATTTGAGTTCCGGCAACAGCTCGGTGTAGAAAATCCGGCGGAAGGCCGGGTCCTGGTCCGCCGCCCATTCGTCGAACACCAGCACCGGGCGTTCCTCCAGCCAGGCGTTCAGCAGGGCCAGGCGTTTGCGCTGGCCGGTGGACAGGTCGGTGGTGCTGAAGGCGCCATCGCGGATGCTGACCTTGTGCGAGATTTCCAGGCGTTCCAGGTAACGATTGGCGTCTTCGGGAACGTTCTGCTCGCCTTGCACCAGTTCATCGAACAGGTAGTAGTCGGCGAAAATCGTGGTGAACAACTGGCGATAATCGTCGCGGTTATGTGCCAAGACCGGTTTGCCGTTGAGGATGATTTCCCCGCCCTGTGGCGCGTACAGCCCCAGCAACAGCTTGATCAGCGTGGTTTTGCCGCCGCCGTTCTCGCCGACGATAAACACGATCTCGCCTTGGGCGATGGACAGGTTGACCGGGCCGAGGGCGAAAGGTTTGCTGCCGTCTACCGCTGGGAAAGCGAAGTGCACGTCGCGCAATTCCAGGTGTTCGACCACCGGTTTCGGCGCGTCTTTGTCGCTGAGCAGCAGGTGCGGTTCCGGCGAGGAAAACTGCTCCGCCAGGTCGGCGATGCGCTTGAACGCAATGTTCGCGCGGCTGACCACCGGCAGGGTGGTGATCAGGTATTCCATCGGGCCTTTCATGTACAGCAGCACCAGCACGAAGCCGCTGAGCACGGCTTTATCCGAGCCCAGCCACATCGATTGCAGGACCAGCGCCAGGCCGATCACCACGAAAAACAGCATCGAGCCGAGGGTCTTGGCCACCACGAAGGTGTTGACCGCGCGGATGTGCGTGTTGCAGATGAAATCGGCGGTGCCTTCGATGCGTTGGCTGAACATGCGTTGGCGGCGCGGGCGATGGATGCGCAGTTCCTTGGCGCCGGCGGCAATCGCGCTGTAGTGTTTTTGCAGTTCGTCCTCGGCTTCGCGCGCGGCCTGGAAACCCTTGATGCCTTTGGAGCGAGCCACGTATTGCAGCGCGGTGCCGATCACCAGGGCCACCATCAGCAAGGCAAACATCGGCAACGACAAGTAGGCCAGGTAGCTCAGGCAACCGAGGGTGACGGTGAATGCGATGGCCAGCGGCGCGAAGGAAAACGCGAAATCGCTGACGGTGTCGACGTCGTGGGTCAGCACCGGGATCAGTCGATAACTGCGGAAGCGCTCGATCTGTTCGATCGGTGCCAGCAGGACTTTTTCCCCGAGGGATTTACGCAGCCCGGCGATGATGTGCTGGCCGACATGGTTGGTGCCGATGTCCGACAGGATCGACGTCACCAGTGCCACCGCGCACAGGCCGATAAAGGAGAGCACCACACGGGTGGACGGGGTGGCGGCGGCGTTCAACGCGTCGTTGATGGTCGCCAGCAGCGCGGTGATGCTGAGGCCGCCGAGCATGCCGAGCATGATCGACACCACAACGATGACCCGGAAAGGCCTGAGCAGGCCGAGGACTTCACTGAAGGCTCCGCGGGATTTTGAGGTCATGGAAGTTTCCGCTTCAAGTGCCGCTAAGGGCAAAGGTTCAAGAGTTTGGCTGCTTAAAAGACGAAACCCGTGGGCGACGATTTAGCCGCTCACGGGTTTGTTGCACGTCATGCGACGGGAGGTGGGCGCCTCACAGATCCCGGGCGACGCGAAAGCCCAGCCAGTCGCCACGGGTATCGGGGTAGGTGGCGTTGCGATTGCCCGAACGGGAGAACACCGGCGCTTCGCCCCAGTCGTTGCCGCGAATGCGCCGCACCTTGCAGTCGCCGCTCAGCCAGGCACTGCCGTCGCTTGGTGCGCCGACGTAGTTCTCGTTGAAGCAATCGGCGGTCCACTCGTAGACGTTGCCGTGCATGTCGTACACGCCGAAAGCGTTGGCCGGGAAGCTGCCTGCCGGCGCGGTGAAGTTGTAGCCATCGGCCGCGCCGTAGGTGTTGGCGTGCTTGGCGATGCTGTATTCCTTGCCTTCGTCGAACGGGAAGGGGAATGGCCCGGTGCTGCCGGCGCGGGAGGCGTATTCGCGCAGGGATTCGCTGACCAGCCGATAGGCCTTGCCGGATTTTTTCGACAGCCATGCCACGTAGGCATTGGCTTCTTCGAAGTCCATGCACACGGCCGGATGCTTGACCGTGCGCTCGTAGCGTGGCACGCCAGCCTTGCACTCGCGGCCCGGACGGGTATCGCCGTCGGGCATCACGTAACCGGTGTCGCGCAGGTAGGCGTCCCATTCACCGGCCAGCACCTGGAAGCGACTGATGGCCAGCGGTTTGGCGAACGTCACCGGGTGCAACGGGCCTTCATCCGGCTCGCGACCGACTTCATTTTCCGGGGTGCCCATGGTGAACGTGCCGGTGGGCAGCACGACCATTTCCGGACAATCCTTGCAGTCCTTGAACACCTTGCCCGGCTGGGCAGGCTCGGCGGCCTGCGCGAGGCCCGGCAACAGGCTGGCGGCCACGGCGGCGAAAGCCAGTGCGGGGAGCGTCTTCAAGGAAAAACTACGCGGCTCACTGTTCATCATCTCTCTCGATACAAAGGTAAAAGGAGTCGTATCTGTTCAATGCGCATCCCTGTGGGAGCGGGCTTATGTGGCGAGGGGGCTTGCCCCCGTTGGAGCGCAAAGCGGTCCCAGAACCTACGATTGCGGTGCATCGGGCGCACCGCATGCAACGGTTTTACGACTGCTGCGCAGCCGAACGGGGGCAAGCCCCCTCACCACACAGGCTCGCTCCCACAGGGGTTGTGTTGTCGCATCCTTAGCCGAGCTGCGTGCTGAGCAACGCCATGAAGCGGTCGATTTCAGCCTCGGTGTTGAGCAGCCCCGGCGCGGTGCGCACCACCGGGCCGACGTCGCGTTCCACCGCATCGGCGACCACTTTGTTTTGCATCAGGTACGCGGCGATCTTGTCGCTGTTCTTGCCCTTGACCCGGAAGAAGCTGAAACCCGATGACAGCTCGGGGCTCAGCGGCGTGACGAGTTCGATTTGCGGGTGGGCTTGCAGGCGTTTCTTCATGTAGCTGTTGAGCGCATGGATGCGCGCCTGGACGTCGGCCTTGCCCAATTGCAAATGCAATTTGAAGGCTTCGTTCAGCGCCCAGCGGTGTTCGAACGAGTGATAACCACCCGGAGTCATGGTGGTAGAAAACGCCGTGGCTTCAGAGAAGGTCGGGATGATCGGCGTGACGTATTTGACCTCTGGGCTGCGGCTGCAAATGATGCCGGTGCCGCGCGGGCCGAACATCCATTTGTGGGTGCCGGCGATAAAGAAGTCGCAGTTCATCGCCGGGAAACTCAAGTCCTCGACACCAAAGCCGTGCACGCCGTCGACCAGGTAAATGATCCGGTCCTTATCGGCGCGGTTGCGGTTGTGTTTGTCCACCAGGGCGCCGATTTCCGCGATCGGGGTTTTCACGCCACTGCCGGACTGCACCCAGGTCATGCCCAAAACGCGGGTTTCGGGTTTGATGCCTTGGTCGATGGCGGTCAGGATTTCTTCCTTGGTGACCGTCTGCGGATCCTTGAACAACCGGAGCTTGCGCACCTTGGTGCCATCGCGCTGTGTGCGCAAATCGAGAATGGTGTGGGTGGCGTAGTGTTCGTGGACGGTGGTGAGGATTTCCTGGTCCGGGCGTACATGGACACCGCCGTAAATCATCGCCAGGCCTTCGGTGGTGCTGCCGGTCAGCGCGATCTGCTTGGCATCCGCTTGCAGGTAACGACCGGCCCACACGCGGACGTCTTCTTCGCGCTGCTCGATCACGCCCAGGTCCCAATCCATCGCCAGCCCAGGGTTTTTATCCAGGGCGGCGCGGTGCATCTCGATGGCCTCGCGCACGGGTTTGGGGTGCGAGGTGATCAGGAAGTTGGAGAAATGCAGATAGGCCGGGTCCTGGTCGAACAGTTGGCGCAACTGCGCCCATTTGTCCCCGGACACTGGCGCTTTTGCTGCGGCACTGGCGGCGGAGGGCAGGCCGGCAGTCAGCGGCAGGCCTGCGGCGAGGATGCCAGCCTGTTTCAGGAAGGTTCGACGATCACTCATGGTTTGCTTTTGTCCTGCTGCGAGATCAATGCGGGCTTGGCGGCTTTCTGCACCTGATCCCAGACCCGCAGGAAGTTGCCACCCCAGAGCTTGGCGATGTCCGCCTCGGAGTAGCCGCGCGACAGCAGTTCGGCGGTCACGTTGCGGATTTCGCTGACGTTCTCCCAGCCTTTGACGCCGCCGCCTTCGTTGAAATCGGAGCTGATGCCGACATGGTCGATGCCGATTTTGCGCACGGTGTACTCGATGGCGTCCCCGAGGTCCTTGAGGCTGGCCTTGGGTTCTTCTTCGAGGATCGCGTAGAGGCCGCTGGCGTACTGGCCGAACTTCTGCTCGGACCAGGCCGAGATGATCGGGTCGCCCGGCATCAGCGCCATCGCGAGGTTCGGCAGGGGCGGCAGGTCGAAACGCTGGCGCAGTGCGTTGAGCTTGTCCTGGGTCGGCTGCGACAGTGGCTTGAGGTACTGCGAGAAGCCGACGATCTGCACCACGCCGCCACTGTTTTTGATCAGTTGCAGTTCTTTGTCACTGAGGTTGCGCGGGATATCCACCATGGCCCGTGGCGCGGAGTGCGAGGCCACCAATGGTGTGCGGCTCAGTTGCGCGACTTGCTCCAGGGCCTTGGTCGACATTTGCGAGACGTCGATGATCACCCCCAGGTCATTCAGGCGATGCACCGCTTGTTTACCGAGGTCGGAGAGGCCGTCGAGGGCGTCCGGCGAATCGTTGAAAAACGGCAGCGGCCGCGAGGAGTCGGCCCAGTCGTTGTTGCCGATGTAGCTGAACGCAAACATGCGCATGCCGCGCGCCGTCCACAGGTCCAGCAGGCTCAGGTCGTGGCCCAACGGGTAGGCGTTGAGCATGCTGATGAAAATGGCGAACTTGCCTTCACCGTGCAGGCGACGGAAGTCGTCGGGGGTGTAAGCGATGGCGACCTGATTGGGGAAGTCGCGGACCATCCCGGTGATGATCTTGTAGCGGATCTCCTGCTGGTTGCGCGCTTCTTCGAGGAACCCGGCGGTGGGTTTGTGCGGTGCGTTGGCGCCGTTCCAGATTTCCGGCCAGCCGAAAATCGTCAGGGCTGCACCGGAGAGATGGCCGCGATTGGCCTTGACCAGGTCGAACTGGCCCTTGCCATCCTTGTCCGCCTCGTTGCCCTGGGTGCCGAAGTTCTGCATCAGGCTGACGTGGCTGTCGAAAGACAGCATGCGTTCGTGGAGTTCGTCGGCCTGCTTCATCACCTTGACCGGGTAGCCGGGGTTGTCCTTGAACCAGTAATCCCAGGCTGCATAGCCTGCACCGGCGCTGATCGCCAGAGCCAGCGGCAGGCCGATGTAAAGAGCCTTTTTCGAACGTGGTTTTGTCATTGCCATCTCAGTCAGGTTCGCCGTCGAGGTGCAGGCGCAGGGGCCTTTGCTATCTGGGAAGAACGAGTGGCTGGCGGGAAAATTTAGGTGGTTGTTCGGGCCTCTTCGCGGGCAAGCCTCGCTCCTACAAATGCGCGACGCACAAACTGTAGGAGCGAGGCTTGCCCGCGATGCTCTTAAATTTGTCGGCAGGATGAACGTTCTAGCTTGGATAAAGCCTGCTTCATGGCTGACACAGGTAGGGCAATGACGATTTCTCGACGATGGTTCATGGCGGGCCTGGCGCTGACCGGCGCCGCCGTGCCTGCGGCTTTTTATGGGCATCGCGAATGGACGAAGCCGGACCCGACGATCACCCCCGGTGAGGCGACGGTCGATCTGGCGGACACTGCGGGCCAGCACCTGGCGAATTCGCTGCGTGGCGTCTGGGATGTTCGCTTCGAGGGCGCGCAGGCGGGCCTCGACGGTTTGCCGTTGCAAGGCCTGGAGTTGTTGCTCGACGTCGCCCAGCGTGGGCGCGGCTTGCGCGGTTATCTGGACACCGCGCAGCAGTTGCGGGGCGACGCTGAGCCGCGTTATCGGGTCATGGGCGATCTGGTGTCACCCAAGCCTGGCGAGATGTATTGGCGCCTGATCGATACGCAATCGGCCAACGGCGCAGCGACGTATGAGTTGTCGGTGATTCTCGATGAGGTCTGGGCCGATTTCGGCAATGCCGGCAGTGGCACGCTCAGCGGGCGCATCCTGCGACTGGACCGTCCGCTCGGTTTGCCGGCGCTGGACAATCGCTTTGTCGCGCACAAACGCCTGTTTCCTGAAGCACGGGAGCGTACCGGTCTGAATTCGACGCTGCTGGCGTGGCTGATTTCTCCGGAGCATCGTTTGTTCCATCAGCTCTGGCATGCCTCGCGGGACAAATGGCACACACTCTCCGAAGACAAGCGTGGAGCCTTGCGCGGGATTGGCTGGCAGCCGGGCCCGCGCGACAAGGAGCGCGATGCCCGGGGTCCGAAGAAAGATCGCAATGGTTCGGGCGTGGACTTTTTCTTTATGCACCGGCACATGCTCGCCACCGCGCGCTCGATGCAAGACTTGCCGTCCTGGCCAAGCTTCCCGATGCCGCAACCGGAACTGGAGCGGGATCGCCAGGGCTTTGCCCGCTACTTCGACAACCACGACGGCGCTTCACTGCCGCCGACCTGGCTGGCGGGCGAGGATCCGGAGTACACCCAGTGGGTCAGCGACATCAAGACTGCCGAGACGTATCACAGCAATTTCCAGGTCTGGGAATCGCAGTACCGCGATCCGCGTTATCTGTCGAAGTTGACGTTGGGGCAGTTCGGTTCGGAAGTCGAACTGGGTTTGCATGACTGGCTACACATGCGCTGGGCGTCGGTGCCGCGTGATCCGTCGAATGGTCAGCCGGTGCCGTTTGCCCGTGATCCCTCGGACTTTGCCGCACGTTGGTTCGGGCCGGAAAACGATTTCCTCGGTGACCCGTTTTCTTCCCATGTAAACCCGGTGTTCTGGCATTTCCACGGCTGGATCGATGATCGGCTGGAAGACTGGTTCCGTGCGCATGAGCGCTTCCATCCCGGGGAGGTCACGCGGCTGGAGGTCAATGGCGTGCCGTGGTTCGCCCCGGGTCGCTTCGTCGAAGTCGACGACCCCTGGCTCGGCCCTAGCACCCACGGTTGCAGCACCACGCCGGGGTTACAGGCGGGCAAGTCGGTGGAAATGGACCCGGAAACCATGAAACTCGCGCTGCGCATCACCTTCGGCACCGACGAAAAGAAACTCGCCGACCTGTTCCGCCGCGTGCCGCAACGGCCGTGGTATGCACGGAATTTGAAGGTCAAGCAGCGGCAGGCCTGACGACGGCGTTGTGGCGAGGGAGCTTGCTCCCGCTGGGTCGCGAAGCGGCCCTTCTTTTTACCTGTAAAGAAGGGGACTGCTGCGCAGTCCAGCGGGAGCAAGTTCCCTCGCCACAGGTGATGTATTGCCAATTCAACTAAGCGTCACAGCCCTCACAAAGCTTGCCACCCCCCACCCAGCGCCTTGTACAGCGCAATACTCGCCTGCAACCGCGACAGTTTCAGTTGCACATTCAAATCCTGCGCCGCGTACAGCGTGCGTTGTGTCTCCAGCACCGTGAGCAAATCCTCGGCGCCAGCCTGGTAGCGGCTTTGGGCGATGTTGAAGGCGGTCTGGGCCTGGCTCAGTTCTTCGCTTTGCCATTGGCGTTGTTCGTCGAGCCAGCGAATGCTGTTGAGGGCTTTTTCGACGTCGGCGAAACCGTTGATGATCGCCCCGCGATAGACCTCCAGCAATTCTTGCTGGCGTGCCGTGGCTTTGTCGCGGTCGGCGCCGAGGCGGCCGTTGTTGAAGATCGGTGCCACCAAACCGGCGGTGAGGTTATAGAACGGGCTGCGCAGAATGTCGCTGGCGCTGTTCGCCCCGGAGCCGAAGCTGGCGCTGAGGGTGATGGAGGGCAGCATGGCGGCGCGGGCGACGGTGACGTCGGCCCGGGCGGCGGAGAGTTGTGCTTCGGCGCGGGCGATGTCCGGGCGGCGGCTCAGCAACTCGCTGGGCACACCCGCACCAATCACGGGCCATTGCAGGTGATCGAAAGACTCGTCGATCGGCGCCAGTTCCTGCACCGGTCGGCCGAGCAGGGCCGCGAGGGTGATCAGCGATTCGTCGGCCTGTTGCTGCACCGTCGGCAATTGCCGCTGTTGCGCTGCGACCAGGCTTTTCTGCTGCGCCAGTTCGAGGGCGGTGGCCGAGCCGGAATCGTAGCGGGTCTGCACCAGTTTCAACACGCTCTGGGCATTCGCCAGATTGAGTTCGGCAATCCGCCGCTGCTCGCGCAACGACAAGGTTTTCGTGTAGCTGTTGGCCACACCGCTGAGCACCGTCAGCTCCACGGTCGCCTGATCAAATTCACTGGCCTTGAGCCCGAACTGCGCACTGTCGCGGGACGCACGTTTGCCGCCCCAGAAGTCGATTTCATAACTGGCATTCAGGTTGGCATCAAAGTAATCCACCGCCTCGTTGCTGCTGTCCGCATCAAGCTGACTGTAGCCATTGCCGCGCAGCAGTTTCTGGCGGTTGGCATTCGCCCCGGCCTTGATCTCCGGCAACTGCGAACCGCCGGCAATCACCGTTCCGGCCTGGGCCTGACGCACTCGGGCGACCGCTGCCGCGAGGTCGAAACTGCCGACCCGCGCCTGTTCGATCAGGCGATCCAATGGCGGGCTGCCGAATTGCGTCCACCATTGCGCATTGCTGCGCGCGGCGCTTTCGTTGTGCGGCGATTGCCACATGGCGGGCGGTGCGAGGCCGCTGTCCGGGCGCGGGGCAGGGCTGCTGCAGGCGCTGAGCAACAGGCAGATAGTCAACAGGCTCAATGGCGGCTTCATAGATCGATCATTCACTGGTAAGGGCCGTGACCGGGTCGAGCCGGGCAGCTTTGCGGGCCGGCATGAAGCCGAAGACAACACCGGTAACAAGGGCGCAGCCGAAGGCGCCGAGCACCGCCATCAAGGAAAACGCGACGGCAACTTCGCTGAGCACCAACACGCCGCCGACGATCAGCGCCAGGGCAATTCCGGCGAGGCCGCCGACCACCGAGAGCATCACCGCTTCGGTGAGGAACTGGCGCAGGATGTCGCGCTGACGGGCGCCGGTCGCCATGCGGATACCGATCTCGCGGGTGCGTTCGCGCACGGTCATGAGCATGATGTTCATCACGCCGATCCCACCGACCAGCAGCGAGATCGCGGCAATCGAGCCGAGCATCAGCGACAGGGTGTTCTGGGTGCGGGCCTCGGCCTGGATCATCGCCGCGTTGTTGGTCAATTCGAAATCCTGCTTGCCGCCGTGCAGGCGCAGCATCAACTGCTTGATCGCGGTTTCCGCTTCCTTGACCTTGCGCGCGTCGGCCGTGGCGATGGCCACGTATTCGGGATTGTGCGTGCCAAACAGCCGTACGCTGGCCGCCGAATACGGAATGGCGATTCGGTTGTCGCTGTCGGAGTCGCCGGAGCTGGCGCCTTTTTCCGCGAGCACGCCGACCACCTGGAACGGCACGTTTTCGATCAGGATGTACTGGCCGATCGGGTTGGCCACGTCCTTGAGCAATTTCGTGCGCACCTTGTGGCCGATCACCGCCACCGCCGCGCCGGATTTTTCATCGGCGTCGGTGAAGTAACTGCCCTGGACCACTGGCCAGTTGAAGATCGCCGGGAAGTTGGTGTCATTACCGCCGACGTAGCTCAGGTGATCGACGTTGCCAAAACGCACCCCAGCCTCGGAGCCATTCACCGGCATGATCCGCCGCACTTGCGGCAGGCTGGCGAGCGCGGCAACGTCGTCGAGGGTGATGACGCCGGGCGGTGTGCGCGGGTTCGGCGCCGAGCCGCTGAGGTAAATAATGTTCGAACCGAATGCGCCCATCTGCGCCATGACCTGACGCTTGCTGCCTTCGCCGACCGCGAGCATCACCACCACCGACGCCACGCCGATGATGATCCCGAGCAAGGTCAGGGCGGTGCGGAACTTGTTGATCCACATCACCCGCCAGGCCGCGTGCACCGCATCCACCAGTTCGCCTTTCCAGGCGCCGGTGGCCTCGGCGCCTTCACTGAGGCGCTTGCGCAGGTCCACCGCTTGCAACGCGCCGGGGTTGGCCGAGGTTTGCGCGGTGGGATTGTCGTGGGCGCTGTCGCTGATGATCAGGCCGTCGCGGATTTCGATGATGCGCTTGGCCCGCGCCGCCACTTCGCGGTCGTGGGTGATCAGGATCACCACGTGGCCCTGGCTCGCCAGCTCGTCGAGCAAGATCATGACCTCGGCGCCGCTGTGGCTGTCGAGGGCGCCGGTAGGTTCGTCGGCGAGGATAATGTGGCCGCCGTTCATCAAGGCGCGGGCAATCGATACCCGTTGCTGCTGGCCGCCGGAGAGTTGATGCGGGCGGTTGCCAGTGCGCGTGGCCAGGCCGAGGCGGTCGAGCAGGGCGGCGGCGCGGGCGTGGCGTTCGGCGGCCGGGGTGCCTGCGTAGATGGCCGGCATCTCGACGTTTTCCTGGGCCGAGCCGGACGGGATCAGGTGATAGCCCTGGAACACAAAGCCGAACGCCTCGCGACGCAGCCAGGCCAGTTCGTCGCTGTCGAGCTGGGCGACGTTTTCTCCGGCGAAGCGGTATTCGCCGGAGGTCGGCCGGTCGAGGCAGCCGAGGATGTTCATCAGCGTCGATTTGCCCGAGCCGGAAGCGCCGACAATCGCCACGAACTCGCCGGCATGGATCGCCAGGTCGATGCCGCGCAACACGTGGACTTCCGGGGCATCGCCGCCACCGTAGGCTTTGCGGATGTCCTGCAGGTCGATCAGGGGCGTCTGCATTCAGCCGCCACTCCCGTCAGCCGGGCCGATCAACAGGTGATCGCCTTCTTCGAGGCCATCGATGATCTGCACTTTCAGCCGATCACTGATGCCGGTGCGCACTTCCCGTTGCTGGATCGCACCGTTTTTCGCGACGACTTGTGCAGTCTGGCTGTCGGCCTGCGGGCCGCCCTGCAGCGCAGCAATCGGCGCGGTGAGGACGTTTTTCGCCTGGTCGGAGACGAAGAACACCTGAGTGGTCATTTCCGCCATCAAGGCGTTATCGGCGTTATCCACGTCGAGCAACACGGTGTACAGCACTACGCGCCCGGTGCCGCTTTTGCTCGAACTGGCGGGGCTGCCGCCGCCCTGGCTGGTCTGGTCCAGCGGTTTGGGCGGGATCGGCAAGATCTGCCGCACGGTGCTGTTCCAGCGCCGGTTGCCACCGCTGAGGGTGGTGAACCAGGCGGTCATGCCGGGTTTGACGTGGCCGATGTCGGCTTCCGAGACCTCGGCCCACACCGTCATCGGCGACAGCTTGGCGATGCGCAGAATCAACGGCGTCTGCTGCTGGGCGTTGAGGGTCTGGCCTTCACGCGCATCGAGGGCGACCACGGTTCCGTTCATCGGCGCATAAATACGTGTGTAGCCGAGTTCGGCTTGATCACTGCGCAGGCTGGCCTGGGCCTGGCGAATCTGCGCCTGGAACATGTCCACGCGGGCCTGGGTGGCGCGCAGTTCAGCCTGGGCGGTTTGCACGTCTTCGGCGCGGGTGGCGCCACCGGCCGCGAGGTTTTGCTGGCGCTGGAATTTCTGCCGGGCCAGTTCGTGCTGGGCCTTTTGCTCCTCAAGTTGCGCCTTGAGGTTGTCGATGGAAAAACGCCCGGCGTCGAGTTTGGCCTGTTGCGTCGATGGATCGATTTCCACCAGCAGGTCGCCTTCCTTGACCACGTCGCCGACTTCCACATGGATCTTGTGGATCTGCCCCGACGCCTGAGCGCCGACATCCACGTAACGTCGCGGTTGCAGGGTGCCCAACGCCGTGACGCTGCTTTCGATGTCGCTGCGCGTGACTTGCACCGTGGCGAATTGATCGCGGCCGGGCGGGAGGATCTTCCAGGCCGCGACGGCCACGACGGGGATCAGACAAAGGGCTACAAGCAGGGCGCGTCGGGTGTGTCGGGGACGTTTCATGCAGGGTTCCGGCCAGAGAAAATCGGCCCGTCGCGCAACTGGCGCGCAAAAAGAGGCGACAGTCGAGCGCTGTCGGAGGGCCGACAGACACGGGGAGCTGTCCTGTAAACGAGGAATGCGGGGAGGAATTTAAGCGCGGACACACGGAGTTACAGGTGTAGATCAGGACTATTTATCGGGCAAATTGAAACAGCACTTTAAATCTATATGAGAATTACTATAAATTACGCGACTTAAATTGCCACCATCCTGCCACTGCCCATTCGGCGGTCGCGGAGCTGGCTCAAGGACAGGTCCCGCACCTCGTGCGGCCGGGAGTCATGTTGGAAAACTACTATCGCGAGCTGGTGTGTTTCCTGAACGCCAAGCTGGGCAACCGTCAGGTGGCCGAAGATGTGGTGCATGACGCTTATCTGCGGGTACTGGAGCGATCCAGCGACACGCCGATCGAGCAGCCCCGGGCATTCCTGTACCGCACCGCGCTAAACCTTGTGATCGACGACCATCGGCGCAATGCCCTGCGTCAGGTCGAATCCCTGGAAGTGCTCGACAACGAAGAGCGTTACTTCACCCCTTCGCCGCACACCAGCCTCGACCACGGCCAACGCCTGGCCATGCTCCAGCGCGCGCTGGCGGAATTGCCAAGGCTGTGCCGCGAGAGTTTCCTGCTGCGCAAGATCGACGGCCTGTCGCACCCCGAGATTGCTGAACACCTGGGGATTTCCCGGGCGCTGGTGGAGAAACACATCGTCAACGCGATGAAACATTGCCGGGTGCGCATCAAGCAGTGGGACGCCCACTGATCCCTTCCGCTTAAATTTTTTTTCATTGTCCTCGTCCCTACTCAACAGACGATCTGCTGTCCTGCCACAGGCCGGTCAGCTCACCCAGGTTTTATCCCCGCTGCTGAGGGGTTCATCCAGAGGACACTGGAAATGACACAGGCAATTGCATCGCCCATCGTTCACGACCTGATCGGCATCGGTTTCGGCCCTTCGAACCTGGCGCTGGCCATCGCTCTGCAAGAGCGCGCACCGAACCAGGGTGAGCTGGATGTTCTGTTTCTCGACAAGCAGGCCGACTACCGCTGGCACGGCAACACCCTGGTGACCCAGAGCGAGTTGCAGATTTCCTTCCTCAAGGACCTGGTGACCCTGCGCAACCCGACCAGCCCGTACTCGTTCGTCAATTACCTCAAGCATCACGGGCGCCTGGTGGACTTCATCAACCTCGGCACCTTCTACCCGTGCCGCATGGAGTACAACGACTACCTGCGCTGGGTTGCCGGGCAGTTCACCGAGCAGAGCCGCTACGGCGAAGAAGTGCTGACAATTGAGCCGGTGCTGCACAACCAGCAGGTCGAGGCGCTGCGCGTAATCTCCCGCGATACCCAGGGCCAGCAACACGTGCGCACCACCCGTTCGGTGGTGGTCAGTGCCGGCGGTACACCGCGCATTCCCGAAGCGTTCAAGGCGCTCAAGGATGACAGCCGCGTGTTTCACCACTCCCAGTACCTGGCGCAAATGGCCAAGCAGCCGTGCGTGAACAATCAACCGATGAGCATTGCGATCATCGGCGGCGGGCAGAGCGCGGCGGAAGCTTTCATCGACTTGAACGACAGCTTCCCGTCGGTGCAAGTGGACATGATCCTGCGCGGCTCGGCCCTGAAGCCGGCGGACGACAGCCCGTTCGTCAACGAAGTGTTCTCGCCGGAATTCACTGACCTGGTGTTCCAGCAGGCCAGCAGCGAGCGCGAGCGTCTGGTCAACGAGTACCACAACACCAACTATTCGGTGGTGGACATCGACCTGATCGAACGCATCTACGGCATCTTCTATCGCCAGAAGGTGTCCGGGATTGCGCGCCATGCATTCCGTACCCTGACCACTATCGAAAAAGCCACCGCCACCGAGCGCGGCATCGAACTGGCGGTGCGCAACAACGCCACCGGCGAAGTCACGGTCCGGCATTACGACGCCGTGGTGCTGGCCACTGGTTACGAGCGCCAGATGCACCGCAAACTGTTGGCGCCGCTGGAACAGTACCTGGGCGACTTCGAGGTCGATCGCAATTACAAACTGATCACCGACGAGCGCTGCAAGGCCGGCATCTACATGCAGGGCTTCTGCCAGGCCAGCCACGGCTTGAGCGACACCTTGCTGTCGATCCTGCCGATCCGCGCCGATGAAATTGCCGGCTCGCTGTATGAGCATGGCAAGTCGCGCGGGCATGGGCGGTCGGTGATGGATTTGTTGTTGGCCACTGCCAGCTGAGATCTTGTGGCGAGGGGGCTTGCCCCCGTTCGGCTGCGAAGCAGTCGTAAAATCAATGCATGCGGTCTGTCTGATATACCGCATTTGTCGGTTTTGGGGGCGCTTCGCACCCCAACGGGGGCAAGCCCCCTCGCCACAATTTTATGATCATCCTGAACCCTTCCTGAAGAACCCGCCGATTCCCCCGGCACACCTCCCGGCATCGTTTACTCTCCAGAAATCGGGGCGTAAGCTTCGCGCGTTTTCATCAATAGCGGAGACCCACAGTGGGTACTTGTTCGAGTGACAGTAGTCGGCCGGTTTCAGTAACCGGCACCTTCTCGGCAAGCTGACGCGCAGTTTTTTTGTGCCGTTATCTTGCTGAAAAGCGAGTAGCGGCATCCCGATCGCGGCCAGTGGCGGCGCGATTCCCGACGTCCCTCTCATCGACGCTGAACCGTGCGTGATGTTCGACCTGCCTGTCGACATCGCGGCGACTCGACGCGCCTGCTCGACGGTTTCCCGGCTGACCCTGGGGGGCAACTGCCATGAACCTGACCTTGCTCAAAGAATTCTTCGCCGGATTCCTGCGCACCCGCCACATCGCCCGGCACTTCCGTCGCCTGGCGCTGCTGGAAAGCATCAACGACACCACGGTCAGCCGTGAAGTACCGCCGACGCTGGCGCAGACCCTGGTGTCGGCGGCCAACAGCGACACCGGCCTGTTGCTGGATAACCTCGGCAGTCACAGCGACGGTTTGAGCGAGGCCGAAGCCGACGCCCTGCGCGAACAATTCGGCCTCAACGAAGTCGAGCACGAGCAGCCGCTGCCATGGTGGGTGCACCTGTGGCACTGCTACAAAAACCCGTTCAACCTGCTGCTGACCTTGTTGGCGGTGGTCTCCTGGTTCACCGAAGACATCAAGGCTGCCGTGGTGATTTTCTCCATGGTGGTGCTCTCGACCCTGCTGCGGTTCTGGCAGGAAGCCAAGTCGAACCAGGCGGCGGATGCGCTGAAGGCGATGGTGAGCAACACCGCGACCGTCATGCGCCAGGGCGCGCAGCGCATCGAATTGCCAATCAAGCAATTGGTTCCCGGCGACCTGATCGTGCTCTCGGCAGGCGACATGATTCCCGCCGATTGCCGGGTGCTCAGCGCCAAGGACCTGTTCGTCAGCCAGGCGGCGATGACCGGCGAATCGATGCCGGTGGAAAAATTCCCGCGCCAGCAGGACAGCGGCACCAGCAACCCGCTGGACCTCGACAACATTCTGTTCATGGGCACCAACGTGGTCTCGGGTTCGGCCATCGCGGTGATCCTGACCACTGGCAACAGCACCTACTTCGGCGCCCTGGCACAGCGGGTCAGCGCCACCGACCGGGCGCCGACCTCGTTCCAGAACGGCGTTAACAAAGTCAGCTGGCTGCTGATCCGCTTCATGTTCGTGATGGCGCCACTGGTGTTGTTCATCAACGGTTTCACCAAGGGTGACTGGATGCAGGCGCTGCTGTTCGCGCTGTCCATCGCCGTCGGCCTGACTCCGGAAATGCTGCCGATGATCGTCACCTCGACGTTGGCCAAAGGCGCGGTGTTCCTGTCGCGCAAGAAAGTCATCGTCAAACGCCTGGACGCGATCCAGAACTTCGGCGCGATGGACGTGCTGTGCACCGACAAGACCGGCACCCTGACCCAGGACAAAATCTTCCTCGCCCGGCATGTGGACGTCTGGGGCGAAGAGTCCGACGACGTATTGGAAATGGCCTATCTCAACAGCTACTACCAGACCGGCCTGAAAAACCTGCTGGACGTGGCGGTGCTGCAACACGTCGAGGTGCACCGTGAACTCGAAGTGGCCACGGCGTTCGCCAAGGTCGATGAAGTGCCGTTCGACTTCACCCGGCGCCGCATGTCGGTGGTGGTGGCCGAGCATGACCGGCCTTATCACGTGCTGGTGTGCAAAGGCGCGGTGGAAGAAATCCTCGCCGGTTGCACCCATGTTCGCCACGGCGATAACGACGAGCCGCTGACCGATGAACTGCTGGCGCGGATTCGCGAAGTGACCGCGTCCTTCAACGAGGAAGGCTTGCGCGTGGTGGCGGTGGCCGCGCGGCATACACCGAAGGATCAAGCGATCTACAGCATCGCCGATGAACAGCAAATGACCCTGATCGGCTACGTCGCCTTCCTCGATCCGCCCAAGGAAAGCACCGCGCCGGCCTTGCGTGCATTGGCCGCTCACGGCATCGCGGTGAAGGTGCTGACCGGCGATAACGAACTGGTGACCGCGAAGATTTGCCGCGAGGTCGGCCTGGAACAACAAGGCTTGCTGATGGGCAACGACGTCGAGCGCATGAGCGACGCCGAACTGGCGCTGGCCGTGGAGACCACCAACGTCTTCGCCAAACTGACGCCGTCGCACAAGGAACGCATCGTGCGGTTACTCAAGGGCAACGGGCATGTGGTCGGGTTCATGGGCGACGGCATCAACGACGCCCCGGCGCTACGTGCAGCCGACATCGGTATTTCGGTGGACAGCGCGGTGGACATCGCCAAGGAAGCGGCCGATATCATCCTGCTGGAAAAGAGCCTGATGGTGCTGGAGGAGGGCGTGCTGGAAGGGCGCCGGACCTTCGCCAACATGCTCAAGTACATCAAGATGACCGCC
>NZ_JBIUXZ010000006.1:95816-291531 GCF_044744265.1 Pseudomonas sp. NPDC087342
CATTGGAGCGGGTGTTGGCGTAAGTGCTGCGGTGAAATGACCGCCGTCTTCGCGGGCAAGCCTCGCTCCTACAGGATTTATGTCGTTCGGCAACGTGTTCTCGGTGCTGGTGGCCAGCGCGTTTATCCCGTTCCTGCCGATGCTGCCGATGCACCTGCTGGTGCAAAACCTGCTGTATGACATTTCGCAGATCGCCATCCCGTTCGATAACGTCGATGCCGAGATGCTGAAGAAACCCCAACGCTGGCAGCCGGCGGACGTCGGACGCTTCATGCTGTTCTTCGGCCCGATCAGTTCGATCTTCGACATCACCACGTTTGCGTTGATGTGGTACGTGTTCGACGCCAACACCCCGGACCACCAGACCCTGTTCCAGTCCGGTTGGTTCGTGGTGGGGCTGCTGACCCAGACGCTGATCGTGCACATGATCCGCACGCCGAAGATTCCATTCCTGCAAAGCCGCGCGGCGATGCCGTTGATGGTCATGACCGGGATCATCATGGCAGTCGGGATCTTCCTGCCGATGGGACCGCTGGCGCACTACTTCAAGCTGCAGGCACTGCCGTCGCTGTACTTCGTGTTCCTGCCGCTGATTCTGCTGGCGTACATGGGGCTGACGCAGGCGGTGAAAGGGTTCTATATCCGCCGGTTTGGCTGGCAATAACCGTCAGACGGGACAAAACCCATACACAAAACCTGTGGCGAGGAGGCTTGTTGTGGCGAGGGGGCTTGCCCCCGTTGGGGCGCGAAGCGGCCCCTGCAATCTGCCAGATACACCGAGTTGCCTGGATTTACGACTGCTTCGCAGCCGAACGGGGGCAAGCCCCCTCGCCACAGGGGATCGCGTGACCTGGCGACCACTCGTCTGAACTGTCAGATCTGACAGGTAGTTTTGCCTGTCGCCCCATGCAAAAGTCATTGCGCAGCCGTTGCGTCTACCCCGGGCCTGTCCTGGGGTAGACGTTGGGCAATCATGTCTTTCGCACAGGGAGTTGCCATGAAGTCAGCGCTGATTGTGGACGATCATCCGGTGGTACGGGCCGCAGTCAAAATTGTTCTTGAAAAGGAGGGCTTCAAACAGATTGACGAGGCGTCCAGCGGCAGCGAGGTCATGGCCATGCTTCGCGAACATGCCCCCGATCTGCTGGTGCTCGACTTGGTCATGCCCGGCCTCGATGGGCTGGAAGTGCTGGAGCGCATCAGGCTCAGTGAGTTCTCCTGTCGGGTGCTGATCTTTACATCCCTGGAGCCGCTGTTTTTTCAAGAGCGCTGCATGCGGGCCGGCGCCTTGGCCTATGTCTCGAAAACCAACGATCTGAGCCAATTGCACAAAGCGATCCATGCGCTCATGGCCGGCTATACCTATTTCAGCCGATTGCCCTCGTCGTCCCTGGACACGCTGCAAAGCAGTGAAAAGCAACTGATCGACTCACTCTCCAATCGCGAACTGGCTATTTGCCGACACTTGGCGAACGGTATGAGCAACAAGGCAATCGCCGAGCTCATGAACCTGAGCCACAAGACCGTCAGCACCTACAAGACACGCCTGATCGAAAAACTCAGGGTGCATTCGGCGGTGCACTTGCGTGATTTCGCCAAACGCAACCAGCTGATCTGAATGGACCAGACCGTGCGCGCCTGCCTGATCGTGTTGATGCTGCTCACCACGCTGCAAACCCCGGCGGTGATGGCGGATGAACCGCAAGCCCTACACCTGCTCGGACGCTCGACCGTGGACGGATACGACGTCCAACTCGACGAAACGGATTGGCAATGGCTGCGCAACAAACGCGTGTTGCGCCTCGGTGTGTCGGGGCCGGACTACCCGCCCTTCGAGGTGACGCGCAATCACGCAGAACTGGAGGGCATCACCGCTGATTACGCCGATCTGCTGGCGCAACTGCTGCACGTCAAGATCGAGGTCTTGCGTTACGCCACGCGCGAGGCGGCCATGCAGGCACTCAAACTTGATGGGCTGGACCTGCTCGGGACGTCGAACAATTTCGAGGTCGCCGATACCGACCTGATCAGGTCCCGGGCCTATGCCGAGGATCAGCCGATGCTCGTCACTCGACTGGACGAGCGCCTGCCCGACGATCTGGCCGGCAAGCGCATTGCCATGGTTGACGATTATCTGCGGGCCTCCAGTGTCGAGGCGTTCTATCCCGAGGCACGGCTGCACCAGTATGCCTCGACACTCGAAGCCCTCGGCGCCGTAGCGTTCGGCCAGGACGATGTGTACCTGGGCGACTTCATCAGCGCCAACTACCTGATCAACAATAACTACCTCAACAACGTTCACCTGACCGGGCCATCCGGCCTGGACGCCAACCCGTTCGGCTTCGCTCTGGCCCGCAGCAATACGCGTCTGTCGGGCATCGTGGACCGCGCACTGGCGGCGATTCCCATGGATCAGCGCGCGGCCATCGAGCAGCGCTGGAGTGCCGGCCGGGCCAATCTTCCCGGTCAGCAGAGCGTGCGTTTGAGCGCTGCTGAACAGCGTTGGCTGGCGCGGCATCCGACGCTCACCGTGGGCGTCGTCGAGGATTTCGCGCCGCTGACGTTTTTCGATGCCCAGGGACGCTTCAGCGGGCTGACGGCGCAGTTGCTGAACCTGATCAGCCAGCGCAGCGGCCTCAATTTCAGGGCGCAGCGCAGCCGTTCACTGGATCAACAGATCCAGCAACTCAAGGCCGGTGAAATTGACCTGCTGCCCGCGATTATTCCCAGCACCGAGCGCGAGGCCGAGTTGCGTTTCACTCGCGCCTACCTGAGCAATCCGTTCGTGCTGGTCAGTGCCTCCACGGCGGGCAGCCCGAAAACCCTCGACGACTTGGCGGGCAAGCGTCTGGCGATCAATCACAGTCATCCTTTGCGCGAGTTTGTTCTGGCGCGGGCAGCGGGTGTCCGGCTGGTGGATGTGCAAAGTCCGGCGCAAGGTCTGGAGGCCGTGGTGAAAGGGCAGGCTGATGCGGCGCTCAGTTCATTGATCCTGACCCGTCATCTGATTGTCCGGCACTACCGTGATCGCCTGCAGATCAACAGCACCGTGGGCAATGAACCGGCGCTCATCACCCTGGCCACCGATCGTGGCGCTGTGGAATTGCAGTCGATCCTGAACAAGGCGTTGCTGAGCATTTCACCCCAGGAGATGGACGAATTGGTGGCGCGCTGGAGCAACGACGTGATGGTCGATGACAGCTATTGGCAGCGTCATCGCCAAGGCATCCTGCAAGGCTTTGCCGCTGCTGCGGCCTTGCTGTTGCTGGCGCTGGGCTGGATCGCCTGGCAACGCCGGCAGATTTCCCAGCGTCAGCGCTGGCTGCAGCAATTGCAGGACGCCAAGGACGCCGCCGATGACGCCAACCGGGCGAAAACCACGTTTCTGGCGACCATGAGCCATGAGATCCGCACGCCAATGAACGCCTTGATCGGCATGCTCGAACTGGCCCTGAAACGCTCGGAAGAGGGCGTGACTGATCGGTTTGCGATTGAAGTGGCGTCCAGTTCCGCGCAGCAACTGCTGGTGTTGATCGGCGATATCCTCGACATCGCCCGCATCGAGTCCGGGCATTTATCGTTGGCGCCGGAGCGCGCCAATTTGCGTGAGCTGACGGAATCGGTGTGTCGGGTTTTTGAAGGTCTGGCGCGCCAGAAGGCACTCGATTGGCGGGTTGAACTGGACGCGCACAGCGACCGCGATGTGTTGATCGATCCGCTGCGTTTCAAACAAGTCCTGTCGAATCTGTTGAGCAACGCGATCAAGTTCACCGAAGCCGGCGAGGTCGGCCTGAGCTTGCGCCTGGAACCTGGCGTGTCCGGGCATCTGCGTGTGAGCGTGATGATCGAGGACAGTGGCATCGGCATCAGCGTCGCCGACCAGCAGTGGCTGTTCAGTCCGTTCGTCCAGGCGGGCAACACCCCGCAATCCGGCCGTCACGGTTCGGGGCTGGGGTTGGTGATCAGCCGCTCGTTGTGCGAAATGATGGGCGGGCGGTTGCAGCTTCACAGTGAGCTCGGTCGAGGCACGCGGGTCGAGGTCAGTCTGGAGGTGCCCGCCCTGCAAGCGTTGCAGTCCAGCGCAGCGCCGCCGGGCGAACTGCCGTTGCCGATCCGTGCGTTGACGATTCTGGTGGTCGACGACTACCCGGCCAATCGCCTGTTGCTGTCGCGTCAGCTGAGTTATCTGGGGCATCGGGTCTTGGTGGCCAAGGATGGCGGGCAGGGATTGGAGCAGTGGCGAGCGCAGACGCCCGATGTGCTGATCACGGACTGCAACATGCCGGTGCTCAGTGGTTATGAATTGGCGATGGCAATTCGTGATGAAGAGCGGACTCAAGGGTTGCCGGCGACGTTGATTCTGGGGTTCACCGCCAATGCCCAACCCGAGGAAAAGCTGCGCTGTCTTGAAGCCGGGATGGACGATTGCCTGTTCAAACCGATACGCCTGGGGGACCTGAGTGATTGGCTGGCAGCAAGATTTGCTGACGAATCACCCCAGGAAGAACCACCGCAGGCTGACATCGATTTGAGTGGCCTGGAATGCTACGTCGGCAGCGACCGCCGCTTGATTGATCGTCTGGTGCAGGAACTGGCGCTGACCAACCGTGAGGATCGCCAACGATTGTTGCTGGCGCACGCGGCGGATAATCGCCAGGACCTCCGGGACCTGGCGCACCGCATCAAGGGCGGTGCGCGCATGGTTCGGGCGGTGCGGCTGATCGAGTGTTGCGAGCAACTGGAACAGGCGTGTGCCGAAGGTCGCAGGGCGCAGATCGACGTCGCCGTCGAGCATTTGCAGCAGACCATGACGCGCCTGGACCAGAGCCTCGGGCCGCGCTGACGATCAATCCCAGTGCGGAGCGATGCCTTTAGGGCTGGTCAAGCGTTGGCCGCGATCCAGGCCGGCGATCAACGCCATGTCGGCGTCGCTCAAGGTCAGCGCAACGGCGTGCAGGTTGCTTTGCAGGTTGGCGCGTTTGGTCGATGAAGGAATCACCGCGTAACCCAGTTGCATGGCCCAGGCCAGGGTGACTTGGGCCGGTGTCGCTTGCAGGCGTTCGGCGATCTGCTGGATCACCGGGTCCTTCAACACTTCGCCGTAGGCCAGGGTCATGTAGGAGGTGATCTGGATACCCTGGCTCTGGGCGAACTCGACGACTTTGCGGTTTTGCAGGTACGGGTGCAGCTCGATCTGGTTGGTGGCGATGTTCTCGGCACCGACCGCCGCGATGGCCTGTTTCATCAGATCGACGGTGAAGTTGGACACGCCAATCTGGCGGGTCAGGCCCATGTTCTTGGCTTCGAGCAGAGCGCCCATGAATTCTTCCACTGGCACCTGGTTTTCCGGGGATGGCCAGTGGATCAGCGTCAGGTCCAGGTAGTCGGTCTGCAAGTTGCGCAGGCTCTGCTTGAGGCTGTCGATCAGGCGATCCTTGGCGAAGTTCGCAACCCAGATCTTGCTGGTGATGAACAGCTCTTCGCGCGGAATGCCGCTGGCGGCGATGGCCTGGCCGACGTCGGCTTCGTTTTCGTAGATCTGCGCGGTGTCGACGACCCGGTAGCCGAGTTCAAGGCCGGTGCTCACCGAATCGATGACCACTTGGCCTTGCAGACGAAACGTACCAAGACCGAATGCGGGAATAGACATTGATGACTCCAGGGTTGCAGTGGGAATGGGCACGAGTATCCGCGCCGGCATCCTTGAGAAAAACCGCTGGTGGGGCAAAGCAATGTTTACCGAAAGTCATGAATGGGGGCAGATGGTTAGGTTGTCGGTGTCTGGTCTGGCCTCTTCGCGGGCAAGCCTCGCTCCTACAGGATGTGTGTCGTGCCGACATTCCGCGGAAAACCTCAAACCTGTAGGAGCGAGGCTTGCCCGCGAAGGCCACGACTCGGTCCAAAACCTTACCCCCGCGCCTCAAGAATCATGCAAGTCGTCGATCCGGTCGCATACAACCGTCCATCCACGTCATAAATCCGCCCCTCGGCCAACGCCGTCGAACGCCCCAGGTGCACAATCTTGCCCTCGGCGCGCACCGGGCCGCTGGCGCCGGTCAACGCCCGGACATAACTGATGCGCAGATCCAGCGTTGTGTAGCCCTGGCCTTTCTTCAATTGCGTGTGAATCGCACAGCCCATGCACGAATCCAGCAAGGTCGCCGCATAGCCGCCATGCACGCTTCCCAGCGGGTTGTAGTGCCGCGAATCCGGGGTGCCCTGGAAGATGAACAGCCCGGCCGACCATTCGATCGGGATGAAATCCATCAGCGTGCCAATTGGCGGCGAGGGCAATTCGCCGTTGCCGACGCCCTCGAAAAATTCTGCGGGCGATAGCGCGCTGACCTCGGCCATCGACAGGCTGCCGGGCCCGGCGAGGCGGGCGCGCACCGCCTGTTCCTGGGCAATCCATTGGGCGAGAGTGGCTTCACGGGTAGGGCTTTGCATGATCAATTCCTTGGACAGATATTATGGCTGTAATTTTCATCGATATTATGTCCGAAATAAAAACCTTGCCAGTCCTCGTTTGCCGGGGTCGTTCTACTGATGGGACGCTGAGGCTGGTTGTTGCCGTCTAGTGCAGAATAGATATCAGATTTAAGCTGGGTTCATGCTTTACCCACCTATTTCGGAGGCGCGATGAAAAACATCATCGGTATCTACACCAGTCCACGGGCGCATTGGGTCGGCGACGGTTTTCCGGTTCGCACGTTGTTTTCCTACGACACCATGGGCAAACACATCAGCCCGTTTTTGCTGCTGGATCACGCCGGGCCCGCTGAATTCACCCCGACCACCGAGCAGCGTGGCGTCGGCCAGCATCCGCATCGCGGCTTTGAAACCGTAACCATCGTCTACGACGGCGAAGTGCAACACCGCGACTCCAGCGGTGGTGGCGGCACGATCGGGCCGGGCGATGTGCAATGGATGACTGCTGCCTCGGGGATCATCCATGAGGAGTTTCATTCCGACGCTTTCGCCAAAACCGGCGGCACCCTGGAAATGGTGCAGCTGTGGGTCAACCTGCCCGCCAAGGACAAAATGGCCGACGCCGGTTACCAGACGATCCTCGACCGCGACATCCCGAACATCCCGCTCAAGGACGATGCGGGCAGCCTGCGCCTGATCGCCGGGGAGTTCGACGGCCATACCGGGCCATCGCGCACCTTCACGCCGATTGATGTCTGGGACCTGCGCCTCAACGCTGGCAAGTTGCTGACGCTGGACTTGCACGAAGGTCGCAACACCGCGCTGGTGGTGCTGCGCGGTACGGTGCAGATCAATGGCGTGGAATTGGTGCGGCAAGGGCAGTTGGCGTTGTTCGAACGCGATGGCCAGCAGCTCAGTCTGGAAGCCAATAACGACGCGGTGGTGTTGCTGCTCAGCGGCGAGCCGATTGACGAGCCTATCGTCGGCCACGGCCCGTTTGTGATGAACAGCGAACAGGAAATCCACCAGGCGTTTGCCGATTACCAGTCGGGCCGGTTTGGGCGGATGAGCCGTTAAATCCGCAACACCGCAATAACCCTGTGGGAGCGGGCCTGTGGCGAGGGGGCTTGCCCCCGTTGGGTCGCGAAGCGGCCCCAAAAACTAATACCGATGTGTATCAGATGCGCCGCGTGTGGTGGTTTTACGACTGCTTCGCAGCCGAACGGGGGGCAAGCCCCCTCGCCACAAGCTCGCTCCCACAGTTGTTTTGAGTTGTTCTTGAGGAATCAATTTGCTCCTACACTGTGCCCAATCCGTGCGATCTTCGCGCCATTGGCCCTTGCTGGAGTTGCTTGATGCTGTCACTGCTCACCGATCACCCGCTGCTCGTCGCGCTGGCCTTGATCCTGATCGATCTGGGGCTGTGGCGTTTGATCAGCACCAACGGCAGCAACTGGAAACTGGTGGTGCGGCTGGTGATTTTTGCGTTGTTCAGCGTCCTGCTGTTCAACGAAGGTCTGAATCCGCTGGAGCCCGCGCCCTGGGCCGACAATGTGCCGCTGCACCTGGCCGCCACCGGTTTGCAGATCGGCTGGTGGCTGTTCGGTGCACGGACCCTGACGGTGCTGATCGGCGCGGTGATGATGCAACGGGTCGGGCACACCGGGCGTTTGCTCCAGGATCTGCTCGGCGCGGTGATTTTCCTGATCGCGATCATCGCGGCCATGGCCTACGTGCTCGACCTGCCGGTCAAAGGCGTCCTCGCCACCTCCGGCGCGGTGGCGATCATCGTCGGCCTGGCGCTGCAAAGTACCCTCAGCGACGTGTTCTCCGGCATCGTCCTCAACACCACCAAGCCTTATCAAATCGATGACTGGATCTCCATCGACGGCACCGAAGGCCGGGTCACCGACATCGACTGGCGCGCCACGCGCATGCAAACCGCCCAAGGCAGCCTGGCGGTGATTCCCAACTCCCTCGCGGCCAAGGCCAAGATCATCAACTTCAGTCGGCCGAGCGACATGTTCGGCGTGTCCATCTGCCTGCAACTGAGTCCACACGCACGGCCAAACACCGTGGTCGAAGCCCTGGAACGGGCGATGCAGGGCTGCCGTCTGTTGCTCGATCACCCTGCGCCGAATGTCGCCCTGAAAAGCTCCAGCAGCGCCGGGGTCGAATACGAGATCAGCGGGTTTGTCGCCTCGATGGACCAGAAACGCACAGTGCGCAATCTGCTGTTCGACCTGGCGTATCGGCACTTGCAGGCGTCCGGCATCAATCTGCTGTCGAGCGTCGAGCCCAACCCGCCGAGCAACGTGTCCCGGCCGAGGGCGCTGCTGGAAAGCTCGGCGATTTTCTCGACCCTGCGCCAGGAAGAGAAAGAAACCTTCAGCCAGAACATGACCCTGCAAACCTTCCGCGCCGGCGAGACGATCCTGGCGGCGGGGGAGGTCAGCGATCACTTGTTCATCATTGAATCCGGGGTGATCTCGGTGACCCTGATGCGTCACGGCACGCCGTTCGAATCCGGGCGCATGGGGCCGGGCGAAGTGATTGGCGAGGCCGGCATCCTGTCCGACACCTCGGTGCCCGCCGCGTTTACGGCCAAGACTTTCTGTGCCCTGTACCGCATCGAAAAGGCCTACCTCAAGCCGTGCCTGGACGCACGCCACGACATCAACGATGCGATGAAAGCCTTGCTGGATTTCCGTCTGCACAAGGCACGGACGTTGACTCAGGACGAACCGGTGGTGGTGCCGAAGAAGGGGTTTTTGCAGTGGTTGCGTAATCGGGCTTGAATGGATTTGCGGTGAATGGCCGCTGCGCGGTTCGCGGGCAAGCCTCGCTCCTACAGGATTGGTGTCATGCAAACATCTGACCTGTAGGAGCGAGGCTTGCCCGCGAAGGCAATATCAGCCCCACAACAAATCCCGGATCAATCAGAAATCCACAGTCGCCGAAACCTTTAACGTCCGCGGCGTCCCCTGGGTCAGGTACCCGCCATTCGCCGACGCCCAATAGGCCTTGTTCGCAACGTTCTCCAGATTGGCCCGCAAGGTGATTTCCTTTTCATCAACCTTGAAGGCATACCGCGAACCCACATCAAAGCGATTCCACGCCGGAATGCTCTGGGTATTGGCCGCATTCAAATACTGCCCACCGGTACGCAACATCCGCGCACTCAGCGCCGCACCTTCAATCCCCGGCACGTCCCAATCAGCCCCCAAATTCAGCTGAAAGCGCGGCACACCCACGGCGCGGTTGCCGTCATTCACACCGTTGGCGCTGCCTTCGATCTCGGTTTTCATCAGGGTCGCGCCGCTGAGCAGGCGCAGGCCATCCAGCGGTTCGCCGTAGACGTTAAGCTCCAGGCCCTTGTTTTGCTGCTGGCCGTCGACCCGGAAAATCCCGTCCTGGGTGTAGCTCGACGGCTGCTCGATGCGATACACACCGAGGCTCGCGCCGTAGCTGTCCATGTCCAGGCGCACACCAGCCTCGATTTGCTTGCTGCGCACCGGGGCGAAGGTTTCGTCGCGGTTGATCGCGCTGGTCGGCGGCGTCGGGCCTTTCGCCAGGCCTTCGATGCGGTTGGCGTAGAACGACACATGTTCCCAAGGCTTGATGACCAGACCGTAGACCGGCGTGGTGATCGACTCTTCATAACTTGAAGTGCGCGCGCCAGTGGTGGTGCTCCAGCCGTCGACTTTCAAATCCTGGCGCCGTACACCGAGGGTCAGCAACACGCGATCATCGATAAAGCCCAAGGTGTCCGACACCGCCGCGCTGCGCAGGGTGTTTTTGCCGACGATGCGCGGGTCGTGGATGTCGCTGCCGAACGAGGTCGCCGGTGGTCGCGGTTTGTCGGTGACGTTGTAGATGTTGGTGCTGTAGCGCCCGGCGGTGCCGATGGTTTCGAAGGCCGAGCGCTGTTCGCCCCAGATTCCTGCCAGGCCAAGGTTCAATTGATGGCTGACCGGGCCGGTGTTCATGTGCCCATTAAGGCCGGCCATCAGGCTTTGGTTGTCCTCGTCGTGGGGCGGATACAGCATGCCGCCACGCGCATTGCCGTTGAGGTCGGTGAGGGTCAGGGACGAGTACACGCCGTTTTCGCGGGTGTGTTTGGCGCCACCGGCCACGTACGCGGTCCAGTTGTCGCTCAGGTCATATTCGGCGCGGGCCATGCCGAAGGTATCTTCCAGTTGTGAGTAGCTCCAGCTCTGCGCATAACCGGCGTTGGCGTTCGGCACCTTGGGCACTTTCTTCAGGCTGGAATCGACGTACACCACCGAGCGGCCCTGGTTGATCACCTGTTTCTGGTAGCCCAGATCGGTGGAGATGCGCAGGCGATCACCGCGATAGTCCAGGCCCAGGCTGATCAACGAAGAGCGCTGGTCTTCATCATCGACGGCGGTATCGCCTTCTCGTTGCAGCAGGTTGACCCGCGCACCGAAGCGGTTGTCTTCGCCAAAACGCTGGCCCAAATCCAGATGCCCGCCGACCCGGCCATCGGCGCTGTAATCGAGGGTGACGCTACGAGTCGGGATATCGTTGGCGCGTTTGGGTTGCAGGTTGACCCCGCCACCGATCCCGCTGCCGCTCGGGGTCACGCCGTTGACGAAAGCGTTCGGTCCCTTGAACAACTCGACCCGTTCCAGCGCTTCGGTGGCGATGATCTGCCGGGGCAACACGCCGTACAGGCCGTTATAGGAAATGTCATCCGAGGCCAGGGGCAAACCACGAATCATGAACACTTGGGAGAAGTTGCCGAACCCGGCGGACTGACGCACTGAAGCATCATTGAGCAGCACATCGCCGACGGTTTGCGCTTGCTGGTCGGCGATGGTCTTGGCGGTGTAGCTGGTGACGCTGAAGGGCAGGTCTTTCAGCGCCTGATTGCCGAGCATGCCGACCTGCGCGACTTTGGCGACCTGGCCGCCGCCGTAGGTCTCGGCATTCTCGTCGCGCAAGGCGCTGACACTGGTGGCGCCCAGTTCCAGTGCGCCGCCAGCCGCGACGCGAGGTGCGATCGTGTAGCCGTTGCCACTGGTGGCGATCAGCTCAAAACCACTGCCATCGAGTAACTGCGCGAAACCCGATTGCACGCTGTAGGCACCTTGCAACCCCGGACTTTGGCGATCACCCAGTTGCGCCGGATCGAACGACAGCGGCACCCCGACACTCACGGCGAATTGCGCCAACGTGTGGCTGAGCAACCCCGGGCCGATATTGACGTTACGGCTGGCGCTTTCGTTGACCGCGTCGGCCGCCTGACTGGTGAGCGGCGGCAATGCGCTGAAGGCGAGGGCGATGCCCAGGCTTAACGCCTTGAGCGGGAAATCGTGCAGGGGTGTTGAAGTCATTCGGCGTTCCTGTCGAGCGCGTGGAATTGAAGAGGTCTATCCACACACCGAACGAAACGCAGAAAGGTATCAGGGGACATTGAAAATAATCTGGAGTCGGTTGTAGCAGCTGTCGAGCCTGCGAGGCTGCGTTCGGCTGCGAAGCAGTCGTCAAACCTGAGCTCACGGTCTTCCTGAAGAACCGCGCCGCCTGATTTCACGACTGCTTCGCAGCCGAACGCAGCCTCGCCGGGGCTCGACAGCTGCTACAGGTCTGTTTGTCAGGCTCTCGGTTCCACGGACAGCCAATAGCGGGTCAGGCTGCTGATTTTCAGCGGCAAGGTATCGCTGAGCAGGCGCAGGCTGGCGTCGGTGTCACGCAATGAAAAAGCCCCGGACACGCGCAACGCCGCGACATCCGCATGACAGCGCAACACACCCGGTCGATAGCGGCTCAACTCACCGAGCAATTCGTCCAGGCGCATATTGTTCGCCAGCAACATGCCCTTGTCCCAGGCCAGGGCGCTGGTGTCGAAACTTTCCATCGAGTCAAAGCGGTTTAGCTTGAAACTCTGGCGTTCACCGGCCTTGAGGGTCGTGCTCTGTCGCAGCAACTGCGGCGTGACTTCTACCAGCCCTTCAAGCACCGACACCTGGCTGCGCGAGCCGTTGATCCGCACGCAAAACCGGGTGCCCAGGGCACGGGCGGTGCCTTGCGGGGTTTCGACGATAAACGGCCGGGCGGCGGGGTCCTTGACGGTGCTGATCAGTACTTCGCCTTGCAATAGCAGGAGTCGACGTTCCTGCAGGTTGAAGGCGATGTCCACCGCGCTCTCAGTGTTGAGCACAATCTGGCTGCCATCGGGCAGTTGCAGGTTCTTTTGTTCGCCCACAGCGGTGCGCTGGTCGGCGGTCCATTTTTGCCACGGCGCCTGTTGCGCGGCGAGGCCCAACGGCCCGGCCATCAGCAACAAGCCCAGGCGCGTGAGCGTCTGGCGCCGGGTGAGGCCGTCCTTGCGCGCGGCCCGTTGCAGGGTCTGGATCGCGAGGTTGGCCGGGACGTTGCGAAAGTCCCCGAGTATCGCCTCGGCCCGCAACCAGGCCTGGGCATGCTCAGCGCTGCGCGTGCGCCATTGGGCGATGGCCTGGTGATCGGACGGCGTTGCCGTACCCGAATGCAACTGCACCAGCCAGTCGGCGGCTTCACCGAGAATCTGCGGATTGATCACTGATGAGTTCATCAAGCGACACTCAGGCAGGCAATGAACGCCGCGCGCATGTGCCGTTTGACGGTGATCAGCGACACATTCAGGCGCGTCGCGATCTGGCTGTAAGTCAGCCCTTCGATCTGAGACAGCAGGAACGTATCGCGGGTGACAGCCGGCAACTCACGCAGCAGCGCTTCAATGCGCATCAGGGTTTCGAGAATCAGGAATCGGGTTTCGGGCGAGGGCACTTCAGCGGCCGGCAAATGCGCGATGGTCTCCAGATAAGCCCGTTCGAGGTCTTGGCGGCGCCAGCGATCAATCACCAGGCCCTTGGCGATGTGCGTCAACAGCGCGCGAGGTTCACTGCCCAGCGGCCGCACGACCTGGCGGGTCAGCAGACGTAGAAAAGTATCGTGGGCCAGGTCGGCCGCGTCGCAGCGGTTGCCCAGTTTTCGATGCAACCATCCCTGAAGCCAGCCGTGGTGTTCGCTGTAGAGGTGATGGACTTGCTGATTCAAGGGCTGGTCGGCGGATGACATGGCGGACAGATACTCGATTCGGGCGTCCTGGCCTGAGTGCAATTAAGAATTGATCGCATTCTAGTGGCGCGGACCGAGCTCTGGCAATTGGCTTTTTCGGGCGGCCCTGTAATGGCCTCCTCGACTTCCCGAATATTGGCTATTTGTCGCAGGCGAGGGCGGGCTTAACGTAGCTCCACACCCACTTGTGATGGAGCCCACCATGAAACCTCGTATCGATTTCTACACTGCTTCCCCAGACGCCCTCAAAGCCATGATCGCCTTGGAAACCGCCGTCTCGAAACTGCCGCTGGAAAAGAACCTGATCGAACTGGTCAAGCTGCGCACTTCGCAAATCAACGGCTGCGCGTTCTGCCTCGATATGCACAGCGCCGATGCCCGCAAGGGCGGTGAAGACGAGCGTCGCCTGGCCACCTTGTCGGCGTGGCGTGAAACGCCGTTCTTCACTCCGCGTGAACGTGCGGCGATGGCCTGGACCGAATCCCTGACCCTGATCAGCCAGACCCACGCTTCGGACGAAGACTATGAACTGGCCGTCTCCGAGTTCAGCCCCAAGGAAATGGTCGACCTGACCGTCGCCATCACCACCATCAACGCCTGGAATCGCCTGGCGATTGGCTTCCGCAAAATGCCTCAAGCCTGATCAATGCGCATCTGCTGACGGCGCGGCCGGTGGTTGCACCGTCAGCCAGGAGAGAGGGCAGAGCTTTTTACAGCAATGCACATCTAAGGGAGTGTTTACGATTGAATTCTTGAGTGGTCCGCTAAGCTGACCTATATTGGCCGCATTTAGCCGCGCTTCCGGTCAAGGAAAATTCATGACTGATAATCAGACCAGCATTAAATCATCTACGGGCACGGCTCCGAATTCGCCAGATATACGTTTAAAGTCTTTCAAGATTGATAATTTCAAATCGTTAGTTGGATTTGAAATGACGCTGGCAAAATTTACGTGTTTGATAGGTTTGAACGGTGCTGGCAAGTCTACAATTTTGCAGGCGCTGGATTTTCTGTCACAACAGATTAAAGGTGATATTTCAGGCTGGCTAAAGAGCCGGGATTGGAAGCCTGTTGATCTAAAGTCGAAACTCAGTAAAGCCAGCAATATAAATTTTTCTGTGGTTTGCGAAGTGTCGGGAGAGCGTGCCGTTTGGAAGGCAAGCTTCAATCGAACATCGTTACGTTGTACTGAAGAAAGCTGGGAGATTGGAGAGAGCGTTGTACAAGTCGAAGATGGACGATTTAAGATTTTTGATTTTAATCGCGATGGGGGGATGCACACCGCTAACGCGGGGATCATTAGTTTTGAATACCAAGGTTCATTTCTTTCAGCACTTAAGGAAAATCTGCTTCCGGAAGGTTTTGTTGCCTTCAAGCGTTTCCTTTCCGGCATTACTTCATTAGACGCGCTGTCCCCCCAATATCTACGCAAGCAAGCGCGAGGAAGTGAGGGGTCACTGGGCTTTGCCGGAGAAAAGCTTTCGGCCTTTTTGCATCAAATGGCGCCCGAACAACTTGATGCGCTCTATAAAATGCTGAAGAAAAATTATCCTAGATTACAGTCTGTCGACGTTAAGACTCTGCAGTCCGGGTGGAAGTCTCTGAGCATACAAGAGGCCTACAGCACGGGGGTAATCAGTACGCAGGCCAAACATATCAATGATGGCATGCTTCGGATGATGGCAATTCTCGCGGAAACATTATCGGCGCATGGATTCATTCTGTTCGATGAAGTGGAAAATGGAATCAATCCTGAATTGATCGAGTTTTTGCTGGACTATTTGGTTGATGTTCAACGTCAAGTAATGGTTACCACCCACAGCCCGATGATCCTTAATTATCTCAATGATGATGTCGCTGTTTCTGGTGTGCAACTCATCTATAAAACAGAAAAAGGTGAGACCCGAGCGACGCATTTCTTTTCCATCCCGTCGATCGCCGAAAAGCTTACAGTCATGGGGCCGGGAGAGGTATTTGTCGATACTGATCTTGTTCGTCTTCCTCAGGAAATAGCGCGCCTGTCGGGAGAGTGAAAGTATGTTGCTTCTTGTTAGCGGTGAAGGACCATCGGATATTGGCTGTCTGGGCCACGGAGAGGAAGGGCACCTTTTCAAACATGGCCCAATATATTTGTTTTTGGATAAACTTTTTGAGGCGCATTTTCAGTATTCATTGCTGGATGTACATGCAGTGACATTTGTTCACAAATCTGAACTTCTTGGTGAAGAGCCTAAACATCGTGGCAGGCAGCTTTCAGCGCCAGGAAAGCGCAAAGCCAAAGAAACAGGGTATTACTATGAAAACGCCCGCCGCCTGGCGCTGAAGGCAACACAGTTACAGAACGAATTGGATCGCGACGTAATACCGGTATTGTTTCGCGATGCCGATGGCACGCAATCCTCAGGACGGGGAGAGTGGGCGGCGAAATGGGACTCTATGATCAATGGTTTCCAAGATGGGGACTCCCAGTTTGGGATCCCCATTCTTCCTCAGCCCAAATCCGAAGCCTGGTTGTTATGCGCCTCTAAAGCGGATCCCTACCAGTATTGTGGTTCGCTCGAACAGGAGTCTGGAAATGATGACTCCCCTAACTCATTGAAAGCCCAGTTGTCTCGTGCTCGTGGCGGCGCCTCAACGACGGTCGACTTGAATGACGCCATTGCTGATGGCCAGATAGACCCTTTGCAAATCAATATGGCCAGCTTCAATGCTTTTAAAGCACGTGTGAATGACGTGGCTCAAATGATGTTGCGAACCTGATCAGTGAGCATCTGCTGACGGCGCGGCCGGTGGTTGCACCTTGCGCATCAAGGGCACCATCGCCGTGGCGATGATGAAGCAGACCATGATCATCAAAAACGCGTCGCCATAGGTTTGTGTCTGGGCTTCGCGGTACGTCAGCAACCACAGCTGACGCAGGCTGGCGGTGACCCCCGCGTCACCGCTTTGGCCGAGGGCGGCGAAGTTGTTGCCGACCTGGGACAGCCACTGGTTGAGCGCTTCGTTGGTGCTGTTCAAGTGCTCCGCCAACCGAGTGAAGTGCAGGTTGGTGCGGTCGTTGAGGATGGTGGCGCACGCCGCAATGCCAATCGCACCGCCGAGGTTGCGCATCAGGTTGAATAACCCCGACGCATGTTTGAGACGCGACGGCGCCAGGCCACCCAAGGTCAGGGTCACTGCTGGCGGCACCGCCAGTTGCTGGGCAATCCCGCGCAACGCTTGCGGCAGCATCAATTCCCGCGCGCCCCAGTCATGGGTAATCGGGCTGAAATCCCACATCGATAACGCGAACAAGCCGAGGCCGGTCATCATGATCCAGCGCAGATCGACGCGGTTGGCCAGAAAGGCGTACAGCGGAATCGCCATGATCTGGAACACCCCGGTGGAAAAAACCGCCAGGCCAATGTCCAGCGCGCTGTAGCCACGCACCCGGCCGAGAAACAGCGGCGTCAGGTATATCGTGGCGAACAGGCCGATCCCGGTGACGAATGAAAAGAAGCAACCGAGGGCGAAGTTGCGGTCCTTCAAGGCGCGCAAATCGACGATCGGATTGGCCACGTACAGGGTTCGTCCGATGAAGGCCAGCCCGGCGAGGCCGCTGATCCACGCGGTGGTCAGGATTGTGCTGTCGCTGAACCAGTTCCAGCGCGGGCCTTCTTCGAGGGTGTATTCCAGGCAGCCGAGAAACAGCGCCATAAACACCATGCTGAGGTAGTCGGCGCCCTTGAGCAGCGAGAGTTCCGGCTGGTCGATCTTCACCAGCATTGGCACTGCCACGGCGACAAAAATCCCCGGCACCAGGTTGATGTAGAACAGCCAGTGCCAGGACGACACGTCAGTGATAAAACCACCGATCACCGGGCCCAGTGTCGGCGCCAATGAAGCCACCGCACCGATAGTCGCGGCGGCGATCACCCGTTGTTTGCCGGTGAAGAAAAAGAACGCGGTGGTGAACACCAGCGGGATCATCGAGCCGCCGAGAAACCCTTGCAGGGCGCGAAAAGCGATCATGCTCTGGATGTTCCAGGCCACGCCGCAGAGCAGGCTGGCCAGGGTGAAACCGACCGCCGAGGCGCAGAACAACCAACGGGTCGAGAACACTCGGGATAACCAGCCGGACAACGGAATTACGATGATTTCAGCGATCAGGTAACTGGTCTGCACCCACGCGGTTTCGTCGGTGCCGGCGGAGAGCCCGCCACCGATGTCGCGCAACGAAGCGGAGACAATCTGGATATCCAGCAGCGCAATGAACATGCCGATGCACATGCTGGCGAAGGCGAAAACTTTGGTCGCCGTCGCCATCGTGGCGGCATTGAACGGTTGCGCGGGGGCGGCGACGGTGCTCATGGTGCGCTGGCCACGGCAGGAGTTTTATCCTCGTCGCGGGTGTCGACTTCAGCGGTCACCGACAGCCCCGGACGCAGATGCCCGAGCACGCCATCGGCTGGATCAAGCACGATGCGCACCGGCACGCGCTGGACGATTTTGGTGAAGTTGCCGGTGGCGTTTTCCGGCGGCAACACGCTGAACTGCGCGCCACTGGCGGGGGCGAGGCTGTCGAGATGACCGTGGAAAACCTGGCCCGAGAGCACGTCGGCACGGATGATCACGCGCTGGCCGGAGGTCATCCGCGCCAGTTGGTCTTCCTTGAAGTTGGCATCGACCCACAGACCGCTCGATGGCACCACCGACAACAGTTGCGAACCGGCCTGGGCATAGGCGCCAACCCGCGCGCGACGATTGCCGACCACGCCGTCCACCGGCGCCTTGAGTTCGGTGTAGCCGACGTTCAGTTGCGCCAGATCCCGTTCAGCCTTGGCTTGCATCAACGCGGCGCGGGCCTGTTGTTTCTGGGTTTCGATCACGTCCAACTGACGCTGGGAAGCGAGCAATTCTGCCTGGGCTCGGGCGCTGATCGCCTGGGCGGTCTTGAAGGTGGCGTTGGCGCGCTGCGCACTTTCCACCGAGACCGCGTTGCTGCCGACCAGTTTTTTGTAGCGCGCATCGTCATCCCGCGAACGGGCGGTTTCGGCGCCCGCCGCATCGATCCCGGCGCGGGCCTGGCCGATCACCGCATGTTGCAATTGTTCGGTGGCATTGAGGTTGGCGAGCAGGGCTTCTTCGGCGGCGACCGCGCCTTCAGCCTTGGCCAGGTTGGCGCGGTAGTCACGCGAATCCAGGCGGACCAACACGTCGCCGGCCTTCACTTTCTGGTTGTCGGTGACCAGCACTTCTTCGATATAACCCGCTACTTTCGGGCCGATCACCGTGACGTCGCCGCCAATGTAGGCATCGTCGGTTTCTTCAAGGAATCGCCCGGCCGTCCACCAATGGGCGCCATACAACCCGAGGCCGATCAGGGCCGCGATTGCCACGGTCAGCAGAAGCAGACGTTTGAGCACGGGCGGCTTGGTGGTGGTCACCGGGACAGCCAGGTCGGGTTCAACGGTGGGCATGCTGGTCATGGGGAAATACCTGTGAAGAGCGAGTCGTTATTACGACCGTAATATGATGCATGTAATATTTGGTGGCAATTGATTTTTACTGCCGGTCGTCAGGTGGTCTGTTTAAGCAATGTAAGTCCCGGAAAATTCCATCAGAAGCGAACCCTGTGGGAGCGAGCCTGCTCGCGAAAGCGGTCATTCAGTGGATAGAAATGTCGCTGACACACCGCCTTCGCGAGCAGGCTCGCTACCACAGGGATTTTGTGTTCGGCGTTATTGAGCGGCCAGCCTTGCACCGGCTGCTTTCAAACCATCCTGCCCATCCCGACTGGTAACCCCGACCAACCAAGTCTCAAGCACCTTCGGATTTGCCTTCAACCACGCCTTTGCCGCCGCCCTCGGCTTTTGATTCTGGTTCAACACCGCATCCATCAACTGGTTCTCCATCGCCAGGCTGAACTCCATGTTTTGCAGTAATTGGCCGACATTGCTGCACTCCTTCAGGTAGTCCTTGCGCACATTGGTGTACACCGTCGCCTGGCCGAAATTCGGGCCGAAATATTCATCGCCGCCGCTGAGGTACTTCATCTTGTTGCGGGTGTTCATCGGGTGCGGTTCCCAGCCGAGGAACACCATCCATTCATTCTTGCGGGTGGCGCGTTTGAGTTGCGAGAGCATGGCGGCTTCGCTGGATTCGACGACTTTGAAACTCTTCAGGCCGAAGGCGTCTTTGTCGATCATTGTCTGGATCAGTCGATTGCCGTCGTTGCCCGGTTCGATGCCGTAGATCTGGCCGTTGAGTTTGTCCTTGAATTTGGCGATGTCGGCAAAGTCGTGCAGCCCGGCGTCGTACACATAATCCGGCACGGCCAGGGTGTATTTGGCGCCGTGCAGGTTGGCGCGCACGGTTTCGACGGTGCCGGCGTCGCGGAACGGTTTGATGTCGTTTTCGGTGGTGGGCATCCAGTTGCCCAGGAACACGTCCAGGTCCTTGCCCGAGGCCAGGGCGCGGTAGGTCACGGGGATCGACAGCAGGGTGGTTTTGGTGGTGTAGCCGAGGGATTCGAGCACTTCGCTGGTGATGGCGGTGGTGACGGTGATGTCGGTCCAGCCGACATCGGAAAACCGCACCGTGGCGCAGGACTCGGGTTCCGCTGCCTGTGCCAGGAGTGGCAGGGTAAGGGTTGCAAGCAAGAGCAAGGCTTTCATTGGGTCAACTCCTCAAAGGTAAACGTCGGCAGCGGTATGGGGTGTGGTGGTCTTGTTGTTTTGGGTGATGCGAAACCTGCCTGTGGTGAAGGGACTTGCCCTGGCACAGACCCTGTGGGAGCGAGCCTGCTCGCGAAAGCGGTCATTCGGCCGACAAAAATGTTGCCTGACACGCCGCTATCCCGAGCAGGCTCGCTCCCACAGGTGCTGCAGTGTTCAATCCTTAGCTGACTGGCCTTGCGATCTCAACCCGGCTGATCAACCCCAAACCAGTTCAACGGTGCCGGCTCGGTGTTGAGGTAGATGTGCTTGAGCTCAGTAAACTCATCGAGCCCGGCGCGGGACAGTTCACGCCCGATACCGCTGGACTTGAAGCCACCCCACGGCGCCTGGGGAAACGCGGCGTTGTAGTCGTTGATCCACAAGGTGCCGACCCGCAGCCGCTTGGCCATGCGATAGGCTTTGCCCAAGTCTTTGGTCCAGACGCCAGCGGCCAGGCCATAGGGCGTGTCGTTGGCCAGTCGCAATGCCTGGGCTTCACCGCTGAAACGCTCGACGGTAATCACCGGGCCGAAGATTTCCTCTCGGGCGATGCGCATGCCAGCGTGCACGTTGCCGAGCAAGGTCGGGCGCAGCCAGAACCCGCTGTCGAACTGCTCGGGAACTGTGCCGCCCGCCAACAACGTCGCGCCTTGTTCGACCGCGCCGGCAATCATCGTCAGGATCAGATCGCGCTGATTGGCGGAAATCAGCGGGCCCATTTGCGTCAACGGATCGAGGCCGTCACCGAGGCGAATCTTCAAAATCCGCTGCTGCAACGCCTCGACAAATCGATCATGAATCCCGTCCTCCACCAGCAAGCGCGACCCGGCGGAACAGATCTGCCCGGCGTTGAAAAACACCGCGTTCAGCGCCTGATCCAGTGCCACTTCGAAGTCCGCATCGGCGAACACGATGTTCGGATTTTTGCCGCCCAACTCCAGCGCCACACGCTTGAAGTTGCCACTGGCAGCACGCATCACCTTGCCGCCGGCCCCGGCGCCACCAGTCAGCGACACCAGGTCCACGTCATCGCTGGCGGCGAGCAATTCACCGACATCGCCAGGACCGCAGAGCAGGTTGAACACGCCGCTGGGCAACCCTGCTTCAGCGAGCAACTCGGTCAAGCGGTGAGCGGTCATCGGCGTCAGGCTGCTGGGTTTGAACACCACGGTGTTGCCGGCGGCGAGGGCCGGGGCGATCTTCCACACCGCTTGCAACAGCGGATAATTCCACGGCGCGATCAACGCGCAAACACCCACCGGTTCACGCTGGTTGAAACTGATGACATGCGCCGGTGCGTGGCTGTTGACGCTGGCGCTTTCGGTTTCCAGCAGGGCGGCGTAGAAGCGAAACGTGGCGACCACATTGCCGATGTCGCCGAGGCTTTCACCCAAAGTTTTGCCGGCGTTCAAAGTCTCCAGACGCGCCAGATGCTCGGCATCCTTTTCGATCAGCCCGGCGATCCGCTGCATCAGTTGCGCACGTTCGGTGACCGGCATCGTCGGCCACGGTCCTTCATCAAAAGCCTGGCGTGCAGCGCTGATTGCCAACCCCGCATCGATCGCTCCGGCCACGGCCACCTGCGCCAGCACGTCCTCGTTAGCGGGGTTGATCACATCGCGATATCGCGCCTGCTGCGGCGCCTGCCAAACACCTGCAATGAACAACGGAATCTGCACCATCGATGTCTCCAGCCAAGTGGGTCGTGACGCTCACTATGTAGGTGCCGGAAGCGGTGCTCTTGATCAAACACGGCATAACCATGCCGTTTTCCCACGGTGGCTACGCCGCGAAATAACGGCAGCCGATGTCGTTTCCCATCAAGTGTCGGCGCGGCGTCTCTCTACACTGCCGGAAAGCCGATCCACCACGCCGAGGGCACACGATGAATCCACCTGTCGAGCAACTGAGAATCCGCCTGGCCTGCGCCTTTCGCTGGGCGGCGCGGCTGAACCTGCACGAGTCCATCGCCAATCACTTCAGCGTCGCGGTGTCGGGGGACGGTCGGGAGTTTTTGATCAACCCGTACGGCAAGCATTTCTCGCGGATCAAGGCCTGTGACTTGCTGCTGCTCAACGCCGACGACCCGGCCAGCCTCGACCGACCGGACGCGCCGGACATCACTGCGTGGGCCTTGCACAGTGCGATCCATCGCAACCAGCCCCACGCCCGTTGCATCCTGCACACCCACTCCAAATACGCGACGGCGCTGGCGTGCCTGACGGATTCGCGGCTGCCACCAATCGAGCAAAACTCGATGCGTTTTTTCGAGCGTGTAGCGATAGACGAAGGTTTCGACGGCATGGGTTTGGGCGAGGAGGCGGAGCGGGTCAGTCACTTGCTCGGCGACAAACCGATCATGTTGATGGGCAACCATGGCTTGCTGGTAGCGGCGCCGAGCATCGCCCAGGCGTTCGATGATTTGTACTACTTCGAACGTGCTTGTGAGATCTATATCACCGCGCTCTCTACCGGCCGCGAATTGCGCATCGCCAGCGACGAAATCGCGCGCAAGACCTGCGGGCAATGGCTGGACTATCCAGGCTTTGCCGACAAGCATTTCAACGCATTGATGGAAATTCTGGATGAGGAAGAGCCTGACTATCGGTTAATCAGGCCGTAACACGATCTGTAGCAGCTGCCGACGCCTGCATTCGTTTTGTAGCAACTGCCGAGGCCTGCGCTCGATTTGTAGCAGCTGCCGATGCTTACGTTCGGCTTGTAGCAGCTGCCGAGGTACGAGGCTGCGTTCGGCTGCGAAGCAGTCGTAAAACCAGGGCACACGGTTTTACTGAAACACCGCATCGCCTGTTTTCACGACTGCTTCGCAGCCGAACGCAGCCTCGCAGGCTCGGCAGCTGCTACAAAACCGAACGAGCTGCTACGACAGTGGGGGTATCGGGTGCAAATCAGTCCGCCTCGGCGGGGCGCCGTACCTTGCTCAAGGGCTGGCGCATCACCGGGGCGGTGAAGAGCTGGCTGCGGTCTTCGCTGGGCGGGCAGCCGAAGCGGGCGCGGTAGGTGCGGGAGAAATGCTCCAGCGAACCGAAGCCTGAGCACGCCGCTACCTGGGCCACGCTCAGTCGTGTTTGTTGCAGCAAACTGTGGGCCTTGGCCAGGCGCAACGTGATGTAGTACTTGAGCGGCGACAGGCCGGTTTGATGCTTGAACTGCCGCTCCAGCTGCCGCCGCGACAGCCCGACCTGACTGGCTATCGCCTCGCAATCCAGCGGTTCCTCCAAGGCTTTTTCCATCAACTGCACGGCCCGGCGAATCTTGCTGCCGTACATCCCGGTGTTGGTCAGGCCGCCGTCGAGTTGATTGTCGGCCGGCGCGCGCACATGCCCCATCAACAAATGCATGGCAATTTCCCGGGACAGGTCACTGTCGACGCTTTGGCCGATCCAGCCAAGCAGCATGTCCAGAGTCGTGGTGGCGCCGGCGCACGTCATGCGCTGGCGTTCCAGGGTGTAGAGCTGCGGCTTGGCGTGGACCCGCGGATAACTTTCCTGAAACCCTTGCAGATTGTCCCAGTGCACCGCCGCCTCATAGCCGTCCAGCACTCCCGCAGCGGCGAGCAATTCGGTGCCGGTTTCCACGCCCATCAGCACCGCGCCGAACAATGCCTGTTTGCGCAGCCAACTCTTGAGCGCCAGGTTGCGACTGTGTTTGTGCACATCGAAACTGGCGATCACCAGGCACACATCAAAACCCTGATCGGCGCGCAGACCGTCGTTGGCCACGCTGATCAGGCCATTGCTGGCCTGCACCGGCTCGCCGTCCAGGGACAACAGCGACCATTCGAATATCTGACGCTGGGTCAGCCAATTGGCAATCGCCAACGGCTCCAGCACCGCCGCCAGGCCGAAGTTGGAAAACGACGGCAGCAACAACACCGCGACCCGCAACGGCGCAACATCGCCGCGCCGCCAGGTGAAGCGGCTTTCAGTGCTATTGGACGACTGATCATTCATGAGCGATCTCTATCGTTGTCGAGTCTGCCACTGCGGATGAATCCAGACCGGTACATCAACCGTCGCCAGCGCTGGCCGGCCACGGATCAGGTCGCTGGCCTTTTCCGCGATCATCACCGTCGGCGCGTTGGTGTTGCCGCTGACGATCACCGGCATGATCGAGGCATCTACCACTCGCAATCCTTCGAGGCCGTGTACGCGCAATTGCGGATCGACCACCGCTTGCGGATCGCCCACCGGGCCCATCTTGCACGTGCCGCTGGCATGGTAGCCGGTTTCCGTGACCTGCCTGGCCCAGGCGTCCAGCGCTTCGTCGCTCTGGGCGTGGGGGCCGGGCACCAACTCTTCTCCTTTAAACGCGGCCATGGCCGGTTGCTCGATGATCTCGCGCACCAGCCGAGCACCGGCGCGCATGTCGGCTCGATCCTGCTCGGTTTTCAGATAATTGAACAGGATGCGCGGCGGTTGTCGAGGGTCGGCGCTGTTGAGGGTGACGCTGCCCAGGCTGGTGGGGCGCATCAGGTCGATGTGGATCTGGAACGCGTGGCCCGGCACCAGATCGACACTGCCCGGTTGCACCGCCAGCGGCATGAAGGTCAGTTGCAGGTCAGGATGTTCGACCCCGGCGCGCGAGCGGATAAACGCGCCGGCCTCAAAATGATTGCTCGCCGCGAGTCCATCGTGGGTGGCGAACCAGCGAGCACCGATCCACCACTTGCCCGGCGCGGTGGTCCACGGATACAACGACACCGGTTTTTTGCACAGGTATTGCACGACCGTGTCCGGGTGATCGTTGAGCCGTTTGCCGACGCCGGGCAGGTCGTGGACCACGCGAATGCCGAGTTCGCGCAATTCCGCCGCCGGGCCAATACCCGACAGCAACAGCAGCTGCGGCGAATTGATCGCTCCGGCGGTGAGCAACACCTCGCGGCGGGCGAGCGCTTGATGGATCTCGCCGTTCTGCTCGTACTCGATGCCGATGGCGCGTTGGCCATCGAACAGAATGCGCAACGCCAAGGCATCGGTGGATACCTGAACATTGCCCCGCGCCAGCGCTTCGCTCAAATACCCCCGCGAAGTGCTCCAGCGCCGCCCATTGCGAGTGGTGCGATCCACCGGCCCGAATGCTTCCTGACGATAACCATTCAGGTCGTCGCTCAAGCCATATCCCGCCTCGGCACCCGCCGCCAGAAACGCCGCGCACAACGGCGTTTGCGTATTGCCAGGGGTGACGTGCAAATGCCCGCTCGCGCCACGGTAATCGTCGGCGCCGTCGGCATGGGTTTGCGCGCGTTTGAAGTACGGCAGCACCTCCTGATAGCTCCAGCCGTCGCAACCTTGCTCGGCCCAACCGTCGTAATCCCGCGCATGGCCACGGATGTAGACCATGCCGTTGATTGACGACGAACCGCCCAGGGTCCTGCCGCGCGGTGTGCCGATCCGGCGACCGTCCAGATACGGTTCCGGCTCGGAGTTGTAGCTCCAGTTGTAGCGCGTGCCGCCGACCACGATGCCGACGGCGGAGGGCATGTCGATGGTCCAGCTCTTGTCCGCCGGCCCGGCTTCCAGCACCAGAATCCGCATGTTGGGATCTTCGCTCAAGCGATTGGCCAACACGCAACCCGCCGAGCCTGCGCCCACAATCAGGTAATCAAACTCATGATTGGCCATGGTTTGTTGTGCTCCATTAACGAAAATTCTCGACACTAAACCCTGTGGGAGCGGGCTTGCTCGCGAATGCATTTGATCATTCGACATTGATGCTGACTGACACACCGCTTTCGCGAGCAAGCCCGCTCCCACATGGACTGTGTTTGGTTCAGACTGCTGATTGCCCATGAATCCCGCTAAACACCAGCTTGTGAAAGTGATGCACCAAATGCTCACTTTCATTACTGCGCTGGGCATCGATCATGTAGCGACCCTGGTCGTAACCCAGCGAATGCAGGCCTTTCTGCACCGAGATGTTCAGCGCGATATCTTCCGGCCCCAGGTCCTCATTCATCCACTTCATGCACGACGCACTGACTGCCGCCGTTTCGCCATTGTTGGAGTAGTAACCGAAGCGCAGCAGCGAGCGCTCGGCGTCCAGCGGGATCATGATGAAAGAGCCCAGGAACTCCGAAAACGGGAAGGTGTAGAACGTGTTGTTCGGCCACATGCCGATATTGAAGAAGCATTCATCCGGGTTCACTTCGGGCTTCAACGGCACACCATAAGCTTCGGTCACTGAGAGGTTGGCCGGGGCGATGTAGGTCCACCAGTTGTCGCGTTTGGTCAACTGGTAGCCCTTGAAGTCGATCAACTTGGCCAGGTCGATATGGCACGGCCCGGACAACTTGAAGTGATAACCCTCGATGGAGTTGTCCATGATCACCTTCCAGTTGGCCGGCACGATCACGTCCTGTTCCTCGATCAGGCGCATGTTCGCCAGATTCGGAAATACCCGACGCATCTCCTCATCGGCACCGGGAAACAGATCACGCAACGACGGTGCCGCCGGGTCGAGATTGAAGTAGATAAACCCGCCCAACTCTTCGGTGCGCACCTGCGGAATATTGAACTGCTGCAACTCGAAGTTCTTCATCTTCTCGCAACGCGGCGCACCGCGCAGGGTGCCGTCCATTTCGTAGCACCACGAGTGATAAGCACAACGCACCACGCCGCCCGTTGTGCCGCGCCGTTCTTCCAGCAACCGATTGCCGCGATGCTGGCAAACGTTGTGGAACCCGTGAATCTGGCCCTGCCGATTTCTCGCCACCACCACACTCTGATCAAACATATCCGTCACCACATACTGACCCGGCTCGGCGAACTCACTGACATGCCCGGCCACGTGCCAGGCGTGCATGAAAATATTGTCGCGCTCAGCCTTGAACAACGTCTCGTCGAAAAAGTAGCGCGAGGGCAGGGTGAAGGCTTCTTCCGGGTCCTGATGATCCCAACCCTCGACGGGACTTTGCTGTTTGCGGGTCTGGAAATTTTGCATGGGGTGATCTCCACAGGGACTGGCCGCACGGCACGGCTGCTTGTTCTGGGAGTTAATCTAGGGCGCGGGGCAGGGTGGGGATTGATGGATTGCGACGAGTTGAGTGGGGGAATGATCAAGGGTGGGGGAACGGTGCGCCGCGATGAGGAACAGAGTGTCGCCTCTTCAATAAAGTCGACTAAAACCCATAATGGCACATTGAGTAACTCGCGGACCGTGGCGCAAAATCGACAGAATCGGGTGTTGCAGTGGCACTTGCGAGATTCACCCTTGATTCAGATTTAATCTATCCAACAAGGTCATATGGAAATGAAAATAGCGTTCATAGCTTTACCAGGATTTTTATTATTAGCTCAAACATCACTGTCCTTTGCTGACACCCTCAATGGGAAAAATCTCTATTTGCAGAGATGTTCCGTGTGCCACGGAGCCGACATCAAAGGAACCGGGCCGTTGGCTAATAAAAGCAATCCACCAACACCTGATCTTACAACCCCTGCTTTCAAGAAACGGCTAACTGATTATCCGGGCGTAATTGTGTCATCGGTAATACTCCGCCCAAATGGAAACCTGATTCCAAAAACATTGCGAGAGAATGGGGTAAAGATACCGCCGCACGCTTGGAGCGTTGATGACCTGCGCGATCTACATCAATACATGAGTGGTGTGATTTCGAAAAAATGATGATCTCAGATGAGGGGCGGGCGCTGAAATCCTCTTTGAAAACCTACGTTCATCAGGCTACTGAGGAATGATTTGCCGGGCTTAATAGGAAGCATTACTATTCACGCCTCCTCCCCACAGCACACCGCAATGACCCCCAAGCTGCCCCGCACCCACGGCTTTTTCGAGCATTACGAAGAGTTGATCGGCACCTGGACCCGTCGCCTGAGAAATCGTCAGCAGGCCGAGGACTTGGCCCATGACACCTTCGTGCGGGTGCTTGAGTCGGATTCGGCGGCGGTGGAGCAGCCTCGGGCGTATTTGCACCAGACCGCGCGCAACATTGCGGTGGATGGCTATCGGCGTGAGGATCGGCGGGGCGCCATGGAGTCCGAGGCGATTGATCACAGTGTGTCGTCGTCCGGCGACCCGGAGCATTTCATGCATGCGATCCAGTTGGCCGACTCCATTGAACGGGCGCTCACCGAGTTGCCGATCAACTGCCGCAAGGTGTTTGTCTGGCAGAAGATCGAAGGCCTGACCCAGGCAGAAATCGCCGAGCGGTTGGGGCTGTCCAAGAACATGGTGGAAAAGTATATGATCCGCACCCTGCGGCACTTGCGTGATCGTCTCGACGGAATGCAGCCATGATCGGCCGCGCCTTTTCATCCCCGGCCAAACAGGAATTTCCATGATGGATACTCGTGATTGCGCGTGCGGGCAAACAGCGGTTCGCGACGAGGCGGCACGGTGGTTTGTGCGTTTGCAGGAACCGGCCGTGGACGTCGAAGAACATCGGCGTTTCGAAGTCTGGCTGCACGAACATCCGCAGCACCGCGATGAATTTCAATTGCTTCAGGGCTTGTGGACGGCGGCGGATCTGCTGCCCGCCAAGCGTCTGCAAGCCTTGTGCGAAGCCCCGGTGGAGCGCCGCAAGCGACGTCCGCTGGTGCGTTATGCCGTGGCTGCCAGTGTGTTGGCGGTGGCGCTGGGCCTTGGCTTGTTCAGCGGTTTGAATCACCCGTCGACCTACACCGCGGAATTTTCCACGGCCCTGGGCGAGCGCCAACACGTGGCGTTGCCGGACGGTTCGGTGATTGACCTCAACAGTCGCAGCCGTGTGCAGGTGCGCTTTGAAAAGAATCGTCGCGGCATCGAGCTGACGGAAGGCGAGGCGATGTTCAGCGTCGAGCACGACACCAGCCGGCCATTCGTGGTCGAGACCGGCAACGGTCAGGTCACGGTCACTGGCACTCGCTTCGATGTGCGTCGGGACCCGGCCCAAACCAGGGTCGCGGTGGAGCAGGGCACGGTCAAGGTTCAGGGCTACGGCACCGATTTCATCAACCTCACCGCTGGCCTCGGTACGCAGATCGATGCCCAAGGCAAAGTGGCCGCCGCCTACGCAGTCAACCCGCAGGAACTGACCGCGTGGCGCAGCGGCAAACTGGTGTTCAACAACGCCAGCCTCGCCGAAGTCGCCGCCGAAGTGTCGCGCTATCGCGAGAAGCCGCTCACGGTCGGCAATGACAAAGTGGGCAATCTGCGCCTGACCAGCGTGTTCAAATCCGACAACACCGACGCGCTGCTCAAGGCCTTGCCGAGCATCTTGCCGGTGGCCGTGCGCACGCTTCCTGATGGCAGCCAGGAAATAATTGCGCGATAGATTCAGGTTTTTTTCGAGTTCTTCGTCTTCTTGTCCAACTGCAACTGGTTTGCATTAACAGCCGCGTATTCTTGCGATCCACAGGACAACGTTCGACGTGAAAAAAACCACCGCTAAAAACAACAAATCACCTTGGCTGCCGCTCGCGCTGGCATTGGCTGTCAGCGCAGCGCTGCCTCAGGCGTTCGCCGCCGATGCCATTCACATCCAGGCGCAGCCGCTGGGCCAGGCTTTGAGCCAGCTCGGTCAGCAAACCTCGTTGCAGGTTTTTTTCAGTCCGGAACTGGTCGCCGGCAAACAGGCCCCGGCGGTGGACGGCAACCTGTCTCCGGAGCAGGCATTGCGCCAATTGCTGCAAGGCAGTGGCCTGGAATATCAGATCGATGAAGGCTCGGTGACCCTGACACCGGCACCGACCGCTGCGTCCAACGGCCCGCTGGAACTGGGCGTGACCGACATCAAGGTAGTCGGCGACTGGCTCGGTGACGCCGATGCCGCCGTGGTGCAGAACCACCCTGGCGCGCGCACGGTGATCCGCCGCGAAGCGATGATCGAGCAGGGCGCGATGAACGTCGGCGACGTGTTGCGTCGTGTCCCCGGCGTGCAAGTGCAGGATGCCAACGGCACCGGCGGCAGCGACATTGCCCTGAACGTTGGCGTACGTGGCCTGACCTCGCGCCTGTCGCCGCGCTCCACGGTGTTGATCGACGGTGTACCGGCCGCATTCGCCCCATATGGCCAGCCGCAACTGTCGATGGCGCCGATTTCCTCTGGCAACCTCGACAGCATCGACGTGGTACGCGGCGCCGGCTCCGTGCGTTATGGGCCGCAGAACGTCGGCGGGGTGATCAACTTCGTCACCCGCGCCATCCCGGAAAAAGCCACCGGTGAAATCGGCACCACCCTGGAAACCTCCCAGCACGGTGGCTGGAAACACATCGACACCGCGTTTGTTGGCGGCACAGCGGATAACGGCATGGGCGTCGCGCTGTTGTACACCGGGGTGAACGGCAACGGTTACCGCGAAAGCAACAACGGCAACGACATCGACGACGTGATCCTCAAGACTCACTGGGCGCCCACCGACGTTGACGATTTCAGCCTGAATTTCCACTATTACGACGCCAACGCCGACATGCCCGGCGGCCTGACCCAGAAGCAGTACGACGCCAGTCCGTTTCAGTCCGTGCGCGACTACGACAACTTCACTGGCCGCCGTAAAGACGTGTCTTTCAAGTGGGCGCGGCAGATTGACGATCGCACCCAGGCCGAAGTGCTGACCTACTACACCGACAGTTTCCGTGGCAGCAACATCGCCGCCCGCGACCAGAAAACCCTCAGCTCTTATCCGCGTTCCTATTACACCCTGGGCGTCGAGCCGCGGGTGTCCCACGTGTTCGATGTCGGCCCGACTACCCAGGAAGTCAGCGTCGGTTATCGCTACCTAAAGGAAGCGATGCACGAGCAGTCGAGCCGCGTGGCATTGGTGAACAACCAACCGGTGATCACTCCGACGTCAGACGGTCATGTGTTCCAGGATCGCACCGGTGGCACCGAGGCGAACTCGGTGTACCTCGATAACAAAATCGATGTCGGAAACTGGACCATTACACCGGGGATTCGCTTCGAACACATCAGCACTGACTGGCACGACCGCGCCGTTCTCGACACCGCTGGCAAACGCGTTCCAGAGAAAAACCGCAGCATCGAAAGCAACGAGCCGTTGCCGGCCTTGAGCGTGATGTATCACTTGTCCGACGCCTGGAAGCTGTTTGCCAACTACGAAACCTCGTTCGGCAGCCTGCAATATTTTCAGCTTGGTCAGGGCGGTTCGGGTGACAGCACCGCCAACGGTTTGAGCCCGGAAAAGGCCAAGACCTATGAAGTCGGCACGCGCTACAACGATGACGTGTGGGGCGGGGAAGTGACGCTGTTCTACATCGACTTCGATGACGAACTGCAATACATCAGCAACGACGTGGGCTGGACCAACCTCGGCGCGACCAAGCACCAGGGCCTGGAAGCGTCGGTGCATTACGACATGTCGGCGCTCGATCCACGGCTCGACGGCCTGACCGCCAACGCCGGTTTCACCTACACCCGCGCCACGTATGAGGGTGAGATCCCGGGCTTCAAGGGCCGTGACCTGCCGTTCTATTCCCGTCAGGTGGCGACTGTTGGCCTGCGTTATGACGTCAATCGCTGGACCTACAACATCGACGGTTTCGCCCAGTCCAAGCAGCACTCGCCGGGCACCGGGGTGAACGCTGATGGCAGCTTCACCGGCAACTACATCACCGAAGGCAGCGCTGATGGGCAATACGGCAACATGCCGGGCTACGTGACCTGGAACGTGCGCGGGGGATATGACTTCGGTTCACAACTGTCGAACCTGAAACTCGGCGCCGGGGTGAAAAACGTGTTCGACCACCAATACTTCACCCGCTCCAGCGACAACAACTCCGGCATCTACGTCGGCGCACCGCGCACATTCTTTGTGCAGGCCAGCGTCGGGTTCTGATAGACCGGGGTGACATCATTCGCGAGCAGGCTCGCTCCCACAGGGGACCTGCGTCGTACACAAATCCAGTGTTCACTGCAGATCCCTGTGGGAGCGGGCTTGCTCGCGAAGAGGGCTTCACAGTCGATAAAGCTGTTGCCTGACCCACCGCTTTCGCGAGCAAGCCCGCTCCCACATTTGGGCTTCAGTCGTACACAAATCCTGTGTTCAGCGGAGATCCCCTGTGGGAGCATCGTACACACATGCAGTGTTAGACGAAGATCCCCTGTGGGAGCGAGCCTGCTCGCGAAGCTGTTCAGACTTTCAACACTTTCCCGCCAATGGCCACGGCCACCAGCAACACCGCCATCAACCCGAATGCAAAACTCAAGCTGCTGGCATGGGCGACGAATCCGATCAGTGCAGGCCCGGCGAGGATCCCTGCGTAACCGAGGGTGGTGATGGCCGGCACGGCGATGCTTTCTGGCATGACGGTCTGTTTGCCCACGGCGGTGTACAACACCGGCACGATGTTCGAGCAACCTGCGCCGACCAGCGCATAACCCACCAGCGCCAGTTCCCAGCTAGGTGCGAAGGTCGCCAGCGTCAGGCCGACTGCGCCCGTCAGCCCACCAAACACCATCACTTTCGTCGCGCCCAGGCGCCGCACAATGGCATCGCCGGTCAAACGCCCGGCGGTCATGGTCAGTGCAAACGCCGCATAACCCATCCCCGCATAGGCTGTGTCGATCCCACGCTCGGACACCAGGAACACCGCGCTCCAGTCGAGCGCCGCGCCTTCGGTGAGGAAGACGATGAAGCACATCATGCCGATAAACAGCACGATGCCATGGGGCACGGCAAACGCTGGCCCGGACTTTTCACTGCCGTAAGGCAACAGATGCGGCACCGCTTTCAGCAAAGCAGCGACCAGCACTACCACGACCACCAGCATCGCGCCGAGCGGCGAAACCCCCAGGCCGAGCAGGGCGCTGACACCCGCCGCGCCGACGATCCCGCCCAGGCTGAACAAGCCATGGAAGCCCGACATCATGGTCTTGCCGCTGGCCCGTTCGACGATCACCGCTTGCAGGTTCACCGTCGAATCCACCGTGCCCAGCCCCGCGCCAAACATGAACAGCGTCGCGATCAACGCTGGAATTGACGAGACCGTCGCCAACAACGGCAGCGCCGCGCAGATCAACAACACCCCGGCGCTCACCACGCGACGACAACCAAAACGCGTCGCCAAGAGACCCGCAATCGGCATCGCCAGAATCGAGCCGACCCCCAGGCACAACAGCAGCAAACCGAGGGTCCCTTCATCCAGCCCGGCTCGCGCCTTGGCGTACGGCACCAGCGGCGCCCAAGCAGCGATACCAAGGCCGGCGATAAAAAAGGCGATGCGGGTAGACATCTGTTCCAGGCGGCCGGGAACAAAAGTGGCGGAGGTGTTGAGGTTGGTCATATCGATCCTTGGCAAAAAACGTCGCGTACCCAAGGGACAGTGACTTACCGGTCAGGTTCGATCAGCGTCCGCAGCGGTTCGCGGTGAGGCAGGCTGACATCCTTGCACAGCACGCCCCCTAATCGCGAGCGTGGGTGTCAGCGGCGTTCGCACAATTCGCGCAGACGTTCGTCGCGCACTTGCAGAATCTCGAACAGACCCAGCGCCCGCAGCGCCGGCAACGCCTCGATAATGTCCTGCTCGGCCGACCGTTGTTGTTCGGCGCTGCTGTGTGGGTCGGCCAACACCCGCGCATTGATCAGAAAAGCCCCGACCGTGCCTTTGCGCACGGTGATGCCATTGAATTGGCCTTGGTCGAGGTGGTCGGGAAGCAAGTCTTCGGCACGCATATCGGTGACTCCTGTTGAATGAGTGCTCAGCCTAGAGCGTCGATCATGGCTAAACTGCCTCATTCGGGCCATTCGATAACGTGAAACTGACAATGACTAAACCGCTGATATCCACAGAGCTGGCGCAATCCTCCACAGCGGCGCCGGTGATCGCTGTCACACTGAACAGCCCCGTCGAGCGCCAAAGCGCCTTGCACCAGCATGCTCGCGGTCAATTGCTGGGGGCGCGGCGCGGGTTGTTGTCGGTGCAGGCGGCGGATCATCATTGGGTGGTGCCGGCCACCCACGCGGTGTGGATTCCGCCGGACTGCCTGCACGGCTTGCGCTCCCATGGCCCGTTCCATGGCTGGAGCGTCTACGTGGCGGCGTCTGCCTGTATCGGTTTGCCTGCGCAACCTTGCATCATCGCCACCTCGGGCCTGCTCCGGGAAGCCGTGGACCGCGCCGCGACCTGGGGCAACGGCGCACGAGACCCACGACAGCAACGCGTCGCCCAACTGATTCTCGATGAAATCGCCGCACTGCCCAGCGAGCCTTTTGGCTTGCCGCTGCCCCGCGATCAGCGGTTGCGCCGGATCACTCAAGCGCTGGCCGATGACCTAGCCGACAACCGCTCGCTGGAGCAATGGGCGCAGTGGGGCGGCGTGTCGGCCCGCACTCTGGCTCGACACTTCGTCAGCGAAACCGGCCTCACCTTCAGTCAATGGCGCCAGCGCGCGCGATTGTTGCGGGCGCTGGAGTTGTTGGCGGCAGGGGTGGCGGTGACGACCATTGCGCTGGAGCTGGGGTACGAAAATGTCAGCGCGTTTATCGCGATGTTCCGGCGCACGTTTGGGGTGACGCCGGGGCGGTATTTCATCGCCGGGAATTGACGCCTACAGTACAGGCACTTTTCACACTGATTTCAGGACCGATCCATGACACCGTTCTACGATGCCCGAGGCAATATCTACGCGGTCGTGTCGCCGGATGCTGTGCGTCACCGTGGCATCGAGGTGCCCGAACAGGCCTGCCGCGCCGCGCAAACCCGTGAGCAATGGGCGGTATCTGCCATCGAGGCATTCTGCAGCTGGTCTCCCGGCACTCGACCACCCGGCAGCAAGGAGCATCGCTGCGACGGGCTGCTGATCGGCCCGTTTCAAGCTACGCCACCCTTTGACCTGTTGATCGTCAATACCGATGGCACCCTGGCCGAGCGCAGTGGCAATGGCTTGACGATTTTCTCTCAGGCGCTCGGTGAGCAAGGGTTGCTGCCAAGCGAGGTACCTTGTGTGCTGCGGGTTCATCACGACAAAAGTGACGCGGTTTCACCCGTGAAAACTTCCGTGATACCGGCCGAGGTTGATGGCGTGCAAGGTTTTTGGCTGGACCTTGGAAAGCCTTCGTTCGGAGCGCAAGCGGTGGGTGCGCAGGGCGTTGAAAGCGTGATGTTGAAGGGGCGCGACGTCAGCCATGTGCAACCGTTGTCGGCGCTCGACCCGGCGTGGTGCCGCAGCCAGTTTGTGCGGGTCGGCAATCCCCATTGCGTAACGTTGGTCAGCGACGCCGAGGCCTTGCCGGGCAACGAGCAGATGCGTGAACCGGGTTTGTCTGAAGGGCTGACGCGTATCGCCTACGCCATGCCGACCGGGGCAGGGCGGCCGTGTGCGGCGGGGGTGAATCTGCAATGGGCGATGCTTGAGTCTGAAGGGCGGATTGTCGCGCGGGTGTTTGAGCGTGGGGAAGGGCCGACGGCATCGTCAGGCACCAGCGCCAGTGCAGTGGCTTGTGCGGCTTGGCGGGTGGGTTGGGTGAAGGCGGGTGAAGTGAAAGTGGTGATGCCGGGCGGGACGGCGCCGATTCTTTTGGAAGAAGAGCAAGGGGGGTTGAGTCGGGTGAGGTTGTTTGGTACGGCGCGGTTGATGGAGTGAATTCAAGGACGCTTTCGCGGGCAAGCCTCGCTCCTACAGGGGCGGTGTGTTGATCTGTAGGAGCGAGGCTTGCCCGCGAAGAGGCCGGCTCAGTCAGCGAAAACTCAAACCGGTTGCGCCCATTCCACCACCGGCATCTGCCGTTTCATCAACACTTCCCCGCCGCGAATCGAATACAACGGCAGACCCTGGCTGCGAATCACCTCGTAGTCACTGTCCGCCGACAGAATCAGCAAATTCGCCGGCCGTCCGCGCTCCAGTCCATAACGGTCCCCCAACGCCATGGCCTTGGCGCTGTTGTCCGTCACCAGATCCAGCGCGCTTTGCAGGTTGCGATAGCCGAGCATATGGCAAATGTGCAGGCCCGCTTCGAGCACCCGCAGGATGTTGCCGTTGCCCAGCGGATACCACGGATCGACGATCGAATCCTGGCCGAAACACACGTTCATCCCCGCTTCGAGCAACTCGTTGACCCGGGTTACGCCACGGCGTTTCGGGAAGTTATCGAAGCGTCCTTGCAGGTGAATGCTTTCGGTCGGGCAGGAGACAAAACTGATCCCGGAATGGCTGAGCAAGCGGAACAATTTGGCGCAGTAGGCGTTGTCGTAAGAGCCCATCGCCGTGGTGTGGCTGGCCGTAACCCGCGAACCCATGTCGCGGCTGCGGGCTTCTTCGGCCAGTACTTCGAGGAAGCGTGAATGCGGGTCGTCGGTTTCATCGCAGTGCACGTCCACCAGGCAACCGGTGCGCTCGGCCAGGTCCATCAGGAACTTCACCGAACTCACTCCCTGATCCCGGGTGTACTCGAAATGTGGAATGCCGCCGACCACATCGGCGCCCATGCGAATGGCTTCTTCCATCAGTTCGCGACCGTTGCGGTACGACTCGATGCCTTCCTGGGGAAACGCGACGATTTGCAGGTCGATCAGGTGACGGCTTTCTTCGCGCACTTCGAGCATGGCCTTGAGCGCGGTCAGGGTCGGGTCGGTGACATCGACGTGGGTGCGCACATGCTGGATGCCGTGGGCGGCCAGGGCCTGGATGGTTTTCTTCGCGCGGGCCTTGGTGTCTTCGAGGGTGATGGTCGCCTTGCGCTCGCCCCAGCATTCGATGCCTTCGAACAGCGTGCCGCTCATGTTCCAGCGCGGTTCGCCAGCCGTCAGCGTCGCGTCGAGGTGAATGTGCGGCTCGACGAAGGGCGGCACCACCAGGTTGCCGCCGGCGTCGAGGTCGTCGGGGCCCAGGGTCGGGGCTTCGGTCTGGCGGGCGATGTTGCCGATCAGGCCGTTTTCCAGGTGCAACTCATGCAGGCCTTCTTGGTTGCGCAGGCGGGCGTTGATGATGTGCATCAGGCGAATCCTTTTATAGATCTTGTAGTGGTGCATCGGCAGTGCGGATACCCAGCACGCCGGTCAATATCACATACGTTAGCGCGGCAGCGGCGATGCCTACCAGCGGCGCGACCCACGGCGAGCTGAATGCGGCGACTGTGCCGACCGCATAAGCACTCAGGCCGGGCCAGTTGAACGCCGGCAGCCGCGCATCGGCCAGTCGAGGATATTGACCGCGATAACGGAAGAAAAAGTCCGCCATGATCACACCGCCAATCGGCGGAATCACCGTGCCGAGCAAAATCAGGTAAGGCACCAGCATGTCGTACATGCCCAGCAGCGCGAGCAAGGTGCCGATCACCGCGCCGGCCAGGGTCACGGTTTTGCGCCGCCCGGTGCGCAGCAGGTTGCATCCGGCGACGGCGAAGTTGTAGATGGTGTTGTCCTGGGTGCTCCAGATATTGAGCAGCAACATCGCCATCGCGGCCATGGCGAAGCCTTGCAACAGCAGGACTTCGACCACGTCCGGCTGTTGATAGACGATGGCCCCGTAGGCGCCGATCAGCACCATCAGGCCATTGCCGATGAAGAAGCCGATCAGGCTCGCCAGCACCGCGACCCGAGCCGAGCGGGAGAAGCGCGTCCAGTTGGTCGCTTGGGTGGCGCCGCTGACGAAGGTGCCGAACACCAGGGTAATCGCCGTCGACCAATCCAGCGTGCCGGTCGGCACCACGGCGAGCAATCCGTCGAGCCCTCCGACCTTGAGCGTGGCGACCCACATCGACAGCATCAGCAGCAACATCATTGCCGGCACCGCGATGTACGACAGGATCTCCAGTCCGCGATAACCGACATACGCCGTCGCGCAAAACACCAGGCCGAACAACACCATCAGCCCGAGCACCGTGCCTTGTTCCAGTTCGAAATACTTGCCCAGCACCACGGCAGCCGTGGCCGTGCCCCAGGCGTACCAGCCGATCTGGGTGAACCCGAGGATCAAGTCACTGAGCTTGCTGCCCACTTCACCGAAACAGAAACGGCCCATCAACACTGAGTTGAGGCCGCTCTTGAAGGCGATGTAGCCGAGCCCTGCGGCGTAGATCCCCAGCAGCAGATTGCCGACGACAATCACCGCCATCATCTCGCCAAAACTGAACGCGACCCCGAGCTTGCCGCCGGCAAACATGGTCGCGGTGAAGAAGGTGAAACCGAGCAGCACCATCGCGGTGGAGGCGAGGCCTTTGCGGGCGTGCATCGGGACTTCGCTGAGGGGGTAATCGTTTCCCGGATCGTTCTGCGTCATGGGGCGTTCCTTGCTGAATGAGAGACGCGGGGAGGGTTGCAGTGGTCGTGCCAAGCGTGGGTGATGGGGTTATTTATAGACGAGGCGGGGGATCAGGGCGCGAAAGCGGTGCAAATGGCGGAACACAAGACCCATGTGGGAGCGGGCTTGCTCGCGAAAGCGGTGTGTCTGAGGGAATGCATTCCCCCTGTGGGAGCGAGCCTGCTCGCGAAAGCGGTGTGTCAGGCACATCAATGTTGGATGTGCCGACGCTTTCGCGAGCAGGCTCGCTCCCACAGGGAAATCGTCATGCGGCCGAGGGCAAAAACCGCAGCAACGCCGCGACGATCGCTTCCGGCGCATCTTCCTGCACCAGGTGTCCGGCATTGGGGATCGCATGGAAACGCGAGCCCGGAATCATCCCGTGCAGCGCCTGCCCGCGCTCGATGGGAATCCACTGATCATCCTCGCCCCACAGGATCTGCACCGGGCAACGGATTGTCGGGTACAGCGCTTCGGCCTCGCGGGTATAACGCTCGTCCATTTGCGCGATCTGCCGATAGAACGCCGCTTGCCCCGGTTCCCCCAGCCATGGCTGCACGTAGGGCGCCAGTTCATGCTCGGGAATGTCGCGCTTGATCGCCCCGCGAATATAGGTCGGCACAATGGCGCGCTGGATGTAGTCGGGTATTCCGCTGAACGCCGCTTCATGCTGGCGCACATGCTGCACGAACGGCGAGCCCCAGGGCGTCAGCGCCACCGGGTCGATCAGGGTCAGGCTGCGGTAGTTTTTGCCATTCAACAGATGCGCGCGCAGGGCGGTAGCGCCACCGAAATCGTGGGCCACCACGTCGGGTTGCTCCAGGCCCCAGTGGTCGAGCAACTGGGCCAGCAGGTCGTTCTGCACGCCGAGGGATACATCGCCGTCGATTTTCTCTGATTGCCCGTAGCCCAGCAGATCAAAGTAATGCACCCGATGCGTGGCGATGAAATGCGGCGCGATGCGGTGCCACACGTAAGAAGAAAACGGCGTGCCATGCACAAACACCAACGGCGGGCCGTCGCCGCGCACGGCGTAGCGAACGGAGTGGCCGTTGAAGCGATAGGTTTGAGGCAGAGGCCAGTCAGTCATGGGGGTGTCCTCTTGGCGGGGGGGAGCCAAAAAGCATAGGCATAAAAAACAGGCTGTTGAAGGCTGTTTTTTGTTTCACTGACGAAACACCTATCCCCTTGTGGGAGCGAGCTTGCTCGCGATAGCGTCTGTACATTCAACATCAAGGTGACTGACAGACCGCTTTCGCGAGCAGGCTCGCTCCCACAGGGGATTTAGGCCGGACACTGATTCCGTGTCGAACGAAATGTCCATTGTGGGAGCGAGCCTGCTCGCGAAGGCTTTGGCACATCCGGCATCAATGTGACGGTCAGACCGCTTTCGCGAGCAGGCTCGCTCCCACAGGTGTTGAGTTTGCTTCAGCCCAACACTTTACTCATGTGCACCCGGCGCAAGCCGTTTTCTTCGACCCGATGGGTTTCGACATACCCGCGGCGGGTGTACAGCGCGATGTTTTCGCTCATGGCTTCGTTGGTGTAGAGCCGGATCGTCGGGTAACCCGCGTCCCGCGCATGGCGTTCGGCGAACTCCAGCAACTGCCGGCCATGGCCTTGTCCCTTGAACGCCGGGCTGACCGCGATGTTGTCCAGCAGCAAGTACTCTTCGGTGTCGATCAGCACCACAAAACCGCTGAGTGCCTGTTGGTCGGCGAGCACATGCACGCGCCTGGCCAGCACCTGGCTGGCGTAGTCATCCAGCATCGGCGCGGGTTTACGGCCGATGCGCTCGATGTAAGGCGAGTAAGCCGCCTCGACGATGGCCTCGATCTGCGCGATATCCTCAAGCGTAGCCGGGCGAATGAGCAGTGACATGAGACGGGTTCCTTCGGGCCAAGGATGGGGCCCGACTGTACTCGGCGTGGAGGCGAAACGACAGGCATAAAAAAACCACCGTCGCCGGTGGTTCTTTTGAATCAGCTGTTTTATTCGCCGCGATAAATGCAGCCGCTGGTGCAGGTTTCGTGGATACGAATCGCGCTGAGTTCCGGCAGCAGTGGCTTCAACTCGGTCCAGATCCACTTGGCCAGCACTTCACTGGTCGGGTTTTCCAGGCCAGGAATGTCGTTCAAATAGTTGTGGTCCAGGCGCTCATACAACGGCTTGAAGATCGCCTTGATTTCCGAGAAGTCGCGGATCCAGCCGGTATGCGGATCAAGGTCGCCGCTCAAGTGGATCGCCACTTTGAACGAGTGACCGTGCAGGCGACCGCACTTGTGGCCGTCCGGTACGTGGGGCAGGCGGTGGGCGGATTCGAACGTAAACTCTTTGAAGATTTCCACAGTGATTTTCAGCTCTGTCAGGTGGCGATCGCCGCGGCGATGTGGGCAGGCGGCGAGTTTACCAGAGCGCCGGGCAAAACACTGACTAAAGGGTCAGCAAGCGCTCGCCGAGGCGACCACTGGCGGCCAGTTCGAGGAACTCGTCGCCCATCCGGCGGCTTTCCTCCATCGCCGCGCGCCAGTATTTCTGCCGGCTCGGCGCATCGCCCATGAAGCGCTTGAAGTCGTTGCGGTCCGGCAGTTTGCCGTAGGGTAGGCGCGCCAGGTATTCCTTGGACGGCGCCAGCAGCAGGACATCCTGCAAGCGCGCCGGACAGGCGCGGCGCCACGGCAGGGTCTTGTCGAACCAGCCGGGAATGATCCGGTCGGTGAAGTGCGGATACAGCACGATGTCGTTGCCGCTGTAAGGCAAGTCCAAGTGATAGTCCAGCAAACCGCCGTCGCGAAACGTCCCGGCGCCGGCACCAGGCAAGTCCCGCACGCCTTCCATGAACATCGGGATCGAGCCCGAGGCCAGCAAGGCCTGACGCAAGTTGCCGGCGTTTAGCGCGACGAAGCGCGACGGGAAATCGTTCAGCGCATTGACCGGTGGCGCCAGGCGCGGGTCGTGGATGATCAACCGCTCGAAATGCCGCGACAGCCGCGCGCGACCTCGCAGGTTGTCGGCGATCACTGACGACAGGCCCAATCCCAGGCGACCGCGATGGTCATGCGCGAGCAGCCCGTGACTCTTGACCACCATGATGTTGAGTCGGTAATGCGCATTGTCGAGGATCGTGGCGTCGCGCCCGTCCAGCAGCTCATCGAGCATGCGCCGGGAGCTCTGGCTGATCTGCGCCATGGTCACGCCCTTGTCGAAATTCTGCTCGGTGTACAGATGACCGAGTCGCCGAATGCCTTCGGCGGCGTCCGGCAAACAAGCGCTGGCAAACCGCCAGGAACCCACCGACGCACCGATCAACGAACGCTCTCGCGGCGCCGTCGGCAGCCATTCGCCGAACAGCGCCAGGTCCAGACCTTGAATCCCCAACGCCTTCGGCCCACCGGCCGCGCCTGGCAGCGTGCCGACGTCAGCGGCGCTCAGCCCATTTTCACGAATGCGCGCAAAGGCCCGAGGGCCGGCCTTGAGGGTCAGGGACGGGAACTTGATGTGGATAGCGGTCATACCGGTCTCGATGTCTGGCAAGCGGGGGATTATAGACATGTGTTCCATGAACTGTAGGAGCCAGGCTTGCCGGCGAAGGCGATTTCACGGACGCCTTCGCCGGCAAGCCTGGCTCCTACAGGGTTTTATGCCAGTCGCTGTTGTCATGACCAATGATGGCAATTCAGTTTCAGTTAAGTTCGCCCCGCTATGGTGCGCCCCGTACGCAACACATAAAAATACGGAGACACCCATGAAAACCCTGACTGCCCTGTTCACTGCGTCCCTCATCGCCATGACCGCCAGCCTCGCCCACGCCCGAGACCTGGGCCCCGACGAAGCCCTGAGGTTGCGCGACGCTGGTACCATTGTGTCTTTCGAGAAGCTCAACGCCATCGCCCTGGCCAAACACCCGGGCGCCAAGGTCACCGAAACCGAGCTCGAAGAAGAGTACGGCAAGTACATCTACCAGGTGGAACTGCGTGACCCCCAGGGCATTGAGTGGGACCTGGAATTGGACGCTGTCAGCGGGCAGGTTCTCAAGGATCATCAGGATACGTAATGAAGGTGTTTTCCGTTTCACGCATGACGCTGGGGCTTCTGGCATTTTGCTCGGTGGTCATGGCCCGCGACCTGGATCAGGACGAAGCCCTGCGCTTGCGTCAGCAGGGCGTGATCCTGCCGCTCGAACAACTGCTGCAACAGGCGCTGGATCGCTATCCCGGGTCCAAGTTGCTGGAAGCCGAGCTCGAAGAAAAACACGACGTCTACATTTATGAAGTCGAGTTGCTGACCACCGAAGGCGTGGTCCGCGAGCTGGACATCGAGGCCGCCACTGGCCGTTTATTGAAAGACAAGGAAGATTGACCGATGCGATTGCTGCTGGTGGAAGACCACGTGCCCCTGGCCGACGAATTGATGGCCGGCCTCAACCGTCAGGGCTACGCCGTGGACTGGCTGGCCGACGGGCGCGACGCGGTGTACCAGGGCAGCAGCGAGCCTTATGACCTGATCATCCTCGACCTCGGCCTGCCGGGTTTGCCGGGGCTTGAAGTGCTGACCCAATGGCGTGCCGGCGGGTTGTCGACACCGGTGCTGATCCTCACCGCACGGGATTCCTGGGCGGAGCGGATCGAAGGCCTCAAGGCTGGCGCCGACGATTACCTGAGCAAACCCTTTCACCCCGAAGAGCTTCACCTGCGGGTCCAGGCGTTGCTGCGCCGCTCCCACGGCCAGGCCAACCAGCCGACGCTCAAGGCCGCCGGGCTGCACCTCGATGAAGGTCGCCAGTGCGTGACCCGCGACGGCGCCGACATCCAGCTCACCGCCGCCGAATTCCGCCTGCTGCGTTATTTCATGCTGCACCCCGAACAGATCCTCTCCAAAAGCCACCTCGCCGAACACCTCTACGACGGTGAAACCGAGCGCGATTCGAATGTGCTGGAAGTCCACGTCAATCACCTGCGGCGCAAGCTCGGGCGCAGCGTGATCGAAACCCGTCGCGGCCAGGGTTACCTGTTCGGCGGGCAAGCCCAGTGAGATCGATCCAGCGCCGCTTGAGTCTGGGCCTGATCAGCGTGATGGTGATCGTCGGCCTGGTGCTGGCGCAAACCAGTTTGTGGCTGTTCGAAATGGGCTTGCAGCGCTACCTCGAAGCCGGGCTGCGCAACGACAGTGAAAACCTGCTGGCCGCATTGGTACGCGGGCCCCAAGGCTTGCAACTGGATGAGCGACACCTGGCGCCGGCCTATCAACGGCCGTTTTCCGGGCATTACTTCCGCATCGATTTTGCCGACAGCCACTGGCGCTCCCGTTCGTTGTGGGATCAGGAATTGCCACGGCTGGATCACGCCGGGTTGCACAGCAATCTGCAACTGGGCCCGGAAGGCCAGCAACTGCTGATCCTGCGCTCGGATTATCGGCGTCTGGGCCAGTCGATCTCCATCAGCGTGGCGCAGGATTACACGCCGGTGCGCGAGAGCTTTTTGCGCATGCAACAGGTCGGGCTCGGGCTCGGGTTGGCGGGTTTGCTGCTGATTCTGCTGCTGCAACGGATCACCGTGCGCCGCGCCTTGCGTCCACTGGAAAAGGCCCGCGAGCAAATCGCCCAATTGCAACAGGGCCAGCGCTCGCAACTGGATGATCAGGTGCCGGTGGAGCTGGAGCCGCTGGTGGCGCAGATCAACCATTTGCTGGCCCACACCGAAGACAGCCTCAAGCGTTCGCGCAATGCCCTGGGCAACCTCGGGCATGCTTTGAAAACCCCGCTGGCGGTGTTACTCAGCCTGGCTTCCAGCGAAAAACTCGATGCTCACCCGGAGTTGCGCAAGGTCATCCAGCAACAGTTGGAACAGGTGCAGCAACGGTTGAATCGCGAACTCAATCGCGCCCGGTTGTCCGGCGATGCCTTGCCCGGCGTGTTGTTCGATTGCGATGCGGAGCTGCCGGGGTTACTGGCGACGTTGAACATGATTCATGGCGAACACCTTGAGCTGAGCTACCGCGCACCGGCCGGTTTGCTGCTGCCTTGGGACCGCGAAGACTTGTTGGAACTGCTCGGCAACTTGCTGGATAACGCCTGCAAATGGTCGGACGCCGAGGTTCGCTTGAGCGTGGTCGAAATGGCCGACAAATTTGAACTGAGCGTGGAAGACGACGGCCCGGGCATTCCCGAAGACCAGCGCGCCCAGGTGTTCAGTCGCGGCACACGGCTGGATGAACAAACTGACGGGCATGGCCTGGGATTGGGCATCGTGCGCGACATCGTCGACACCTGGGGCGGCACGTTGCTGTTGCAGGAAAGCGAGTGGGGCGGGTTGAAAGTCGTGATCGAACTGCCCAAGCGTTGACACTGAAGTCCAAACAATGAGCAACTTGTGGCGAGGGAGCTTGCTTGTGGCGAGGGGGCTTGCCCCCGTTGGACTGCGCAGCAGGCCCGCTTTTTTTTGGGGCCGCTTCGCAACCCAACGGGGGCAAGCCCCCTCGCCACAGATAAACGCCAGCCATGAGGCCAATGCCGTTCTTATGTGTGATGAATCTCCCGATCCTTGGTTTCCGGCATAAAGAATATCCCCAGCACCGCCGTCATCACCGCAATCACAATCGGGTACCACAACCCGTAATAGATATCCCCGGTAGCCGCGACCATGGCAAACGCCACCGTTGGCAGGAACCCGCCAAACCAGCCATTACCAATGTGATAGGGCAGAGACATCGAGGTGTAGCGGATGCGCGCCGGGAACAGTTCCACCAGCCATGCCGCAATCGGGCCGTAAACCATGGTCACGTAGATCACCAGGATCGTCAGCAACAGCAGGACCATCGGGTAATTGGTCTTCGCCGGGTCGGCCTTCTCAGGGTAACCAGCCTCCTTGAGTGCGGTGCTGAGGGTGGCGGTGAAGGCGTCGTTTTTAGCCTTGAAGTCAGCGGCGGGCATGCCAGTGCCCTCGAAGCTCGGGATCACCCTGTCGCCGATGCGCACCTGCGCGACAGTGCCGGGCTCGGCGCTGTCGTTCTTATAAGGAATCGCCCGCTTCGCCAACAGGGTCTTGGCGAGGTCGCAGGAACTGGTGAATTTGGCCTTGCCCACCGGGTCGAACTGGAACGAACACTGGTCCGGATCGGCAATCACCGTGACCGGGTTTTTCTCCTGGGCGATGAACACGTCGGGGTTACCGTACTGGGTCAACGCATGGAAGATCGGGAAGTAGGTCAACGCCGCGAGAATGCACCCGGCCATGATGATGCCCTTGCGGCCGATGCGGTCGGACAGGCTACCGAAGATCACGAAGAACGGCGTGCCGATCAGCAACGAACCGGCAATCAACAAGTTGGCGGTCTGCGGGTCGATCTTCAGGGTTTGCAGCAGGAAGAACAGCGCATAGAACTGCCCGGTGTACCAGACCACGGCTTGGCCAGCGGTGCCGCCGAGCAGGGCCATGATCACGATTTTCAGGTTTTCCCAACGGGCGAAGGATTCGGTCAGCGGGGCTTTCGAGGCTTTGCCTTCCTCCTTCATTTTCAAGAACACCGGCGACTCGCTGAGTTGCAGGCGGATGTACACCGAGACAATCAGCAGCAGGATCGACAGCAGGAACGGAATCCGCCAGCCCCAGGCCTCGAAGGCTTCGGTGCCGAGCGCGGTGCGGCAGGCGAGGATCACCAGCAGCGAGAGGAACAGGCCGAGGGTTGCGGTGGTTTGAATCCACGAGGTGAAGTAGCCGCGTTTGCCCTTCGGCGCATGTTCCGCCACGTACGTGGCCGCGCCGCCGTACTCACCGCCCAACGCCAGGCCTTGCAGCAGGCGCAGGGTGATCAGGATGATCGGTGCCGCCACGCCGATGGTCGCGTAGCCGGGCAGGAAACCCACGATGGCCGTGGAGATACCCATGATCACAATGGTGATGAGGAACGTGTGCTTGCGCCCGATCATGTCGCCCAACCGGCCGAACACAATCGCACCGAACGGACGCACGGCGAAGCCTGCGGCGAAGGCGAGCAGGGCGAAGATGAAGGCGGTTGTCTCGTTGACGCCAGCGAAGAAGTGCTTGGCGATGATCGCGGCGAGGGAGCCGTAGAGGTAAAAGTCGTACCACTCGAAAACAGTGCCCAGGGACGAAGCGAAAATGACCTTGCGCTCCTCCTTGGTGATGCTGTGGTGGGGCGCGCTGCCCGTGGTTGTGCTGTCGATTACGGCCATGGGTCTTCTCCGTCTTGCTCTTGTTGTAGGCCGGAGCACCTCATTACTCTTATTGTCGCACCCAGGCCCTGGGGCTGATGTCATGGGATTGCGCGAAGCATGGATCTGACAGCCTCGCGTTGCGGCGAAGCTTCCTAAAGCATAATCACGTTCGCGCAAATATCCACTCGCTGCCTCTGAAACCCCAGAACCCGTGGAGATCCTGTGGGAGCGAGCTTGCTCGCGATAGCGGTAGATCAGTCAACATCTCTGTTGAATATGAAGCCGCTTTCGCGAGCAAGCTCGCTCCCACAGGGGATTGGGGCGGGTGCGGGATCTTGAATCAGACCCGGAACTGATCCATCAGGCTCTGCTGCTGGTTGGCCAGGCTGTTCAGCGACTGGCTCACCCGCGCCGACTCATTGGCCTGCCCCGACAGCGATTCGGTGACGTCGCGAATGGTCGCGACGTTGTTGTTGATCTCCTCGGCCACCGCGCTCTGTTCCTCGGCGGCACTGGCGATTTGCAGGTTCATGTCGCTGATGACCGTCACCGCATCGCCGATCTGGCGCAACGCGGTCACCGCTTGGCCGACTTGCTCGACGCTGCCCTGGGCCTGGCGATGGCTGTTGTTCATCGAACTGACCACGTCCTGGGTGCCGCTCTGCAATTGCTCGATCACCTGGCGGGTTTCCTCGACCGACTCCTGGGTGCGCCGCGCCAGGTTGCGCACTTCATCGGCCACCACGGCAAAACCGCGTCCGGCTTCACCGGCACGCGCCGCTTCGATCGCCGCGTTGAGTGCCAACAGGTTGGTCTGCTCGGCGATCGCGCGAATCACTTCCAGCACCGAACCAATCTTCTCGCTGTTCGCCGCCAGGCCTTCGACTTGCACCATCGCGGCGCTCATGTCGGCGGCGAGGTTGTCGATGCTGGCGGTGGTGCGGTCGATCACGGTCAAGCCCTGGCGGGTCGCCTGATCCGCATCTCGTGCTGCGTGAGCCGCCTGCGCGGCGCTGCGGGCGACGTCTTGGGCGGTGGCGCTCATTTCGTGGGAGGCGGTGGCCACCTGATCGACCTGACGGTATTGCTGCTCCATGCCGGCGCTGGTCTGGGTGGCGATGGCGGAGGATTGGTCCGCCGTGCTGCGCGCGTCCTGCACCGAGCGTTTCACTTCGGCGATGATCGGTTGCAGCTTGTCGAGGAAGCGGTTGAACCAGCCGGCCAACTGGCCCAGCTCATCCTTCTTGTCGTAGGCCAGGCGTCGGGTCAGGTCACCTTCGCCGCTGGCGATGTCTTCGAGCATTTGGGCCACGCCGAGGATCGGTTTGGTCACGCTGCGGGCCATCAGCCACACCAGCAGCAGGCCGATCAACGCTGCGAGTACACCTAGGCCGAGTTCGACCAGCGAGCCGGCGCGGTTACTTTCGTCGAGTTGTTTTTTCAGCGCTTCGGCCGGGCCGACCAGGACTTTTTCCGGTACGTCGAGCAACACGCCCCAAGGCTTGCCGCCCGGAATCGGCTGGAACGGCGACAGCACTTTCAATTGCTGATTGCTGTGCAGGCTGGCGGTTTTGCTGCTGGCGGCGAGCATCCGAATCAGCTCGGCGCCGTTGGTTTTGTCCACGGCATCGAGGCGCTGGCTGAGTTTGCTGGCATCCGGGCTGTAACCGGCGAGCAGGCCGACCGGGCTGAGGATGCTGACGCTGGTCTGGCCGTCATAGAGCTTTTTGCTCGCGCCCTGGCTGATCGCTTGCAGGCTGTTGAGGTTGATGTCCACCGACAGCGAGGCGATGACTTTGCCGTTGACCATCAGCGGGAACACGATGCTGGTCATCAGCACGTTCTGGCCGTCGATCACATAGAAGTACGGTTCGATCACACACGGCTTAAGCGTAGTGCGCGGGCAGGTGAACCAGGCGTTGGCCGCCTCGCCGCTGGGGCCGGTGCTGGTGTCGGCCATGTCGCTTTCCGGCAGGGCCATCGACGTCACTTTGCCCGGCGTCGGTTGCGACCAGTACAGGGCGAAGCGGCCCTTGTCGTTGCTGCCGAGCTCAGCCTGGCCGGCGAACAGTTCGTCCTTGCCGTCCAGCGCATTGGCTTCGAACACCAGGGACAGGCCGAGCAGTTCCGGGTTGGCTTGCAGCGCCGATTTGACCTGGCGAGTCAGGTCTTCGCGCAGGTCGAAGGCATCGAGAAAACGCTTCTCGGCCTGATCGCGCAGGAACAGCACCTGGCGCGAGAAACCGTGGCCGTATTGATAGGCGTCCATGAACTGCTGACGAATGTTCAGCGCCTGGTTTTCACCCTGGGACTCGATCCGTGCCTGGGCGGCTTCGTTGAGCATCTCCATGCTCGACGCTTTCACCAGCGCGGAACTGTGCTCCATGCGATACAGCGAAAGACCCACCAACAGGGTCACGATACCCGCCAGGCAGAGCCCGGCCAGCAGGGTGATTTTCCATTGGATGGAGAGTTGTCTGAGCGACATGGAGACGTCCTTATTCGATATTTATCTGAGACTTTGCACTGTAACGGCCGCGAAACTGCTTTCTTTATGGCGTCATCTGAATTCGCTGCGCTGCTGCTTCTGTGGTGATAACTCTTCCCTGTGGCGAGGGGGCTTGCCCCCGTTGGCGCGCGAAGCGGCCCCCTGCATTCCTTCAGCCACACCGCATTGGAAGGTTTTGCGACTGCTGCGCAGCCGAACGGGGGCAAGCCCCCTCGCCACAGGGTTCATCACAATCCGTAACATCGGCATGGTCCAAGCGCTTTGACACCGAAGCCACTCTGCGGCACAGTGCGCGCCCTCTAATAAAACCCATTCCTTGTTCCGCTGGCGGCTCTTTGCAGACTGCCGGCCGGGCTCATTTCGCTTGCCTAGAGGTAACGATGATTAATGCTGTAATTGCCGCGGTCGGCGTCATGCTGGTACTCAGCCTGTCCCGCGTGCACGTAGTGATCGCGCTTATTATCGGTGCCTTGGTCGGTGGCCTGACCGGCGGCCTGGGCATCGACGCAACCCTCAAGGCCTTCAACAGCGGCCTGGGCAACGGCGCCACGGTGGCTTTGTCCTACGCCTTGCTCGGCGCCTTCGCAGTGGCGATTGCCAAGTCCGGCCTGGCCCATGCGCTGGCGGACAAAGCCCTGGCCATGGTCGACCGCCAGCACGCCAACGGTGGCGGCTCGGTCAAGTGGCTGCTGATCGGCCTGCTGTGGGTGGTGGCGATCGCTTCGCAAAACATTCTGCCGATACATATCGCCTTTATTCCGTTGCTGGTGCCGCCGCTTCTATATGTGCTGACCAAGTTGCAACTGGATCGGCGCTTGATCGCCTGTGTCATGACCTTTGGCTTGATCACGCCGTACATGGTGTTCCCGGTGGGCTTCGGCAATATCTTCCTGAACCAGATCCTGCTGGCGAACGTAGCCAAGAGCGGCGTCGATATCAGCCAGATCAACGTCATGCACGCCATGGCGATTCCGGCGATGGGCATGGTCTTTGGCCTGTTGGTGGCGGTGTTTTTCAGCTACCGCAAGAAACGCGTCTACGACCTGGCAAAAATCGAGCAGGTGGAGCAGGTCAGCGTCGCCTACAACCCGCTGACCCTGTGCGTGGCCGGGCTGGCCATTGCGGCGGCGTTCATCATTCAGTTGCTGCTGGACTCGATGATCATCGGTGCACTGGCGGGTTTCCTGATCTTCTCGGCATCGGGGATTGTGAAGTGGCGTGAAACCGACGACCTGTTCACCGAAGGCATGAAGATGATGGCGATGATCGGCTTCATCATGATCGCTGCCTCGGGTTTTGCTGAAGTGCTCAAGGCCACCGGGCAAGTGCGCACGCTGGTCGAAAGCGCGGCGGCGTGGATCGATCACAGCAGGGCGATTGGTGCGTTGCTGATGTTGTTGGTCGGCTTGATGGTCACCATCGGCATCGGTTCGTCGTTCTCCACGGTGCCGATCCTGGCGGCGATCTTCGTGCCGCTGTGCGTGCAACTGGGCTTCAGCCCGATGGCGATCGTGTGCATCGTCGGCACCGCCGGTGCCTTGGGCGACACCGGTTCGCCGGCCTCGGACTCGACCCTGGGGCCGACCTCCGGCCTGAACATCGACGGCCAGCATCACCACATCTGGGACACCGTGGTCCCGACCTTCCTGCACTACAACCTGCCGCTGCTGGCGTTTGGCTGGGTGGCTGCGATGGTGCTGTAACCGCCTAGCCCCTGTAGGAGCGAGGCTTGCCCGCGAAGACGGCGGTACATTCAACATGGATGTGTCTGGCACACCGCCTTCGCGGGCAAGTCGGATCGCCGCACCGCTCGCTCCTACAGGGATTGTGGTATCCGACGATTCAACTTTTGATCTGGCCTGCCGTTAAAGCCTTTAACCACGCCAATAAAATCAAAAGAGTGAACCGTCATGCGCATGAGCCTGAAGGCTAAAGTCCTGTCCCTTGCCGTTCTCCCTGTGTTGCTCTTCGCGCTAGTCATCAGCCTGACCACGCTGTTCATTCTCAAGGAACAGGCGCGCAAGGAGGTCGAGGAAACCCGCCAGAGCCTGCTCAAGGACGCCAAGGCGACCCTGCAAAGTTACGTGGCCGTGGCCATGACCGCGATCAAACCGCTTTACGATGCCGCCGCCCCCGGCGATGACGCGGCGCGGGCCCAGGTGGTCAAGTTGCTGTCGAGCATCAGCTACGGCAAGGACGGCTACTTCTTCGGCTACGACTCCAACACCGTGCGCCTGTTCAAGTCCAACAGCCCCGACGGCGTAGGCCAGAGCTTCAAGGACAACCGTGACCCGAACGGCGTCTACGTCAACCGCGACCTGGTGAAAGTCGCGAAGGACGGCACCCACTACCTCGAATACAGCTCGCCGCTGCCCGGCAACACCCAGGTGCTGGTGCCCAAGCTCGGCTACACCGAATACCTGCCGAAGTGGGACATGGCGGTCGGCACTTCGGTCAACCTCGACGGCATCGAAGCCCAGGTCGCGCTGGTCCAGGCCAAGGTCACCGAACGGATGGAAGGCGTGGTGCTGAGCATCGTCGGGATTGCCGTGGTGGTGTTGCTGGTGATTGCGGCGGCGGGGATGCTGCTGGCCAACGCAATTCTGCGTCCGCTGAACCTGATGAAAGCCAACCTCGACGACATCGCGGCGGGCGAGGGCGACCTGACCCGGCGCCTGACCATCACCAGCGAAGATGAACTCGGTCAACTGGCCGGTTCGTTCAACCGCTTCGTCGACAAAATCCACGGCCTCGTTCGTCAGATTACCGAAATGACCTCGCAACTGACCGGGCTGGTGAACCAGGTGTCCGATCAGGCCCAACGCTCGGATCAGGCGATGGAGCGTCAGCGTCATGAGACGGATCAGGTCGCCACGGCGATCAACGAGATGTCCGCCGCCGCCCAGGAAGTCGCCAAGAGCGCACAGAATGCCGCCGTCGCCGCCCAGCAAACCGATGCCGAAGGCCAGGCCGCCAAGCGTGTGGTGGCCGGCAGCATCGTGAAGATTCATGCGCTGGTGGATGACATCCGCACCAGCGGCGTGTCCCTCGACAGCCTGCAAAAAGACGTTTCATCGATTGTCAGCGTGCTTGGGGTGATCCGTTCGATTGCCGAGCAGACCAACTTGCTGGCGCTCAACGCCGCCATCGAAGCTGCCCGCGCCGGTGAGGCCGGTCGTGGCTTTGCGGTGGTGGCGGACGAAGTACGCGCGCTGGCCAGTCGCACGCAAATCAGCACCCAGGAAATCCAGGGCATGATCGACCGCTTGCAGGCCGGCACTCAGTCGGCGGTGGAAGCCATGCGCCGTTCCAGCGAGGCCGGCGACGGCACCTCGGCCCAGGCCAACGAAGCGGGGGCTTCGCTGGACACCATGGCGCAGTTGATCGGCACCATCAACTCGATGAACGCGCAGATCGCCAGTGCTGCAGAAGAGCAGACGGCAGTGGCGGAAGAGATCAACCGCAGCGTGCATCAGATTGCGGTGGCGGTGGACAGCGTGGCGGATGAGACTCAGCTCGGTGCGCAGACGTCGCGCAGCCTGGCGGACCTGGGCCAGCGCCTCGGTAAACTGGTCGGCCAGTTCCGGATCTGATTCCCACCGCTAGCCGCTAACTGTAGGAGCCAGGCTTGCCGGCGAAGGCGTACTTGAGGGCGCCTTCGCCGGCAAGCCTGGCTCCTACAGAAAGCCATTTGCGCTGCAGCTAAGGCCTGTCCCAATACGGCACGGTTCCGAAACACTCCACATAAAAATCAATCACCGTCCGCACCTTCACCGACAGCCTTCGACTGCCGGGCCACAGCACGGCGATCTGCTGCGGCTCCAGGCTGTTGGACACCTGATAATCCCCCAGCACCGGCACCAGCGTGCCTTCGCGCACCGCTTCGCCAATCAGCCACGACGGAAACATCACCAACCCCAGCCCCTGTTCGGCGGCCTGGGTCAGGGTGTCGGCGTGGTTGCCGGTGATCGGTCCCTTCACCGAGTACGGCGTCCAGTCCTCCTGCCCCTGACGAAAAAACCAACGCTGCTGCCCTGTCACGCCTTTGTAGGCCAAGCATTGGTGCGCGGCGAGGTCTTCGGGATATTGCGGGACGCCGTGGCGTTTCAGATAGGCGGGACTGGCCGCGACTTGAAAGCGATGCGGTGCCAGGATCCGCGCCTGCATGCTCGAATCGTGCAGCGGGCCGATGCGGAATAACAGGTCGGCGCCTTCCTGCAACGGGTCGACGTAGCTGTCGGTCTGCTGGATATCCAGTTGCAGCTTCGGATAGCGCTCGCACAACTGTCCCAGCCACGGCGTCAGATGCCGCTGGCCAAACACCACCGGCGCGTTGATGCGTACCAGTCCGCTGGGTTCGCTTTGCTGTTCTTGCAGGGCCTGTTCGGCTTCTTCCAATTGCACCAACACCAGTCGCGCGTGATGCCCGAGCATGCGCCCGGCTTCTGTCGGCGTGACCGCGCGGGTGTGGCGATAGAGCAATTGCTGGTTGAGGGCCTGTTCCATCAACTGGATCTGCCGGGAAATCGAAGAGGGCGCCAGGCCTTCGCGGCGGGCAACTTCGGAAAAACTGCCGTGGTCGAGTACTGCGACGAATAGCCGAAGCGCCTTGAATCCGAGTTCGTTGAGGCCGTGCATGCTGAGTCCTGCTGTGCGAGATGCGCAAAAGTGTTGTCCGGATGCTCCCATTTATCGCAAAGGATCGCCAGCCGATAATGCGCGCCTTACTCACACAGCTAGAACACCACAATCCATTGTGGGAGCGAGCCTGTGTGGCGAGGGGGCTTGCCCCCGTTGGAGCGCGAAGCGGTCCCATAACCTGCGATTGCGGTGTATCAGGCATACCGCATGCGATGGTTTACGACTGCTTCGCAGCCGAACGGGGTGGTGCGGCATTCCGACAAGCCCCCTCGCCACACAAGCTCGCTCCCACAGGGTTCGTGCCACGACTGATCATTCGCAGGTTTTCCTTATGCAATCTTCTTCAATCGACAACGCCGGCGTTATCACAACGCCAACCACCAAACCCGGGCTGCGGCTATTGCTGCTTCCCCTGGTCATCCTCGCCGGTATGGGCCTGTCCGTGGAGGCCGGTTTGCTCGGGCCGCTCGGGGTTCAGGTCGGGCATTTGTGGGCGACCCTGAGCATCTTCGGCGTCGGTTCGGCGATTCTGTTTCTGTTGCTGCTGTTCAGCGGCAAGCAACAGGGTCCGGCCCTCAGCGAATTGCCGCGTTGGCAGTTGATCGGCGGGTTTCTCGGGCCGATCTACGTGGTGGTGTTGACCATGGCCACGCCGCACATCGGTGTTGCCATGACCATGATCGCGATTCTCTCCGGGCAGGTCGGCAAAAGTGTGTTGATCGACCATTTCGGCTGGTTCGGCGCCACCCGCAAAAAGGTCAACGGTGAACGTTGGCTGGCGTTGCTGCTGATTGTGGCGGCACTTGTTCTGATCGCTCGGGGTTAATGATGAATCTGATTATTTTGTTGGCCGTGGTGGTCGCGGCCGGTGCAGTGTTGAGTATCCAGGCGGCGATCAACGGGCGTCTCGGGGAAACTGTCGGCGTGCTGCGCAGCAGTTTGCTGACCTTTGTGGTCGGCGCGGTGGTCACCGGGTTGTTGATCCTGTTTTTTGAACCGGCCCACGCCGTGAGCCTGTTGAACGTGCCGAAATGGCAGCTCAGCGGGGCGCTGTTTGGCGTGGTGTACATGATGGTCATGGTCGGCGCGGTGCCACGGGTCGGCACGGCGGTGGCGACGGTGGCGGTGATCGTCGGGCAACTGGGCATGGGCATGTTGATCGACAACTTTGGCTGGCTCGGCAACCCGGCGATTGAACTGTCCGGTAGCCGGATCGTGGCGATGGTGTGTCTGGCGCTGGCGTTGGTGTTTATGTATCGCAGCAGTTCGCGGCAGGTGTGATAGTTGAACGAGGCTGCGATCTGTTGATTTTGTGGCGGCGCCTACACTGGTAATACGGTGCGCATCCTTCGCACCGGACGACCATAAAAATGGAGTCAGACCGATGATCGACAGTAAAGCTACCTGCGACTGCCCTAAATGCTCCTGCAAGCTTGGTGAGCATCCGATCGCGCGCCACGGCAAACACTATTGCTGCGAAGGTTGCGCCAAGCACCACGAACACGGTGAAAAATGCTCAAGCGAAGGCTGCAAATGCGCCAAAAGCTGATCACGTGCAAAAGAGTGGCGCCAACCGGAGATGCCAGTCAGTGATCTGACCGGCATCTTCAATTCTGATCGGGGTTTCGGTGATGTATGCCGGATGGAGTCGGGATCAAGACGACCTGCCGGTGAGGCGGGTGTGTCAGAACGGACAGTGGATGGTTTCGAAGCGCTATTTCAGCTCCAGATTCATCCCCACGTACCATCCGGTCATCATGTCGATGACGTCTTCCAGTAGGTCGACCTCTTGGTCTCGTTGTTGTTCTATCAGGATTTTGTCGAACGCCTGAAATTTTTCAAGGATGTCGTCTTTCGTGACACCGGCATTGTTCCAGTCGATCACCAGTTGCCGTAATGACTCTGTGGGTTTTTCATCGTCGAGTGCCGTTTGTATGGCTTCGTCACTTATCTCTATCATTTCTAAACCTTCTTCCAGCTGGGTTTCGATTGCGCCAACCGATCGGCAAGCTCGCACGCCGGGACGCCTTCAGCGGTCGTAATACTCACATGGGTTTTCGCCCCATCCGGCGTATGTTGCAACCCATAGCCTGCCAGTTCATCGCTTTCAATGCTGTACATTCCAGCGCCTTTCATGGTCCCGCCGTTAGCGGTCGGGCGTCGATGGGGCTGGATGTTGTCTATGACAGAATCCGTGGACATGGCCGCTTCGTTCGAGCGAATGCCGAGCGAGTTCGCGGCGTTGTTTCCATCCTTGGTTTCTCCCGAATACACGACCGGATTTCCTTCGGCGTCCATTTTCATCCCTCTGTAAAGGGGGATCAGGCCAAAGGGGTCAACCCAGTTGGTGGGGTTCGGGCAGTACCGGAACAGGTTCAGGCCGCCCTGCAATCCCGCCGGATCTTTACTGATGTAACGACCGACACTCGGGTCGTAATAGCGAAACCGGTTGTAGTGCAAACCTGTCTCGTGATCATGGTACTGCCCCTGAAACCGGATCGGGTTCGCCACGGCGTGCCGCTGTGCCCAGTCCGAGCGCTGTTCCGTCACCGTGCCCCATGCCCTGTATTGTGCGGTCCAGGCCATGTTGCCCTGGGAGTCCGTCAGTTCCTGCGGTGTGCCCAAGTGATCGCACTGGTACCAGGCCAACGCATCAAACGGCAGGGCCTTGGGCGCGTGTTTCCAGAGCGGATCGTCATCAAAGCTGTATTCACCGCTGTAATCCGGCAGCCCTTGCAGGTTAATCGGTGAGTGCCTTATAGCCTGCGCGACCGGGACAAACGTGCCGGGTTCGAAGAGGTAATGCACCGTGCGTCCCGACCCACCCTCAAGTTGCGCGGGGCTGCTTTCCCAGGCGAGGTTGTCGCCATCCCAGCCGTACAGGGTAAATCCACAGCCCAGCTCGCGTTGTTTACGTGAGTGCTCCTGTCGGTTCCACAGCGAGCCGGCTTCGGGGCGCTGTTTGTAGTGAGCGCTGGAGTGTTTACGCAGGCGTCGTCCGAGGGCGTCGTAGGCAAAATCCACGGACAGATGCGGGCCTTCGAAATGCACCAGTCGATCAAACAGGTCCCATTGCAGATCGCACCGTTGGCCGTTGTGCCAACGCTGAATCTGATTGCCACGCTCGTCATAGTCGTAATGAGTGCCGGCGTATTCGCGCAGCAGGTTGTCCTCCTGACGGTGGCGTGGCGGGGTGGGGTCCAGTGGTCGGTGAATAGCGTCCACAGGCTCGTCCAGCAGATTGCCGGCCGGGTCAAAGGCGAAGGTTTCAGTTGCCAGGCGACTGACCGCACCGAGTAATCGACTGACCGGATCGTAACGATAGGCCAGCGGCCCCCGGCGACTGTCGTTGATGTCGGTCAGTTGGCCCGCTGCGTCATAGGTGTAGTTGCGCTTGAGCAATGTGGACGGGGCGTCGCTGCGCCCCAGCAGCTGTTCTTGCAACCGCCCGGCGGGGTCCCACTTTTGCGTTTGTAGCAGATGATTGCCCTGGTGCCGGGCGACTTCTCGGTGCAGGTCGTCGCGTTCGTAGCCGATCAGTTCATGATCGTCCAGACGCAGGCCCAGCAAATGACCACTGCCGTAAGTGAGCCAACTCACGCGATGGCCGTCCGGGCGCACGGTGGCAACACGCTGATTAAGCACGTCGTACTCGTGTTGCCAGACCGCCGTCACGGGTTTTTCCAGGCCCAGGTAGTGTTGATGTTCACGCAGCACGTTGCCGGCCGGATCATGAAACCATTGCAGGCAACTGCTGGCGTTGCGAGCAAGTACCAGGTTGCCATTGGCATCGTAGGCGTACGTTTCGCTTTGCGATTGCTCGCCCACGCTGGCCTGGCGCTCGATCAGCCGCCCCAGCGGATCAAACGTAACCGTCATCGTGCGCTGGCCGTTAACGGCACAGGCGAGCCGACCACTCTGGGGGTCGTAGTGATAGCGAGTCGTGTGACCGTCGAAACCGCGCTGATCCAGCACACGCCCCATCGAATCGTAATGAAACAGCGTGCTCTGCTGATTTTCATTTTCCAGGGCCAGTAATCGGCCGAGGCGGTCCCAGCGATAGCGCAGCGCCTGTTCGGCGGGGTCGATTCGCTCCGAAATCAAACCGGCAGCGCTGTAGCGCCAGGTGGTGCAGCGATCAAGGCCATCAACGTGGACCAACAACCGACCTTCGGCGTCGCGTTCAAAGCGCTCTTCAGTCTTGTCCGGGCGTTGAATCAACACCAATTGACCGGCCTTGTATTGGTACTCAGTGCTCTGCCCGGCGGCGTCGGTGAAAGCAACCATCTGCCCGAGCTCGTTGTACTCCCAGGCACTGGTCTTGCCCGAGCAATCGACATATTCCACCAACTGCCCGGCGTCGTTGTAGTCCAGGGCTTTTTCATTGCCGTTGGCGTCTTTGATCGCTGTCGGCTGGCCAGACTTGTTGTAGGCGTATTCGGTTTTGTTGCCCAGAGGATCGACGGCTTCGATCAGGCTGCCTTGATTGTCATAGCTGCGCAGCCATTGACCGCCCTCGGGGGCACTGATCTTGATCAGTTGGTTCAGGTCGTCATAGGCAAAGTGCACGACGCTCTCATCGGCGCGGATGTGTTCGAGACAATTGCCACGTTCATCGTAGGTGTAGCGGTCGGTCGTGCCGTCGATCTGAACGTGACGGATCAGGTTTTTCGCGTCATCACGGAAGAACCATTCCGAGGATTCGTCGGGGTAGCGTATGCGGTAGGTGTAGCCAAGGATGTCGTAGTAGTGCCAGGTCTCGTTGCCGTGGGCGTCGGTGACGTAGGTCAGGCGGATGTTTTCATCCCACTCCAGGCGCGTGTCGAAACTGCCGTCATCGGCCCATTCGCGGATGGCTTTGGCGTCGGCGCCGACACCTTGCCATTCCAGGTTCATGCCGCGCGCGGTGCGGTCGGTATAGCGGGTCATCAGGTGATGCTGATACTGATAGGACCAAGCGGCGCCGTTCTCGTCCTGGGCCTGAATCAGGTCGCCGTATGCGTCGTATTGGTAGGCGCAGAGTTGCCGCAACGGGGCACCGTCAACGATTTGCCAAAGGCCGATCAACCGGCCGTGATCGTCGATCAGCGTGCCAAGGTGCAGGTGCACCTTGCTGAAGTCGTTTTCTTGATAAGTGATCAGGTCCGACAGCACCGACTGCTCGCCGTGACGATGCTCGTAATGCAGCATGATCCCGGCGCCGTTGCGTAGCGACACGTTCGTCAATACATAGCGTTGGCCATGGCGGACGTAGGTTTCCTTGCGCTCGAAACCGCGGCACAGCAGAAGCTGATCTTCGCTGATGCGTACCAGCGTGATGTTTTCAATGGCGTTGTAATGGAACAGGCCGACTTTCGGCAGCGGATAGTCGTGGCTGCGACCGTCGGCGTCGTGGAACTTCAGGCCATCGCCAACGCAGTCCAAGCGGGTGGTGAACTCGGTGATCCAGCGTGCGCCAAGCTCGCTTTGATCGTAGGCGCCCAAGCGTGAGCTGTAGGTCCGATTCCACTTGATCGCGAAGGTACCGGGCAACATGAAGTCAGTGTGATGCAGGGACTCGGCGCCCAGGGCGAAACTGATGCTTTTTTTAGTCCCGGAACAGGCATGATTTTTCTTGGGATTCGGATCGGCTGTGGCTGGCGCCTGATGACCAGTGACCTCCAGCCGGCCGTCAGCTGCAGTGTGTTTGGCTTGACTGGTTGCGTTGGGTTTGACACTTGCACTTTGGCCGAGGGCCTTGCGCTTGCGCCAGGTCACCACGGCGGCACCCAGCATCTGCAGCAGCCAGCCAATGGAATGCTGTGTTCCGGGGTCTGCCAGTTTACTCAATTGACTGCGTATTTCCGGGCCCATTGCGCGCAAGGAACCGGTGTGCGTCAACACGACTGTTCTGGCCTGTTCCGGTAACAGATTTTTCGCCGCGCTGTTCGCCACTCCTTTGCCGACGGCCTTATAGGCACTGAACGCGGCGCCGAAAATATTCCCGATGGCCGCCTTTGGGTCGCTCAGTAATTGAGAACTCGCTGCGCTGATTTTTTTGCTCGCGGCCTGCGCGTCGCCCTGACTGTCGAGGTTGCCGTTGACCACGGCTTCCAACCCCTTGGCAATTTCAGTCACGGCGCTGTCACCCAACTTGCCGGCATCGACGAGAATGCCCGAGAGTTTGCCTTGCGCCTGTTTCACGAAGTCATCAAGGGTACCGATGATGGTGGCGTTCAAGTGTCCGACCAACACTTCAATCAACGAGTCGCCTAATACCATCTTGGCCGTGTTGCGCAGTTCCTGGCGTACCAGAAACAATGTCGGACGCAGGCTCATGCGCGCCGCTGCCATTGTCGGTGGGGCAGGCAGCACGCCGATCAGGTTAATGCCCAGGCTGACCCAGTCGAGTAACTCCCGCTCTTTGCTTTTGACCAGGGTGACGATATCGCCCAAGGCATCCACCAGCGCCATGATGTTGCCGACTACCGGTAAACCGCCCGCGACATTCTTGATTCGCTCAAGTGTGACCACACCGCCACTGATGGACTGAAGCCAGGCATCGAAAAACGCCGCCCCACGCCCGACATCCTTGATGTCGATGGCATTGAGCGGAACGATTGCAACCTGAGCTTCGCGCTTTTTTTCAGCCGTCGCTTCGTTCGTCATGACAGTGAGAACATCCGTTGTTCCTCATACAGAGACAATCTATCCATCGATATCCTTGTCAGGCATCAACGAAATCGGCATTAGCGTAGCCGCAATTGATCAAAAGGGTAAAGTGAACGAAGGCCTTCCTCAGTGCCTGTTCAATAGCCAAGCCAGACGCATAAAAAAACCGGTGCCTGTTCAGGCACCGGTTGTAGATGTTGTGGCCACCGCTTAAGCCTTCGGGCTTAACGGATCGGCTTCAGCCCCAGGGCTGCACGTTAAGTTTCTGACATTCCCTGTCCTTATGACAATCAGCTCGCCGGTCGCCACGTGACGTTCTCGACGCCGAATTTTTCCGCCAGCGGTTTGCTGGTCTTTTGCACCTTCTCACGGCCGAAGCGCGGGATGCGGCCCACGCCGGCATCGCAACTTGCCCAATGCCAGGCCTCCGCGTTGTCCATCTTGTCCAGGCGGATAATGAAAGACTTGGGGGCGCCATGAAGGGTGTATTCAATGACGAATAGTTTTGCGTTGTTCATAAAGCCCGTATTCCTCCCTGTGGTAATACAGGGATCCCGGGCGTTGGCAAAAATTCATTCGGATTGTCAGACGGTGACCGTCACTGGCGGCAACCCGAGTGCCTCGTTACCATGATGCTTCCCAGAACCCCAACGATCCTTGTCTATGGCCCTTGCCGCACCGCCCGACCTGACTGACACCGATGTGCCCGTGCAGCCGCTGGCGCGCACTTATCCGCGTGGACTGTACATCGAGCCCCACGACCATGTCTGGGGCCAGTTGTTATACGCGATGAGCGGGGTGATGTGGGTCGAGACACCGCACGAGGCGCTGGTAGTGCCGCCGCAACGCGCGGTGTGGTTGCCGCCGGGCGTGCCCCATGGGATTCGTGTGGTGTCGGACTTGCAGATGCGCAATATCTATTTGCGACCGGCGTTGGCGGTGACCCTGGATGCCGAAGTGCAGGTGATCGAGGTCGGTGGACTGCTGCGTGAATTGATTGTCGGGCTGGTGGAGCAGGGCGACGACGGGGCGCCGGAGTATTACGAGGCGCTGGTTGGCCTGGCGTTGCTGGAACTGAAACGGGCCCGACGCTCAATGCTGACCATCCCGTTGCCGGACGATTCGGATCGGCGCCTGCTGAACCTGTGCCAGGCCGTCATGGCCGCGCCGTCCCTGGATATTTCCTTCGAACAACACGCCGAAAACGCCGGGGCCAGCGTGCGTACTCTGGCGCGGTTGTTCAAGGACGGGCTCGGCATGGGCTTCGCCGAATGGCGGCGACAGGTGCAACTGGCGACAGCGGCGGCGGAGTTGATCCAGGGCGTGCCGGTCAGCGCCATCGCCCGGGAACTGGGGTATTCGCCGAGCAGCTTCAGCGACATGTTTCGTCGGGAATTGGGCGTGGCGCCTTCGCAGTACACGACAGGACAACACCCATCCCTGTAGGACTGTAAGAGCGTAGGACCGTAGGACCGTAGGAGCTGTCGAGTGAAACGAGGCTGCGATCTTTTGATTTTGCTTTTTAAAAACAAGATCAAAAGATCGCAGCCTCGTTTCTCTCGACAGCTCCTACACAACACCTATCCGTCTTCTACACAGTTCTTACATTCGATCATCACGTTTTGTCCGATATTCGGAAGCCCTTGGCCGATGGGTTTCGTTGCCTTTCTCTAGACTTCTCGCATACCCCCTGTGCCACGGAGTCTGTCATGAACTACCTCATCTCGCTGGGCATCGGCCTGGGCGTCGGTCTGCTTTACGGCGCGCTGGATTTTCGCTCCCCGGCGCCCCCGGCCATCGCGCTGGTAGGGCTGCTGGGCATGCTCGCCGGCGAGCAGTTGTGGCCCATGGGCCGGCAGTTGATCGCCGGTTGGCTCTCCTGAAAACCTTTCATCAATTCAAATGGAAACGCCCATGAAAGCTCTGCAATTCGACAAGACCGGCGACCTCTCTTCCCTGCGCTACGTCGAGGTCCCGACCCCGGTGGCCGGCGCCGATGAAGTGCTGGTGCAGATCAAGGCTGCGGGCCTGAACCCCAGCGATGTGAAGAACGTGCTGGGGCGTTTTCCCTACACCACGCTGCCACGGATTCCCGGTCGGGATTTCGCCGGGGTGGTGGTGGAAGGCCCGCAGGCGATGATCGGTCAGGAAGTCTGGGGCACCGGTCGCGAGCTGGGCTTTTTTGCTGACGGTTCCCACGCGCAGTTCGTCAAGTTGCCGGCCAATGGCGTGGCACTCAAACCTACTCACCTGAGTTTCGCCCAGGCCGCCAGCCTCGGCGTGCCCTACACCACGGCGTGGGATGCACTGGAACGCAGTCTGGTGACATCGGGTACGCGCTTGCTGGTGATCGGCGGCGGGGCGGTGGGCAGTGCGGCGCTGGCGTTGGCGAAAATTCGTGGCGCCCAGGTACTCGCGGCGGCGCGGCGGGTGGAGCAGGTCAAAGAGTTGCAGGCGCAGGGTTTTCAGACGCTGCAACTGGACAAGCCCGAAGACCTCGGCGCGCAAGTGAATGGCGTGTACGCCGGTGGCGCTGACGTGATCTTCGACACCACTGGTTTCTGGCTGCCGGCTTCGGTTCCGGCACTCGCGCCGTTTGGCCGCATCGCAATCATTGCCGCGCCGGTGGACGGCCTCGTGCAATTGCCGGCGCTGGCGTTGTATCGCAAGGGTGGTTCGGTGGTCGGGATCAACTCGCTGCTGTATGGCGTGCAGGCATGTGCGGCGATGCTGGATCAGTTCGGCAAGTTCTTCGATCAGGATCTGTTGCCGTTGCCGGAAGGCTTGGTGGAATCGCCGTTGGCCGAAGGCGTGGCGCGGTATGCCGAGGTGAATCAGGGCAGTGGTGACAAGGTGATTTTGTTGCCATGACCGATTGATGGGGTGGATGGGCTGGCCTCTTCGCGGGCAAGCCTCGCTCCTACAGTGGGTTTGTGTCGTTCACATGTTGTGTGATCGACGCATAGCCCTGTAGGAGCGAGGCTTGCCCGCGAAGGCGTCCTCAACCCGAACTCAAGCCTCAGGCACACCTTTCTCCCAAGCCGACCAATTCTTCAGAATGTCCTGCACCAACGGATTCCCCGTGCGGTAGAGATTTTCCAGTGCCGGCACAAACCCGCCCTGGTCCGCGTATTTGAGCAGGTTATCCACCTCACTCTGCCCCGGCGCCGGCCGGTCGAAGTCGGAACCGGCGCGCACCACCGCCAGGCGCTGCACATCCACCAGGCCTTCACGACTCGCGCGCAACAGCGCTTCGTAGGTGGAGTTGTCTTCCTGCTGGGTCGTGCAGTATTCGCCTTTGTTATCCGTCAGCAGCTTGGTCCAGACTTCCGCCCGTTCGCTCAAACGCGTGCCGGAAAACCAGGTATTACCCGCGAGCGTGTCGCACTTCGTCACCACCGGCGGTTGATTGGCCGGGGCCGACGGATACTTCACGCGCCAGGCTGCCGATTCCTTGCTCTCGCTCAGCTCGACTTTGTGTGACAGGGCAAATGCCTTGGCGAGCAGTTTCGGATTGAGCTCGAAGACTTCGGTCTTGTAATCCAGCGGCGGTTTTTCGTTCGGGCCTTTGGTGTTGATACCGATGTAACCGGTCGGCCAGTCTTTCGGCACGTCCCGGGAATCGATCTCCCACTGGGTGCCGAATTCCACCAGGTAATGCGCCCACGCAGCGGTGCCGATGGTCCCGTGTTTCGGGCTGATGCCGGCAATCCCGGCGATCAGGAAGTAACTTTTGCGCAGGTCGAATTTCGGCGACAGCGCCAAGGCCAGGGTCGAAGCCGCCGCGTTGGTCTGGCCCATGCCGGTGACCATCAGGCACACCTGCTGCGTGTTGCAGCGAATGTTCGGGTACTCGGCGGACAGGCCCGGTACGCGGATTTCCTGCTTGAGTTCCAGGCGCTCGATCCAGTTCTGTGCCTCGGGGGCGAACATGGTGATCAGCATCACTTTCGGCTGGATCGGTGCTTCGCTCGCCCACGCGGTGGAAGCGAGCAGGGTGCCGCAGGCCAGGCCAACGGACAGGGACAGACGCGTCATTGCTTGCATAAAAACTCCTTAGAATTGATAACCGATGCCGGCGTAGTAACCCCAGCCATTGGAGCGGGCGCGGAAGTCGCCGTCGCCGAAATTCAACTCGCTGCCATCCTCCCAGTTGCCGCCGTTGTGGAAGTAACGGCCGACCAGAGTGAAGCGCAGGTGCGTGAACGAATACAGCAAAACGTTGGTGGCCACGGTGGCGTTGGCGGTGCGCGCCGGGTTGTCCTTGTGCAGGTCGGAGCCGAAGTCGAAGTTGGTGAAGCCGATGTAGGTCAGCGACGCGCCGTTGCTGAAGCTGCTGATCGGCACGATGTACTTCAACTGGGCGCGGTAGCCGTCCCAGGAATACTCGTTGCTGGCGCCGTAGTTTTCCCACTGGTAGCGACCGTAGAAGTTGGCCGACAGGTTGACCCGCGAGTGGGTGTCGATGTCGGTGCCCAAACCGCTGTACAGCGTGTTGGCGCGGTTGCGGGTGTTGCTGCCGTGGTCGTAGATCCAGTCGAACGCCACGTACCATTCCTTGAACGGCCCGACGGCCAGGCTGCGGCCGGCCAGGTAGTCGATGGAGATGCGCGGTTCGTGCTCCATGAACAGCGGCGAACCGTGGTCCCACGCGCCTTTGTCATGGCTGTTGCCGATGTCGAAGATTTTCGGGATGTCGACGTAGCCGTACAACTCGAACGGTCCCTTGCGGCCGAAGTACTCGTATTCCAGATACACATCGTCGGACGGTTGCGGGCCGAAGCTGATGTCCTTGCTGCCGATGACCGTCAGGTCCTGGTTGAACCAGTCCGACAGGTACGCGCCTTTTTTCGGTGGGCTGGCCTCGGGGCTGAGGGTTTCGCCCTGAGCGGATTCCTCGGCGGGGGCGGGTTGCGCCAAAACGGTGCTGCTGAGTAGTCCTGTAACGCTGGCCAGTAGCAAAGAAACGGCAAAGGAGCGCGAGCAAGTCACGCGGCTGGACGTACGGTGCATTAAAAGTCCCTTTTCGTGCGGATCGAAGGCCCGGTTTTTCGGGCTTGCGCGGTTATGTAACGAAAAAGCCGTTATCGGCGACTCGCAAACGTTTGCACATCTCATACCAATTGTTACAAATCCATGAAAAACCGAAGAAATCGGCGGTTTTACTGTCCTTTTGATCAGGTAATCAATGTCCCCCTGTAGGAGCTGCCGAAGGCTGCGATCTTTTGATCTTGCCCTCAAAAGCAACATCAAAAGATCGCAGCCTTCGGCAGCTCCTACGTGGATCGCGCACGGCAAAAACACCGCGAAGAAAGGCCAGGCCAGACCTGCTGCGCACGAAAGTATTAATGCTAATTGACCGGCGCCGGATCCCGGACCATCAACTAACGTGCCGGAATGAAACGGTTTTTTTCAGCCGGTCGCAGTCTTGATTCGCGTGTCATTGGATTCATGGCCAGGGTGGCCGACATAGCACGCCCTTCAAGGAAGAATGGTTAACCACGTAAAGGAACTGCCCGTGGACTTGAGATCTGTCATCGCCCCGATTTTCCGTGTCTGCCCTCTTTCTCTTGCTGTCCGCCTCGGTATCGTCGGGGTGGTTGCCACCCTCTCAAGTCCGCAAGTGATGGCCGCCTGTACGCCAGGCAGTCCGGCAGCGGGCGGGACGGTGACCTGTAGCGGCGTGCCGTCGTTGCCGTTGTTCCTCAATACCTTTTCCAGTGCGGTGAACGACCTGACGGTCAACGTCGGTTCCGCCGCGCAACTGAACGCCACCCTCGGCGGGCAGGTGCTGAACCTCACGGGCAACAACATCACGCTGAACAACGCCGGGCTGATCGACCCGGCCATGCTCGGCGCAGTGACCCTGCTGAGCGCGGGCGCGGTGATCGGCAACGCGGGCGCCTCGGTGGTGAACGTCACCAACGCCGCCACCGGCATTATCCGTGGCACTGGCGACTTGCTTGGCGTCAACCTGGGCAGCCTCAACGGCATGGCGTTGAACATCAACAACGGCGCTGGCGGCAGCACCAACATCGTCAACAACGGCACCCTCGGCTCGACTGCGCTGTTGAACATCACGCTGTTCTCGGCGGATACCCCAATCGTCGCGGCGCAGGGCGGCGCCCAGGTCAATGTGATCAACGCGGGCACCATCAACGGCCGGATGGCCTTCGAGACCTCGGCCAGCGGCAACACGTTCGTCAACTCCGGCACCATCAGCGGTGGCGTGTCGATGGGCGATGGCAGCACCAACACCTTCACCGCGATTACCGGTTCGACCATTTCCAATGGCGGCGGCATCGGTCTGGCCCTCGGCGGGTTGATCGGCGTCAACCTGACCTTCGCACCCACCGGCCAGATCGACGGCGGCGCGGGGGGCATCAACTCGCTGATCCTGCAAAACCCCATCGGTGTCGGCGGTGGCACCTCGGGTGTTGGCGTGGTGTCGAGCGCCAACTACGTCAACTTCAACAACCTGACGGTCAACAGCGGCACCTGGACCTTGCAAGGTCCGTTGGTCACCGGCAGCACCACGCTGAATGGCGGTATCGCCCAGTTCAACAACAACGCGACCTTCGGCAGCGGCGTGCTGACCTCCAATGGCGGCGGGTTACAGGCCAGCAGCGGTGGTTTGTCGTTGAGCAACCTGATCAACCTCGGCGCCAGCGGCATCCAATTGCTGGGCACCAACGCCATCACCCTCGGCAACGTGATCAGCGGCAGCGGCGGCATCACCAAGAACGGCACGGGCCAACTGGTGCTCAACGGCGCCAACACGTATCTGGGCGCTACCGCCCTCAACGGCGGTTCGGTACAACTGGGCAACAACCTGGCGTTCAGCACCGGCACGGTGACCGTGGGCGGTTCGACCGTGCTGCAGGCGCCGGGCACTATTACCCTGAACAACAACATCGTGCTCAACAGCGCGATGGGCACCTCCGGCGTCGGCAGTCTGACCCTGTCGGGGCTGATCAGTGGCGCGGGCGGCATCTCGAAAAACGGCAGCGGCACGCTGGCGCTGACCGGCAACAACGCCAGTTACACCGGCAGCACCGACCTCAACGCCGGCACACTGAGCCTGGGCAACAACAATGCGCTCGGCAGCGGCTCGCTGAACGTCAACGCGGCGGCGAGTCTCAATACCACCACCGGCGTGACGCTGAACAATTCGGTGGCGCTGAACGGCAACCTGACCGTCGTGGGCAGCAACGCGCTGACCCTCAATGGCCTGATTTCCGGCTCCAGCGGCTTGATCAAGAATGGTCTGTCGACCCTGACCCTGAGCGGCAACAACACCTATCTGGGCCCAACCGCATTGAACGCCGGTGGCTTGCTGCTGGCGTCCAACACCGCGCTGGGCACTGGCGCGTTGAACACCGCCGCCGGCACCTCCCTCGACACCAGCGTGGCGGTGACGTTGGCCAATGCGGTCAACCTCGGCGGCGACCTGACGATCGGCGGCACTCAGGCGTTAGGCCTGACCGGCGCGATCAACGGCGCGGGCGGATTGATCAAGAATGGCAGCGCCGCACTGACCCTCAGCGGCACCAATGGCTACGCCGGCGACACCGCGCTGAACGCCGGCTCGCTGATTCTCGGCTCCAACACCGCGCTGGGCCTGGGCACCTTGAACACGGCGGCGGGCACCACGCTGGATGCCAGTTCCACGGTTGCGGTGACCAACGCGGTGAACACCACCGGTAACCTGAACATCGGCGGCAGCGCCAACTTGACCCTCGGTGGTGTGGTCGGTGGCAGCGGCAGCCTGACCAAAAACGGCGCCGCCAACCTGACCCTCAATGGCGCCAACACCTTCCTTGGCGGCACCACTCTGAACGCGGGCACCCTCACCGTTGGCAACGCGAATGCCTTGAGCAGCGGTGTGCTGACCGTGGCCGGCGCTTCGACGCTGGACAGCAGCAGTGGCGTTGCCATCGCCAACGACATTGCGATAAACGCCGACCTGAGCATCGGCGGCACTAACCAGCTGACCCTGGATGGCGTGCTGAGCGGCACCAATCAATTGATCAAGAATGGCGCGGCCAACCTGACCCTCAACGGCATCAATACCTTCCAGGGCGGCAGCACGCTGAATGCCGGCAGCATCACCGTCGGCAACAGCGCGGCGCTGGGCACTGGCGGCCTGACCGTGGGCGGCGCGAGCACGCTGACCGGCAGTTCGGCCCTGAGCCTGGCCAACGCCATCACTCTCAACGCCAACCTGACCACCGGCGGTGCCAATGCGCTGACCCTCGACGGCGTCATCGCTGGCGCTGGCGGGTTGATTAAAATCGGCGCGTCCAGCCTGACGCTTACCGGTGCCAACACCTACACCGGCACCACCGCGCTGAATGCCGGCAGCCTGATCGTCGGTTCCAATACCGCGCTGGGCTCTGGCGCGTTGAACGCGTCGGGTGGCACCACCCTTGATGCGAGTGCTGCATCGACCCTGGCCAACGCGGTCAACCTGGGCGGCAACCTGACCTTCGCTGGAACCAACGCGCTGACCCTCAACGGGGTGGTCAGCGGCATCGGCGGGCTGATCAAAAACGGCGCCGCCGACCTGACCCTTAACGGCAGCAACAACTACCTCGGCGCCACCGCGCTGAACGCCGGCAAACTGATCGTCGGCGCCAGCGGTGCCTTGGGCGCCGGTGCATTGAATGCGGCGGCCAACACCACGCTGGACAGCAACACCGCCGTGAGCCTGAGCAATCAGGTGAACCTGGCCGGTGCGTTGAACGTCGGCGGTTCGGCTGACCTGACCCTGACCGGGCTGGTTAACGGTGCCGGCAACCTGGTGAAAAACGGTGCGGCGAATCTGGTCCTCAATGGCGCCAACGGTTTCCTCGGCGGCACCACGTTGAACGCCGGCACCCTGACCGTCGGCAATGGCTCGGCGCTGGGCCTTGGCGGCTTGACCGTCGCTGGCGCGGCAACCCTGGACAGCAATGCCCCGGTCAGCCTCGGCAACAACGTGGCACTGAATGCCGACCTGACCGTCGGCGGCACTCAGGGCCTGACCCTCGGTGGCGTGATCAGTGGCACCAGTCAACTGATCAAGAATGGCGCGGCCAACCTGACCCTCAATGGCGTCAATACCTACCAGGGCGATACCACCCTGAACGCCGGCAGCCTGACGTTGGGCAACGGCGCGGCACTCGGTACTGGCGCGTTGATCGTGGGCGGCACCTCGACCCTCGACAACAGCGCGGCGTTCACCGTGGCCAATGCCATGACGCTGAATGCCGATTTGAACATCGCGGGCAACAATAACCTGAACCTCGGCGGCATCATCGACGGTGCCGGCGCGCTGAACAAAAACGGCCTGTCCGACCTGACACTTAGCGGCAACAACAGCTTCACCGGGGCCTTGAACATTCTGTCCGGCAGCGTCACCGCCGCCAGTACCGGCGCGCTGGGCAACACCTCCGGCGCTAACATCAGCGCTGGCGCCAGCCTCAACCTCGGCACCGATGCCAGCCTCGCCGGCCTCAACGGCAGCGGTGACGTGCTGATCGGCTCGGTCAACACCTTGTCGGTGGGCGGCGTCAGCACCACCAGCACCTTCGACGGCGGTTTGGCTGGCCCCGGCGGCTTGACCAAAGTCGGCACCGGCACGCTTAACCTCACCGGTATCAACGGCCTCACCGGCGACACCGCAGTCAACGGCGGCACCCTGGACCTCAGCGGTTCGCTGGGCAGCGCCAACGTCAACGTCAACACCGGCGCAACCCTGACCGGCACCGGCTCGGTATTGGGCACGCTGAACGTGAACAACGGCGGTCATCTGGGCCTGAGCAGCGGCAACACCTTATCGGTCGGCGGGCTGGCCCTGAACAGCACTTCCAATATGGACGTCGCCCTCGGCGCACCGTCCACCAGTTCGCTGCTGAACATCGGCGGCAACCTGACCCTCGACGGCAATCTCAATGTCGCGGATGCCGGTGGTTTCGGCGTCGGCGTGTATCGCTTGATCAACTACACCGGCAGCCTGCTGAACCTGGGCATGAACATCGGCGCGATCCCGATCGGCTACAGCCTCGCGGACCTGGCGCTGCAAACGTCGATCGGCAATCAGATCAACCTGCTGGTGACTGCGCCTAACGTGAGCCTGCGTTTCTGGGACGGCAGCCAGACCTTGCCCAACGGCACGGTGGACGGCGGCTCCGGGACCTGGAATGCCGGCAGCACCAACTGGACCTCGGCCGATGGTTTGACCAATCAGACCTGGGCCAGCGACTTCGCAATCTTCCAGGGCACGGCGGGCAACGTCACGGTACTGGGTACGCAGACCTTTAACGGCATGCAGTTCGTCACCGATGGCTACAACCTGCTGACCGGCGCGGCCGGGCATCTGACTGCCGTGAATGGCACCGGCGGCAATGCGGCGATCCGGGTCGATCCGGGTTCGACCGCCACCATCGGCGTCGCCATCGACGGGGCGGCCACCCTGGCCAAACTCGACAGCGGCACCTTGGTGCTCAACGGCGCCAACACCTACAGCGGCGGCACCTTGCTGAATGGCGGCACGCTGGTGGTGGGCAGCAACACGGCGCTGGGCAGCGGTCTGTTGACTGCGGCTTCGGGCACCACCCTGGACAGCAACGCCGCTGTCACCCTCGGCAATGCCGTGGATCTGGCCGGCAACCTGAACATCGCGGGCTCCAATGCATTGACCCTCAACGGCGCGATCAGCGGCGTGGGTGGTTTGGTGAAGGCCGGCGGGGCCGACCTGACCCTCGGTGGCAACAACACATTCCTCGGTCCGGTGACGCTGAGTGCCGGCGGCTTGATTCTGGCCTCTAACACGGCACTCGGCGCCGGCGCGCTGAATGCCGCCAACGCCACCACTCTTGATGCCGCGACGGCGGTGACTGTCGGTAACGTGATCAATCTGGCCGGCAACCTCGGCATCGCCGGCAGTGCTGACCTGACCCTCAACGGCGCGGTCAACGGCGCTGGCAGCCTGAGCAAAACTGGCGCGGCAAACCTGGTGCTCAATGGCGTCAACGGCTTCCTCGGCGGTGTCGACCTGAACGCCGGGACCCTGACGGTCGGCAACGCTTCGGGCCTGGGCCTGGGTAACCTGACGGTCTCAGGTGCCTCGACGCTGGACAACAACACGGCGCTGAGCCTGGCGAATAACGTCGGCTTGAACGCCACGCTGGCGGTGGGCGGCAGCAATGACTTGACCCTCGGCGGTGTGATCAGCGGTGTCGGTGGCCTGATCAAGAACGGCGCGGCCAACCTGACCCTCAACGGCGTCAACAGCCTGCAGGGCGACACCACCCTCAACGCCGGCACCCTGACCCTCGGCAACGCGGCGGCGCTCGGCACTGGTGCGTTGACCGTTGCCGGTGCCTCGACGCTGGATAACAGCTCGGCGCTGAGCCTGGCCAACGACATCAACGTCAACGCGGCGCTGAACGTGGCCGGCACCAATAACCTGACCCTGGCCGGTATTGTCGGCGGCGCTGGAACCCTGAACAAAAACGGCGCGGCAGACCTGAGCCTCAGCGGCAACAACACCTTCAGCGGCACCTTCAACGTATTGGGCGGCAGCTTGAGCACCACCTCCGCCACGGCCCTGGGCAACAATGCCGGAGTCAATCTCGGGGCGGGCACCAGCCTCAACCTCGGTGCGTCCGGCAGTCTCGCCAGCCTGACCGGCAGCGGTACGGCGCTGGTCGGCGCGGGGAACACGTTGAGCCTCGGCGGCAACAATGCCAGCAGCACTTTTGATGGTGTGCTCAGCGGCAGCGGCTTGCTCGACAAACTCGGCAGCGGCACCTTCAACCTCACCGGCATCAACAGCCTGACCGGCGACACCAGCATCAACGGCGGCACCCTGAATGTCAGCGGTTCCCTAGGCAGTGCCAACGTCGCGGTCAACAACGGCGGGACCCTCGCCGGCAGCGGCAGCCTTATCGGCGCAGTCAATGTCGCGGATGGCGGTCACGTCGCACTGGCCACCGGCAGCGCCTTGTCGGTGGGTTCGCTGGCCTTGAGCGGCAACTCCAACCTCGATGTCGGGCTCGGTGTGCCGGTGTCCGGCGGCGGTAACGCGCTGATCAATGTCGGCGGCAACCTGACCCTCGACGGTAACCTCAATGTCAGCGACATCGGCGGCTTCGGCAGCGGTGTGTATCGCATCATCAACTACACTGGCGCCCTGACCGACAACGGTCTGGCCGTCGGCACGGTGCCGGGAAGCGTATCGCCGGGCGATCTGCAAGTGCAGACCGCCGTGGGCAGCCAGGTCAACCTGCTGGTCAGCGCACCGAACGTCACCGTGCAATTCTGGGACGGCGCGCAATTGGTCGGTAATGGTTCAATCGACGGTGGCAGCGGTACATGGAATAGCGGCAGCACCAACTGGACCAATGTCAACGGCACCTCGAATCAGGCTTGGGCCAACAGCTTCGCGGTATTCCAGGGCACGGCGGGCAATGTCACGGTCGATGGCTCGCACGCGGTTACCGGCATGCAATTCGTCACCGACGGCTACAGCTTGTTGAACGGCACGGCGGGCGTACTGAACCTGGTCAACGGCGGTTTGGGCAACGCGACTTTCCGCGTTGATCCAAACAGCACCGCAACCCTCGGCGTAGCGATCAACGGCGCCGGCACCCTGGGCAAATACGACACCGGCACCCTGGTGCTGAACGGTGCCAATGGCTACACCGGCGGCACCGCGCTTAACGGCGGCACCTTGGTAGTGGGCAATAACGGCGCGCTCGGCAGCGGCGTACTCACCGCAGCCAACGGCACCACGCTGGACAGCAACCGCGCCGTCAGCCTCGCCAACGCTATCGCGTTGAACGGTGCGATGAGCGTCGCCGGTTCAAATGCGTTGAGCCTCGATGGCGTTGTCATCGGCACCGGCAGCCTGATCAAGAACGGCGCTTCCAGCCTGACCCTGAACGGCAGCAACAGCTACGCCGGCGGCACGCAGTTGAATGCCGGCTCGCTGATCCTCGGCAACAACAGCGCCATCGGCACCGGCGCACTCGGCGTCGGTGGCAGTGCGCAACTCGACAGCAGCGCCGCCCTGCAACTGACCAACGCTATCAACCTCACCGGGCAACTGACCCTGGCCGGCACCCAGGCCACCACCCTCAGCGGCATCATCGCTGGCACCGGCAGTCTGGTGAAAAACGGCAGCGGCGCGCTGGTACTCAGCGGCACCAATACCTACAGCGGTGGCACCACCCTCAACGCCGGCATCACCAGCGGCAACACCACCAGCCTGCAAGGCGCGATCCTCAACAACGCCGCTCTGACCTTCGAGCAAAGCAACAACGGCACCTACACCGGTAACCTCACCGGCAGCGGTACGCTGACTAAAAACGGCACCGGCGAATTGCTGCTCACCGGCACCAACGACCTGACGGGCGACACCAACGTCCAGGCCGGTTCGTTGCTGGTCAACGGCACGCTCAACAGCGCCAATGTGAACGTGGCGAGCGGGGCGAAACTCGGCGGCACCGGCCAGATCGGCGGCGCGGTGCAACTGGCCAGCGGCGCGACCCTGGTCGGTGGTGGCAGCGTCACACCATTGTCGGTCGGCTCCCTGGCCTTGGCGTCGGGTACCAGCCTGGACTTCAGCCTCGGCTCGGCGACCAGCTCGACCAATGTGGTCAACGTCGCCGGCAACCTGACCCTCGACGGCACGCTGAACATCACCGATGCCGGCGGTTTCGGCACCGGTGTCTATCAACTGTTCCACTACGGCGGCAACCTGACCGACAACGGCCTGACCTTCGGCACATTGCCGGGCGGTGTGGCGTCCTCAAGCCTGTCCCTGCAAACCGCGTTGGCCAATCAGGTCAACCTGCTGATGCAGACGACCCAGGGTGAAGTGCAGTTCTGGAACGGCGGCAAAACCAACGCTGACGGTACGATTAGCGGCGGCGACGGCGTCTGGGGCTCTAGCACCAACTGGACGAACGCCAGTGGTACGGCAAGCCAGGGTTCGAGCGGTCGGTTCGCAATATTTGGCGGGCAGGGCGGTACCGTGACAATCGCCGGCAACCAGGGCTTCACCGGGTTGCAGGTGCTCGACAACGGTTATCGCCTGGTGCCAGGTGCCGACGGCAGCCTGACCCCAATCAACGCGGCGGATGGCAGCCTCGCGGCGGTGCGGATCAACTCGGGCGTCACCGCTGAAATCTCGGCGCCTCTGGTCGGCACCGGCGGCATCGAGAAACTCGATGCCGGCACCCTGGTGCTCAGCGGCGCGAACACCTACAGCGGCGGCACCCTCGTCAGCGGCGGTACGCTGGTCGGTAACACCACGAGCCTGCAAGGCCGCATCCTCAACAATGCACGGTTGCTGTTTGCCCAGTCCAGTAACGGGCGTTTCAACGGCGTGCTCAGCGGCACCGGTGATCTGGTCAAACAGGGCGCCGGCACGCTGCTGATCGAGGGTGATCACCCGTTCAGCGGCACCGTCGAAGTGGAACAAGGCCTGTTGCAGGTCGGTGATGCTCCGTCGAACTTCGGCGGGCAGGTCACCGTGTTCAATGGCGCAGCCTTGACCGGTAATGGCAGTGTCGGCTCGGTGGTCAACCACGGGGTGTTCTCGTCCGGCGCCAATGGCGAAACCCTGAGTGTGACGGGTAACCTGACCAACGCGGCGGACGGCCTGCTGGCACTGACCGTCACTTCGCCGACCGTCACACCGTTGCCAGTGGGCGGCACGGCAACCCTTGATGGTGCGCTGCAAGTCACCAATCTGCTGCCGTACTCCGGCGACACCACCTATAAGTTGATTACGGCGGGCGGTGGCGTCAACGGTACGTTCAGCGCAACCGATCTGCCGGAACGTGCGTTCCTCGACACATCACTGGTGTACAGCGCCAACGAAGTCGATCTGGCCGTCAGTCGTAACCAGACGTCCTTCGCCACGGTTGCGGCCACGGGTAACCAACGCAGCACCGCTTCCGCGCTGAGCCGTAATGGCGTGGCCGGTGCGGCGTTGCAGAACGAAGTCATCAACTTGAGCACTGCCGGTGCCCGCGCGGCATTCGACAGCTTGTCCGGGGAAATTCACGCCAGTACCGCCAGCGCGATTCTCGAAGATTCGCGTTACATCCGTGACGCGGTCAACGACCGTATGCGCCAGCCGTCCTGCAGTGGGCCTGACGATCCTCGCCGCGCGCTGGCGCCTAGCGAAAATCGCCTGTCCAGCGGCGGCTGCCACGGCGAAATGGTTGGCTGGATGCGCGCGCTCGGCGCCTGGGGCGAGATGGATGGCGACAGCAACAGCGCCAAACTTGATCGCAACCTGAGTGGCTTCATGCTCGGCACCGACAAACAGATCGACGATCAATGGCGTGCCGGGATGGCCGCCGGTTACACCCGCAGCGACCTGGATGCTCATGACCGTCGCTCCGACGCCACGGTCGAAAGCTACCACTTGGCGGCGTACCTCAACTCGCAGTTCGACGCCCTGGCCGTACGCCTGGGTGCCGCTTACAGCTGGCACGACATCGAAACCAAGCGTGACGTCAACGTCGGCGGCTACAACGATCGCCTGAAAGGCGACTACGACGCACGCAGCGCCCAGGTGTTCGGTGAAGTGGGTTACACGCTCGAAGCGGCAGGCGTTGCGCTGGAACCGTTCGCCGGCCTGTCCTACGTCAACTACGACAGCGACACCGTGCACGAAAAAGGCGGAGTGGGGCGTCTGAAAGCTGATTCCAGCCAGGACATCACCTTCTCCACCCTGGGCCTGCGCGCCGGCAAAGTCATCACCCTGGCCAACGGCGGGCAATTCACCCCGCGTGCGGCCATAGGCTGGCGTCATGCCTTCGGCGACACCAAACCGGATGCCGACCTGAGCTTCATCGACGGCGGCGCCTCGTTCAGCACCCAGGGCGTGCCAATTGCCAAGGACAGCGCGCTGCTTGAAGCAGGCGTGGACTTCCAGATCAGCCAGAACGGCAAACTCGGCCTCGGCTACTCGGGTCAGGTGTCGGGCAAAAACGAAGATCACGCCATGACGATCAGTTTCAGCCTCGGGTTCTAATCGCGGTCGAAGCACTTTCAGCCGCCCGTAAGGGCGGTTTTTTTTGCCTGTCAGTCAGGGATGTGGTGCCTGTGCTGCAGCCTTCGCGAGCAGGCTCGCTCCCACATTGGATCGATGGCGGACACAAAATTTGTGTCCGCCGAAGATCACCTGTGGGAGCGAGCCTGCTCGCGAAGGGGCCCTCACAGGCACCATAAATCCCGTCTGCTAGAATCGGCCCCACTGACTCTACGAGGTGCACCCCATGAGCGAGCCGATTCGTCTGACCCAATACAGCCACGGCGCAGGATGCGGATGCAAAATCTCGCCACAGGTACTGGAAGTGATTCTGGCCGGCAGTGGCGCGCAGAACCTCGATCCAAACCTTTGGGTCGGCAACGCCTCGCGCGATGACGCGGCGGTGTACGCCATCGACGACGAGCGCGGCGTGGTCTCGACCACCGACTTCTTTATGCCGATCGTCGACGACCCGTTCGACTTCGGCCGCATCGCCGCGACCAACGCCATCAGCGACATCTACGCCATGGGCGGCGATCCGTTGATGGCGATTGCGATTCTCGGCTGGCCGGTCAATGTGCTGGCCCCGGAAATCGCCCGGGAAGTGATTCGCGGCGGCCGCTCGATTTGCGACGAGGCGGGCATTCCCCTGGCCGGCGGGCATTCCATCGACGCCCCGGAGCCAATCTTCGGCCTGGCCGTCACCGGGCTGGTGCAAAAACGCCACATGAAGCGCAACGACACCGCCACCGCCGGTTGCCTCCTGTACCTGACCAAACCCCTGGGCATCGGCATCCTCACCACTGCCGAGAAGAAGGGCAAGTTGCGCAACGCCGACATCGGCCTGGCCCGCGACTGGATGTGCACCCTGAACAAACCCGGCAGCCGCTTCGGCAAACTCGACGGCGTGACGGCGATGACCGACGTCACCGGTTTCGGCCTGCTCGGGCACCTGGTGGAAATGGCCGATGGCAGCCGACTTACTGCCCGCATCGAATACGACCGCGTGCCACGTCTGGCGGGCGTCGAGTATTACCTCGAGCAGGGCTGTGTACCGGGCGGTACATTGCGCAACTTCGACAGCTACGCGAGTAAACTCGGGCGTTTGCAGGAGCTGCATAAACGCGTGCTGTGCGATCCGCAAACCAGCGGCGGCCTGCTGATCGCGGTCACGCCCGAGGGTAACGCGCAGTTCCTCGCGGTGGCTGCCGAACTGGGCTTGAGCCTTGAGCCAATCGGCGAATTGGTAGAGCGACAGACCAACGCGGTCGAGGTGTTTTGATGTCAATCGATTGCACCGATTACCTCGACATCTTTCTCAACGACCGGCCCATGATGGATGCCCGTGCGCCAGTCGAATTTCTCAAGGGCTCGTTCCCCGGCGTGGTCAATCTGCCGCTGATGAATGACCACGAGCGGCAACGCATCGGCACCTGCTACAAACAGCACGGCCAGCAAGCGGCCATTGCCTTGGGGCATCAGTTGGTGTCCGGCCAGGTCAAGGCCGAGCGCCTCCAGGCATGGGCCGATTTTGCCCGGGCTCACCCCGATGGCTATTTGTATTGTTTTCGCGGCGGCTTGCGTTCGCAGATCGTCCAGCAGTGGCTCAAGGACGAGGCGGGCATCGACTATCCGCGCATCGGTGGTGGCTACAAGGCCATGCGCTCCTTTTTACTGGAGACGACAGAGCAAGCGGTGGCGCAGTGCGATTTCGTCTTGCTCGGCGGCATGACCGGCACCGGCAAGACCGAAGTGCTGACGCAGTTGAGCAACGGGCTGGACCTGGAAGGCTACGCCAATCATCGGGGTTCCAGCTTCGGCAAGCGCGCCACCGGCCAACCTTCCAACATCGATTTTGAAAACCGTCTGGCGGTGGATCTGCTGAAAAAGCGCGCGCGGGGCATCGAGCAGTTCGTGCTCGAAGACGAGAGTCGTGCAGTGGGCAGTTGTGCCTTGCCGCTGCCGCTGTATCAGGGCATGCAGCAGTTTCCGATGGTCTGGCTGGAAGACAGCCTGGAAGGGCGGGTTGAGCGGATTTTGCGCGATTACGTGGTGGACCTGTGCGCCGAGTTTATCGGGGTGCATGGCGAGGACGGCTTTGCGCTGTTTTCCGAGCGATTGCTGGAAAGCCTGAACAATGTGCAGAAGCGCCTCGGCGGGGAACGTCATCGGCGCATGTTGATTCTGATGGAAGACGCATTGGTGGAGCAGGCTCGCAGTGGCGCGGTGGACTTGCACCGGGGCTGGATCGAAGGGTTGCTGACTGAGTATTACGACCCGATGTATGGGTTTCAGCGGGAGAAGAAGGGCGCGCGGATCGAGTTTGCCGGGGAGCGCGGGGCGGTTCTGGAGTATCTGCGGGAGCGGGGTAGCCTTCGGAAGTGATGGTGGTTTTGTTGGCCTCTTCGCGGGCAAGCCTCGCTCCTACAAAAGCGAGGCTAACGCTCGCTCCCTGTAGGAGCGAGGCTTGCCCGCGAAGGCGCCCTTACAGACGCTAAAAAACTTAAAGCAACGCAGCCCCGATCAACCCGCTGATCACCCCGATCCCCATGGTCATCAGCGCCACGCTCACCAACACCCGCGTATTGAAATCCTTCCGCAGCATCAACAGCGACGGCAGGCTGATGCTCGGCAAGGTCATCAGTAGCGCGACCGCCGGGGCGGTGCCCATGCCCAGGGTCATCATGGTTTGTACGATAGGGATTTCGGCGGCGGTCGGAATCACGAACAACGTGCCGATGATCGCCAGCGGCACCAGCCACAACAGGCTGTTGGCCATAGCGCCATCGATGTGCGGGAACACCCAGACCCGCACCGCACCCAGCACCAGTACCGCCAGGATGTAGATCGGGATGGTGCTCCAGAACAGTTGCCAGATCGTCCGGCCCCAGCGGGTCAGGAACGGTTGCGCGTTGATCTCGCGGGCTTCGGCTACCGCTTCGACAGCGGCTTCGGGCACGTTCTCCGGTCCGGCGATCCGCTGGGCCACCAACGACACGCCAAACACCAGCACGATACCCGCCACCAGGCGCAACGCGGTAAAGCCCCAGCCGAGCACGAAGCCCATGAACACCAGCGTGGCAGGGTTGAGCACCGGGTTGCCGATCCAGAACGCCAGCGCCGCGCCTACCGACACGTTCTGTCGGCGCATGCTCGCCGCCACCGGGGCCGCGCAGCACGAGCACATCATGCCCGGCAGCGCGAACAGGCCACCGCGCAGGGTCGAGGCGAAACCGGCGCGGCCAAACAAGCGCAGAAGCCAGTCCCTTGGAATCAATACTTGCAGCAGTGAGCCGAGGATCACCGCCAGCACGGCGGCTTTCCAGATCGCCAGGAAATACACCTTGGCGTAAGTCAGGGCGGCGATCATTGGGTCGGATTGTTGGTCGTTGATGATCGAGGCGCCGATGCTGTGATTGTCAGCGGCGACGAAAGCCTTGAGGTAGTAGGGCGACCATTTGACGTAGTAGAGGCCGACACAGGCGACCAGCAGGAACAGCGCGGGTTTCCACCAGAACGACCAGCCCCGGGCGGGGAGTGCTGTGGTTGAGAGAGACATGGCAAGGTTCCGGGCAAGGGAGAGATCAACTGATGATAGCCCAGCCCCTTCTTACCCGTGGTCCCGACAGAGTGTGGGACGTGGCAGACGTCTTACGTAGGACAGTTCTGCGAGCCGTTATCCAGCCCCTGTTTATACGTGTGGCTGACCAGGCTGGCCTTGCCGTTGTGCCAGGTCAGGGTCAGTACGTACAGCGAATCGTAGTCGCTGGACTCCCAGTCCTCGGTGATGTTCTGTTTCTTGCCCAGCGCGTCGCCGGCAACCTTGTTGATCAGCTCGGGCAGGTAGCCGTGGGACCAGGCGGTGTAGATGATCGAGTTGTGATACTTGTCGTGCAGCAGTTCATCCGCCAGATCGCTGGTGTCGTTGGCCGAATACTCGATGTTCACCGGCAACCCGAGCTTGATTGCGCTGGGGCTGATGGTCATCAGGGGGCGAATGTAGCTGTAGGAATTGTCCAGTTCGCCTTCCTCGACATTGCGCGTCGGGTTGGCGGCGAACACATAGTTGGCCTTGCCGAATTTCTCTGGCAGCAACGTGGACAGGTTTATCGCACGGTTCAACCCCTGGCAATTGAGCTGGCCCAGGCCGCCTTCGGGTTTTTCCGCATGGCGCAGGAATACCAGCGTCTGGGTGCCGTCGGCCGGTTGGGCGCGGCTTTCGCTGGACTCAAGCGACAGGAACAGCGCGCTGGCCGCCAGTAACGAAGGCAGGAAAATGTACGCGCGATGCTTGAAGCGTTGGGCAAATTTCAAGAGGTTCATCATTGAATAATGGGTTCTTCAGCGCATTCGATTAAGGCTGACAAACCTTTACACCGCGCTCCCAGCGTCGGGTGTTTTCCATGTCGTTGTGCCGGTCCGTTTCCGTGAAGGGCATTGCTCAGAGTCCCCTGAGGCCCATTTGGTTCGATACCGGCGGTTTCGCAGCACTTTAGCCGCAACCTTCGACGGGATGGCTGAAGGTTAGCGACAGGATGTTTCGGATTTATGGATACCCGCATATTTCTGCGCCAGAAGTCCCCGGACCTACATTATGATCAGCGCTCCAATGTCTGCGTGGATGCACCCATGACCGATCTCTCTGCGTTCCCGATCAATCAAAAATGGCCGGCCCAGTACCCCGACTGGATTCAGCTCTACTCCTTGCCGACCCCCAACGGCGTCAAGGTCTCGATCATGCTTGAAGAGATCGGCCTGCCGTATGAGCCGCACCGTGTGGGTTTCGAGACCAACGATCAGTTGTCGCCAGAGTTCATGTCCTTGAACCCCAACAACAAGATCCCGGCGATCATCGATCCCCACGGCCCAGGCGATCAGCCGCTGCCGCTGTTCGAGTCCGGGGCGATTCTTATCTACCTCGCCGACAAAAGTGGCCAGTTGCTGGCCCAGGAATCGGCGGCGCGCTATGAGACGATCCAGTGGTTGATGTTTCAGATGGGCGGTATCGGGCCGATGTTCGGCCAGGTCGGTTTCTTCAACAAGTTCGGCGGCAAGGACTACGAGGACAAACGTCCGCGTGATCGCTACGTCGAAGAAAGCAAACGCCTGCTCAATGTGCTCGACAAACGTCTGGAAGGGCGCGACTGGATCATGGGCGAGCGCTACACCATCGCGGATATCGCGACGTTCCCGTGGGTGCGCAACCTGATCGGTTTCTACGAGGCGGGGGATCTGGTGGGCATCCAGAATTTCCCCAATATCACACGGGTGCTGGAGCGCTTCCTGGCGCGGCCGGCGGTGATGCGCGGGCTGGAAATTCCCAAGTAAAGCTATTCAAGACCAAGGCAGGCCATGAGTTCTTTCAATTTCAAGCAAGTCGATGTGTTCAGCCAAACGCCGCTCAAAGGCAATCCGTTGGCGGTGGTGTTCGGCGCTGACCGGCTCAGTGATGAGCGCATGGCAGCGTTCGCGAGCTGGACCAATCTCAGCGAAACCACGTTCATTCTCGAGCCCCGGGACCCGCGCGCCGACTACCGGGTGCGGATCTTCACCACCCTGTCGGAACTGCCGTTCGCCGGGCATCCGACCCTTGGCACCTGTCACGCCTGGCTTGAGGCCGGTGGCGTGCCCAAGGGTGATGAGATCATTCAGGAGTGCGGCGTCGGGCTGGTGCGGATTCGTCGGCAAGGAGCGGAGTTGGCGTTTCTCGCGCCGCCGCTGCTTCGGACCGGGGCGGTGGATGCCGACGTGGTCGAGCGGGTGCGACGTGGACTGCGGCTGGAGGAGGGGGCGATTGTTCGGGCGCAATGGGTTGATAACGGCGCTGGCTGGTTGGCGGTGATGGTCGAGGATCGGCAGCAGGTACTCGATGTGCAGCCGGATCATTCGCAAATGCTAGGTCTGGCGGTTGGCGTGATCGCGCCGTGGAATCCTGAGCGTGACGGCGATGATGCACAGTTCGAAGTCCGCGCGTTCATCTCCGGCGACGGCATGCCGGAAGACCCGGCCACCGGCAGCCTGAATGCGGGGATTGCCCAGTGGTTGCTCGGTGAAGGGCTGGCACCGGCGTCATATGTAGTCAGCCAAGGCTTGACCATGGGGCGTGCGGGACGGATTCAGGTGGATCAGGTCGGAGATGAGATCTGGATTGGTGGCGCAGTGGTGACCTGTATCGCCGGGACGCTGAGTTTGTAGCGGGGTGAAACACCAATCCCCTGTGGGAGCGGGCTTGCTCGCGAAGGCGGTGCATCAGTCAATACATGTGACGACTGACACAATGCCTTCGCGAGCAAGCCCGCTCCCACAGTGGTCCAGCGTCTTTCATTTGATCCGGGCCGACACAAAATCCCTGTGGGAGCGAGCTTGCTCGCGAATGCGGTGGGCCAGTCACCTGGATGTTGAATGTGCGACCGTCTTCGCGAGCAGGCTCGCTCCCACAAGGGGATTGTTGCCGGACCGGTAAGGGTTTGTTCCGCACTTGAGGTTTGTGTCCTGCGCCTGACAGGGCATAAGCTTCGCCCCCTACGACTTTTGTCTCAGGAAAACCCATGTCCAGCCAGTTCCCCGAAGCACGTCCACGCCGTCTGCGCCGCAATGCGAGCCTGCGCAGCCTGTTCCAGGAAACCGAGTTCAGCCTGAACGACCTGGTGCTGCCAATTTTCGTCGAGGAAGAAATCGACGACTTCGTGCCGATCAAAAGCATGCCCGGTGTGATGCGGATTCCCGAGTCGAAACTGGCCGGCGAGATCGAGCGGTATGCCCGTGCCGGGATCAAGTCGGTGATGACCTTCGGCGTGTCCCATCACTTGGATAGCAGCGGCAGCGATACTTGGAACGATAACGGCCTGGTATCGCGCATGTCGCGCATCGCCAAGGATGCGGTGCCGGAGATGATCGTGATGTCCGACACCTGCTTCTGCGAATACACCGATCACGGCCACTGCGGCGTGCTGCACAATCATGAAGTCGACAACGACAAAACCCTGATCAACCTCGGCAAACAAGCCGTGGCTGCGGCCCGTGCCGGTGCTGATGTGATCGCCCCGTCGGCGGCGATGGACGGTCAGGTCCAGGCGATTCGCCGGGCCCTCGACGAAGCCGGCTTCACCCAGACCGCGATCATGGCGTACTCGACCAAATTCGCCTCGGCACTCTACGGTCCGTTCCGCGAAGCTGGCGGCAGCGCGTTGAAAGGCGACCGTAAAAGCTACCAGATGAACCCGATGAACCGCCGCGAAGCCGTGCGTGAATCGCTGCTGGACGAACAGGAAGGCGCCGATGCGCTGATGGTCAAACCGGCCGGCGCGTACCTGGACATCATCCGCGACATCCGCGAGGTTTCGCGTCTGCCGCTGTCGGCGTATCAGGTCAGCGGCGAATACGCGATGATCAAATTCGCCGCTCAGGCCGGGGCGATTGATGAAGATCGCGTGGTGCGTGAAAGCCTCGGCGCCATCAAGCGCGCCGGCGCAGACCTGATCTTCACTTACTTCGCGATGGACCTGGCCCTGGCCGGGATCTAACCAACACCGCATCTCCCCCCTGTGGGAGCGGACTTGCTCGCGAAGGCGGTATGTCAGCCAATACAAATGGCGACTGACCCACCGAATTCGCGAGCAGGCTCGCTCCCACACTGGATTGTGTGCATCAGCGGGCCCCAAAAAACGGCCGTATTCCGTGATCCCGGAAATACCGCTCGATCACTTTCGGATCTGCACTGTTATCGGCAATCGCCACATAGGTATCCGGCCTTAGCAGGTAAAATCCGTTGCGCGCCAATCCGGCGGTATCAAACGCCGGCCGCCAGTCGAACACGTGCAGCGGCAGGTGATGCTCGATGCACCAGTCGATCATTTCGTCGCTGGTGTCGCCGTACACATGCACCTGCCACGCGGGGTTTTTCAGCGGTTCGTAGTTGTCGCCTTCGCCATCGTGGGCCCAGGGCAGGCGGTCGCCGCCGTGGACGTGGCCTGCGGTGCCTTCGCTCAACGGCATGCCGCGATAGTTGAGGGTGATCTGCGACACCGTGCGAAACAGGAATTCCCGGCTCGCGCCGAACGAGGTCATTTTGGGGATCAGGAACGGTGCCAGCCGCGTGCGCAGCAGGTCGGCGACTTTGCCTTCTGCGGTGACGAAGCTGAACACCCGGTCGGTGGTGGACACCAGGCGCCGGGCGAAGGCGATGCGTTCAGTTTCGTAGCTGTCGAGCAGTTTCGCGGTGGCGGCGCCGCTCAGAACCGCAGCGAGTTTCCAGGCCAGGTTGATAGCGTCGCCGATCCCGGTGTTCATGCCTTGGCCACCCGCAGGGCTGTGGACATGGGCCGCGTCGCCGAGCAGAAACGCGCGATCACGGCGGAAAAACTCCGCGACCCGGTGATGCACGCGGTAGGTCGAGAACCAGTTCACCTGTTCAATCCTGACCTTCAAATGCTCGATGGCCCGGCTGCTGACGTCTTCGAATGCAAGGGTTTCTGCATGCTCGGCACGTTCGTCGCGCACAGTGCCGATCAACCGCGCATGACCTTCGCTGGCCAGGGGAAACACCGCGAGAAAGTCCGCTTCATCGAGGTCTACGTGCAGTTCGCCGTTGAACGCCGGGCCGCTGGCCTGGACATCCGCCACGTAGAAAATCTGTTGGTAGGTGCCGCCGGGAAACCCGCTGTCGAGGGTCTTGCGCACAATCGACCGGGCGCCGTCGCAACCCGCGATATAACAGGCCTGGCAGGTTTCTTCCTGGCCATCGGGCAGGCGTAACTGCGCGGTGATGCCGTCGCCGGTTTCCGTGAAATTTTCCAGTGTGGTATCGCGTTCCACGCGGACGCCAAAGGTGTCGAGGCGTTCGATCAACAACGCTTCGTGTTCGTCCTGCGGAAAGATTTCCAGGAAGGCGTAAGGCGTCAGGCCCTCGCCAATCCGGGTCAACGGCAGGCGCGCCACGGCTTCGCCCTTGACCCAGAAATTCGCCGCCGCTACTCGATGGCCGTTTTGTACGATGGCGTCGGCGAGGTCGAGCTGACGGTATAACTCAAGGGTTCGCGCCTGCACGGCCAGGGCCCGGGAGGTGGTGCCGGGGGCCGAGGTCTTGTCGATGATGCGCACCTGGATGCCGAGCTTGCTCAGCCACAGCGCCAGCACCAGACCGGTCGGCCCGGCGCCGATGATCAGCACGTCACTTCGGTTCATGAGGGCACTCTCCGAAAGGTGGGTCGGACAAGTATGGTTCAGACAAGACAATCGAGCGTTGTGAATACAAATCCCTGTGGGAGCGAGCTTGCTCGCGATGGCGTCGGTACATCCAGCATCTATGTGACTGAACCACCGCCATCGCGAGCAAGCTCGCTCCCACAGGGTCTTATGTTGGCTTTGCTTTTTCATTCAACAAAAAAGGCCCCGCAGTCTAAAACTGCGGGGCCTTTTCATTGCGCGGTGGTGCTTAGAAGTCGATGGTGCCCGACAACTTCGCGACGCGCGGCTCACCCTGGGTCAGGTAGCCGGCCTGTGCCGATTCCCAGTACTTCTCGTTCGCTAGGTTCTCTATGTTCAGGCGCAGGGTGATGTCCTTCTGATCGACTTTGAAGCCATAACGGGCACCGGCGTCGAAGCGGTTCCACGTCGGCAGGCTGAGGTTGTTCGCCGCGTCGGCGTATTGGCCCCCGGTGCGCAACATCCGTGCGTTCAGCGCTACGCCTTGCAGGCCTGGCACGTCCCAATCCACGCCAGCGTTGAACTGGAAGGTCGGCACGCCGATGGCGCGGTTGCCGTCGTTGGCGCCGTTCTGGGTGTTCTTCAGCTCGGTGTCCATCAGGGTCAGGCCGCTGATCAGGCGCAGACCTTCGATCGGCTCGCCGAAGACGTTGAGTTCGACGCCCTTGTTGATCTGTTCACCCTGGCGAACATACTCCGCCGTGGTGGCACTGGTGATGACCGAATAACCATCGCTCGGCTGCTCGATGCGGTACACGCCGAGGCTCGCGCCGTAGGTGCCCATGTCGACTTTGACGCCGGCTTCGATCTGTTTCGAACGGGCGGGGGCGAACGCCTGGTTGCCGTTGGTTACGATGCGGCTGCCGGATGTGGTCGGCGAAGTTGGGCCTTGCGCCAGACCTTCGATGCGGTTGGCATAGAACGACACGTGGTCCCAAGGCTTGAACACCAGGCCATAGACCGGCGTGGTGATCGATTCGTCGTAAGCCGTGGTGCGGCTGCCGGAACCATACGGCGCGTAGCCGTAGCCTTGAACCACCAATTGTTGGCGACGCAGGCCGACGGTCAGCAACAGTCGGTCATCGAAGAAGCCGAGGGTGTCGGACACTGCACCGCTGCGGGCGAAGGTTTTGCCGACGATACCTGGATCGCTCAAGTCGCCGCCGGAGAAGTTGCCGACGGGCGAGGGCGTCTCCACCGGATGGTAAATATTGTTCGAGTAACGGGTCAGGTCGAAATCGTAGGCGCTGCGCTGTTCGGTCCAGATACCGGCCAGGCCGAAATTCAGCTTGTGGGTGACCGGGCCGGTGGCGAAGCGGCCGTTGAGGCCGGCCATGACGCTGGTGTTGTCTTCATCGTGCGGGATGAACGAACCAGTGGTGGTCGAGGCCCCGTCGTTGCCCACCAGCGTGGTGGAGTTGTAGCGCCCGACTTCACGGGTGTGCTTGGCGCCGCCAGCCGCGTAGGCGGTCCAGTTGTCGTTCAGGTCGTACTCGGCGCGCAGCATACCGAAGGTGTCTTCGATGTCGGTGAAACCCCACTTCGGCGCGTAGTTGGTGTCGGCCGACGGCGCATCTGGAATGTGCGTGGTGTTGCCCAGGTTGACCGTGTTGCGACCACCGTTGACGCGTTCTTTCTGATAGGCGAAATCGCCGGAAATGCGCAGGGCGTCACCGCGATAATCGAGGCCGATGGAAAACAGTTTCGAGCGCTGGTTTTCGTGATCGATGCCGGTGTCGCCTTCACGCTGGGCCAGGTTGACCCGCGCACCAAAACGGTTGTCTTCACCGAAACGCTGGCCGAGATCGAGGTGTTGACCGACGCGACCTTCGTCGTTGATGTCGGTGGTGAAGCGGCGGGTGGGTACGTCACCGGCGCGCTTGGGCTGCAGGTTGACGCCGCCGCCGATGCCGGAACCGGTCGGGGTCACGCCGTTGATAAAGGCGTTCGGGCCCTTGAACACTTCCACGCGCTCCAGGGCGTCGGTGGAAATGATCTGCCGTGGCAACACGCCGTACAGGCCGTTATAGGAAATGTCGTCGCCGTTCAGGGGCAAGCCGCGGATCATGAAGACCTGTGCCTGGTTGGAGAAACCGGAAGCCTGGCGCACCGACGAATCGTTGAGCAGCACGTCGGCGACGTCTTCGGCCTGTTGGTCCTGGATCAGTTGTTCGGTGTAGGAAGTCATGGTGAACGGCACGTCCATCATGTCCTGATTGCCCAACACACCCAACTGACCGCCGCGTGCTACCTGACCACCGGCATAGACCGGGGGCAGGGCGGCTGTCGCGGTTGGCGCCTGGGCGTTGACGTTGACTTCATCCAGCACCAGCGCTTTGCCATCGTTGTCGGTGGTTGCGGCGTGAGCAGAGACGGACAGGGCGCAAAACAAGGCGAGAAGGGTCGGGCGAAAGGGAACGCCGAGTCGGGCTGGAGTGGGCATGTTCGATCCTGGCGGCGCGCCGCCGATGAGAAAAAGGATAACGGCGCGGGGAACTCCTTGCGCAAATGCGACTCCAGGCGCAAATGATATGTTTTCTCAGTAACGTTTCGCAACGAGTTTGTCATCGGTGCACGAACAGGCTGGAAAATTTGCACAAAACCTTGTGGGAGCGAGCTTGCTCGCGATGAGGCCCTGTCAGTCAATATCTCTGTTGAATGGCAGGTCGCAATCGCGAGCAAGCTCGCTCCCACAAGGTGCTGTGTTGTTCAGAAAAATTGGGTGGAACAGCCGCCAATGACCGCAGTCATAGCCTGCACCCGGCAGTTGATCGTATGGTTAACCCGGTTAAACGGACTTCATGGAGCAACATGCACGCCCACCGATTGATCATCAGCCTCGCTGCCTTGCTGGTCCTGGCCGGTTGCGGCACCCGGCAGAGCCAGGAAGCACCGGCCCGCAAGCCCGCCGAGGTGAAGGCGCAGATCGTGCGGCTGTTGCCGGCGAAAACCGCTGACCGCGAGGGCTGGGCGACGGATATCTATGCGGCGTTTGCCGCCCAAGAGATTTCCCCGACCACGCAAAACCTGTGTGCGGTGCTCGCCGTTACCGAGCAGGAATCAACTTTCCAGGTCGATCCACCGGTGCCGGGCCTGGGCAAGATCGCCCGGGACGAGATCGACCGTCGCGCCGCCAAGGCGCATATTCCCGGCCTGTTGGTGAGCGGTGCCTTGCAGGTCAGTTCGCCCAACGGCAAAAGTTACAGCGACCGGCTGAACGCGGCCCGCAGCGAAAAAGAATTGAGCGCGATTTTCGACGATTTCATCGGCATAGTGCCCATGGGGCGGACGTTGTTTGGTGGTTTCAACCCGGTGCACACCGCCGGGCCGATGCAGGTCAGCATCGAGTTTGCCGAGCAAGAAACACGCAATTATCCGTACCCGGTGACGGGCTCGATTCGCCATGAGGTGTTCACCCGTCGCGGCGGACTGTACTTCGGCATTGCGCACTTGCTCGGTTATCCGGTGAGTTACACCCAGCCGCTGTATCGCTTTGCCGATTTCAATGCCGGGTGGTACGCCAGCCGTAATGCGGCGTTCCAGAATGCCGTCAGCCGTGCGTCGGGCATCCCGCTGGCGCTGGACGGTGATTTGATTCGTTACGATTCGATCATGCCCGGCACCACGGAACTGGCGGTGCGTACCCTCGGCAAGCAATTGGGCATGCGCAATCCGACGATTCACGATCAATTGGAAACGGGTAAAAGCCTGGAGTTCGAGGAGACGAGGCTCTATCAGAAGGTCTTTGCCTTGGCGGACAAGGCTGAAGGGCGGCAATTGCCGCGTGCGATGTTGCCGGGGATTACGCTGGAAAGCCCGAAGATCACCCGCAAACTGACGACGGCGTGGTTCGCCAAACGGGTTGATGAGCGGTATCAGCGGTGTATGGCGAAGGGGCGTTGAAGATCAAAAGATCGCAGCCTTCGGCAGCTCATGCGCATTGCGTACACCTGTTGGAACTGCCGATGGATCACGACAAAACACGCTCCCTGTAGCAGCTGGCGAAGCCTGCGTTCGGGTGCGAAGCAGTCGCGAAATAAGCCAGCGCGGTGCTTCCGGGAAACCGTGCGCTCAGGTTTTACGACCGCTTCGCAGCCGAACGCAGGCTTCGCCAGCTGCTACGGGTTGGGTTTAAGGCACGAAAAAGCCCGGCTGATCAGGCCGGGCTTTTTGTTGAATATCGCGATGAAACCATTGATTTATGCGGTGCGGTTTTGGATCAGACGATCCGAGCCACCTTCTGCAACGCGATTCTGGATCAGACGATCCGAGCCACCTTCAGCGACGCGGTTCTCGATCAGACGGTCGGAACCACCTTCTGCAACGCGTTTTTCCAGCAGACGATCCGAGCCACCTTCTGCAACGCGGTTCTCGATCAGACGGTCGGAACCACCTTCTGCAACGCGTTTTTCCAGCAGACGATCCGAGCCACCTTCAGCGACGCGGTTCTCGATCAGACGATCCGAGCCACCTTCAGCAACGCGGTTCTCGATCAGACGATCCGAGCCACCCTCAGCGACGCGATTCTCGATCAACCGATCCGAACCACCCTCAGCCACGCGGCTTTCAATCAAGCGATCCGAGCCGCCTTCGGCGATCATTGTGCGAGAAGGCGCGGCAAAAGCGTTAACTGCGAAAACCGAGAAAGCGATGCTGAGAAGGATTTGGCGTTTCATGATCGTGTGCTCCGGGTGTTGTTAGTTGGGTATGGAGCGGATGTTACGCCGGGGATTTTTTATGAGAACTTCATTGACGTGATGGTGACCATCGACGCCAATGATGGTTGGGCGCGAGGCCTCTCGCGCCATTGATGATGGGGTGTGTCAGATGACCTTCACTGCCCGCCCGATGAACTGGATCGGGCCGGTCGGCTTGCCAATCGGTGAGCCGTTCGCCCCTTCAAGCGTCAGCTCGAAGAGCTGGTTGGGTTGCAAGGGCGGCAGTTTGTTCAGCGGCACCGACAGGGTTTGCCCCGGTTTCACCAGCCCCAGCGATACCGGCCCTTGCCAGCCATCACCCTTGGTCCAGAACTCCAGCGCCTTGTCCGCAGGCACTTCGACGATGCCCAACGGGATCAATTGGATTTCCCTTGGATTACTGGCCTGGATTACCCAGCCCGGCGCGTTGTCCTGCGGGGCGACCAGCACCACCAGATAGGTCGGTTTGACCGTGGCCTGGGTCAGCAACAATGCGCCGAGTAACAGACTGGCGGCCAACCCGGCCCCGGCGAGCCCGCGCCACAGCGGCAGAAGATTCCACCAGGAAGCCACCGGAGCCGGTGCCCGGCTCAAGTCATTGAGGCTGCGCTCGATGCGCCGCCACAGGTGCGGCGAGGGCGCTTGCGGCTTGGCCAGATCGGTCAGCCCCAGCAATCGACGCTCCCAGGCGTCTACCGCTGCTTGCAACTGAGGTTCGACGACCAGGCGTTGTTCAACCTCCTGGCGCAGCTGCGCCGACAGCGTGCCCAACACATATTCGCTGGCCAGTTCGTCCCGTTCTTCTGGGGTTTCAATTTCAGGTCGAGTGGTCATCCCATGCACTCCCGCAATGCCATCAGGCTGCGCTTGATCCAGGCTTTCACGGTGCCCAGCGGGGTGCCGAGTTTGAGTGAGATTTGCGCGTGGGAATAACCGTCAACGTAGGCGTGCAGGATGCAGGTCCGTCGCTCGGGTTCCAGGTGATCCAGGCAGCGATGAATGCGCCCGGCGGGGTCCAGCGATTCAATCGGATCGTGGAAGGCGAACTCGGTGTCATCGGTCATCGGGGTCTCACGGCGATGGTCACGAATGACATTGAGCGCCAGATGCCGGGTGATGCTGAATATCCAGCCCCGCGCCGAACCCCGCGCCGGATCGAATCCCGCTGCACCGGCCCAAATCTTGATGAATGCATCGTGGACGATGTCCTCGGCCAGCGCCGTATCGCGCACCAATCGCCTGGCCACCCCGAGCAGGCGGGGACTTTCCTGAACATACAAATCCTGCAGGGCCTGACGCTCGCCACGTCCGCAGGCAGCCAAATGGGCTTCGTAATCGAAAAAAGGCTCGGGCAAGGACACTGTTCTCAGCCGGTGGCGTTTGGGATGTTGAATGCAATCTAGCAAACATTCTGTAACTCGTGGCCGCAAACCCCTGTGGGAGCGAGCTTGCTCGCGATGGGGGCTTCACATTCAACAACGATGTTGGATGGAAGACTGCTATCGCGAGCAAGCTCGCTCCCAAAAGGGGAATTGCATCAGGCCGAGAGGATTTAGCTCGCCGCCCAGAAAATATAGTCCGCTTGGTATTTCACCACCTCCTTTTGGCCCTTGTTCGCCGTCGTGCATTCGGCACTCGGCGCCACGCCACCCTTGAGCGCCACGCGCTGGATGTAGCTCACGCCGCTCATCGCGCCTTTGCCTTCAGCCGGATTCGCCTTGACTAACTGATAGGGCAGGTTGCCCGGGCTCGACGGCGCGACTGCCAATTGCGTGCCGGTCACCTTGGAACCGTCCTTGGCCTGCCAGGTGGCTGGTGGGCCGAAGTAGGTGCCGACCTGTTTGCCGGCGCGATCATTGAGCACTGCTTTGGGGCCGACGAAAAACCACTCAGTCTGGCCAGCCGCGTTGGCCTTGTCGCGACATTCGTAGGTAATCTCACCGACCCCGGTGGTTTGCATCGCGACCTTGTGCCCGGCCGGGACTTTGACACTGTCCGGCAGGTCGGCCTGGGCGAAGGCAACAGGGGCTGCGGTGAAAAAACCGGCAAGGCACATCAGCTGTTTGGCGTTCATAAACATCTCCGTCAATGAGTAAACCGCTTGGCAGCATCAGGGGCTGCTACAAGGACTACCCACCGGGGAGGGGTTTGGATGCAGTGCCCCAAAAAATAAACTCAACAGCTCCTACGCCAATTCCAATGGTGCGTTTACCTTTGCGAGGCCCGAGGCCGCGAGCAACTCCCGCGTATACGGATGCTGCGGCGCCGAAAAAATCTCCCGCGATGACCCTTGCTCCACCACCTTGCCATCCTTGATCACGATCAAGTCATGGGCCAGCGCGTGCACCACTGCCAGGTCATGGCTGATAAACAAATACGTCAACCCATGGCGTATCTGCAATTCCCTGAGCAAGGCCACCACCTGCTTTTGCACGGTGCGATCCAGCGCCGAGGTCGGTTCATCCAGCAGGATCAGCGCCGGTTCCAGCACCAGCGCCCGGGCGATGGAGATGCGTTGGCGCTGCCCGCCAGAGAACTCATGGGGATAGCGATGACGGCTTTGCGGATCGAGGCCGACCTCTTTCAGTACGCGTATCACCGCCGCCTCACGCTCCGCCGGCGTGCCGATGCCGTGGGTCAGCAAGCCTTCGGCGATGATCTGCTCCACCGACATCCTCGGGCTCAGACTGCCGAACGGGTCCTGAAACACCACCTGCATCTGCCGCCGCAATGGCCGCATCAAACGCTGATTGAGAATGCTCAATTCCTTGTTGCCAAAGCGGATGCCGCCCTCGGATTCCACCAGCCGCAAAATCGCTTGGCCGAGGGTCGATTTGCCCGAACCCGACTCACCCACAATGCCCAGCGTCTTGCCGCGATGCAGGCTCAAACTGACCCCGTCCACGGCTTTGATGTAGTCCTGCGTGCGGCTGAACAGCGCTTTGGGTAACGCGAACCAGACCTTGAGGTTGTCCACTTCCAGCAGGTTATGGTTGTACTCGCTGGGCACCGGCGCGCCGGTCGGCTCGGCTTCGATCAACACGCGGCTGTAGGGATGCTGCGGGGCCCGGAACAACGTCTCGCAATCCGCCTGCTCGACGATTTCGCCCTCGCGCATCACGCACACCCGTTGGGCGATCCGTCGCACCAGATTCAGGTCATGGCTGATCAGCAATAACGACATGCCCAGGCGCTGCTGCAACTCGATCAGCAGTTCCAGAATCTTCTGCTGCACCGTCACGTCCAGCGCGGTGGTCGGTTCATCCGCGATCAGCAGTTCCGGTTCGTTGGCCAGGGCCATGGCGATCATCACTCGCTGGCGCTGGCCGCCGGACAACTGATGCGGATACGCCTTGAGCCGTTTGTGCGGCTCACGAATACCCACCAGTTCCAGCAGCTCCAAAGTCCGTGCCTTGGCGGCGCGACCCTTCAAGCCCTTGTGGATTTCCAGCACTTCGCTGACTTGTTTCTCGACGGTGTGCAGCGGGTTCAGCGAGGTCATCGGTTCCTGGAAAATCATCGCGATCCGGTTGCCGCGCAAACCACGCAATCGGGCTTCGCTGGCGTGCACCAGATCCACACCGTTGTAACAAATACTGCCCGAGGTCGAGACGGATTTACCCGGCAGCAGCCGCAGGATCGAGTGCGCCGTTACCGACTTGCCCGAGCCCGACTCACCCACCAGTGCCAGGCACTCCCCGCGACGGATATCCAGGTCCAGCCCATGCACCACTTCCTGGCCACCGAAGGCGACGCGCAGGTTACGAATTTCAATCAGGTTGTCGTTCATGTCAGCTCCGGGATCAAGATCGTGGATCAAACGCATCGCGGCAGGCCTCGCCAATAAACACCAGCAACGAAAGAATCAGCGCCAGGGCAAAGAACGCCGTCAGTCCCAGCCAGGGTGCTTGCAGGTTGCGCTTGGCCTGGCCGATCAACTCGCCCAGCGACGCCGTGCCTGCGGGCATGCCGAAGCCGAGAAAATCCAGGGCGGTGAGGGTGGCGATGGCGCCGGTCAAAATGAACGGCAGGTAGGTCAGGGTCGATGTCATCGCATTCGGCAGGATATGCCGACACATTAGCTCGCTGTCGGTCAGGCCCAGGGCTCGCGCGGCTTTCACATACTCCAGGCTGCGGCCGCGCAGGAACTCGGCGCGTACCACGTCCACCAGTGCCAGCCAGGAGAACAGCGCCATGATCCCCAGTAGCCACCAGAAACTCGGCGAGACGAAGCCCGACAAAATGATCAGCAGATAAAGCACCGGCAGTCCTGACCAGATCTCCAACAAGCGCTGACCGATCAGGTCCACCCAACCGCCGTAATACCCCTGCAAGGCCCCGGCGACGATGCCCACCACCGCGCTGATCGCGGTCAGGACCAAGGCAAACAGGATCGAGATCCGCGTGCCGAAAATCACCCGCGCCAACACGTCCCGGGCCTGGTCATCGGTGCCCAGCCAATTGCTGGCCGACGGCGGACTGGGGGCCGGTTCTGTCAGGTCATAGTTGACCGTGTCGTAGCTGAACGGGATCGGTGGAAACAGCATCCAGCCACCCTGGCCTTCGATCAGGTTGTGCACGTAGGCACTGGCGTAATCCGGCTGGAACGGCAGTTCGCCGCCGAAGGTGATTTCGTCGTAGTCCTCGATGATCGGGAAGTACCAGGCGCCGTGGTAATGCACGATCAGCGGCTTGTCGTTGGCGATCAGTTCGCCGCCCAGGCACAACAGGCACAGGCCGATGAAGATCCATAGTGACCAGCGTCCGCGACGGTTGGCCTTGAAGTGCGCGATGCGCCGTTTGCCCAATGGCGACAGTGTGAACATCAGGCAGTCCTCGCCGAGAAATCAATGCGCGGGTCGAGCAGGGTGTAGCAGAGGTCACCAATCAACTTGATCAACAGGCCGAACAGGGTGAACAGAAACAGCGCGCCGAACACCACGGGATAGTCCCGGGACACGGCGGCTTCGTAGCTCATGCGGCCGAGGCCATCAAGGTTGAAGATGGTTTCGATCAACAACGAACCGGCGAAAAACACCTCGATCAATGCCTGGGGAATTCCGGCCACCACCAGCAGCATCGCGTTGCGAAACACGTGGCCGTAGAGCACGCGACGCTCGGTCAAGCCCTTGGCCCGAGCGGTAATCACGTACTGACGGCTGATCTCGTTGAGGAAGCTGTTTTTGGTGAGGATCGTCAGTGTCGCGAAACCGCCGATCACCAGCGCCGTTACCGGCAATACCAGGTGCCAGAGGTAATCGCCGACCTTGCCCAGGGGGCTGAGGCTGTCGAAGTTGTCCGACACCAGCCCTTGTACCGGGAACCAGTTGACGTAGCTGCCGCCGGCGAACACCACGATCAGCAGGATCGCAAACAGGAACGCCGGCATCGCGTAACCGACAATGATCGCGGTGCTGGTCCAGACGTCGAACGCGCTGCCGTTCCTGATCGCTTTACGCACGCCCAATGGAATCGAGATCAGGTACGTGATCAAGGTTGCCCAGAGCCCGAGGGAGATCGACGTCGGCAGTTTTTGCAGGATCAGGTCGGTGACCTTGGCCCCGCGAAAGAAGCTGTTGCCCAAGTCCAGTTGTGCATAGTTCTTGAGCATCAGCCACAGCCGTTCATGCATCGGTTTGTCGAAACCGTAGTGATGCTTGATCTCCTCGATCAGCGCCGGGTCGAGGCCACGACTGCTGCGCCCGGCACCGCCGACGGCGGATACCTCGCCACCGCTGCCGCCCATGACGTTGCCGCCAAAACCTTGCAGGCGTGCGATGGCCTGTTCCACCGGACCACCCGGGGCGGCCTGCACGATCAAGAAATTGACCACCAGAATGCACAGCAACGTCGGGATGATCAGCAGCAAGCGACGACTCATATAACGCCACATGTCACTGCACCCCCGCGAGTTTGCGCAAGGCACTCATCTGCTGGTTGTCCAGCGGCTTGGCGGCAACTTCCCACCAGGTGTTCAGGCCTTCGTCGTAGGCCGGTTGGGTCGCCGGCATGCCGAAGCGGTTCTGATACACCGTCGGCGTGCCTTTGGAGTAGTAGTTGGGAATCATGTAGTAACCCCATTGCAACACCCGGTCGAGGGCGCGGGCGTAATGCACCATGTCGTCGCGGGAGTTGGACTGGACCAACCCATCGATCAGGCGATCCACCGCCGGGTTGGCCAGCACCATCGAATTGGAGCTGCCGACCTGTGTGGCGCTTTGCGAGGCATAGAGGCTGTAGAGCTCGCGACCGGGGGAGACGATGGGATCGCCGCTGCGTGGAAAACTGGTGACGATCATGTCGTAGTCCCGGGCGTTGAGACGGTTGACGTACTGCGCCGAATCGATCCGACGCAGATTGAGGGTGATGCCGATTTGCGCCAGGGTTCGCTTGAACGGCAGCAACATGCGGTCGAAACCGCCCTGGCCGTCGAGGAACGTGAACGCCAGCGGCTCACCGGCGGCGTTCACCAAGTGATTGTTTTTCGGGGTCCAGCCGGCCTCGGCCAATAACTGAAGGGCCTGCAATTGCTTGTCGCGGATGTAGCCGCTGCCATCGGTTTTCGGTGCCTGGTACACCTGCGTGAACACCTCGTCCGGGACCTGTCCGCGCAGGGGTTCGAGGATCTCCAACTCACGGGCGTCCGGCAGTTCGGTGGCGGCCATTTCACTTTTCGGCCAGTAGCTGTTCTGGCGTACGTAGAAGCCGCGCATCATCTGCTTGTTGGTCCACTCGAAATCCCACAGCAGGGTCAGGGCCTGGCGCACGCGACGGTCCTGGAAGATCGGGTTTTGCAGGTTGAACACAAAGCCCTGGGCGGCGGTGGGTTTGGCCGGGGCGAGGATCGACTGCTGCAAGCGGCCGTCACGCAGCGCCGGGCTGTCGTAGCCGACCACATAACCGGACGAGGAGAATTCGCGGTTGTAATCGAACGCGCCAGCCTGCAATAGCTGACGGGCGACGTCGGTGTCGCCGTAGAAATTCACGGTCAGGTTGTCGAAGTTGTAGAGGCCACGACTGACCGGCAAGTCCTTGCCCCACCAGTTCGGGTCGCGGGCAAAACTGATGCTGCGCCCGGCGTCGACCTTGCTGACGATGTAGGGGCCGCTGCCCAGCGGTGGCTCGAAACCGCCGCCGTTAGCGAAGTCGCGGGTTTTCCACCAGTGTTCGGGCACCACGCGCATCGTCGCCAGGTCCAGCGCCAAGGTGCGGTTGAGGTTGTTCTTGAAGTTGAAGCGCACCTGATTCGGCGCTTCGACCACCACGTCCTGGACGTCAGCGTATTGCTGGCGATAACTCAGGCTGCCCTTGGTCATCAGCAGCTCGAAGGTGTAGCGCACGTCTTCGGCGGTGATCGGTGTGTCGTCGGCGAAACGCGCCTTGGGGTTGAGGGTGAATCGCACCCACAGGCCTTCAGGGTCGCGTTCCATTTGCTGGGCGACCAGGCCGTAGACCGTGTAAGGCTCGTCCAGTGAGCGGAAGGCCAAAGGGGCATAGACCCAATCGTTGACCTGCACCACCGAGATGCCTTGGTCGGCATACGGCGTGATGTAGTTGTACTGGCCGATCTCCATGGACGCGCGGCTGAGCGATCCGCCCTTGGGCGCCTTGGGATCGACGAAGTCGAAATGCTCGAAATTGGCCGGGTACTTCGGCGCCTCGCCGTACACCGTCATCGCGTAGCTGCCGCCGGCCAGCGCGGACGCTGCGTTGCAGAGCAGGGCAGCACCGAGCAGCAGACCCGCCACGTTGCGCTTGAATGTCATGAAGTCTTCCTTGTAACGGAGCAAACCCACAGAGCACAACCTGTGGGGAGCGAGCCTGCTCGCGAAAGCGCAAGATCAGTCAACATTGCTGTTGAATGTAATGCCGCCATCGCGAGCAGGCTCGCTCCCACAAGGGTTGTGGTGATGTGACTCAGAAGTGGTAGGTCATGCGCGCAAACAGCGTGCGGCCCATCGGGTCGGCGTAGCGCGGGTCATAACCGCTCTGGAAGGTGTAGGCCTGGTTGGTGAATGGCGGATCGCGGTCGAACACGTTCTTCACCCCGGCATCGAGGTCCAGCACTTTGTCGAAGGTGTAGCCGGCCGACAGGTCCCACAGCGAGTACGAAGAGACGCGGTCGTAGGTGGTGCGGTCGTAATCGTTGTAGCCGGTGGTGAAGCGGTTGACCAACGACGCCCGCGCCGCGCCCAGGGTCCAGGTGCCGCTCAAGGCATGCTTCCAGCGTGCGATCACGCCATCGCCTTCAAAGTCGCCGACCTTGTCGGTGTACGGGCCTTTGATGGTGCTCTGGAAGTCATAGCGATCAACATAAGTGCCCTGCAACCCGAGGCCGAACTGGCCGTAAGGCGTGTTCGGGAAACGGTAGTCGAGGGACACGTCGACACCGCTGGTTTTGACGATGCCCAGGTTGGCGTTGCCGGTCACGATGTAGTTCAGCGAACCGTCGGCGTTGCGCACGAAACGGTCGGCGTAGGCGCCGGATTGATCGAACACGGTGGATTCAGGGAACGGCTGGATCTGGTTGGAAATGTGAATCCACCAGAAATCCAGACCCACCGACAAATCGCGGACGGGTTGATAGACAAAGCCCAGCGTCACGTTGCGCGCTTTCTCCGGGGCCAGCTCCTGGTTGCCGCCGCCCTTGGCGAGGAACTGCTGGCCACAGTCGCGACCGGCATTGCCGCCCGCTTGCAACACACCGCCGGTGCACAGGACCGGGTCGTTGTAGTTGGCCTGGGTGAAGGTCAGGCTTTGTGGCGCATAAAGCTCATACAGCGACGGCGCACGGAACCCTTCGCTGTAGGCGCCACGCACCACCAGTTCCTTGAGTGGCTGATAACGGAACGAGTATTTCGGGTTGGTGGTGCTGCCAAAGTCGCTGTATTTGTCGTGACGCACCGCAGCGGACAGTTCGAGGCTGTCGAGCACTGGCACGTTGATTTCGGCATACGCCGCTTTCACGCTGCGATCACCTTCGACGCTGCCGGCCGAGTCCGCGCCGAGGCTGGAAATATCGTCGACGAACGATTCGTAGTCCTGGTGGAATTTCTCTTTGCGATATTCACCACCGAGCGCCAGGCCGGAAGGCCCCGCGCCGAACCAGTCACCGATTTCGCGGCTGACCCGACCGTCGAAGCCGATCACCCGACCGACCGCCGACGTGTAGGGCCCGTGATAGGCCGCTTGATCGATGTATTCCTGCCCGGCGCTGCTTTGCGGGCCGAACGGGTTGAGCAGGCCGCTGGCCAGGCCGGCGGTCATCGCCGAGTCACTGACATAGCCGCTGGTGACGCTGGAAATCACTTTGTTCTGGTTGTACGAGGCGCCCGCGTTGTAATCCCAGCCGCCCACCAGCCCGTCGAAGCTCAGGATAAAGCGCTGGGCGGTGTTCTGGTCCTTGGATTCGCGCGCGCCTGCCGCTGTTTCGCGCCAGTTCACGCCGATCGGTTGCGTGGGGTCCAGGGTGAAGTCGGTCGGACCGGGCGTGATGCCGTTGCCCGGATAGTAGGGCGACGATGAATCGAGGGTCTGGCCGGTCAACGGCGCCGGGGCAACGGCGGTGGCGTTGTTGTTTCGGGCCCAGAAGTATTCAAGGTTGACGTTGTGATCGTCCGCCAGTTTGCCGGTGGCTTTGCCGAAGAATGAGGTCTTCTCGGTTTGCGGAATCAAGTCGATGTAGGAGGACGTCGCGAAGCGGCACACCCCTTGGCGCGACACCAGGTTCGGGCCGTTGCAGTTACTGCTGGCCAGTGGGTTGGTGGCGTTGTCGCCCTGGCTGTAGTTGCCGGGGAATGCGGTGCCGGAGGTTTGATCGAGGCCACGTTCAGGTCGGTAAGAGGTGGCGAAGCTGCGGTCCTTGGCCTGCAGGTTTTCCTGCTTGTTGTAGTTGAACACCCCGAGCACGTTGAAGCGGTCCTGCTCAATGTCGCCAAAACCCCAACTGGCGCTCATGTCCTTGCTGTTGCCGCCGCCGCTGTGGGTCGGGGTTTCGCCGCCGAGGGTCAACTGGCCGTCGGTCATGGCTTTTTTGGTGATGAAGTTGATCACGCCGCCGATGGCGTCCGTGCCGTATAGCGCCGAGGCGCCGTCGCGCAGGACCTCCACCCGGTCAATGGCCGCGAAGGGGATCAGGTTCAGATCGACCCCGGCGCCATTCGACGTATTGGTGCCGGACAGGGCGTTGTTCGCCAGGCGTCGGCCGTTGAGCAGGATCAGCGTCTTGTTCGCGCCGATGCCACGCATGTCGGCATAGGACGCGCCGCCACTGCCCGAACCGACGGAGCTGGAGCTGTTGATTACCGACTGGCTGCCCGTGACTCGTTGCAGCAACTCGGCGGTGGTGCTCACGCCCTGTTTGCGCAAGTCATCGGCGCGCAGCACGGTAATCGGCACTGCCGTTTCCGCATCGACCCGGCGAATCGCCGAGCCCGTCACTTCCACCCGTTGCAGCTGCGTCGTGGCCGGTGCCACGACTGCCGCGCTGGCGGCCGAAGCGTCGCTGCCGTCCTCGGCCAGCGCTTCAGCGGCTTGCAACGATCCGGCGCCCATCCCCATGGCCACCAGGTACAACGGAACAAAACGGTGACGTTGAATCGTCGCCACCAACGGCTTGAGCGTGAAACGTGGAGTGTTCATCAGCATGGTTACTTCCGACTTTATTAGACGTTTATCGAAATGGCCTTGTGAGCCCTCATTGCTCCGGCATCGGTGGTACCGCGCGCGGAAAACCACTTTCTTCAAGCAAGCCGATCCCCTCCGAAGACGCGGCGCGTTTTTCGGTCGGCTGATTGCGACGGGATACAACGAACGGTGCCGGGCGACTCCCTTACTGCACGCTCGGCACCGAACTCAGCGGGTGGTCATCACCGATATTTTGGTAATGCCCGAGCGCTCGATCGAGGCCATGGCTTTGGCCACCTGGCCGTAATTCACGGCGGAGTCGGCCTGCAGTTGCACGCGCACCTCACTGTCCTTGGCCTTGACCTCCTTGAGGCTGGCCTCCAGGGATTCGGGCGCCAGTTCGGTCTTGGCCAGATAGAACTTGCCGTCCTGATCGACGCTGACCACCACCGGGTCTTTCTTTTCGGCGGGTGCCACGGCGTCGGTTTTCGGCAAGTTGACCTTGATCGCATTGGTCATCAGCGGCGCGGTGACGATGAACACCACCAGCAGCACGAGCATCACGTCGACCAGCGGCGTGACGTTCATTTCGCTGAGTACTTCATCGCTGTCTTGAGTGGAAAAAGACATCAGCTGGCCTCCCGCACGGCGGCAGTGGTTTTGGCGATGGCCTGGCGGGTGATGGAAAACGCGCTGCGCGAGGCGAGGGCGTCAAAGTCGTGGGCGAAGTCATCCATGTCGGCGGAGGCGAGTTTCAAGCGACGCAGGAAGAAGTTGTAAATCAGCACCGCCGGTACCGCGACCGCAATGCCGACACCGGTGGCGATCAAGGCGTGGCCGATAGGGCCGGCCACGGTTTCCAGGCTGGCCGAGCCGCTGGCGCCGATGCTTTGCAGGGCTTCCATGATTCCCCACACGGTGCCGAACAGGCCAATGAACGGCGCGGTGCTGCCGATACTGGCGAGAATCGCCTGACCGTTTTCCAGGGAGCGACGCTCCTTCTGGATCTGCTGGCGCAGGTTGCGTTCCAGGCGATCCGAGCGGTTGATGGTGTGGGCCAGTTGCTGGGTGGTGCGCGGTGATTCATCCACCAGCAAGGCTTCGAATCCGCTGCTGGCGATCCGTGCCAGGGAGCCCGGGTATTGGCTGGCGTGTTCAGCGGCGGTGAGCAGATCCGGCGCCCCCCAGAAGGCTTTGCTGAACTGTTTGTTCTGGGATTTCTGCCGCAGATACTGCGCGGACTTGACCAGCAAAATCGCCCAACTGACCACGGAAAACAGCACCAGGCCCCAGAGCACGCCCGGGACAATCATCGAAGAGAGTGAATCGTTCATGGCTACACCTCGCTTGCATTAATCGGTTAGGAGTTCAGTTCGTTGCGCCGTTACTGCGGCAATTTGAAGTCGATGGTTTGGGTGGCGAAGCCGTCGATCGGGGTGTCGCCGCGTTTGGCCGGAATAAATTTCCAAGCCTTCACCGCCGCGACCGCCGCATCGTCCAATTGCGGCTTGCCGCTGGATTTGGTCACCGTCACTGCCCCGGCGCGACCGTTGGCCAGCACCTGAATGCGCAGCACCACAGTGCCTTCCCAACTGCGACGCAAGGCCAGGGACGGGTATTCCGGTGGCGGGTTGCCGAGGCTCGCCAGCCCGGAAACGGCCGCCGACTCTTTCACCGGGCCAGGCGCTGCGGCCGGTGCCGGTGGCGCACTTGGCGTCGATGGCGCAGCGGGTGCTGCCGGTTGCGCAGGGGCGGGCGGGGCTTTCGGCGGCTCGACCTTTTTCACCGGTTTGGGTTTTTCCAGCGGTTTCGGTTTTTCGATCGGCTTGGGTTTCTCAACCGGTTTGGGGGGCGGCTTGACCGCGTCCTCATCCTCCACCGGCTGCTCGGGTTCTGGCGGCGGAGGCGGGGGCTGCGGTGGTTCCGGGGTGGGAGGCGCGGGTGGCGTCGGGCTGGTCAGCTCGACAGTCATTTCCGGAATCTCTGGCGGAGTCGGCAGCGGTTCGGCCTTGGCCTGCTGGAAAAACCACCAGGCACCGCCGTGTATCAGCGCCGACACCGCGACCAGCAACAGCACCTGTTGCTTGTTCAACCCACCGGGTTTCGAGGTGTTGCTTTTATAAGGACGACCGCTCGATACCGGCGGGATCGGATCATCCCGTAACGGCCCCGGCAGGGTCTTGTGCTTTACCGCATCGTTCATTAAAGCTCCCTCGGGTAGATGAAGGGCAATAAGGTGCCGTCCGAACATTGGCGCAATGCTCGAGTGTTTTATTTCAACTTTTTCAAGGGTGTGCGCAAACCGATAGTTGAACTATCCATGGAAGTGGTTTGTGCAGGTTACTGGCTCAGTGCCATCGACTTCGTGTGTTCATTCGCCTATCCCTGGATGATCTCTTATTGGGTAAGACTGCTTATGTATCTCAGCTGTCTCATGAACGTTACATAGCAACCGCTGTGCCAAATATTGCTGTCTGGTTGGACGATTATTTCAACAGTGTTACGCATGTCGCATTTATATAAGTTTTGCGAAGTGACTCGCTTATTACTGACAAAGACTGGCCGTTCACCTCTAAAAGCAGTGCTTTTTCAGGGGCGAGTGATGCCGCTCGCTCTGGTCCGTCAATCAGCGGAACAGAGCGGCTGCAGGCCTGTGCGTCGATGCACCCAATGGTGCGTGACGGTTTGATTTGGTGCGTGTCAGTGTTTTAGCGGGTCACAGGGGGTGTTCCTTGTTTTTGTGTAAATGAAATCGGCTGCGGCGAACAAAGTTAGTTAAACGCCCAGGAGCACTTTTGGTGCGTTCGTTAAAACGGGCTGTTGCGCAACACAGGTGTATGTATATGGCTCGGGAAGTTATTGTCGGACAATGTCTGATTGTCGTCGGTTAACTTTCCGCGTATGTAATATTTAAAAAATAAATAGCACTGCCCTGTCGGTGAGTGCAGTCACCAACAAGGAGCGCTGTAAGGCTGTTCAGGTAATAAAGTAATCGCGAAAGGTGCTGACAGGGCGGTACACAGTTACTGGGCAACGATTGGCCAGAGCAGGCCTTGGGGATATTTGAAGATTCACGCTGTGATTTCCTTATTGCCAGCCAGGATGCCCAAACTTTTGATTCGGCATCGCACCTTACAAGAACGCGGATAGCGTCCGATGTTTGCTCTTGGTGCGGGGTGGGCACCGTAAGCGCTGTTTTGCGAGGTTAGAGTTTCGCAAGCTGCAGGTGCATGGAAAAGACGTGCCAAAACGGATACAAAGCGCAGAATTTTTCTACATCGAAGGCCTAACGCCGTTTTGTAGCAGCTGTCGAGCACCGCGAGGCAGCGTTCGGCGGCGAAGCCGTCGTGAAATCAGCCACCGCGGTGTTTCAGGATGACCGTGCATGCCGGATTTACGACGGCTTCGCCGCCGAACGCAGCCTCGCTGGGGCTCGACAGCTGCTACACGGGGGGCTACGGGGAGGCAGGGTGGTCTCGTTCGATCAGCGATAAATATTGTTCAAGCGTGCCGTTGTTCAACGGCTTGATCAGGATGTCCACGGTATGGGTCAGGCGGCCCATCTCGATCCCTTCGCGGGTTCTGACGTCAGCAAAACCGAGCCCACGCCAGAAGCGCCCGGCCTTCACGTTGCTTTGCACCACGCACAGGCGCAGCCAATCAGCGCCCTGGGCGCGAGCCCAGGTTTCGAAGTCGTGATACAGCGACTGAGCCAGACCGGAGCCGTGAAGGTCATTGGCTATGATGTATAAACCGATGTGCCATACCTTCGGCGCCAGCAAGTCCGAGACGAACTGCAACGCCGCCACCAACGGACGACCATCGGCTTGATAGCCCAGCATCCAGTTTTTGCTGAAGCTCCACCCCGGCGGCAACTCTCCAAGCAGTTCTTCGTGCGCCTTGTCAGGGCCGGCGTTTTCGCCTTCCACGATCAGAAAGTAATCCGGATTGGCCTCGAAGAATTCTTGCAGCAGCGCGGCATCTTCGGTGGTCAGTTCGCGGGTGCTGATGCCCGCGAGGGAACAGGCTGGAAGTGTCGACATCTTTCGCTCCTGACCTTTAAGCGCGACGACGCACAAACTTGCGCCACAACCAGACCCACAACATCAACAGCGGGAAGGCCAGGATCAGGAACGGCAGCGCGTAACTGCCTTTCTCCAGTGCATCGACGGCGCCATCGGCCAGGTTATCCAGCAAGTTGCTGAACGCCTGGCTCAGGTGCGACGAGCGACTGCTGGCGCCGGTAGGCTGGAACGACAGGGTGACGCGATTGGTGTCGAGTCGGCGCTGATGTCCGGCGGCGACCTGGGCCAGGGCTTGCAGGTCGTTCTCGATGCCGGCCTGTTCTTTGCTCAGGGTAATCAAGTCAGTGACGCTGATGTCCCGGCGGCTCGCCAGTTGGTCCAGGCGTTGTTGCTGGGCCTTGAGGCGTTCCTGGCGGCGACGGGTGTCATCCACCGCATCGGCCAGGTCTTCGGCGGAGGTGACGCGCTGGCCCATCTCACCGCCCTCGGCGGCCATGGCGACCAACGGCTCGACGCCGGCGGGGGCGATGCGCAAGGTGATCTCGGCGCGGCCGGCGCCTTGCTCGATGCGCAACACGTTACAGGCGCCGAAGCGCGCGGTTTCACAGGCTTCGCGGGTGGCCTGCAAGCGCGGCACGATTTGCGTTTGGGGCAGCAATAACTGCACATCATGCTCATAGGCGAGCATCGCGCCGCCACGTCCTTGTTCACCGGCTAGACTGGCCGATGATGACCGGTCGCTCGGCGAGCAGCCGCTCAGGGCCAGGCAGGCCAGTAAAAACCAATAGACGCGAGGCATTGAGGCAGGTTTGCCATCCGGATGGCGCATGTTCTTTCCTTGAAGTGTGCAGCGGGACGTCAACAGTGCGCCCCGCAATGGCGCATCTTACCTGCATCAATCGGCCAAATGGCAGGGAACATGCCGCCGTGGCCAATCGTCTACCGACTGACTGTTTGTTCGCCGGGAGGGCGCGACATGTATCAGCTTTACGGACATCCGAATTCCGGCGCGGCGGCGATCGAAGCGGCCCTTGAACTCTGCGCGATTCCTTATCGCTTCATCGACGTGGCCGCGTCTGCCGAGGCCGAGCGTGCGCTGGAAAAACTCAACCCGCTCAAGCAGATTCCGGCACTGGAACTGCCCGACGGCAGCATTCTCACCGAAAGCGCGGCGATCCTGATTCACCTGGGGCTGACCTTTCCCTCGTCGGGCCTGCTGCCGGACGACCCGATAGAGCGGGATCAAGCCATTCGTGGCCTGGTCTACATCGTCAGCAATTGCTACTCGGCCATCGGCATCATCGACTACCCCGAGCGCTGGTTGCTCAAGGCGGATGAGGCGTCCAGGGAAAACCTGATGGCCGGCGCCCGCAAGCGTTTGCACTGGAGTTGGGAGGTGTTTGCCGATGAATTTTCCGGCGAGCTGTACCTGGGCGAAGAGACGCCGGGGGCGCTGGATGTGCTGGCGGCAGTGGTGTCGCGCTGGGCCGGCAGCCGCGAGCATCTGCGCAATGCCCGACCCGGGTTTTATGCGTGGCTGACACGCATCGACCGGCATCCGACATTGGCACCGGTCTTCGCCCGGCATTGGCCAACCTGAGGCACCGATCTTCGCCTGACATAGGCCAACCTGAAGTGCCGATCCCTTGTAGGAGCAAAGCTTGCTCGCGAAGACGGCCTGACATTCAACAGTGATGTTGACTGGAAGGACCCCTTCGCGAGAAAGCTTTGCTCCTACAGGTATCGGGGGGAGTTGCGGTGTGGAGGGGGTTATTCCCCGCGAATGTACTGCTCCAGTTGCCGAATCAATTCCGCCTGCTCGGCAATCGCTTCCTTCACAAGGTCACCAATCGACAGCAAACCGATCAACTGGCCGTTTTCCACCACTGGCAAATGGCGCAGGCGCTTGTCCGACATGATGCCCATGCAAGTCTCGACGGTCTGATGGGTATCCACGGTAATCACTTCCTGCACCATGATTTCACTGACCGGCGTGCCGACCGATGAGCGCCCCTTGAGCACCAGTTTGCGCGCATAGTCCCGCTCGCTGATGATGCCCACGACTCTGCCATCCTTGAGCACCGGCAGCGCACCGACGTTTTTCGCGGCCATGACCATCAGCGCTTCCAGCACCATTTGATGTGGCGCGATGGTATGGACTTCGTGGTTTTCGTTGGCCTTTAACTTGAGCAGTTGGGCGACGGTTTTCATGGCGGTTTCTCTGGTGTTGTCGTTGTCCTTGAAGAATCGTAGACGCAAGCGTTCAGGGCAAGGGAGAAAGCGGCAGATAACACGCAAAAAACGTCATTCGGCGGTTTTTCTTGCATAAACCTCGCGAACCAGGTCGATAAACGCGCGCAAACCGGCGGGAACGTGGCGATTGGCCGGGTAATACAGGCACAGGCCCGGGTAGGGCGGCAGCCAGTCTTGCAGCACCGGAATCAGCCGGCCGGCGGCGAGATGCCCGGCAATCGAGTGTTCGCTGGTACAGGCCAGCCCAATGCCTTGAAGCGCGGCGTCGACGATCAGTTGATGGCTGTCGAGGGTCAGCGGGCCGTTGACGTCGATGATCTGCTGATGCCCGCGCTTTTCGAATTCCCAGCGGTATAGCGCGCCACTGGCAAATCGCGTGCGAATGCAGTTGTGCCCGGCCAGGTCTGCCGGTGAACGCGGTTTGCCGTGGCGCGCAAAATAGTCGGGCGAACCGACCACCGCAAATTGCAGCGGCGGGCTACAAGGCACGGCGATCATGTCCAGCGGCACGCTGTCGGCCAGTCGGATACCGGCGTCGAAACCGTCGGCGACGATGTCCACCAGGGCGGTGTCGGTGACGATGTCCAGGCGCATGTCCGGGTAACGCTTGAGGAATTCCACCACCACCGGGCTCATGATCATCTGCACTGCGCCTTCGGTGGCATTGATGCGCAGAGTGCCGCTCGGGGTGTCGCGAAACTGGTTCACCGCCTCCATTGCCGCCGAGATCTCGTGCAACGCCGGCCGCACCCGGGCCAGAAACTGCTCGCCGGCCTCCGACAGCGACACGCTGCGGGTAGTGCGATTGAACAGTCGCACGCCCATGCGCTGCTCCAGCGCGGCAATGGCATGGCTCATGGCCGAGGGCGACATGCCCAGCTCATCCGCCGCGCGACGGAAACTGCGGTGGGTCGAAACGGCGACCACCGCGTTGAGTTCCAGCAAACCCATCTTTTGCATTGTGCTGATTCCTGCATCAGTTCATCCCATATTAGCCCGATTGTTTGAAGGATGGCTGGCGCTTACTTTGGCCTCAGAGACACCACAAATCCCCCTGTAGGAGCGAAGCTTGCTCGCGAAAGCGATATGTCAGTCACCACATGCATCGACTGATACGCCGCATTCGCGAGCAAGCTTCGCTCCTACAAGGGAACATCCTTTAGATCGGGAATTTCGCAATGACCCAGACTGTTTTGATCACCGGCGCCTCCACAGGCTTCGGCCAATCCGCCGCGCAATTGTTCGCAGCCCAGGGCTGGAATGTCATCGCCAGCATGCGCAACCCTTCCGCCGGCGCAGCACTGGCAACCCTCGACAATGTGCTGGTCACCCGCCTCGATGTTCAGGATCCGGCCAGCATCGACACCGCGATAGCGGCAGGGATCGAGCGTTTCGGCCGGATCGACGTGCTGGTCAACAACGCCGGTTTCGGTCTGTTCGGCGTCTTCGAAGGCACCTCACGGGAGAAAATTCGCGAGCAGTTCGACGTCAATGTTTTCGGCGTGATGGACGTGACCCGGGCGCTCCTGCCGCATTTCCGCCAGCGCCAGGCCGGAGTCATCATCAATGTCAGTTCCGGCGCCGGGGTGTTTGGCTTGCCGATGATTTGCGCCTACAACGCGAGCAAATTTGCGCTGGAAGGGTTTTCCGAATCGCTGTCCTATGAACTGGCGTCGCAGAACATCACGGTGAAAATCGTCGAGCCGGGCGGGGTGGTCAGCACCGGGTTTGGTTCGCGCTCGGCCACTGAGGCCGCACAGCTCACCACGCCGAAGGATTACGACGCTTTTGTCGACGCAGCGATGAAGGCTTTTGAAGGCTTGCGCGGGGAACGCCTGGCCACTTCCGAAGACGTGGCGCAGGTGATTGTTGATGCGGCGAGTGACGGGACGGATCGCTTGCGCTATGTGGCGACGCAGGATATCGAGCCGTTGGTGAAGGCGCGGCGGGAAACGTCGGAAGGGGAATACATGGCGATGATGCGCGGGAAGTTTGGCACTCCAGACCAATAACCGGGCGGCTTTATGTAGCAGCTGCCGAGTCCGCGAGGCTGCGTTCGGCTGCGAAGCAGTCGTAAAATCAGGCTACTCGGTCTGCAGGTCAACCGCATGGGCGAGGACTTCGTCCTCGAACGCAGCCTCGCAGGCTCGGCAGCTGCTACAGGCGGTGTCATCGAAGGCATTGTCGTGAGCGCTATCCCCCGCGATCGCGCGTAGAATTGCGCCCTGAATCAGATTCGAGGTTGCAGTGGTGGATTTACAGCAGGGCTTCGTCCTGACCCGGCATTGGCGCGATACCCCGGCCGGCACGGAAGTCGAGTTCTGGCTGGCGACCGATGCCGGTCCCCGGCGCATCCGCCTGCCTTATCAACCGTCCGTAGCGTTTGTCCCGGCCGAGCAGCGCGAGCAGGCCGATACCGTGTTGCGCGGGGAAAAGAACGTCGAGCTGCGGCCCCTGGCTCTGCTGGATTTCGAACATCGCCCGGTGCTCGGCCTGTATTGCCAGCAACACGGTCAGTTGATGCGTCTGGAAACCGCGCTGCGCAAGGCCGGCGTAGAGATGTTCGAGGGCGACGTGCGCCCGCCGGAACGCTACATGATGGAGCGTTTCATCACCGCGCCCGTGCAGTTCGGCGGCACCCCCAATGCCGAAGGGCTGCTGCTCGACGCGCAAATGAAACCCGCCCCCGGTTACCGGCCGAACCTGCGGCTGGTGTCCCTCGACATTGAAACCACCGCTCAAGGCGAACTGTATTCCATCGCACTAGAAGGCTGCGGCGAGCGTCAGGTGTACATGCTCGGTCCACCGAACGGCGACGCCAGTGCCGTGGATTTCCAGCTCGAATACTGCGATTCCCGCACCCTGTTGCTGAAAAAACTCAACGAGTGGTTCGCCCGACACGACCCCGACGCAATCATCGGCTGGAACGTCGTGCAGTTCGATCTGCGGGTCCTCCACGAACACGCCCGGCGCCTTGCGGTGCCACTGAAGCTGGGGCGTGGCGGCGAAGAGATGCAGTGGCGCGAACACGGCAGTCGCAACCATTATTTCGCCGCAGCCGCCGGGCGCCTGATCATCGACGGCATCGAATCTCTGCGCTCGGCGACCTGGAGTTTTCCGTCGTTCAGCCTGGAAAACGTTGCGCAAACCCTGCTCGGCGAGGGCAAGGCGATCAGCACGCCGTACCAGCGCATGGACGAAATCAACCGCATGTTCGCCGAGGACAAACCGGCGCTGGCCACCTACAACCTCAAGGACTGCGAACTGGTAACACGGATCTTCGCCAAGACCGAGTTGCTGACCTTCCTGCTGGAACGAGCCAGCGTCACCGGTTTGCCAGCGGATCGCAGCGGCGGTTCGGTGGCGGCATTCACGCATTTGTATATGCCGCTGATGCACCGCCAGGGTTTCGTCGCGCCGAATCTCGGCGGCAAGCCTCCGGAGGCGAGCCCCGGTGGATTCGTGATGGATTCACAACCGGGCCTTTACGAGTCGGTGCTGGTGCTCGACTACAAGAGCCTTTATCCATCGATCATCCGCACGTTCTTGATTGACCCGGTCGGGCTCATCGAAGGCCTCAAACATCCCGACGACAGCGAGTCGGTGCCAGGTTTTCGCGGCGCACGGTTTTCCCGCACTAAGCATTGCCTGCCGGCCATCGTCGCCCGGGTCGCCGACGGCCGCGAAACCGCCAAGCGTGAACACAACGCGCCGCTGTCCCAGGCCCTGAAAATCATCATGAACGCCTTCTACGGCGTGCTCGGTTCCAGCGGTTGCCGGTTTTTCGATACGCGGCTGGCGTCATCGATCACCCTGCGCGGCCACGAGATCATGCTGCGCACCCGCCAGTTGATCGAAGCCCAGGGCCACGCGGTGATTTATGGCGATACCGACTCGACTTTCGTCTGGCTGCGTCGTGCTCACGGTCAGGAAGAGGCGGCACAAATCGGTCGCGCCCTGGTGGATCACGTCAACCAGTGGTGGCGCGAGCATGTGCAGCAGGAATATGGGCTGGAAAGTGCGCTGGAGTTGCAGTTCGAAACCCACTACAAACGCTTCCTGATGCCGACCATCCGCGGTGCCGAGGAGGGCAGCAAGAAGCGTTACGCCGGGCTGGTCACCCGTGCCGATGGCACCGACGAAATGATCTACAAGGGCCTGGAAACCGTGCGCACCGATTGGTCGCTGCTGGCCCGGCAATTTCAGCAGGAGCTGTACTCGCGGATCTTCCATCGCCAGCCGTATCAGGACTATGTGCGCGATTACGTGCGCAAGACCCTGGCCGGTGAGTTCGATGATCGCCTTGTCTATCGCAAGCGCCTGCGCCGCACCCTCGATGACTATGAACGCAACGTGCCGCCTCATGTGCGGGCGGCGCGGATGGCCGATGCCTACAACGATCAGCAGGGCCGGCCCCGGCAATACCAGAACGGTGGCTGGATCAGCTACGTGATCACGGTTTCCGGGCCAGAGCCGCTGGAAATCCGCAGCGCGCCGATCGATTACGACCACTACGTCACCCGACAACTGCAACCGGTGGCCGATGCGATCCTGCCGTTTGTCGATGACGACTTTTCAACCCTGATTGGTGGGCAGTTGGGCTTGTTTTAAGTCCAACAGCGACAGCGTCCAGTCATCCTGTATGCCGTGGAAATAGTGGTCCAGCGCTTGATGGAACAGGCTGCCGTCGGGGGCAACCTGGGCGAACAGGGTCATGGATGAGTGAAACTTGAGGTCATCGGGATGGCCGAATATGTCGGCGATCGAGCGGTTTCTCAGGTTCAGTACTAACTGAGTGCAGGCGCGTAAACGTGCGCCCAATAATGGGTGATTCAGGTACGCCGTCGCTTCGTCGGCGCAGCTGATGGCGAAGTGGCGGGACATTTCGCTGCCGCCGAGCCCGGCAATCTGCGGGAAGATAAACCACATCCAGTGCCGGCGCTTCTGGCCGGCACGCAATTCCTCCTGGACTCTGTCGAACACTGGGTCCTGTGCCTGGACAAAGCGTGGCAGATTGAACGCGTCGAGCGGATCGGTACTTCTCATTCCGAAGCCCTCTACAAGTCGCGATGGCTCAGACCATGGCCAATCGCTGCTTACGTTGTGGCGCGCGAAACGCTTGGTCCAGCGCCTCCAGATCCGTAGCTTCCAGCTGCAATTGCGCGGCTTGCGCATTGAGCGTCACGTGCTCGGGTCGGACCGCTTTAGGGATGGCGATGACACTGTCCTGACGCAGTATCCATGCCAGTGCTACCTGAGCCGGTGTCGCCTCGTGACGGGCGGCCACCTGCTTGAGCGTCGAGTTGACCAGCATATGCCCACCTTGACCGATGGGACAGTAGGCCATGACCGGCATTTGCTGTTGCTGGCACCAGGGCAGCAGGTCGAATTCGATGCCGCGTTCTTCCAGGTTATACAGCACCTGATTGGTGGCGCAGGCCGGTGTGGCCAGCTCTTGCAGGTCATCGACGTCGAAATTGGACACGCCCCAGCGGCCGATCTTGCCCTCTTCGCGCAGGCGTTCGAAGGCTTCGACGGTTTCTTCCAGGGGATATTGGCCACGCCAGTGCAGCAGGTACAAATCGATGTAATCGGTGTTCAAGCGCCGCAGGCTGCGCTCGCAGGCCTGGGGGATGCCTTTGCGGCTGGCGTTGTGCGGGTAGACCTTGCTGACCAGGAAGACCTGATCGCGCAGACCGGCGATGGCTTCACCCACCACCTCTTCGGCACCGCCCTCGGCGTACATTTCGGCGCTGTCGATCAGGGTCATGCCCAATTCGATGCCCTGACGCAGGGCCGCGACTTCATTACGGTGCGCCGAGCGATCCTCACCCATGCGCCAAGTGCCCTGGCCGATGATCGGTACCTGAACGCCAGCCAGTTCAAGGGTCCGCATAAAACCTCCTTTCTTCAACGCGATCGATACTACTGTGGGCAGCAGAATAGCGTTTGGGTTCCCTAGTGGGAGCGAGCCAGAAATTTGGATACGACGCGATCCCTTGTGGGAGCGAGCTTGCTCGCGATGGCGGCCTTCCAGTCAGGAGAGATGGCGACTGGCACACCGCCTTCGCGAGCAGGCTCGCTCCCACAGTGGTGTTGTGGTGAGCCGGGAGTTTGTATACGACGCGATCCCTTGTAGGAGCGAAGCTTGCTCGCGAAAGCGGTGGGTCAGCCACTACAGATGGCGACTGAACCACCGCCTTCGCGAGCAAGCCCGCTCCCACAGGGTTTTGCATTTACCGGGGGTTACTTGGTGGAGAACTTGAACACGGTGTGTTGGGTGTACGTCTTGCCCGGATCAAGGCGCGTTGAAGGGAAGTTCGGCTGGTTCGGCGAGTCCGGGTAATGCTGGGTTTCCAGGGTAAACGCGCCCCAGTGCGAGTAAACCTTGCCGCCCTTGCCCTTGACCGTGCCGTCGAGGAAGTTGCTGGTATAGAACTGCACGCCCGGCTCGCTGGTGTAGAGCTGCAAGCGACGGCCGGTCTGTGGATCGCTGACATCGGCGGCGAGTTTGCTCACGTCACCCTTGGCGTCCAATGCCCAGTTGAAGTCGAAACCACCCTGTTTCGGCTCGGCGAATTTCAGCTGTGGGTGGTCGGCCTTGATGCTTTTCCCGATGGCGGTGGGTTGGGTGAAGTCCATCGGCGTGCCGGCCACCGGTGCCAGTTCACCGGTGGGGATCAGCGTGCCATCGATTGGCGTGTAGTGGCTGGCGTGCAAAGTGGCGAGCTGTTTCAACACGTCGCCATTACCCGCGCCGGCCAGGTTGAAATAACTGTGGTTGGTCAAGTTCAGCACCGTCGGTTTGTCGGTGCTGGCCTTGTACTCGATGCGCAGTTCGTTGTTCTCGGTGAGGCTATAAGTCACCTCGGTTTTCATGTTGCCGGGGAAACCCATCTCACCGTCCTTCGACAGGTAGGTCAGGGTCACGCCCACCGAGTCTTTGCCTTTGCTCGGTTCGGCTTTCCACACGTGCTTGTCGAAACCCTGGGCGCCGCCGTGCAGCGAATTGGGGCCGTCGTTTTTTGGCACTTGATAGCGTTTGCCATCCAGTTCAAACGCACCACCGGCCAGGCGATTGCCGAAGCGGCCGATGGTCGCGCCGAAGTACGCAGTGCCGGCCTGATAACCCTGGACGTCGTCGAAACCGAGGACGATGTCGTCGACCTTGCCGTTCTTGTCCGGCACTTTCAGTGATTGCAAAGTGGCGCCGTAGGTAATGACCGTGGCTTGCAGGCCATGGCTGTTACGCAGGATGTATTGCTCGACGGGCGTGCCGTCATTGGTCTTGCCGAAGGCTTTGTGTTCGCTGGACAGACCAGCGGCGTGGGCGGGAAGGGTGGCGATCATCAAGGACAGTCCAAGGCCGGAGAGCAGGTAGCGGGATTGAAGCATGGTTGATCTTCCTTTTTGTTGTTTTGATCAGTAGTCATACTAAATATCGACTGGAAGGAAATTTATAGCTGATTAATCGATTAATTCCACAATAAAGTCCGACTAAATGCTTGCGGCAGAAAAACCGGTGATCGGTCCAGCGCTCTCGGCACTGCACTTTTTCGGATTAACCGGCTCTATCCATGGCCAGGCTGCGGCGACTCCCGCCGCACAGGAATGTGTCAGCCCGAGAACCCATGGCTCGAGTGTTACCCCGCCTCCAAACCCGAATTCGCCTGCTGTTATGCCTGTCTCTGCTCTTCGCCAGCGGTTGCAGCCAACAGCAGGGCAGCGACGTCATCAGCCAGTTTCGCGAAGGCAAACCCCAGGAATTCCTCCAGACCAGCGTTGATCGCATGGCTACGTTGTCGATGCACGACAACTTGGAAAGCCTCTACCTGCTGATGAGCAAGCTCTACCTGCGCAACCCCCAGGAGCTGAAGAAATCCGGCTTCCTCGACGCCCGCACCGCCGAAAAGCAAGTACGCGAGGCCATCGAAATGCAACAACCGCTGCCAACCCTGGGTGGCAAGAAAGACCTGGCGGCGTTGAGCTATGCCATGAGTCCGGAGTTTCTGGGGGATCGGGTCGGCGCCTTCATCTATGCCATCGGCAGCATGTTGGTCACCGCCCACGGCAATCGGCTGGAGTTCTACATGACCGATGCGATCAACCCGGTGTTCGTCAGCAACGCCGCGCGCAACATCGAAAAAGCCACGTGGATCCTCAGCCAGCGGCAAAACAAGAACGGTGAGCCGTTGCTGTTTTCCAATGAGATTTCGGAGGAGGGCAGCAACCTGAGTTTCGCGGTGGAGTTTGGCAAGATCGTCGCGCGCCTGGATTTGCTGACGCAGATGCTGGATGAGCGGTATCGGCGGATCGGTTTGAATTATGCGCAGAGCCTGTTGTTCCTGAATTTCCTGCCCGTCCAGTAACCCCGATTTCCCCTGTAGGAGCGAAGCTTGCTCGCGAAGACGGTGTGTCAGGCAACAGAGATGTTGGATGTGCCGGCCTCTTCGCGAGCAAGCTTCGCTCCTACAGGTGTCTGGATTCTGGGGAATAACGATAGACCGTATCGATATAAGTGGTTATAAGAAAAATCGCTATGCTGCGGGCCAGTTTTTTCATGCGTTTTTTGTGGGCGTGTTAATGGATTTCGGTAATTTCGGATTAGTCGTTGCAGGCTTGGTGGTGGGCTTTATCGTCGGGATGACCGGCGTGGGCGGCGGATCGCTGATGACGCCGATCCTGTTGTGGTTCGGGGTCAACCCGGCGACTGCAGTGGGCACGGACCTGCTGTATGCGGCCATTACCAAATCCAGCGGCGTGCTGGTGCATCGCAAGAACAAGAACATCGATTGGGCGATCACCGGTTGGCTGACCCTCGGCAGCGTGCCGGCCGTGGCCATGACGCTGTGGTTCCTGAGCAGCCTGCACACCGCGCCCGAGGCGATGAACGCCATCATCAAGCAGGCCCTGGGCTTCGTGCTGTTTGCCACTGCCCTGGCGATTTTCTTCAAGAAGCGCCTGCTCGACTTCGCGCACAAACGCGCCGGCGGCAACTACAACCCCAGCGGCACGCGTTTGAACGTAATGACGGTCATTACCGGCCTGGTGCTTGGCACCATGGTCGCGCTGACTTCCATCGGTGCCGGCGCGCTGGGCACCGTTGCACTGTTTATCCTCTATCCGCTGCTGCCAACCCGCCGCCTCGTTGGTACGGAAATCGCCCACGCCGTGCCGCTGACCCTGGTCGCCGGCCTTGGCCATGCGAGCATGGGCAACATGGATTGGCATGTGCTGGGTTTCCTGCTGATCGGTTCGCTGCCGGGGATCTGGCTGGGCAGCCACCTGACCGGGCGCATCTCCGACGAACTGCTGCGCCCGTGCCTGGCGACGATGCTGGTGTTGATCGGTTACAAACTCGCATTTTAGACGCGGACTCTCTGTAGCAGCTGTCGAGCACCGCGAGGCAGCGTTCGGCGGCGAAGCCGTCGCAAATGCTATGCACACTGTTTGCCTGATACACCGCGGCGCATGGTTTGACGACGGCTTCGCCGCCGAACGCTGCCTCGCGGTGCTCGACAGCTGCTACGGGGGAGCCAAATCGCTGTCACCCCGGACCCTCCCCGCAAACAAACCACTTCTAGCCCTCTATAGATGCTACGGTGAACAGCCACCCTTTCATTCCTTCGTGAATGACCTGTCGGCATTCCCTGATGATCGACAAGCAAGAGGTGACATGTGCACGGGTCAATCGACGTGGCTGAGCGTCAAATTCACACAGCCGGGTATTGCCACGACGCCTTGTCGTGACCGTCCCGCCCAAGAGCCTGCCGCTGATTCTCAGTGAGCTGCGCATCGCGACCACCCAGCAACATCAACTGCTGGAAAAACGCATTCCTTTTTTTACCTCCGACCAAGCGCTCTACACCCGCTTGATCGAAGCGTATTACGGCTTTTATCGGCCACTGGAAGCAATGTTGTTCCAGATGGCAATGACCATTCCTGACCTGGATTGGCTGATTCGCAGCAAAACCCCGTCCCTGGAAGCCGACCTGTACGCGTTGGGCCTGGATGCGGAAGCCATCAAGGCGATTCCTCTGTGTCGTTTCTCCCTGCAAATCCGCTCTGCGGCGGATGTGCTGGGTGTGTTGTACGTGCTTGAGGGCGCGACATTGGGCGGGCAATCCATGCGCAACGGCTTGTACGCGCGCCTGGGTATCGATGAACACCAGGGTGGTCGCTTTTTCGCGGTCTACGGCACCTCGACCCTGGTCATGTGGCGAGGTTTTCTGGCGTGCCTGTATGAGGTGCGCGAACCGGCCGAACGGGCGCAATCGGTGGTGGCCGCCGAGGCAACCTTCAATGCCTTCGAGAACTGGCTTGAACGCTGCGGGGTGTTGCAATGAACCGTCTGGGCGCCGAGCAACTCGCCGCCGCGCTCGCCCAGTGTGCCAATGAGCCGATCCGCATTCCGGGTTCGATCCGGCCCCATGGCGTTTTGCTGGCCCTGAGCGAGCCGGGGTTGATCATCGGCCAGATCAGCAGCAACTGCGCGGCGATGTTCGGGCACTCGGTCGAAGCCTTGTTGCAGCAACCGTTGGCGACGCTGACGGGCGCGACGGCGGTGGAGCAAGTCCGTGAGGCGCTGCTGCCGGCGGAACTGGAAGACGCCAATCCGCTGGTGCTGGAGATTGGCGGCCAACGCTTCAATGGCTCGCTCAGCCGTCATGACGCCGTGATCATTCTAGAGCTGGAACCGTGGCGGGAAGCCGCCCAGGACAACACTGTCATCCTGCTGCGCGCTTTGCGCCGGATGCAGGCGGCCGCCACATTGCAGGAGCTGTACACCGTCAGTGTCGAAGAAATCCGCCACCTGACCGGCTTCGATCGCGTGATGATTTACCGCTTCGAACCGGCCGGTCATGGCCAGGTGATCGGCGAAGCATTGGGCGGCCAGTTACCGGGTTATCTCGGCCAGTGTTTTCCCGCCTCGGACATTCCGCCCCAGGCCCGGGAGTTGTATCGCCTGAACTGGATCCGGGTGATTCCCGATGCACGCTATGTGCCGGTGCCGATCCTGCCGGTGCTGCGTCCCGACACCGGACAGTCGCTGGACCTGGGCTTCTCGATGTTGCGCAGCGTGTCGCCGGTGCACTGCCAGTACCTCGACAACATGGGCGTGCGCGCTTCCATGAGCCTGTCGTTGCTGGAACAGGATCGGCTCTGGGGCCTGATCACTTGCGCGCATCACGAGCCGTTGTTGGTCAGCCACCCGGTGCGCACCATGTGCGCCGCGATTGCCCAGTTGCTCAGCGTGCAGATCACCGCCCTGCAAACCCGCGACCTGCAGACTGAACGCGAGCAGAAGTCGCTGCTGATCAATCAACTGACCACGGCGATGCGCGAGGCCAGGCACGATGTGCTGGACGGTCTGGCCAATCATCCGCAACAACTGTTGAGCCTGACCGGGGCCAGCGGTGTGGCGCTGTTGATCGAGGATCGCTTGCAGTTGATCGGCCAATGCCCGACGGAGGAACAAGTGCGCGCGTTGTACCTGTGGGTACGTGAGCAATGCCTGGACAGTGGCGAGTTGCTGATGACCGATCATCTGCAAAGCCTGCATGGCGTCAGCGCCACTTACAGCGATGTCGCCAGCGGTCTGCTGGCGTTCGTACTGCCCAAACCGGTGGACAACGCGGTGATCTGGTTTGGCGCGCAACTGCGTTCGAGCATGAAGTGGAGCGGCAATCCCGACGAGCATTTCGTCGCCGGTACTGACGCCAGCCAACGCTTGCAACCGCGCAAGTCTTTTGAGGTGTGGGAGCAACAAGTGGAGGGCAGGGCGCGACCGTGGAGTGCCGCCGATGCCTACGCCGCGCTGCAGTTGCGTCGCGGTGCCATCGAAGACGACCTGGCTCGTCAGGTGCGCCGCGAACATGAAGCGGTGCGGGTGCGCGATGAGCTGGTGGCGGTGGTGTCCCATGATCTGCGCAACCCGATGACGATCATCATCATGCAATGCGGAATGATGCAGCGCCTGGTGTCCCGGGACGAAGGCAAGCACACGTTACGCATGAGTGCCGCGCTGGGCACCATGGAAGAAGCCACCGATCGCATGAACGCATTGATCGCCGATTTGCTCGACAAGTCGAAACTGGACGCCGGGCAATATCCATTGGATTGCAAGCCGCTGGATGTGGTCGAGTTGCTTGAACAAGCCTGCGGGTTGCTGGTGACCCTGACCTCGCACAAGGGTATCGAGCTCAACTGCACCAGCGCCGCCGGCATGAGCATCGACGCCGACCCGCAGCGGCTGTTCCAGGTGTTGTCGAACCTGCTGGGCAACGCCATCAAATTCACCCCGGCCGGCGGGCGCATCGACCTTAATGCCTGGCAGGCGGACGACAAGGTGATGATTTCGGTAAGCGACAATGGCGGCGGTATCCACGCCGTGCAGTTGCCGCATATCTTCGAGCGCTACTGGTCGGTGCGCGAAGGCAACCCTAACGGCAGCGGCCTGGGGTTGTACATCTGCCGCAGCATCGTCCAGGCCCATGGCGGCGAGTTGTGGGCGGAAAGCGAACCGGGTGTCGGCAGCGTGTTTACATTTTCTCTGCCGGCAATCGCTTAGGGCCGGGTCATGATCTCCAGCAGATGCCCGTCCGGGTCATCGAAATACACGCGCCGCCCACCGCCATAGGCGTTTATCTCATTCGGCCGCTGCTTGCCCGGGTCGGCCCACCACGGTTGCTTGCGCGCTTGCAGGCGAGCGAAGGCCTGGTCGAAATCGTCGTCACCGATCAGGAACGCATAGTGTTGGGAGGCGATCGGCGGGTCGTTGTCGTAGAAGTCCAGCGACACGTCGTTGTCGAGCTTGACGATCAGCATCGGCCCGAACGGCTCGGGACTCGGCAGGCCGAGGATCTCGGCGAGATAATGGGCCGAGACCTGCTTGTCGCGGCACCAGACGATGGTGTGGTTCAACTGAGCGCTCATTGAGAGGTCCTCATGGCGGATCAGTTATTGAGACTAGCTCAACCTGTGTTCCCCAATCCCCTGTGGGAGCGAGCCTGCTCGCGAAAGCGCTGGGTCAGTCAACATCATCGTTGAATGAGATGGACTCTTCGCGAGCAGGCTCGCTCCCACAGAGGGTGTGTATTCCACCTGAAAGAGTGCACACAATCCCTCATCATCTGTTGCGCAATGCCGCCCCTGACCTAAGCTTTGGCCTAAGCGAAACATATTCGTGGATCGTCACCCGGAACGATCGACGCGATGCGCAATCATTAGAGCGTGGATATCAAAAGGAGATGCGCATGCTCATCAGGTCTTTGACCCTGACAACCTTGCTGGCGCTTGCCGGCCCCTTGCTCGCCGCTGACGGCGATTCACCTCTGGATATCGACAAGGGCAGGGCCCGACCGTTGATCGTGATCACGTCCAGTACCATCGACCCGGTGTGGCTGGGTCTGAAAAAGTCGTTCGACGATCCTGCCAACAAGCAGGGCGTCGCCCAGCGCAATATCAAGGTCTACAGCGTGCTGAACATGTCCGGCCAACTCGACGGCAAGGACATGGGCCAGCAAGACACCATGGCCCTGATCCGTTCGCTGAAACTCGGCGCCGGTGCGTTGCCTAAAGTCATCTTGCTGGGCAAGGACGGCGAGAAGAAACTCGAAAGTTCGGGGGATGAATCGAAGGCGGTCGATCTGAAGAAAATCTTCGACACCATTGACGCCTTGCCGCCGGAAGAGAAGGAAATCGCAGCGCCAACTCCGCCACCAGCGGCTGCGGAACCGGCAGCAGCACCTGCAAAAGGCGCCAAGGGTACAAAACCAGGTAAACCGGCCAAACCTTCCAAACCACCTGAAATGCCGGATGACTAAACAATCAAATCCCTGAACACGCATTCCCTGTAGGAGCAAAGCTTGCTCGCGAAAGCGGCGGTACATTCAATATTGATGTCGACTGACACACCGTCTTCGCGAGCAAGCCCGCTCCCACAGGTTTTGTAGTGGGCAGGTCAGGCGATGGTGTCCACAACGCCGCCGTCTACCCGCAGCGCCGCGCCGGTGGTGGCCGATGCCTGGGGCGATACCACATACACCACCAGATTCGCCACTTCCTCCATGCTCGCCGCCCGCTGGATGATCGACGTCGGGCGGTTGGCCATGACAAAGTCCGCCGCGACTTTCTCGATCGGTTCGCCAGACTTTTGCTGCTCATCCTTGAGCATGTCTTGCAGCCCTTCGGACAACGTCGGCCCCGGCAGCACCGCATTTACCGTGACCCCGGTGCCGGCCATGCGCTTGGCCAGGCCACGGGAAATCGACAGGTTGGAGGTCTTGGTAAAACCGTAATGAATCATGTCCGCCGGGATGTTCAGCGCCGACTCGGACGAGATGAACACCACCCGACCCCAGCCGTTTTTGGCCATGCCTTCAAGGTAGGCACGGGACAGCCGCACGCCGGACATGACGTTCACTTCGAAGAACTTTTCCCACACCTCGTCTTCAGTTTCGAAGAAATCCTGCGGGCCGTAGATCCCGACGTTATTCACCAGGATGTCGACCTGGGGCAGGGCCGCGACCATCGCTTTACAGCCTTGTGCGGTGCCGGCATCGGCGGCGATCCCGCGCACATTGGCGGAGGGCAGCAAGTGTTTGAGCTGGGTGACGGCGGCGTCTACCGCATCTTGCTTGCGGCCATTGAGCACCACCTCGGCGCCGGACAGGGCCAGGCCTTTGGCGATGGCGAAACCGATGCCTTGGGTCGAGCCGGTGACGAGGGCGGTCTTGCCGGATAGATCGATGTTCATAGGGGATCACTCTCTTGAAGGGGGAGGTAAGAGGGATGACTGCGCGGGTCTTAGCCTAGTTCAAGACATCGCTCATTTTGTGTCTTGCACTCTTGTGATGAGAGAGTTCATTCGCCACAGATGATTAAAGCGATTGTCAGCGCCTTCGCTTCACGCCAGTCTGGTGGCCGCTGATTGTTACCAAGGCCTTTCACTCCCATGACAGAAAAAACCGCCGACAGACACTCCACCCGAGCCGCCGCTGTATTGGCCCTGTGTTTACCTGGCGACGTGTTGTTGTACTTGCTCTTGCCAATGCAGCCGCAGGCGTTTGGTATCAGTCTGGCCGAGGCGGGGATTTTGCTGGCGGCGAATCGGCTGGTGCGGATTTTCGGTTATCGCTATGTCATGGAGTTTTACACCCGTAGGGGCGATCGCCCGGCATTGCTGCTGGCCACCGGGACTGCGGCTTTGTGTGCATTGGGCTACGCGACGTTGTCGGGGTTTTGGTGGTTGTTGGTGTTGCGCCTCGGCTGGGGTTTGTCCTATGCGGCGCTGAATTTGTCCACGCAGGTGATGGCGACCGCCGAGCCCGCGGGTGCTGCGCGACGCACTGGGCGTTCGCGGGCGTTGATTGCTGCGGGGCCGATGCTGGCGCTGCCGCTGGGGGCGCTGTTGAGTGTGGCGTATGGGCCGCGGGTGATTTTCTTCCTGATGTTCGCGACGTCATTGATCGCGATGTGGTTGGCGCTGGGCATGCCATCAGCAGCACACCCGATGTCGGCGTCGACTCGGCGTTTCAAGCGGCCGGACAGTGTGGCGATGTGGTCGTTTATCGAAGGGCTGACCCTCGACGGACTGTTCATCATCGGGCTCTCGCTATTGGCGGATCATCTTCTGGAGGGCAACGCGGTGGTGGTCGCCGGGACGCTGCTGGCGTTGCGTTACGTCTCTGAACTGTTGCTCAGCCCGCTGGGCGGTATCGCGGCGCAGCGTTGGGGCGCGACACGAATGTTGATTGTGTTTTCGCTGCTGACGTCGATGGCGCTGATCGGGTTTGGCTTCCATTGGCTGATCGTCGGCGGGGCGTTGGTGCTGATTCTGCGGGCGTTGCAATTGCCGTTGGTGGTGACGGTCATTGCACAACGTCATCCGGACAGCGGACGTGTCCGGGCGCTGGCGGGGAATGCGGTCTGGCGTGATATCGGCGCGGGTTTGGGGCCATTGCTGGCGGGGTTTTTGCTGCCGGTGGCGCCTTCGGAGTGGGTGTATACGGGGGCGGCGTTGTGCCTGGCGGTAAGTGCGCTGGCGTGTCTGGAGCGGAAGAAGCCTGAGGTGCAAACACCATAACCCTGTGGGAGCGAGCTTGCTCGCGATGGCGTCCTTATCGTCGACATTGATGTCGTCGGATATACCGCTATCGCGAGCAAGCTCGCTCCCACAGGGGGTTATGGTGTGGCGGGTTACTTGGCCAACGCACTCAATATCTGATGCGCCGCTTTGATCCGCTCCGGGATCGGGTAGTTTTTGTTGGCCAGGATCACGATGCCGATGTCCTTGGTGGGCACGAACGCAACGTAAGCACCGAAACCACCGGTAGAGCCGGTTTTGTTGATCAGCACACTTTCCGGCTCAGGCTGCGGCGGGGTCAGCCATTGGACTTTGTGCGCCTCCATGGCCATCGGCGTCGAATTGCCGCCCAGTAATTTGTCGAGGCTGACCGGGTAGCTGTAGCGTTCCCAGCCCAGGCCTTGGGTCATGTCGCCGACCGTGTAGTAACCGGTGTGAGTCGTCGCGATGGCCTGCTGCAAAGGTTTTTCCAGTGACGCCGGTTTCAGGTTCGCCTGAACATAACGAATCATGTCCGCCGTACTGGTTTTCACGCCGTAGGCCTCGGAGTCCAGCGCTCCCGGATCGACCCGCACAGGCTTGTCATTCTTGTCGTAGCCTTGGGCGTAAACGCTCATCTGATCCGGCGGCACCCGAAGGAAGGTGTGTGTCAGACCGAGTTTGGGCAGCAAGGTATTTGTCATCGCCTCATCAAACGGCACGCCCAGTTTATGCGCGGCCAGATAACCGAATAATCCGATGCTCGGGTTCGAATATTGTCGATGCGTACCCGCCGCATACACCGGTTTCCATTGCTTGAAATAGCCGAGCATCTTGTCCGCGTGATCCGCTTCATCAGGGAACTGCAGCGGCAACCCGCCCGCCGTGTAGGTGCCCAGTTGCAACACGCTGACGTTATCGAATGCACTGCCGCGCAAGTCAGGCAAGACCTGGCTGGCCTTGTCGCTCAAGGACAGTTTGCCGGTCGCGATGGCATAGGCGCCGAGGGTCGCGGTGAAGGTTTTACTGACCGAGCCGATTTCGAACAGGGTGTTTTCCGTCACTGCCTGGGCGCTTTCCCTGGAGGCCACGCCGTAGTTAAAGTAATGCAGCTTGCCATTGACGGTGACGGCCACGGCCATCCCGGGAACGCCCTGGGTTTGCAGGATGGGTTTGATAGCGGCGTCGACTGCGCTCTGAATCTGTTGGTCGGTCTGAGCCTGGGCCAGGCACGGGCCGGCACCGAGCAATGCAACGCAAGCGCCTAAAACAGTCAGTCTGGCCATGTTGGTTTTGTTAGTCATTGTTTCTATTCCCTGCGAATGGAGGGCGCTACCCGGTAGACCGCCCGCTGAACGGCGAGGCAAATTTAGGCAGTCTGTCGTTGATCGACAACCGATGATATTTCGCACGAGCCATTAGAAAATTTTGGGAGTGGGCATGATCCGGCCGCAATTACCGCTGAACGCACTGCGCGCCTTTGAAGCGTCGGCGCGGCATTTGAGCTTCACCCGGGCGGCGGTGGAGCTGTGCGTCACGCAAGCGGCGGTCAGCCATCAGGTCAAAGGCCTTGAGGCTCAGCTTAACGTAACCCTGTTCAAACGCTTGCCCCGCGGCTTGATGCTGACCAGTGAGGGCGAAACCCTGTTGCCGGTCCTGCGCGAAGCTTTCGACCGAATCGCCGAAACCTTGGAGCGACTCGAAGGCGGGCTTTATCGCGAAGTACTGGCGGTGGGCGCCGTCGGGACATTCGCGGTGGGATGGCTGTTGCCGCGTCTGGCGGACTTCCAGACGAAATATCCGTTCATAGATTTGCGCCTGTCGACCAACAACAATCGGGTGGACGTGGCCGCTGAAGGGCTGGATTACGCGATTCGTTTTGGCGCCGGGGCGTGGCACGGGATTGAAGCGGTAAGGCTGATCGAGGCGCCGCTGTCGGTGCTGTGCGTGCCCGAGATTGCCCGGCAACTGCGCGAACCGGCCGATGTGCTGGGGCAAACCCTGCTGCGTTCCTACCGCTCGGATGAATGGCCGGACTGGTTTCAGGCATCAGGTCTTTCGACCCACGTCGCGCCGCCGCAAAGCATCGTCTTCGACTCGTCGCTGGCGATGATGGAAGCGGCGATGCAAGGCACCGGCGTGGCGTTGGCACCGCCGCTGATGTTTGCGCGGCAACTGGCGGCGGGTGCGATCGAGCAGCCGTTCCCCATTCACATCACCACGGGGAGTTACTGGTTGACGCGGTTGCAGTCGCGACCGGAAACGGCGGCGATGGCGGCGTTCAAGGCGTGGCTGCTGCAGATAATTCACGGTTAACACATAACCTGTGGGAGCGAGCTTGCTCGCGATGAGGTCGGCACATCCAATATTGATGTCGACGGATACACCGCTATCGCGAGCAAGCTCGCTCCCACAGGGGATTGTGGTGAGCCGAAGTCAGCGCACCAGACACGGCCGTTTGTTATCGAATTTCCACCCCGGAATCAGAAACTGCATCGCCACGCTGTCATCCCGCGCGCCCAGCCCCATGCCTTTGTACAACTCATGAGCCTTGGCCAACTGATCCATATCCAGCTCAACCCCCAGCCCCGGTTTCTTCGGCACCTGCACGCAACCGCCGACAATTTGTAGCGGCGCCTTGGTCAGGCGCTGGCCGTCCTGCCAGATCCAGTGCGTGTCGATGGCGGTGATTTCACCCGGCGCCGCCGCTGCAACGTGGGTAAACATGGCCAGGGAAATGTCGAAGTGGTTATTGGAATGCGAGCCCCAGGTCAGGCCCCATTCGTGGCACATCTGCGCTACGCGCACCGAACCCTGCATGGTCCAGAAGTGCGGGTCGGCCAGTGGAATGTCGACCGATTGCAGCTGGATTGCGTGGCCCATTTCCCGCCAGTCGGTGGCGATCATGTTGGTCGCGGTTTTCAGCCCGGTGGCGCGGCGGAATTCAGCCATCACTTCACGGCCCGAATAACCGTTTTCCGCACCACACGGGTCTTCGGCGTAGGCCAGCACGCGGTGTTGATCGCGGCACAGGCGGATCGCTTCTTTGAGTGACCACGCGCCATTCGGGTCGAGGGTGATGCGCGCGTCGGGGAAGCGCTCGGCGAGGGCGGTGACCGCTTCGATTTCTTCGTCGCCGCTGAGCACGCCGCCCTTGAGTTTGAAGTCCTTGAAACCGTAGCGCGCGTGGGCGGCTTCAGCGAGGCGCACCACCGCATCGGCGGTCATGGCTTTTTCGTGACGGACGCGGAACCAGTCGTTGTCGGCGTCCGGTTCGCTGCGGTAGGCCAAGTCGGTTTCGTTGCGATCCCCGACATAAAACAGATAGCCGAGCATCTTCACTTCATCACGCTGCTGGCCTTCGCCAAGGAGCGCGGCGACCGGCACGTCCAGATGCTGGCCGAGCAAGTCGAGGAGGGCGGCTTCCAGACCAGTCACCGCGTGAATGGTGATGCGCAGGTCGAAGGTCTGCAAACCACGGCCGCCGGCATCGCGATCAGCGAAGGTCTGGCGCACCTGATTGAGAATCTTCTGGTAGGTGCCTATCGGGCTGCCGACCACCAGCGAGCGTGCATCTTCCAGAGTCTGGCGAATGCGCTCGCCACCCGGCACTTCGCCGACTCCGGTGTGCCCGGCGTTGTCGGTGAGGATGACGATATTGCGCGTGAAAAACGGCCCATGGGCGCCGCTCAGGTTGAGCAGCATGCCGTCATGGCCAGCCACCGGAACCACTTGCATGCTGGTGATGATCGGAGCTTTTGCAGTGTCGTGTGCGTTCATTGTCATGTCCTTCAAAGCAGAAATTCAGGCGTGGCTGGAAGCGGGTTTGCCGACGACAGCGGCGGGCGCAGTTTTCGGTGTGTTGCGGGCGGCGAACACAATGATCGCGGCGATGATCGAGGTCGCGGCCAAACCGTAGAGCCCGCCCTGGATCGAGCCGGTGTGTTCTTCCAGCAGGCCGAAGGTGGTCGGTGCGACGAAGCCGCCGAGGTTGCCCACCGAGTTGATCAACGCGATCACCCCCGCAGCGATCCGCGCATCCAGGTACGCCTGGGGAATTGGCCAGAACAGCGACGATGCGGATTTGAAGCCCAGCGCCGCAAAGCAGATCGCGACAAAGGCAAAGATCGGCCCGCCAGTCGTGGACATGAACATCCCGGCCGCCGCAATCAGCAGCGCAGCGGCGACCCAGGCTTGCTGGTGTTTCCATTTGGCCGAGAACGCGGCGAAGGCGTACATGCCGACAATCGACAGCAACCACGGGATCGAGTTGAACAAGCCGACCTGAATGTCGCTGAGGTCACCCATCTTCTTGATGATGCTCGGCAGCCAGAAGGTCGCGGCGTAAATGGTCAGTTGAATGAAGAAGTAGATCAGGCAGAACAGGATGATCTGGCGATCCTTGAGCAGCTTGCCCAGCGACGGTTTGATCGGCGTCGCGGCTTCGCGAGCGAGTTGTTCGTCATCGATGGCTTTGACCAGCGCGTCTTGCTCGGCGCGGCTCAGCCATTTGGCGTCGTGGGGTTTGGAGTCGAGCCAGAACCAGACAAACACGCACAATCCGACCGAGAACATCCCTTCAATAAAGTACATCCACTGCCAGCCGTGCAGGCCCAGACCGTTTATTTGCAGCAGCAAACCGGACAGTGGGCCGGAGATCAGCGATGCAACCGCCGAGCCGCTGAGGAAGATCGCAATCGCCTTGCCGCGCTCGACCCCGGGCAACCAGCGGGTGAAGTAGTAGATCACCCCGGGAAAGAACCCGGCTTCGGCCACGCCCAGTAGAAAACGCAGGATGTAGAAGTGGGTTTCGTTCTGGATAAACGCCATGCCGGCAGCGACCAGTCCCCAAGTCAGCATGATGCGGGTCAGCCAGATACGCGCGCCGACTTTTTGCAGGAGCATGTTGGAAGGCACTTCGAACAGGGCGTAACCGATGAAGAACAGGCCGGCACCGAGGCCGTAGGCGGCAGCGCCGATGCCCAAGTCCTGCTCCATGTGGGCGCGGACGAAGCCGATGTTCACGCGATCGATGTAGTTGACGATGAACATGATCACGAACAGCGGCAGGACATGACGTTTGACTTTCGAGATGGCGGACTTGAGGACCGAATCGGTGCCGTCGTTCATCCCGGATATGGATGTATTCACTTGCGTTTCTCCCACTGATTATTTTTATGCGGGGTGTGACTGGGTGTTGCGATGTTGATAGACATCATACAACTAGGTTTTTTCGTTTCGCAAGCGTATTTGTCCAACAAAATATGGATGTTTTGGTTGGTTGTTATTCTTTTTGAGGGTTTGTCTGGGCTTGATTTGAGTGTTTTTGGCGTTTTTGTTGAGTGTTGTCATACAAGTTGAGCGCTGTTTTATCGAGCGCTCAGTGCTACGATCCCGTTAGCCCTGCTTTTCGGATAACCACCATGCAAGAAGACCTCGACGCACCCGCGCGCAAGCGCAGCCATAACCTGGCCCATGACTTGGTGGCGAAGCTGACCCAGAGCATCCTGCTCGGCCAGATACTGCCGGGGGACAAGCTGCCGTCGGAAAACACCATCGTTCAGGAACACGGGGTCAGTCGCACGGTGGTACGCGAGGCGATCTCGAAGTTGCAGGCGTCGGGGTTGGTGGAAACCCGGCATGGCATCGGCACCTTTGTCATTGAGCGCGTGGCGGAGCAGGGACTGCGGCTGAACGTCGACACCGCGCTGGGAGTGCGCAGTATTCTGGAGTTGCGCATGGGCCTGGAAACTCAGGCGGCGGCATTGGCGGCGGTGCGCCGTACCGATCAGCAACTAGGGCAGATGCGTGAAGCGCTGGATGACTATCAGCGCCTGCTGGCCAACAACGACAGTTGTGTGGAGGCCGATAAACGCTTCCACCTGTTGATCGCCGAAGCCACCGGCAATGTGTGCTTCACCGAAATCATGCAGCACCTGGGCAGCGCGATGATCCCCCGGACCCGCGTGAATGCCGCCGAGCGCGGCGCCACGGATCTGAGCAAGCTTGGGCAATTGGCCAATCAGGAACACGAGGCGATCCTCAACGCCATCAAGCGCCAGGACGCGGATGCGGCGCGCGCGGCGATGTGGCTGCACCTGACTAACAGCCGCGACCGGTTTCTGGCTCAGGGCTGACAACCGTTGGTCTACTCGATAGCACGCCTTTCATGCGCCCGCTTCCAAACTGTACGGCCCAGATTTACTGGACCTCATCAGTGAGGTGCATCATGGCTAACGATTCAATGTTCCAGGGCGGAACACCCAACACCGACCCGACCAGACCCATGCCCGGCACAGACGAGCCAACGCTGGATCAGGATGCACCGTCCAGCGTAGACCCTTCCCGGGATCCGGCCTTGAGCGACGCTGATCGCCCTGACGACTGGAAAGACCCGACCGCCGACGAAGACGTGCCAACGGCGGATGAAGAGACGCCGCTGTCCGATGACAGGCGGTAAAACAAACCCGGCCATTGCGCCGGGTTTTTTGTGTTCGCCGATCCAGGTGGGAAAGATCAGTGTGGGAAATCCATGTGGGAGCGGGCTTGCTCGCGAAGGCGTCAGCGCATCCAGCATCTATTTGACTGACACACCGCTTTCGCGAGCAAGCCCGCTCCCACAGGGGATCTCCGGTGTTATCGCGATCAGTGTGGGAGTGAGCCTGCTCGCGAAAGCGTCAGCAGCCCCAGCACCCTACGCTCCAGATTCAACGCAAGCACACTGATCAATACCACCACCGCCCCAACGATCACCATCAACGCCGGCCGCTCGCCCAGCGCTATCGACGCAATCCCCATCGCCGTCGGCGGCACCAGATACAACGTCATCGCCGCCCGGCTCAAATCCACATGCGCCAGCACAAACGCCCAAGCCAGATAGGCGAGGGCACTCGGTAAAACCCCCAGCCCGATCACCGCCATCTGCACTGCAACCGGTGCCCGTACAATCTGATCCACCAACCCCGGCAGATACACCAGCAACAGCAGCGTCCCGGACCAGACCGTGTAGCAAGTCAGGGTCAAACCGTCATAACGCCCGGTGTGATGTTTCTGCAGGGCGAAGTAAAAACTCCAGGACACTGCCGCCCCCAGGATCAACAAGCCATGGGCATCAATACTGCCCAGCCCCTTGTCGCCAGCCACCACAATCACCACGCCGATCAAGCCCAGAAACACGCAACCCCAACGCCAGACGCTCACCCGATCCTTGAACACAAACCGCGCCAGCAATGTGCTGAACAACGGCGTCGATTGCGCCAGCACGCTGGACGCTCCGGCGCTGACCCCTTGCTGGCCGAAATTCAGCAGCACGTGGTGCAGGCTCACGGCAAAGAAACCGAGAGCGATCAGGAACGGCAAATCGCGCAGTTTCGGCAGGCTGATGCCTTTGAACACCGCGATCACCGCCATAAACGCCGACGCCACCAGAAACCGCAGCAACGCCAGATGGCCAGGGTCGTAGGCTTGCAAACCGATATGAATGCCAGTCGGTGAATAACCCCAGCACGCTACGACGAATGCCATGGCCAGGATGATCTTGAGGGTAGGGGACAGTGGCAGCATGGTCGGGCACCTGTGGGTTGATGCCACCAGTATCAGAAGCCTGATCGTTCGCCACAACTGACTTATACTGCGCCAATACATCACTTTTGGTGAGCAATATGGAGTTGGCGCAGATTCGCATGTTCAAGACCGTTGCCGACGTCGGCAGCATCGCCCGGGCGGCCGAGCTGTTGCACTGCGTACCGTCGAATATCACCGCGCGGATCAAGGCGCTGGAGGCCGAGTTGGGGGTGGCGCTGTTCCTGCGCGAGGGTCGAGGGCTGCGGATCAGTCCGGCGGGACAAACCTTTCTGGCCTACGCCTCGAAAATCCTCGCGCTGACGGCGGAGGCCAAGCGCGCGCTGGACCCGTCCGCCGATCCCTCCGGGCCGTTGCGTATCGGCGCCATCGAATCCTCGGCCACCGGTCGCTTGCCGCGATTGCTCGCCAAGTTTCACAAGCGTTATCCCGGCGTGGCTCTGGAACTGACTACCGGCACCTGGAGCCAATTGCTCGACGACACCGCCAATCACCGCCTCGATGGCGCGATTGTCGCGGTGGATGTCGAGCGCTCGCAGCTCAAACGCACACCGATGTACCGCGAAGAGCTGCTGCTGATTGCATCAACATCGTTGGGGCCGGTGCGTGATATCGCCGATTTGCAGGACAAAACCGTGTTCATGTGGCCCCAAGGCTGTCCGTATCGCGCGGCGCTGGAACATTGGTTGTTGCGCCAGGGGCAGGCACTGCCGATTGTCAGCCTGGCCAGCTACGGGGCGATTGTCGGTTGCGTCAGCGCCGGGGCCGGGGTGGCGCTGGTGCCCAAAGGGATATTCGATCAGTACGCCAAGGGCGCGGGTTGCGCCGGGTATGAGTTCCCGGAACTGACGGCGGTGGAGAATTTGTTCTACTGGCATGAAAACGCCGGGGTGCACCCGGCGCGTGAGGCGTTTGTGGGGATGTTGCGCGAGGAATTCGCCTAGCAGCGCCCACCCCTGTAGGAGCAAAGCTTGCTCGCGAAAGCGGTGGGTCAGTCGACATCAATTTTGACTGACTCACCGCTTTCGCGAGCAAGCTTTGCTCCTACAGGGTTTAGTGTTGTTTGGAAGATCTCAGCGTTCGCCGACATCGCGCATCAACAACCCAAACCGCAAATCCACCGCATCCGGAATCGGCAAGTACACCGTGTGCCCATCCCCCGGCGCCACTTCAATGGGCTCGCCTTTGCTGTTCTGCAGCTCATGCAGATCAAAGTGAAAGTTGCCCTTGGGCGTCATCAACTCCATGTGATCGCCCAGGCCAAAACGATTCTTCACTTTCACTTCCGCCAGTCGATCCCGCCGTTCGCCGGTCAACTCGCCGACAAACTGCTGGCGCTCCGACACTGAGCTGCCGTTTTGGTAATTCTGATACTCGTCATGCACATGCCGCCGCAGGAAACCCTCGGTGTAGCCGCGCTGGGCCAGGGAATCCAGGTCGCTCATCAAGCTGCGGTCGAAATCACGTCCGGCCACCGCATCGTCAATGGCCCGGCGATACACCTGGGTGGTGCGGGCGCAATAGAAGTGGGATTTGGTCCGGCCTTCAATCTTCAGTGAGTGCACGCCCATCTGCGTCAGGCGTTCGACGTGCTGCACGGCGCGCAAGTCCTTGGCGTTCATGATGTACGTGCCGTGCTCGTCCTCGAAGGCCGGCATCAACTCGTCCGGGCGATTGGCTTCCTGCAACAGGAACACTTGGTCGGTCGGCGCGCCGATGCCGAGGGTCGGTTGAAACTGCTGGACGATTTCGCCGAGCTGATTTTCGGTGGCCTCCGTCGCCGAATACTTCCAGCGGCAAGCGTTGGTGCAACTGCCCTGATTCGCGTCGCGCTTGTTCATGTAGCCCGACAGCAGGCAGCGCCCGGAGTAGGCCATGCACAGTGCGCCGTGGACGAATACTTCCAGCTCCATGGCCGGCACTTGCTGGCGAATTTCGGCGATTTCTTCCAGGGACAATTCGCGGGACAGGATGATCCGGCTCAAACCCTGTTGCTGCCAGAACTCGACACTCGCCCAGTTCACCGTGTTGGCCTGCACCGACAGGTGAATCGGCATCTGCGGGTAGTGCCGGCGCACCAGCATGATCAGGCCCGGGTCAGACATGATCAGCGCGTCCGGCGCCATGCCGATCACCGGTTCCAGGTCTTTGAGGAAGGTCTTGAGTTTGGCGTTGTGCGGCGCGATGTTGATCACCACGTAGAAACGCTTGCCTTGCTCCTGGGCCTCGCGAATGCCGAGGGCCAGGTTGGCGTGGTCGAATTCGTTGTTGCGCACCCGCAGGCTATAGCGCGGCTGCCCGGCGTATACCGCATCGGCGCCGTAGGCAAAGGCATAACGCATGTTTTTCAGGGTGCCGGCGGGGGCGAGCAGTTCGGGAGCGATGAGGGGCATGGAGAGGTCGACCACAAAAGCCCGGCAGGGTAAGCGGCTTGTCCACGGGGTTTATTGATCTGGATCTATGCTTGATGAACAAACGGATGGCACTCGCGCGAACCGTGGCGGACTAAGCATCAGGAGACGAGTTTCGCGCTCCTTTTTGCGCACTGACATGGATCGGACATGAAAGAAACCACGCTACAAAAAAGATCGCTGCTCGTCTTGCTGCTGGCGGTCACCCTCGCGTTTATCGGGATCCTGCTGCCGTTTTACGGCGCGGTGTTCTGGGCCGTTATCCTCGGCATCGTTTTCGCGCCGCTGCAGCGGCGACTGCAGATGAGATTCGGCTGGCCGCGTAACCTGACATCGCTGTGCACCTTGGGCATCTGCCTGGTGATCGCGATTTTGCCGGTGATCATCATCAGCGTGTTGCTGGTTCAGGAGGGCGCGTCGCTGTACAGCCGCATCGAAAGCGGCGAGTTGGACATCGCGGCGTATGTGGCGCAGTTCAAGCACGGCTTGCCGCCGTATTTCCAGCATTTGCTCGATCGGTTTGGTGTCGGCGAGTTGAAAGGCTTGCAGGACAAGATCGTCAAGGGCGCGATGCAGGGCAGTCAGTTTGTGGCTGCGCAGGTCGTCACGTTTGGCCAGGGCACCTTCGAGTTCATCGTCAGCTTCTTCATCATGCTGTACCTGTTGTTTTTCTTTCTGCGGGACGGCGCCGAGCTGGCGCGTAAAGTACGCACCGCGGTGCCGTTGCAGGAACACCAGAAACGCCGCTTGCAGCTCAAGTTCAACCGCGTGGTGCGGGCCACCGTCAAAGGCAATCTGCTGGTGGCAATCACGCAAGGCGCGCTGGGCGGTTTGATTTTCTGGTTCCTGGATATCCCGAGTGCGTTGCTCTGGGCGGTGTTGATGGCGTTTCTGTCGCTGTTGCCAGCGGTGGGGGCGGGGATTGTCTGGGCGCCGGTGGCGCTGTACTTCCTGCTCAGCGGGGCGATCTGGCAGGGCGTAGTGCTGGGGCTGTTCGGGGTGTTTGTGATTGGCTTGGTGGACAACGTGCTGCGGCCGATCCTGGTGGGCAAGGACACAAAAATGCCCGACTACATGATCCTGATCTCGACCCTGGGCGGCATGGCCGTCTTCGGTCTCAATGGTTTTGTAATCGGGCCGTTGATCGCTGCACTGTTCATGTCGAGCTGGGCGATTTTCGTCGAAACCAAGCCGCGGGTTCAGCTGCCTTAGGCAATCAGCTGGACGGTGCCCATTTTTTGCGACAGCGCCTGGGCGGCGGGAAGCGAGGTGAGCGGACCGCTGACAGGTTCGCCATCGCGCATCAGATACCAACAGGCGAGCAATCCCAGCTCTCTGAGCGATGCGGGAACGGCGCTGCCGACAACGGACATAATCTGAACCTGGGACATCATAAGTACCTCCATCAATCTATGGAGCCACCTTACGGATCGCACGGTTCAACGGACAATCAACGTTTTCGATAGTGGTCATTGATGCCAGTGAGTGTGGCGATCAATCCACGACCAGATCGAGCATGTGCACGACTTCCTGCTCATTGAGCAGGCCTTTGCGCACCAGGTTTTCGGCCAGCAGTGAGAGAAACTTGGCGCTGCGATGGCCTTCCAGGTGCTTGAGTTCGGTCAGTGTGTTGTACACCTTGCTGGAAGTGCACAAGCCGACATTGCGGTGCGGGTTTTGCGTGGGCATGAGGTCGTCCTTGTTTTTATCAACCTGTTGTTTACGGACAGATCCCAGCTTGCGGACCTGACATGACATAAATATGACCGTTTTCCCCAAAGTGGGGGAAGGGCGGCCCCGTCAATCTTGCCTACTTTACCTGTCGATACTGTCCCGACAGCGACCTTGACGAGATTTTTCCAGACCTCGCCCGACTGACGGGCATAAAAAAGGCCCCGCTGTTAAGGCGGGGCCTGATGAACCTGTTACCAGCGTGGGCCACCGTAGTAACCACGGGGCGGGCCGTAGTAACCGCGTGGCGGACCGTAATAAACCGGCGCCGGGCGGTAGTAGACCGGTTGCTGCACGTACACCGGGGCCGGTTGGTAATAAACCGGTGGCGGCGGTTGTTGCACGTAGACCGGTTGTGGCTGAACGTAAACCGGCGCCTGTTCTACATAAACCGGCCGATTGGCGTTGATGAGGGCCGAGCCGACGATGGCCGAACCAACGATCGCACCAAACACCGCTGGACCTTGCCAACCGCCACCGCCATGGGCTTCTGCCTGCCCTGCGACAGCCAGTACACCAATCAACAAGGCTACTGTGGGGATTTTACGGATCATGATAATTCCTCGGTTCTTCGACCCGGCGCTTGAATCTGCAATAGACCCAAGGATTGTCGCGGGGATACTTCTAAGACAGCGCTTTTTTGAAAAACTGCACAGCCGTTAGGTAAATTTTGTGTAAGGTCTGTACCGGCTTCCTTACGCTGCTGCAGAGCCGTGTGCGGACAGGCCTAATGATCGAACAGAACAGGATGGAATGGCTAATCCCGTCCATCTGAAAGTGCAATCGAAGGAGATATTTCATGCAGATGAACCCCAACAAAGACACCCAGCTGTGCATGTCCCTGTCAGGACGCCCCGGGAACTTTGGCCTGCGATTCCACAATCATCTGTACGAACAACTGGGGCTGAATTTTTACTACAAGGCATTCAGCAGTAAAGACCTGACCGGCGCGGTCGGTGGGATTCGTGCCCTGGGCATTCGCGGTTGTGGTGTGTCGATGCCGTTCAAGGAAGCCTGCATCGCGCTGGTCGATGAACTGGACGCGTCCGCTGCAGCGATTCAATCGATCAACACCATCGTCAATACCGACGGCCATCTAAAGGCTTACAACACCGATTACATCGCCATCGCGCAGTTGCTGGAAACCCATCAGGTGCCGAAGGAATCGACCTTTGCCCTGCGCGGCAGCGGCGGCATGGCCAAGGCTGTGGCCAGTGCCTTGCGCGACGGCGGTTACGAAAACGGTGTGATCGTGGCCCGTAACGAACGCGCCGGGCGGGCGCTGGCTGAGTCCCTGGGTTATGAGTGGCAAGCTGAATTGGGAACTCGACGCCCGCAGATGCTGATCAACGTCACACCCATCGGCATGACTGGCGGGCCGGAGGCCGATCAACTGGCGTTTGACGCTGACGTCATCAAGTCGGCAGAGACTGTCTTCGATGTAGTGGCGATCCCCTCGGAAACACCGCTGATTGTGCGCGGAAGGGCCGAAGGCAAGCGCGTGATTACTGGGCTGGAAGTGATTGCGATCCAGGCGCTGGAGCAGTTTGTGCTGTACACCGGTGTGCGGCCGACGGATGAGCAGTTTCAGGCGGCGGTGGCGTTTGCGCGGAGTTGATTCTTTGAATTAATGGGTTGGCTTTGCTGACCCCTTCGCGGGCAAGCCTCGCTCCTACAGAGTTTGCGCAAGTCTTGTAGGAGCGAGGCTTGCCCGCGAAGAGGCCGGCACATCCAACATAGATGTGACTGATACACCGCCTTCGCGAGCAAGCCCGCTCCCACATTTGATTTGTGTTGTCAGGTTATTCCAAGCGCGCCAGGCGTTCTTCCAGCGCCGTAATCCGCGCTTCCAGTTCTTCGATGCGCTCCACCGAAACACCGCCAGTCCCACGTTCCGCCGGATTCTGTCGGGCTGCGAGGATCACTTCGATATCCGCCGGATCGCCCAGTGCATGCATGTAGCGGTCTTCCCGCTGGCCTGCCTGACGCGGAATCAGCAGCGCCAAACCCCGCGCAATCAAGCGCTCCAACTGATGCACCACTTGCTCGGCATCTTCGAATTCATGCATGCGGCCACTGCGGGTCAGCAGTTCATTGACGGTTTGCGGGCCGCGCAGGAACAACAGCCCGGTCAGGATCACCTGGGCCGGCACCAACTCCAGCGCCTTATCCACTTTGTGTTCCCAGCGATCGGCACGGCTGCCCATCACCAGTTTGGTGAAGCCACGGCCTTCGAGGGCGCGCAGGCTCTGGCCGACCTGACCCTGGGTCAGGTTCATCACCGGTTCGCGGCTGGTTTTCTGGTTGCATGCAATCACCAGCGCATTAAGGGTCAGCGGATAGGTTTCCGGGCTGGTGGCCTGTTTCTCGATCAAGGAGCCCAGAATGCGGATTTCCGTGCTGTTGAGCTGTGGTTCGTCAAACGTCGTTTCTTGCTCAGTACTCACAGGTTCTGAAACCTCGCTAACGGTTGTTTTGGATTTTCCCGGCCCATCAAGACCTCGTTCAGGGATCTTAGTCGAGCATTCCAGGCGTGCAGAGGTTCATTGTCCATGACATCGCCCATTCGGACTAGGCAAGGCTAACGATTCTGCTGCGGGCGGCGGGCGCCAAACTCGGTGCTCAAAGGGGTGTTGCGCCATGCGTGCCCCGCCAAACGAGCAGAAGGCGCCGCGATGGAGTTTGCATTCAGCGACGAACAGGAAATGATCCGGGCATCGGCTGAGGGCTTTCTCGCCGATGTCTCGGATTCCAGTGCCGTGCGAGCGGCGATGGTCAGCGAGCGTGGTTTTGACGAGGCCCTCTGGCAGCGCGTGTGCCGCGAAATGTGCTGGCCGGCGATTCATATTCCCGAAGTCTACGGCGGACTGGGGCTTGGCTTTGTCGAACTGGCGATTCTGCTGGAGCAGATGGGCCGGCGCTTGCTTTGCTCGCCGTTCTTCGCCACCGCCTGCATGGCCACGCCCGCGCTGTTGCTGGCCGCCAACGATCAACAAAAACAACACTGGCTGCCACTGATTGCCGACGGCAGCCTCACGGCCACACTCGCTTTCAGCAGCGCCAATGGCTGTGCGGCCGAGGATGTCCAGGCCACGGTCATGACCGAGGGTGACGGGTTTGTGCTGAACGGCACCCTCAAGCACGTGCTCGATGGCCATGGCGCCGATCTGTTGATCATCGCTGCACGGGTTCGCGGGTCCAGCGGTGAGGCGGGCATCAGCCTGTTCGCCGTGGACGCGGACCGCGCCGGGATCGAGCGCCAGTTGTTACCGACCATGGACCAGACCCGTCGCCAGGCGCGAATTCAACTCAAGGACTTGTACCTCGACGCGGACTGCCTGCTTGGCGAGTTCGGTGCGGCTTGGCCGCATCTGCAGCAAGTCCTGCAACTGGCGTGTATCGGCCTGGCCGCCGAACAGACCGGCGGTGCGCAGCAGGTGCTCGACCTGAGCGTGGCCTATATGCAGGAACGCCAGCAATTCGGTCGTCCCATCGCCAGTTTTCAAGCCCTCAAACACCGTGCCGCCGACATGATGCTGCAAGTGGAATGCGCGCGTTCAGCCAGCTATTACGCGGCGTGCGTGGCTCAGGAAGCGCTCGACCCAGAAGGCGATCCGCAGGTGGCTGCCGAGTTGCCGGTGGCGGCGGCACTGGCCAAGGCGCAGTGCTCGGAAACTTATTTCCACTGCGCCAGCGAGTCGATCCAGTTGCACGGCGGCGTCGGTTTCACCTGGGAATACGACCCGCACCTCTACTTCAAACGCGCCCGCGCCAGTGAAAGCTTTCTCGGGCTGCCGGCCTGGCATCGCGAGCGCATTGCCGTGGCGATTCTTGGGGAGCAGCCATGAAAATCAGTTTCAGCGAGCAGGACGAGCGTTTCCGTCAGGAAGTCGCCGACTGGATGAGCGCGAACCTCTGCGGTGAATTCGAACCGCTGCGATTTCGCGGAGGGCCGGGCGATGAACATATGTTTCCCGAGGCGCGCAAAACCTGGGAGCGCAAACTCGCCGAGGGCGGCTGGACCTGCGTCGGCTGGGCGTCGGAGCACGGCGGGCGCGGCCTGTCGATCACTCAGCAAGTGATTTTCCATGAGGAGTACGCCCGCGCCGGCGGCCCCGGGCGCATGGGGCATATCGGCGAAGGGCTGGCCGGGCCGACCATCGCAGCGTTCGGCACTGCCGAGCAGCAACGGCGTTTTCTGCCGGGCATTGTCAGTGGTCGCGAGTTCTGGTGTCAGGGTTACTCGGAACCCGGGGCCGGCTCAGACCTGGCCAACGTCAAGACTCGCGCGGTACTGGATGAAACCGGCGGCAAGTGGGTGATCAACGGCCAGAAGGTCTGGACCTCGCTGGCTCATGAGTCGGACTGGTGCTTTGTGATCGCCCGCACCGAATCCGGCAGTGTCGGCCATCGTGGCTTGTCGTTTTTACTGGTGCCGATGGCTCAGGCTGAAATCACCGTACGCCCGATCGAGCAACTGACGGGAACCTCTGAATTCAACGAGGTGTTCTTCGACAACGCCTGCACCGACGCCGCCAACATCATCGGCGCGCCGGGCGAGGGCTGGACCATCGCCATGGCGCTACTGGGCCTGGAGCGCGGGGTTTCGACCCTGGGCCAGCAGATGCAGTTTCACAATGAGTTGAACGACATCATCGCCATCGCCCGGGCCAATGGCGCCTGGCGCGATCCGGTCCTGCGCCAGCGCCTGGCCGAGGCGTGGAGCGGCCTGCGGATCATGCGCTACAACTCGTTGCGCATGCTCTCAGGTAGCCAGGATGGATCGCTGCGCAAGGAAGCGACCATCTACAAACTGTTCTGGTCCACCTGGCACGCCAGCCTCGGAAAATTGGCGATGGATGTGCTCGGCGCCGAAGCGGAAGTGCTCGAAGCCGCGCCGTATCAGCTCACCCGTTTGCAGTCGCTGTACCTGTTCAGCCGCGCCGACACCCTCTACGGCGGCAGCAACGAAATCCAGCGCAACATCATCGCCGAGCGCGCTTTGGGCATGCCCAAAGAGCCGCGTCCACGCACCTGAATCAAGGAGTTTTTGCATGTCTGTTCCCCACTATGTTGCAGGCCACGGCCTGCTGCGCGGCAAGTCCGTGCTGATCACGGCGGCGGCGGGTGCCGGTATCGGCTTTTCCGCAGCGGTGCGTGCCGCCGAGGAAGGGTGTCGGGCGCTGATGATCAGCGATATTCACGAGGGGCGGCTGAGCGACGCGGTGTTGAAAATCCGCGAAACCACCGGGCTTGAGCAGGTCTTCGGTCAGGTCTGCAACGTCGCCGACGAAGCGCAGGTGCAGCAGCTGATTGCTAGCGCCGAGCGCGATCTGGGGGGCGTCGATGTGCTGATCAACAACGCCGGCCTTGGCGGTTCGCGGTTGCTGGTCGAGATGACGGATGAGGAGTGGAGTCGGGTCCTGGACGTGACGCTCACCGGCACCATGCGCATGACCCGCGCCATGTTGCCGAAGATGATCGGGCGCCGTGCCGGGGTCATCGTCAATAACGCGTCGGTGCTGGGCTGGCGAGCACAGAAAGAACAGTCGCACTACGCCGCCGCCAAGGCCGGGGTTATGGCATTGACCCGTTGCGCCGCCGTCGAGGCCGCCGACTACGGGATCCGCATCAACGCCGTCAGCCCGAGCATTGCGTTGCACGATTTCCTACGCAAATCCGCGCCGCAAGCCGTACTCGATCAACTCGCCGCCAACGAAGCGTTCGGACGTGCCGCCGAAGTCTGGGAAGTGGCCAACGTAATGATGTTCCTGGCCAGTGACTACAGCTCCTACATGACCGGCGAAGTGTTGTCGGTGTCCAGTCAGAGGGCTTGAACATGTCACGTATTTTCGACACGCCCCAGGCCTTGTTCGACGCCGTCGGCCAGGCCCTCGGTGTCAGCGACTGGTTGCTTCTGGCGCAAGACCGTATTGATCTGTTCGCCGAAGCGACCGGTGATCATCAGTGGATTCACGTCGATCCGGTCAAAGCCGCCAGCGGTCCTTTTGGCGCCTGTATTGCCCATGGCTACCTGAGCCTGGCGCTGGTCAATCTGTTTCTGCCGCAAATCGTCGAGGTGCGCGGCCTCGCCATGGGCGTCAATTATGGCTGCGAGCGAGTGCGCTTTCCCTCGGTGGTGCGCGTCGGCTCGCGGGTGCGCGGCAGTGCACAGTTGATGGCCGTCGAAACGGTCAAGGGCGGCGTGCAGGCGACCATTCGCGTCAGCGTCGAGATCGATGGCGAGGAGCGCCCCGGCTGTGTGGTCGACACCATCAGCCGCTACTACCCCGCGTGAACCCAACCGCTGCACATTCGAGGAATCCAGCATGAAAGAAGCCGTTATCGTTTCGACCGCCCGCACCCCGATCGGCAAAGCCTTTCGCGGAGCGTTCAATGACACCGAGGCACCGCAACTCGGCGGCCACGTCGTCCGTGAGGCCGTGCGCCGTGCCGGCATCGAGCCGGGCGAAGTCGACGACGTGATCATTGGCGCGGTGGCGCAGCAGGGCACTCAGTCTTACAACATGGGGCGCCTGTGTGCGATTGCCGGCGGCTTGCCGACATCGGTCGCCGGCATGGCCGTTGACCGCCAGTGTTCATCGGGCCTGATGAGCATTGCCATGGCCGCCAAAGGGATCATGTGCGATGAAATCGACATCGCCGTGGCCGGGGGCCTTGAGTCGATTTCCCTGGTGCAGAACAAGCACAAAAACCTCTACCGCAATCAGTCGGGCGCAGTGATCGAGCTGGACCCGCGCGCCTATATTCCGATGATTGAAACTGCCGAGATCGTTTCCGGGCGCTACGGTATTTCTCGCGAAGAACAGGACGAATACAGCTACCAGAGCCAGGTGCGCACCGCGCTGGCCCAAAGCGCCGGGTTGTTCGACCGTGAACTCGCACCGCTGACCAGTCGCAAAATGATCGTCGACAAGGCCAGCGGCGAAACCCGCTACGAGTCCGTCACCGTGCTGCGCGACGAGTGCAACCGCGTCGACACCACCCGCGAGAGCCTGAATGCACTGGAACCAGTGTGGCCGGGCGGCCAGTGGACGGACAAGGGTCGCTTCATCACCGCCGGCAATGCCTCGCAATTGTCCGACGGCGCTTCGGCCTCGGTGCTGATGAGCGCCAAACTGGCCGAAAAACGTGGCCTGGAACCGCTGGGAATTTATCGCGGGATGGCGGTCGCCGGCTGCAATTCCGACGAGATGGGCATCGGCCCGGTCTACGCGATTCCGAAACTGCTCAAGCGCCATGGTTTGACCATGGATCACATCGGCCTGTGGGAATTGAACGAAGCGTTCGCCTGTCAGGTGCTGTATTGCCGCGACACACTGGGCATTCCCGCCGAACGCCTGAACGTCAATGGCGGGGCGATTGCCCTCGGGCATCCGTTCGGTATGTCCGGCGCGCGGTTGGTCGGTCACGCATTGGTCGAAGGGCAACGCCGTGGTTTGCGTTATGTGGTGGTGAGCATGTGCATCGGCGGCGGCATGGGCGCTGCTGCGTTGTTCGAGGTGGTTTGAATGATCAGTGCACAACAGGTCCAGGCGACCATGACGCGGTATGTGGAGTTGGTGGATGCCGGTGATATCGACGGGATCATTGCGCTCTACAGCCACGACGCGGTGGTCGAAGACCCGGTCGGCCAACCACCAATCCAGGGCCTTGTCGCCATCGAACGCTTCTATCGCGATGGACTGGGGGCGAGCAACGTCTCGGCGGTCTTGACTGGCCCGGTTCGAGCGACGCTTAACGGTTGTGGTGCGATGCCGTTTCGGGTCGACATGGAATGGGCCGGACAACCGTGCTCGCTGCATGTGATCGACGTGATGGAGTTCGGGGCGGACGGCAAGATCCGCTCGATGAAAGCCTATTGGAGCCCAATCAATATCGGCCCGCTTGCAGGCGCATAGACCAGGCGCATAGACACTGCGGATGTACTCGCTCTGGTAGGAGCTGCTGAAGGCTGCGATCTTTTGATCTTGATCTTCGGCAGCCTTGAGGCCGCCAAGGATCGCAGCCTTCGGCAGCTCCTGCGGTGCCCGGTTACGGCGCGGGGGCCGGGGAAAACTGCGGATTTTGGGTTTTTCCCGTCTCGTAGTAAGCCTTGAGATTCTTGGCGATCTCACGCACGACGTTGTTGAACGCCTTGGTCAACAACTTTTCCACCAGCCAACCCCCGCGCAGGCTGTAGCTCATGCGCAGGGTGATGCGCGTTGCATCACCCTCGGCCTGCAACGTGTAACTGAAACTGGCTTCGCGAAACGGGAAGGGCGCGCCGGCGCTGGCCTTGTGCAGAATCAGGACAAAACCGATTCCTTCCTGCCATTGCACCACGCTCTCATCGAGCCATTGACCTCCTTTGCGCGATACCCGGCGACTGGCGCCAAGCCCTTCGCGTGGCCCGGGGTGAAACTGGCAACCGGTCAGCCCGGGCACGTAGTGCGGCGCGAGGCTCAGGTCGCGCAGTTGGGCCCAGGCCGCTGACGGGGTGAGATTGAGTAGCACGCTGTGGCTGGCAATGGCGGGCATGTCGGAACTCTTTTTGTTCAATGGGATTGTTGGAAGATCGCAGCCTTCGGCAGGGCCTGCGTACACCGATTGATTCAAGGGTGTACTCAATCGGCGTAGGTGCTGCCGAAGGCTGCAATCTTTTCAGGATTGCGCAGCACCGAGAAACGCCGGACGTTCGCCACCACCGTGCACGGCAATGTCTGCGCCGCTGACATAACGGGCCAGCGTTGAGGCCAGGTACAAACACGTATCGCCAATGTCGTCAGGCGTCGCCAGCCGTTGCAGCGGGATGGTCGCCGCCACCCGGTCAATGCCTGCCTGATCGCCATAATGCAGGACCGCTTGCTCGGTGAGAATCAGCCCGGCCGTTACGGCATTGACCCGTACCTTGGGCGCCCATTCCACCGCCAGCGAGGTGGTGAGGTTCAGCAGTCCGGCCTTGGCGGCGCCGTAAGCGGCGGTGCCGGGGGAAGGGCGGGTCGCACTGACGCTGCATATATTGATGATCGCGCCGCCATCAACCTGCTTTTGCATCACCTGATTGGCCTGCTGGCAGAGGTTCAGCGGCGCCAGCAGGTTCAGGCGAATGATCGCCTCGCTGAAGCGTGGTGAGGCGCTGGCTGCGTCGGCATTTGGCGAGCCGCCGGCATTGTTGACCAGCACATCGAGACGACCGAAGCGCTCGACAATCTGCGAGATCAAGCGCCCGGACTGCTCGACATCGCGCAAGTCGCAGGGCAAGAACCACGCCTCACGCCCGGCGCTGACGGGCAACATCAACGGTGCTTCGCGACCGCAAATCACCACCTCTGCGCCGCCGTCGAGAAAGCGCTGGCTGATGCCGCGACCGACCCCTTTGCCGCCGCCGGTGACCAGTACCACTTTGCCGCGAAAGTCCATTGAATCAAGCATGGATGCCTCGTTTTGTCGCTCGGGAATGCCATCGATGCTAGGTCTGTGGCGCCCGACAGCCAACGTCCGAAAAGACTAGTAGTCCTGTCGGACGATGTTGTTTACCCGCACGCTGGGAATAATCCGGCGACAACAACAGGCCGGGAGGACACCTTATGGGCGCATCAGCACAAGGGCACTTCGTTACGCTGCCGGAAGGTTTGCAGCTGCACTACTTGGATATCGGCGGGCAGGACTCTGGCAGTGGCGAGCCGGTGATTTTCATTCACGGCAGCGGGCCGGGGGCCAGCGGTCACAGCAACTTCAAGCAGAACTACCCGGTGTTCGCGGCGGCGGGCTACCGCACCATCGTCCCGGACCTTCCGGGGTATGGCGCGTCGGACAAACCCGACACCCTCTATACCCTGGACTTCTTTGTCGACGCCTTGAGCGGTTTGCTCGATGCACTGGATATCCAGCGTTGTGTATTGGTCGGTAATTCCTTGGGTGGTGCGATCGCGATCAAACTCGCTCTCGACCAGCCGCAGCGAGTCAGTCGACTGGTGCTGATGGCGCCCGGCGGCCTGATGGAAAAAGAACAGTATTACCTGCAGATGGAAGGCATCCAGAAAATGGGCGCCGCCTTCGCCAAGGGTGAATTGCACGATGCTGACGGCATGCGTCGGCTGCTGACCTTGCAACTGTTCGATGAAACCCTGATCAGCGACGAAACAGTCAATGAGCGCGTCGCGGTGGTGCAGCAGCAACCGGTTTGCGTGCTGTCGACCATGCAAGTGCCCAACATGACCGCGCGCCTCGCCGAGTTGCCGTGCCCGATCCTCGGATTCTGGGGCATGAACGACAAATTCTGCCCGGTCTCCGGCGCGCACACGATGATGCAGCACTGCCGTCAGATCCGATTTGTGTTGCTCAGCGAATGCGGGCATTGGGTTCAGGTCGAGCACCGTGAGCTGTTCAACCGTGAATGCCTGGCATTTCTTGAGGAGCCTTGCCGATGAGCGCGCAACTGCGCCGTGAATTCGGCGAAGAGCTTTATCAGGCGCTGCTCAGCGGCACCACCCTGGCGCCGCTGACGGAGCGCTGGCCGGCGATCAGCATCGAAGACGCCTACCATATTTCGCTCTACAGCATTGAGCGCCGGGTGGCGGCCGGGGATGAGATTGTCGGCAAAAAGATCGGCGTGACCTCGGCGGCGGTCCAGCAAATGCTCAACGTGCATCAGCCGGACTTCGGCTTCATTACCCGGCAGATGGCATTCGCCAATGACGCGCAAATTTCCCTGTCGGCCAACAAGCTGATCCAGCCTCGCGCCGAGGGTGAGATTGCGTTCAAGCTCAAGCACGACCTGGTCGGTCCTGGCGTGACCGAAGCCGATGTGCTGGCAGCCACCGAATACGTGATGCCGTGTTTCGAAATCGTCGATTCGCGGATTCATGACTGGCGGATCCGCATCCAGGACACGGTGGCCGATAACGCCTCCTGCGGCGTGTTCGTGTTGGGCGATGTTCAGGTCGATCCACGGACGCTGGATTTGCCCAACTTGCGCATGCGCGTGTCCAAGAACGGTGCGCCTCTGAGTGAGGGCCTGGGCTCGGCGGTGCAAGGCAACCCGCTGACCGCCGTGGCCTGGCTGGCTAACACACTGGGTGCCTTCGGTATTCCGTTCAAGGCCGGGGAAATCATTCTTTCCGGCTCGTTGGTGCCGCTGGAACCGGCGCGCGCCGGCGACAGTTTTTCCCTGACCATCGATGGCCTGGGCAGTGCCCGGGTGTCTTTCTGTGCCTGACCTGTGGGGTTTAACCGGATGAGCAAGAAACTCAGAGCGGCCATTATCGGCCCGGGCAATATCGGCACTGACCTGCTGATGAAAATGTGCCGATCGCAATGGATCGAGCCGGTGTGGATGGTCGGCGTCGACCCTGAATCCGAAGGCCTCAAACGCGCTCGCGAAATGGGTGTGAAAACCACCGCCGAGGGCGTCGACGGGCTGCTGCCGCATGTACTCGACGATGATATTCGCATCGCTTTCGATGCCACCTCGGCTTACGTGCATGCGGAAAATAGCCGCAAGCTCAATGAGCTCGGAGTGATTATGATTGACCTCACGCCCGCGGCCATCGGCCCGTTCTGCGTGCCACCGGTGAATCTCAAGACGCACGCGTCGAGCCTGGCGATGAACGTGAACATGGTCACCTGCGGTGGTCAGGCAACCATTCCGATGGTGGCGGCGGTGTCGCGGGTGCAGTCGGTGAGTTATGGCGAAATCGTCGCCACCGTGTCCTCCGGTTCGGTCGGCCCGGGCACGCGGCAGAACATTGATGAATTCACTCGCACCACCGCAGGTGCGGTCGAGCAGGTCGGCGGCGCCCGACGTGGCAAGGCAATCATCGTCATCAACCCGGCCGAGCCACCGTTGATGATGCGCGACACCATCCACTGCCTGACGGATGACGAGCCGAACCAGGATGCGATTCGTACTTCGGTGTTGCAGATGGTCCACGAGGTGCAGCGCTATGTACCCGGTTACAAGCTGATTAATGGGCCGGTATTCGACGGGCACAAGGTGTCGATTTTCATTGAGGTCGAAGGCCTGGGTGACTTCCTGCCCAAATCCGCCGGCAACCTCGACATCATGACCGCCGCCGGATTGCGCACTGCCGAGATGTTCGCCGAAGAAGCCCACAAGGGCGCCCTGCAACTGCCCGTCCGTTGAGTGGAGAATTGCCATGAATTTGCAAGGTAAGAGCGTCCGTCTGCACGACATGAGCCTGCGCGACGGTATGCATGCCAAACAGCATCAAATCAGCCTGGATCAGATGATCTCGGTGGCCACCGGTCTTGATGCGGCGGGTGTCCCGCTGATTGAAATCACTCACGGCGATGGCCTGGGTGGTGCTTCGTTGAACTACGGTTTCCCGGCCCACAGTGACGAGGAGTATTTCGCCGCAGTGATTCCGCGGATGAAGCAGGCCAAGGTTTCGGCGCTGTTGTTGCCGGGCATCGGCACGCTGGATCATTTGAAAATGGCCCATGAACACGGCGTGTCGACGATTCGCGTGGCCACTCACTGCACCGAGGCGGATGTCTCCGGTCAGCACATCGGCATGTCGGCGAAAATGGGCCTCGACACTGTCGGTTTCCTGATGATGGCGCACATGGTCAGCGCGGAAAAACTGCTTGAGCAGGCGCGGCTGATGGAGAGCTATGGCGCCAACTGCATCTACTGCACGGACTCGGCCGGGTACATGTTGCCGGATGAAGTCAGCGAGAAAATCGCTGCCTTGCGCGCCGGTTTGAATGCCGGGACTGAAGTCGGCTTTCACGGTCACCACAACATGGGCATGGCGATTGCCAATTCCCTGGCGGCGATCGAGGCGGGTGCCGCGCGGATCGACGGTTCGGTGGCAGGGCTGGGCGCGGGGGCGGGGAATACGCCGCTGGAGGTGTTTGTCGCGGTGCTGGAGCGAATGGGCGTCAACAGTGGCATCGACTTGTACCGGATCATGGACGTCGCCGAGGACCTGGTGGTACCGATGATGGACCAGCCAATCCGTCTGGACCGCGACGCACTGACCCTGGGGTATGCCGGGGTTTACAGCTCGTTCCTGTTGTTTGCCAAGCGGGCCGAGCAAAAGTACGGCATCGCTGCCCGAGAGCTGCTGGTGGAGTTGGGGCGACGCGGTACGGTGGGCGGCCAGGAGGACATGATCGAAGACCTGGCGCTGACGTTGTCGCGCGCGCGTGGCGTATTGCCGACCTGATCATCGGACAACACCCAAAGCCATCGACCTTGCTTGCAAGGCCGATGGTTTTTTTATGGAAGCAGATTGCGCACCAGCGGCGGGTAGCAATTGACAGCGGTACTTGAGCAGCTCAAGTACGCCGTGGCCGGTCGGTACGCTTCATTCTTGAACAACTGGCAGAGACTGGCGCTACTGCCGGCGCAGACAATGATAAACAGGGCACAAGTGGCTTTACGCATGGCGAGCCTCGACACGAATTTTATTGTTGTAGAGGCACGTTATTGCGCCGGGCAGCGCGCGGCGTCGTCCGAATGGACTATTCGATGAAATTGAAGCTACGCAGACTTAATGTGGGAGCGGGCTTGCTCGCGAAGGCGGTTCGGCAGGCAACATTGATGTTGAATGTGCCGGCCCTTTCGCGAGCAAGCTCGCTCCCACAGGGACGGTGTGGCTGTCCGGGAATTTGCGGTCAATCTCAATCCCCGTAGGAGCGAGGCTTGCCCGCGAAGGCGATGTGTCAGGCGACATCAATGTTGAACGTGCCGGCCTCTTCGCGAGCAGGCTCGCTCCCACATTGGGTTAGCCGCGCCGGGCGAGGGCGCCCATGGCCATGAACAACGCCGCGATGGCGCGGGCTTCGTTGAGTTCGCCGCGGGCGACGAGGTCGGGGATTTGCGTCAAGGGGACGCGCAGGCATTCCAGTGGTTCGGGTTCGTCGCCTTCGAGTTGGCACGGGCTCAGTTGTTCGGCCAGCACCACGCGGCAGGAATGGCACAGGTGACCCGGTGCCAGGGTCAATTCCCCCAGTTCGCTGAGGCGTGCGGCGCGCAGCCCGACTTCTTCGCTGAGTTCCCGTTGCGCAGCTTGCAAGTAGTCTTCGTGAGGTTCGGCGCCGCCCTTGGGCAGACCCAGCACGGTTTTTTCGACGCCCACCGCGTATTCCCGGACCAGCAATACATGCAACGGATCGGGCATCGCCACCAGCATCACCGAACGATAACCGGTGCCGCGCAGGCGTTCGTAAATGCGCTGCTGGCCATTGCTGAATTGCAGGTGCAGGGCTTCGATCTGGAAATAGCCGCTTTCGGCCAGCAGTTCAGTCTTGAGGATGGTTGGACAGTTGCGCATGGTCAGGCCCCTGGTTGGGATAAGCCACTGTGCGCCGTGCCGGCAGGGCCGCCATCGTCCGAGCGGACGAGGGCGGAAGTTGAACGTCAGCCGAGGGTCGCCACGCTGCGCAAGATCAGGCGCACCAGCATGGTCTGGCGGGTCACGCCGGTCTTGGAGAAGGTTGAGCGCAAGTGCGCACGCGAGGTGTTACGGCTGATGCCCAATTCTTCAGAGGCTTCGTCGAGGGTCAAGCCGTTGGCCAGCAACATCGCCAGTTGCGTTTCGGCCGGTGTGAAGTCGAACAGTGCGCGGACGATTTCCTGGGGCGCGGTGGACTGTTGCTCCGGGTCGCTGATGAAAATCACCACGGTGGGGCACTGCTTGCCTTCGCTCCAGTCCGACAACGGCACCGAGCGCACGATGATCCCCAGGTCCGCACGCCCGGATGGCCGTTGCACGCGCAAGGCCTCGACCACAGACGGGTTGCTGCTTTTTTGCGAGAGCAGCGATTGCTTCACCAAGCGTCGAAACTCTTGGGTATCGCGTGCGGTGCCGACTTGCAGGCCGTCGTTGACCAGTTTGATGCCGTCCTTTTCCTGAATCAGCCGATCGGCAACCTGGTTGGTCTGCAGCACTTTACCAGCCTCATTGAGGATGATCGTGCCGACCGCCATCTGATTCACCGCGCCAGCGTACAGGTTGCGCTCGGCTTCGATGCGGTTGAGCTGCATGTGGATCTTTATCGAGCGTTCCAGGTGTGGAATGAAGTGTGTCAGCAACGCTTTCTCTTCGCTTCCAAAAGCCTTGTCGTCGCGCCCGCGACTGATGCGGATGCGGCACTGCGCACCGTCACTGGTATTGATATCGGCGCCGAGGATGTGGAACACATCCACCGGTTCAAGGAAATTCTTGTAGAACTCCGAGTGCTGCCAATCGTCGTTGGAGACAAACTCGGCGAGGGTCACAACCTGGCGGTTGGGCAGATCGACAAAGGGGTCGAGGGTGAAAAAATGCTTGTTATACGACGCGGTGGCCTCGGTCGAGGTGCCGGTGGTGTTGACCATCAATCCGTCCACATGCGCGCTGGGCGGACGCAGGATGAAGGTCACGTACTTGCTTTCCAGATACACGTTGAGCTGATTGAGAAAGGTCGCCCAGGGAATGGTTTCCAGCGGTCCCTGATAAAGGTTGCCGAGTAGATCACTGAACGTATCGAGGCTAAGGCTCTGCTGCATAGGAAAAACCGTTCTTATTATTAGCGTTGGCGGTGGCCGAGAATAAGCGCCGAGATCGAGTCCTTGCAACGCACGGGCGCAGCGCCTGACGGGCGGCTGCCGGTCAGGCGCGGGGAGCGCGAAAGCCCCCCTAATCAGACCCGTTCGCTGGCGCGCACGTCGAAACGTTTGTGCTCCAGCACGTCCGCCGACAGTGCTTCAACGTCGGTGTAGAACTGCTCATACCAGCGGCGCAATTGATAGACCGGGCCGTCGCCGTCGCACAACAACGGGTTATCGACGCGGGTCTTGCTGTGCCAGATCGTCACGTCTTCGTAGAAGGCCTCCTGGGCCTGTTGCACATAAGCTTTAGCCATCGCCTGATTCTGCTCTTCACTGAGCCCCGGGATTTTTTTCACCAGCACGCCGTAGCGCAGGGTGAAGCTGTCGAGGTCGATCGGCACGTGGCAATTGAGCAGGATCGAGTGAATCGGCTGGCCGTTCATCGCGCCGGTCATTTCGGTGATCTGATAAGCCGGGCCGTAGTAAGTGGCCACGGTGCTCAGTGCGCTGTCACCGGACAGGCGCTCGCTGCGGGCGCTCATGATCTGGGTCGCCAGATGGCCTTCAAAGACGTTACTGAACCGTTCGACCGGTGCGCCATGCACCGTGCCGAAATGCGCCATGTCGGCGACGTTGTCGATCAGTTCGCGGCAATTGGTCTCGATCTGCAGTTCGGCGACTTCCCACTCGGCCCACTCGTCACTGAAGCAGGCGTCGATGCGCGGGATGCGTTGCTCGGGCAGCGGCGGATTGCCTTGCGGGTCATTCCAGATGAACAGCAACTGGTTTTCTTCCATCAGCGGCCAGCTCTTAAGTCTGGCCCGCGGTGGAATGCGTTTGGCGTAAGGAATGTCATCGCAGACGCCATCGGCGCCCCAGCGCCAGGCGTGGAACGGGCAACGAATCGAGTTGCCCTCAACGCAACCGGTACTCAGGTCGGCGCCCATGTGCGGGCAATAACCGTCAAGGATGTGCAACTCGCCGTCTTCACCCTGGAAGGCCACCAGCCGGGTGCCGAACACCTCCAGGCGGTGGGCCTTGCCATCGCGGTACCGGGCGGCGAGGCCCAGGCAATGCCAGCCGCGGGCATAGCGGTCTTCCAGCAGTTTGGCTTCGATGCGGTGCAGGGTACTCATCTTATTATTCTCCCAGGGTTCACGGGTTTGGCGCCTGTCACGGATTCTGCCGCCCCTGTAGAAGCGGGCATCGTCTGAATGGACGATGGCCGGTTGACGCGCGCCCGCTCTACTGACGCCATTGGACCCATGGCAGGAGTTGGCGATGAGTAATGAACAAGGGCCGGTTGCGGTGATTACCGGGGCCGCCAGCGGTATCGGTCGAGGCCTGGCTGAACACGCAGCGAAGTTGGGCATGCGCCTGGTGCTGGCCGATCTGGACGCTCCGGGCCTGCACGCGTTATGTGATGAATTGAAGGTTGGCGGCGCACAAGCAATTGCCTGTGTCACGGACGTCGGTGATCTGGCACACGTCGAGCGCTTGCGTGATGTTGCTGTCGAGCACTTTGGCGGGGTGGATCTGCTGTTCAATAACGCCGGCGTGATGCAAACCGGCTACAGCTGGGAAATCAGTCAGGCGCAATGGCAGCGCATGCTCAACGTCAACCTCAACGGTGTAATCAACGGCATTCGCAGTTTCGTGCCGCTGTTTCTACGCCAGGGACGGCCAGCCCATGTGATCAACACGGCGTCGCTTGCGGGCCTGCTCAGCAGCCCGTTGATGGCGCCTTACAACGTGACCAAACAGGCAGTGGTCGCGCTCTCGGAAACCCTGCATTACGAATTGACCATGCTGGGTGCGCAGGTGTCGGTTTCAGTGGTGTGCCCAGGGCCTGTGGCCAGTGAAATCATGGCCTCGAACCAGGTGGTGGATGCGACAGGTTCAGCCTTCAGCGAATTGCTCGACAGCAGCATTCGCAAAGGCATGACGCCAGGCGAACTGGCGGAACAGGTGTTCGCCGCCATCGCGCAAAAACGCTTCTGGGTTTTTCCCCACAAAGGCTTCAAACCAGCGCTGGAGCGGCGGGTGCACAGCATCCTGGAAGAAACCAATCCGCAGTTTCAAATGACTGATGTAGAGGAACCCGCCCATGCCGCTCGATAAGCAGATCGCCGCGGTGCTCCAGCAGTTCAGCGACCTGCCGGCGCCCGATTTCAGCCAGCTCGACGCCGCACAATACCGGCAATTCTCCGACAACCTGCTGCCCGCGATACCCGGCGATCCGATGATCGAAGTGCGTCATTTGCAGGTTGCCGGAGCTGCCGGTGAGCTGGACGCGCGGCTGTATCGGCCGTTAGAGGAAGACAATCTGCCGCTGCTGGTGTTTTTCCATGGCGGCGGTTTTGTCATGGGCAACCTCGATACCCACGATAACATTTGCCGTTCGCTGGCCCGCCAGACGGAGGCGGTGGTGGTGTCTGTGGCTTATCGACTGGCGCCGGAACACCATTTTCCGGCTGCTCCGCTGGATTGCTACGCGGCCACCTGTTGGCTGGTCGAGCACGCGGCCGAACTCGGCGTCGATGGCAGTCGCCTGGCGCTGGCCGGGGACAGCGCCGGGGGCAATCTGGCGCTCGCGGTCAGTCGTCTCGCTGCGCAACGCCAAGGGCCGAAGATCAGTTACCAGTGTCTGTTTTACCCGGTCACCGACGCCCGGTGTGACAGTCAATCCTATGAGGATTTTGCCGAGGGTTATTTCCTGACTGGCGCGATGATGTACTGGTTCTGGCAGCAGTATTTGCAGGACACCGGGCAGGGTGATGATCCGCTGGCCTCACCGTTGCGGGCCGAGAGCCTGGCGGATCTGCCGCCGACCACCCTGATCAGTGCCGGGTTTGATCCGTTGCGCGATGAGGGCGAGGCCTTTGCCCAGCGCCTGCGCGAGGCCGGCGTGCCGGTTCGGATGCAGCGTTGCGAAGGCATGGTCCACGGGTTTATCAGCATGGCGCCGATTGTCGAGCGTGCCGCGCACGCATTGTCCGACGCGGCGGCCGACCTGCGCAGGGCACTCAATTGAACGGCGCGGCAAACCTAGCCTTCGACACAGTGCCGCAGCTGATCGAAGCGATTGCTGCCGGGCAGATGGTGGTGATCACCGACGACGAACACGCTGCTGAAGGCTCGTTGTTGATAGCCGCCGAACAGGCCGGCGCTGAAGCGGTTACGTTCATGGCGGTGCAGGCGCGCGGGTTGATTTGCCTGGCGTTGACCGAGCAGCGTTGTCGCGCATTAGGGCTGGACCTGATGGTGCCCAATTCCCGGGCGCAGCATGGCGTGGGGTTTACCCGCTCGATTGAAGCGGCCACCGGCGTGTCCACGGGCATCAGCGCTGCGGATCGGGCGCGTTCGATTCAGGTGGCGGTCGACCCGGCCAGCGGTCCGGCGGACCTGGTTCAGCCGGGGCATATCTTTCCGGTGCAGGCCTTGCCCGGTGGCGTCATGCAACGCGCCGGGCACGTCGAGGCCGCTTGCGACCTGACGCGCCTGGCGGGTCTGCAACCGGCGGCGACCTTGGTGAGCATTCTCAATGAAGAGGGTGAACTGGCCCGTGGCATTGAACTGCACGAATTTGCCCGCCGCCATGGTCTGCGCATCGGCAACATTGCCGACCTGATCCACTACCGCATCCGCCACGAAGGCACGATTGAGCGCGGCGGCGAGTACCCGTTGCACACCCGGCATGGCGAGTTTCAGGTGACGACCTATCAGGATACTTATCAGGGCTTGCTGCATCTGGCGCTGGTCAAAGGCCGGATCGACAGCGCCCAACCGATTCTGGTGCGGGTACAAAGCATCGAGACCTTGCGCGATGCCTTGGGCTGCGAAAGCGAAGACGGGCCGCAGCAATGGACACTGGAGCGTTCGCTGGCAAGCATCGCGGCGGCCGGATGTGGGGTTCTGGTGTTGCTGGCGCAAAAGGAAACCGCTGACGGTGTGCTCGAACAATTGCGTCAGCGCAGCGGTGGCAAGCCTCGACTGCCGCAGTTCCCGCAACGGACCCTGGGCGTCGGCGCGCAGATCCTGCGCGATCAGAACGTACGCAAAATGCGCCTGATGAGCTCGCCGGTGCCGTACAAAGCGGTGTCCGGGTTTGACCTGGAAGTCACCGAGTTCGTACCGTTCCAACCCACCATCTGAGGCCAGCCGATAAACCTGTAGGAGCGAGGCTTGCCCGCGAAGGCGGAGTGTCAGTCAACGTCATCGTTATAGACATACCGTCTTCGCGGGCAAGCCTCGCTCCTACAGGTTGGGTGTTTATTTAAGGTTTCACTCCTCGCAACATTTTCTTCGCCCGATCCTGCACCGCCTCCGGTGCACTCATGTTGCCGTCGATCACGGTAATCACCGCATGCCCCTGCCACAGCTGATACGCGTCGGCCTTTTGCTGTGCCGCCGTTGGTGTCGCCGGGGCGACCAGATTGATGTGCACCACGCCATCAGCGCCGCGCTGGGAGGTGAAGTTCACTCGGTCCCAATTGCCGATCGGGGCAAAGCTCACACCTTTGACTTCACTGGCTGGCAACGCCGGATAGTTGAGGTTCAACCCGCTGACGCCCGGCAAACCGAGTACGTTAAGTTCGCATGTGTGCTTGTTTTTGACGCAGGCCTGTCTGGCTTGAGCACCGGCAAGGCTCGCCTGTTCGATGACCTTCACTGCAAACCGCGCAGTGTCGTCCATCGCGCCGAGGGTTTTGCGGTAGCCGGCCTGTTGGTCGCGGACGATCAAGTCCATGTCGATGGCCGTCGACACCGCCACCGCCGGAATGCCCTTGAACATCGCACGCACGGCGGCGTTCAAGGTGCCGGACATTTGCGTCAGCGGGCCGACGTTTTCGCCAAAGTTGCTGCCCGACACCACCAGGTCCGGTGGGTTGTCCTTGAGTACCACGTCCAGGCCGACGTTGACCGCATCCACCGGAGTGCCAATCGCTGAGGTCTTGCCCGCGGGCGGGGTGTAGCCATCGGGTGGTCCGACGCAAAATTTGCCGGGCGCCAGCTCGGTCACTGCCACAGCCTGGCCGGGCACGACCACGCTGGCGGCGCTGATACCACTGCTGTCGTTCAATGGGCCAACGAGGGTCACGTTGTGCCCGGCGGCGGTCAGCGCGCGGTACATCGCATCGATACCGGGGGCACGGCAGCCGTCGTCGTTGGTCAGCAGGATGTTCAAGGCGTTGGCCTGCATCGACAGGCCGACGCTGGCCGTGGCGATCACGCCAATCAGCAATTTATTCATGGGGAAACGTCCGTGAAGTAAGCAAAAAAAAAGCAAAACGCCCCGACCGAAATAATCGGTCGAGGCGCCTGGGGACTAGCGGGTGCCGAGTTTGCGCAGGTTGCCTGGGGTGAATTCATCTTCACCGAAGGTGGTAGCGTTGAGCTTGGCCGGCTTTTGATCGACCAGCAGGCGGTCGACCAGATAGGACCCGGCGATCAGGTCGTGGTAAATCCCGAGGCGAGCGTGGTAGCGCTGCATCTCGTAGGCGTAGACCGAGGTCTGCATGTTGGTGCGCCACAGTTGCCCGCGACTGTCGTAGTTGTCGGCCAGGGTCGCGGCCCAGGTGTCTTCGTCGAGGTACATCACGCGCTTGGCGTAAACATGTCGGGCACCTTCCTTGAGGGTGGCCTGCAGCACCCAGACGCGGTGCTTCTCGTAGCGCATGAACTGCGGATCGACGTGACCGGTGGTGGCTAGAATCTGGTCGGTGCTCACGCTCGGCTCGTCGATCTTGTAGTTGTGATACGGGATGTAGATTTCTTTTTTGCCGACGATGGTCCAGTTGTAGCGATCCGGAGCGCCGTTGAACAAACGGTCTTCGTCATACACCCGGAAACCGCCGGCGCCGGTGGGTGAGTCATAACCCACGGTCGGCGCACGACGTACCCGACGTTGCCCCGGACTGTACTGCCAGGCCTGGCGCGGCGAGGCGGTCGGGTTGATGAACTCGTGGCCGACAACGATCTCGCCTTTTTTGCGCACCGGTTCCAGGGTGGTGATCAAGAAGTTGGTGAGCACGCCGTTGGCGCTTTCCAGGGTTTTGTCCGGGCTGGACCAGATCGAGAAGATCTTGTAATTGACCTCTTCCAGCACTCGCTCTTTATTGGAATAAACCACCGCTTGTTGGTAGTTGGCCTCTTCGGTATTGGCGCGCCCGGCGAGCGTGTGGTTGAACATCAACTCGCTGCCGTTTTTCGGAATCGGGAACGGTGAAGCGGCCCAGGCGTTTTGCGTGTCGTTGTTGTCGTTGGACAGTTCGGCGTTCACCGCGTTTTTCTTGACCGCATCTTCCAGTCGCTGGTCGAAACGGAAGTCCCGGTGGCTCGGGTACACCGGCATATTGAAGGTGGCAGGGTAGCGTTTGAGCAGCGCTTTCTCGCCATCGGTGAGGTTGTCGGCGTACTTGTCCATGTTCTGCGCATTGATCACGAACAACGGTTTTTCGGCGGCGTACGGGTCCGGGTACGGCGTGCCGGGGCCGGCATATTTGAGTTGCGGCGGCAGGCCACGCCATTTGCCGGTCGAGGCCGGGATACTGCCATCGGCATTGCCGGCTTTCTCGGCGCCCATCGGTGTCAGGTCCTTGCCCAGGCGCGCGGCTTCCTCCTCACTGACTTTGGCCTGAACCAGACCGCTGCCGAGCAGGCTGACGGCCAGCGCCGTGCCCAACAAAGTGTGGGTAAATCTAGACATGCTGTGCTCCTCCATCAGGGGAATCAAAACCGGTATTTGAAGTTGAGCGCGACGTTGTCGCGGTCGGCCAACGGGGCGTTGTTGGCGTTGCCCAGGTAGGCGTTGTAACGGGCTTCGACGGTGAAGTTGCCGAGGTAGCGCCACGAGCTGCCGATACTGGCGCGGTCGTCGCCTTGCCCTGAGTTGATCGAACCCACCATCGAGCTGTCGCCGTGGGCGGCGGTGCTGAAAGTGATGGGCACCGACATGTCCCAGCCGCTGAACACGTCGTTGTAATCGAAGCTCGCCTGCACCGTGTAACCCCAGGCGTCGCGGTCGTAGACCAGGCTGTCGGTGCCCGGCAACGAGACGCCGGGTGCCAGGTTTAATGGCTGCGACTTGTCGTTGCTGATCACGGTGTTGTAAACCAGCTCGCCGGTGAGGGTGGTGTTGTCGGCCCAGGAGGTCGGGCCGAGCACGTAAATCATCGACGTCTGCGCCTGCACGGTTTTACCGCGCACCGGGCTGGAGAACCCGTTATCGACCATCACCGGTGTACCGTCGCGGTAGCTGACTTCACCGGCCCAGCTCACACTGCCGAGCACCGTGGAGAAGCTCGCGCCGAACAGGTCGATGTTGTCGAAGTAGCGCACTTGGTAACGTCCCAGCGTTGTCTGGAAATCCAGCGACGGGGTCTTGTCGTGATAACGCGAGTAGTAGACGCCGAACTCGGTGTTGTTCAGCGACGCGGCGGCATAGGTCAGCGCCACGCCGTACTGGCCGCTGTCGCTGGGCTTGTCGTCTTTAAGGCGCGTCAGGAACCCGGTGGAGTCGTTGAAACCCCCTTCGTCGATAAAGTCGGTGGTAGAGAAGTAGCTGCCGACGCCGAACAGCTCGGTTTTTTCCCATTTGTATTGGTAGTACGCCTGCAGATCGAGGCTGTCGGTCAGGCTGAACTGCGTGAACAGTTGGCCGACGGGCAGCAGAATTTCCTTGACCTCGACACCTGGCGTAGTCGATTTGGTTGCATCCACCGGGCTCTGCGCTGCGGAAATACCGGGGTAGAACAGGCTTTCACCCCAGCTCACCACTTGGTTGCCGAGCCGCGCGTTGAGGTTGTGCCCGCCCATGTCCCACGTGCCATAAGCGTAGTAATCGAGCATGCGCAGTTCATTGCGGTGCTGATCGATGGTGTCTTGGGAGAACCGGTCGGGACGGCTGCAATGACCGCCGGCGAAGCAGTTCGACGTGCCGCTGTCGTTGTCGTTGCCCTGGTCGTAAACGTTGTCGTAGAAACCCGTCGCCCGCAGGAACACCCCGTAGTCGTCACGCCACTTGATGTTGGCTTCGGTGAGGAAACCACTGCGGTTGTTGATCAGGCTGCCTTTGTCGAACGCGTTGTCGCCATCGTTGGCGTCAGCATTCCTCGTCAGCTTGTGATCGCGCGATTCGGTTCGCCACGCCAGGCTGTAAGTCAGCGTGGTGTCCCAGTCGACGCTCAAATCTTCGTTCGGCTGGAAACTCATCGCGCTGGCCTGGCTGCCCAGTCCACTGGCCAGCAACAACACGGCCAGCTGTACGCGAGGGTGAAGCGATGGTGGGGCGATTATTGTTTTTATCATGTCGTCCTCATGCCCAGGTCAGGCCTGCCCCGACCTGCAATTTCAGGGGGTGAGTGCTGCTGTGGGCGACTATGGAGTCAGCTTTTGGAAGCAACATCGTCCAAGCGGACTAAGCGATTTGCAGGGGAGGGAGTCAGGGGACAGGGTGTCAGGGAGCCTCGATCTGCGCCTTAGTCCCATCGGACGATGACCCCGCAAGACCTGCGGCGAACAATCCCGAGACCGACTGCACCGGGCGAAGATCTGGCGGCGGCGGTTTCTGCCTGATGGGCGCTGAGCAAGGGTGACCGCATGAACGCTGCCGAAATCAAATGGGATGAGTGCTGCGATGTACTGGTGATTGGCTCCGGAGCAGGGGGCATGACCGCTGCATTGCGTGCCCATGACCTGGGGCTCAATGCATTGGTGATCGAGAAGAGCGCCGAATATGGCGGCACCTCGGCGGTGTCCGGCGGTGGCATCTGGATCCCCGATAACCATCGGATCAAGGCCCTTGGCGGCAGCGATTCAGCCGCCGAAGCCATTGCTTACATTCGTGCGGTGACCCACGGCGAGATCGACGACGGGCGCATCGAGGCCTACGTCGAACACGGCCGTGAAATGGTCGAATACCTCGAACGACAGACTCGCGTGCGCTTCGAAGCGCAACCGGCTTATGCCGATTACTACCCGGAAGTCGAAGGCGGTAAACCGGGTTATCGCTCAATGGACCCGCAACCGTTTGACGCCGCCGAGCTGGGCGAAGAATTCTTGCGGATGCGCGCGCCATCGCCCGGCACCCTGATGATGGGACGCATGGCGATGACCATGAAAGAGGCGCAGGTGTTGCTGTGCCGTGGCCCAGGCTGGTTGCGCCTGACCCTGCGGGTGATGTGGCGCTATTGGCGTGACCGCGAGGGGCGGCGATTGTCTCGTCGCGATCGGTTCCTGACCCTGGGCAACGCGTTGATCGGTGCCTTGCGTTGTTCGTTGCAGGATCGCGGCAAGCCCCTTTGGTTGAATTGTGCGCTGGAAGAATTGCTGATCGTCGGCGACCGGGTGGGCGGCGCTCGCGTCTGTCGCGACGGGCAGTTACTCAACGTCAAGGCGCGCTACGGCGTGATCATCGCGGCCGGTGGTTTCGAACGTAATCAGGCGATGCGTGAGCAATACCTGCCACAGCCGACCCAGGCGTTGTGGAGTGCCACGCCGCCGCACAATACCGGCGACGGCATCCGCGCCGGTCAGGCGATTGGCGCACGCACAGCCCTCATGGAACACAGTTGGTGGGCGCCGACCACCCATGTCAAAGGTGAAGAAAAACAGCGTGCCCTGTTCGTCGAGCGAACCTTGCCGGGTTGCATCATGGTCAACGCCGCCGGCGAGCGTTTCGTCAACGAGGCGGCGCCCTACACCGATATCGTCTACGCGATGTACGCCAACAACCTCGAGGGCGCCGTGAGTGTGCCGTGCTGGATGGTGTTCGACGCCGAGTTCCGGCGCAAATACCCGTGTGGCGCGTTGTTGCCAGGTTATGCCCAGCGCGACTGGCAACTGCCCGAGCACCTGCGCGAGTACTTTCACAAAGCCTCGGACCTGCAAACACTGGCGCAAAAGATCGGCGTCGATGCGGCCGGGCTGGAGCGCACGGTGCAGCGCTTCAACAGCATGGCCGTGCAGGGCCGCGACGACGATTTTCATAAGGGTGAATCGCTGTTCGATCGTTACTACGGTGATCCAAATGTGCAGCCCAACCCGTGTCTCGCGCCGTTGCTCAACGGCCCGTTCTACGCCGTGCGCATCGACGCCGGCGACATCGGCACCAAGGGTGGTTTGCTGACCGATGTTCACGCCCGGGTCCTGCACGAGGACGGGCAACCGATCAACGGCTTGTATGCCATCGGTAACAGCGCCGCGTCGATGATGGGCCGCACGTACCCGGGCGCGGGTTCGACCATTGGGCCGGCGATGACCTTCGGTTACCTGGCAGCCAATCACATCAAACATCAGAGCCAGGCCAGCGCGGTCAAAAGTGCACTCAGGAGCGTCGAATGAATCAGCCACGTGAGCAAGTCGCGGTCGTGACCGGCGCCAGTCGCGGGGTCGGCCAGGGCATTGCCCTGGCCCTTGGCGCTGCGGGGATGACGGTGTTCGTCACTGGACGCGCCCCGGCGCATGGCGGGTCGATGCTATACGGGCATGCGTTGCGCGGCTCCCTGGAAGACACCGCCGCCGCGATTACCGCGGCCGGTGGGCGCGGCATCGCAGTGGTTTGCGATCATGGCGACGATGCGCAGGTTCAAGCGCTGTTCGCCCGGGTTGAGCAGGAATGCGGGCACCTGGATTTACTGGTGAACAATGCTGCGTTTATCCATGACCAGTTGATCGAGCCGGGGCCGTTCTGGGAGAAACCGCTGGACCTGGTGCGGATCCTCGACGTCGGTCTGCGCTCGGCCTACATCGCCAGTTACTTTGCGGCGCCGTTGTTGTTGCGCAGCGGCCAGGGGTTGATCTGCTTCACCTCGTCATTCGGTGCCGGGTGTTACATGCACGGGCCAGCATACGGTGCGCAAAAGGCCGGGGTCGATAAGCTGGCGGCTGACATGGCCATCGATTTCGAAGGGAAGGGCGTGGCGGCGTTGTCGCTGTGGCTCGGCCCGCAACTGACCGAGCGCACGCGGATTGCCGGCGAGCAGCATGGCGAGCAATACCGGGCGTTTCTGGCCAATGCCGAAACCCCGCAATTCAACGGCCGGGTGATGCATGCCTTGCTCAATGATTCGCAGTTGATGACGTTCTCCGGACAGACCTTGATCACCGCCGAAATCGCTGCCGGGTATGGCATCAGCGAAGATGAAGGCCGCCAGCCACCGTCCCATCGCGCGTTGCTCGGCGACCCGCGTCGGCAGCATCCCGCGCGGGTTATCTAGTAGACGCAGATCGTTCCCACGCTCTGCGTGGGAATGCCGCTATGGACGCTCTGCGTTCGCTTGTGACGCTGTGACGCGGAGCGTGGGAACGATCAGATGTATGCGCTGCCGAAGGCTGCGATCTTTTTGCGCACACCCTTGGCTCAACTGACTGACATCAACGCCCACTCACGCAACACATTCTTGGTCACTTTGCCCGCCGCGTTCAGTGGCATGCTCGCAAGCACTTGCACCCGGCGCGGGACTTTGTAGTTGGCCATCTGTTCACGGCACCAGGCGAGGAATCGGGCCGGCTCGATCTCGCTGCCCGGCGCCGGCAGCAGGAAAGCCATCGCCACTTCACCCAGGCGCTCGTCGGGGATGCCGATGACCGCGACCTGGGCCACGCCGGGATACGTCAGCAAACAGTGTTCGATCTCCGCCGGGTACACGTTGAAACCGCCAGTAATGAACATGTCCTTCAGACGATCAGTGATGCGCAAATAACCCTGTTCGTCGAGTACACCGATGTCCCCGGTGTGCAGCCAGCCATCGGCATCGACGATCTCCTGGCTGGCCTGCGGATCATTGAAATAGCCTTGCATCAGGTTGTAACCGCGCACCTGGATCTCGCCGGGGACATTGGCTGGCTGGCTGCGCCCGGTGCTGGCGACGCAGCGGATTTCGACACCGGGCATCGCGCGTCCGCTGGTATTGGCGACCAACTCCTGGGCGTCGCCTGGGCGGCAGATCGTCGCGAAACCGCAGACTTCGGTGAGGCCATAAGCGGTGACGATCGTGGCAAACCCCAGTTCGTCGCGCATGCGCTGGATCATCTCCAAGGGAATCGCGGCGGCCCCGGTCACCGCGACGCGCAATGAGCTCAGATCAAAATCCTTGCGTTGCGGATGGGCGAGCAGCGATTGATAAAGCGTCGGCGGCCCCGGCAACACGGTGATGCGCTCGCGCTGGACGCATTCAAGCACGGCCTGCACATCAAACACCTGCTGCGGCACGATGGTGCAACCGCGCATCAGCGCCGCCAGCCAACCGGCCTTGTAGCCGAAAGAATGGAAGAACGGATTGACGATCAGGTAGCGATCACCCTCACGCAAGCCGACGACTTCGCTCCAGTCGCGCACGATTCGCAGGTTCTGCCCGTGGCAGGTCATCACCCCTTTGGGTTTACCGGTGGTGCCCGAGGTGAACAGCAGGTCGGACAGCGCTTGCGGGCCGACACTGCGTTCGCGGGTTTGCAGTGCCAGTTGCGGCACGTCGTCCGCCCGCGCGAGAAAATCCTCCCACCCCAGGGTGCCGGATTCGCCGCCGCGCAGGGTGACGATCTGGCGCAGCGCCGGCAACGTTTCCGAGGCGAGCATGCGCGGGTAATCGGCACCCAGGAATTCACCGATGGCAAACAGCACGCAGGCGCCGCTTTCGCGCAGGATGTAACCCGCCTCACTGCCCTTCATACGGGTGTTGAGTGGCACCAGCGCGGCGCCGACGCTCTGCAACGCGCCTGCGGCAACGATCCATTCCCAGACATTGGGCGCCCAGATCGCCACCCGATCCCCAACCTGAACGTCCAGTGCCAGCAGCGCGCGGGCGGCCTGGCGACGCAGTTGGTTGAGCTCGCGATAACTGATCGAGCGGTGCCCATCCTCGATGGCCGCGCGGTCACCGTAGGTCTGGGCCACGTTGGCGAACAGTTGGGGAATGGTCAGTGCGTGTGCGACAGGCGGCATGGGGCCTCCTCGGCTAGAGGACAAGTGCGAAAAGGGGAGCGGCCGGGCAGGGCGCCCGGCCGGATGACGATTCAGGCGGCGGGCGGGGCGAAGCGGCGGCCGGCGGAGAAACCACCGTCCACGGCGATCATTTGCCCGCTGACGAAGGATGCTTCGTCCGAGGCCAGGAACAGCGCGACGTTGGCCACTTCTTCCGGTTGGCCCGAGCGGTTGAGCATGTGCTGTGAGGCGAAGAAGGCGTGAAAGGCTTCCTGCTCGCGGACCATGCTGGTCATCGGCGTTTCGATCAGGCCCGGGCACAAACCGTTGACGCGAATATTGGCGTAGCCGTAGTCGATCGCCATCGAGCGCGTCAGCTGGTTGATGCCGCCCTTGGAGACGTTATAGGCCACGTTGCCGTCGCAGCCTTGCAGGCCGAAGATCGAGCCGACGTTGATGATCGAACCCGCGCGTTGCGCCACCATTGATTCCAGCGCGTATTTGCTGGTGAGCATGCTGCCCGTCAGGTTGATGTCCATCACCCGTTGCCAGTTGGCGGTGGTGGTCTGGGTCACGCTGCCCTGATCGGCGACACCGGCGGCGTTGACCAGCACGTCGATGCCTCCGAAATGGCTGACGACTTCTTGCATGACTTGCTGCACCTGCGCTTCATCGCGCACGTCGAGGGTCATGAACAGGCCAGGGAAATCCGCCGGTGCGGTGCCGATGTCCAGACCGACCACTTGCGCGCCTTCAGCGGCGAAGCGGCGCACACAGGCCAGACCGATCCCTGAAGCGCCGCCGGTTACCACCGCGACCTTGTTCTGCAAACGAGCCATAACTGCACCTCTTTTATTGTTGTGGGCTAATGCTGTGGCCGAGTCTAACCGCAGACCCGATCAAGGTGATCGTCCGTTGAGACTATGGCTGACGAGCGCTCAATCCGGGAACTTCAGCCGTACTCGAGCGCCGGTCGGGCGGCTCTGACACGCCAGTGTCCAGCCTTCAGCCAGTTCCTTGGGGCTGAGCACATCGTTGCGTGCCAGCTGGATTTCACCTTCCTGGACCACGCACATGCAGGCCCCGCAAAACCCTTCTTCGCAGGAAGAAGGCACGTCCAGACCGGCGGCTTTGCAACTTTGCAGCAGGGTGTCGCCGGGGCGACAGGCAATTTCGTGTTGCAGGCCGTCAAGTTCAACGATCAGCGCTTCGCATGTCGAGCCGAGAGCGGCGGCCCGGGCCAGGGTGTCTGCCGCCAGCAGTTCGTCAGGATCGGGCGGCGAGACGAAACGCTCGACGTGGATGCGCTCGGCGTCTTCACCCAGTCCCAGCAGCGTGCGCTCCACGGTGTCCATGAACGGACCGGGTCCGCAGATGAAGTAATCGCCGCCCGCCGAACCGCGCAGCAAATGACGGACCTGGGCGTCGGTCAGGAAACCCTGCACCGAGTCGAGGACATGCACCACGTGCAGTTGATCAGGATGCGCCTTGATCAACTGACACAGTTCATCCTTGAAAATCACCGAGGCTTCGTCACGGTTGGCGTAGATCAACTGGATGGGCCGCTGACTGTTGTGCAGCACCGACTTGAGAATGGAAAACACCGGCGTGATCCCCGAGCCGCCGCCGAACAGCACCAGCGGCCTTGTAGCCGATTGCTCTTCGTCCAGGCAGAAATGCCCGGCCGGCGGCAATACCTCCAGCCAGTCACCGACCTGCACTTCGTTCATCCAGTTCGACACCCGGCCACCGTCGACCCGTTTCACTGTGACTTTGGGCAGTGCATCGGCGAACGGAGAGCTGGCCATCGAATAACAGCGGGTCAACAGCTTGCCGGCGCAGGGCACGCGAAAACTCAGGAACTGGCCCGGTTTGTAGCGAAAGCGATCACTCAGGTGCGGCGGAATATCCAGCACCAGCGAGCGTGCATCGGCGGTCTCGTCGATCACCGCGCACACTTTCAGTGAATAGCTTCCCGTTGTGGATTCGGCCGGTGTCAGGTTCTGCATCTGCGTGCCCATGTTCACCTCGGCCTCAGAGCCCGCTGATCAATTGGGCGTTGTCGACGCGAATCTCGGCACCGTTGACGAAACGCGACTCGTCCGTGGCGAGAAACAGCACCACGTTGGCGATGTCCCGTGGCGCGCACATGCGGTTCATCGGGTCCTGATCCAGGGCTTCCTGAGGGATCGGCTGACCGCCAGTCAGAGCCTGGGTCATGGGTGTGTTGACGCCATCCGGGTGCACGCTGTTGCAGCGAATGCGGTAACCCTGTTGCTTGCAGTGCAAAGCGATGGAGCGGGTCATGGCCGCCACTGCGCCTTTTGAGGCCGAGTAGGCGCAGAACATCGGCATCGCGCCGAGCGCTGCCACCGATGACATATTGATGATCGAGCCGCCGCCGGTTTCCTTCATGGCCTGGATCGCGTATTTGCAGCCCAGGAAGTAGCCGTCACCATTGATTTTCTGTACCTTCTGCCACAGCTCCAGCGTGGTGTCTTCGATGCTGCCCAGCGCCAGGATCGCAGCGTTGTTCACCAGTACGTCGAGACGCCCGAAGTGTTCCAGGGTGGTTTTGATGACGTGTTGCCAGTCGCTTTCGCTGGCAATGTCGTGACGAATGAACAGCGCGTTGCTGCCGATTTGCGAGGCAACCTGGTGTCCGGCTTCTTCGTTGAGATCGGTCAGCACTACTTTGGCGCCTTCACGGGCCAGCAGCAGGGCGTCTTCGCGACCGATGCCGCTGGCGGCGCCGGTGATGATGCAGACTTTTCCTTCTACACGTTGCATTGTTGTTCTCCTGAGCGTGTGGTTTGAAGTGCGACTTGGTCGGCCACATGGGCCGCGGCCCGGCGACCGGAATAAATGCAGTCGGCCAGCGACAGGCCGGACACATACAAATTGGAAGCAACCCCGACCGCATTACGCCCTGCGCTGTACAGGCCGCGAATCGGGGCGTCGGCATGGTCCAGCACCTGGCCGCTGCGTTCGCAGACTTTCAACCCGCCGAGGGTGATGACCGGGCAGGGGAACAGGCGACTGGCGAAGGACAGATCGAGGGCGTACCACGGACCCTGGTCCATGTCGGCGAGCATGGCGGACGACTTGCCGAAGGCATCGATGATTTCGCCCCGCGCGGCGCGGCTGTAGGTCTGCACGCTGTGTTGCAGGGATTCGGCGGGCAGCCCGCAGCGCTTGGCCAGTTTCGTCAGGCTGTTGCTGCGCCGGGCGTTGAACAGCAAGTTGAGCAACACCGGCAGGCGCTGGAATTGCCAGACTTTGCCCGGGCCGACCTGACGCAATGCCTCACGCACCAGCGCCCGGTTGAGAAGCAGAATCGCGCGGCCGTCGTGTTCCTCGACCATGACGTGGCCGAGGGTCGCGCCGTAGATTTCTTCGTTGGCATAACGCTGCCCATGCGCGTTGACGATCAATCCCCGGGCCCAGGCCAGCGGCGGGTTGATAAAGCGCCAGGCGCTGACTTTGTCCAGTCGCGCCACGCTCCCGCCCGCGCTCAGGCCCAGTGCGATGCCGCTGCCGTTGCAGCCGGTGGTCCCCAGCGGCAAACCGGCCAGATAATGTGGTGCATGGCGGCGGACCCACTGGCGATTGAAAATAAAGCCTCCGCTGCTCAGCAACACACCGTGTTCGGCGCGAATCAGCTGACGCTCGGCATGGGTCTGCTCGCTGCGGCGCAAGCGGGCGCGTAAACGGTCGGCCAAGGCCGGGGCGTACATGTGGATGGCGCTGGCCCAGCGAGAGAGTCGCGCATGATGACGGGCGGCGGGACTGTCGGGCGGCAGGTGCCAGGCTTCGACTCCCAGCACGTGATCGTTCATGTCGAGCACCAGGCGCCGCACTTCGCACTGGCTGCGCAACCGCGCACCGTGGCGCAAGGCGCTGGCCTTGAGCGGGGCGAAGAGGCTGGCGCCGGACATGCCGGGGCCTTTGGTGCGATGGCCGCGCGGTGCCGGTTTGGCAGTGGCGGCATAGGCTGGCACGGCTTCGTTGCCGGAGTAATAGAGATAGTACTGATCGCTTGGGTACGAGGTTTTATGCGGCGGCACGCTGGATTCGAACGCGACACCCTGACGCTCCAGCCATGCCAGTTGCTCGACGCTGCCTTCGCAAAAACTTCGCAAGGTCTGGCTGTTCACCGCTTCACCGACTTCCTGACGCAGGTAATTGAACATCGCGTCGCTGCTGTCGTCATAACCAGCCTGGCGCTGATACGGTGTGCCGCCGCCGGCATACACCACGCCGCCACTGAGTGCCGTTGCGCCGCCGCCTTCGAAGCGGTCCAGCGCCAGCACTGCCAAACCGCGACTGGCGGCTTCGATGGCGGCACACGCGCCGGCACCGCCGAAACCGACCACCAGCAGGTCGCAGCGGTCATCCCAGTGCAACTGGTCGGCGCTGTTCACTCGCAACGCTGTCAACCCGTTCAGGCTGTCCATTTTTTCTGGCCTCAGCCGGCGACGGCGAAGGAGGGGACGGGGTTGGCGGTGGTGGTGTAGCTGCCGTCGAGGTACACCAGTGGGGTGATGGTGTCGCTGGTGTGTATTTGCAGGATGCGTCCGATGAAGACGGTGTGGGTGCCGTAGCTGAAGTGGCCGTCCTGGCGGCAGATGATCGCCGATTGGGCGTCGCCCAGGTAGGGGATGCCGCCGGCGCTGGTGAGCCAGTTGCCGCGGTCGAACCGTGCTTCGCCTTTGATGGCGCCGCTGCACAGGTGGGCGAGGTCTTGTTGGTCGATGCCGAGGATGTTGACGCAGAAGTCGGCGCCGGTGGCCAGCGCTGCGTGCGGTGAGGCGGTTTTGTTGACGCAGATAAGTAGCGATGGTGGTTCGGTGCTGAGGGAGTCGACGGCTGTGGCGGCCATGGCGAACCGCTCGGAGCCGTTGCTGGTGCTGATGATGGTGACTGATTTGGCCAGGCGGCGCATGGCCTGGAGCATGTCGGCTTTCAGATTGATGTCGTTCATTGCACTAGCCCTTTCGTTGTGCCTGGAGTGCGATGGATTCTTGCTCTTGCTTGTGTCGGGAGCATCGTCCGAGGGGACTAGGCCTTGGCGGCCTCTGGGCCGACCAGGTTGTGGGTGGTGGGGTGTATATCCGTTGCTGCGGTAACGGCCGCTAATGGTTTCGCCCTTACGGCGAGTCCCTTTGGCAAACGCCCCAAAGGAACCAAAGGTCTCGCCCCGGCGTCCGGCCCCTCGCTTAGGCTCGGCGTTCCTTCGTTCCGGTATTCATCTGGGGGCATCGCCTACGGTCGGCTTCGCTTCGACCTCCTCTCGATGTGTGCGGCTTCGCCGCACGGCGCTACGCGCCCACCCCCCAGCTGAACACCTCCACTCAGCCTCCCGAAGGGGCGGGCAGGGCAAGATCAAGAGCAGGCGAGCTAACGCTCGGCCTAATGAGTGGTGAAGAGCGGGGCGGTGTACGCCGCTCTGATTTTGATGTTGTAGGAGCGAGGCTTGCCCGCGAAGGCGTCTGCCAGCTAACCCATCCCTCCCGAACGTACTCGGCCCAAATTGTAGGAGCGAGCCTGCTCGCGAAGGCGCCCTGACAACCAACCCATCTCTCCCGGATGCACTCGATCAATTTGTAGGAGCAAGGCTTGCCCGCGAAGGCGTCCTGCCGGCTAACCCATCCCTCCCGAACGCACTCGGCCCAAATTGTAGGAGCGAGGCTTGCCCGCGAAGGCGTCTGCCAGCTAACCCATCCCTCCCGAACGTACTCGGCCCAATTGTGGGAGCGAGCCTGCTCGCGAAGGCGCCCTGACAACCAACCCATCTCTCCCGGATGTATGCATTCCCCCGTAGTAGCTGCCGAAGGCTGCGATCTTTTGATCCTGCTTGGTTTTTCGCGGTTTTCCACTCGACATGGTCCGTTTGAGGGATGTCCGCTGCGCTGTGCATTGTTTGAATACCGCGGTGGAGGCGAGCGCCGCTGGTGCTGCATCCGCCCCGCTGCACGCGCGCCCCGGCGGATGGGGTGACCAGAGGAGAACAATAAAAATGCTCAACCAAGACCTGATTCGCCAGCGTCTGAGCCAACGTGCCCGCGAGTTGGTGCCGATTCTGCGTGAACGTGCCCCGCATGCCGCGCAACTGGGCCAATTGTCTGAAGAGACCCTGCGCGATTTCCACGATGCCGGGTTCTTTCGCATCCTTCAGCCGTCGCGCTGGGAAGGTTATGAGCTGGAGCCCAAGGACTTTTTCGAAGTGCAGATGACCCTCGCCGAGGGCTGCATGTCTTCGGCCTGGGTGCTCGGTGTGGTCGCGATCCATAACTGGCAACTGGCGCTGTTCGATGACCGCGCGGCGCAGGATGTCTGGGGCACCGATTCCAGTGTGCTGATTTCTTCTTCCTATATGCCGGTGGGCAAGGTCGAGCGGGTCGAGGGTGGTTTCAAATTGAGCGGGCGCTGGGGGTTTTCTTCTGGCAGCAAGCATTGCGACTGGGTCTTCCTCGGCGCGCTGGTGCCGCCTGCGGAGGCGGGTGGGGCGCCGGATTACCGGACTTTCCTGCTGCCGCGCAGTGACTACCAGATTCTCGATAACTGGAATGTCATGGGCCTGGAAGCCACCGGTTCCCACGACATTCTGGTGGAAAACGCCTTCGTGCCGGAGTACCGCACGCACCGGGCCTTCGACGGTTTCATGCAGGACAGCCCAGGCAATGCGGTGAACACCGCGCTGCTGTTCCGACTGCCGTTCGGGCAGATTTTTGTGCGCGCGGTGTCGTCGTCGGCCATCGGCGCGCTGCAAGGTGCAGTCGATCAGTTTATCGAGCACAACCGTGCGCGGGTCGGGGTCAACGACGGTCGCAAAATGGTCCAGGACCCGGCCGCGCAATCGGCACTGGCCAACGCCATGGTCTGCGTTGATGAGTGCAAGACCGTGTTACTGCGCAACTTCGCTCTGATGCTGCAGCGGGCGCAAAACGCCGAACCGTTAAGCATGCCGGAGCGGGTGAAGATGCGTTACGACTCGGCGCTGGTGGCCGACAAATGCGCCAAAGCGGTTGCCGAGCTGATGTTCAACAGCGGCGCCTCGACGATCTTTCGCGGGCACGCAATCAATCGGGCGTTTCGTGACATTCACACCGGTCGTGCCCACGTTGCCAACAACCCGGCCAAGTACGCCTGGAACCTCGGCGGCGTGAGCATGGGCTCGGACAGTAACGACTTTTTTCTCTGACCTTTTGCACCTGAATCAGCTAGTCCGTTTGCGTGATTCGAGCGCCGCTTTGATGGCCGAGCATGGGCCCAAGGCGTAGGTCTCAGGCGCCGACTGCGCATTTAATAGACACAAGGATCAACCATGAAATTTTCCCTGATTTACGAAGCCCAGACGGTGGATTCCAGCCGCGAAGGTGACCGCCGGATTTTCGAAGACACGGTCGAGCAAGCGGTGCTGGCCGACAAGCTTGGTTTCGACACGTTCTGGTGCGTGGAACACACGGCGCTGAGCAACTACTCGCACATGTCTGCGCCGGAAACCATGCTGGCGTTCGTCGCCGGCAAAACCGAGCGCATTGGCATTGGCCACGGCGTGGTCTGCCTGCCACCGGCAATGAACCACCCGGTGAAAGTGGCGGAACGCATTGCCACCCTCGACCTGTTGTCCAAGGGTCGTGTGCACTTTGGCGTTGGCAAGGGCGGCACTCAACAGGAGGCCGGCACCTTCGGTTATGACCTGGCGACGTTGCAACCGCAGATCGACGAGATGATGTACCTGATCCCGAAGATGTTCGTGCAGGACGAAATCGAGCATAACGGCGACTTCGTGCAAATCCCGAAACGACCGATCCATCCCAAGCCTTATCAAGACCCGCACCCGCCGATGTACCTGGCTTGCACCAACACCGAGTCGCTGAAAAAGGCCGGTGGTCGCGCCATGGGTGCGTTGGTGCTGGGCTTCGGTGGCCCGGAAGAAATCGCCAAGAAGGTCGAGGTTTATCACGAAGCCTTTGATAGTCGCGATGAGAAGCAGCAGGTGGGTTTCCGTCCCAATCGCCACATCGCCGCGTTGTGCCCGGCGATTGTGCTGGAAGACAACGAAGAGGCGCGTCGCATTGGTATTCGTGGCCAGCGTTACTTCATGGAGTCGTTGGGTTACTGGTACGGCGGAGGCGAACGTCCGGACCCGGAGAAGTGGAAGGACGACACCTTCGTCGATGGCAACGGCCAGAGCGTGATCAAGTCGCGCTTTGCCTCGGAGGAAGTCAGCGTCGATTTCTCCGACCCGACCATGGCCATGATGAACCCCAACCACGCCTACGGCACGGTCGAGGATTGCATTGGTTACGTGCAGCGACTGATCGATGCCGGTGCCGACGAGATTCTGTTCATCTGCCAGATGGGCACCGTGCCGCAGTGGGCGCAGTTGGAGACCTTGCGCAATATTGGCGAGAAAGTGATTCCACATTTTCGTAAGGCGTAAAGCTCGACACTCAAGCAATTGAACACCGCATCCCCTCCCTGTGGGAGCGAGCCTGCTCGCGAAGGCGGCCTCACATTCAACATCGAAGTTGACTGTCATGGCCTCTTCGCGAGCAGGCTCGCTCCCACAAGTTCACCAGCACCCACAATCCCCCGTAGGAGCTGCCGAAGGCAGCTCCTGCAGGTATCCCTCACTGTCCGTTTTCTTATCCCTGAGCCATCCATTCCCGCTAGTCCCATTGGACGATGTTGGCGCTCCTCGAACCCGCTTGAATAGCCCTACATAAAGTCTCCCCCGGCCATCGCCGAAGGGTGGCTCGGCCTGACAAAAACGAGGAGTGCATCCATGGATATCCGTGGTCTGGGTTACGTCACCCTGTTATCCCGCGACCTGGCGCAATGGCGTCAGTATGCAAGCCAGGTGCTGGGCATGATGGTTGTCGGCAACGATGACGATGAGCGCCTGTACCTGAAAATGGACGAGCGCCACTACCGCATCCTGGTGCAGAAAAGCGCCGACAACGGCTTCGGTGCCTGCGGCTGGGAAGTGGCGGGCAAAGCGGCCCTCGAACAGGCAGTCCTCGACCTGCAACAGGCCGACGTGCAAGTCACTCGCGGCACCGTGGCCGAAGCCGAGCTGCGTAAAGTTCAGGAACTGGTGCACTTCAGCGACCCGGATGGCAATCGCCACGAACTGTTCTGGGGTCCGTTGCAGGACTTCGCACGCTTCGTTTCACCGGTCGGGGTCAAGGGTTTTGTCACCAGCGAGCTGGGCATGGGCCACGTGGTATTGCCGGCGCCGAGCTTTGAGCGTTGCCGGGATTTCTACGAGCAGGTGCTCGGTTTCGGGCTGTCCGACTTGATGAAAGTGCGCTTCACCCCGGACCCGGCTGAGCCGCAAAAGCGCATTCACTTCCTGCACTGCAATAACGGTCGGCACCACTCGCTGGCGATTTTCGAGTGCCCGATGCCCCACGGTTGCGTGCACATGATGGTTGAGGTCAACGCGCTGGACGAAGTCGGTCGAGCGCTGGACCGGGTGCACGCCAATGGCGTGAAGCTGTCGGCCACTCTCGGTCAGCACACCAACGATCAGATGATCTCGTTCTACATCAAAACGCCGTCCGGGTTTGACCTGGAATACGGCTGCGATGGCCTGGTGGTCGACTGGGATCGCCACACCCCGTTTGAAAGCACCGTGGTCAGCCACTGGGGCCACGATTTCAGTGTCGGCCGCCAATGAGGAAGATGACGATGGACAAGCGAATGACCACGGCCGAGATGGTCGGCCAACTGCGTGACGGCATGACCATCGGCATCGGTGGCTGGGGGCCGCGACGCAAACCTATGGCGCTGGTGCGCGAAATTCTGCGCTCGGACCTCAAGGACCTGACCGTGGTCGCCTACGGCGGCGCCGACGTCGGCATGCTCTGTGCGGCCGGCAAGATCAAGAAACTGATCTTCGCCTTCGTCTCCCTGGATTTCATTCCATTGGAACCGTACTTCCGCAAGGCCCGCCAGGAAGCGGCGCTGCAAGTGATGGAAATCGACGAAGGCATGCTGCTGCTCGGGCTGCGAGCGGCGGCGATGAATGTGCCGTTTATTCCGACGGCGGTGGGCCTGGGCACCGATGTGTTGCGCCACAACCGCCAGATCAAGCTGATTGCCTCGCCGTATGCCGATGGTAAGAATTGGGTCGCCATGCCGGCGCTCAAGCTCGATGCGGCGCTGATTCATGTTGATCGCGCCGATATCCGCGGGGTGTGCCAGATCAGCGGTCCCGATCACTACATGGACGACCTGTTCGTGCGGGCCGCGAACCACAGCTACGTCACCTGCGACGAACTGCTCGACAGCGAGGCTTTCCATGCCGACCCCGGGCATGCGCATCAAGTGTTCTGGGAACGCAACCTGACCACTGCGGTGGCCCACGTGCCGGGCGGGGCGCATCCGTCATCTTGCGCGCCGCTGTACGGTTTCGACGTGGCGCACTTCAAGGCCTACAACGCTTCGGCCCAAGCCGTCGATGGCTGGCAGAACTATGTCCGCGACTACGTCGACTGCACCCACGAACAGTACCTGGACAAGGTCGGCGGCCTGGCTGCGATTCATCAACTGCCGTTGCCGATTTTCTGAGGGAGCCTTGCGATGAGCACTACTACTTACAGCCTCGCCGAACTAATGATCTGCGCCGCCTCCGAGGCCTGGCGCGACGACGGCGAGGTGTTGGCCAGCGGCATCGGCGTGATCCCGCGCCTCGCCGCCTCACTGGCCATGCTCAGCAGCAATCCGCAGCTGCTGATGACCGACTCCGAAGCCTACATGGTCGCTGAACCGGTGCCCTTGGGCGCGCGCAACGGCTATCAGCCCAAGCGCGATAGCTGGATGGGGTTCTCGCGGATTTTCGACAACGTCTGGGGTGGCAAACGCCATGCGTTGGTCGGTCCGACCCAGATCGACCGTTTCGGCCAGGCCAATATTTCGTGCATCGGTGACTACGCCAAACCCAAGGCGCAGATGCTCGGGGTGCGCGGTTTTCCCGGTAACTCGATCAGCCACGCCAATTCCTTTTGCGTGCCCAGCCACAACCGTCGGGTGTTCGTCGAAGGCGAGGTCGATATGGTCGCTTCGGTCGGCTACAACCCGGCGCGTCTGGCGCGGGGCTGGTCGCTGGACGACATTGATATCCGCCTGATCATCACTGACCTCTGCGTGCTGGATTTCCAAGGTCCGCTACGGCAAATGCGCATTCGCTCGCTGCACCCCGGCGTCACCGTGGCTGAAGTCCAGGACAACACCGGATTCGAATTGCATGTGCCGCAAGACTGCCCGACCACGGCCGCACCGACTGCCGGGCAACTGCAACTGATCCAGCGTCTGGACCCGCACAACCTGCGCGCCACTCAGCTCAAAGACAACCCGCCAGGCCAACGCTGAGCGCCCCCGGTTTTGGAGAAAAGTGATGGCTGAACATAACGACAAGAACGAGGCCGAGGTGGTGCTCTACGAAGTGCGCGGTGCGGTGGCTCTGGTCACCATGAACCGCCCGGAGTACCACAACGCGCAGAACTCGCAGATGACCTACGCGCTGGACGCGGCGTTTCGCCGGGCCTGTGATGACGATGAGGTGAAAGTCATCGTGCTGCGTGGCGCGGGCAAGCATTTTTCCGCCGGGCATGACATCGGCACTCCGGGCCGCGATGTGCATCAGACGTTTGATCGCGCGAGCCTTTGGTACGACCACACCAACAAACCGGGTGGCGAATTTCTCTATGCCCGGGAGCAGGAAGTCTATCTGGGCATGTGCCGGCGTTGGCGCGAAATGCCCAAGCCGACCATCGCGATGGTCCAGGGCGCGTGCATCGCCGGCGGGTTGATGCTGGCCTGGGTCTGCGACCTGATCGTCGCCAGTGAGGATTCTTACTTCGCCGATCCAGTGGTGCGCATGGGCATTCCCGGCGTTGAGTATTTCGCCCATGTGCATGAGTTGAACCCGCGCATTGCCAAGGAGTTTCTGTTCCTTGGTGAGCGTATGCCGGCGGCGCGCGCCTACCAGATGGGCATGCTCAATCGGGTGGTTGCCCGGGATGCACTGGAGCAGGAAACCCTCGATATCGCCGGGCGCATCGCACAGATGCCGCGCCTCGGTCTGCAACTGAGCAAACAAGCGGTCAACAACGCTGAAGACCTGATGGGCAAGCGCGCGACCATGGACATGGTGTTCGGTCTGCACCACTTCGCCCATGCCCACAATGAACTGGTGTCCGGGGACCGTCTCGGCGGTTATGACGCCAAGGCCATGGCCAGTTCGCAACGCCCATCGGGTGGGGCATGAACATGGCCATTTCGCTGAATACCCGTTTGACCGAGTTGCTCGGCTGCCGCTATCCGATTATCCAGACCGCCATGGGCTGGGTCGCCGACCCGAAACTGGTGGCGGCGACGGGCAATGCCGGTGGCTTCGGTTTTCTCGCCGGGGCGACCATCGAACCGCAACGAATGGAGGCGGCAATCCTCGAAACCCGGCGCCTGACCGACCAGCCGTTCGGGGTCAATTTCCATATGTACCAGGCCAACGCCAGCGACATCGTCGAGTTGGTCTTGCGCCACAAAGTGCGTGCGGTCAGTTACAGCCGTTCGCCCGGCAAGCAGATGATCAGCCGTTTGAAGGACGCAGGCGTGGTGTGCATTCCCACCGTCGGTGCGCTAAAGCACGCGCAAAAAGCGGTGGAAATGGGCGCCGACGCGGTGACCGTGCAGGGCGGTGAGGGCGGTGGGCATACCGGCTCGGTGCCGACTTCGTTGTTGCTCGATCAAGTGGTCAATGCGGTCTCGGTGCCGGTGGTGGCGGCGGGTGGTTTCAAGGATGGCAACGGTCTGGTCTCGGCCCTGGCCTACGGCGCCGAAGGCATTGCCATGGGTACGCGTTTTCTGATGTGCGCCGACAGCCCGGTGCCACAGGCGACGTTGGCCCGATACCTGGCGGTCAATGACCCGGCGACGATCATCATCAGTCGCGCCATCGACGGCATGCCGCAACGGATGATCCGCAACGAATTGCTCAACCAACTCGAAGCCAGTGGCGGTCTCAAGCGTTGGTTGCTGGCGGTACAGAGTGGCCTCGCTTACCGCCGTCACAGCGGCATGAGCTTGATTCAACTGCTGGCCAGTGCACTGAAGATGCGTGGCAGCGGCGAGCTGACGGCCGCGCAAAGCCTGATGGCCGCCAACGCGCCGATGGTGATCCAGAAAGCCATGGTCGACGGCCAACCGGCGGTCGGCGTGCTGCCCGCCGGGCAGATCGCGGCCTCCATCGACAGCTTGCCCAGCTGCGCCCAATTGATTGAGCAGATCGTGCGCGACGCCGAAACGCGTCTGGGCGAACTGTGTCGCCGTGTGTCGTGAAGGGGAAAGGCATGAAACCATTTAGCGTCAGCATCGATAACGGCATTGCCGAGCTGGTGTTCAACCAGCCACCGGTCAACGCCTTCAACTGCCAGGGCTGGGCCGATATCGCCAGCGAGATCGACTGTCTCGGTCGCGACAGCACGGTTCGAGTCATCGTGATTCGTGCCGAAGGTCGCGGCTTTTGCGCCGGGGTCGACATCAAGGAACTGGCCGCCGATGGCAACCTGATTGTCGCGGTGAACAAGGGCAACTACGACAGTTTCAAGGCGATCCACCGCAACCCGAAACCGGTGATCGTTGCGGTGCACGGCTTTGTGCTGGGCGGCGGTATCGGCATCTGTGGCGCCGCCGACATCCTGGTGGCGTCCGAGTGCGCCACCTTCGGCGTGCCCGAAGTGGATCGTGGTGCGATGGGCGGCGGCGCGCATTTGCAGCGGCTGTTCCCGGTGCAGAAGGTGCGGCACATGTACTTCACCGGCGAGATGATCGACGCCACCGAGGCCTGGCGCCTCGGAGCGGTGGAGCGCGTGGTCAAGCGCGAGGATCTGCGTGAGGCCGCGCTGCAGATCGCCCGCGCCATCGCCGCCAAGAGCCCGGCGATGATCAGCCTGGCCAAGGAAGCGCTGAACGGCATCGAAGACGGCCATCTGGAAGACAAATACCGCTGGGAGCAGGGCTTCACGCTTGAAGCCTATCGCTCACTGGACTCTCAGGAAGCACGCGACTCGTTCGTCGAGAAACGCGATGCCCGATTCAACGGCTAAGGGCACTCTCATGGACCTGACTTACACACCGGCCCAGCAAGCTTTTCGCGCTGAAGCGCGAACCTGGCTGGCGGCCAATGTACCGCGCGCTGCGCTGCAATCGTTCGACACCGAGCAAGGCTTTGCCGAGCACCGAGCCTGGGAAGCCCGGCTCAACGAAGGTCGCTGGGGCATGGTGACCTGGCCGACCGAACTCGGCGGGCGCGGTTGCGACCTGATCGAGTGGCTGATTTTCGAAGAGGAATATTACCGCTCCGGCGCCCCGGCACGGGTCAATCAGAACGGCATCTTCCTGCTCGGCCCGACGCTGATGGAATACGGCAGCGAGGCACAGAAAGCGCGTTTTCTGCCGCGCATGGCCACGGGCGAAGACATTTGGGCCCAGGCCTGGTCCGAGCCGGGTGCCGGTTCCGACATGGCGGCGATTCGCTCGAAGGCCGAACGGGTGGGCGACCACTACGTGATCAACGGCCAGAAAACCTGGTCGACCCGGGCCGTTTGGGCCGATTGGGTGTTTGGCATTTTCCGCACCGACCCGCACTCGCAACGCCATCAAGGCCTGACCTTTATCCTGCTGCCGCTCGACAGTCCGGGGATCACTGTACGGCCGATTCCACAACTCAATGGTTTGCCGGGTTTCGCCGAAATCTTCTTCGACGACGTCAAGGTCCCGGTGGAAAACGCCCTCGGTGGCGAGGGCATGGGCTGGCATGTGGCGATGTCCACAGCCGGTTTTGAACGTGGATTGCTGCTGCGCTCGCCGGCACGTTTTCAGGAAACCGCCCGGCGCCTGGTGCAGCTTTACCAGGCCAACCGCGAGCAGGCCGACCGCGATCCGGCGATTGGCGAGGCGGTGATGCGCGCCTGGCTGGACGCCGAGGCTTACACCTTGAGCACCTACATGACCGCCTCGCAATTGGTGCAGGGCGGCAAGATCGGCGCGGAATCCTCGACCAATAAAATCTTCTGGTCGGAGCTCGATCAGCGCATGCACGACACCGCCATGAGCATTCTCGGCCTGCGCGGCGAGCTGCTGCCCGAAGCGCCGGCCGCCGGTGATGTCGGCCATTGGCTGGAAGGTTTTCTGTTTGCCCAGGCCGGGCCGATCTACGCCGGCACCAACGAGATACAACGCAACATCATCGCCGAACGCATGCTCGGCATGCCGCGTGCCTGAGGAATAAACCATGGACTTTAGTTTCAGCCGCGACCAGTTGCTGTTTCAGGACAACGTCAGAAGTTTTCTGATCAACGAAGTCACCCCGGAACGCCTTCGCGAACTTTGGCTCAGCGACAGTGGGCGCAGCGATCAATTGTGGGCGCAATTGGTGGCGCTGGGTCTGACCGCGCTGACCGTACCCGAGGCGCATGACGGGATGGGCATGAATGAGCTGGATTTCATTCTGCTGGCCCAGGAATGCGGTTATGCCGGTTTGCCCGAACCGTTGGTGGACACAATGCTGATCGGCGTGCCAATGCTCGCTGCCCTGGATGAAAGCCATGCGGAGCTCAAGCATCTGTGGCTGTCGCGTGTTGCCGAAGGTCGCGCCCGGTTGGCGGTTGCCGAGCCGGGCAACCCGCTGGTCAGCGATGCCCACGTCGCCGATCTGCTGTTGCTGGCTCATGGCGATGAGGTGCATGCGGTTGAGGGTGACGCCGTGCGACTGACCCGCAACGTGTCAGTCGATCCCAGTCGCCAGCTGTTTCAGGTCGACTGGACGCCGACGAGCGCCACCTGCGTGGCTACCGGTGAACAGGGCCGGCGCTTGTGGGCCGCGGCCTTCAACCGTGGTGCATTGGGCACTGCTGCGCAATTGCTTGGGCTGGCCAAACGCATGGTCGACCTCGCGGTGGATTACACCTTTGAACGCAAACAGTTCGGCAAACCGGTCGGTTCGTTCCAGGCGGTCAAGCATCTGATGGCTAACGTCGCGGTGCAGATCGAGTTCGCCAAAGGGCCGCTGTATCGCGCGGCGTATGCGCTGGCCGAGCAACAACCGGGGCAGGACGTGCTGGTGTCGCACGCCAAACTGGCGACGGCGGAAGCGGCCCTGCTCGCCGCGAAAAACACGATCCAGGCCCACGGCGCCATGGGTTACACCTGGGAGGTCGACCTGCATCTGTTCATGAAACGGGCCTGGGCGCTGGACAAGGTCTGGGGCGATCGCGGCCGGCACAAGGGGCGAATCCGAACGGCGCTGTTTGAGGCTGACCACGCCCTGGGTGCCGGCAACACTTTCTGATGGCAATGCGAGGCAGTCCAGCTGAAAAGACACTGTGGGAGCGAGCCTGCTCGCGAATGGGCCATCAGGTTCAAAATTGATGATGACTGCCTCGTCGCTTTCGCGAGCAGGCTCGCTCCCTCAGGGATTTCGGCACCCTTACTGACTGGCATTGGCCAATGTGCCTGACTTCAACTTACCCCGAGATAGACCATGCCTGAAGCCTATATTGTCGATGCCCTGCGCACGCCCACCGGCCGGCGCAAGGGTGGATTGAGTCAAATTCACGCCGCCGATCTGGGCGCCCATGTATTGCGCGCGCTGGTCGAGCGCAACGACATTCCCGATGACCATTACGACGATGTGATCTTTGGTTGCGTCGACACCATCGGCCCGCTGGCCGGGGACATCGCCCGCACCAGTTGGCTGGCCGCCGGGCTGTCGCAGTCGGTGCCCGGCACCACCATCGACCGCCAGTGTGGTTCGTCCCAGCAAGCGGTGCACTTTGCTGCGCAAGCGGTGATGAGCGGCACTCAGGATGTGGTCGTTGCCGGTGGCGTGCAAACCATGACCCAGATTCCGATTTCCTCGGCGATGATCGCCGCTGAACCCCTGGGTTTCAGTGACCCGTTCAGCGGCTCCGAGGGGTGGGTCCGGCGCTACGGCGCGCAACCGCCGACGCAGTTCCGTTCGGCGCAGATGATTGCCGAGAAGTGGGGATTGTCCCGCACGCAACTGGAAGCTTATGCCCTGGAGTCCCATCAACGGGCCTTGCGGGCTATTGAAGAGGGGCGATTCAACCGCGAAATCGTGCCTCTGGCCGGTGTCCTGCACGACGAAACGCCGCGCCAGACCAGCCTGGAAAAAATGGCCGAGCTGGAGTGTCTGTTTGGCTGTGACCGGGTGACGGCAGCGGTGTCCAGCCAGACCTGCGATGCGGCCAGCGCCATGCTGATCGTCTCGGAGAAAGCGCTCAGGCGTTACGGGCTGACGCCACGTGCGCGTATCCATCACCTGAGCGTGCGCGCCGAAGACCCGATCTGGATGCTCACCGCACCGATCCCGGCGACCGCTTATGCGCTCAAACGCGCCGGCATGCAGTTGGACGACATCGATCGCGTGGAAATCAACGAAGCCTTCGCGTCGGTGGCCATGGCGTGGCTCAAGGAAACCGGCTATCCGCACGATCAGACCAACGTCAACGGCGGCGCGATTGCCCTCGGCCATCCGTTGGGCGCCACCGGCACCCGGTTGATGTGCAGCCTGCTGCATGAACTGGAACGCAGCGGTGGGCGCTTCGGTTTGCAGACCATGTGCGAAGGCGGCGGCCAGGCCAACGTGACGATTATCGAACGCTTGTAAGCGATGCAGTTGAGGGGAACAGCAACATGAAAATCTGTGAGAACCGCGTAGTGATCATCACCGGCGCCGGCGGTGGCTTGGGCCGGGCCTACGCACTGGCCTTCGCTGCCGAGGGCGCAAAAGTGGTGGTCAACGATATCAATCGTGAAGCGGCATTGGCCGTGGTCGGTGAAATTCTGGGGCAGGGCGGCAGTGCCGTGGCCAACAGTGATGACATCACCCGCTATGACGCTGCGGCGCTGATCGTGCGCCAGGCGATTGAAACCTTCGGTGGGCTGAACGTGGTGGTCAATAACGCCGGCATCTGCCGCGACCGCATGTTCGCCAGCCTCACCGAAGCCGATTGGGACGCCGTCGTCGCGGTGCACCTCAAGGGCCACTTCTGTATTGCCAGCCACGCGACGCGCTATTGGCGTGAACAGGCCAAGGGCGGCGCGGTCGTGAACGCGCGGATCATCAACACCAGTTCCGGCGCCGGTTTGCAGGGTTCCATTGGCCAGTCCAACTATGCGGCGGCCAAGGGCGGCATTGCTGCGTTGACCCTGGTTCAGGCAGCGGAGCTGGGGCGTTACGGGATCACCGTCAACGCCTTGGCCCCGGCCGCGCGCACTGGCATGACCGAGCAAGTGTTCGCCGAGACGATGAAAAAACCTCAGGAGGGTTTCGATTACTTCGCCCCGGAAAACGTTGCGCCGCTGGTGGTCTGGCTCGGGTCTGAAGCGTCCGGGGACGTGACCGGGCAGATGTTTGAAGTCGAGGGCGGCAAGTTATCGATAGCCGACGGCTGGCGTCGCGGCCCGCAACTGGACCGCGCGGGCCGTTGGGCGGTCGGCGAGATGGCGCAAGCGGTTGCGCAACTGATGGCGCAAGCCGTTCCAGCCGCGAAGGTCTACGGCAGCTGAAAAAGACCCGTCGCAGGAGGGGCGCGCATGGCTATAATCGGCCGACGTTTCCCTCCTGTTACCACACGAGACTGCCATGACTATTTCTTTGTACGCCGCTTCCGTCCCGGTTTTCCAACAACTGCTCAACGCCCTGAGCGATGTGCTGAACAAGGCTGAAGCCCACGCTACCGCCAAAAACATCGACCCGAACGCTTTCCTGCAAGCCCGTCTGTACCCGGACATGTTCCCGTTGGTGCGCCAAGTGCAGATCGCTGTTGATTTCGCCAAAGGTGTTTCTTCGCGTCTGGCCGAAGTTGAAGTGCCGAAGTACGAAGACACCGAAACCACCTTCGCCGAGCTGCAAGCGCTGATCACCAAGGTTCTGGCCTACATCGGCGAGATCAAGCCTGAGCAGATCGACGGCAAGGAAGGCATCGAGATCGTTACTCGTCCAGGCACGCCGAAAGAGAAGCGCTTCAGCGGCCAGGCTTACCTGCTGAGCTACGGCTTGCCGCAGTTCTTCTTCCACGTCACCACCGCTTATGCGTTGCTGCGTCACAACGGTGTGGAAGTGGGCAAGCGCGATTACATGGGCGCGTTCTAAGCCGTCCAGGCAATAAAAAGCCCGCCAAGGTTTGCGCCTTGGCGGGCTTTTTCGTTTGATCTGTATTTGATCTTCTGTAGGAGCCAGGCTTGCCGGCGAAGGCGTACTCAAGATCGCCTTCGCCGGCAAGCCTGGCTCCTACAGGTGCGGTGTTATGCCAAACGCTGTGCTTTTTCGTCTTCACCCAAGCATGCGGCGGCGGTAAATAAAACATCCGTCGACGAATTCAACGCTGTCTCCGCCGAATCCTGCAACACACCAATAATGAAGCCCACCGCCACCACCTGCATGGCAATCTCACTCGGGATGCCGAACAGGCTGCACGCCAGCGGAATCAGCAGCAACGAACCGCCCGCCACACCCGAAGCGCCACACGCGCAAATCGCCGCGACCACGCTGAGCAAAATCGCCGTCGGAATATCCACGGCAATCCCCAGCGTATGCACGGCGGCCAAGGTCAACACGGTGATGGTGATCGCCGCGCCCGCCATGTTGATGGTCGCACCGAGCGGGATCGACACCGAATAGGTGTCTTCATGCAGGCCCAGGCGCTTGCTCAATTCCAGGTTGACCGGGATGTTCGCCGCCGAACTGCGGGTGAAAAACGCAGTGATCCCGCTTTCCCGCAGGCACATCAGCACCAGCGGATAAGGATTACGGCGCAGTTTCCAGAACACGATGACCGGGTTCATCACCAGCGCCACAAACAGCATGCAGCCTAGCAGCACTGCCAGCAGGTGCGCATAGCCGATCAACGCACCGAAGCCCGAGGTGGCGAGGGTCGACGCCACCAGTCCGAAAATCCCCAGCGGCGCAAAGCGGATCACCAGACGCACGATCAGGGTCACACCATTCGACAAGTCTCCGAGCACTTCGCGGGTGGTATCGCCGGCATGCCGAATCGCAACGCCCATGCCGATCGCCCACGCCAGAATGCCGATGAAGTTGGCGTTCATCAGCGCACTGACCGGGTTGTCGACCACGCTCAACAGCAAACTTTGCAGCACTTCACCGATGCCGCCCGGCGCGGTTACTGCGACATCCTGGGTCGACAACACCAGGCTCGACGGAAACAACGTGCTGGCCACCACCGCGACCACGGCCGCAGCAAAAGTGCCCAGCAGATACAGAAATAGGATCGGCCGGATATGGGTTTCCTGACCGTGCTTATGGTTGGCGATGGACGCCATGACCAGCACGAACACCAGGATCGGCGCGACGGCTTTCAGGGCCGCGACAAACACTTTGCCGATGAACGCGGTGGACTTCGCCACGTCAGGCGCAAACAAGGCCAGGGCAATGCCGGCGATCAGGCCGATGATGATTTGTGTGACCAGGCTGGTGCGTTTCAAGCGGTGCAACAGGGACGGGGATGAAGCGCTCATAACGGTATCTCTGATTTTTTTAGGTGCAGGGTTCCGCGCGTCACGCAGCAAAAAGCAGGGCAGGCCGCATGGAGGAACCGAGAGGTATCGCGACATCAATGCCAACAACTGGCCGATGAATAGGGTGTACGAATCGCAGGGCGCGGACTTTATCACAGGGTCGTCCCGATCCTTCAGACCTGTGACGATCTGCCGCCCGGGTGTTCCACGCGATATGCAGGTTCGTGCAACCCGGTTTGGAAACACTCTGTTAAGCTTCGCCCCCTTCATTTTCAAGTTCTGCCAGCGGGCCTCCGGGCTATCGCTGCTGTCGGCGTTTTCTGGAGTTCTGCATGCTGTTGCTGCCCATTCTTCTGTTGTCTGCCGCCGGTTTCACGGTGCTGACCACGGAGTTCATCATCGTCGGCCTGCTGCCGGCGATTGCCCGGGACCTTGAGGTCACGATTCCCCAGGCCGGTCTGCTGGTGACGTTGTTCGCGTTTACCGTGGCTGCGTTCGGTCCGTTCCTCACCGCGTATTTCGCCCGCTTCGAGCGGCGCAAGTTGTTCATCTCGGTGCTGATCATGTTCGGCGTGGCCAACACCGTCGCGGCGCTGGCGCCGAATATCTGGGTCATGGCCGCCGCCCGGTTGATCCCGGCGCTGGGGTTGCCGGTGTTCTGGGCGCTGGCCAGCGAGACGGCGGTGGACATCGTCGGACCGGACCATGCCGGACGCGCGATTTCCAAGATCGGGTTCGGGATTGTCTGCGCGATGGTGTTTGGCATTCCGGTCGGCACGCTGATTTCCGATGCGTTCGGTTGGCGCAGTGCTTTCGGCATTCTGGCGGTGATCGCGTTTGCCAAGGCGTTGCTGCTGTATATCTACTTGCCGAGAACGATCCTGCATAAGCAGCAGGCGAGCTTTCGTTCCCAGTTCAAGATCCTGCGCAGCCCGTTGATGATCGGGCACGTGCTGCTGTCGATCCTGGTGTTTACCGGCATGTTCACGGCTTACACCTACCTGGCGGACATTCTTGAGCGCCTGGCCGGTTTCGATGGCACGTTGGTCGGCTGGTGCCTGATGGGCTTTGGTGCGGTGGGGTTGTTTGGCAACTGGTGGGGCGGCCGTGCGGTGGATCGTCATCCGCTGATTGCGTCGATGATGTTCTGCGCGTTCCTGATTGCCGGCCTGATTGCGCTGGTGCCGAACATTCAGTCGCCGCTCGGTCTGGCGGCGGCGATGGGCATCTGGGGGATCACTCAGGCAGCGTTGTTTTTGGTCAGCCATGTGCGCTTGATGAAAGCTGCGCCTGAAGCGCCGGCCTTTGCCGCGTCGCTGAACATCGCCGGGGCCAACCTCGGGATCGGCCTGGGCGCGATGGTGGGCGGTCGGGTGATCAATGCCTTTGGCCTCGGCGGCCTGGGTTTCGCGGCGGCTGCTTTCATCCTCGCTTCGATCCTGCTGGCCATGGCGCTGATGACCATGGCGCCGCGTGAGCCGGTCACAGTTCAGTAAACAGCTCGCGTCGGGCACCTTCGGTAATGGCGACAATGCCGGGGTGCTTGACCTTGCGTTCCACTGAAATGGCATAGAACGACTCGGTGACCGCGTCGGTCTGGCCAATCAACTCCACGCCGTATTGGCGTTTCACCTCGTCGGCAATCACGCTCGGGCCAATGAAAATCCCGCTGCCGGATTGGCCGAACGCCTGCATCAATGCACTGTCATCGAACTCCCCGACGATACGCGGCTGAATTTGCTGTTCGGCAAACCAGCGTTGTAAACGACTGCGCACCACGGTTTCCGGCCCGGGAATCAGCAACGGTGCGCCATGCAGACTGCGCGGGAAGTCCTGGCCGAACTGCTCCGCCAATTGTTTTGTCGCAAAAAAACTGATCCCGCACTCGCCGAGCTTCTGGCTGTAGCCCTTGATGTCCAGGTGCGACGGCATCGGGCTGTCGGAAATCACCAGGTCCAGGCGCTGGATCGCCAGGTCGGCGAGCAACCGTTCGAGTTTGTCCTCGCGACAGGTGATGCGCAGCGGCTCGCTCAATTCCATGGTTGGCGCGATCAGGCGATAGACGATGGATTTGGGCACCACGTCCGCCACGCCGACCCGGAACAGGATCTGCTGCTCATTGGGCTGGGCGCGGAGCATCAACTCCAGTTCGCCACCGAGCTGGAACATCTGCTCGGCGTAGGGCAGGGTCTGGCGCCCGGCCTCAGTGAGTTCGAGATTGCGCCCGACCCGGCGGAACAACTCGATGCCGTAGGTTTGTTCCAGCAGGGAAATCTGCCCGCTGATGGTTTGCGGCGTCAGGTTCAGCTGCTCGCAGGCGCGCACGATGCTGCCGGTTTTGGCCACGACCCAGAAATAGTGCAGTTGGCGATAATTCAGCATGTCGGCAAATCCCTATTCGTATCGGTGGATATCGGCTATTGGGCTGGATTCGGAATGGCCGAAGTATAACCGCTAAAAATACGAATTTTCCTGAAGTGTTTGCCTCTCTAGAATGCCTCGCTATCGACGGGGTGCCTTTTCGCACCTGTCCGTGCTATCGAGGAAAGCCCAATGAAAACTATCGCTACGGCGCTGTTAATCACGTCTTTACTGGTATTGGCCGGTTGCGACCAGGCCGAAAAGAGCGCCCAGCAACTGATGGGCAAGGCGGCCGAGACTGCCAAACAGGCGATCGACGACACCCATAAAGCCGCCGAACAAGCGATCAGCGATGCCACTGGCGGCCTGATCAGCAAGAAAGAACAACCGGCTGAAGACAAAGCGAAAAGCCAATCTTCGTCCCAGGAAATCTAAACCGTCTCAAGCGAGTCAGGACTGACCCATGGAATACCTTGTAGAACTAGCCGCCAGCCCCACCGCCTGGATTGCCCTGGCCACGTTGATCGTCATGGAAATCGTGCTCGGCATCGATAACCTGATCTTCATTTCGATCCTGACCAATAAACTGCCGGAGCAGCATCGGCAGAAAGCGCGTCGTATCGGTATCGGCATGGCGCTGATCATGCGCCTGGCGCTGTTGAGCACCATCGCGTTTATCGTTCAGTTGACCGAGCCGGTAATCGATATCCTCGGCCATGCCTTCTCCTGGAAGGACATGATCCTGATCGCCGGTGGCCTGTTCCTGTTGTGGAAGGCGACCACCGAAATCCATCACAGCATGGATCCGGCGCCGGGAGATCCGAAGTCAGCGACTTCGGGCGTTACCCTGGGCTTTGCCGCCGCAATCGGGCAGATCCTCATGCTCGATATGGTGTTCTCGATCGACAGCATCATTACCGCTGTCGGCATGACCGAGCATTTGCCGATCATGATCATCGCGGTGGTGGTGTCGGTACTGGTGATGTTGCTGGCCGCTGATCCACTGGCCAAGTTCATCAACGAAAACCCGACCGTGGTGATGCTGGCCCTGGGCTTCCTGATCATGATCGGCATGACGCTGATCGCCGAAGGCTTCGGCGCCCACGTACCGAAAGGCTACGTCTACGCTGCCATGGCGTTCTCGGCAACGATCGAGGGGTTGAACATGATGTCCCGGCGGGCCAAGCAGAAGCGCATCGCTGCTGAAGCTTAACCGGCGCTGAAACAAACGGCCGCCTGCACTCGAAAGAGTCCAGGCGGCCGTTTTCGTTTGCGGGCCGAAAAGGGTCAATCAGTGCGCGGTGGCGGGGCGGGTCACCGGATCGGCTTTTGCTTCGGGTGCCGATTGCGCCGGGTGGTGATGGTGCCGGCGAGTGATACGCAGCACACCCCACAACATGGCGGCGGCCACGGCCAGCCAGCCGGAAATCAGCATTACGATTGTCATTGTCAGGCTCATCGGCGCCTCCTCTTTGCCCTGCATCGGGCACACGCTCTCTGCAAATGACAGTCTAGTCGCTGCTGTGTTTCAGGCTATTGACCAAAGGTCGCTTGTCACCAACCGGTTCGCTCTATCGAATGCAAACAACTGCCGGTTTAGGCTATACCGCTGTCGCGCGGCATCCTATGATCAGTGGCCAAGCCGGGGGCACGATTGCCTGGCGTCTGAACAAGAGAGTGATGATGGTGCGGGTATTTTCTCGAATTCGAACGGCTGCGTTGGTGGCGAGTTGCGTGGCGACGTTGGCCGGTTGCGCCGGCAGTGTGGCGCCTGAGGTTCAGCGACTGCCGGAGCGCGTTGAGCTCAGCGGTACGTTCTACCGGGGCCAGGCCAATCAAAGCGGGCCCCAGGTGTTGGCCAGCATGCTGTCCCAGCAGGGCGTGGTGATTACGCCCGGCCTGCTGGAAAAACCCCTGCGCTTGCCAGGCGCCGAGGCGCAGCTGCAGCAAAACATGCAGAACCTGGCTCGCGAATACGGCATGGTGGTCTATCCGCTCGACAGCAATCTGCCGGCGTTGTTGACCCAGGTGGCGGCCGGTTATCCGGTGATGCTGCGCTTCACCGAAGGTTCGGCGTTCTGGGCCGAGCCGCGCTACGCGATCCTCGCCGGGTACAACCGGCAAAAGCAGACGGTGCTGTTGCGTTCCGGGATGAACCGCCGGTTGTTGATGAGCTTCAGTTCGTTTGAGTCGTCGTTCAAGGATGCCGGCGGTTGGGCTGTGTTGATCCAGAAGCCGAACCAGCTTCCGGCCAAGGTCGACGAACAACGCTGGCTCAAGGCGGCCAGCGATCTGGGTCAGGCCGGCCAGGAGCAAGCAGCTGCGCGGGCGACCAAGGCGTTGAAGGCTCAGTAACTGTTTTCCTCGTAAGCGCTCCGTTCGTCATCTCCCGGGCACCGTCGTGTGCCCCAGGCCTCTGATGAGTAGGGCCCGGATTTCTCCGGGCCAGACCCAAGGAGGCGTCCATGGCACATTCCAAGACTTCAGATGGCCCGCATTCGTCCGAGCATTCTTCCGGCGATGATCTGGGCTTCGATCCCGATTCGCCCGACCTTGCCGACCCACAGGTCGATCCTGTCGGTCCTGCCAAGGCGCCCCTGGATATCAAGCCGGGTGAGGATGACAAGAAACCGGCGAAGCCGTACGACCCGCTGGGCGATCTCAAACCCTGATGCGCAATAATGAGGTGGCTTATGTCTACCGATTCGAGTTTTGACGACAAACGCCCAGACAGCGTGCCGACCACTCCCGAGGACGACATCGACCCGGTGCTGGACCCGGACAGCCCGCTGCGCGATCCATTGGCGCGTCCAATGGTGGTGCCGGAGGAACATCCGCACGGCTGGAAAGATCCGAGTGCCGGCGACGGCATTCCAGATGACGACCAGATGCCGCTGCCCAACGATTAACTCACTTGGCCACAATGCAAAAAGCCCCGATTGATCGGGGCTTTTTGCATTTTGTTGACGACTTATTTCGAGGCTTCAACCACGCCGCTCTGACGCTGCTTCAGGTTCTTCGCGGCTTTGTACTGCAAGGCCACCGACGGCGCAGTGGTGCTCTTGCCGGTTTCGACCCAACTGCGAATCCGAGTGGCGTCGGCAAAGTGTGTGTACTTGCCGAATGCATCGAGAATCACCAAAGCCACCGGGCGATTGCCCATACTGGTCACCAGCACCAGGCAGTGGCCGGCTTCGTTGGTGAAACCAGTCTTGGTGATTTTGATATCCCAATTGGGCTTGTTCACCAAATGATCGGTGTTGTGGAAACCCAAGGTGTAGTTGGGTTTACGGAACGCAACGGTGGTTTCCTTGGTGGTGGTCAGTTCAGTCAGCAGCGGGTATTTGTGCGCGGCGATCAGCAGCTTGCTCAGGTCGCGGGCCGTGGACACGTTGCGCGGGGAAAGCCCGGTTGGTTCAACGAAATGCGTGTTGCTCATGCCCAGCGCCTTGGCCTTGGCATTCATGGCTGCGATGAACGCGACATAACCGCCCGGGTAGTGGTGGGCGAGGGTGGCGGCAGCACGGTTTTCCGAGGACATCAGTGCGATCAGCAGCATTTTCTTGCGCGGCAGTTCGCTATTCAGTTTGACCCTTGAGAACACGCCTTTCATTTCCGGCGTGTGGCTGATGTCGACGTTGATGTATTCATCCATGTTCTGGTGCGCTTCAACCACCACCAGGCCGGTCATCAATTTACTGACCGACGCGATAGGCACGACCACGTCCGGGTTGTTGGCATAAATAACTTTGTTTGTTTGCAAATCCATTAACAAAGCGCTGCCGGAAGCGATCTTCAGTTGTGACGCGTCTCGCGGTGCCGCGGTGGTTTCCGCGGCATGGGTCATTGGCGTGATAACAGTCCCTGTAAATGCAAAAAATAGACTCAGGATGGAAAGACGGATTTTCACGCGGGCGAACTCATTAGGGTGGATATGCCGTTTTGTTACGGGCTGTTTCTTAAAAACGACGCATTCTAGGAGTATGAGCTACGAAAGCGCTAGGCGCCCGTATGGCGAGCGCTTTATATGAAGAAAATTTAATGTTTTTGGTGCTGGATTCAGTCGCCTTTATGCGTCTTTCTTGCGGTCCGGTTTGCGTTTGATCAGAGGCACCAGCATGGCGACGTTCTGTTGATAGCGTTGGTATCGCTCCCCGAACATCTCCACCAGATCTTTCTCTTCAAGATAAGCCCCGATCAGGATGTAGATCGTGTTGAGCAGCGCGAACAAAAGATGTCCGAAGGTCATGTCAGGCGTCGCCCAAAACACGATCAGAAACCCCAGGTACAAAGGGTGGCGGACCAGCTTATAGAGCAAAGGCGTTTTGAACGTGGGGCTGTCGGGCCGGGCAGAGCGCCAGGCGCTGAGTGCCTGGGTGATGCCGAGCAATTCGAAATGACTGATCAGGAAGGTGGAAAGCACCACCACAAAGCAGCCGAGCCAGAACACCGCCATAAGCAATCCGTGGCCCCATGGGGATGTCACGCTCCAGATGGGCGTTGCGATCGGTTGCCATAGCCAGAAGAGCAGGATGAGCACCAGGCACGTCGACAAGACATAGGTCGCGCGCTCAATGGGCGCGGGGATGTGTGTGGTCCACCAGCGCTTGAAACGCTGGCGTGCCATGCCACTGTGCTGGACGGCAAACAGCGTAATCAGCAAGGCGTCGACGATAACGGCCAGCGGCCAACTCAAGCCCTGTCCCGAGTTAATGTCCTTGGGCACACCAAGGCCGGAGAGAAAACCGATCAGGTAAAGCGCGGTGAGCAGGAACAGCAGGTAACCGCAGAGGCTATACAACAGGCCCGCCAGTTTTCCCGTGAGGGAACTCAGGTGATGTTCGGGTGTGGTGTTCGGCTTCATGGACGACTCCTGGCGAAGGTGCCATTGGTATCCGGTTGCCCTGTTGGCGCCTGAAGGACGTTGTTCTTGTTTGTGTATTTTATTCTGAAGGTTCGCGGGCGGTTTGTCCCAACCTCAAAAACAACAAAGCCCCGCAATAGCGGGGCTCTGTGTGTACAGCCAGCCAGTGAACTCAGCCGTGCAGGGTTTCCGCTGCGTACAGGGTGTTTTCCAGCAGGCAGGCGCGGGTCATCGGACCAACGCCGCCCGGAACCGGAGTGATCCAGCCCGCGCGGGGCAGGGCGGTTTCGTAGATCACGTCGCCGACCAGCTTGCCGTCTTCCTGACGGTTGATGCCGACGTCGATCACGATCGCGCCTTCTTTGATCCACTCACCCTTGACCAGGCCCGGCTTGCCGGCGGCCACTACCACCAGATCGGCACGGCCGACGTGACCGGCCAGATCCTTGGTGAAGCGGTGGGTGACGGTGACGGTGCAACCAGCCAACAGCAATTCCATCGCCATCGGGCGGCCAACAATGTTGGAGGCGCCGACAATCACCGCGTCCATCCCGTAGAGATCAGCCCCGGTGCTTTCCAGCAGGGTCATGATGCCTTTCGGGGTGCAAGGGCGCAGCAGGGGAATGCGTTGCGCCAGGCGCCCGACGTTATAAGGGTGGAAACCGTCGACGTCTTTATCCGGACGAATGCGCTCCAGCAATTTGGAGGCGTCCAGGTGAGCTGGCAAAGGCAACTGAAGCAGAACGCCGTCAATTGACGGGTCGTCGTTCAGGCGATCGATCAGATCGGTCAGCACTTCTTGAGTGGTTTCAGAAGGCAGGTCGTAGGCTTGCGACAGGAAGCCGACCTCTTCACAGTCTTTACGCTTGTGCGAGACATAAACCTGAGAGGCAGGATCGCTGCCGACCAGGATCACCGCGAGGCCGGGCGTGCGCAGACCTTGCTGGCGACGCTCGGCAACTCGTTTGGCGATCTGCTGGCGCAGGCTGGCGGCGATTGACTTGCCGTCGATTAGTTGTGCAGTCATTGCGCGTGATTAACCATCGAGAGGGGAAAAAAAGAGGGCGCATTCTCGCATGTCAGGCGGCGGGGGCAAAGGCGCTTGGTCTGCAAATTCCTCTAAGCCCTTTAATTAAATGAATTTTTTTTAAAAAGGATTTGACGGCCTCTGGGGCGCTCTATACTATTCGTCGCACTTGTCGGGCACAGCCTAGCACTGGATGAGAAGGTCAAGCGGGATTACGGTTCTGCGAGACTGGAAGCACTTAGTTTGTAGTCCTCCAAGAGTACAGATTAATAAGGCGCCCGTAGCTCAGCTGGATAGAGCATCCGCCTTCTAAGCGGATGGTCGCAGGTTCGAGTCCTGCCGGGTGCGCCATTAGGCAGCTTTGGCACAAGTAGCGCAATATGGTGGGCGTAGCTCAGTTGGTAGAGCACGGGATTGTGACTCCCGTTGTCGAGGGTTCGATCCCCTTCGTCCACCCCATATTTCGAAAGGCGCCAGATTAACAGTCTGGCGCCTTTGCTTTAACAGCTTCAAACGCGGATGTGGTGGAATTGGTAGACACACTGGATTTAGGTTCCAGCGCCGCAAGGTGTAAGAGTTCGAGTCTCTTCATCCGCACCAAATAAAGCTTCGCTCAGGCCGGTTGGCCTGATTGGGGTTTAGCAAGGGAAGTTTTTGGTTTCTTTGCACTGCAATATGGTGGGCGTAGCTCAGTTGGTAGAGCACGGGATTGTGACTCCCGTTGTCGAGGGTTCGATCCCCTTCGTCCACCCCATATTTCGAAAGGCGCCAGATTTAACAGTCTGGCGCCTTTTTTGTTTTAGCGGTTCGAGTGTTCAGCGACTGCATGTCCTGGGTCGCAGCGGTGGGGTGTTTCGTCGTATTTTTGTTTCTCGATGATGCCGCGCCGCCCGCCGGTTTTGCATGCAAGACCGGTTGTCAGGGAGATGATTGGCAGCTTCTTCTTATATATAGAAGAGGTGGTGCAGAGCCCTGGCTTGATTGGCTGTATTTGCTAACAGGGCGAGGCGCAACCGTTTGTCCCTCGCCTATAAATTGCCTGCTGCTTTTTTACCCGTTTTCAGTAGGGTGACTTCTTGAGTTTGACCCACTAGAATGCATGCCCTTGATTCTGGGGTCGGAAACGGCCGGCTAACGTCTGTGCAACGAGGAATATCCATGCAAGTTTCTGTTGAAAATACTTCTGCTCTTGAGCGCCGCATGAGCATCACCGTGCCGGCTGAGCGCATCGAGACTCAGGTCAACAAGCGTCTGCAGCAGACCGCCCAAAAGGCCAAGATTGCTGGCTTCCGTCCAGGCAAAGTGCCAATGAGTGAAATCAAGCGCCGTTTCGGTGCTGATGCACGTCAGGAAGCTGTTGGCGACGTGATCCAGTCCTCCTTCTACGAAGCTGTCGTTGAGCAGAAGCTGAACCCGGCTGGCGCTCCTTCGATCGAGCCTAAATCGATCGAAGCTGGCAAAGATCTGGAATACGTCGCTATTTTCGAAGTGTTCCCGGAGTTCACCGTAGCCGGTTTCGACGGTATCACCGTTGAGCGCCTGAGCGCTGACGTGGCTGACGCTGATCTGGACAAGATGCTGGACGTACTGCGCAAGCAGAACACCCGTTTTGAAGTGGCCGAACGCGCTGCCCAGAACGAAGACCAACTGAACATCGATTTCGTTGGCAAGGTTGACGGTGAAGTGTTCGCTGGCGGTTCCGCCAAAGGTACTCAGCTGGTTCTGGGTTCCGGCCGCATGATCCCGGGTTTCGAAGACGGTCTGGTTGGCGCTAAAGCCGGCGAAGAGCGCGTTCTGAACCTGACCTTCCCAGAGGACTACCAGAACCTCGACCTGGCGGGCAAAACCGCTGAGTTCACCGTGACTGTGAACACTGTTTCCGAGCCAAAACTGCCAGAGCTGAACGAAGAGTTCTTCGCTCAATTCGGCATCAAGGAAACCGGTCTGGAAGGCTTCCGCACCGAAGTTCGCAAGAACATGGAGCGCGAACTGCGTCAGGCGATCAAATCCAAGGTCAAGAATCAGGTAATGGACGGTCTGCTGACCACCAACCCGATCGAAGTGCCTAAGGCTCTGCTGTCCAACGAAGTTGACCGTCTGCGCGTGCAGGCTGTTCAACAGTTCGGCGGCAACATCAAGCCTGACCAACTGCCGGCCGAGCTGTTCGAAGAACAAGCCAAGCGCCGCGTTGTACTGGGTCTGATCGTGGCTGAAGTGGTCAAGCAATTCGACCTCAAGCCTGACGAAGCCCGCGTTCGCGAAATGATTCAGGAAATGGCTTCGGCCTACCAAGAGCCTGAGCAGGTTGTGTCCTGGTACTACAAGAACGACCAGCAACTGAACGAAGTTCGTTCGGTTGTGCTGGAAGAACAAGTTGTGGATACTGTTCTGCAGAAAGCTAGCGTGACCGACAAGTCGGTCTCTTACGAAGAAGCAGTCAAGCCGGTAGAAGCTCCACAAGCCGACTGATCGTTTCTGTAGTAAGAAGTAATCACCATAAGCCAGCCTTCGTGCTGGCTTATGCGTATTCAAGACATAACTATTTGGGAGTGACTGCAGAGCATGTTCCGTAATTCGTATATTCAGCAGAACTCTGATATCCAGGCCGCAGGCGGCCTGGTCCCGATGGTTGTCGAGCAGTCCGCTCGTGGCGAGCGCGCCTACGACATCTATTCGCGCCTTCTCAAGGAGCGAGTGATCTTTCTGGTTGGCCCGGTAGAGGACTACATGGCTAACCTGATTTGTGCGCAACTGCTGTTCCTTGAAGCGGAAAACCCGGACAAGGACATCCATCTTTATATCAACTCCCCGGGCGGTTCGGTGACAGCAGGCATGTCGATCTACGACACCATGCAGTTCATCAAACCCAACGTATCGACCACGTGTATCGGCCAGGCGTGCAGCATGGGCGCTTTCCTGCTGACGGCCGGTGCCCCCGGCAAGCGTTTCTGCCTGCCGAACTCGCGCGTGATGATTCACCAGCCATTGGGCGGTTTCCAGGGCCAGGCGTCGGATATCGAAATCCATGCCAAGGAAATCCTCTTTATTCGTGAGCGTCTCAACACGCTGATGGCCAAGCACAGCGGGCACACTCTTGAAGAAATCGAGCGCGACACCAACCGCGATAACTTCATGAGCGCAGAAGCCGCGCGTGAATACGGCTTGATCGATGAAGTGATCAGCCAGCGCCCCGCTTAAATTAAGCAGCTCAAAATAGGCTTGGTCGGCTGCTCCGATCACTAGCGGGCTTGAAAAAGCCCGCAATAGCCTTCATCTTGTGTTGCAAGCCTATCGGATTTGGATCGAACGAATGACTGACACCCGCAACGGCGAGGACAACGGCAAGCTGCTCTATTGCTCCTTCTGTG